>NZ_CM135809.1:897500-2357500 GCF_048538155.2 Paracoccus sp. T5
GACTCAGCGAAATTGAATTGTCTGTGAAGATGCAGACTTCCCGCGGTTAGACGGAAAGACCCCATGCACCTTTACTACAACTTCGCACTGGCATCAGGATTGCGATGTGCAGGATAGGCGGTAGGCTTTGAAGCGGGGACGCTAGTCCTCGTGGAGCCATCCTTGAGATACCGCCCTTCGCACTCTTGATGTCTAACCGCGGCCCGTTATCCGGGTCCGGGACCCTGCGTGGTGGGTAGTTTGACTGGGGCGGTCGCCTCCCAAACAGTAACGGAGGCGCGCGAAGGTTGGCTCAGACCGGTCGGAAATCGGTCGTTGAGTGCAATGGCAGAAGCCAGCCTGACTGCAAGACTGACAAGTCGAGCAGAGACGAAAGTCGGCCATAGTGATCCGGTGGTCCCGAGTGGAAGGGCCATCGCTCAACGGATAAAAGGTACGCTGGGGATAACAGGCTGATGATGCCCAAGAGTCCATATCGACGGCATCGTTTGGCACCTCGATGTCGGCTCATCTCATCCTGGGGCTGGAGCAGGTCCCAAGGGTATGGCTGTTCGCCATTTAAAGAGGTACGTGAGCTGGGTTTAGAACGTCGTGAGACAGTTCGGTCCCTATCTGCCGTGGGTGTTGGAGACTTGAGAGGAGCTGCCCCTAGTACGAGAGGACCGGGGTGGACGTTCCACTGGTGGACCAGTTGTCGTGCCAACGGCAGTGCTGGGTAGCTATGAACGGACAGGATAAACGCTGAAGGCATCTAAGCGTGAAGCCCCCCTCAAAACAAGGTCTCCCTTGAGAGCCGTGGAAGACCACCACGTCGATAGGCCGGAGATGTAAGTGCAGCAATGCATTCAGTTGACCGGTACTAATGGCTCGATAGGCTTGATTTGATCCGGAAGAAGACAGACTGTCTTCCTCCCATGCATCCTTGGACAACAAAAACCCCGAAAGGGGCGACGCTGAGCGTGTCTTTCCCGGTCTGGTGGCCCTAGCGCGAGCAAAACACCCGATCCCATCCCGAACTCGGCCGTTAAGTGCCGCTGCGCCAATGGTACTGCGTCTCAAGACGTGGGAGAGTAGGTCACCGCCAGACCTGGTAAGACACGCAAATATCTCTCTGATAACGATGAAAACCCGATCAGGACAAAACTGGCGCGGGGTAGAGCAGCCCGGTAGCTCGTCAGGCTCATAACCTGAAGGCCGCAGGTTCAAATCCTGCCCCCGCAACCAACGAAATCTGCAACAACGACAAGCCAGCGCCCCAAGGGGCGCTTTCTCGCATTGGACCAGCAGGTTGCAGGAGCTGTGCGGCCTCGCTGTGCAGCTCGATCCGCGCCTTGTCCGTGGCGCCATCCTCCGGCGTCTCCTTCAGGAGCCGCTCGACCTCAGCCGCGAACTGGGCCGCGAAACTCGTCGTCATCAGGCCTTGGCGCAGGCGCGCCAGCACCCGCGTCTCCAGCTTCTCGCGCGTGATCGTGCGGCTGTTGCCGCACTCCTGCTTGCCTTGTGTCTTGCGACGATAGCAGCCGTAGCGGTCCTTGCCGGTGATCGTGTAGCCGCCGCCGCAGCAGCCGCAGGTGACGAGGCCGTTCAGCAGGTAGCGCGCGCGGTGGCTGTCGTTCAGCGGCGACGTCTTGCCCGCGTACTGCGCATGCGTCTCCTCCAGCCGGTCCTGCACCTTGTTCCAGATGTCGTCGGACACGATCGCCGGCTCAGGAACCTCTTAGTAGACGATGTCGTCCGCGTCCGCCGGCCGGGAGATCCGGTTGCCGGTGTCCGCGTTGCGAAGGAAGCGGTTCCGTCCATAGACGAGGATGCCGACATAGGCCTCGTTGCGCAGCATGCCGTCACGCTTTCTGGCGTTGCCGCGGATGGTGCTGTCGTTCCACTTGCCTCCGGAGGGGGAGGGGATGCCATCCTCGTTCAGGCGGGCGGCGATATGGCGCGGCGAGAGGCCGTCGGCGTAGCCCTCGAAGATCCGGCGCACGATCGACGCGCGCTCGGGCACGATCTCCCGGTTGAGGCCTTGGCGCTCCGCGCGATCCGGTAGCCGTAGGCCAGCCCCGCCGTGACGCGGCCTTCCCTAGTGGTGCCGATCTGGCCACGGCGCGTCTTGTCCGCCGTCTCCCGGGACTGGTGCTCGGCAATGGCGCCGAGGAACGGGATGAGCTTCCAGTCAAAGCGCCCCCCGTTCGACGCATAGAGGTCGATGCCGCGGCCTTCGAACCACTCGGAGATCACGCTGATGTCGGCGGCCCGCCGGCCGATGCGCTCGATCCCCTCGACGATCACCGCTGCGATGTCGCCCTGCGCCGCACGCGCCTTCATTGCTGTGAGGCCCGGGCGCGAGCGGGGCAGCGTGCGGCCGGAGATGGCGTGGTCGGAGACCTCGCCGGCGATCTCGAAGCCGAGCCGCGCCGCCGTCTCCCGGCCGAGCGCGAGCTGATGCTCGCAGCTCTGATCGTTCTGCTTGTCGGAGGAGTAGCGGGAGTAGAGCAGCGCCTTGGGCTTGCCGCCGCCCAGCACTGCCGGCGCCGGCGCAACACCCGCGGCGCGGCGCCGGCTTCCGGTCGCCGCGCTCATGCCGAGCGGTCCAGCGCGCGGGTCTGGGCCACATAGGCCTTGGCCAGCAGAGTGACGAAGGCGGCGAGCGGGACGTCGACGCGCGTGGCGCCGCCGGGATTGTCGTTGGCGGCTTCAAGCGTTGTCGAGGCGGTGGTGGTCGGGGTCGTCATGGATCGGTTCCTGAGTTGAGGATGCGCCAACTGCTGGCAAAAAGTATGTCGGAACGTTTCGCAGCAGAGGGGAGAAATTTTTTAGCGAAACTCTTTGGGCGGCGCCTCAACTAGGAGGTGCCGCCCAAGAGCCAACGCTCGATCAGGCAGAATAGCGGCGCCGGCGCTTCACCCGCGAGCGGCCGACGAGCTCCCTCGAGATCAACGGGTCCACCCGCTCACCGCCGGCCAAAATGAGTTCAACGCCGTGCTGATGAAGGAGCTCGACGGTGCTGCGGACATGACCCAGGTTGCGCCCGAGTCGCGCCACATCGGTAACGACAACTGCGGCGATGCCGCCTCGCCCGACACGCGCCATCAGCGAGGCAAAGCCGGGGCGTTGCAGTGGATCAGTGGTGCCGGAGACCACGCGATCCGAGAATGCCTCGGCAAGGTTCAAACCGGCTGCCGTGCACCAGGTGCCGCAGCAAAGCAGCTGCTTCGTAACAGGCGCGCCCGACGCGCTCCTGAGATAGGCGAGCACCTCAGTGCGTATTTTACCCGCATTTGCGGCTGAGAGGCAGGTCGTGTTGTTGATGTGCTTGGTCATGGTGGTTGTCTCCGATCATAGGCCACGCAACTCGTGGCACCCAGGACGTGGAGCTGCTCAGGGCAAAGATGATGGAAAGATGCTGATGGGGTCCAGTTACGGAGGAAACTCACGCCTGCGCTGCCCGCGCCGCAAACCTGCCACATAGTGGTCTCTGCGCCTCTACAATCTTTCGCCCGCCGAACGGCACGAGGCCCCAGCAGCGCGTCCCGGTTGTCAGGAGCAACGGCGAACTACTACGTGCGATGCAGATTACGCCACTTGTGACGGTGGCGTTTCGGGTTGACGCTGTGAACACGGAGAGCCCAAAGCCGCCCTTCGTGCGGCCTGCAACGAAAGCAGGCGCAGCAGAAGCTCACGGCCCAAAGCAGACGGTCACGGACAGTCTCGGCGCTTCGACGCATCTTCCGCATTGCTGCCATTCGTGCGCCTCGCAGCATTTTCGGAGGATGAAGGACCGCTGCGCGCACCTTCTGGGTCTTAAAAGCGGTCGTTCTGTCGCAGAGAGGCTAATGATGAATAGCTGAACAATTGCGTGTAAATATCATTAAATTGATATCCCCACACCCAGGAGCATGAGTATAGTTGATAAATAGCATATCATCACATTCCACAACACGCCCGCTTTCAGAACTCGAGCTAACCTCTCTACAGTCGATTTACGCCCGAAAGCAGCGGACATCGCAGGAACAGTTATAGAGAGCCTAGAGCTTTGCAAGTCTATCCTAAGCGCATCCGATGATAAATACTGTTCGATTTCTCGATTGCGGATTATAAAATTTCTTTGGAACGATTTGAACAGAGCATCTATCGACCAAAGTAGTAATAGAGGTACCGTTGATGAATAACAAACAAAAGGGTCGTTCTCGGTGTAAGCGTATGCAGTCACCGCCGTCGCTAAAGTAACTGTCCAGCCACGAATAACAAACAATATTGTGTCAAATCTACCAATGTTGGAGTTACATAATCCCCATTCCGTCATTAGTAGATCGTATTGTAATGCGGAGAAGCTCACGTCTTTCTGGGATAGTGCCTGCATCAAGGTCACTCCTGTAGGAATATCTCCGTATTTCATTGTGCGTTATGATTTAGGGTTAGGGCCAGAGCTTCGCTCCCATGGAAAATGCTCCGGCCAAGGCTCCGCACAGCGCCCATAAAACAGACCATAGGTGCGTAGGCTTCAGGGCGCCGAATATTTGCCCAATCGTCATCTCGCTAACATGGGTAGGCACACTTATTCGGTCGTCAGGTTGTATTGATTTCCTACTTCTGACTTTTTCTTTCCAACTCGCCAAGACACCATTGAATTAGGTGGTTTTCAAGCATTCCTCGTCCAAGGGTACAGTCTGAACGTACCAGTCATAGCCAGGTTAAAGCAGGCCTTCATGTTTTAGGCCTTCTTGAACGATCACAAGCAACGGCAGTCGGCGACTGTATGCCATCGTGGCTTCGATGTGGTTCCAAGGTGTGGGTAGAACAATATTAGAAACCGGTTTCTCCTTATCTCCGCCCCGTTTCTCTAGGCCTTCTGGGAAAAAAGATCTTTCGAGCGCAAGAACTACCATTCCCGCACATCTGTCCATAAGTCCTTCAACTGTCTTAAGGGGTGCATCTACTGAGAAAGTATTTTGTCCCACTGTATTTGGCGAAAGCCCTTCCGCCCTAAGGCGGTTCTCTACAGCTTGAACAAAACGTTCCTGATCAACGTTCGACGTTCCGCCAACACTCAAGAAAATTTGCTCCCTCATAATAGGCAGTATGTGGTTCGAAATCAGTTTTGGCAAGCTGCGGCCAAGCATCCTCTAAGAACCTATAGGTTCAGCAACGGTTAGTTGCGCCGGGGACAGCAGCTTGGTCCCGCTACAGTTGCCTTGGCCAGAATCCTCTCACCACAACATCCGCAACAAAAACGGTGGTTTCTGTCCCTTGTTGGGCACTTCAGCGTCTTCATCACACGATCACGGTCGAACCCTCCGGGCAGAACCCAACTCGTTTCGGCACGTGTATGGCTGATCGCGGGAGCGGCCGTTCACCGCGTCCCGGCGAACTTGCAAGGACGGCACACATCCGACCTGCGACAGTGCAGCGTGATGCTTGCGTTCGTCATGGCTTGAATGTCGGCTTCCTACACCAATGCATGACCAGTTCGCAGCTACGGCGAAGGTCCGGAGTCCGCCCTTCTAGTCTGGCACGGCGACTGCGATGCTGTGCCGACCCCGAATGACTGCTTCTGCACTTCAAGACCTCTGCTTCGCCGCATCGTCGCTACGGCGGGCGTAGAAGGTACAGAACTCGAAAAGGGCGCGCCGGCGTCGGTCGTAGCGGCGACGGAGCAGTGGTCGCCGGCGCGTGTGCCGCCGGATGATCCGGTGGCAGAGGGACCCGAGGGTCCTCAAGAGACGGCGCCTGGTCTTGGCGCCGTCGGCGGTTCAGTCGCGGTCCATCAGCCGGTTTGCGATGCGCTCCGCCTCGAGCGCGTCGAGGACGGTGGTGATGGACATCCGGAAGCGCCGCAGTTCGACGGCGGATGCGGTGAGGCTGGCGGCGCGTTCGTCGCGCCAGGTCGTGGGCCAGCCTCCGCGGGTGTGTCCGTCGTCGGCCTCCCATCCGGCGTAGGTGCCTGCTTCTGCTTCCCGCTCCAGTTGGGCGATCAGCGCCTCGAGGTCGTGCAGCGTCTCGGACGCGAAGATCCGGCTTGGGATGAGCCGCCGCGCGACATGCTCGGCAGCGGCGCGCCTCGCCGGCGCCAGGTGCGGGACCACCTCGTCCAGGAGCATCGCGCGGATGCTGCGGGACTGCCCGAGGACAGCCTCGACACGGCTGGTGAAGCGGGTGGCAGGGGCCATGTCGTTCATCAGGATGCCGTCCCGCGACCGACCGGCTGCCGCTTCGTGCGACGGACCTCCACGACGAGTGGCCGCGGTGCGCTCGGTCGGCGGCTGCCGGGCCGGCGACGGGACGCACGCCGGTCGGCGGCGATGTCGCGCTCCGCATGGAGGCGGGCTCGGACGGCCTGCATCCGCTCCCGGGTCTGGCCGGTGAGGCGGCCGAGAACCGGAGCGCCGGTCATCGCGGAGCAGGCGAAGCCGGCGCTTTCGAGCGGCACGAGCAGGCGCCGGGCCGCAACGAAGCGGGTCGGCTTGTGCAGGCCTGCCGAGGCCAGAGCCTCAGGAAAGCTGACGCGGATCTCGTAGCCGCGGTTGGCGCCGGTCGTTGCCGTCGTGCCGTAGGCGAGGAGCGCGTAGCGCTGGCCGTTGATGGTCTCGATGTCGAGGACTAGACAGGGCCGTGCCTTGGGCGTGATGTCGCCCGATGCGCAGGGGAAGTTGAACGACACGACATCGCCGACGGCGAGGTGGTTGCGCCAGTCGGGTGTCATGCGGGCAGCGGGGCGGTGGTGGTGTCGAGCATGATGTCCTCGGCTCTTGAAGGTGTTGCAATCGACGCGCCCGATCTTCCTCCCTATCTCCGGCGGGGATGTTCCGTCGTGCGCGTCACAGGACGCGTGCACGACGAAACAGGCCCCGCCTGCTCCCTGCCAGCCATCCCTTTCGTGTCGTCCCTCCTGCCTGTGGCGATGGGGAGAGCGTCGAGAGGGGCGCACCCTCTCGACCCCGCCGGGCAGGCGAGCAGAGAAGGGCTCGGGAAGAGGTGCGGAACGATCTTCCCGAGAGCGTGGAGCGGCGTCCCCGGGCGCCGGGGTCTCGGGGCGTGCAGAACGCCCGAGCCGTCGGCGACGCCGAGGAGGTGCAGGGGAGTGGCGAGCGTTCCCATGCGCGGGGGAGTCCAGAGGGGAGGGCACATCCCTCTGGTCCGGCGGAAGGCCCGAGATGGTCAGGGAGAGCGGCGCGTCTCCCGGCACCGCGCCAGCGGGGCAGGGGGTCTGGGGGCTTGCCCCCGGCGAACGGCAGCCCGAGCACAAGGACGCCGTTAGGCGGCGACTGCGCGGGCTGCTTAGTGAGTAAGGTCCCTGCGCCTCGGCCCTCTCCGGTGATTTCCGTCCTTCCGCAAAGCCTCCGACTTCCTGACCTCACCCCGTCAGGACCCCGCCATGTCAGCTCAGGAATACGCCATCGTCGGCCGCATGGAGGGTCTTTGGCCCCACCAGCTTCCCGCCTACGAGATGCACCGCCATCGGCGCGGCGGCGATTGCGGGCACGTGGACCCGTCGCGCAAAAACAAACTGCTCCATGGCAGCGAGACTTGGCCCGCCGAGGCCGCCGCCCGGATCGACGAGATCCGCTTTGAGAACTACAACCAGGAGCTCGCCGCGCTCGAGAAGCGTCGGCGGAAGACGGAGCGGCTGAACCGCATCGTCGAGGGGCCGCGCGATCCCTGGCGCGCCAGCGAGCACGGCCCGATGCGCGAGATGATCCTGACGGCGAACAAGGACTTCTTCGCGGGCGACCTCGACAGCTTCTTCGGGATGAGCAACGGCCTTGAGCGGCAGTTCGAGGAGATCGCGCTGGCCTGGCTGAAGCAGACCTTCGGTGACGATCTGGTCCACGCGCGGGCCGATCTAGACGAGACCTGCTACCACATCCACGCCGTCATCCTGCCGATCGAGACGGGCAAGGAAGGCGGCAGGATGGTCCAGCCGTCGAAGCACGCCGTCATCGCGGACTACGAGCACTTCCAGGACGAGATCGGCAAGTTATTCGCGCCACTGGGCCTCAAGCGTGGGAAGGAGCGGGCGAAGGCGAGGCGTGAGGCTTACGCCAGCGGCGACACGCCGCCGCCCCCGCGCCGTCACGTCCGCACCCGCAAGTGGCGGGAGCAGGAGGACATAAGTCTTGCCGCAGAGCGAGCTGCACTGGAGGCGGCTCAGGCTGAGCAGCAGCGGAAGACGGCGGAAGCGGAGGCGGCGCTAGCCGCGGAGCGCGAGGCGAGCGAGGCCGCCGAGATCCGGCGGCAGCAGGCGGCAGCGCAAGCCGAAGCGGCGCTTGAGGCGGCTCAGGCCGAGCAGCAGCGGAAGACGGGGGAGGCCGAGGCTGAACTTGCCGCAGAGCGCGAGGCGATAAAGGCCGCCGAGATCCGGCGGGAGCAGGCGGCAGCGCAAGCCGAAGCCGCGCTTGAGGCTGAGCGACAGCGGTTGGCCGAGCAGGCGGAGGAACAGGACGCTATTCTTGCCGCCGTCGAAGCGCTTGGCACCGGCCGGATAGACCCGACGCAGGACATCGTGACGCTGGCACCTGCGGCGCCCGAGAGCGCGGAGGCGACGGAGATCGGGACGCGCATCGCCCGCTCGCCGCGCGGCTGGAACAGGTTCGTGGCCGCGCTGACGCCGGGCTGGCAGCGCCTGCGGCAGGCGGCGCGGGAGGAGGCTGACGCGGCCTTGGCGCAGGAGAAGGCGCGGGTCGCCCGCGAGAATTCCGAAATCGACGGCGCGTGGCGGGACCTCGCGCAGATGGCCCGGCAGTTCAGGATCGACACCGGCCCGTTTAAAACTGCCAAGGAGCAGGTGCAGAAGGTGCTTGTCCGGTGGCGCATAATGAAGGCCCGCGACACCGGGCGCAGCGGGCAAGACCAGGGTGAGTAACCGTCTCCACTCGGCGTCACGAACGGTTCCCCTGCCGCGCAGGCAGAGCTAGACCCGGTGCAAAAAGCACGAGGGACAGGATGCCGACATTGCAGTGGCTGACGGGCGACGCGGATCGGCGGGCGGCGGCGCGGGTGCCGTTCCGGCTTCTGACCGAGCAGCCGGACCTGTCATACGGTCAGGGCGAGAACGGCCTTCTGGTGCAGGGCGATAATCTGGAGGCGCTGAAGGCGCTGCTGCCATTCTATGCCGGCCGGGTGAAATGCATCTATATCGACCCGCCCTACAACACCCGCTCGGCTTTC
This sequence comes from Paracoccus sp. T5, assembly GCF_048538155.2. Classification (GTDB taxonomy): domain Bacteria; phylum Pseudomonadota; class Alphaproteobacteria; order Rhodobacterales; family Rhodobacteraceae; genus Paracoccus. Next base: position 906,663 of record NZ_CM135809.1, read on the forward strand.
GAGCACTACGATGATATCCTGGAACATGCTCAATGGCTGGGGATGATCGTGCCCCGGTTGATGCTGCTACGGGAGTTTCTGTCCGAAGACCGCAGCATCTGGGTCAGCATCGACGACAACGAAGGGCATTACCTCAAGGTCGTGATGGACGAGATTTTCAGACGAAGGAATTTCGTGGCGAATGTCACTTGGCAGAAACCCTACGCACCCGCCAACGATGCAACTTGGCTGAGCGAGTCGCATGACCAGATATTGGCATTTGCGCTACGAAAGCCTGAGTTCATAACAAACAACGTCCCGCGAAGCGAACAGTCATTGTCCGTCTATAAGAACCCCGACGATGATCCGCAGGGCCTTTGGAGATCCGATACCTATACCTGCGCCAAGAGTGCTGCTGAACGACCGAACCTCTACTACCCGATAGTTCAGCCTTTTACGGGCAAGGAGATATGGCCAAAGCAGACACGAGTTTGGCGCGGTGATCGAGGTGCCGCTGCTATTCGCCGAAGTCGACGGCGAGCTCCTGCCCGCCGACACCGACAGTCTGATGGAGCTGTCCGACTGGACGCTCTGTGAAGCCTCCGCCCACCTGGAGGAGGCTGACCTGAGCTTCCAACGCGCCGACGAGGTGATGGAGATCGACCTCGACGGCGAGAAGCTGGTCTATACGCGGATGACAGTCACGCAGCCGAGGCTAATCGGCATGGGCGCGGTCGATGAGGACAGCCTGGCGGCGACGCTGATCCAGTGGCTAGAGCGCGCCTGCCGCGCGCCGGACCTGCCGCAGGAGCACTTGCGCGGTTGGCTCAGCGCAGCCGTGGCCCATCTGCGAACTCGGCGGGGTGTCAGCATGGACACCCTGGTCGATTGGCAGGATGCGCTTTCGGCAAAGCTGCGGCAGCGGATCGCAGAGCAGCGCGAGGCAGCGCGCCGGCAAGTGCGCCAGGCCGCCCTCTTTGATGAAGGTGCTGCACCCGCGGTCGTCAAGGACGCAACGATCCGCTTCGATGCCTCGACCTATCGCGATGCCCCCCTCACCTATTTGAACCGCCTGCGCTTCCAGAAGCACCTGCTGGGAAGTGATGCCGTTCCTACTTTCGGCGGCGACGAGACCGGCGAGGAGTTCGCCTGCGCCCAGGCCCTCGATGCGCTCGAAGAGGTCGAGGTCTGGGTGCGCAACATCCCACGCCACCGAGACAGCTTCTCGCTGCCGCTGCTGAAGGGCAACTTCTACCCCGACTTCGTCGGGAAGCTGAGGGACGGGCGTCTCTTCGTGCTCGAATACAAGGGCGCCGACCGCGCGACAAACGAGGACATGCGCAACAAGACGCAGATTGGCGAGTGTTGGGCGGGGGCCTCGGACCATGTGTTCGCGACCATCGAGAAGATGAAGCACGGCCGCAGCATGGCAGATCAGATGCGGGCTGCCATCGGCTCCGGGAGCGGCTGATTGGAGCCAGAACACCCGCTTTTTGAAGTTTCTTCTTTACTAAAACAAAACTTTAAGCTCTTCATCGTCTTTTTCTTGTCCATGTCATCACGGCGGCGCTTCGGTCGTTCCAAAATCATGATCAGCGCGGGCAATCATCCGCGATCGGCTCATAACTACGGAGGTTGATCATGAGCGTTACGGAACTGGCGGGTGACAAGACGGCGAAGATGACAGCGATCGAGCGGGTTCTCGCGTCTGTCTCCAAGGAGGCGACGAAGGAGGTCGTCTCCCAGCAGGCAATCAATGCCGCGATTAGCGCGGCTGTTCAGCAATGGCTGAAGATCGCGGACGAGCCGACCCGTGTGGCGTTCTTCGCTGCCATCGAGGCCGTCGTCAGTGAGAGCGTCGCGCGGAAGATCGAGCGTCATCCGCTACGCCCCGCCGCGGTCACTCCTCTGGTCGAGACTGCACGTGCCAAGACGGAGGCCGAGAAGCTGGCCAAAAAGTCCAACGCAAGCCGCACCAAGGAAGAGCGCGAGATGCAGCAACTGGCCGAACTGAAGGCGAAGTATGAAGCCAAAGGGCGCGGCTCTTCTAAGGCTTCGCCGGAAGCCGAAGCCTGAAGAGGCTAGAACGACCACCCATAAGTGCGGCGACGGCACCAAGTTGCCGTCGCCGTTCCGGCAGGTGACCCGACATCTGCAGAAATGTAGTACGACGTGAACCAGAAACGCATCCGGCGGCTAACGCGTTCGATGCCGATCTACCACAAGCCCAACACCGGCACGCCAAGGAAGGGCACAACACCTACCCGTTCCTGCCGGGCGGGCTGAGGATCGGTAGCCCAGGAACGCGTCACCGGTCGGCAGCGCGTACCACCACGCGTACCGGATGGTGGTCCGTGTGGATAAAGCGGAGGTCTTCGGTTCGTACATCTACGAGCTCGACATTCGGAGACAGCAGAAACCCGTCGACGATTGTCGTGTAGTTGACGGCAGGCGTATAGGGTTGGTGCGCAGTCCGGACCGTCGGCACCCGCGAGTCGGCCGCAACCCTCCAGCCTTTAGGAACCGAGTCCGGGAGCAGATCGCGGATCCAGAACAAGTGCGCGGCGGCGGTGGCGTGCGGGAATCTGGTCACGACGAGACGCATGTTGAAGTCCCCACCGACGACCACATGCCGCCCAGCGAGATACTCGTCCTGCGCGAAGGCCAGCACCGCTGCTAGCTGCTTCTCGCGGATAGCGGCGTCGACACTGTCGAACGCCGCGAGGTGGACGTTGACGATCGTCCACGCGTCTGGCCCAGCAAGGCGCAGGATATGGGCCCTATAGCCCTTGCGGAACAGGCCGAATTGGAACTTCGGTTCGAGCGGTAGCCCGCGCGCTTCAGCGCCCGCAACCTCTACGCGACTGAACGACGCGTTGCCTATTACAGTGCGGAACGGCGGCGGGACAAAGCGCGTCTTGATGTCGGGGCCAAACGTCCACGTCGTGTCCGGCGCCGCGGCGCTAAGCGCCTCGAGCACGTCCATCCCGTAGGTGCTGAACGACGGACGCGCAACCTCCTGGAGAAGAAGGACGTCCGCGTCGGCGCCGGCGAGCCAGCCGACAATGGCGGCAAGGTTGTCCTCAACAAGGCGCTTGTCGCGCGGCCGCTGCTGCTTCCCCCCGTCAAGGACGAAGTCCGCGTCGCGTCCCATCCCGGCATAGCCGATGTTGAACGTCACAACTGACAACTCCGTACCGGCAAGACGAACTGGCGCGCCTCCTGCGACTGGCACCGCTTCGACTGCAGGGGGAACGTGGAAACGGTTTACGACAGCGCAGCCGCTCGCCGCGAAGGTGAGGATGGCGAGAACCGCGAGCGTCATGGGGAGGTCCATCCGCACCTCTAGCGGAACAGCAACTGAATTAGGCGGAACACGACCGCGCCAGTTGTCGCGACCACGAGCCACTGGACCGGGTGAATTGCAACCGACATGAAGCTGCCGAGCTGTTGGCTAAATTCCAAGTCCGTGTCCTCAACGTCGTCTCGCACGGCTTGCTTAAGCTGCGCGAGCCCAGCGAGCAGCATCGCCAAGAGGCCGCCGCCAAAGATTACGAGTACGATCGCGACAACGGTAGAGGTGCGCGCCATCATCGCGATCGTGTTCTTGCCTAGATATGCCTCGTAGATCGCAGCCATGCAGAACGCAAAACCACCTACCGCAAAAATCCGCGTCGCCTCATTTGATCGACGCTCAAGCTGGCGGGCGAGCGCTTGGATACGTTCTCGGTTGCGCACCCAGTCGCGTAACTGGACGCCAACTCCGGCCGCCGCCATCCGGCACCACTTGAACGACTGGAAGCCTGTCAAGAACATGATATACAGCGAGGGGAGGAGCAGTCCGACAAACGTCGTCAGCGAGTAGGGGAGGTAAGCGAGGTAGGGTAACTGGTACATGCGAAAGTAGATTCTACCGTTTCCGCCGTCCTCCTCCGGCGTTTCAACGAAGCTCGACCAGACACGGCCTCTTCCGGGCTCGTGCTCCTTGATCACGTTAAAGAAGAAAGAGCCGTCCTTCCAGCCGGCCTCCTGCCAAGCCTTTGGGATACAATGCACCAGCGCCCAGCGTCGTTCCTGCCAGCTTTTGTTGCTATCGTTCCCCGGGTCGAAGGTGGCAAGCTTCGCAGGCCCAGTCACGACATGGTACTGGATGATGTATGCGCTGCCCAGCAGCCCAATCGCTAGAAACGCAGCGCCGATTGGATAGCGGATAAAGGCGGCGAACTCGCCCTTGGACAGCAGGGGCACGCGGCGGGGAAACTTTGTCTGCTGCGCGACGCCTACGACGGCCAGCAGCAGAACTGCAAGAAGAAGAACTCGGCCGCCTTCAACCATCCAGCCGTAATGCTCGTTGAAGTCGAGTGCCGTGCCAATCTCCCGCCGCGCGCGCAAGTTCTCGACCTCTATCGCGCCCGGCGGAGGGCCTGCTGTGCAGGTTTTGCCAAAGTGGATGAGCGCATCTGGCGGTTCTCCAGCCTCCTGAAGGTAGCCGAGCCGGTTGCGTAGGCTTCCGCTATCGCCGTGGGTTTCCACAAACGCTTCGATCTTGGGATCGGGCGCGATGCTGAACGCCGCCTGAAACGCCGGACTGCTTAGCGGGCTGTGTGCGAGATAGGCGCTGGTGACGCCGATCGCGGCCAGGACGACCACGTACACCAGCAGCGGAGTGAAACTGATGTTTCTGCCGTTATCGTAGAGGTCGGTGAAAATCGACGGCCAGCCGTCTGAAAGGCGAAAGTCCTCCTGGTTATTGAGGATAACCTTGACGGTGGCCGCGGCGTCCTCAGAGTAGTCGCGGCTGATGACGAACTTGGCGACGTTTTCTGTTGCGTCCGCGAGCGTCGCGTTGTCGGCGAGGCTGTCGTAAACTGCCGCCGCAAAGTCCGCGGCCAGCTCATTGCCGATTTCGTTGCGCGAGCCGATCATACAGCAGTCGATGCTGCCGCGTACGGCAGCGAGCTCGTTTTGGTAGGTCTTCAGCTGCGAGAACGCCCAGCAGCCGTTGAGGAAGATCAGCCGCAGGCTCGCTGCCCCCCCAAACAGTCGGGCGAACTCGCTCGCCTTCAACAACCAGTTGCCGCCGCGGCCGTCCTGGATGACGAACCCTTCGTCCGTGGCGTGGCCGGCGTAGTGGAGGACGACGAGGCGGCTGCGGAAGTCAGTGCTGAGGACGCTGTTGAACGCTTCCTTTGTACCGTCTTTCACGACGAGAACGTCATAGTCCATGTGCTTCAGGGCACGCCCGACGTCATTGACCTCGCGGTCAAGAGCGTCGTCGAGGTCGCCCCCATCCGCCTGCCCGCGAATGACGAGCGCCGCAGGGCGGTCCGAGCGACGCACCGGGCCGAATCCTACGCGCCGCCGCAGCCTGTCCGTAAGGAGCTGCCACAGGCGGGCGAGCATTTATGGCACCCCTGGCATACCTGCGCCAATGTCGTCCGTGGCCGCGCCGGGAAAGCTCTTGGCTTTCACGCGTGCCGCACTCGCCCTGAGGGCTGCCGCCACGATCTGTGTCGAAACTCTTTCGTGCTTCTGGAGGCCCTCAGCTGCCTGCTCCCAGTGCAACGCGGCGAGGCCGGCAACGTGGGGACAGGCCTGGCTTGTTCCGTCCATTACGCTGAAGTCGCGCTCTCCGAGGCCGGCCGAGACGATGCCGACGCCCGGCCCGACGAGGTCGGGCTGGGTGTTCGAGAAGTATGCAATTTTTAGCGTGTCGTCGTCGGCCGGTCCCACTGCGCCAACGGACAGTATCCCGATCGCCGCCGCTGGGCTGAGCTTGGACACGACGTACTGGTCGCGGTTGCTGACGTTGCCGGTCGCGGCGAACACGAGAGCACGCTGCCCCATCGCCTCGCCGGCGAAGCGAAACTGCATATAGGTGTCGAACAGGCGGACGTTGTCGCGAAACGTATTGACCAGCCGTGCAGCGGTCGGGATGTCCGCGTCCTTGAACTCGAGCGCTTTGTAGATATCGAAGCCGAGCGACATCGCGATGATGTCAGCTCCTTCGTTGAAGGCCCAGTCGAGCGCGAGGATCAACTCCTTCAGCCCGGCCTTTCCCCCAATTACCTTGCCTATTAACGCGCGCTCCACCCCCGGCGCGACGCCGATCCTTACGGTTCTGCCGTCGCCGTCATCGAAATCGCGGCCGAATAGCGTGCCGGCGCAGTGGGTGCCGTGCCCATGTTCGTCGCCGTTGCCCTCGCCGGTGAAGTCCTTCTCGATGAGGTTGTCCCCCATGCCGGCGAACGCAGCGTGACTTCTGTTGATGCCGGTGTCGAGTATAGCGACGGTAACTCCCGCACCGTTGTAGGGGGTGTCGGAATTGAGCTTTAGTGCGTGTATGCCCCACGCGGTGCCTCGATCCTTCGCCGCCTCGATCGCGGTAGCATCCGCATCGCTCTGTCCCGACGCGGCGGCCTCCGTCGTTTTTGCTTCGGCCCCGAGCCCTTGACGCGTTTTGTCGAGCCGAACTGGCTCGATGACGCTAAGCGGCAGCGGATCATCAATCGTGCCGATGATCTGGTGCGGTTTCTCGTGCCGCTCCGCGGAGGTTTCGTCCCGCACTTCAAGCTTGAGTGGGGCGAGGCGGCGGGTCGGCATGCCTCGCACCTGGCCGCGTGTCGTCATCGGCGTCACGGTCGAGGCTTCCGCCGTGTCGTCGCCGTCAATCGGGACCGCGCGAAGAACAAACATAGTCTTCTCGCTCATGCCAGCACCCGCTCGTTGAGCTGCTCGCCCCACCAAGCACAAGTCTCGAGATAGGTGGGAGTGAGAAGGCGGCGTATTATGATGGCCGCGACGATCACTGCGACCGGCTGTGCAATCGCCAGAGAGGAGGTCATGATGCCGACAAGCGCGGCAGTAACAGCGTCGCCGCCAATCCCAAACGCGGCCCGCAGCTTGTCGCGGTCGTACTTGTCGCTCTCAGCGCTGCCGCACAGAACTGTGTGCAACTCGCGATGAAGGCGCTTGAAGATGCGTAGCCCGAGGGCCGTGAGCTGCTCGCTGAGAGACAGCGGCTCAAGGGCGCCGTCCGGCTTGCCGATGGACTGGGCGCGGAACGCTAGCTCCGCAAACAGCTCATCCTCCGATACCTCGCGCTCGGCGAGCGACTGGACCTCCGCGACAATGGCAAGTGGCGCGGCACGCGGTTCCTCTACGTGAAGGGCGTCAAGGTCGCCGTCGGCAGCATTGAACAGGTCTTCCGGCGCATTGTGTGAAGCGTCGGCGTCATCCGGTGCGTCCGTTTCCGGCGCTGCGGAAAGCACAGATAGCGCTTCGCGCGCCCCGTCGCTCCGGGACAACGGTGACAGGAACGCGCCGATCCCGCTTTCCAGCTCGTTCTGCTTGGCGATCACGGCGTTGATAAAGCTTGTCCGGTCAATCGACGAGCCGGGGCAGGTTTTCTGAGACATCTGGTTATGGAACTTCACCGCCGTCCACGGCTTCAGCCCAAACGCGATGAGAATGGTAGCGGTGACGGTGAGGACAGACTGAAGCTGCTCGCCCTGTAGGACGTCCTTTCCTTTATCAAAGTCGCCAATGGTTTCGAACATGAACGCGCCGGTGTTGTAGCCGGCAGCGCTTGCGGGCACGGCGTTCCAGTTGCGGCCTGACCAAATGGTTCCATCCGGCGCGATTGAGACGTGCTGCGCAATGTCACTCCATCCGTTGGTCTGCGTGTGGTACTTCCACATCGCGAGAATAGTTTTTTGCCCTCTATACTGGCTGTGGTTCGGCCGCCAAGTGTGATGAACATGGACCGACGTCTTTGGATTTTTCCACGCAAATTCACCAACAACGCTGATGAAATCTGCTCGCGACATACCAACGAATCTAGGAGGCATAAACATCTCCATTGCACAAAGAAAAGAAGGAGCTGGCGCAACAGTGCTGACGAGAAGATTTGCACGTTTTTTGCAGGAGTCAATGGAAAGTTTAGAAGGGTCGTTGAAGCTCGCTGGTCAGAGAAATGTCGAGCGCCGATATGTCGGTTTTGGTCTATATATCTTATTATTTTTCTCCGCATCTTTAGGATGCAGCGTTGATAGCCCATAAATTCAACTTCCTTGAAAATTCCTGCGCCGAGCGGATTTTTGGAAAGGATTGAACTGAAACGGGAATGAAGTCAGAAAATGCAGAAGCGGAAACGATGACGCGACACTCGGGTGCGTGTGGCGTTAGCCTTCTGCTGGAAAGGGATCTTTAAGAGCATCTTTCGTCGACCTAGGTCATGTTGACAAATGGCGGAGCCACAGCCTGACACAGGCGATGTCAATGAAGCCAAGAAAGCTGGCGGCTGTTTTGTCATAGCGTGTTGCGAGCCTGCGGGTGTTCTTCAGCTTGTTGAAGCAGCGTTCGACCATGTTGCGCAGGGTGTAGAGGGTCATCTCCACGGTCTTTCGGACCTTGCGGTTCTTGCGCATCGGGATCATCGAGACGGCGTCGCGTTTCTCAACATCTTCTCGGATTTTGTCAGAGTCGTAGCCTCTGTCAGCCACCAAAACAGCAGGCGACGGCAGGTTGTCGGCCATCACCAGATCATAGCCGGCATAGTCTGAATCCTGACCCGGCGTGATCTCGGTCCTCATAGGGAGGCCAGCGCTGTTGACGCGGAGGTGGATCTTGGTCGAAAAACCACCTCTTGAACGGCCAAGAGCCTCTTTCGAAGCCCCCCTTTTGCGCCGGCCGCATGATGGCGGGCCCTGATGACTGTGCTGTCGATCATCTGGAGCTTGTCCGGGACGAACCCGGCATGGTTCAGCGCGTCCAGGACATCTTCCCACAGCCCGGCCAGCGTCCAGCGTCGGAACTGGCGATAGACCGAGAACCACTTGCCGAACTCCTCGGGCAGATCCCGCCAAGGCGCACCAGTTCGTGCGATTCAGAAAACACCTTCCAAAACAAGGCGATTATCGACAGGCTTTCGTCCGTTCGCATGCCGGACACCCCGGATGAAGCCCTCAAAGAATGCCAACTCGTCATCCGACATCAGGTTGCGAGCCGAGTTCACCTCCAACGCAGAGGTGAGCTTGAATCATAGCTGTCAGCGAACCGGAATCCCTTTTGTCAACGCGGCCTAGTCGATGCCGGATCCAAGTAAATTTTCGCACTCAACGGGAGCGCGTAAATAGCCTTTGCTGCGGCACAAGCCGTAGCTTGCGGCCTGCCGGGGCTGGGGCCATCATTCCTCTGTTTAGGATACGGATCGGCCTACTCAAGAAAGCTGATTGATGAGCAACCCTATTGTTGCCGCTAGAGGCTCAGGCTTCATTGCCGCTTAAACCGCAACCGCCTCAGTCCCGGTGAAAAGGGGGAAGACCATAGGGCGCCCGATCCGCTGCTCCCTGATTGCGGGCGAAGTCGGCGCTTGCATGGGGCGGCAGGCTTGTTGAGCAGCTTGCTCAGCTCGCAGTGGCTTCTGGCTAACCCGGTCTATGATGTCAACTGAGCCAAAGTTGTTTGCGAAGACAGGGGAATGAGCTCCTGCGTCCCGGATATTAAGTTTTGCCGCAAATCCGTCAAGCATGATTAGCGGCACTAGTGATGCCGCAGCGAGAGCGAGATCATGTTCGAGCGTCTTGATAACTGGCGGCTCTTGGCAACACCCTAGCGAAGATACCGGAAAGATTCCTTGTCGCTGTCGCCGCGACGTCTATGGATCAAGAGCGAGTCCTCATCCTAGAAGCCGTGGAGGGCGAGTGCAATGTTTCGGAACTAGATGCCAAAGATGGTGTGCATTCGCTATCACATATCTGTTAGAGAAGATTTCGGTTGACGGCGTCGCCGGCTGACTACTTTAGGAACCAGGAAGGCGTCTGCGCGTGTCGAGATGGACAAAAGTGCCGTAACGTTTTTTGTAATGCGTAGTTGTTCCTACTACCTGAGTCACCGCACTGAAGAGACTAGAGACAGGCGCGCTATGGCCTTGAAAGTCCACCGCGTTGAACTCCATATGAAAGCTTCTGCTTTCTCCATCGATGCAAGTGTTGTAGGATTTGGATCGGTACGCGGAGGTGATCCTGATTCCGGTCCCCAACTTGGTCCGAATTTTATCTAGAAGCAGGACAGTTGGGACAATCATGGGCCAGTGTGCCTCACTAGGTAGCTTGTTCTTGCCTGCACATGCTGCACCTGTGCCGTTCTTGCCGCCCATGTAGAGAAGCTCGCTCGCTTTGAAGTGCTGTAAGCCGAGCTTGCTTACGAATTCTACAAACCGCTGCTCGTAGGAGGTAGCTGTAAGCACACTCGCGATTGCCTCAGCCACGGATTGCTCAATTCCCGTTTGCGGCTTCTCGAAACCGTACTCAGCCACAATATCAGCTACGGTACGAGAGGCATGGGCATCGATATCCCCAGGGGAGATGTTCTCGCTCTGCTCCTTGTCTTCTTCAGCGTCAGTGCTCTCCTCGGCAGACTGCGTGCTCAAAGCGCTTGAATCTGCCGATTCTTTCTCTGAAGTGAGGGAAAGCATATACGCAACAAACTGTTCGTCAGCCATTACGGATGCCCCTGTTCGCTCTGATTTTTATTCGTCAGTGCGTCCCATTTTATATGAATTTGCTTTTCAAAGCAAGCCGACGGGCCGGGCTGCCAAATCAACCCGCTATTAAGCTTTCTGTTCAAAATGCTTGCTAGCCGCCAGCCTCACCGGCGGGTGCCTCTTCCTGATCGGGTATACGGGCGCCGATCGTGCAACGAATTAGGGCAACCCGCAACAAGACCCTGATTGGCCAGTGCTCGGCGCAGGCCTCTGGGCGTATCTAGGCGACCATCAAGACGATGACGCAAGGCACGGGTGTCGTCTTGAACCGGGCGGATGTGGTAGCCTGCACCGCAGGCCGGCCACCCCTCTTGCGCAGCGTGAGGCCCGACATCGCGCAGCGGTAGACAGGGGTCTCGCGCACCTTCCGACGAAACGCCACCTCCCGGTATGGGTTCAGGTCAGCCGCTCGAGAACCGGCCGTTCAAACCTATCTTGCCCTTCTAAAATCTTGACCAGCGTTGCGGCAGAGTTGGTCGCCTCGATGCGCTCCATGTCCTAGGAGAGCCCGAGATTCGCGACTTGGGCAAACTCCGCCTCCGCAACCGCCGCACAGCCAGCTGCACCACGCCACCCTTCTTGAGCGCGCTGTTCGTTTGTGTGAGCGCCGCTTCCATCGGCTTCCCATCCAGCAGTCGCGGCACCTTGCGATCGAACGGAACGAAGGACACGGGCTCAATCATCGCCAAGAACCGCCGTTCGGCACCGAGTTTGGAGGTTACCCGCTTGAACAATGCCACAGCGAAGTAGCCACGAGATTCTGCTTTGACGGGCTCGTAGTAGATGATCCAAATGCCGACTGCCTCCTCGACCGCCTTGAGGGGGGCGCGCGGGAAGTCATAGACGACATCTGGCTCATCCCTCGTAGGTCGAGATGGCCTGGTGCAATAGAACGAGCTTTGCGATCCTACAGAGAGAACTGCCGGCGCCTGAAATGCAGGTGCGCTAGCCTTCTGGCGGTGGTAGATCTCGGTGGTGTCAGGCCCCCGCAACCACTAGAACCGAACCCGCATACAGCCCGCTTTCCAGCGGGCTTTTTGCTGTTCCACCCTGTGCCAAGCCAACCATCGCCGCAAACGCACCCTCAAGCTTCAACGTGATCGCTTCCGGCGTAACGTGGACGGTGAAGATCTCGATCAGGCCGCGGATGGTCTCCAGAGCCGGCGTGCGGATCTCCGGATCGGTCAGGGTGCCCGCCAGTTCGCTCACCTTGCGCCGGTAGAGCTCCGAAAGGTTCGGGTGAAGCCGAACCGGTGACGGGCAGGGGCAGACAAGGCTTTCCAGCGTCTACAGCTTGCTTCTCAAACAGCCGTTCGCAGCCCGCTAGCGATGGCATCATAATGATCAGCCCCACCTGAGCGGTCCGCGTGTTTAGATCAGATCTCACATCAATGATGGAGCTCTGCCACACTGGGTTCTGTCGATGCGACACCCTACGGAGGCCCTGCATCCCACACTCAGCAAGCGATTCTGGAGCCAATCAACCCCCGCAGGTGAAAGATCGTCCTGACCGGTGGTGCCCCGGGCTGCCGGCTGCTAAGCGGTGCTCTTGCTCAGCGCCCAGCACCAGAAGTGGCAGGGCGGTCTCCCGCGTCAAGCGGCCCGCATCAAGACGGAACCACCCATGCCCCTCTTCAGCCTTGTCATCATCGCCATCATCCAGGGGATCACCGAATTCCTGCCCGTCTCATCGTCGGGCCATCTGATCCTGCTGCCGCGCCTGACCGGGATCGACGACCAAGGACTGGTCATCGACGTCGCCGTACATGTCGGGACGCTGGTCGCGGTGATCCTCTTTTTCTGGCGTGACGTGGCCGAAGGGCTGGTGGGCATGGGGCGCCTGGTGCGCGGGCGGATCGACACGCCGGGGGCGCGGCTGGCACTTTGCCTGATCGTCGCGACGGTTCCGGTGATCCTGGCCGGTCTGGTCCTGAAGGTGACGGGCGCGGTCGAGATGCTGCGCTCCGTTGCGGTGATCGGCTGGACGATGATCATCTTCGGCATCTTCCTCTATTGGGCAGATCGCCGGGGCGCGGCCGTGAAAGAGATTCGCCACTGGACCCTCCGCGACGCGATCATCCTTGGCCTTTGGCAGGCGGCAGCCCTGATCCCGGGCACGTCACGCTCGGGCGCGACGATCACCGGCGCCCGCGCCCTGGGCTATGCGCGGGAGGATGCCGCACGCGTCTCGATGCTGATGTCGATTCCGACGATCCTGGCCTCGGCGCTGCTGATCGGCGCGGATGTCGTTGCACAAGCCGACGGCCAGATGGCGCTGGAAGCTGGCATCGCCGCGGCATTCTCCTTTGTCGCGGCCCTCGCGGCCCTCTCGCTGATGATGCGGCTTCTGAAGACCGTCAGCTTCACGCCCTATGTCATCTATCGGCTTATCTTGGGCGTGGCGTTGCTGTGGATCGCCTATGCTTGACTGAAAACTGGGAATGCGGATCGGAAAGACCGCTGTTCCCTTATCCAGTCGTGGCCGGGCATCACCCAAGGGGCATCAGGGTCCACGCATGACAACCTCTGCGGGGTTTGCCACCAACGGCGAACCGGGACGTCTTGGCCCGACGCCTGGCCGCTGGCAGTATGGCCCGATGCCCTTGCCGTGCCGCCGCCACGTTCTTCGATCGATCGCCGTGACCGCGTTGCTGCTGACGCTCGCGGGGGCGGTTCATATGGCGGCGCGACGGGCAGGGCTGGCTGGCCTGGATGCGGAACTGCACAACCGTCTGATGCTGGCCCAGCATGCCGTGGTGACCCAGGTCGAACGCTATCGCTACCTGCCAGGGGTCGTCGCACAGGATGCGCGCATCCAAGCCGCGCTGGTGGGGCCGGATGCCGCGACCGGTCGGGCCCATGCCTACCTGACCGCCATCCGCGACCTGTCCGGCGTCGATGAAATCTATGTGCTGGACGTGGCAGGACGCGCGGTCGCCGCTAGCAATCATGCCGAACCCGGCAGCTTTGTCGGTCAGAACTATGCGTTCCGGCCCTATTTCAGGCAAGCGCTGGAGGTGGGGCAGGGACGCTATTATGCGGTCGGCGTGACCACGGGCATTCCGGGCTATTTCCTCGCCTCGCGGATCGGGCCGCAGGAGGCGCCTTTGGGGGTGGCGGTGGCCAAGGTCGACATGTCCGACCTGCCAAAGGCCTGGGCGGGCGCCGCGCAGGCCGTGGCCCTTGCGGACGGGGCCGGCATCGTCTTTCTGTCGGCCGAGCCGGAATGGCTCTTCCGTCCGTTGGACCCGTTGCGGCCCGACACTGTGGCACAGCTGGCGGTCGAGCGTCGCTATGACGGGCAGGACCTGGCGGCGGCGGTGCCGCTGCGTCCCGCGCTGGCCGGGCTGCGGCTGGCCGAGGCCCCGCTGCAGGCCGATGGCTGGCGGGTGATCGCGGCCCTGCCCGTCGGGGCGGTGGAACAGCAGGCCCGCCTGCTGGCGGCGCTGGCGGGCATGTCGGGCCTGCTGCTGTCCGCGCTGGCCGTCAGCCTGGCGCAGCGGCGTCAGCTGATCCGCGTGCGTCTGAACCAGAACGCCGAGCTGGAGCGCCGCGTGACCGAGCGGACCGAGGCCCTTGGCCATGAAATCGCCGAGCGTCGGCTTGCCCAGGCCGAATTGCGCGAGGCGCATGAGAGCCTGGTCCAGGCCGCCAAGCTGGCGGTTCTGGGGCGCATGTCCTCGACCATTGTGCACGAGGTCAGTCAGCCCCTGTCGGCGCTGGACAGCACGCTGGCCGCGGCCGAGCTGCACCTGCGCGCGGGCCGGGAGGCGCGGGCCGAGGCCAGCCTGGGCGCCGCCCGGGCGCTGCTGATGCGGATGCAGAAGATGGTGCGGAACCTGAAATCCTTTGGCTCGCGGCAGCGGATCGATCCGCCAGAGCCTGTGGACATGGGGCAGGTGCTAGCCGCGGCCGCCGAGGTGCTGGCGCCGCGCCTGGCCGAACTGGGCCAGAGCCTGCATCTGGCCGCGCCCGCAGGCCTGCCCGCCGCGCAGGGTCATCCGATCCGGCTGGAGCAGGTCGCCACGAACCTGATCCTGAACGCCGCCGAAGCCGCAGCGGCGGCCGCTGCCTCCGAGCCGATCTCCGTCAGCCTGACCGTCCAAGGCCAGATGCTGCGCCTGACCATCGCCGATCGGGGTCTCGGCATCGACCCCGCGTTGCGGACCCGCATCGAGGAGCCTTTCTTCACCACCCGGATCACCGGCGAAGGCCTGGGGCTGGGCCTGGCCATCACCCGCGGGATCCTGGACCAGATGGGCGGCCAGATGGACTTTGCGCCGCGTCCAGGCGGCGGCACGCTGACCATCGTCGACCTGCCCCTGTGGCAGAACCAGGCCGTCATGACCCGGAAGGCGGGCTAGATGCGGGGCCGGATCGTCTTCATTGATGACGAGGCACCCCTTTGCGCGGCTGCGGCGGATTGGCTGGAGGCGTCCGGCTTCGAGGTCCAGACCTTCACCGACCCCGCCGAGGCGCTGTCGCGGATCCGGGTCACCGATTACGACGCCGTGGTGACGGACCTGCGGATGCCCGGGTTGGGGGGGCAGGAGGTTCTGGACGGGCTGCGCGCGCAGGACCCAGACCTGCCGGTGATCCTGCTGTCGGGACATGCGGATGTCCCGGTCGCGGTGGCGGCGATGCGGACCGGCGCGCATGATTTTCTGGAAAAGCCCTACCGTGCCGAACATCTGGTCGAGGTGCTGGACCGTGCCGTAGCGCTGCGCCGGATGCGAACCTCTGCCCGGCAGGCGCGCACGACCGGCCCCGCTGTTGCCCGACTGGAGACCCGCCTGGCCGGTGACAGCCAGGCCATCCGCCACCTTCGCCGCATGGTCGGACACCTGAGCGATCTGCCGCAGGACGTCCTGATCATCGGAGAACTGGGCAGCGGGCGGCTGGAACTGGCCCGCTGCCTGCACGACTTCGGGCGCCGGTCGCGGCGGCCCTTCGTGATCGTCCCTTGCGCCGGCCTGTCGGCCGAGGCGCTGGAGCAGGAACTGTTCGGCCAGGAACGCGGCGCGGGGCCCGCACGCCCTGGCCGGCTGGAACAGGCACAGACCGGCACGCTGGTGCTGACCGACATTCAGGATCTGCCGATGGGCGTTCAGTCGCGCCTGATGCGCGTGCTGCTGACCGGCGTGGTGGAACGGATGGGCGGCAGCACGCCCCGGTCCATCGACCTGCGCCTGATCGCAACGGCCCGGCCTGACCTCGCCTCCGATCCTGCGCATGGAGGGCTGCGCGCCGACCTGTTTCATCGCCTGTCGGCGGTCACACTGGACTGCCCGCCCCTGCGACGGCGGGCCGAGGACATCCCGCTGCTGTTCACGGCCATGGCCGAGGCTGCGGCCCTGCGCCTTGGCCTGCCGAGGCCCGACCTGCTGCCCGCCGACCTGGATCGGCTGGCCGCCGGCAACTGGCCCGGCAACCTGGCTGAACTGCGCGCCACGGCAGAGCGGGCGGTCCTGGCCCTGCCGGGATCCGCGGCGACGGCGGGTGGGGGACAGGCCCTGCCGGAACGGCTGGCCCGCATCGAGGCACAGATCATCGCGGAGGCGCTGAGAGATGCCGGGGGCCACACTGCGGCCGCTGCGGAAGCCTTAGGCATTCCCCGCCGGACGCTGACCGAAAAGATGGCCCGACTTGGCCTGCGTGGCGAAAGTCCCGGCAGCTTCTTGCCGGGGGATGTTTGACCAGCGCGACATCTTGCCGGACGCAGTTGCTGCCGTTGCCTGACAAATATCATAAAATCAAGGCCTTATCCCAGAAGCAGCGAGTAGGCGCCTTCTGGAACGTTCCTCCTGCCGCCGCACAAGGGATATTGCTACGCTTCCGCGCAGAACATCATGGGAGGATCGCATGTTCCATCGCATCGCTGCCGCCGCTTCGGCGGTTGCCCTCACGGGCATCATGGCCACCGCGCCGCAGGCCCGCGCGCAGGAGTTCATCAATGTGCTGACCGGGGGAACCTCGGGGGTCTATTATCCGCTTGGCGTCGCGCTGTCGGAAATCTATGCCAGCGGCATCGACGGCGCCCGCACGCAGGTGCAGGCCACAAAGGCCTCTGTCGAGAACCTGAACCTCCTGGCCCAAGGCCGCGGCGAGATCGCTTTCGCGCTTGGCGACAGCGTCCAGCTGGCCTGGGAGGGCAACGAGGAGGCAGGCTTTGCCCGCCCGCTGAAGGAACTGCGCGCCATTGCCGCGATCTATCCCAACTACATCCAGATCGTCGCCGATGCCGCGGCGGGCGCCACCACGCTGGAGGACCTGCGCGGCAAGACCCTGTCGGTGGGCGCGCCGGCCTCGGGGACCGAGCTGAACGCCCGCACCATCTTCAAGGCGGCAGGGATGAGCTATGACGACCTGGGCAAGGTCGAGTTCCTGCCCTTTGCAGAATCGGCCGAGCTGATCAAGAACCGCCAGCTGGAAGCGACGCTGCAGTCCTCGGGCCTGGGCGTGGCCTTCATCCAGGACCTCTCGGCCACCCATGACATCACCATCGTGGCCATCCCCGAGGAGGTCGTGACCAGCATCGGCCAGCCCTATGTCCCGGCCGTCATCCCGGCGGGCACCTATTCGGGCATCGACGTGGACGTCCCCACCGCGGCGGTCGGCAACATGCTGATCTCGCACGAGGGCGTCAGCGAGGAGACCGCCTATCAAATGACCAAGCTGATGTTCGAGAACCTGGACCGGATGCAGAGCGCGCATGGCGCCGCCGCCGGGATCAGCCCCGACACGGCGCTGGACGGCTTGCCCATCCCCCTGCATCCGGGTGCCGAGCGTTACTATCGTGAAATCGGCCTGATCGAATGATCGCCCGGCCCGCGCGTCCCCTGCGCGGGCCTCATTTCCCGGAGAACGCCATGTCCGTCACCCCCACCCAAGCCGGCGGGCCGACCCGCCCTGACCGGTCCCAGCTGGACCCCTCGGCCGCGATCGAGCCCGAGATCCACGAGGGCCTGCCTCCCGGATGGGGCGCGGGCCTGCCGGGCCGCCTGGCCTTCTGGCTGGCCGTGGTCTTTGCGCTGTTCCAGCTGTGGGCTGCCGCCTATGGCACCCTGCCCAGCCAGATCGTGCGGGCGATGCATGTGGGCTTCCTGCTGCTGCTGGGTTTCGGCCTGGTCGGCAACCTGGTCGCCAGGTCGCGCGGCGGGCAGATCTTCTTCTGGGCGCTTGGCATCCTCGGCTTCTCGACCGGGCTTTACCAGTGGGTGGAGTACAACGACCTGATCCGCCGCACCGGGTTCCTGAACCGGACCGACCTGGTCATGGGCACCGTCCTGATCGTGCTGGTCTTCGAAGGAGCGCGCCGGCTGATGGGCTGGCCGCTGGCGGTGATCGCCGGGATCTTTCTGGCCTACTGCTTTCTGGGCCAGCACCTGCCTCCACCCTTCATCCATCGCGGCTATGGCTTTGACCAGATCGTCGAGCATTTCGCCTTTGGCACCGAAGGCATCTATGGCAGCCCGATCTATGTCAGCAGCGCCTACATCTTCATCTTCGTGGTCTTTGCGGCGTTCCTGGAACGGGCAGGCATGCTGAACCTGTTCAACGACTTTGCCTTGGGCATGGTCGGCGCGCGCAGGGGCGGGCCTGCACAGGTGGCGGTGCTGTCCTCGGCGCTGATGGGAACCATTTCGGGCTCGGGCGTGGCCAATGTCGTGGCCTCGGGGCAGTTCACCATCCCGATGATGAAGAAATCGGGCTTCAAGCCCGCCTTCGCGGGGGGCGTCGAGGCGACGGCCTCGATGGGCGGCCAGATCATGCCGCCGGTGATGGGCGCCGTGGCCTTCATCATGGCCGAGACGCTGAACGTCCCTTATGCCGCCGTGGTCCAGGCCGCCATCGTGCCGGCGGTGCTGTATTTCGGCGTCGTCTTCTGGATGGTCTGGCTGCAATCGGGGCGCGATGACCTCAAGGGCCTGCCGAAAGCCAGCCTGCCGAACCCCTGGCACGCAGTGCGCGACCAGTGGCCGCTGGTCCTGCCGCTGGCCGCACTGGTCTATCTGCTGTTCGCGGGCTACACGCCGATCTTTGCCGGCACGATGGGGCTGGCGCTGGTGACCGTGCTGATCCTGGGCGCGCCTCTGGCCGCGATGATCGGGCCGGTGGTGTTCCGCATGGTGTTCTGGGTCGCGCTTGGCCTGGCGGCGGCCAGCTTCCTGAAATTCGGCATCAACCTGCTGGCGCTGGTGATCCTGGGCCTGATCCTGGCCTGCGCGGTCTTCCAGGGCACGCGGCCCACCATCGGGATCATCCGCGACGCGCTGGCGCAGGGTGCGCGCAACGCGCTGCCCGTGGGCATGGCCTGCGCCATCGTGGGCATCGTCATCGGCACGCTGACCCTGACCGGCATCGCCTCCACCTTCATCGGCGCGATCATCGCCATCGGGCAGGACAACCTGTTCCTGTCGCTGGTCCTGACCATGCTGACCTGCCTGGTGCTGGGCATGGGGATCCCCACGATCCCGAACTACATCATCACCTCGTCCCTGGCAGGTCCCGCCCTGCTGGAACTGGGCGTGCCGCTGTTGGTCAGCCACATGTTCGTGTTCTATTTCGGCATCATGGCCGACCTGACGCCGCCCGTGGCGCTGGCCTGCTTCGCGGCGGGGCCGATCGCCAAGACCTCGGGGCTCAAGATCTCGATGCAGGCGATCCGGCTGGCGGCGGCGGGGTTCATCATCCCGTTCATGGCGGTCTACACGCCCTCGCTGATGCTGCAGGACGGCGGCGCCATCGCCGAGGCTTGGGGCTACCCGGTCGAGGTCGCCTATGTCCTGCTCAAGACGGTGGCGGGGGTGGCCATGTGGGGCATCGCCGTCGTGGGCTATCTGTGGGGCCGCACGACGGTGCCGGAACGTCTGCTGGCCTTCGCGGCGGGTGTCAGCCTGATCCTGGCGATGCCCTGGACGGATCAGGCCGGCTTTGCGCTGGCGGTCCTGTTCCTGATCCTCCATGGCGCGCGCAGCCGGCGGATGCGGGCGGTGAC
Source organism: Paracoccus sp. T5 (assembly GCF_048538155.2). Classification (GTDB taxonomy): domain Bacteria; phylum Pseudomonadota; class Alphaproteobacteria; order Rhodobacterales; family Rhodobacteraceae; genus Paracoccus. Next base: position 926,186 of record NZ_CM135809.1, read on the forward strand.
CCCGTGATCTGCGTCAGTGCCGGGGCCTTTGCCCTGGCCCTGGCTGCGCCGGGCTTTACCCTGGAATGGCGCCATTCGGTCACGCGAACCCTGTGGTGGGAACGCTGGACCGCCGGTCCCCAAGGGCTTGCTCCTGTCGAGGCCCGCATGACCGGCCCCGGCGCCGGGATGGAGCCGCCGCAGGACGCCATCTGGCGCGACGGCGCATGGCATTTTGCACCACATGTGCCGCCGCAGCAGGTGGTTCACCTTGCGGCATCCGGGGCGACCGGGGGCGGCTGGCGCCTCTGCGCCGGGGGCAGCTGCCACGACCTGCCCGAAACCCTCGGTCCGATCCGCGTGCAGTCCGCGGCGGCGTGCAACACACCCGCTCCCTGAACGCGATCTCAGCCTGTCCGACTGGCCCGGCAATGGTTGGTCTGCCGTCGGGCAGCGTCCACAGTGGTCTCCGACGGCCGGATCCGCACGATGGTCCCTTGACGCGATCCGCAATGGCGGCGCACGGTCTGATCCTAACTGGAGGCAGGTGCGGGACCGATGACGGACAAGGACATGGGCTGGGCGATACCGCTGATGCAGGCGGGCTACACCGGCCGGGGGCTGGTCTATCTGGCCGTGGCGGGGATCTCGCTCTACTCGATCTGGCAGGGTGGCAGGGCGCAGGACACCTCCTCCGCGCTCGGCTGGCTCGAGGGCACATGGGGCGGCGCGGTGGTGCTGTTCCTGATCCTGCTGGGCATGCTGGCCTATGCCGTCTGGCGCGCGCTCGACGCGGCCTTTGACCTGGAATGCTATGGCAGCGAGGGCAAGGGCATCATCGCCCGTGCGGGCATGCTGGTCACGGGCGGCCTTCACCTGGGCATCGGGATCGTCGCGTTTTCGTTGCTGTTCGGCAGCGGCGGCTCAGAAGAAGGCTCCAGCATTCCGCGATACGTGGGGACGGTCATGCAGTGGCCGGGCGGGCGCTGGATCATCGGGCTGGTCGCGCTGATCGTCATGGCAACCGGAGCCTATTACCTGCGGCAGGGCTGGAAGGCGAGCTATCGAGAGCATCTTCGCGCCAGCCGGTTCACCACGCGCTGGAACCCGGTTCTGAGGGCCGGCGTCATCGCCCACGGGGTCGTCATCGGGGTGATCGGCCTGCTGTTCATGTTCGCGGCGCTGCGGGCCGACCCGCAGGCCGCCGGCGGCGTCGGAGAGGCGTTTTCCTGGCTGTCGGGCCAGATCTACGGCCGGCTTCTGGTGATCGCGGTCTGCGTCGGGCTGGTGGGCTTTGCGATCTTCTGCTTCGTCAACGCCGTCTTCCGCATCGTGCCCCGGGCCTCGGGTCCGGACGTGCAGAGCCTGGCCGCCAAGCTGACCGGCTAACGTCCGGTCCCTGGGCCTTGGCGCCAGTCGTCACGGCCGCGGCAGGTAGGGGATGGCGCCGGCGATGTCGCTGTCGTCGATGACGCGGAAATGGCTGACCGAGCCCTCCTGCCTGGCCTTGCTGAAGGGGGCATAATCCGGGTCGTTGGCAAAGGCATGGGCCGAGGCCCGGTCGGGAAACTGGATCAGCGCGATCAGCGTCTCATCGGTCGTCGCGCCTTCCAGCGTCTCGATCTTGCCGGAGCGGGACAGATAGCGCCCGCCATGCCGCGCCGCGATGTCATGTACCTTGGCGGCGTAATCGGGCACCCACGCATCGTCGGTGACCTTGACCTCTGCAATCAGGAATGCAGTCATTGCCGATCCTCCCCCGTCGGAAACTGCACGAAGTATAGCCGGCGCCGCCATTGCGGCAATCGGAATTCGGCCAGGACGCGCGGGCGCGGGAGGGCAGGGGGTGGCATGTCACAGCCGCGCTTCCTCGCCGCCTGCAGGCACAAGAATTGCGCTGCCGCGAATGAGGTCATCCGTGAAGGAAAAAAGGGCCCGATCGCGCGCGATCAGGCCCTTGAATTTCTTGGCTCCGGCGGTAGGGATCGAACCTACGACCAATTGATTAACAGTCAACTGCTCTACCGCTGAGCTACGCCGGAACACGAGGCGGGATATAGCAACGTCGCAGGGGGGCGTCCAGTGGGTTGGGGCGACTTTTTGTCATGCAGGTGCAAAAATCGTGACGGCTGACAAATCCCCTTCGAAATCAACCACTCCCAGCTGCGCCAGGGCGATCAGGTGGGCCAGCACGTTGCGTTCCGCCGCCACCAGAAGGCGGGGATGGACGTCATAGATGCGGCGGGCCAGCCCTTGTGCCGTGTCCGGCTGCTGGCGCAGGGCGGCCAGAATCTGGGCGCTGCGGGTGCGCCGATGCGCGATCAGGTCATGAAGCCGGGGCAGGGGAGCCTCGATCGCCGCGCCATGGGTCGGCAACAGCCGGTTGGGCGACAGTCCGGCCAGGCGCTCGACCGAACGGAGGTAGTCGGCCAGGTCCCCGTCCGGCGGCGAGATCAGCGTCGAAGACCAGGCCATGACAAGGTCCCCGCAGAAGATCGTTTTGTCCCACTGAAAGCCCAGATGCCCGCCAAAATGGCCCGGCGTGTGAAGCGCGCGCAGCGTCCAGTCAGGCGTCTCGACCACATCGCCATCCGCCAAAAGCATGTCGGGGGCGAAGCCCGCATCCAGTCCTTCGCCGCCGCCCACCAGGCCCCCGGCTGCCAGGCGCGTCATGATCGGCGACCGGCCGGCCGTCGCATCCCCGAAGGCCAGCACAGGGGCGCCCGCCATCCGGGACAGCCGCGCCGCGCCGGCGCTGTGGTCCAGATGCGCATGGGTCACAAGGATATGGCTGATGCGCCCTCGGGCCGCCTGCAGGATCGCCTCCAGATGCGCGTCGTCATCGGGACCGGGATCGATGACCGCAACATGGCGCTGGCCGATCAGGAAGGTGGTCGTGCCCGGCCCGGTCAGGGGCGAGGGGTTGGCGGCCAGGATCCGCAGCGGCTCTTTCGCAGGGGCGTTCATGGCGCTAGCCTAGCCCGCGAGAGGAGAGGTTTCCATGTCGAACCATGCCGAAGGCCCGATTGCCCGCACGCTTGTGCCGCGCGGCCTTTATGCACGGGCGGCGCTGATCCTGTTCCTGCCGGTGGTGGTCGTCACAATGGTCGTCAGCGTGATGTTCCTGCAGCGCCATTTCGACGGGGTGACGCGGCAGATGACCTCCAGCATGGCCCATGAACTGGCTTTGGTGGTCCGCCTGGTCCGGGAGGCGGACACGCCCGATGACGCACGGCGCGCGGGCCTTGCGGTGGCCGCGCCCCTGGACCTGCGGCTGGAGCTGCCGGTGGAGCCGCTGCCGGAGGACCTGCGCCGGTTCTACGACTTCTCGGGGCGCATCGTCATCGAGGTGCTGCGCGAGACGCTGCCGCAGATCCTGTCGATCGACCTGGCCTCGGACGACAAGCGGGTCTCGGTCGCGCTGCAGGGTGAGGCGGGCCCGTTCGGGATCAGCTTCGACCGGCGCAGGGTCAGCGCCTCGAACCCGCACCAGCTGCTGGTGCTGATGGTCGTCACGTCGCTGCTGATGACCGGGATCGCCACGATCTTCCTGCGCAACCAGCTGCGCCCCATCCGGCGCCTGGCGCTGGCCGCCGAGGAATATGGCAAGGGCCGCATGGTGCCCTATCGCCCCTCCGGCGCGGTGGAGGTGCGCAGCGCCGGCACCGCCTTTCTGGACATGCGCAACCGGCTGGAGCGGCAGAACGAACAGCGCAAGCTGATGATGTCGGGCATCAGCCACGACCTGCGCACACCGCTGACGCGGCTGCGGCTGAGCCTGTCGATGATCTCTCCCGAGATGCCGCCGGACGCGGAGGAGATCGCCGCGATGGAGGCCGACATCGCCGAGATGAGCCGCATGGTGGACGGCTTTCTGGACTATGCGCGCGAGGAGGCGCAGGAACACCAGGCCGAGCCCCTGGTGGCCGCCGATTTTCTGGAAACCATCGTCGCCGACGGGCAGCGCGCCGGCCAGGAGGTCCAGCTGGTGCGCTTTGAAGGGGACGCGGACGGGATGGCGATGTTCCGGCCCGACATGCTGCGGCGCGCGCTGGAGAACCTGATCGGCAATGCCGTCCGCTATGGCAGCCGCGCCGAACTGGACGCCTCCCTCGGCCCCCGCAGCCTGCGGATCGGGGTCGAGGATGACGGGCCGGGCATCCCCGAGGACAGCCTGGAAATGGCCATGCGCCCCTTCACCCGGCTGGACCCGGCACGGCGGCGCAGCAGCGCGCAGGGCGCCGGGCTGGGGTTGGCCATCGCCGCCGACGTGGCGCGGGCGCATGGCGGGCAGCTGCGGCTGGGACGCGGTCCGCGGCTGGGCGGCCTGCGCGCCGAAATCGTGATTCCCCGCTGAGTTTCGACGTGGCGCGGGAAATAGCGGGTATTCTTGCGGTCGTATTGAACGCGGGGGGCGCTGGCCCTAGATTGTCGTCATGCAGGGGCCGTGCGTCGCCATGACGGGGCCACGGCTTCGGGCAGAAAGGACAAGACATGACGGAATTCACCACTCAGACCTACCCGGTGCTGCCCTTGCGGGATATCGTCGTCTTCCCGCACATGATCGTGCCGCTTTTCGTGGGGCGCGAGAAGTCGGTGCGTGCGCTGGAAGCGGTCATGGAATCGGACAGCCCGATCCTGCTGTCGGCGCAGAAGGATGCTTCGGTCGACGAGCCGACCGAGGAGGGCATCTATCGCACCGGCGTGCTGGCCAATGTGCTGCAGCTGCTGAAACTGCCCGACGGCACCGTCAAGGTGCTGGTCGAGGGACGCGAGCGTGTGCAGATCACCGATTTCGTGCCGAATGACGACCATTTCGAGGCGACCGCCGTCGCCATGGACGAGACGCTGGGCGACGACGCCACCGTGGCCGCCTTGGTGCGGACCGTCGCCGAGGAGTTCGAGCGCTACGTCAAGGTGCGCAAGAACATCCCCGAGGAAGTCGTGGCGGCCGTGGCCGAGGCGACCGAGCCCGGCAAGCTGGCCGATCTGGCCGCCGGCCACATGGGGATCGACCTGGACCGCAAGCAGGACCTGCTGGACACGCTGAACATCGCCGAGCGTCTGGAGAAGGTCTATGGCCTGATGCAGGGTGAGATGTCGGTCCTGCAGGTCGAGAAGAAGATCAAGTCGCGCGTCAAGACCCAGATGGAGAAGACGCAGCGCGAGTACTATCTGAATGAGCAGATGAAGGCCATTCAGAAGGAACTGGGCGACGGCGAGGACGGCCAGAACGAGCTGGCCGAACTGGAAGAGAAGATCGCCCAGACCAAGTTCAGCAAGGAAGCCCGCGACAAGGCCGAGGGCGAACTGAAGAAGCTGAAGTCGATGTCCCCGATGTCGGCCGAGGCCACCGTCAGCCGCAACTATCTGGACTGGCTGCTGGCCCTGCCATGGGGCGTGAAGTCGCGCACCCGCAAGGACCTGTCGCGCGCCGAGGCGATCCTGGACGCCGATCACTTCGGGCTGGAAAAGGTCAAGGAGCGGATCGTCGAGTACTTGGCCGTGCAGGCGCGCAGCCAGAAGCTGAAGGGACCGATCCTGACGCTGGTCGGACCTCCGGGCGTGGGCAAGACTTCGCTGGGCCGCTCGATCGCCAAGGCGACGGGGCGCGAATTCATCCGCATTTCGTTGGGCGGCGTGCGTGACGAAAGTGAGATCCGCGGCCACCGTCGGACCTATATCGGCTCGATGCCCGGCAAGATCATCCAGGCGCTGAAGAAGGCCAAGACGACCAACCCGCTGATCCTGCTCGATGAGATCGACAAGATGGGTCAGGACTTCCGCGGCGACCCGGCTTCGGCGATGCTGGAGGTGCTGGATCCCGAACAGAACTCGACCTTCGTGGACCACTATCTGGAGGTGGAATACGACCTGTCCAACGTGATGTTCGTGACCACGGCCAACAGCTACAACATGCCGGGCCCGCTGCTGGACCGGATGGAGATCATCCCGCTCTCGGGCTATACCGAGGACGAGAAGCGCGAGATCGCCAAGGGCCACCTGCTGCCCAAGCAGATCGCCGCGAACGGGCTGCGCAAGGGCGAGTTCAGCGTGACCGATGAGGCGCTGACCCATATGATCCGCTATTACACCCGAGAAGCGGGGGTGCGGTCGCTGGAGCGCGAGATCGCCAAGCTGGCCCGCAAGGCCGTGACCGAGATCCTCAAGGGCAAGGTCAAGACCGTCGAGGTGACGCCCGAGAAGGCCGAGGAATACCTGGGCGTCCGGCGTCACCGCTATGGCCTGGCCGAGAAGGAGGATCAGGTCGGCGTCGTGACGGGCCTGGCCTGGACGTCGGTCGGCGGCGACCTGCTGCAGATCGAGGCGCTGCGCCTGCCGGGCAAGGGCCGGATGAAGACGACCGGGAAACTGGGCGATGTGATGAAGGAATCGATCGACGCAGCCTCCAGCTTCGTCCGGTCGGTGGCGCCGGAAATCGGGGTCAAGCCCCCGGAATTCGACCGTCGCGACATCCACGTCCACGTTCCGGAAGGGGCCACCCCCAAGGACGGGCCGTCGGCGGGCATCGCCATGGTGACCTCGGTCGTCTCGGTCATGACGGGCATCCCGGTCCGCAAGGACGTGGCGATGACGGGCGAGGTGACCCTGCGCGGCCATGTGCTGGCTATCGGCGGGCTCAAGGAGAAGCTGCTGGCAGCATTGCGCGGGGGCATCAAGACGGTGCTGATCCCGCAGGACAACGAAAAGGATCTTGTCGAGATCCCGGACAACGTCAAGCAGGGCCTGACCATCATCCCGGTCAGCAATGTCCGCGAGGTGCTGCGCCATGCCTTGGTGCGGATGCCGGTTCCGGTCGAATGGGACGAAGCGGCCGAGGAGGCCGCCGAGGCCGCCCGGCTGTCCAGCCAGCGCGGATCCGACGCGCCCGGTGCCGTTGCGCACTGACAGATGACAGCATGGCCCGGGCTTCGGCCCGGGCCATGCATAAACAAATGATTGACGTAACGTCAAACCACGTTAGGCTGATGTGACTTTCCGGGAGGGGGACCAGGAATGACACATGAATCGGCAGAGGCCATTGGCCTTCGTACCAGCCCAGACCCGCGCGTTGCGCATGTCGTGCAGAAACGGGATTTCATCGACCGCGTCTTGGCCGCCACCGGCGCCCGCCGAACGGAGGCTCGTCCCATCATCGAGGCCACCTTGGCACAGCTGGGGCAGGTGCTGTCGGAGGGCCAGACCCTGGCCGTCCCGCCCCTCGGGCGCGCGCGAATCAATCTTGAAAAAGATGCCCGCGGCGGTGACGTGATCACCCTGCGACTGCGCCGCAGGCCGGCCGATCCGGGGCTGCTGGAGTAAAAAGCCCCGCCAAAAGGCGCTGGCGCCTCTTGCGTCCCTGCGCGGCTGACGCTAGAAGCCAGCCCGACGGGTGATTAGCTCAGTGGTAGAGCGCTTCGTTCACATCGAAGATGTCAGGGGTTCAAATCCCTTATCACCCACCATCCACCACCTTCACGGATTTGCGCTTGGCGCGCGGCTGGATTATAGGCGAGCCTTCGCCCGTTTCCGACCCGCAATCCGGACTGATCCCGATGCCCGATCCGATCACCCGCGCCGCGCGCCTGTCCGTCGCTCCGATGATGGACTGGACCGACCGCAACTGCCGCCGCTTTCATCGGCTGATGTCGCGCCGGACGCTGCTCTATACCGAAATGGTGACCGCCCCCGCGATCATCCACGGCGAACGCGGGCGGCTGCTGGATTACGACGCGGCCGAACATCCGGTTGCGCTGCAACTGGGCGGCTCCGATCCGGACGAACTGCGGCAGGCCACCCGGATCGCCTCCGACTGGGGCTATGACGAGATAAACCTGAATGTCGGCTGCCCCAGTGATCGCGTCCAGTCCGGAGCCTTCGGGGCGATCCTGATGAAATCGCCGCAGCTTGTCGCGGATTGCGTGACCGCCATGCAGGCGGTCAGCCCCGTCGAGGTCACGGTGAAATGCCGCATCGGCGTCGACGACCAGCAGGCCGAGGAGGTGCTGCCCGCCTTCATCGACACGCTGCGCCAGGCCGGCATCCGCCGCGTCACCATTCACGCCCGCAAGGCTTGGCTCAAGGGCCTCAGCGCCCGCGAAAACCGCGAGATCCCGCCGCTGGACTATCCGCTGGTCCACGCGATGAAGGTGCAGTTCCCGGACATGCACCTCTCCGTCAATGGCGGCATCGCCAGCTTGGACCAGGCCCGCGAACATCTGGCCGTCATGGATGGGGCGATGGTGGGACGCGCGGCCTACCACGAGCCCTGGAACATCCTTGGCGCGGCCGATGCGCTCTGGGGCGATACGCCGCTTTTCGACAGCCCGCAGCAGGTCGCGCAGGCCATGCGCCCGCTGATCATCGACCATCTGGCGCAGGGCGGGCGGCTGCACCAGTTCACCCGCCACATGCTGGGCCTGTTCCACGGCCAGCCTGGCGCGCGCAGCTGGAAGCGCACCCTGTCGGAAGGCGCCTCCAAGGGCGGGATCGAGGTCTATGACGCCGCCCTGGCGCAGGTGACCGAACCCGCCTGACGCCTCCGTTGTCACAATACCCCCGGGGGGTGCCGGAACGGGACGGGGGCAGTGCCCCTTACCCGGCCGCCTTCTCCGCGACCTTGGCCGCGTCCCACAGCCGGTCCATTTCGGCCAGGTCGCTGTCCTCGGGTCGCCGTCCCTTGCCGGCCAATGCCGCCTCGATGGCCTGGAACCGCCGCGTGAACTTGGCATTGGCGCGGCGCAGCGCCAGCTCGGGGTCGATCTTCAGGTGCCGCGCCAGGTTCGCCATCACGAACATCAGGTCGCCGAACTCCTCCTCCAGCGCCTCGGGCCCCAGCTCATCGCGCGCCTCGACCAACTCGGCCGTCTCCTCGGTGATCTTGGCCAGCACGTCGCCCGGGCCGGGCCAGTCAAAGCCCACGCGCGCCGCGCGGTTCTGCAGCTTGACGGCGCGGGTCAGCGCGGGCAGGCCCAGAGCGACACCATCCAGCGTGCCGCGCTCGGCCTTGCCGGCGCGCTCCACCGCCTTGATCGCCTCCCAGTCCTTCACCTGCTGCTCGGCCGACTTGTCGCGGGATTCGTCGCCAAAGACATGCGGATGGCGGAAGATCAGCTTGTCGCTGATCGCCGCGGCGCAGTCGGCGAAATCGAACATGCCGTCCTCGCGCGCGATCTGGGCCTGGAACACCACCTGCAGCAGCAGGTCGCCCAGCTCTCCTGGCAACTCGTCCCAGGCCTGCCGCTGGATCGCATCCTCGACCTCGTGGGCCTCCTCGATCGTGTAGGGGGCGATGGTGGCAAAGGTCTGCTCGACGTCCCAGGGACAGCCCGTCTGCGGGTCGCGCAGCGCGGCCATGATGTCGATCAGGCGGGTGATCTCGGCCGCGGGGTCGCGGCGGGTCGTCGTCGGGTCGGCCATTGCAATTCCCCTGCGGACACGGAAGATGCCCCCGACTGCCACAGCGAAAGCCCCAAGTCCACATGCCCGTCCTGAACCGTATCGCCGATTTCGCCGAGCAGATGACCGCCTGGCGCCGCCACCTGCACCAGCATCCCGAACTGGGCTTCGACTGTCACCAGACCGCCGCCTTCGTGGCCGAGCGGCTGCGCGAATTCGGCGTGGACGAGATCCACGAGGGGATCGGCCGCACCGGAATCGTCGGCATCATCAACGGGCGGGGCAAGGGGCCGACGATCGGTCTGCGCGCGGACATGGACGCGCTGCCGATGGACGAGGTGACGGGCCTTGATTGGACCTCGACCGTGCCGGGGCGGATGCATGCCTGCGGCCATGACGGCCATACGACGATGCTGCTGGGGGCCGCGAAGTACCTGGCCGAGACGCGCAACTTTGCCGGGCGCGTTGCGCTGATCTTCCAGCCCGCCGAGGAGAACGGCGGCGGCGGCGAGGCGATGGTCCGGGACGGGATGATGGAGCGCTTTGACATCTCCAGCGTCTTTGCCATGCACAACAATCCCGGCCAGGCACTTGGCAGCTTCCAGACGACGCCGGGGCCGATCATGGCTGCCGTGGACACGTTCGAGATCCATGTGAAGGGCCGGGGTGGGCACGGCGCGCTGCCGCATCTGACGGCGGACCCGATCGTGGCGGCGGTGGCGATCGTCAGCGCGATCCAGACCATTTCCAGCCGCAACCACCACACGATGGACGACCTGGCCCTGTCGGTAACGCAGATCCACACCGGCAGCGCCGACAACATCGTGCCCGACACCGCCTATATCTGCGGGACGGTACGCACCTTCGAGCCGCATGTGCGCGACATGGTCTGCCGCCGGATGACGCAGATCTGCGACGGACAGGCCGGGGCCTATGACGTCGAGGTCCGGCTGGATTATCAGCAGGGCTATCCCGCCACCGTGAACGATCATGCCCGGACCGCCTTCGCCGTCGAGGTCGCGACCGAGATCGCGGGCGAGGCGCAGGTGATCCCTGATTCCGGCCGCGAGATGGGGGCCGAGGATTTCAGCTACATGCTGAATTCCCGCCCCGGCTGCTACCTGTTCCTGGGGCAGGGAGAGGGGCCGGGCGTCCACAACCCGACCTATGATTTCAACGACGCGGTGGCCCCTGTCGGCGCCAGCTTCTTTGCCCGCCTGGTCGAGCGTTCGCAGCCCGCCCCCCTGTAAGCAGGCGTCCGCCCGCATCACGAAGCCGTTTGTCGCCAATGCCGCAGGGCAGGCGCCGCTTTCTTGCCAATGACCGGCCGCGCAGATAGGTTGCGCGCCAATCCAGACGAGGCCCGCGGCCCGGCCGCGCCCTTCCATGACCGAAAGGACCGTGAATGTTCGTGACCCCCGCCTATGCCCAGGCCGCCGGCGGCGCCGGTGCCGGTGCCGCCTTCGCGCAGTTCATCCCGCTGATCCTGATCTTCGCGATCATGTATTTCCTGATGATCCGCCCCCAGCAGAAGCGCCTGAAGGCGCATCGCGAGATGGTGGCTTCCGTCAAGAAGGGCGACCAGGTCGTGACCCAGGGCGGCATCCTGGGCAAGGTCTCGGCCGTGCGCGACGAAGAGCTTGAGGTCGAGATCGCCCAGGGCGTGCGCGTCCGCGTGCTGCGCAGCACCCTGGCCCAGGTGGTGTCCAGGACCGATCCTGTCGCCGCCAACTCCTGAAAGGCGCCACGTCCATGCTGCAGATTGACCGCTGGAAGCGCATCCTGATCCTTGGGATCTGCCTTCTGGGGCTGCTTTTCGCCCTGCCCAACGCCTTCTATGCCCGGGTCGAGGCCCATAATGATGCCACGGCACAGATCGAGGCGACCGGCGTCGAGACGCCCGAACTGGTGGCGGCGCGTGATGGCTGGCCCTCGTGGCTGCCCAACAGCCTGGTCAATCTGGGGCTGGACCTGCGCGGCGGTGCCCATCTGCTGGGCGAGGTTCAGGTCGCCCAGGTCTACAAGTCCCGCATGGACGCGCTGTGGCCGGAACTGCGCCGTGCGCTGTCGGCCGAGCGCGAGACCATCGGCGCGATCCGCCGCGTGCAGGCCCCCGAGGGCGTGCTGTCGATCGAGATCGGCAACCCCGACCAGATGTCCCGCGCGGTCGAGATCGTGCGCGGCTATTCGACGCCCGTCACCACCCTGACCGGCGCCGGCCAGCAGTCGCTGGCCATCGCGACCCAGGGGCCGGCCCTGACCATCCAGCTGTCGGATGCGGAAAAGGCCATGACCGACGACCGCACCATCCAGCAGTCGCTGGAGATCGTGCGCCGCCGGGTCGACGAGGTCGGCACCCGCGAGCCCACCATCATGCGCCAGGGCGCCGACCGCATCCTGATCCAGGTCCCGGGCATCGGCTCGGCGGGCGAGCTGAAGGAGCTGATCGGCACGACCGCCCAGCTGACCTTCAACCCGGTCGTGGGCAGCACCGGCGACGCCGAGGCGCAGCCGGGCCTGGGCCAGATCATCGCCCCGTCGGTTGACCAGCCCGGACTGTTCTACATCCTGGAAGACAGCCCCGTCGTCACCGGCGAGGACCTGGTCGACGCCATGCCCGCCAGCGACGAGAACGGCCTTCCCTCGGTCAATTTCCGCTTCAACCCGACGGGCGCGCGCGCCTTTGGCGCCTATACCTCGGCCAATATCGGCCAGCCCTTCGCGATCGTGCTGGACAACGAGGTGATCTCGGCTCCGGTGATCCGCTCGGCCATCACCACCGGCTCGGGGCAGATCTCGGGTTCGATGGATTTCGACCAGGCCAACCGCCTGGCGGTCCTGCTGCGCGCCGGCGCCCTGCCGGCCGAGATGACCTTCCTGGAAGAACGCACCATCGGCCCCGAACTGGGCCAGGACAGCGTCGATGCGGGCAAGGTCGCCGCCGCCGTGGGCTTTGTCGCCGTGGTGGCGCTGATGATCCTCTCCTACGGCCGCTTCGGCATCTTTGCCACCGTGGCCCTGGGCTTCAACATGCTGCTGCTGTTCGCGATCCTGTCGGTGATCGGCGCCACGCTGACCCTGCCGGGCATCGCCGGCATCGTTCTGACCATCGGCATGGCGGTCGATGCCAACGTGCTGGTCTTCGAGCGCATCCGCGAGGAACTGAAGACTGCCCGCGGCCCCGCCCGCGCCATCGAGCTTGGCTATGAAAAGGCCATGTCCGCCATCGTGGACGCCAACATCACCACGCTGATCATCGCGGCGATCCTGTTCGTGCTGGGCTCGGGCCCGGTCAAGGGCTTTGCCGTGACGCTGACGATCGGGATCGTGACCTCGGTCTTTACCGCGCTGTTCGTGACCCGCCTGCTGACGGTCATGTGGTTCGAACGCAGCCGCCCGAAACAGATCGAGGTCTGACATGGCATTCCGTCTGAAACTCGTCCCCGACGACACCCGGATCGACTTCTTCCGCTGGCAGTTCCTGACCTTCGGCATCTCGACGGTCCTGGCGCTGGCCTCGATCGTGGTGCTGTTCCTGAACGGGCTGAACTTCGGCATCGACTTCCGGGGCGGCACGACGATCCGCACCGAATCCGTGCAGCCGGTGAATGTCGCGGCCTACCGCGCCGCCCTGCAGCCCCTGAACCTGGGCGACGTGGCGATCACCGAGGTCTTCGATCCGACCTTCGGCCCCGAGCAGAACGTGGCGCAGGTCCGCATCAGCGCCCAGGACGGCACCGAGGCGGTCACCCCCCAGACCGTCGCCGCGGTCGAGGCCGCGCTGCAGCAGGTCGATCCCTCCATCACCTTCCCCTCGGTCGAATCCGTCGGTCCCAAGGTCTCGGGAGAGCTGATCCAGACCGCGGTCTATGCGGTGCTGGCCTCGCTGGTCGCGATTTCGATCTATATCTGGCTGCGCTTCGAATGGCAGTTCGCGGTGGGTGCCATCGTGTCGCTGATCCATGACGTGCTGATCACGATGGGCATCTTTGCCCTGTTCCAGATCCGCTTCGACCTGACCACTATCGCGGCGCTGCTGACCATCGTCGGCTATTCGATCAACGACACCGTCGTCGTCTTCGACCGCCTGCGCGAGAACCTGATGAAGTACAAGACCCGTGCCCTGCGCGACGTCATGAACCTGTCGGTGAACGAGACCCTGTCGCGGACCGTGATGACCTCGGGCACGACGCTGGTGGCGCTGATCGCGCTTCTGGTGCTGGGCGGCGACGTGATCCGGGGCTTTGTCTTTGCCATCACCTTCGGCATCCTGATCGGGACCTATTCCTCGATCTACGTGGCCAAGAACGTGGTGCTGTGGCTGGGCGTCAAGCGCGACTGGGACAAGGCCGATCCCAAGGACCCCAAGACACGCAAGAACCTGTCGCCCTTCGAGGGCGCCGAGGAGGGCTGATGGCGACCTTCACCCCCACCGACTTCCAGGGCCAGAACGCCGTGGACAGCTATGGCCCCGGCTTCTTCCGCATCGCGGGCAAGGTCTATCACGGCGCCGTGGTGGTCGAGGGGGATCGGGTCCAGCCCTGGCAGGGCCTGCAGGACGCGGGTCCGCTGGAGGCGCTGGCAGGGCGCATCGACGTGCTGTTCCTTGGTATGGGCGAGCAGATCGGCTATGCCCCGCGCGAGATGGTCGCAATGCTGGACGGGATGGGCATCCGGGTCGAGGCGATGCCCTCGCCCACGGCGGCCCGCACCTACAACGTGACGCTGTCCGAGGGTCGCCGGGTCGCCTGCGCGCTGCTGCCCCTGTGAGCCTTCTCTCCGTCCATGACCTTGCCGTGTCGCGCGGCGGTCTGCGGACGGTCGAGGGCGTCTCCTTCACCCTGAAGCCCGGACAGGCGCTGATCCTGCGCGGCCCCAACGGCATCGGCAAGACGACCCTGCTGCGCACCATCGCGGGCCTGCAGGAACCCGTGTCGGGCCGGATCGTGATGGACGACGACCTGGTGGCCTATGCCGCCCATGCGGACGGGCTGAAATCCGCGCTGACGGTGGCCGAGAACCTCGACTTCTGGGCGCGGGTCTTTGGCGGGAGGAATGTCGCGCATGCGCTGGCGGCGCTGGACCTGACGGGGCTGGCCGCGCGGCCCGCCTCGGCCCTCTCCGCCGGGCAGAAGCGGCGTCTGGGGCTTGCCCGCCTGCTGGTGACCGGCCGTCCGCTCTGGGTGCTGGACGAGCCGACCGTGTCGCTCGACACGGCCTCGGTCGCACGTTTTGCCGATGTCGTGCGCGCCCATCTGGGGCAGGGGGGCGCCGCCCTCATCGCCACCCATATCGACCTTGCGATCCCCGAGGCGCAGGTGCTGGACCTGACCCCCTTTCGCGCCCGTCCCGGCACGGCGCCCGTCCGGCGGCCCTCCGGCTTCAACGAGGCCTTTGCGTGATCGCGCTTTTGCGTCGCGACCTGCGGCTGGCCACGCGCGCGGGCGGCGGCTTTGGACTGGGCGTCGCCTTCTTCCTGATCCTCTGCACGCTGGTTCCCTTCGGCATCGGCCCCGACCGCGGGGCGCTGGCCCCGGTCGCGCCCGGCATCCTCTGGGTGGGCGCGCTGCTCTCCTGCCTCTTGTCGCTGGACCGCATCTTCGCCCTGGACCACGAGGATGGCAGCCTGGACCTGCTGGCGACCGCACCCCTGCCGCTGGAGGGCGCGGTCGCGGTCAAGGCCTTGGCCCATTGGATCACCGCCGGCCTGCCGCTGATCCTGGCCGCCCCGGTCTTCGGCGTGCTGCTGCAACTGCCCGGCCGGGCGATGCCCTGGCTTCTGACGTCGCTGCTGATCGGGACGCCGGCGCTGTCGATGCTGGGGGCCTTCGGGGCGGCGATCACCGTGGGGCTGCGCCGCGGGGGGATGCTTTTGTCGCTCTTGGTGCTGCCGCTCTACATCCCCACACTGATCTTCGGGGCCGAGATCACCCGCCGGGGCGCGGAAGGCGCGGCGACCGCTACACCACTGCTGTTCCTGGCCGGGATCACGCTGGCGGTGATGGCGCTGATCCCCTTCGCGGCCGCCGCCGCGCTGCGGGTCAATCTGCGGTGAGGGGCGCGCCGCCCTCTTGTTGGGGCGGCGCAAAAGGGGGATACGAGAGACCATGTCGATCTGGGAATACGCAAATCCGACCAAGTTCATGCGCACGACCGACAGGCTGCTGCCCTGGCTGGTGGTCGGCGCCGTCATCGGCTGCCTGGCGGGGGTCGTCTGGGGCTTTCTGACGCCCGAGGATTTCCGCCAGGGATCGACCGTCAAGATCGTCTTCCTGCATGTTCCCGCCGCGATGATGGCCATCAACATATGGGTGATGATGCTGATCGCCTCGCTGATCTGGATCATCCGCCGCCACCATGTCAGCGCGCTGGCCGCCAAGGCCGCGGCCCCGATCGGCGCGGTGATGACGCTGATCGCGCTGGCCACCGGTGCGATCTGGGGCCAGCCGATGTGGGGCACCTGGTGGGAATGGGACCCGCGGCTGACCTCGTTCCTGATCCTGTTCCTGTTCTACGTGGGCTACATCGCGCTCTGGTCCGCCATCGAGGATCCGGACAGTGCTGCCGACCTGACGGGCGTGCTGTGCCTGGTGGGATCGGTCTTTGCGCTGCTGTCGCGCTATGCGGTGCTGTTCTGGAACCAGGGCCTGCACCAGGGCGCCTCGCTCTCGGTCGCGCCGGGCGAGCGCATGAGCGCGGTCTATCGCTATCCGCTCTATCTCTCGATGCTGGGGTTCTTCCTGCTGTTCCTGGCGCTGCTGGTGATCCGCACCCGGACCGAGATCCGAAGGCGACGCCTGGCCGCATTGCAGGCACGGGAGATGCGCGCATGATCGAACTTGGCAAATACGCAACCACCGTCCTGCTGGCCTACGGGGTCAGCCTGGCCCTGCTGGCGGGCCTCGTCTGGCACACCGTCGCGGCCAATGCCCGCGCCCGCCGCAACCTGGAAGAACATGATCGGCATGGCTAAACTGTCCCCCCTGATGATCCTGCCCCCGGTGGTTTTCGCGGCCCTGGCCGCCACCTTCCTCTGGGGCATGAACCGCGAGGATGCGGGCCTGCTGCCCTCGGCCATGCTGGGCCGAGAGGCACCCGCCGTGCCCGCCACGACGCTGCCGGGCAAGACCCAGCTGACCGATGCCATGCTGCGCCAGCCGGGGGTCAAGCTGGTGAACTTCTGGGCCAGCTGGTGCCCGCCCTGCCGGGCCGAGCATCCGACGCTGATGGCGCTGTCTCAGCAGCTGCCCGTCTATGGCATCGACCTGAAGGACCCCGAGGCGAATGCGCTGTCCTTCCTGAAGGAAGACGGCGACCCCTTCGCCGCCCTGGCCACAGACCCGCGCGGCCGGGCTGCCATCGACTGGGGCGTCACCGCCCCGCCCGAAACCTTCATCATCGACGGCGATGGCCAGATCCTCTATCGCCACGCCGGCCCGCTGATCCGCGAGGATTACCAGAACCGCTTCCTGCCCCAGCTGGAAAAGGCGCTTTCCGCCGACAATTGATCCTGCGCCTTGCAGCCTGAGGTTGAGGGGTCCAGACTGTCCCTCATCACACATGCGACAAGGGGAGAGAGGCGATGACGCGAACCGGTCTGGCATGGGCGCTGCTGATGGGCAGCGCGACACTGGCGGGGGCACAGCAGGCGGCCGATGCCGTGGCCCCCGAAAACGCGTCGGGGGCCGAGGTTCAGACCTCGGGCTTCGGGGACCTGACGCCCGCGGCCCAAGACGCGCTGGCGGCCAAGGCCGAGGGGCGGCCGGTCACGGCGCAGAACTGGATGATCACCGCCGCCCATCCGCTGGCCGTCCAGGCCGGGGCGCGCGTGCTGGAGGCCGGCGGCAGCGCGGCCGATGCGATGGTCGCTGTTCAGGTCGTGCTGGGCCTGGTCGAGCCGCAAAGTTCGGGCTTGGGCGGCGGCGCCTTCCTTGTCTGGCACGATGCGGAGACCGGCGAGGTGACGACGCTCGACGCCCGGGAAACCGCGCCCCAGGCCGTCACGCCGACGCTGTTCCAGGACGAGGAGGGCCAGCCGCTGGACTTCATGGAGGCGGTCGTCGGCGGCCGCTCGGTCGGCACGCCCGGCACGCCGCGCCTCTTGGAGGTCGCGCATCGCAAATGGGGCCGCGCCAACTGGGCCGGCCTGTTCGACGACGGCATCCGCCTGGCCGAGGAGGGCTTCACCGTCTCGCCGCGCCTGGCCACCCTGGTGGCGGGCGAGGGGGATGCCCTGGCCCGCTATCCCGCCACGACCGACTATTTCTTCCCGGGTGGAACGCCGGTGGCCGAGGGTGCCACGCTGAAGAACCCCGCCTATGCCGAAACCCTGCGCGCTTTGGCAGCCGAGGGGGCGGACGCCTTCTATACCGGCCCCATCGCCGCGCAGATCACCGCCGCCGTCCAGGGCGCCGAGGACAATCCCGGCCTTCTGTCGCTGGAGGACCTGGCCCGCTACCGCGTGGTCGAGCGGCCCGCCGTCTGCGTCGAATACCGCGCCCATGACATCTGCGGCATGGGGCCGCCCTCGTCGGGCGGGCTGACGGTGGGGCAGATCCTGGGCATGCTGGGCGGCTATGACCTTGCCGCACTGGGTGCCTTGAACCCCGAGGCCTGGCGCCTGATCGGGGATGCCTCCCGCCTGGCCTTCGCCGACCGGGGCCGCTACATGGCCGACAGCGATTTCGTGCCCGTGCCGACCGAGGGGCTGGTCGATCCCGCCTATCTGGCCGAACGCGGCCAACTGCTCTCGGGCGACGACAGCCTGCCCGAGGTCAGCCCGGGCCAGCCCGGCTGGAGCCACGCGATGACGTGGGGGCAGGACAGTGCACTGGAGTTGCCCTCGACCTCGCATATGTCGATCCTGGACGGGCAGGGGAACGCGCTGTCGATGACCACGACGATCGAGAACGGCTTTGGCTCGCGGGTGATGGCGGGCGGCTTTCTTCTGAACAACGAGCTGACCGATTTCAGCTTCGAGACCCATGACGAAGCCGGCTGGCCCATCGCCAATGCCGTGGCGCCGGGCAAGCGGCCCCGATCCTCGATGGCGCCGACCATCGTGCGGCGCGACGGCGCACCGATCATGGTCATCGGCTCGCCCGGCGGCAGCCGGATCATCGGCTATGTGGCAAAGGCCATCGTCGCGCATCTGGACTGGGGCATGGACATCCAGCAGGCCGTGGCCAGCCCCAATCTGGTGAACCGCTTCGGCCCCATGGATGTCGAGGCGGGCCTGCCCGAAAACCTGACCCAGGGGCTGACCGAGATGGGCTTCGAGGTCAGGGAAACCGAGCTCACCTCAGGCCTGCAGGGCATCGTCGTGACGCCCGAAGGTCTGCAGGGGGGCGCCGATCCGCGCCGCGAGGGCATCGCCATCGGCGGGTGACGCGTGATGGTGCCGCCGGGGGCTGCCGCGCAGACTTGGCTATCTCGGCAAGAACACACCTCGCACGGCTTCTGCGTTGCCTAAATACCCCTCTTGCAACGCCGCAATCAAAAACCCCCGGCCGCGGGCCGGGGGTTTTCCGTTTCTCCATCCGGCCAGATCAGGCGGCGGTAAGATTGCGCAGCACGTAGTGCAGCACGCCGCCGTTCTTCAGGTAGTCGATCTCGACCTCGGTATCGACGCGCGCCTTCAGCTGGATCTCCTTCACCGTGCCGTCGGCATAGGTGATGGTGCAGGGAACCAGCGACAGCGGCTTGAACTCGCCCGACAGGCCGTCGATCGAGATGGTCTCGTCACCGGTCAGGTTCAGCGACTTGCGGTTCTGGCCTTCGGTGAACTCGAAGGGGATGACGCCCATGCCGACCAGGTTCGAGCGGTGGATGCGCTCGAAGCTTTCCGCGATGACCGCCTTGACGCCCAGCAGGTTCGTGCCCTTGGCCGCCCAGTCCCGGCTGGAGCCCGCGCCGTATTCGATGCCGCCGATGACGACCAGGGGCGTGCCCTCCTCGGCATAGGACATGGCCGCGTCATAGATCGGCGCCTGGTTGCCCTGCGCGTCCTTGGAATAGCCGCCCTCGACCCCGTCCAGCATTTCGTTCTTGATGCGGATGTTGGCGAAGGTGCCGCGCATCATGATCTCGTGGTTGCCGCGGCGCGATCCGTAGCTGTTGAAATCGCGCGGCGCCACCTGGCGCTCGGTCAGGTACTGGCCAGCCGGGGTGGCGGGCTTGAACGATCCCGCCGGGCTGATGTGGTCGGTCGTGATCATGTCGCCCAGCAGCGCCAGGATCCGCGCGCCCTTGACGTCGTCGATCGTGCCCGGCTGCTGCGACATGCCCTGGAAATAGGGCGGGTTCTGGATATAGGTCGAGCTTGCCGGCCAGTCATAGGTCTCGCTGTCGGTGATCTCGACGCCCTGCCAGCGCTCGTCGCCCTTGAAGACGTCGGCATATTTGGCCTGGAACATCTCGCGCGTGACGATGCGGTCCACCATGTCCGACACTTCCTTCGAGGTCGGCCAGATGTCCTTGAGGAAGACCGGCTTGCCGTCCGGCGTGTGGGCCAGCGGGTCGCGGGTCACGTCGATGTTCATGTCGCCCGCGATCGCATAGGCCACGACCAGCGGGGGCGAGGCCAGATAGTTCGCGCGCACATCCGGGCTGATGCGCCCCTCGAAGTTGCGGTTGCCCGACAGGACCGACACGGCCACCAGGTCGTTGTCGTTGATCGCCTTCGAGATCTCGGGCTGCAGCGGCCCCGAGTTGCCGATGCAGGTGGTGCAGCCAAAGCCCACCAGGTTGAAGCCGAGGGCGTCCAGGTCCTCCTGCAGGCCGGCGGCCTTCAGGTATTCCTCGACCACCTGCGAACCGGGCGCCAGCGAGGTCTTGACCCAGGGCTTGCGAGTCAGGCCCAGGTCGCGGGCCTTGCGGGCGACCAGGCCCGCGGCCATCAGCACATAGGGGTTCGAGGTGTTGGTGCAGGAGGTGATCGAGGCGATCACGACCGAACCGTCGCGCAGGACATAGTCCTCGCCATCGACGGGGGCGCTGTTCAGGTGGCCGTGGCTGCCGCCGGGGATCTCCGCGGGGGCTGGGCTGGGCGATCCGCCCTCCTCGGTCATCTCGGCCTTTTCCTCGACCGGAACCGCGGCGGCGGGACGCAAGCCCCTGATGTAGTCGCCAAAGGCAGTCGCGGCCTCGGTCAGCGGCACGTGGTCCTGCGGGCGCTTGGGGCCCGAAATGGCGGGCACCACGGTGCTCTGGTCCAGTTCCAGCGTCGAGGAATAGACCGGCGCGTAATCCGCCGTCCGCCAGAAGCCGTTTTCCTTGGCATAGGCCTCGACCAGGGCGATGCGGTCCTCCTCGCGGCCGGTCTGGCGCAGATAGCGCAGGGTCTCGTCATCGATCGGGAAGAAGCCGCAGGTGGCGCCGTATTCGGGCGCCATGTTGGCGATGGTCGCGCGGTCGGCCAGCGGCATGTTGTCCAGGCCCTCGCCGTAGAACTCGACGAACTTGCCCACGACGCCGTGCTTGCGCAGCATCTGCACGACCTTCAGCACCAGGTCGGTGGCGGTCACGCCCTCGGCCAGCGCGCCGGTGATCTTGAAGCCGACGACCTCGGGGATCAGCATCGAGATCGGCTGGCCCAGCATCGCGGCCTCGGCCTCGATCCCGCCCACGCCCCAGCCCAGGACGGCCAGGCCGTTGACCATGGTGGTGTGGCTGTCGGTGCCGACCAGCGTGTCGGGATAGGCGACGGTCTTGCCCGACTGGTCGGTGTCGGTCCAGACGGTCTGGGCCAGGTATTCCAGGTTCACCTGGTGGCAGATGCCGGTGCCGGGCGGCACCACGCGGAAATTGTTGAAGGCCTTCTGGCCCCATTTCAGGAACGTGTAACGCTCCATGTTGCGCTCGTATTCCAGCTCGACGTTCTTCTGGAAGGCGCGGGGGGTGCCGAATTCGTCGATCATGACCGAATGGTCGATGACCAGGTCGACCGGGTTCAGCGGGTTGATCTTCTGGGCGTCGCCGCCCAGGGCCTTGATCCCGTCGCGCATCGCGGCCAGGTCGACCACGGCCGGAACGCCGGTAAAGTCCTGCATCAGCACGCGGGCCGGGCGATAGGCGATCTCGCGCGGGTTCTTGCCGCCCAGCGTCGCCCATTCGGCGAAGGCCTTGATGTCGTCCAGCGACACGGTGTGGCCGCCGTCCTCGAAGCGCAGCATGTTCTCCAGCACGACCTTCAGCGCGGCCGGCAGTTTCGAGAAATCGCCAAGCCCCGCCTCGGTGGCGGCGGCGATCGAGTAATAGTCGACCTGGGCGCCGCCGGCCGTAAGCGTGCGGCGGGTCTTGGCGGTGTCGGTTCCGGTCTGGATGGGCATCAGGGCCTCCCTGTCTGCAAGAATGGATGGGTCGGGCATGCGTCCCCTGCTTTGCCCCATCGTCCGGGGCGCTGCAAGGGCGGGCATGCAAATTGTATGCAATCGCATACCATGTTTCGGGCTGTTGCTCAAGGGGCACGGCCGGGCGGAGGGAGATTGGTTAACGAAGCCTTGATTTGGCGGCGGCCGGCGCGCGGCGCTATCAGGGATGATGTGAAATGCGACAGGAAACAAATGATGGCCGCCAGGCCCGCACATGTGCCCGCAAAGGCTGATCCGGCATCAGGGCTGGGACGGCTGCGTGCCGGAGCCCTGGCCGCGCTGGCCGCGTTGAGCCTGATCCTGGTTCCTGTGACGGCCCCTGCCCAGGGGAATTCCGGCAAGGGCGGCGGCGGGCAGTCGGACTCCCGCGGCAATTCGGGGGGATCCTCGGGTCGTTCAGGCGATTCTCGCGGCGGATCGGGCGGCGGTGGAGCAGGGCGGTCGGACGACAGTCCCGGCCGATCCGGCAGCGCCTCCGGACGGTCGGGCAGCGCACCGGGCCGGGCCGATGACGCACCCAGCAGCTTTGGCGCGTCGCGCGGCCGGTCGAACAGCGTCCCCGGCCGATCCGGCAGCGCGCCGGGCCGGGCCGACGACGGCCCCAGCAGCTTTGGCACCTCGCGCGGACAGCCGCAGAGCACCCCGAGCCGAGGCAGTGGCGCACCCGGCGGCAACAGGGGCACCAACGGGCGGGGAAATGCAGGTGCAACCACGGCCCCCGCCGCCCGCACGGCACCCAGCCCTTCTGCCCGTACCGCTCCGGTGGTGCAGGGCAAATCAAAGCCGCGCGGTGCGGAGGGCAAATCGACGCGGCTGCGCAGTTCCGCCCGCCCCCCCGCCCAACGGCCGGTGCGGCCCGCCCTGGCGCCGCCCGCGCCGGCCGCGGTCCCGGCCCAACGCGGACCCTTGGCCGAGGCTGCGGTTCCCGCGCCGCGTCCTTCGGCGCCGCTTGCGGCGACCATGCCCCCGGTAGCGGCCGCGCCGCAGCGCCCCAGAACACCGGCCCTGGCCCCGGTGATCGCCGCGCCGGCGGATCCCGGCCGGGTGGACCCCTCCGCCAGGAACCTGTTCCAGGCTGTCCCCTATGACAGCTTTCCCCTTCTTGACCAGGCGCCGCCCGACGCGCCCGGACTTCCGACCTCGACCCTGCCCGTGGTGGTCGAGCTGTTCACCTCGCAGGGCTGCTCGTCCTGTCCGCCGGCGGATGCGATGCTGACCATGCTCAAGGGGCAGGGGGACGTGCTGGCGCTGTCCTATCACGTCGACTACTGGGACTATCTGGGCTGGGAGGACAGCTTTGCCCGCCCCGAATTCACCGAGCGCCAGACCGGCTATGCCAATATCGCGGGCGAACGGTCGATCTATACGCCGCAGATGATCGTGGACGGGCAGGACACCGCCGTGGCGCCCAACCCGGCCCAGCTGATGGGACTGATCGACGGGCGCCGCTATGCCCCCGCCATGATCAGCATCCAGCGCGAAAAGACCCGCGACGGCGAGGCGATCGAGCTGCAGCCCCTGTCCGACCTCGACAGCCCCGTGGACATCGCCATGGTGCGCTATGCCCCGCAGCGCATCGTCGAGGTGCGCGGCGGCGAGAACAGCGGCAAGTCGGTGGCCTACAGCAATGTGGTGCTGTCGCATGAACGGCTGGCGCGCTGGGACGGCAAGGGGCCGCTGCGGCTGAACGTGCGGACGGACCAGATCGCCAGCGACCGCTTTCCGCCCGACACCCGTCACGCGGTGCTGGTCCAGCAGGTGCGCGGCGCCCGCAGCCGGCCCGGACCCATCCTGGCCGCCATCAAGCTGGATTGACGCGGCCCTTGTGGCCTGCCTGATCCTGGGCGAAAAGGCCTGTGACGATGACCGCCGCGCAGCACGCGGCCCCTGGCAGGAGCATACCGGCGCATGGAAAACACGAAACCCTGGGTCAAGCCGGCGCTGGAATTCGGGCCGCTGATCCTGTTCTTCGCGGTCTTCATGCTGTTTCGCGGCCAGGACGTCCAACTCTGGGGGCAAAGCTACGGCGGCTTCATCTTTGCCACGCTGGTCTTCATCCCCACGCTGGTCCTCAGCACGCTGGTCCAGTGGCGCATCACCGGCAAGCTGGCGCCGATGCAGGTGGCCACGCTGGTCCTGGTGATCGTCTTCGGCGGCATGTCGGTCTGGCTGAACGACCCGCGCTTCTTCAAGCTGAAGCCCACGATCATCTATGTCCTCTTTGCCGTCATCCTGGGCACAGGCCTGGCGCTGCGCCGCAACTGGCTGGGCGCGGTCCTCTCCGAGGCGCTGCCGATGGACGCCGAAGGCTGGCGCAAGCTGACCCTGCGCATGGCGCTGTTCTTTCTGGCGCTGGCGGTGATGAACGAGCTGGTCTGGCGCAATATGTCCGAAACCGCCTGGGTCTATTTCAAGACCTTCGGCCTGCCGGTGCTGCTGTTCGCGTTTCTTCTGGGGAATGCGGGCCTTTACCGCGCCCATGCGCTGCCGGACAAGGACGCGGCCAATGACGACCGCGCAGCCTGAGGGGGCAGCCTGCGACGGCTGCATCACGCTGCCGCTCAGCCGGCAGCGGCTGGCGATCTATCTGATCAACATGGTGGGGGCCGAGGACCGGCTGGCCGCGATGGCCGCCAAGCTGACCGCCGCCGGCCTGCCCTTCACCCGGATCGAGGGCGTGGACGGGCGCAAGCTGGACTTTCCCCTCGCCGAGTTCAACGAGATCGCCTATCGTCTGCTGCACGGCCGCCGCACCACCCCGCCCGAGGTCGGCTGCTATCTCAGCCACATCGCCTGCGCGCGGGCCTTTCTGGCCGCTGACGCCGATCTGGCGCTGATCCTCGAGGATGATGTCAGCTTCCAGCCGGATTTCCTGGACACGCTGGACCGCGCGGCGGCCCATCGCGAGCTGTGGAACCTGCTGCGCCTGACATCCGTGAACCGCGGGCGCAAGTACCGGGTCCGCGACCTGGGGCAGGGGCGGCGCCTGGCCGTCGCCCTGACGCGCGAAAAGGGCGCCGGCGCCTATGTCGTGGACCGCCGCGCGGCCCAATGGTTCACCGACAAGCTGCTGCCGATGCGCCTGGCCTTCGACATCGCCTTTGACCTGGAATACCTGGACGGGCTGCGCGCGGCCTTCGTGGACCCGCTGCCGGCTTCGCAGCGCTCCGACCATCCGACGCAGATCCAGGCGGGCCTGCGCGCCTACAAGCTGGGCCGCTGGCGCTACCTGACCGTGCTGCCGTATCGCGCCTGGCTGGAACTGGCGCGGCTGGGCTGCCGGGGCTGGCGGCTGGCGCGTGGGCGCATGTCCTCACGCCCGCAGCGGCGCGTCCCGGGCGGCGGAACGGGGCAGCAGGCGTGACCAGCGCGGCTGCGGCCCATCGGGCAGGTGCAGCCGCAGCAGGCCCAGGGGCAGGGCCCAGGGGTGGCACAGCGCCGTTCTGTAAAGGTCGAACAGCCCGTCGCGCCGGAAGGTCGTCCAGTGCGACATCAGCCGCGATCCGCGCGCGGTGGGAAAGCCCAGCTCGGCCAGCGCGTCCAGCGTGGCGGCATGGTCGATCTGCAGGTCGACCCAGTTCGGCCGTGCCTGCGCCAGCCCGCAGCCCAATGCCCGCCGCCGGCCCCGCGCCAGCAGCTGCTCCAGCCCGAAATCGAACAGGTCGTTCTCGCGCGCGGTGACGTTGATGACCTCGGCCCCGGCGCCGGCGGGCCGCTCCATCGCCTCTGCGGCCGCATCCCGGAACTCGGCCCCGTTCAGCAGGATCACCCGACCGACGCTGCCCGCCTCCGCCCCCGCCAGTGCCTGCAGGGCCACCCGCCCGCCAAGCGAATGCCCGATCAGCCCCACGGGCCGCCCCGCCTGCGCGGCCAGCTCCGACACCAGCCCGCCCAGGTCGGCGCCGACCTGTCCCGCGCGCGCATAGGCGCCCTGCAGGCTGCCGCGCGCCTCCCAGCCAAAGGCGATGCCCAGCCCCTCGCCCGGGCGGTTCTGAAAACCAAGCGCACGGGGCCAGGACGGGACGCCGGGTGTCGCCTCGGGCGACAGGATGTGGCGATGCGGGTCATGGGCGGGCGAGCGCGGGGAATAGCGGTAGCCGTGCAGCATGACGATGACGGGCGCCCCCTGGGGCAGCCCGGCGGCGCGCCGCCACAGGTCGCCCGGCAAGGCCTCACCGGCATTCACCCGCATCACCGCCATCCCGAACCCCCGCCGCAGTTCCGTTGCCACATCAGCTAGGGCAAGGCTGCAACAGCGCCGTGAAGAATGCGTTAAAGCTGCGTGACGCCCTGCGCACAGGGCGCGCAACGCTCAGAACAGCGGCAGCTGGCCGGGTCCGGGCGCTGCGTCATCGCCGCCGCTGCCGACGGGATCGGCCTTCAGCCCGACGCCCTGCTGGTGGATCACCATTTCCTCGGCCGGGTAGGGCTCGATCAGCGCGAAGGCCTCGTCGGGGTCGCCCTCCAGCCAGGTCGCGTAATCCTCCGGGCGCAGGATCGCGGGCATCCGGTCGGGATGGACCTGCGCCACCAGCGGATTGGGCGTGGTGGTGATCATCGAACTGACCAGCAGCGACCGCCGTTCCGCGGCATAGGGGCCGTCGTAAACCTGCCAGATCCCCGCAAGGGCAAAGGGCGGGCGGGGCGCCTCGCCCCGGAGGCCGAACCAGACATGCGTGGCCGGGTTGCGGCCCCTGGCCTCGGAAAAGCTGCTGGCGGGGATCAGGCAGCGCCGGTGCCGGAACGCGTCCCGCCAGAAGGGCGACGCGCGCAGCTTGTCGTCGCGGGCATTGTTGATGGCCTTGGGCTGGATCGGCAGCCCCGTCCGGCTGGAGACCTGCGGCATCACGAAGCCCCAGTGGCTGTAATCCAGCCGCCGCCCGCCATCGGGGTCCTTCCGCACGATGGGGGCGTCCCCCTTGGGAAAGATCGCGGGCTGGGGCTCGGCATTGCCCAGGTGATCGCCCGCGGCCGTGACCGCGAACAGCCGGCGCATCGCCTCGGGGGCCGTGGTATTGGAATAAAGGTTGCACATCGCGCCAGCCTAGCATTCCCGTCCCGGGCCTGAAATCGCCGCAGAAGGATACAGGACCTTTTCTGCATTGAATTTTCCCCCGCTGCCCCTCTATGCTGGAACCATGCGCGCGGCTGTTTCCGCTGAGGAATGTCCGCGCGCCGAAAGTTTCGCAGCGCGGCACCTCTGAACCCGATCCGGGAGAGCCATGTGCAACGCGGAAAACCCACCCTCCGGCCGCGCCGCCCGATCCGGGATTGCGCACGGGGGTGACGACAGACAGCGGCCCGGCGGTCTTGAAAGGCCCGGGGTCATTCGAAGGAACAGACGCGATGACGCGCGCTTTGGACGGCAGACTTCAGGACGGGCGGGCCACAGGCACCGCCGGTCGGAACGTCTCTGTCGGTGACGCGCCCGTGTCCTCATCAACAAACCGCAGCCGTGACCGGGGGGTGCCGCTGGCCCCGCCCGGGGCGCGCCTGCGCGAAAGACAAGAACATGGCAATGAAAATGCTGATCGACGCCACCCATGCCGAGGAAACTCGGGTGGTCGTGGTCGACGGAACCAAGGTCGAGGAATTTGATTTCGAGACCGTCAACAAGCGTCAGCTGGCGGGGAACATCTACCTTGCCAAGGTGACGCGGGTCGAGCCTTCGCTGCAGGCGGCCTTCGTGGATTACGGCGGGAACCGCCACGGCTTCCTGGCCTTCGCGGAAATCCACCCCGACTACTACCAGATCCCGGCCGCCGACCGCGAGGCCCTGATGGCCGAGGAACGCGCCGATGCCGAGGCCCAGGAGGCCGAGGAAGAGCGTGGCAGCCGCCGTCGCAAGTCGTCGCGCGCCGAAAAATCCGCGCAGGACGACGAGACGCTGTCCGATGACGAGGCCGAGGGCCAGGACGCCTCGGACAAGGACGACGA
Organism: Paracoccus sp. T5; assembly: GCF_048538155.2. Lineage (GTDB taxonomy): Bacteria > Pseudomonadota > Alphaproteobacteria > Rhodobacterales > Rhodobacteraceae > Paracoccus. The sequence goes on from NZ_CM135809.1 coordinate 953,872, forward strand.
GATCGAATCGGTGGCCGAGGAGGACGTGGCCGAAGAGGTCCGCGCCCCCAGAAAGCCCCGCGCCCGCCGCTACAAGATCCAGGAGGTGATCAAGGTCCGGCAGATCATGCTGGTCCAGGTCGTCAAGGAGGAACGCGGCAACAAGGGTGCCGCGCTGACCACCTACCTGTCGCTGCCCGGCCGCTATTGCGTGCTGATGCCCAACACCGCGCGCGGCGGCGGCATCAGCCGCAAGATCACCAATGCCGTGGACCGCAAGAAGCTGAAGGAAATCGCCGGAGAGCTGGACGTGCCCCGTGGCGCCGGCCTGATCATCCGTACCGCCGGCAGCCAGCGCACCCGGACCGAGATCCGCCGCGACTATGAATACCTGCTGCGCCTGTGGGAACAGATCCGCGACCTGACCTTCAAGTCGATCGCGCCCGCGCCGATCTACGAGGAAGGCGACCTGATCAAGCGCAACATCCGCGACCTCTATTCCAAGGACATCGACGAAGTCCTGGTCGAGGGCGAGCGCGGCTATCGCGTGGCTAAGGACTTCATGAAGATGATCATGCCGTCCCACGCCAAGAACGTGAAGCATTACGCCGACCAGATGCCGCTATTCGCGCGCTTCCAGGTCGAAAGCTATCTGGCGGGCATGTTCAACCCGGTCGTGCAGCTGAAATCGGGCGGCTACATCGTCATCGGCGTGACCGAGGCGCTGGTCGCCATCGACGTGAACTCGGGCCGGGCCACCAAGGAGGGCTCGATCGAGGAAACCGCGCTCAAGACCAACCTGGAGGCCGCCGACGAGGTCGCCCGCCAGCTGCGCCTGCGCGACCTGGCGGGCCTGATCGTCATCGACTTCATCGACATGGACGAGCGTCGCAACAACGCCGCCGTGGAAAAGCGCATCAAGGACAAGCTGAAATCCGACCGTGCCCGCATCCAGATCGGCCGCATCTCGGGCTTCGGCCTGATGGAGATGTCGCGCCAGCGCCTGCGTCCCGGCATGCTGGAATCGACGACCCAGCCCTGCGCCCATTGCCACGGCACCGGCCTGATCCGCAGCGATGACAGCCTGGCGCTGACCATCCTGCGCGCCATCGAGGAAGAGGGCACGCGCAAGCGGTCGCGCGAGGTGCTGGTCAAGGCGCCCGTCGCGGTGGCCAACTTCCTGATGAACGCCAAGCGCGAGCATGTGGCGGGGATCGAGGCGCGCTATGGCATGTCCGTGCGCGTCGAGGCCGACCCGGCGTTGGTCTCGCCCGATTTCGCCATCGAGAAGTTCAAGACCGCGACCCGCGTCGTGCCCGAACCCTCGCAGGTGCCGCTGGGCGTCAATGCCGACCTGATGGCCAGCATCGACGATGAGGAGGACGATCTGGACATCGTCGAGGCCGAAGAGCTGGACGCGGCCCCCGAAGCCGAAGCCGAAGCCGACGTCGAGACCCGCGAGCCCGCCGAGGCATCCGAGGCCGCACCCGCTGCCACCGACGAGAGCGAGGGTGAGGGCGGCCGGTCGCGCCGTCGCCGTCGGCGCCGTCGGCGGAAGTCCGGCGACCGTCCCGAGGGCGAATCGGCCGAGGCCGGCGACGAGGATGACGACGACACCGACGCGACCGATGATGCGCAGGCCGAGGCCGCCATCGTCCCCGCGGACGAGGATGGCGCACCCGCCATGGCCGAGGCCGTCGAGACCGCCGAGGCCGAGCCTGCCGGCCGGTCGCGGTCCCGCTCGCGCTCGCGCTCGCGGTCGCGGTCCCGCAAGCCGGTCGAGGCCGAGGCGCTGCCCGAGGTCATGGACGTGGCCGGACAGCCCGACGACCATCGGGCCGAGGCGCTGCCCGGCCTGAACGCGACCCCCGAGGCGGATACCGCCACCGCGGAGGCCGTGGCCGAGGCACTGGTCGAGACCGCCGCCGAACCCGTCGCGCCGCTGGCCCTCCAGCCGGAACCCGAACCCGAAACCGCCGCCGAACCCCAGGCCCAGCCCGCGCCGCAGCCCGCCCAGGCCCCGCTGGTCGAGGCCGAGGACAGCGCCCCGGCCCCCGCGCCGCAGGCCGCCAACGAACCCGGCCCCGCGCCGCAGGCGGAACTGGCCGATGCCAGCACCCAGCCCAAGCGCCGCGGCTGGTGGTCCGGCCGCTGATCGCAGGCTGACGAACCGACCGGAAGGGGGGCGTGCCACTTGGCGCGCCCCCTTTCGCATTCCGCCCACGCAGCCGTGACGCTTTGGCCGCTGTCTTTCGGCCCCGCTGCGGCTATGGTGGCGCCCATGCTGGGAATCGAACTCGCCACCGCCGCCTTTCTGCCCGCCGCCTTCGTGGCGCTGCTGGCGGGCTTCCTGTCCTTCCTGTCGCCCTGCGTCCTGCCGATCGTGCCGCCTTACCTGGCCTACATGACCGGGGTGGGGGTGAACGGGCTGCGCGCGCGCGAACGCAGCGCGGTCCTGCCAGCGCTGTTCTTCGTGATGGGCCTCTCGACGGTGTTCCTGGTCATGGGCGTCGCGGCCTCGGCCTTCGGGCGCGCCTTTCTGCAATACCAGGACGTGCTGGCGCGGATCGCGGGGGTGATGGTCGTCATCATGGGCCTGCATTTCCTGCACGTCATCCGCATCCCCGTTCTGGACCACGAGGCGCGGATGCAGGCCGGCCGCCAGGACGGCGGCGCCTTCGGGGCCTATGTGCTGGGTCTGGCCTTCGCCTTCGGCTGGACGCCCTGCATCGGCCCGCAGCTGGGCATGATCCTGTCGCTGGCCGCCACCGGGGGCGAACTGTCGCGCGGCACCGCGCTGCTGGCGGTCTATGCGCTGGGTCTGGGCATCCCCTTCCTGCTGGCCGCGATCTTCATCAATCGCGCCATCGGCGTGATGAACCGCATCAAGCCCTGGCTCAGGACGATCGAGCGGGTGATGGGCCTGCTGCTGGTCGGGGTCGGGGTGATGCTGCTGACCGGCGCCTTCTCGACCTTCAGCTTCTGGCTGCTGGAAACCTTTCCGGCCCTGGCCGCGCTGGGCTGAGGCCTCTGGCGCCGCGCCGCGTTCCGGGCCAGCATGGTCCATCGCGACAGCGCACAAAGGTTGCCATGAAGCCCGACCACCCCCTGCACCCGGCCCCTGCCGATGCCGCCGCCCGGCGCGCCCTGGCCCCCGTCATCTGCTACCCGGTCGACAGCCTGCCGCGCCCCGACCTGACCGCCCTGCGCGCCGCGCGTCCGGGCTGGACCCTGACCGACAGTGTGCGGGTCCCGCCCCGCGAGGCGCGCTGCTTTTCCGTGCCGGCCGGGCATTTCTTTCGCATCACCAGCATCGAAGGCCCGCAGGTGGGCGACCTGAACCTGTGGAGCGCCGACCTGTCCGAGCGTTTCTATTCCGGCAAGACCCGCGCCCTGCACGGCACGCATCTCTCCTCGGGCGACCGGCTCTGGTCGAACTTCCCGACGCTGCGGCCCCTGGCCACGATCACCGACGACTCGCTGGACTGGTACGGCTTCGACGATTTCGGCGGCAGCGTGCATGACGTGATCGGCACGCGCTGCGACCCCTACACCCACAACCTGCTGTCGGAGGGCGGGCAGTATCACCATTGCTGCCATTCAAACCTGACCCGCGCCCTGGCGCTGGCACGCGACATGCCGCTGGACCAGGCAGAGGCGCATGTCCACGACGTTCTGAACGTCTTCATGTGCACGGGCTTCACCCGCGACACCGGCCAGTATTTCATGAAGGCCAGCCCCGTCCGCCCCGGCGACTACCTGGAATTCCTGGCCGATACCGACCTTCTGGGCGCGCTCTCGGCCTGTCCGGGTGGCGATTGCGGGGGTGAACATTCCTCGGATGCGGCCCCCTGCCACCCGCTTCTGGTCGAGGTCTTCAGGCCGCTGGCCCCGCCCGCGGGATGGCAGCCCTCGCGCCCGAACGGCTATGACCGCAGCCACGGCCAGGACGGCGGGGCAGGGGGCTGACCCGCCCCCGCCAGGGCTGCCTGAACCTGCACAATCTGTAGTAGCGCCACGGGCACATTCGCGCTATCCTTCCCCGCAGATCCGGGAAAACCGGACAGGACAGAGGCAGTGACGGCGGTATTCCCATGACCGAGATGGTCTTCGGCGCGACGCCCGTGCGGACGGGCGACCCGATTCTTCCACGCTGGTGGCGGACCCTGGACAAATGGGCGCTGGCCTGTGTCCTTGGCCTCTTCGCGATCGGCCTGCTTCTGGGGCTGGCCGCCTCGGTGCCGCTGGCCGAAAAGAACAACCTTCCGCGCTTCTACTACGTGCAGCGGCAGGCGGTCTTCGGCGGGCTGGCGCTGGTCGTGATGCTGGTCATCTCGATGCTGTCGCCGCGCCAGATCCGGCGCATCGGCGTCCTGGGATTTGCGCTCTCGTTCCTGATGATCGTGGCGCTGCCCTTCATCGGCACCGATTTCGGCAAGGGCGCGACGCGTTGGCTCTCCCTGGGCTTCGTCTCCATCCAGCCCTCCGAATTCCTCAAGCCCGGTTTCGTGGCGCTCTGCGCGTGGTTCATGGCCGCCAGCCAGGAGATCGGCGGCCCGCCGGGCAAGGCCTATTCCTTCCTCGCTGCGGTGGTTGTCGTGCTGCTCCTGGCGCTCCAGCCGGACTTCGGCCAGGCCTCGCTGGTGCTGTTCTCCTGGCTGGTGATGTATTTCGTGGCCGGCGCGCCCATGGTGCTGCTCCTGGGCGTGGCCGGGATGGCGCTGATGGGCGGCGTCTTCGCCTATGGCGCCTCCGAACACTTCGCGCGCCGCATCAACGGCTTCCTCTCGCCCGAGATCGACCCCCGCACCCAGATCGGCTACGCCACCAACGCGATCCAGGAGGGCGGTTTCTTCGGCGTCGGCGTCGGGGAAGGCTCGGTCAAATGGTCGCTGCCGGATGCCCATACCGACTTCATCATCGCCGTCGCGGCCGAGGAATACGGCCTGGTCATGGTGCTGGCGATCATCGCCCTCTACTGCACCATCGTCATCCGCTCGCTGCTGCGCCTGCTGAAGGAACGCGACCCCTTCGCGCGCATCGCGGGCACCGGCCTCGCCTGCGCCTTCGGCGTGCAGGCGCTGATCAACATGGGCGTGGCCGTTCGCCTGCTGCCCGCCAAGGGGATGACGCTGCCCTTCGTCAGCTATGGCGGCTCCTCCGTGATCGCCTCGGGCATCGCCGCCGGCATGCTCCTGGCCCTGACCCGCACCCGCCCCCAGGGCGAGTTCGCCGAAATCCTGCGCCGGGGCCGCTGATGTCCGCCCCGCTTGCGCTGATCGCCGCCGGGGGAACCGGCGGGCACATGTTTCCTGCCCAGGCCCTGGCCGAGATGCTGCTGGCCCAGGGCTGGCGCGTCCGTCTCTCGACCGACGACCGCGGCGCCCGCTACGCCGGCGGCTTCCCCGAGGCGGTCGAACGCCAGATCGTGACCTCGGCCACCACCGCCCGCGGCGGCGCGGCGGGCAAGGCGGCAGCCCCCTTCAAGATCGCGGCGGGCGTCCTCTCCGCCCGCGCCGCCTTCCGCCGCGACCGCCCGGCGGTGGTGATCGGCTTTGGCGGCTATCCCACCATCCCGGCCCTCTCGGCGGCGTACAGCATGGGCCTGCCGCGCATGATCCACGAACAGAACGGCGTCATGGGCCGCGTGAACCGCCTCTTCGCGTCCCGCGTCCACCGTATCGCCTGCGGCACCTGGCCCACCGACCTGCCGGACGGGCTCTCGGGTATCCATACCGGCAACCCGGTCCGCGCCAGCGTGCTGGACCAGGCCGCCACCCCCTATGCCGCCCCCCTGGGCGAGGGCCCCCTGCACCTGCTGGTCATCGGCGGCAGCCAGGGCGCCCGCGTCCTTTCGGACATGGTGCCCGCCGCCGTCGCGGCCCTGCCGGGTGACCTGCGCGCCCGCCTGCGCGTCAGCCACCAGGCCAGGGCCGAGGATGGCGGGCGGGTCACCCAAGCCTATGCCCAGGCCGGCATCGCGGCCGAGGTTCAGCCCTTCTTCACCGACGTCCCCGACCGCCTGGCGCAGGCGCAGCTGGTCGTCAGCCGCTCGGGCGCCTCGTCGCTGGCCGACATCACGGTGATCGGGCGGCCCGCGATCCTGATCCCCTTCGCCGCGGCCACCGGCGATCACCAGACCGCCAATGCCCAGGCCCTGGCCGAGGCGGGCGCGGCCCATGTCCATCCCGAATCCGTGCTTGACGCGGACAGCCTCACGCGCGACATCCGCGCGATCCTGACCGACCCCGCGCAGGCCACGGCCATGGCCCAGGCTGCGCTGTCCCTTGCCCGCCCCGACGCGGCGCGGCGCCTTTACGACCTCGTCAAGGAGATTGCGCGATGAACGCAGCGACCAAACTGCCCGGAGAGCTGGGCCCCATCCATTTCGTGGGCATCGGCGGCATCGGCATGTCGGGCATCGCCGAGGTGCTGCTGACCCTGGGCTACCGCGTGCAGGGCAGCGACCTCAAGCGCTCCAAGATCACCGACCGGCTGGAGACCCTGGGCGCCACCGTCTTCGAGGGCCAGCGCGCGGAAAACGTCGAGGGCGCGGGCGTCATCGTCATCTCGACCGCCATCAAGAAGGGCAACCCGGAACTGGAGGAGGCGCGCCTGCGCGGCCTGCCCATCGTCCGCCGGGCCGAGATGCTGGCCGAGCTGATGCGCATGAAATCGAACATCGCCATCGCCGGCACCCATGGCAAGACCACGACCACCACGATGGTGGCCACCCTGCTGGACGCGGGCGGCCTGGACCCCACCGTCATCAACGGCGGCGTGATCCACGCCTATGGCTCGAACGCGCGGGCGGGTGCGGGCGAATGGATGGTGGTCGAGGCGGACGAATCCGACGGCAGCTTCAACCGCCTGCCCGCCGACATCGCCATCGTGACCAATATCGACCCCGAGCACATGGAGCATTGGGGCAGCTTCGACGCGCTGCGCCAGGGCTTCTACAACTTCGCCTCGGGCATTCCCTTCTACGGCCTTGCCGTCTGCTGCACCGACCACCCCGAGGTGCAGGCCCTGGTGGGCCGGCTGACCGACCGGCGCGTGGTGACCTTCGGCTTCAACGCCCAGGCCGACGTGCGGGCGATGAACCTGCGCTATGACAAGGGCATCGCCCATTTCGACATCGCCCTTCAGGGTGAGGCCGCCGACGGCAAGACCCCGATGATCGAGGGCTGCACCCTGCCCATGCCGGGCGATCACAACGTCTCGAACTGCCTCTCGGCCGTGGCCGTGGCCCGCCACCTCGGGATCAAGCGGTCCGAGATCCGCGACGCCCTGGCCAAGTTCGGCGGGGTGGGGCGGCGCTTCACCCATGTCGGCACCGTGGACGGGGTGACCGTCATCGACGACTACGGCCATCACCCGGTCGAGATCGCCGCCGTCCTCAAGGCCGCCCGCCAGGCCGGCAGCGGCCGCGTCATCGCGGTCCACCAGCCGCACCGCTATTCGCGCCTTTCCTCGCTCTTCGAGGATTTCTGCACCTGCTTCAACGAGGCCGACGTGGTCGCCATCGCCGAGGTCTATGCCGCCGGAGAGGACCCGATCCCCGGCGCCTCGCGCGACGACCTGGTGGCCGGGCTGATCGCCCATGGCCACCGCCATGCCCGCGCCATCCTGTCCGAGGACGACCTGGAACGGCTGGTCCGCGAACAGGCCCGTCCGGGCGACATGGTCGTCTGCCTCGGGGCGGGGACGATCTCGGCCTGGGCCAACGCGCTGCCCGCGCGCCTGCAGGGCCAGGCCGCGTGACGGCGATCCAGCTATCGACGCTGCCCCTGACCGCCGCGGCGGTCACCGGCGTCTGGCTGTGCCTTGCCTGCCTCGTCCCGCTGCTGGCGCCCCGGTGGCGGCCGCGGGCCAACTGGTGCCTCGTCACCTTCGGCGTGCCGATCCTGGGCTGGCTGACGCTGGTCTGGGGACCGGGCATCGGCGTCCTGGGCTTTGCGCTGGGCCTCCTGGCGCTGGGCCGCCGGCCGCCGCCCTCGCGCGCCGGCCGCAGGCCGCAGACGTGAGCCCCTGGATCATCGCCGCCGCCTGCCTCGCGGGGGCCGGGTTCATCGCCTGGGGCAGCGTCCGGCTGGGGCTCCGCTGGCCGCTGCTGGCGCTGGCCTGGCTGCTGGCGACGATCGCCCTGCAACTCTTCCTTGCGGCGCAGGGGCGTGACGGCTTCCACGACCTTGCGGCGGTGGTGGCGCAGAGCTTCATCGTGCTGCCCGCGCTGCTGGGCCTGGGCATCGGCCTGGCCCTGGCGCGGCTCGGCGGCCATCGCGCGGCCTGGCGCCGCGCGACCGGGCTGCTGACCGCCCTGGGCCTGCTGACCGCCGCCGGCGCGGCGGCCGCGACCTTCCTGATCTGACCCGCCTCTTCCTGAAGCGAAGCTTAACCAAGCGCCCGCAAGCGGTGTACACCCTATGCACGCGCGGTGTCCCGACGGTGCATGCCCCGTGCCGCCGCTTTTCCAGCAAATGCTGCCCTTTCCTTGCCCCTCCCGCGCGGCCCGTCACCGCTCGCAACGCGCGCTGGTGTTGCGCGCTTGGTTGACGATGGGCGCTGCGCTGGCTACCACCTCTGCCATGTGTTCCGACCTACCCACCCCGCGCGGCAGCCTGATCCCCGATCGTCCCCTGGACAGCCTCACCTGGCTCCGCGTCGGAGGTCCCGCCGACTGGCTCTTCCAGCCCGCGGACGAGGCCGACCTGGCCGATTTCCTCGCCGCGCTGGACCCCTCCGTTCCGGTCTTCCCGATGGGCGTCGGCAGCAACCTGATCGTGCGCGACGGCGGCATCCGGGGCGTGGTCATCCGCCTGGGGCGCGCCTTCAACGCCGTTGAGGCGGAAGGCGACATCGTCACGGCCGGCGCGGCGGCCCTGGACGCGCAGGTGGCGCGGCGGGCGGCCGATGCGGGGCTGGACCTGACCTTCCTGCGCACCATTCCCGGCAGCATCGGCGGCGCCGTGCGGATGAACGCGGGCTGCTATGGCAGCTATGTCGCCGACCACCTGATCGACGCCCGCCTGGTCAGCCGCGACGGCCGCATCCTGACGCTCACCGCCGCCGACCTGCGCTTCGCCTATCGCCAGGCCGAGATCCCCCAGGGCTGGGTGGTGACCGAGGCGCGATTCCATGCGGAACGCGCCGATCCCGATGCGCTGCATGCCAAGATGGCCGACCAGCTGGCCCGGCGCGACGCCAGCCAGCCCACCCGCGAGCGTAGCGCCGGCTCGACCTTCCGCAACCCGGCCGGCTTCAGCTCGACCGGGCAGGCCGATGACACGCATGACCTGAAGGCCTGGTCCCTCATCGACCGCGCGGGCCTGCGCGGGCACAGCTGGGGCGGCGCGCAGATGTCTGAAAAGCATCCCAATTTCCTGCTGAACACCGGCGGCGCCACCGCCGCTGAACTGGAGGCCCTGGGCGAGCTGGTCCGCCGCCGCGTCCTGGAGGACAGCGGCCACGACCTGCAATGGGAGGTCGTGCGGATCGGCGATCCCGCCCCGGACAACGACTGATCGCCAAAGCGGCAGCCGGCGCAACATTCGGCGCACACAGCCGAATTTCTTCTTTTTCGGTTCACGCTTTGCTTGTATCGTCCATCCATACGACGCCGCCGTCCAAGGTGGCGCGAATGGATCAAGCCCGGAGCAACCGGGCGCGAAAGGCGAAAACGTGGCGGGCAGGTCGAGCAGGGCAGCCCACTCTGTCGCCGTTCTGATGGGCGGACCCTCGGCCGAACGCGAGGTTTCCTTGTCATCGGGACGCGAATGCGCGCAGGCGCTGCGAGTGGCGGGATATCAGGTAACCGAGATCGCGCTCGGCACGGGACGCGGGGATGAAATCCTGCGCCGGCTCGGCGATGCCGCCCCCGATGTCGTCTTCAACGCCCTGCACGGCCGGTGGGGCGAGGATGGCTGCGTCCAAGGCCTGCTGGAGTGGATGGGTCTGCCCTATACTCATTCCGGCGTGCTGGCCTCGGCCCTGGCGATGGACAAGACACGCGCCAAGCAGGCCTTTCGCGCGGCCGGCCTGCCGGTCGTGGAAAGCGTCATCGCGGATGCGGAGGAGGTGCGCCGCCGCCACGTGATCCCGCCCCCCTACGTGGTCAAGCCCAATGACGAAGGCTCCTCCGTCGGTGTCTACATCGTCCATGACGGCGCCAACCAGCCGCCCGCCCTGTCGCCCGAGATGCCGACCCGCGTGATGGTCGAGACCTATGCGCCGGGGCGCGAACTGACCACCACGGTCATGGGCGACCGCGCGCTGGAGGTGACCGAGATCCTGACCGAGGGCTGGTACGACTATGCCGCGAAATACACGGCCGGCGGCTCGCGGCACGTGGTCCCCGCGCAGATCCCGGCCGAGATCCGCGCCGCCTGCCTGGAGATGGCGGTGCGCGCGCATGACGCCCTTGGCTGCACCGGCCTCAGCCGCACCGATTTCCGGTGGGACGAGGCGCGCGGCACGGCCGGGCTGATCATCCTGGAGGTGAACACCCAGCCCGGCATGACGCCGACCTCGCTGGCACCCGAACAGGCGGCCCATGTCGGCATCGATTTCCCGGCCCTGATGACCTGGATGGTGGAGGACGCGCTGTGCCGGTCGTGATCGATCATCGCCCCGGAAAGCAGATCACCCCGCCCGCCGCGCGGCAGCGCCGCGATCCCGCGCCCTCGCGCCTGAAATACCGGCTGGAGCGGATGTGGCTGACGCCGCTCTATCGCCGCATCCTGCGCATCGGTGTGCCGGCCTTTGTCATCGCCCTGATCGCGGGCCTCTGGCTCTCGGACGAGGATCGGCGCGCCGCGCTCAAGGACAACGTGGCGCAGGTCGTGACCAAGGTTCAAAGCCGCGACGAATTCCAGGTCCGGCTGATGACGATCGAAGGTGCATCCCCTGTCGTGGACCGCGCGCTGCGGGCCATGCTGCCGGTGGACCTGCCGGCCTCCAGCTTCGACATCGACCTGCCGGCGCTGCGGCTGCAGGTGATGCAGCTGGACGCGGTCGAGGCGATCGACCTGCGCATCAAGCCGGGCGGCATCCTTTCGGCAGTGGTCACGGAGCGCGCGCCGGCGATCCTGTGGCGCCATGCCCGCGGCATCGACATGCTGGACCAGGGCGGCCACCGCGTCGCCAGCGTCACCTCGCGCGAGGTGCGTCCCGAACTGCCGCTGATCTCGGGCGAAGGTGCGGACCTGGCCAGTGAGGAGGCGCTGGCGCTGTTCGATGCGGCGGGCCCGATCCTGCCACGCGTCCGCGGACTGGTGCGGCGCGGAGAGCGGCGGTGGGACCTGGTTCTGGACCATGGCCAGCGCATCCTTTTGCCCGAAACCGGTGCGACCATCGCGCTGGAGGCCGCGATCGCGCTGGACCGCGCCGAGGACATGCTGGGCCGCGACATCAGCGTCGTCGACCTGCGCGACCCGCAGCGCCCGGTGCTGAGGCTGGGCATTGACGCGCGCAACACCATCCGCCAGGCGCGCAGCCTGCCCCTGCTGGGGCCGGACGGGCGCGTGCTGCCGGAAGAAACCAAGGGCTGAGGGACGGGACGGGCGAATGGCGGAACTGTATCAGACGCAGCGGGCAATGCGGAACATGCGCCGGGCGGCCCTGCAACGGGGCGTTATCGGCATCCTGGACATCGGCACCTCCAAGATCGCCTGCCTGGTCCTGCGCTTTGACGGCACGGGCACGTTCCGCGAAACGGACGGTGTCGGGCCGATGGCGGGGCAGGTCAATTTCCGCGTGATCGGAGCGGCCTCGACCCGGTCCCGCGGCATGCGGCGCGGCGAGATCGAGACGATGGCCGAAACCGAACGCGCGATCCGCACCGTTGTCGCGGCCGCCCAGAAGGTCGCGGGCGTGCGCGTCGATCACGTCATCGCCTGCCTGTCGGGCGGGCGCCCTGCCTCCTATGGTCTGGCGGGAGAGATCACCCTGGCCTCGGGCAAGGTGGGGGACCATGACGTGGCCTCGGTCCTCGCCGCCTGCGAGCAGCCCGATTTCGGCCGGGGCCGCGAGGTGCTGCACGCGCAGCCGGTGAACTTTGCCGTCGACAACCGATCTGCACTGGCCGATCCGCGCGACCACCTGGGCAACAAGCTGTTCTGCGACATGCATGTGCTGACCGTGGACGGCGACGTCATCGGCAACTTGGTCCAGTGCATCCGCCGCTGCGACCTGGAACTGGCGGGCATCGCCTCGGCCCCCTATGCCTCGGCCCGCGCGGCCCTGGTCGAGGATGAGCAGGAACTGGGCGCCGCCTGCGTCGATTTCGGCGGCGGCGGCACCGGCGTGTCGGTCTTCATCAAGAAGCACATGATCTTTTCCGACCATGTGCCCATCGGCGGCAACCTGATCACCCAGGACATCGGGCAGGGCCTGCGCGTGGGCCTGCCGGTGGCCGAGCGGCTGAAGACCCTAAACGGCGGGGTCGAGGCCACCGGCCGCGACGACCGCGACATGATCGACGTGGGCGCCGAGACCGGCGATTGGGATGCCGACCGCCGGCAGGTCAGCCGCGCCGACGTGATCGGGGTCATGCGCCCGCGCGTCGAGGAGATCCTGGAGAACGTCCGCGGCGTACTGGATGCGGCAGGATTTGATTCGATGCCCAGCCAGCAGATCGTCCTGACCGGGGGCGGCAGCCAGATCCCGGGCCTTGACGGTCTGGCCGCGCGCATCCTGGGGCCGAACATCCGCTGCGGGCGACCGCTGCGCATCGACGGTCTGGCGCATCAACTGACCGATCCCAGCTTTTCAAGCGCGGTGGGGCTGGCACTGTTCGCGGCGCATCCGCAGGACGAATGGTGGGATTTCGAGACGCCGGCGGACAGCTATCCCGGGCGCAGCCTGCGCCGCGCCTATCGCTGGTTCAAGAACAACTGGTGATTGAATCTGCAGCGTCGATAGACCGTGGTAGGGTTGTCCCCACCACATTCTGCGTCTGTGGCAAGATACCGCCGAAAGGCGACGCTATACCTCCCATATTTCGCGCGTTTGCTGCCTTTTTCGAGTGACGCACCGTGGCAGAATGGTTACGATCACCAGTAAATCCGGGGGATTCGAGCGGACAGCCCGCGCCCGATAAGCAGAGCAGCGATAACAGGCGGAAACCATGAACCTCAATCTGATGATGAACGACGAAGAAGAGCTGAAGCCGCGCATCACGGTCTTCGGTGTCGGCGGCGCGGGCGGCAATGCGGTCAACAACATGATCCAGAAGCAGCTTGACGGTGTCGAATTCGTGGTGGCCAACACCGACGCGCAGGCGCTGCAGCAGTCGCGTGCCGCCACGCGCATCCAGATCGGGCCCAAGGTGACCGAGGGTCTGGGCGCCGGCGCCAAGCCGACCATCGGGGCCAAGGCCGCCGAGGAGACCATCGAGGACATCGTCGATCACCTGATGGGCGCGCACATGTGCTTCATCACCGCCGGCATGGGCGGCGGCACCGGCACCGGCGCTGCCCCGATCATCGCCCAAGCCGCGCGCGAGATGGGCATCCTGACCGTGGGCGTCGTGACCAAGCCCTTCCAATTCGAGGGCACCAAGCGGATGCGCCAGGCCGAGGAGGGCGTCGAGGCGCTCCAGAAGGTCGTGGACACGCTGATCATCATCCCGAACCAGAACCTGTTCCGGCTGGCCAACGAAAAGACCACCTTCACCGACGCCTTTGCGCTGGCCGACGATGTGCTGTACCAGGGCGTCAAGGGCGTGACCGACCTGATGGTCAAGCCGGGCCTGATCAACCTGGACTTTGCCGACGTACGTTCCGTCATGGACGAGATGGGCAAGGCCATGATGGGCACCGGCGAGGCCTCGGGCGAGAACCGTGCCCAGGAAGCCGCCGAACGCGCCATCGCCAACCCGCTTCTGGACGAGATCAGCCTGAACGGCGCACGTGGCGTGCTGATCAATATCACCGGCGGCTATGACATGACCCTGTTCGAATTGGACGAGGCCGCCAACGTCATCCGCGACAAGGTGGACAGCGATGCCAACATCATCGTCGGCTCGACCCTGGACCCGGACATGGACGGCACGATCCGCGTCTCTGTCGTGGCAACCGGCATCGACGCCGCTGTCGCCGTGGCCGAGGTTCCCTCGCCCCGCCGCAGCATGGCCGCGCCGCTGACGCAGAGCCCGACTGTCGCGACGCCCGCCGCACGGGAAGAGGCCCCCGTTCCGCCGCGTCGCAGCGTTCTGCATGCCGAGGCGCAGCCCGCCGCGCCGGCTCATGCTCCGGCCGCCCGTCACGAGGACGACATGCCGCAGCCGGCCTATCAGCCCAAGGACAGCGCCCGCCAGACCGCCGTGCGGATCGAGGATGACGCCTCGGCCTTCGTCGCGCCCCGCGCACCCTCGGCGCCGCGCGCCGGCCAGCCCGCGCCGGAGGTCATGGACCGCCTGCGCCGCGCCGTGGACAATCACGGCCAGGGCAACCGTGCGGCGCCACAGGCCCAGCCTCAGCCCCAGGCCCGCCCCGAGGCCAACCGTGTCCAGAGCCGCATGAGCGGTCTGGGCCGGATGCTGGAGCGGATGGCCGGCCATGGCGATCAACCCTCGGCGCCCAAGCCCGGCGCGTCGTCGATCGCCGAGCGCGTGAACGAGCGCGTGGCCGTCCGGGCCCGCCAGCAGGACACCGATTTCGACGATCTGGCCAGCCCCGACAGCGCCCAGGACAATGTCGAGATCCCGGCATTCCTGCGTCGCCAGGCGAACTGATCCGGATCACAACTCCGGTACATGAAGATCGAGAAGGAGCCGCATCTTGCGGCTCTTTTTCATTGCATCCTAACGATCTGCGGCTGTTCCCGCCCGGGTTGCGGTGCCTGCCGCGTTGAATGTTTCACCCCGTTACAAAACGTTAATTGAACGCCCGGCCATCAGAAACTAGCTGCTGGGACAAGAAGCCGGACATCCCGGCGGCACGAATCCCGAGGGCAGGCAGATCATGCAGGCGACGCTGAAAGACAAGGTGACATTCACGGGTGTGGGGCTGCACTCCGGCGCCGCGACCCGGCTTGAGATCCATCCCGCGCCCGCAGGTCATGGCATCGTCTTCCGCCGGACCGACCTGACCCCCGCCGTTGACCTGCCGGCGCTGTGGGACCACGTCACGCCGTCCAAGCTGTGCACGCTGCTGGACAACGGGGCTGGCGTCACCCTGTCGACGATCGAACATGTCATGGCCGCGCTGGCCGGGACCGGCATCCACAATGCGTTGGTGACCGTGGACGGCCCCGAGATCCCGATTCTGGACGGTTCGGCCGCACCCTTCGTCGAGGGCATCCTGGAGGTCGGCATCGCCCGTCAGACCGCCCCGCTGCGCGCGATCCGGGTGCTGCGCCCGGTCGAGGTGCGCGAGGGCGAGGCCTTCGCGCGGCTGTCGCCGGCCGACCACTTGGAGATCGACTTCCAGATCGACTTCACCGATGCCGCGATCGGGCATCAGGAAAAGCGCCTCGACATGGCCAATGGCGCCTTCCTGCGCGAACTGGCGGACAGCCGCACCTTCTGCCGTGCCGCCGACGTGGAAACCATGCGCCGCAACGGTCTGGCCTTGGGCGGGACCTATCTGAACGCGGTCGTCGTCGACGGCGCCCGCGTGCTGACCCCGGGTGGCCTGCGCCACAGTGACGAGGCCGTACGCCACAAGATGCTGGATGCGACGGGCGACCTGGCCTTGGCCGGGGCGCCGCTTCTGGCGCGCTATACGGGCCACCGCGCCGGTCATGCGATGACCAACCGCCTGCTGCGCGCCCTGTTCGCCCAGCCCGATGCCTGGACTTGGGAACTGTGCAGCCCGGCGCTGGAAGACCGCCTGCCCGGTGCGGGCGTGGCGGAATATGGCCCGCGCCCGGGCTTTGCCGCTGCCCTGTCGGTCGCGGCCGAATAACGCCCTTGGCGGGTTTTTGCGCGCGTGCTCTTGCGGCTTCCTTGGGGGAAAGCCGGGCGGAATTCAACGGATTGCCATTTTGCGCCCCCTGATGTTCTGTGCTAGGAGGTGCCGGCAGCGCTGCCCCCGCGGGGGCAGCCGCAAGGCAGAATCGTGGGGCAGGGTAAAGATGGCGCGCTCGAAAATCTCGGCTTCGGTGATGGCTGCGGTGCTGGCGGGCCTGGTCCTGACGGGTTGCTCGGGCAGCCGCGACGCTGCCCTGCGGCAGAACCTGGACCAGTTCACCGCCGAGGAAATCTACAAGCGCGGCGAATTCGAGCTGGAAAACAGCCGCCGCCCGGCCGATGCCGTCTTCTATTTCAGCGAGATCGAGCGGCTTTACCCCTATTCGGAATGGGCCAAGCGGGCGCTGATCATGCAGGCCTATGGCAACCACAAGGCCAAGAACTATGAGGAGGCTCGGGGCGCGGCGCAGCGGTTCCTGGATACCTATCCGGGCGACGAGGATGCGGCCTATGCGCAGTATCTGCTGGCCCTCTCCTATTACGACCAGATCGACGATGTCGGCCGCGACCAGGGCCTGACCTTCCAGGCCCTGCAGGGGCTGCGCACGGTAATCGAACAATATCCCGACAGCGAATATGCCCGCAGCGCGATCCTGAAGTTCGACCTGGCCTTCGACCACTTGGCCGCCAAGGAAATGGAGATCGGGCGCTTCTACCTCAAGCGCGGGCATTATACCGCCGCGGTGAACCGGTTCCGTGTCGTGGTTGAGGAATTCCAGACCACCACCCAGACGCCCGAGGCGCTGCTGCGGCTGGTCGAGGCCTATCTGGCCCTGGGCCTGCTGGACGAGGCGCAGACGGCCGGTGCGATCCTGGGGCACAACTTCCAGTCCTCGCCCTTCTACGATGACGCCTTCCGCCAGCTGCGCGGCCGAGGCCTGGCTGCCGAGGCGCGGGGGAACAGCTGGCTGACCAATATCTATCGCCAGACCATTCAGGGGCGCTGGCTGTAAGGGAGAAGCGGTGCGCGCAAGCGCATCCATCGGCCACATGCTGAGAAGCCTCGACATCCGTGACATGCTGCTGATCGACCGGCTGGAGCTGAGCTTCGGACCGGGCCTGAACGTCCTGACCGGCGAGACCGGCGCGGGCAAGTCGATCCTGCTGGACTGCCTAGGCTTCGTGCTGGGCTGGCGCAGCCGGGCCGACCTCGTGCGCCAGGGCGCTGCGCAGGGCGAGGTGCAGGCGGTCTTCGACCTGCCCGAAACCCATCCCGCACGGGCGGTGCTGGCGGATGCCGGCATCAGCATCGACGATGACGAGCTGATCCTGCGGCGGGTGAATGCGCTGGACGGGCGCAAGACGGGCTGGGTCAACGACCGCCGCGTCTCGGGCGAGGTGCTGCGGCAGCTGTCCGAGGTCCTGGTGGAACTGCACGGCCAGCACGACGACCGCGGCCTGCTGAACCCGCGCGGCCACCGGACGCTTCTGGATGCCTTTGCCGCCCTGAACATGATGCCGCTGCGGCAGGCCTGGGCCGCCCGTCGCGAGGCCGCCCGGGTGCTGGCCGAGGCCGAGGCCGGCCTGGAGGCGGCGCGCAAGGAAGAGGAGTTCCTGCGCCACGCGGTGGCCGAACTGGACAAGCTGTCCCCGGAGCCGGGCGAGGAACAGCGGCTGGACATTGCCCGCCGCGCCATGCAGGGGGCTGAGCGCATCCGTGACGACGTGGCCCGCGCCTTGCAGATGCTGGGCGGCGAGGGGGCCGAGGGCGCGATGGTGGATGCCGCCCGCTGGCTGGAGGGGGCATCGGACCGGGCCGAAGGCCGGCTGGACAAGCCGCTGGCCGCCCTGTCGCGCGCCTTGATCGAACTGGGCGAGGCGACGCAGGGCGTCGAGGATGCACTGTCGGCGCTGGATTTCGATCCTCATGCCCTGGAGACGACCGAAGAGCGGCTCTTTGCCCTGCGGGCGCTGGCGCGGAAACATGACGTGCTGCCCGACGATCTGCCGGGATTGGCGGATGCGCTGCGCGGCCGGCTGGAGCGGCTGGATGCCGGTGAGGCGCAGATGGGCACCTTGCGCGCCGCTGCCCGCGACGCCGAGGCCGCCTATGATGCCGCCGCGGAAAAGATGACGGCGGCCCGGCAGAAGGCCGCGCTGCGCCTGGATCGTGCCGTCATGGCGGAACTGGCCCCGCTGAAGATGGAGCGGGCGGTCTTCACCACGGTCGTGGCACCCGGCGAGCCGGGGCCCGAGGGCCGCGATGCCGTCGCCTTCACGGTTGCCACGAACCCGGGGGCGCCGTCGGGTCCCTTGGACAAGATCGCCTCGGGGGGTGAGCTGTCGCGCTTTCTGCTGGCTTTGAAGGTGTGTCTGGCACGGGGCAATGATGCGCTGGTCATGATCTTCGACGAGATCGACCGCGGCGTGGGCGGTGCGACGGCCGATGCGGTGGGGCGGCGGCTGAAGGCACTGGCGGAGGGGGCACAGGTCCTTGTCATCACGCATTCGCCGCAGGTGGCGGCCCTCGGCGCGGCGCATTTCAGGGTCGCGAAAAGCGTCTGCGACGGCATGACGACCTCCAACGTGACCGCCCTGTCCGACCCTCAGCGGGTCGATGAGATCGCGCGGATGCTGGCCGGGGATCGGGTCACGGATGCCGCGACCGAGGCCGCGCGCGCCCTGCTGGACGGCTAGTCCAGGATCTGCGGAGCCATGCGCAGGATTGAGCGCACCTGCGCCGTATCCGCATGGATGCGCACGATTTGCCCATCCATCACTGCATAAAGCTCTCCGCGGGGAGGGGTGGAGAGGCCATAGAGGCCGGGACGCGAGATCAGGTGAAGGTGTTCGGTCAAGGCGATGTCGCCCACCCGAAAGCTGGGCAGGCTGGGGCCGCAGAGGCGATCGGCCTCGCAGCGCGGAGCCAGGACCGGGCCTGTCATGGCCTCGGGTTCATGGGCGGCGGTCAGTGCGGTGACTCCAAGCACCAGACCCGCCGCCGCGGCGGCAAAGGGGTGCAGCAGCGTCATCGGAATTCCCAAATAGTTGTAGGGCTCAACCTCGGTTCGGCAGACAGGTTCCCGAAAAGTTGCACATCTGCCCCGTGGCGGTGCCGCAACGCCACACTGCTACCTGTTGGGCCCGGGCAAGGGGCGCAGGATCGACAGGATTTGCCCGCTGGCGGCATCGATGCGCACCAAGTGTTGGGCCACGACCGCATACCGGCTGCCCGGCAGGTTGGGGCCTAGGCCGAAGGCTCCAAGGTTCTCGATCAGGCGGATCTGGCCGGGCTGCGGCGTGTCGCCCACGACCGGTACCGCCATGGGTTCGAGGGACAGGCCATTCGCCTCGATCTGGCCCGAGGTCATCGTGGCGAGGGCCAGCCAGAGGCAGGCTGCCATCGTGCCCGCCTGGATTCCGCGCCGCCTGGTCATCCGCCCGTCCTGTCTTCTGGCTGCAGTCGGGTTGATCAGACCACGGAAAAGATTAATAATTCTACCTATCCTTCGGGCTACGCCTCCCCGATCTGACGCATATTCCCGGCAAAGCGGGGCAGCATGGCCGAAAAGTCACGGCCCTTGCCGTCCTCGCGCTCCACGAAGTCCTCATAAAGCTGCCGGGCCAGCGCACCCATCGGGGTCTCGGCCCCGGCCGAACGGGCGGCCTGTTGCGACAGGTTCAGGTCCTTCAGCATCAGTTCGGAGGCGAAGCCCGGCTTGTATCCATTGTCGGCGGGCGAGACCGGGCCCACCCCCGGCGCCGGACAATAGGCGTTCATGCTCCAGCTGTAGCCCGAGCTGGTCGAGACGACGTCGAACATCTTTTGCCGGTCAAGGCCCAGCCTGTCGGCCAGGGCAAAGGCCTCGCAGGTGGCGATCATCGTGACGCCCAGGATCATGTTGTTGCAGATCTTGGCAGCCTGGCCGGCGCCGCTGTCGCCGCAATGCACGGCCTTCTGGCCCATCACCCCGAAAAGCGGGGCGACGCGGGCGAAATCGGCATCGGCGCCGCCGACCATGAAGGTCAGCGTGCCAGCCTGCGCGCCACCGATGCCACCCGACACCGGTGCATCCAGCGCGCCCAGTCCGGCGGCGCGGGCCTGTTCGGCAACCGCGCGGGCGCTGTCCACATCGACCGTCGAGCAGTCGCAGAAGACCGCCCCCGCCGGCATGGCGGGAATGACCTGGGCCGCGACACTGCGCAGGATCTGTCCGTTGGGCAGCATGGTGATGACGACATCTGCGTCCCGCGCCGCCTCGGCCGCGCTGGCGGCGGCGATGACCCCCTCGGGCTCGGGGGCGGCAGTGTCGAAACCCGTCACCTGATGTCCGGCCGCAGCCAGATTGGCGGCCATGGGCGCGCCCATGTTGCCCAGCCCGATGAACCCGATCTTCATTGCGCATCCTCCCACAGCAATTCGTCCTCTTCCAGCGGGGCCAGCAGCGCCTGCACTCTCTCGGCCGACGGTTCGGCCTGCCAGGCGGGCTGGCGGTCCTTGTCGATGATCTGCGCCCGCACGCCTTCCAGGAAATCCGATTCGGCCGTGGCGCGGGCGGTGAAGCGATATTCGCGGCTCAGCGCCTGCTGCATCCGCGTGTCGCCCCGCGCTGCCCGCACCATCACCAGCCCCGCCGCCATGGAGAGGGGCGAGTTGCGGCGCAGCGTGGCCAGGATCTCGTCCTCGCGCGCCTTTTCCAGCGCCTCGATGATGTCGCTCAGGTGGCGGCCGCCAAAGGCCGACAGGTCGCGCCCGGCCAGGGGCGCCTCGGGCGGGCGCTTGCCGCGGATCAGGGCGGTGTCGCCCGTCTCCTCCAGCCGGGCGATCAGCTCGGGCCACTGCGCCTCGGGCAGGTAGATGTCGGCAAAGCCCGCATGGATCGCGTCGCCGGCCTCCATCCGCGCGCCGGTCAGCGCCAGGTATTCGCCGATACGTCCCGGCGCGCGGGACAACAGCCATGTGCCGCCCACGTCCGGGATCAGGCCGATGCCGCTTTCGGGCATGGCGATCCGCGTCGTGTCGCCTACGATGCGGTGGCTGGCATGGCCGCCGACCCCCACGCCGCCGCCCATGACGAAGCCCTGCATAAAGGCCACGATCGGTTTCGGGTAATCGGCGATCGCCGCGTTCAGCCGGTATTCGTCGCGAAAGAAGGTGCGCCCCAGCTGGTGATCGCCCGCGCGGCCTGCGTGATAGACCGCCGCGATGTCGCCGCCCGCGCAGAAGGCGCGGTCGCCCTCGGCATCGATGATGACCAGCGCGACCCGCGGATCGTCCTTCCAGTCCAGCAGCGCCTGGTGCATCGCCAGCGCCATCGGGTGGCTGAGGGCGTTCAGCGCCTTGGGCCGGGCGAAGGTGATGCGGCCGGCATGGCCGGTGATGCGGATGTGCAGGTCGTCCAAGCTTACCCCCGTTCGGCCAGAAGCGCGCGGCTGACGATCAGCCGCATGATCTCGTTCGTGCCTTCAAGGATCTGATGCACGCGCAGGTCGCGCACGATCTTCTCGATCCCGTAATCGGCAAGATAGCCATAGCCACCATGCAGCTGAAGGCACTGGTTGGCCACCTCGAAGGCGCGGTCGGTGACGTGAAGCTTGGCCATGGCGCAGAACTTGCTGGCATCGGGCGCGCCCTGGTCCAGCTTCCATGCGGCCTGGCGCAGGAAGATCCGGCTGGACTGCAGGGCGGTCTCCATCTCGGCCAGGCGGAACTGCAGGGCCTGGAACTGGTCCAGCGACTTGCCGAAGGCCCGCCTTTCGCCCATGTAGGTCAGCGTCGCGTCCAGCGCCGCCTGCGCGCCGCCCAGGGCCGCCGCCGCGATGTTCAGGCGCCCGCCGTCCAGGCCGGCCATGGCATAGGAAAAGCCGCGCCCCTCCTCTCCCAGCAGGTTCGAGCCGGGGATCACGCAATCGTCGAACTGGACCTGGGCCGTGGGCTGGGACCGCCAGCCCATCTTGTCCTCCAGCCCGCCAAAAGACAGGCCCGGCGTGCCGTCCTCGACGATGACGGTGCTGATCCCCTTGGGACCTTCCTCACCGGTGCGGACCATGACGATATAGGCGTCGGAATAGCCCCCGCCCGAGATGAAGGCCTTGGTGCCGTTCAACCGCCAGCCCTGGTCGCTGCTGTCGGCGCGCGTCCGCAGGGCCGCCGCGTCCGAGCCGCTGCCGGGCTCGGTCAGGCAATAGCTGAAGATCCGCTCCATCCGGCACAGGCCCGGCAGCCAGCGTTCCTTGGTCTCTGCCGATCCGAACTTGTCGATCATGCCCCCGCACATGTTGTGGATCGACAGGAAAGAGGCGACCGAGGGGCAGGCCATCGACAGCGCCTCGAAGACCAGCGTGGCGTCCAGCCGGCTGAGCCCGGTGCCGCCGTGATCCTCGCTCACATAGATCCCGCCCAGGCCCAGCTCGGCCACCTCGGGCCACAGGTCGCGGGGGATGGTGCCGTCGGCCTCCCAGGTGCGGGCATGCGGCGCGATGCGGGCTTGGCCGAAATCACGGGCCATGTCGAAGATGGCCTGCTGTTCCTCGGTCAGTGCGAAATCCATGCGGCGTCCCTCCCAGAGCTGCGCGAATTGAACATGCGTTTAATTGGCAGATGTTGCGACAATGTTGCAAGGGTTCACAGGTCGCGGCGAAACTCCTCGATCAAATGGCGGGTCACGGCGCGCAGGGCCTCGCGTTCATCGGCGCCCTGGGCACGGGCCTGCGCCGCGACGGCGCGCTGCGTCTCGGCCGAGGTTCCCTCGGCCACCATCCCGCGCAGGCGGGCGACGGCCGGCTGGCTGTCCAGGGCATCGGCATCCTCGGCGATCAGCGCCAGCCAGTCTTCGGCGATCTGGGCAAAGGGGATGATCGCGCCGGCGCCGAAATCGATCTGCCCCTCGGTCGTGCCATAGCGGGCGGCACGCCAGCGGTTCTCGCCCAGCAGAAAGCTGTCATATTGCCGCCAGCGCTGGTTGCGGCGCGACAGGCGCCACAGCATCCGCAGCGTCGCCTGGATCAGCGCGGCCAAGGTGACGGCATTCTCGATGCCGGGGCAGGCGTCGCAGATGCGGGTTTCCAGCGTCGGGAACTTGTTGCTGGGGCGCAGGTCCCACCAGATCTTGCTGCTGTCCTCAATGATGCCCAGGTCGGTCAGGGCGCCCACCGAGCGTTCAAACTCGGACCAGCTGTTCATGTAGGGGGGCAGGCCGGTGCGGGGCATGTCCCCAAAGACCGTCGTGCGATAGGAGGCGAGGCCCGTGTCCTCGGCCATCCAGAAGGGGCTGGAGGCTGACAGCGCCAGAAGATGCGGCAAGAAATAGGACAGCTGGTTCATCAGGTCGATGCGCGCCGCGGGATCGGGGATGCCCACATGGACATGCATGCCGCAGATCAGCATTCGCCGCGCCACGCCGCCCATGTCGCGCGACAGCTGGTTGTAGCGGTCTTTGTCGGTGTGGTCTTGGTCGCGCCAGTCCGCGAAGGGGTGGCAGGAGGCAGAAATGGGCGCCAGCCCATGGTCGGCGGCATGGCGGGCGACGGTGCCGCGCAGGTTGCGCAGGTGGTCGCGGGCCTCGCGGATATTGGCCGAGACAGGCGTGCCGATCTCGATCTGGCAGCGCAGGAATTCGGGGCTGACCTGGTCGCCCAGATCGGACTTGCAGGCCCTCATCAGCGCATCGGGTGCCTGGGCCAGCTGCCCGGTTTCGGCATCGACAAGAAGATATTCCTCCTCGATGCCCAGGGTAAAGTCGGGTTCGGTCGTCATCATGGTCCATCCTGCGGGCCGTGACCTGATGCGCCGGGGTCGGGAAGGCTTGCGTCCCGCGACGACCGGGGGGCCAGCCCCCCGGCCCTCCCTTCAGGAGAGATGGATCACTCCATCGCCTTGAAGTTGAACTCTCCGCCTTCCTTGATGCCCGAGGGCCAGCGCGCGGTCACGGTCTTGGTGCGCGTATAAAAGCGGAACGCGTCCGGGCCGTGCTGGTTCAGGTCGCCAAAGCCCGATTTCTTCCACCCGCCGAAGGTGTGATAGGCCAGCGGCACCGGGATCGGCACGTTGATGCCCACCATGCCGATATTGATGCGGCTGGCGAAGTCACGGGCCGTGTCGCCGTCGCGGGTATAGATCGCGGTGCCGTTGCCGTATTCGTGGTCCATCGCCAAGCCGATCGCCTCCTCGTAGCTGGCGGCGCGGACGGTGGTCAGGACGGGGCCGAAGATCTCGGTCCTGTAGATGTCCATGTCGGGCGTCACGCGGTCGAAGAGGTGCGGCCCCACGAAGAAGCCGTCCTCATAGCCCTGCAGGTTGAAGTCGCGGCCGTCGACGACCAGCTCGGCGCCCTGGTCCACCCCCGACTGCACCAGGCGCAGGATGTTCTCCTTGGCGGCCTTGGTGACAACGGGGCCGTAGTCAATGTCGTCGCCGGCGGTCCAGGGACCGACCTTCAGCTTTTCGATCCGCGGGACCAGCTTTTCGATCAGCGCATCGGCAGTCTTCTCGCCCACCGGCACCGCGACGGAAATGGCCATGCAGCGTTCGCCCGCCGCACCGTAGCCCGCACCGACCAGCGCGTCGGCGGCTTGGTCCAGGTCGGCGTCGGGCATGATGATCATGTGGTTCTTGGCGCCGCCAAAGCACTGTGCGCGCTTGCCGTTCTGGGCGGCGCGTTCATAGATGTACTGCGCGATCGGGGTGGACCCGACAAAGCCCACCGCCTGGATCACCGGATTGTCCAGGATCGCGTCCACGCAGTCCTTGTCGCCGTTCACCACCTGCATGACGCCGTCCGGCAGGCCCGCCTCCTGCAGCAGCTGCGCCAGCATCAGCGGCACGGACGGGTCGCGTTCCGAGGGCTTGAGGATCATCGCATTGCCGCAGGCCAGCGCGGGGCCCATCTTCCACAGCGGGATCATGGCCGGAAAGTTGAAGGGCGTGAT
This sequence comes from Paracoccus sp. T5, assembly GCF_048538155.2. Classification (GTDB taxonomy): domain Bacteria; phylum Pseudomonadota; class Alphaproteobacteria; order Rhodobacterales; family Rhodobacteraceae; genus Paracoccus. Next base: position 978,692 of record NZ_CM135809.1, read on the forward strand.
GCCCGCGACCACGCCAAGCGGCTGGCGCATGGAATACATGTCGATGCCGGGACCGGCGCTGTCGGTGAATTCCCCCTTCAGCAGATGCGGCGCGCCGATGCAGAACTCGATCACCTCCAGCCCGCGCTGGATGTCGCCCTTTGCATCCGGGAAGGTCTTGCCATGTTCGCTGGACAGCACCTCGGCCAGCTTGTCCATGTCGCGGTTGATGAGGCGCACGAATTCCATCATCACGCGGGCGCGGCGCTGCGGGTTGGTCGCGCCCCATTTCACCTGCGCCTCGGCCGCGCGTTCGACAGCGTGGTCCAGCTCGGCCTTGGTGGCCAGCGACAGGCGGGCCTGAACCTCGCCGGTCGCCGGGTTGAACACATCGGCAAAGCGGCCCGACGTGCCCTTGGTTTCCTTGCCGTCGATCCAGTGATGAATCTCTTTCATGGCATCCTCCTGTGCTTGGTTGGGCGCAGGTTAGTCTTGCGGAATTGCGGGATAAAGGGGCAGGTTGGCAAAAGGGTTTTGCATTTCTGCAAAGGGCGGCGATGGACTGGGACGATCTGCGCATCTTTCTGGCGGTCGCCCGGGCAGAGAGCCTGTCGGCGGCGGGGCGCAGGCTGGCCATGGACGCCTCGACCGTCGGGCGGCGGGTGGCGCGGCTGGAGGGTGCCGTGGGGGCGGCGCTGTTCCTGAAGACCCCGCAGGGGTACCAGCTGACGGCCGAGGGGGCGCGGCTGGTCGCCCCGGCCGAGGCGGCCGAACAGGCGGCGGCGGCCGCGGCCGAGGGGGTGCGCGCCGATGCGGGCCTCACCGGCCAGCTGCGCATCGGTGCGCCGGACGGTTGCGCCAATTACCTGCTGCCGCAGGTGGCGCGCGACCTCTGCGAGGCCCATCCGGGGCTGGAGATTCAGATCGTCGCCCTGCCGCGGGTGGTGAACCTGACCCGGCGCGAGGCCGACATGGCCATTGCCGTGTCACCCCCCGACACAGGCCGGCTGGTCGTGCAGCGGCTGACGGATTATCAGCTGCACCTGGCGGGCCATGAGGATTACCTGGCGCGCCATCACCCGCTGCGCGACCTGGCCGACCTGCAGGGGCACCGCATGATCAGCTATATTCCCGACATGATCTTTGATCGGGAACTGGACTACCTGTCGGCGACCGGGGTCGAGATCGCGCAGATCAGCTCGAACTCGGTGGCGGTCCAGATGCAGGCGGTGCGGGCGGGGGCGGGCTTGGGAATCGTCCATGATTTCGCGATTCCCTTTGCTCCGGGCGTCAGGCGGGTGCTGGCCGACAGCATCGCGCTGCGCCGCAGCTTCTGGATGATCCGGCATGCCGACGACCGCGCCTCGCGCCGGTTGACCCTGCTGGCCGAGGCCCTGGCACGGGGCATCCGGGCCGAGGTTGCCCGGCTGGAGGGGCTGCTGCCGCCGGCAGGCGATGGTCGGGCTTGACGGCGCCCCTTTCGCCGCAAAAGATGAAGGGGAAGAAAGTCGCGAAGGGGGGCGTATCATGCTGGTCAAGCAGCTGCTGTCGATGAAGTCGGGTTCCGGCAAGCCGGGGATCGAGGCCAATTCTATCGTCACCATCGGTCCGGACGCCACCTTGGGCGAGGCCGCCGTCCTGCTGGCCGAACAGCGGATCGGTGCGGTCGTCGTGTCCACGGACGGCAAGCGGCCCGAAGGCATCCTGTCGGAACGCGACATCGTGCGCCAGCTGGGCCGCAACGGCATCAAGGTCCTGTCCCAGCCCATCGGCGAGGTGATGACCCGCGCCGTCCAGACCTGCACCACCGGAGAGGACGCGCTGACCATCCTGGAGCGCATGACCGAAGGCCGCTTCCGCCACATGCCCGTGGTGGACGATCAGGGTCTGATGCTGGGCGTCATCTCGATCGGGGACGCGGTCAGCGGCCGCCTGAAGGAACTGGCGGCCGAAAAGGAGGCGCTGACCGGGATGATCATGGGAAGCTGACGCATCGTCGCACCTGCCCGCAATCTTGCAATCCGGGGGCAAATGGGCTTTGCCTGAGGCCGAGACCCTGATCAAGGACGCACCTTCATGCGCATCGGCCTCTATCCCGGCACCTTCGACCCCATCACCCTGGGGCATATCGACATCATCCAGCGCGCCATGGCGCTGGTCGACCGGCTGGTGATCGGCGTCGCGATCAACCGCGACAAGGGGCCGCTGTTCAACCTGGAAGAACGCGTGTCGATGGTGCAGGCCGAATGCGACGCGATCGCCGCCCGCACCGGCGGCGAGATCCTGGTGCATCCCTTCGAGAACCTGCTGATCGACTGCGCCCGCGACGTGGGCGCCACGATCATCGTGCGCGGCCTGCGCGCGGTCGCGGATTTCGAATACGAGTTCCAGATGGTCGGGATGAACCGCGCGCTGGACAGCAGCATCGAGACGGTCTTCATGATGGCCGATGCGCGCCGGCAGGCCATTGCCTCGAAGCTGGTCAAGGAGATCGCGCGGCTTGGGGGTGACGTGTCGAAATTCGTCAGCCCCCCGGTCTGCGACGCCCTGCTGCGCCGCTTCGACTGACCCTTCGGTTTTCGTTGCCAGACCCGCGCCTGATGGCATATCGTGACCCTGAGCGCGCGCAAGACATGGGAGATATCCATGGCCCAAGCTGGCATGCCCGACGCCGACATCCTGCCCGAAGCCGCGATCCTGAGCCTGTCCGACCTGACCGGTGCGCTGCGCCTGGGTTGGCAGGATTTCCGTCGTGCCCCGGCCTTCGGGCTGCTGTTCTCGGCCTTCTACGTGGCGGGTGGGCTGGTCATCGCCGCGGTGGCGATGGCCCTGGGCCGCGACTGGTGGCTGATCCCTTTTGTGCTGGGTTTTCCGCTGATCGCGCCTTTCGCCGCCGTGGGCCTCTATGAAGTCAGCCGCCGGATCGAAGCCGGGCTGCCCCTGGACTGGCGGCGGGTCATCGGCGTGGTCGTCGCGCAAAAGGACCGGCAGGTGCCGTCCATGGCCATGGTGATCCTGCTGCTGTTCATGTTCTGGGTCTTTGTGGCGCACACGATCTTTGCGCTGTTCCTGGGAACGGCCTCGCTGACCCATATCACCAGTTCGGCCGCGATGCTGACCGAGGGGCGGGGCCTGGCGATGCTGATCACCGGCACCCTGGTCGGTGGCGCCTTCGCGGCGGTGCTTTATGCCTTCACCGTCGTCGGGCTGCCGCTGCTGCTGGACCGCGAGGTCGACTTCATCACCGCCATCATCGCCTCGGTCCAGGCGCTGCTGCAGAACCTAGGCGTGCTGGCGGTCTGGGCGGCGCTGATCGCGGGGCTGCTGTTCCTGGCGATCCTGCCCGCCTTTCTGGGCCTATTCGTCGTGCTGCCGGTGCTGGGGCATGCCAGCTGGCACCTCTATCGCCGCGTGATGCCGGACGCGGACTAGCCGCGCCCGATAAAGGGCATCTGGGTCGCCATCAGGGTCATGAACTGCATGTTGGCGCCCTGGGGCAGGGTGGCCATGTGCCAGACCGCCTCGGCGACCGTCTGGACATCGATCATCGGCTCGGCTTCGGGATTGCCGGCGCTGGCCTGGCGCAGCAGCTCGGTCCCGGCATTGCCGATGTCGATCTGCCCGCAGGCGATGTTCAGCCCCCGCCCGTCCAGCGACAGGCTGCGCGTCAGCCCCGTCACCGCATGTTTCGAGGTCGTGTAGGCGACAGAGCCCGGCCGTGGCACATGCGCCGCAACCGAGCCGTTGTTGATGATCCGCCCGCCCTGCGGCGACTGCGCCCGCATCGCGGCAAAGGCCGCCCGCGCGCAGAGGAACATTCCCGTCACGTTGACGGCGATCACGTCGCGAAAGACCTGCGCGGACAGTCGGTCCGGATCGGCGATGGGCGCCGCCTGGCCCGCATTGTTGAACAGCACGTCCAGCCGGCCCCATTGCATCACGGCCTGGGCAAAGGCGGCGTCGACCGCATGATCGTCGGTGACGTCGCAGGGCAGGATCAGCGCCTGGCCCTGGCCTTGGGCGCTGTCCTCCAGCGCGGCGGCGTTGCGGCCGATCAGGCCCACATCCCAGCCCTGCGCCAGAAAGTGCTGCACGCAGGCGCGGCCGATGCCGCTGCCTGCGCCGGTGATGATGATCGACCCCGCCATGGGCTCAGGCGCCGATGACGCGCTGCGTCTGGCGGCCCAGCCCGTCGATGCCAAGCCGCATGACCTGTCCGCCGCGCAGGTAGACCGGCGGCTTCTGCCCCATGCCGACGCCCGGCGGGGTGCCGGTGGTGATCAGGTCCCCCGGTTCCAGCGTCGTGAAGCGAGAGCAGTAGCTGACCAGTTCCGCCACGCCAAAGACCATGGTGCGGGTGCTGCCGTCCTGGCGCATGGTGCCGTCCAGCTCCAGCCACAGGCGCAGGTCCTGGGGGTCGGGGATCTCGTCCCTCGTGACCAGCCAGGGGCCGATGGGGCCAAAGCCGTCATGTCCCTTGCCCTTGTCCCAGGTGCCGCCGCGCTGCGTCTGCCATTCGCGTTCGCTGATGTCGTTGACGACGCAATAGCCTGCGACGCGGTCCAGCGCCTCTGCCTCGGGGATGTTGCGGCCGCCGGCGCCGATCACGATGCCCAGTTCCACCTCCCAATCGGTGGAGGTGGAGCCTGCGGGCAGATGCAGGTCGTCATCGGGTCCGGCGATGCAGCTGGTCCACTTGGTGAACAGCACCGGTTCCGACGGGACATCCATGCCGGATTCGGCGGCATGGTCGGCATAGTTCAGCCCGATGCCGATGAACTTGCCGACGCCCGCGACGCAGGGGCCAAGCCGCAGGTCCTGTTGCGGTTGACCGGCCACCAGCGGCAGGGTCAGGGGATCCAGCGCCGCCAGCCGTGCCAGGGCCTCCGGCAGGAGGCTGTCGCCGCGAAGGTCGGGCAGCTGCGCCGACAGGTCCCGGACCCGGCCATCGGCATCCAGCAGGCCCGGCTTTTCCTGGCCGGCCGGTCCGTATCTCAGCAGCTTCATCGCAGTCTCCCTTGGCAATGCTGCGGCAGTCTTGCACCGGGGGCGGGCAGTTTGAAGCCCGTGGAACGATTTTCTGGAAGCGTTGGGGTCCGGCCATGAAAAAGGCCCGCCGAAGCGGGCCGGGTCAGCAGATGCGGCGGCGATCACTCGGCCGGGGCGGCCAGCTTCTTGGTGCCGCCATTGTTCAGCGGATCTTCCTGGCGCTGGACCGAGCCTTCGAAATGGGCGCCCGATTCGATGGCGATGGTCTTGTGGATGATGTCGCCCTCGACCCGTGCGGTGGCGGTCAGGCGCACCTTGAGGCCGCGGACCCGGCCGATGACCCGACCATGGACGATCACGTCGTCGCCCACGATCTCGCCCTTGATGGTCGCCGTTTCGCCGATGGTCAGCTGATGCGCGCGGATGTCGCCCTCGACCGTGCCCTCGACCTGGATGTCGCCCTGCGTCTTGATGTTGCCGACCACCGTCAGATCCGGCGAAAGGACCGAAGGCGTCGTGCGGCCGCGCGGCGCGGAGGTGGCAGCCGACGCCTCGGACCCGCGCTCGGGCAGGGCGATCGGGGCGGGTTCGGTCGTGGTGGCTTGGGGGGCGGGGGCCTGCTGGGGACGGTTCTCGGTCACACGGGTCTTACTGAACATTGTCTGCTGCCTTGATGAAGCTCATCGGGTCCACGGCCCGACCGTTCATCCGAACTTCATAGTGAAGATGCGGCCCGGTCGAGCGTCCGGTATTCCCCATATCACCGATGCGCTCGCCTTGCGACACCCTTTGGCCCGCTTTCACGCGGATGCGGTTCAGGTGGCCATAACGCGTTTCCGTGCCCAGTTCGTGCTCGATCGTGATCAGGTTGCCATAGGCGCCCTTGCGCCCGGCAAAGGTCACGACGCCGTCGCCCGTGGCATGGATCGGCGTGCCCACCGGCCCGGCCATGTCGATGCCTTCATGCATGCGGCCCCACCGGCGGCCGAAGCCCGAGGTATAGCGAAAGCTCTGCCGGACGGGCATGGCCAGCGGCAGCTTCTCGATCGCGATGCGATAGGTGTTCATCTGGTCCAGCGTGACGATGATCTGGCGGGCCTTGGTCTCACCCTGGCTCAGCGCCGCATCGCCGCGGGTCGAATAGGACATGGGCGTCAGCGGCCCACCCTGGCCGGAATAGCCGCTGCGGATCGTGCGCAGCACCTCGTCGGGGTTCATGCCGACCGAACGGAACACGTCGTCCAGCGGCGCGACCGACACGGTGACGGCATCCTCCAGCTGGGTCAGGATCTCGTCATTGCGGGCCAGGATCTGGTCACGCTCGACCTGCAGCTCTTGGGCGGTCAGGCGGGCCTCCTCGGCCTCCTGGACGGCTTCGGCGCGCTGGTCGGCGGCGCTGCGCAGTTCGCCCGACAGGATGTCGAGGGCGACCGAAAACTCGCCGCTGCGGTCGGCGGCGTCCCCGGCGGCATCGGTGCTGGCCAGGGTAGCGTCCCGATCGGCCACCGCGTCGCGCAGGCTGGCCTGGACCGAGGCCATGCCGGCCTCCATCTCGCGACGGCGTTCCTCGGAGCTCAGCAGCTGCGTCTGCATCTGCGACACCTGGTCCAGCGCGACGGCAAAGCGGTTCTGGGCCGCCAGCGCCTCGGCCGCGCGGGCGTCGCGTTCGGCCTGCAGCTGGTTCAGGCGCTCCTCGAACGAGGCCTGGGCGCGCATGACCTGGTCGCGCGACCCGCCCGCGCTGACCGCGTCGATGACAAGAAAGGAGCTGGCGACCAGCGTCCAGCCGCACATGACGGTCATGCCGCCAAGTCCCAGGATTTGGGTCAGGGGGCGAAGGCGCAGAACACGGGTGCTGTCTTCGGACCGCAGGGACAGGCGCTGTTCAGGCACCCATTTTCCAAGCGAAGCGTTCAATCGATCCATGACCGTCATTGCGGGCACTGTCCCCTGAATGGCACGCCTTGGGTATCGGAATGGCGCTTGGTTCCGTTCAGGTGCGGGTAAACATGACCTGTGCCTTCATGGCAACAGGGGCAGGGGCAGCCACTCGCCCCATGCGCGAAACCTTGCCGTGCTCGGCGAGTTCTCGCCGAATTCACGAGGGTTTTCGTTGCTTATCCGGTGATCTGGTAGGGCAGGGGCCCGTCGCGGTCGGACGGGATGCGCAGGGGCCGGTCGATCGGCGGGACCGACCGCTGGTGGCAATCGGGGCGGGGGCAGATCCGGCACGAGATGCCGATCGGCTCGAAGGCGCGCGGCTTGGTCAGGTCCAGCCCGTCGGCATAGACCATCCCCTCGGCCTGGGTCACCTCGACCCCCAGGCCGATGGCAAAGCGGCGAACCGGGGCGTTGAAGGCGCCCGCATGTTTCGACACGTCCCGCGACAAAAGCAGATAGCGCACTCCGTCCGGCGTCTCGGCCAGCTGCCGCAGGAACCGCCCCGGCTGTTCAAAGGCCTGATGCACGTTCCACAGCGGACAGGCGCCGCCAAAGCGGGCGAACTGCAGGCGCGTGGCCGAATGGCGCTTGGTGATCGTGCCGGCCTGATCGACACGGACGAAAAAGAAGGGCACGCCCTTGGCGCCCGGCCGTTGCATCGTCGACAGCCGATGCGCCACCTGCTCCAGCGAGGCGCCGAACAGGTGGGACAGCCGTTCCAGGTCGTGCCGCTCGGCCCGGGCAGCAGCCAGGAAATGGCGATAGGGCATCAGCGCCGCCCCCGCGAAATAATTGGCCATGCCGACCCGGGCGATCTCGCGCGCGGTGGCGCTGCGAAACCGCGCCAGGTCCAGCGTCGCGCCCAGCAGGTCGCCCTGACGTTCCAGCGCGACCAGGTGCAGCAGCTGGAACAGGCGGGTGGGCGCCTCGGCGGCGGCATTCACCAGCAGCTGGTTGCCCTGGCGGCGGAACACCGAATTGGCCGGCAGCTCGGTCAGCTGGACATGGATGTTGCTGGCCGCCAGTGCGGCGACCGCCCGTTGCCACAGGTCGCCCCGCTCTCCGTCGGGACAGGCGAACCGTTCGGCCGCGCGGTCCACCGCGTCGATGTAGTTGTCGCAGTAGTGGAAAAAGTCGCGCACCTCCTCCCAGGGGGTGGTCAGGGCGTTCTGACCGGCGGTGCCGATGGCCTCGTCCAGCGCGGCCAGCCGTTCCTGCCCTTCGCGATGGGCGCGATAGAGGTCCAGGAAGGCGCGGGCCAGCACCGGCGCATTGGTTGCGGCCAGGCGCAGGTCGGCCAAAGGCGGGGTGCTGTCGAACAGGGGATCGGCCAGCGCCTCCTGCATGTCGATGACCATGCGCTGTGCGTCGCCCGCCGCCAGGGTGGTCAGGTCGATGCCGTATTCCTGCGCCAGCCGCAGCAGGACGCCGGCGCTGATCGGCCGGTGGTTGTTCTCCATCTGCGACAGATAGGGCAGCGAGACGTCCAGGGATTCGGCGAAACGGCGCTGTGTCAGGCCGGCGCGGGCCCGCGTTTCGCGCAATGCGCTGCCGGCATAGATCTTTTGCGTGGCCATGATCCGCTCCGTCCCTTTGCAAAGCCGGTTCTAGCTGTTGCAAAGATGGTCCGGCAAGTCCCCTCAGCCCTGGCGCGACAGCTGCGCCTCGCGGCGAAAGACCCACAGGATGGCCAACAGCGACCCGAAGGCCGAGGCGCACATGATCGCCAGCAGCGGCGTGGCCCCGCTGCCCGGTTGCAGCAGCGCGCCGGCCAGTGCCGACAGGGCCGCGCCACCGGCCACCGCCAGCGCGCCGCCCAGACCCGATGCGGTTCCGGCCAGTTCGGGCCGCACGCTCATCATGCCGGCATTGGCATTGGGTAGCACCATGCCGTTGCCCAGGCCCATCACGGCGATGGCGCCGAAAAAGATCAGCGGCCGCACCAGGCCGCCCAGATCCGCCAGCAGCGCCAGGCCAAGGGCGATCAGGCAGGTGACGGCGCCCATCAGGATCATCCGGTTCAGCCCGATGCGCTGCGAGAAGCGGGCCGAGAGGAAGTTGCCGATCAGATAGCCGATGGAGGGGGCCGCGAACCAGTAGCCGACCTGCGCGGGCGTCAGGCCAAAGACCTGCTCGCCCACGAAGGGGGCGCCACCCAGATAGGCGAAGAACGCCCCCGACGACAGCGTCGCCGCCAGGCAATAGCCCCAGAAGCGGTGCGACCGCGCCAGGATCGGATAGTTCACCATCTGCGCGCGCAGCGACATCCCGCCGCCGCGCACGGTCTCGCCCATGTCACGAAAGGCCACGGCCAGGACGAGGATGCCCAGCAGCCCCATCACTGCGAAATTCGCCTGCCAGCCGAACCATTCGTCCAGGACGCCGCCAAAGACCGGGGCCATCATCGGCACCACCGCCATGCCCATCGTGACATAGCCCAGCATCGACGCGGCGCGGTCGCCGTCATAAAGGTCGCGGATCACCGCGCGCGGCACTAGCATGCAGACGCTGATGACCGCCTGCAGCAGCCGGAAGATCAGAAAGGTCGTGGCGGTGGTGGCCAGCAGCGTCCCCACCGTCGCCAGCAGAAAGCAGATGAGTCCCCCGATCACCACCGGCCGGCGGCCGAAACGGTCGCTGATCGGCCCGCCCAGCAGCTGCAGCAGCGCGCTGGCTCCGATATAGGCCGAGACCGACAGCTGCATCACGGCGTAATCCACATCGAAATACCGTGCCATGCCGGGCAGCGACGGCAGAAAGACGTTCATCGACAGCGCCGAGACGCCGGAAAGCGCCACGAGCGTCAGCAGATGCGGGGGGGTGCGGGTGGTCATGGGCTTCCCTTTGCGGCAGGGCCGGAGTTGCACGTCGTGCAGTTCCGGATGCGCTTCTAGACCGGCCGCGCGTCCAAGGCCAGATCCGGCGTGAGGGTCAGCCGAAATCGTGGAAGATGAACCAAGCGCCCAAGCAGATCAGCGAAAACCCGATGCCGTGCTGCCAGCCGATCCTTTCGCCCAGATAGATCCAGGAGAAGATCGCAAAGACCGACAGGCTGATCACCTCCTGGATGGTCTTCAGCTGTGCGGCGCTGAAATGCCCGTGGCCGATGCGGTTGGCGGGCACCTGCAGCACATATTCGAAAAAGGCGATCCCCCAGCTGACGAAGATCACCGTGACCAGGGGCGCCGTCTTGAACTTCAGATGACCGTACCAGGCGACGGTCATGAAGATGTTCGACGCCAGAAGCAGCCCGACGGTCGCCGCCGGGACCGGCAGGCCTATTCCCATTGCGTCTGACGATCCCGCGCAAGGTTGCCAAAGCGGGTGAACTGCCCTTCGAAGGCCAGCTCGACCGTGCCGATCGGGCCATGGCGCTGCTTGCCCAGGATGACCTCGGCCTTGCCGTGGACGTTCTCCATGACCTGCTGCCACTTGGCCATGGCATCGAGGTCGCTGTCCGAGGGCTTTTCGCGTTCCTTGTAATATTCCTCGCGGAAGACGAACATCACGATGTCGGCGTCCTGCTCGATCGAGCCGGATTCGCGCAGGTCGGACAGCTGCGGGCGCTTGTCCTCGCGGTTCTCGACCTGGCGCGACAGCTGCGACAGGGCGATGACGGGGATGTTCAGCTCCTTGGCGACGGCCTTGAGCCCTTGGGTGATCTCGCTGACCTCGTTCACGCGGCTGTCCTTGGCGGTCGCGGCCTTCAGCAGCTGCAGATAGTCGACCATCAGCACGTCCAGACCATGCGTCCGCTTCAGCTTGCGCGCACGGGCGGCCAGCTGGTTGATGGGCAGGGCAGGGGTGTCATCGATATAGAGCGGGCAGTTCTGCAGCGCATGCGCGGCCTCGACAAAGCGGCGGAACTCGGCCTCGTCCATGTTGCCTGAGCGTATGCGTTCGCTTGGCACCTCGGCGGCCTCGGACAGGATCCGGGCGGCCAGCTGTTCGGCCGACATCTCGAGGCTGAAAAAGCCCACCACCCCGCCTTCGACCGAGCCCTGGGTGCCGTCGGGCTTTTCGCCCATCTTGTGCGCCTTGGCGATGTTGAAGGCGATGTTGGTGGCCAGCGAGGTCTTGCCCATCGACGGGCGCCCGGCCAGGATGATCAGGTCCGAATTGTTCAACCCGCCCATCTTGCCGTCCAGGTCGATCAGCCCGGTCGAGATCCCCGACAGCTTGCCGTCGCGCTGATAGGCGGCGTTGGCGGCCTGCACGGCGCCCGTCACGGCCTTGAGGAACGACTGGAACCCGCGTTCGGCCACCCCGGCCTCGCCCAGCTTGTAGAGCGTCTGTTCCGCGGCCTTGATCTGCTCCTCGGCATCGTCGCCGACCTCGACGGTCTGGGCACGGGCGGCGATGTCCTGGCCCAGCTGCATCAGCTCGCGCCGCAGGGCGAATTCGCGGATCATCTGGGCATAGTCGCGCGCCGCATAGGCGCTGATCGCCGCCGCGGCCATGCGCGCCAGGTAGGCCGGCCCGCCCAGTTCCTTCAGCCCTTCGTCGTTCTCCAGGAAGGCCTTGATCGTGACGGGGCTGGCCAGCGCGTTCTTGCGGATGCGCTCGGCGCAGATGTCGAAGATGCGCGAATGCACCGGGTGATAGAAGTGGTCCGACTTGATGATCTGGCTGACCCGGTCGAAGACGTCGTTGTTGGTCAGCAGCGCGCCCAGCAGCTGCTGCTCGGCCTCCAGCGAATAGGGGACGGCCTGCTTGGCGTCCTCCTCGGCCTGTCCGGGAACGATGAAGCGCGTGCTGGTGACGGTGAGGGTGCTCATAGTCTGCTTGGCCCCTTGTTGGTTGCGGTCCAGATTAAACCGAAGCGGCCGGCCGCGTCATCGGGCCGGCCGCAGAATGTTGGGGATAACCCCGGATCAGCCGTTCGCCGCCTGCCAGGCACGCGGGTCGGTCAGGAAGGCCTCGACCTCGGCCAGGGTGGCCTCGTCAAAGGACCCCTGCGCCCGGGCTTCGGCCAAGACGTCCCACCAGGTGCAGAGGTGATGCAGCGTCACGCCGTGATCGGCCAGCCGCTGCGTCGTTTCCGGGAAGATGCCATAGTAGAAGATCACCGCCGTATGGGCGCAGTCGGCGCCCGTTTCGCGGATCGCGTCGACGAAGGACAGCTTGCTGCCGCCGTCGGTGGTCAGATCCTCGACCAGCAGCACGCGCTGGCCCTCGGTCATCACGCCCTCGATCCGGGCGTTGCGGCCGTAACCCTTGGGCTTTTTGCGCACATAGGTCATCGGCAGGCCCAAGCGTTCGGCGACCAGCGCACCGAAGGGGATGCCGGCGGTCTCACCGCCCGCGACATTGTCGAAGGCCTCGAAGCCCGCGTCGCGCATGACGGTCGCGGCCATGAAATCCATCAGGGTGGCGCGGACGCGCGGAAAGCTGATGATGCGGCGACAATCGACATAGGTCGGGCCTTTCAGGCCGGACGCATAGGTGAAGGGCTGGGCCGCGTTGAAGTCGACGGCCTTGATCTCCAGCAGCATCCGGGCGGTCAGGCGGGCGATTTCCTCGCGCGCGGGGAAGGTCAGGCTCATTTGTCCTCCAGGTGCCAGTAGAGCGGAAAGCCGGGGTCGAAGACGGTGACGACCTCATCCCCCGCGGCGATCTGCGCGGGATATGCGGCGGGCGTGTCGCGGCGGGTCAGGGTGATGCGGTCATCGTTCGGGGCCAGCCGATAGAAAGCCGCGCCGTTCAAGCTGGCAAAGGCCTCCAGCCGGTCCAGCGCACCCTCGTCCTCGAAGACCTGGGCCAGGATCGACATGGTGTTCGGTGCGGTGAAGCAACCCGCGCAGCCGCAGGGCTGCAGCTTGGCCGCGTCCGTGTGCGGCGCGCTGTCGGTGCCCAGGAAGAACCGCGCATCGCCGCTGGTCGCAGCCTCGCGCAGCGCCAGTCGGTGGGATTCGCGCTTTGCCACCGGCAGGCAGTAGTAGTGCGGCCGGATGCCCCCCGCCAGGATGGCGTTGCGGTTGATGACCAGGTGATGCGTGGTGATCGTCGCGGCCAGGTCGTCGCCGCCGGCCCGGGCGTAATCGACGCCTTGGGACGTGGTGATATGCTCCATCACCACGCGCAGTCCCGGCGTGCGGCGGCGCAGCGGGGCCAGCACGGTGTCGATGAAGACGGCCTCGCGGTCGAAGATGTCGACGGCAGGGTCGGTGACCTCTCCATGGACGCAGAGGGTGAGGCCGGCCTCGGCCATCGCTTCCAGCACCGGCTGGACGCGGTCGAAGTCAGTCACGCCCGAGGCGCTGTTGGTCGTGGCCCCGGCCGGATACAGCTTGACCGCGCGGATGATCCCGTCCCGGAACGCGCCCACGACATCGGCGGCGTCCGTCGTGTCGGTCAGGTACAGCGTCATCTGCGGATCCAGCGCCGCGCCTGCGGGCAGGGCGGCGCGGATGCGGTCGCGATAGGCGGCGGCCTGCGCGCCGGTCACGACCGGCGGCACCAGGTTCGGCATGATGATCGCACGGCCGAAGCCTGCGGAATGCGGCGCGACGGCTGTCAGCATCGCGCCGTCGCGCAGATGAAGGTGCCAGTCGTCCGGGCGGCGGAGGGTCAGCGTCTGTGTCATGATCCCGCCTCTATACATGGCACCGCCCGCTTGCCAAGCGGCTGCGGCAAGAATCCGGGAACCCTGTCCGAAGGTGGCGGTTGTCCCAAGGTGCCGCGAGGCGCAAAATGACAAGGCCGCGCGGATATCGCGCCGGCACGTTCAAGAAAGACCTGCAATGAACCCGATGCTGCCGATGATCCTTCCCGCTGCGCAGGTCCGCCTCATCACCCAGTTCAGCCGCATGGCGATCGAATCCCAGATGGTGATCGGCCTGCGCCTTGCCGGAATGATGGGATTCATGGCCCAGTCTCCGGGCGAACCCTTCATGATGGTGGCCGAAAAGCAGGCCGCCGTGTCCGAATCGTTCTTTGCGATGGCCAGCGCCGGCATGCGCGGCCACAGCCCCGAACGCGTGATGTCGGCCGCCATGCGACCCTATGGCAAACGGACGCGCGCCAATTCGCGGCGGCTTTCGGCAGCCCGGCCCACCTGAGGCCGGAACGAGGCTCCCGTCGATCCCGTTGAGGCCGGTGCTTCACGATCATACGGGGAACCTGATGAAAACGGCTTTGATCACCGGCGGCGCCCAAGGCATCGGCAAGGGCATCGTTCAAAGGCTGCGCGCCGACGGCTGGCGCGTTGCCGTCTTTGACTTGGATGCCGAGGCGCTGGACGAATTGCAGGCAGAGGATCCGGGCCTGCTGGTGCAACAGGTGGATGTGGGCTGCGAAGAGCAGGTCGCGCAGGCATTCGAGACGGTCTCCGGATGGCTGGACGGGGCTCCCTTGGACCTTCTGGTTTCGAATGCCGGTCTGGCCGATCCTGTCAGCGGTCCGATCGAGGATCTGTCGCTTCGGGACTGGTGCCGCTGGCAGGACAGCCATGTGACGGGGGCGTTCCTCTGCATCCGCGCGGCGGTGCCCTTGCTGCGAAGAGGGCAGGGCAGCATCGTCACGATGGCCTCGACCCGCGCCCTGCAATCCGAACCCGACACCGAAGCCTATGCGGCTGCCAAAGGGGCGCTGGTCGCGCTGACGCATGCCTTGGCGGTCAGCCTTGGGCCGCAGATCCGCGTGAACAGCATCCTGCCGGGCTGGGTCGAGACCGGCCCTTGGCAGAAGCGGTCGGAGCGCCGTGAGCCCCAGCACTCGGATCAGGACCGCAACCAGCATCCCGTGGGCCGTGTCGGCCGTCCCGAGGACATCGCCGCACTGGTGGCCTGGCTGGCCTCGGAGGAGGCGGGGTTTGTCACCGGCCAGCGTTTCGTTGTCGATGGCGGAATGAGCGTGCGGATGATCTACGCCGAATGAATGAAAACGGCGGGGCCTTGCCCCGCCGTTTCCGTGCAATCTGTCCGTTGTTCAGATCAGCTTTCCCATGGCGACGGCCGTGTCCGACATGCGGTTCGAGAAGCCCCATTCATTGTCGTACCAGGTCAGGATGCGGACCATGCGGCCTTCCATGACCTTGGTCTGGTCCATGTGGAAGATCGACGAATGCGGGTCGTGGTTGAAGTCGGTCGAGACCAGCTGCTCCTCGGTATAGCCCAGCACGCCCTTCAGCGGGCCGTCGGCAGCGGCCTTGATCGCCTGGTTGATTTCCTCGACCGAGGTGTCGCGGCTGGCCTCGAAGGTCAGGTCCACGACCGAGACATTGGGCGTCGGCACGCGGATCGCGACGCCGTCCAGCTTGCCCTTCAGTTCCGGCAGCACCAGGCCCACGGCCTTGGCGGCACCGGTCGAGGTCGGGATCATCGACAGTGCCGCGGCGCGGGCGCGATACAGGTCCTTGTGCATCGTGTCCAGCGTCGGCTGGTCGCCGGTATAGCTGTGGATCGTGGTCATGAAGCCGCGATCGATGCCGATCGTGTCGTTCAGGACCTTGGCCACCGGCGACAGGCAGTTGGTGGTGCAGCTTGCGTTCGACACGACCAGGTCGTCCTTGGTCAGCGTGTCGTGGTTCACGCCATAGACGATGGTCTTGTCCGCGCCGTCGCCGGGGGCCGAGATCAGCACGCGCTTGGCGCCGGTCGACAGGTGCGGCTGAACCTTTTCTTTGGAGGTGAAGAGGCCGGTGCATTCCATGATGACGTCGACATCGCCCCAGGGCAGTTCGGCCGGGTTGCGGATCGCGGTGACCTTGATCGGGCCGCGGCCCACGTCGATCGAGTCGCCCGACACGGTCACCTTGGCCGGAAAGCGGCCGTGGACGCTGTCATAGCGCAGAAGATGCGCGTTGGTCTCGACCGGGCCCAGGTCGTTGATGGCGACGACCTCGATGTCGGTGCGACCGGATTCGATGATTGCGCGCAGGACGTTGCGACCGATCCGGCCGAAGCCGTTGATGGCGACCTTGACTGCCATGGGTACCCCTCTTGAGCAGGTGACGGTTGCCCCCCTCTAGCGTGGCCGCAGGGGCGATGCAAACGCCGAACTGCTGTCATGCGCTAACTGCGGCAAAGGGCAATCAGCGCCAGAAGCTGAGATATTCGATGAACTGGTCGATGGTCCTGGCGGCCATCAGCGGCAGCGCGCCATCGAGCCAGACCTGGTCCACAAGAAAGGCCGCGGCGATCAGGATCAGCAGGGCAATGGCGATCTGGTTGGTCATCGGCGCCTCCGGGTGGCCGGGTTATCGCGCGGGGCCACGGCGGGGGCAAGAGGAGGCGCGCATTACTAGTCCTCGTCCTGCGGCATCTTCAGGGTGATCTGGCCGCTTTCCTGCAGCCGTCGGATGGCCCCGACCACCTCGGTCAGCGCCGCCTCGACATCCTTAGTGCGCACCCGGCCCAAAGCCTCGCGCTCTTCGCGCAGCCCGTCGGCCATGCGCTGCGAGAGGTTCGCCAGGATGAAATCGGCCGCCGCGGCATCCGCTTCGTCGGGGGCGGCCAGCGCCCGCACCAGCACCGCCTGATCGACCTCGCGCACCAGGCGCGGCACCTCGCGCGGCTCGATCCGCGCAGGGATATGGGCAAAGATGAAGATCGCCTTGCGGACGCCTTCGGCGAATTCCGTGTCGCGCTGGTCCAGCGCCTCCAGAACGTCGTCGCGCAGATCGGCGGTCGCGAAGTTCAGGATCGCGCCCATGCGGTCGGCGGCCGGGGTGGCGATGGCGGGCTTGGGCAGGGCCTCGGCCGCCTGCAGCAGCACCAGCCCTACGCGCTTGAGCGCGGCAGGCGTCACGCCCGAGGTCATGGACATGGCCTGCGCCACCAGCCGGGCGCGGTCGCGGGGCATGGCGATGAAGGTTTCCGACGCGGCCTCGACCGGCAGCTTGGACAGCATCAGGGCCACCAGTTCGATCGACTCGGCATTGGCCAGCGCAGACAGGCTGGTCTGCGGCAGCCCGGCAATCCGCGCCCAGGGGTCCGATCGGCCGGCGATCGCCGCCGCCTGCCGCAGCTGGTCGCTGCTGTCGTCCGAGATGCGGGCGCCCAGGATCGCCAGCGTGCCGTCCAGATCGCCCGGAAAGGTGACGCCGACGGCTTCCAGCCGGTCGCAGAATTCATGGATCACCGCGTCGCGGGTCTGGCGGTCGATCAGCTCCATCCCCGCCATCTCCTGCGCCAGCAGGGTCTGGCTTTCGATGTTCAGCCGTTCAAGCCCGCCCGCATCGTCATCGTCCAGCAGAAGGCGCACGATCACCGCCGCCTTCTGCCGCTGGCTCAAGCCGATCTGGGTCGTCATCCGCCGCCTCCGTCACCTTCGGTCAGGGGCAATCTGGCACAACAACCCTAACGCAAGGTTGACGCGCGCGCCCTTACAGCGGTGTCGCGTCGAAAACCCGGCGGAAGATCGTGTCGACATGCTTGGTGTGATAGGCCAGGTCGAACTTTTCCTCGATCTCGACGGGGCTCAGGGCGGCGGTCACCTCGGCATCGGCCAAGAGCTCGGTCTTGAAGTCGGCGCCCTGTTCCCAGACCCGCATCGCGTTGCGCTGGACCAGGCGATAGGCATCCTCGCGGCTGACACCGGCCTGGGTCAGCGCCAGAAGCACCCGCTGCGACATGACCAGCCCGCGGAACTTGTTCATGTTCGCCAGCATGTTGTCGGGATAGATCACCAGCTTTTCGACCACCCCCGCCAAGCGGTTCAGCGCAAAGTCCAGCGTGATCGTGGCATCGGGCGCGATCCCGCGCTCGACCGAGGAATGGCTGATGTCGCGCTCGTGCCACAGCGCCACGTTCTCCATCGCGGGAACCACGGCCATGCGCACCAGGCGCGCAAGGCCGGTCAGGTTCTCGGTCAGAACCGGATTGCGCTTGTGCGGCATGGCCGACGACCCCTTCTGGCCGGGGCTGAAGAACTCCTCGGCCTCCAGAACCTCGGTGCGCTGCATGTGGCGGATCTCGATGGCGATGTTCTCGATGCTGGAGGCGATGACGCCCAGAACGGCGAAGAACATGGCATGGCGGTCGCGCGGGATGACCTGCGTGCTGATCGGCTCAGGGCGCAGGCCCAGCTTGGCACAGACATGCTCTTCGACCGCCGGATCGATATTGGCGAATGTGCCCACCGCGCCGCTGATCGCGCCGGTGGCGATCTCGTGCCGGGCGGCCTCCAGGCGGGCGCGGCCGCGGGCCATTTCCGCATAGAAGCGCGCGAAGGTCAGACCCATCGTGGTCGGTTCGGCATGAATGCCGTGGCTGCGGCCGATGCGGACCGTGTCCTTGTGCTCATAGGCGCGGGTCTTCAGCGCGGCCAGGACCCGGTCCATGTCGGCCAGCAGGATGTCAGCGGCGCGCACCAGCTGGATGTTCAGCGTCGTGTCCAGAACGTCGCTGGAGGTCATGCCCTGGTGGACGAAGCGGGCTTGGTCGCTGCCGACATGCTCGGCCAGATGGGTCAGGAAGGCGATCACGTCATGCTTGGTGACGGCCTCGATCTCGTCGATGCGGGCCACGTCGAATTCCACGTCGCGGGCCTTCCAGACAGCCTCGGCATTCTCGCGCGGGATCACGCCCAGGTCGGCCTGTGCATCGCAGGCATGGGCCTCGATCTCGTACCAGATCTTGAACTTGGTCTCGGGCGACCAGATGGCGACCATTTCGGGGCGGGCGTAACGCGGGATCATGGAGGGCTCCTTTCGGTTGGCGCGGGCATAGCCGGGACCTGCCCCCGGGGCAAGTTTTCATCACGATCCGGTGGGGAGGGACGGAACATTCGTCTCTGGCAGGGGGTTGATCCTGCAACAGGAAGCCAGCCGAGCCGGAGTTTGCCATGCGCCCCCAAGACCCCCATCCCGACCAGACCGACGCCGACCGTACCAGCCAGACGCGCTTTGGCCCCCGCCCGGTTCCCGAGGGGCACCATCCTGCCAGCCAGTCGGCGCACCGCAAGATGGTGTCCAGCCGGATCCCGCCTTCCGGCCATGTGTCCCCCGACGGCCGCCGTGCCTGGCCCACGCCCACGCTGACCAGCAAGGCCATCGTCTGGGGTGGCGTGGCGCTTGGCATCGCGGGCCTGACGGCCGCGACCGCCATCGCGGCGCGCAAGCTGGTGGGGGCGGATGAACCCGAACGCGCGCCCCGCCGGCGTGGTCCCGCACCCGTCGCGCCCCGTTTTGCCGAACTGGACGAGAGCGAGCGCGAGGCCATGCGCCGCCGCGTCCGCGAGCAGGCCCGCGAGGACAGCCAGACCAAGGCGCTGTTGCGCGTCGAGGCCAGCCGCAGCCGTCCGCGCCGGGGCAACTTTGCCCAGGATCTGACCAAGACCGCCAACGAACTGTCCGAGGGGCTGAACGGCGTGGCGCAATCGCTGACCACGGCTTTCAATGCCTTCCGCGGCGTGTCGCAGCAGGCCAATGCCATCGTGGGCGACTTTGTCACCGCTGCCGACCAGTTGCGCGCGGTGATCGGCGGCGGATCAGACGGTCCCGCAACGCCCCCCGCCAAGCCCGCCCCGGGCAATCCCGAGACACCGCAGGACAGGATCCGCACCCATCGTCTGTGACAGCGAAAGGCAGGCGCATGAAGAAGCACCCCGGCGTTCTCGAGGCGCTGTTCGATCCCCTTGACGACCAAAAGCGTCTCAGGTTCGGCCTGACGCCGGAAGATCCGGCCGCGACGCCCAAGGTGCCGCAGGGGGAGGTTCCCGCACCGGGCCGCCTGAGGGACCTGACGCGCCGGGACTGGCTGGCCGTGGCCAAATCGACGATCGGGCAGATCGGCGTGGACCGCGTCACCTCGGTCGCAGGGGGCGTGACCTTCTTCGGCCTTCTGTCGCTGTTTCCGGCTATCACGGCCTTTGTGTCGCTCTATGGGCTTTATGCCGATCCGGCGACCATCGAGGCGCATCTGGCGCTGCTGGACGACCTGCTGCCGGAAGGATCGCTGCAGATCATCCGCGATCAGGTCGTGTCCATCGCCTCGGCCTCCACCGGGGCGCTTTCGGTGGCCGGCGTCGTGGCGCTGCTGGTGGCGTTCTGGTCGGCCAATGGCGGGATGAAGGCGCTGCTTTCGGCGCTGAACGTCGCCTTCTTCCAGCGCGAAACCCGCAGCTTTGTCCGGCTGAACCTGGTGGCGATGATCTTCACGCTCAGCGGGCTGGTCATCATCGCGCTGATGCTGGGGGTGATCGCCGTGGTGCCGATCATGCTGCAGATGCTGCCGGTGGACTGGGGCAGCGAGCTGCTGGTCACCCTGATCCGCTGGCCCATCATGTTCGCGGTCCTGGTGCTGGCGCTGGCAGCGGTCTATCGCTGGGGGCCCGCCGCGCCCTATTCTCGCTGGCGCTGGATATCCCCCGGCGCGGTGTTTGCGGCCGTGGTGCTGGTCATCACCTCGATGCTGTTTTCCTGGTATGCGGCCAGCTTCGGCAATTACAACGAGACCTATGGTTCCCTTGGGGCGGTGATTGCGCTCATGACCTGGCTCTGGTTGAATGCCATGATCGTCCTGGTCGGAGCCGAGATCAATTCCGAGCTGGAGCGTCACATGAAGCGGATGGCCGGCCTTGCTGTTCCCAAGACCTGATCCGCGCTGCAGGAAACCCGCATGATCGTCTCTCCTTATGTTCCCCTGCTGGCCGCGATTGCCTTGGAGGTTCTTGGCACCACGATGCTGCAGCGCTCGCAGCAGTTCACCCGGATGGGTCCGACGCTGCTGATGGCGTTTTGCTATCTGCTCAGCTTCTACCTGCTGTCGGTCAGCCTGAAGGTGCTGCCCCTGGGCGTGGCCTATGCGATCTGGAGCGCCTGCGGCGTGGCGCTGGTGGCAATGGTCGGGCTTGTCGTGTTCGGCCAGCGGCTGGACCTGCCGGCCGTGGGCGGGCTGGTGCTGATCGTGGCGGGCGTCGTGCTGATCAACGTCTTTTCCAAGACGGTCGGGCACTAGCGCTCGGTCAGCTTCAGTTCGATCCGCCGGTTCTGGGCCCGGCCCTCGGGGGTGTCCTGACCCGCCACCGGGCGCGTGTCGGCAAAGCCGGTGGCGGCCAGCCGGTTGGCCGGAAAGCCCAGCTGGTCCGTCAAGAGCCGCACCACCGCCAAGGCGCGTCCCTGGCTCAGTTCCCAGTTGTCGCGATAGCGCCCTGCACCCGACAGCGGCAGGTTGTCGGTATGGCCGTCGACGCGGATGATCCAGTCGATCTCGGGCGGGATCTCGTCCGAGATGTCCATCAGCAACTGGGCGACGCGGCCGATCTGCTCGCGGCCGGCTGCGGACAGGGTCGCCTCGCCGGGATCGAAAAGGACCTCGGACTGCAGGACAAAACGGTCGCCCACGACCTGCACGCCCTCGCGGCCCGACAGGATCTGGGACAGGCGCCCGAAGAATTCGGACCGATAGCGGGCCAAATCCTGCGCCTCGGCCTCGGCGCGGGACCGGGCGTCCTCCTCCAGCGCCAGGCGGGCCCGGGTTTCCTCGGCGGCACGGACAAGGGCGGCGTTCAGCTGCTGGCCCAGATCGGCCACCCGCAACTCGGCCTCGGCCTGCTCGTCGCCCGCCACATCCAGCAGCGCCTGCAGCGAGCCCAGCTGCGCGGTCAGCTGCGCCACCTGTTCGTTCAACAGGGCCACGCGGCGATGGCCGTCCTCGGCCAGCCCCTCCTGCTGGGCCAGCTGTTCCTGCGCGACCGACAGCAGCGCGGCCTGCCGCTCGGCCTCGGTCAGCTGACGTTCGGCCCGCTGCTGCGCCTCGTCGCGGGCCGCATTGGCCGCGGCCAGCAGCGTCAGGGTGTCCTCGGCCTCGCGCCGCTGTTCTTCCAATGCCAGGGTCATGGCGGTCAGCTCGGTATCCGCGGTTTCCAGCCGTTCCCGCAGCAGGCGCGCGGCTTCGGCCTCGGCCAGACGGGCCTCCTCGGCGTCGCCAAGCCGGGTCTCGGCCTGGGCCAGTTCACCCTCGGTCGCAGAGACGCGCGCCCGCAGTTCGGCCGTCAACGCCTCTAGGGCGTCGCGGCGGGCGGCGGCCAGCCGGGCGGCCTCGGCCTGGGCATCGGTTTCGCTGCGCGCGGCCGCCACGGCCAGTTCGGCGGCCGAGGCACGCTCCTCCGTTTGGGTCAGTTCAGTCTGCAGCTCGTCGACCCGCCTGCGGTCAAGGGCCTGCGCGGCCAGCAGCGTCGCCACCTCGGCCTCGAAATCGGTCAGCCGGGTGCGGGCATTCGCCAGATCCGCGCGCCCCTGTTCCAGTTGGGTGCTCAGCCGGGTGATCTGGGCGGCCCGGTCGCGTGCCTGGGCCTCGGCTTCGGCGGCGCGCTCCGCCTCGGTGGCCAGGTTGCGGGACAGGTCCGCCTCGCGCTCTTCCGAGGCAGTCAGCGCCTGGCCGAGCGAGGCGACCTGCTGTCCCAGCCTGTCCAGCTGCTGCTGCTGGCGAGAGATCTGGCGCGTCTGGTCGCTGATCGTGTCGTCCTGGGTGGTGATCTGTTCGCGCAGAACCGACTGGACCACCATGAAGATGGTCAGCACGAACATCAGCACCATCAGCAGAGCCGTCATCGCATCGACGAAGCCCGGCCAGATGGTCGAGGAAAAACGCTGTGCCGATGACCCGCGCGCCAGCCGCATCGCCCTAGCCCTCGCCGCGATGGATCATGGGGTCGGGCGGCAGCCTGTTATCCGGAAAGGGATCGCCGAACCGCGCCGCCCGCACCACGCGGGTCAGCACCAGGATGTCCGAACGCAGTTCGCACAGCATCTCGTCCCGGCCCTCGTTCAGGTCGCTGCCCAGCTGCTTCAGGGCGGTCTCGATCCGCGACAGGTCGGGCGCAGGGGCAGGGGCGGGGGCCGTCTCGCGCAGGCGGCGCGTCTCGGCCAGAAGCTGGTCCTGACCATCGGCCAGGCGTCCCAAGGCCTGGGTCAGCTGCATGGCGCGGCCGTCGGTCGCCGCCTGGTCGGTTTCGGCCTGCTGGACCAGCGCCTCGATCGCCTGCGCCATGACCACGACGCGTTCATCGGCCATCAGGGCCGCTTCCTCGCGCATCCCGTCGCGCTCGGCATGATAGCTTTGCAGCCGGTCCATCTGACCGGCCATCTGTTCCAGGAAGCCCGCCAATGCGGCCTGATCCACGCCGTCGCCCTCGCCCGCGGCGATGCTGATGCGGGTGAAGCCCGACATCCATTCTTCCAGCTCGCGATAGAAGCGGTTCTGGCCATGGGTCACGAACAGCTCCAGCAGGCCCACGACCAGCGATCCCGCCAGACCCAGCAGCGACGAGGAAAAGGCCGTCGCCATGCCGCCCAGTTGCGCCTCCAGCCCGGTCATCAGCTTTTCGAAGACGTCGAGGCCGGTCTCGCCGTCCTGCGGGGCCAGGGCGCGGATGGTTTCGACCACCGCCGGAACGGTCGTGGCAAGACCGTAGAAGGTGCCCAACAGACCCAGGAAGATCAGCAGGTTGGCCAGGTATCTTGTGATGTCGCGCAACTCGTCGATGCGGGTCGCAACCGAATCAAGGATCGAGCGTGCCGATCCCGCCGAGATCACGCCCCCCGAGGGCCCGCGCGCGCCCAACAGGCTGGCCAAGGGCGCCAGCAGCCGTGGCGCCTGGTCATCCTGGGGCGTGCTGGTCCGTTCCGCGTTGCGGCGGCGGGCGGCGAAACGCTCGATCCAGCTGACCGAGCGGACCAGCTGCGCCACCTGCCAGAAACAGGCCAGCACGCCGATGGCGAAGACCGCCAGGATCAGGCCGTTCAGCCAGCGGTTGGCCATGAAGATCGGCAGGATGCGGCCATAGGCGAACCATCCGCCCGCCAGGACCAGGCCCAGCACGATCAGCATCAGAACGATCTGCCGCACGGGCTGGGAAAAGCGCGGGGCGCCGGCGCCGATCAGCGCCTGATCCCGCGTGGCCGAGATGCGCCGGTTCGTCAGGGTCAGTCGTGACGGCGCCTGCCGGGGGCCATTGGTCGGATCGCTCACGTAATTTCCCGTCCCTTCGAAGCTTTAGAGACAACCTTAGGACGGGGCGGCCTGTTTTGCCAAGCGTTCCGAATGGCGGGGCGCGGGTCCTAGTCCTGATCGTCCAGCAGCGTCCGGACCGCCCGCGACAGCGCCTCCAGCCCCTGGTCGGGCAGGCCGAGGCGGGTCAGGTGCGCGGCGGTGTTGAACAGGTATTCGGCATTGGGCCCCCGCCCGCCATGGGCGCTGGCGATGATGCGGGCCTGTTCGTCATGCGGCAGATCGCCCGCATATTGCCAGTGGTCGCGCCGCATCACATAGGCCAGCGCCTGCACCTGCCGCCCGTCCTCCAGCTCCAGCGGCAGGATCGCCTCGCGATAGGCATCGGTCACCAGTTCGCGGGCGCGCAGATCGGCCAGGACGGCATCATGGTCCTGCGGGGCGATGCGCAGCGCAAGCCCCTGGCACGAGGCCCCGTCCTTGGGATCCAGCCCCAGGACCAGGCCCGGCAGCGCCTCGGTCCCGCGATGCTGGATCGAGCGCAGGCAGAAGCTGCGGGCATAGCCGCCCAGATGTGCGGGAACCGTCTCGGCCGGGGTGAAGCCGGGGTTCCAGATCAGGGAGCCATAGCCGAAGACCCATTCGACATCATGCATTTTTCTTCCGTCCTTTGTCAGGGAAGGTTATGCCACGCAGCGGATGGAAAAAAGGGTTCCTGGATGCGCAACGCCGTGATTGGTGCCGTGGTTCTTGTCGCGATCGGGGCAGGGGGCTGGATCTGGGGGGAAAGCCGGCTGGCTGAGGGCGCGCGGGCCTGGATCGCCGAGGACCCCGCGCTGGCGGCGGAGGCGGTGCAGCCCCTGCGCAATGCGGGCCGTTTCGGGCTGCGCCTGTCCAAGCCGCAGTTGAGCGATCCTGCGCTGCAGCTGAGCCTGCCCTGGGCCGAGGCCTGGGTGTCGCCGCTGACGCCCACCACGGCACGCCTGGACCTGCCGCAGCAGGGACAGCTGGTGCTGGCGGGACAGGCCCATGACCTGACGCTGTCATCTTCTGACGCCATGCTGCGGCTGGCGCCCCTGAACCGCATGGCACCGGACCGGCTGACCCTGGTGGCGCAGGGGCTGGCGCTGGACGGGCAACCGCTGGCCGACAGCATCTCGGTCGAGGCAAGGCTGGGACGGCTGGCCGGCAGCGCGCCGATGGAGGCGCGCACCGCCTATGACATCGACCTGAGCGCCGCGGGGGTGCAGTTGCAGGTGCTGGCGCGCGCGGGTTTCGATGCCGGGCCGCTGCCCGATCCGGTGGCGGTCGACGGCCAGCTGCGACTGTGGCTGGACCGGACGCCGGAGGCCGGAGAGGCACCGCCCGCGATCGTCGGCTGGCAGACCCCGGGCCTGGTGCTGGAGGCGGGGCCGATCCAGGTGCGGGTGGTCGGGCGGGTGACGCGGGATGCCGATGGGCTGGCCGAAGGGCAGGTGGTCCTTTATTCGCGCGACGCGGACCGGATGCTGGACCTGGCGTCAGAGATGGGCCTGATCCCCGGCCAGGTGCGGCTGCTGCTGCGGGCGGGGCTGGCGCAGCTGGCGCAGGTCACGCCCGAGGCGGACCTGCATGGCCCCGCCTATCCCGAACCGCAGGAGGGCGAGCTGCGCCTGCCGATCCTGATGCGCGACGGCCAGCTGATCCTGGCCGGGGTGCCGGTGGGTCCTGCCCCGGCCTTTGCGGGGCAAGACGTCAGGTGACCGGCTTGGCCTCGGGCGTGCGGCCGAAGTCGGGGGCGCCGGTGTCCTGGCCGGCCTCGATGATGCCGCGACGGATCGCGCGGGTGCGGGTGAAATAGTCGTGCAGCTGCTGGCCGTCGCCCATGCGGATGGCGCGCTGCAGGACGAACAGCTCCTCGGTGAAGCGGCCGAGGATGTCCAGCGTCGCCTCCTTGTTGTGCAGGAAGACGTCGCGCCACATCGTGGGGTCGCTGGCGGCAATCCGGGTGAAGTCGCGGAATCCGGCGGCGGAGTACTGGATGACCTCCTCGTCCGTGACGCGGCGCAGGTGATCGGCCACGCCGACCATGGTATAGGCGATCAGGTGCGGGGCGTGGCTGGTCACGGCCAGAACCAAGTCGTGATGCCCCGCCTCCATCCGGTCGGTCTTGGCGCCCATGGCGGTGATCAGGCGGTCCAGACGGGCAAGCGCATCGGCATCGGTATCTGGCAGCGGGGTCAGCAGCCACCAGCGGTTGCGGAACAGGCTGGCAAAGCCCGAACGCGGGCCGGAATGCTCGGTCCCGGCCAGCGGGTGGCCGGGGATGAAATGGACGCCGGCGGGAACATGCGGGCCGACCGCGTCGATGACCGACTGCTTGACCGATCCGACATCCGTGACCGTGGCGCCGGGCGCCAGATGCGGGGCGATCTGGGCCATGACCTCGCCCATCGCGCCGACGGGGACGGCCAGGACGACCAGGTCGGCGTCGGCCACGGCCTCGGCGGCGCTGTCGAAGACGGTGCAGAAGCCGACCTCGCGCGCGGTGTCGCGCGTGGCGGCGCTGCGGGCATAGCCGGTGACCTGGCCCGCCAAACCCTGTTCGCGCATCGCATGGGCCATCGAGCCCGCGATCAGGCCCAGCCCGATCAGGGCCACGCGGTCATAGATCACGCTCATGCATCCCTCCGGTCGGCCATGAAGCGTCCGAGGGTTTCCAGGACGCGGCTGCACCCCGCCTCGTCGCCGACGGTGATCCGCAGCGCCGCGGGCAGGCCATATCCGCCGACCCGCCGCACCAGGATGCCGTCCGCCCGCAGCGCCGCATCGGCGGCCTGCGCCGTGTCGGGGCTGTCAAAGCGGGCCAGCACGAAATTGGCAAAGCTTTCGTCGCAGCCGATGCCCATCTGGATCAGCGACTGCCGCATCCGGTCGCGCATCCGGGCGTTCAGGTCGGCGCAGCGGGCGGTGAAGCCCGTGTCGCGGATGGCGGCCTCGGCCGCGGCCATCTGGGCCGCCGACAGGTTGAACGGCTGGCGGATGCGGTTCAGCACGTCGATGATCGGGCGGCTTGCATAGCCCCAGCCGATCCGCAGCCCGCCCAGGCCGTGGATCTTGGAAAAGGTCCGCGTCATGATCACGTTCGGATGCCGGTCCACCAGCGAGGCGCCGCCGTCGAAGCCGTCCGCGAACTCGGTATAGGCGCCGTCATGGACGAAGATCACCTGCGGGGGCAGTCCGTCGACCAGGCGCTGCAGTTCGTCCGCCCCCAGCATCGTGCCGGTCGGGTTCGCCGGGTTGGCGATGAAGACGACCCGCGTGCGGTCGGTGACGGCGGCCAGGATGGCGTCGACATCGACCCGCCGCTCGGCCTCGGGCACGGTCACGGGGGTCGCGCCGACCATCCGCGCCAGGATCGGGTACATGGAGAACCCGTGCTGGGTCGTGATGACCTCGTCCCCTTCGCCGGCAAAGGCGTGGACTACGAATTGCAGCACCTCATCCGATCCCACGCCGCAGATGATGCGGTCCGGGTCCAGGCCGTGAACCTCGCCGATGGCCGCGCGCAGGCCCGCATGGTCGGTCGCCGGATAACGGTGCAGATCACCCGCTGCGGCCACGAAGGCCGCCTGCGCCGCCGGGCTGCAGCCGAGCGGGTTCTCGTTCGAGGACAGTTTCAGCACATCCTCGCGTCCCTCCAGCCGGCTTTCGCCGCTGACATAGAGCGCGATATCCATGATGCCGGGCTGCACGGTGATCTGGGTCATGGGTCCATCCTTTGTCCGGCCCCGTTTAGTCGCGGGCCGGCGGCAAGAAAAGGCCCAAGCGGCCGCAGCCCCCGGCCGGATCGAAATATCCCCCCGGCCAAGCAAAAGGGCCGCATCGGCAGATGCGGCCCCCAGAGCAAAAGGTTCAGGCGAAGATCAGTTCTTCGCGTAGAATTCGACGACCAGGTTCGGTTCCATCTGCACGGCATAGGGGATGTCGCCCAGGGCCGGGGTGCGCACGAAGGTCGCGGTCATCTTGTTGTGGTCGACTTCCAGGTAGTCGGGGACGTCACGCTCGGTCAGGGCGACGGCTTCCAGCACGATGGCCAGCTGGCGCGAACGCTCGCGGATCGAGATGACATCGCCTTCCTTGACGCGGTAGGACGCGATGTTCACGCGCTGACCGTTGACCTGGATATGGCCGTGGTTGACGAACTGGCGGGCGGCCCAAATGGTCGCCACGAACTTGGCGCGGTAGACGACCGCGTCCAGGCGGCGCTCCAGCAGGCCGACCAGGTTCTCGCCGGTGTCGCCCTTGATGCGCTCGGCTTCGGCATAGATGCGGCGGAACTGCTTTTCGGTCAGGTCGCCATAGTAGCCCTTGAGCTTCTGCTTGGCGCGCAGCTGGGTGCCGAAGTCGGACAGCTTGTTCTTGCGGCGCTGGCCGTGCTGGCCGGGGCCGTATTCGCGGCGGTTGACCGGCGACTTGGCGCGGCCCCAGATGTTCTCGCCCATGCGGCGGTCGAGCTTGTACTTGGCAGACGTGCGTTTGGTCACGGCTGATCTCCTTCATGCGGTTGCGAAGGGCGTTGTCCTCTGGCCGGGGCCTGACAGGGTTCCCCTTGCGGGGTCCACCAACACCAACGAAGTGCGCGCTTATAGCCCCTACAGGTCGTGCGTCAAGCGCAATCGGATCAGTCCAGCGCCCCGTCGGGCTGGAAGAAATGCGACAGCGGCAGGCCGGCCGCGCCCAGGATGCGGGCGCTGCGGCCCAGGCTGCCCTCGATGACCTGCGGGCGGTCGATGCCGGCCGCGGGCATGGCGGCCATCGCGCGGCGGGTCTCCTCGGCCAGCCGGGCGCGGGTGGCTGCGGGAACGGCGCCGTCGATCACCACCAGCGGCAGGTCGACCAGCGCCACCGCCGACAGGGCCACGAAGGCCAGGGCGCGGCCGGCGTCCTCGGCCCATTCCCTCTCGACCGCCTCGGGCACGTCCCAGCCTGAATCGTCAGGGGGCAGCGACCGCCCGATGCGGCGCTCCAGCGCCGAGACCGAGGCCCGGTCCAGCAACTGCCCGCCCCCCGGCACCGGCATCGACCCCAATGCGCCGGCATTCCTCTGCGGGCCGTGGCGCAGGGCACCATCCAGGACGATGCCGCCGCCCGCGAAATGCGCCACATAGATGTGGATGAAGTCGCGGGGCAGGTCGCGGGGCGCAAAGATCAGCTCGGCCCCGCAGGCGGTGGAGGCGTCGTTGTCCACGAAGACGGGATAGGGCAGGTCGGCCGCAAGTGCGGCCTGAAGGTCCACGTCCAGCCAGTCGGCCATCTCCTGCCCCCAGTCCCAGAGGCGATAGGGCGTGGCCACGCCCAGGCCCATGATCCGTGCCCTTTCCGCCGGGCGCAGGGAATTGGTCAGCGTCGCCAGCCCCTGGCGAGCAAAGGTCAGCAGGCGGTCGGGTTGCGGAAAGGCGTGGACCTCCTGCCGGTGCATGCGGACCTGGCCCGAAAAATCGACCAGCGCCAGTTCGGCAAGCCTGCGCCCGATCTTGAGGCCCAGGAAGAACGCCCCGCCGGGAGCCAGGGCCAGGGGGGTCGAGGGCTGGCCCACCTTGCCGCGCACGACCTCTTCGGCGTCCAGGTAGCCGCTGTGGATCAGCTTGCGCGTGAGGTTGGTGATCGACTGCGCCGACAGGCCCGTCAGATGGGTCAGCGCGGCCCGGGCCAGCGGTCCGTGGCGCCGGATCAGCGACAGGATCATCCGTTCGTTCCGGCTGAGAGGGCCGGCGGCCTCGCGGTCTAAGGGCATCTGCGCGTCCTCCTGAAGCGCATTAATCAACATGATTGATTTATTGACAAGAGGCGATTGGTGGTGCTTTGTGGTTTCAGGGCGGCCGAGGAACCGCCATCTTGGAGGAGATTAGTAAAGTGACCACGAAGACCATGTTCCGCGCATCCGTCGCAGCATCCGTGCTGGCCCTGTCGGCCGGCCTGGCCCAAGCGCAGGAGCCCGCAAAGGCCTGCCTGATCACCAAGACCGACATCAACCCGTTCTTCGTCAAGATGAAGGAAGGCGCCACCGCCAAGGCGGCCGAGATGGGCGTCGAGCTGATGACCTTTGCCGGCAAGGTGGACGGCGACCACGAGACCCAGCAGCAGGCCGTGGAAAGTTGCATCGCGGCGGGCGTGAAGGGCATCCTGATCGCGGCATCCGACACCAAGGCCATCACTGAATCGCTGGCGCAGGCGCGCGAGGCCGGCATCCTGGTGATCGCGCTGGACACGCCGCTGGATCCGATCGACGCGGCTGACGCGACCTTCGCCACCGACAACCGCGAGGCCGGCCGCCTGATCGGGGCCTGGGCCGCCGGCAAGATGGGCGATGCCGCAGCCGACGCCAAGATCGCCATGCTGGACCTGTCGGCCAGCGCGCCTTCGGTCGACGTGCTGCGCGACCAGGGCTTCCTGGCGGGCTTCGGCATCGACGTGAAGGATGAGAACGTCATCGGCGACGAGGACGATGCCCGCATCGTCGGCCATGATGTCACCTCGGGTAACGAAGAGGGCGGCCGCCAGGCCATGGAGGCGCTGCTGCAGCAGGATCCGGGCATCAACCTGGTCTACACGATCAACGAACCTGCCGCGGCCGGTGCCTATGAGGCGCTGAAGTCCTTTGGCAAGGAAAACGACGTGCTGATCGTGTCGGTCGACGGCGGCTGCCCCGGCGTCCAGAACGTCAAGGAGGGCGTGATCGGCGCGACCTCGCAGCAATACCCGCTGCTGATGGCGTCGATGGGCATCGAGGCGATCGCCGCCTTTGCCGCAGACGGCACCAAGCCCGAAACCACCGAGGGCCTCGACTTCACCAATACCGGCGTGAACCTGGTGACGGGCGAGCCGGTCGAGGGCGTCGAGTCCATCGGCGTCGACGAGGGCCTGGAGCGCTGCTGGGGCTGAGCCCCACCTGACACGATCTTCGGGCTGCGGCGGTTGATCCGCCGCGGCCATCCTGCCTGATCCACGGAGGCCCCGATGTCCGACACCCCCGATCCCGTGGTCGAGCGTAGCGCAAGCGAAAAGGTCGCCAGCTTCGACCACCGCCAGCGCAGCACGCTGGACCGGGTGCAGCATTTCCTGCACCAGTTTCCCACAATGGTTCCGGTCATCGTGCTGGTGCTGTCGCTGATCGCCTTCGGGTTGATCTCGCCCAACTTTTTCTCGGCCTTCAACCTGTCGCTGATCCTGCAGCAGGTCGCGGTCGTGGGGACCCTGGCCGCGGCGCAGTCGCTGGTCGTCCTGACGGCGGGCATCGACCTGTCGGTGGGGGCGGTGATGGTGCTGATCTCGGTCGTCATGGGTCAGTTGGCGGTGAATTTCGGTGTTCCGGTGCCGATCGCCATCTTGGTGGGCCTGGCCTGCGGTGCCGCCACCGGCACGCTGAACGGGATCCTGGTGACGCGGTTGAAGCTGCCGCCCTTCATTACCACGCTTGGCACCTGGAATATTTTCCTTGCGTTGAATTATTACCTCTCGGGCCGAGAGACGATCCGCAGCCAGACCCTAGATGCCGAGGCGCCGCTGCTGAAATTCTTCGGCGAACGCTTTACCGTGGGCGGGGCCGTTCTGACCTATGGCGTCATCCTGATGATCGTGGTCTTCGCGGCGCTTTACTATGCGCTCTACAAGACCGCCTGGGGACGGCGCGTCTATGCCGTGGGCGACGATCCCGAGGCCGCGGCGCTGGCCGGCATCCAGACCAACCGCGTGCTGCTGTCTGTCTATGTGGTGGCGGGCATGATCTGCGCGCTGGCGGCCTGGTCTTCCATCGGGCGGGTGGGGTCGATCAGCCCGACCTCGTTCTTCGAGGCGAACCTGGAATCCATCACGGCGGTCGTCATCGGGGGCATCTCGCTGTTCGGCGGGCGCGGGTCGATCCTGGGGCCGCTGATCGGGGCGCTGATCGTGGGCGTCTTCAACTCTGGCCTGCGCCTGGCGGGGGTGGACGTGCTGTGGCAGCTGTTCGCGACCGGCTGGCTGATCATCTTCGCCGTCGCCATCGACCAATGGATCAGAAAGGTGTCGTCATGACCGAGCCGCTTCTTTCCGCCCGCAACCTGGTCAAGCGCTATGGTCGCGTGACGGCGCTCGACGAGGCCGACTTCGACCTCTATCCCGGCGAGATCCTGGCTGTGATCGGCGACAACGGGGCCGGCAAGTCCAGCCTGATCAAGGCGCTGTCCGGCGCCGTGAAGCCCGACGAGGGCGAGATCCGGCTGGATGGCAAGCCGATCAGCTTCGCCAGCCCCCTGGACGCCCGGAAGTCGGGGATCGAGACCGTCTACCAGACGCTGGCCCTGTCGCCCGCTCTGTCGATCTCGGACAACATGTTCATGGGCCGCGAGATGCGCAAGCCGGGCTTCATGGGCAAGTGGCTGGGCATGCTGGACAAGCCAGCGATGGACGAGTTTTCGCGCCAGAAGTTATCGGAGCTGGGCCTACTGACGATCCAGAACATCAACCAGCCTGTGGAGACGCTGTCCGGTGGCCAGAGACAGGGCGTCGCCGTGGCCCGCGCCGCGGCCTTCGGCAGCCGCGTGATCATCCTGGACGAACCGACCGCCGCCCTGGGGGTGAAGGAAAGCCGTCGCGTGCTGGACCTGATCCAGGACGTCCGGGCGCGCGGCATTCCGATCGTGCTGATCAGCCACAACATGCCGCATGTCTTCGAGGTGGCGGACCGCATCCATATCCACCGCCTGGGACGGCGCCTCTGCGTGATCGACCCCAAGGAGCATTCGATGTCGGATGCAGTGGCCTACATGACAGGGGCGCGCCTGCCCGAAGGTGTGGCGGCCTGAGCCGCGTTCCTGACGAAACGGGGGGCCCTGCGGCCCCCCGTTCCCATTCCGACCATTAGCTGGCGTCAGTCCTGCAGGCCCCGCATCAGCAGCCAGGCAAAGCCCGAACAGATCAGCGTCGTCGTCACTGCAGGGATCGCCGTTCCATTGTAGAGCAGCCCGACCGGCGCCGCGATCGCCACCGCCGCCAGGGTCGAGATCGCGGCGATGATCGAGGCGGCCATTCCCGCGATATGCCCCATCCGCTGCAGCGCCAGCGCGTTGAGGTTGCCGAAGGTCACTCCGGCCATGAAGAACACGCTGGTCGCCCAGAAGAAGAAGGCCGGAAAACGCAGCGCCTGCGGCAGCACGTCGGTCAGCAGCAGGGCCAGCACGACGGCCGAGACGATCGTCTGCATGACATAGGCCCATTTCGCGATCCGCCGCATGCCAAAGCGCATCACGAAGGTCGCGTTCAGCACCGTCCCCGAGCCCGACAGCAGCGCCATCAGCGCGAACCACAGGTGGAAGTTCTCGCCCTTGCCATAGGTTTCGCCGAACAGTTGCTGGGCCGAGGAGAGGAGGCCGAACATCTGACCAAAGCCTAGGGTCAGGATCAGGGTCGCCAGCATCACCTGCCGGTCCGACAGCACCTCGCGCGCGGCCGCCATCAGCGTGCCGACGCGCAGGGGGCGGCGGGCGGCGGGAGGCAGGGTCTCAGCCTGGCGGATGTTCAGCCACAGCGCGCCGGTCACCGCAAAGGCGATGAAGGCCAGAAAGACGCCATGCCAGCCCGCGACCGAGATGATCGCCGCGCCGAGGGTCGGCGCCACCGCGGGGATCATGATGAAGATCATCATCACGAAGCTGGTGATCCGGGCCATCTCGCGCCCCTCGTAGAGGTCGCGGACCAAGGCCAGGCCGACGATGCGCGGACCCGCGGCCCCCAGGCCCTGCACAAAGCGCGCGGCCAGCAGAAGCTCCAGCGAGTCGGCGTAAAGCGCGGCGATCGTGGCGATGATGTAAAGGCCAAAGCCCAGGGTGATGGTCCGCTTGCGGCCCAGGGCGTCAGAGATCGGGCCGGCGAAGAGCGTGCCCAGCCCCATGCCTGCCATGAAACTGGTCAGGATCAGCTGGGCGCGGTTCACATTGTCCGGGGTCAGGTCGGCGGCGATGTCCGGCAGGGCCGGAAGCATCGCATCAATGGAAAACGCGATGGTGGCGAAAAGGAACGCCAGCATCGCGATGAATTCGGGCAGCGGCAGGCGGCGGGGTTGCGCCGGCCCGGAATAGGCGATGTCAGTCATGGGGGTCACCTGTCGGTTCTGGCCCGGGAGATAGGCTTTAGTTGCAGAGTCTGCAAGTCCTGCTAGCGGGAAGCCGCCGAAATCTCGTCGATGACCTGCTGCCAGAGGCTGGCTGGCTGCGCGCCGCTGATCGCATGGGCATCGGCCACCACGAAGGTGGGCACGGAACTGACGCCCCGCTGACGCGCATGCTGTTCGCGCTGCATCACCTCGTCCCGGTCGGCGTCGCTGGCCAGCAGGCGCGCGGTCACGGCGCCGTCCATGCCTGCAGCCTCGGCCACGGAAACCAGGGTGTCGGCATCCCCGATGTCGCGCGCCTCTTGCCAGTGGGCGCGCAGCAGACCCTCCATGACGCGGTCTTGGGCACCTTCCAGCCCCGCCCAATGCATCAGGCGATGGGCATCCGTGGTGTCGGGCTCACGCGGGGAGGGGTTCAGCGTCAGCCCCAGGCTCGCGGCGCGTTCGGCCAGCGCACGTCCCGCATCCTCGGCCTGATCCCCCAGCTTGGCGCGCAGATAGGCCACCCGGTCCATCCCCTGGCGCGGCATCTGCGGGTTCAGCCGGAACGGGTGCCAGGTGATCGCAAAGGGATGGTCGGGACGGCTTTCCAGCGCGCGATCCAGTTCGACCTTGCCGATCAGGCACCAGGGACAGACCGGGTCGGCAAAGATGTCCAGGCGGGTGGCATTGGTCATGGATGGTCCTTGCGATGCGCCTCGCGCAGGGCGCGGCGGTTGATCTTGCCGGTGGGGGTGCGGGGCAGTGCCTCCAGCCGGATATAGTCGCGCGGCTGCTTGTAGCGGGCCAGATGGGTCTCGGCCAGAGCGCGCAGGGCCTGAGGTTCGGCCATCCCGGTCCAGAAGGCGGCGATCACGCTGGTGCCGGGACCGACGGGCAGTTCGACCGCCGCCACCTCGCCCGCCTGCGGATGCGCGGCCAGCACGTCCTCGATCTCGGGCGGGGCGACGCGAAAGCCGCCCGCGTTCATCATGTCATCGCCCCGGCCCAGAAGGGAAACGGCACCCCGGTCATCCGCCACCGCCCGGTCCCCGGTCAGGAACCAGTCGCCGCGAAAGCGCACCGCCGTGTCCTGCGGCTGGTCCAGATAGCCCAGGAACAGCCCCGGATCGTCGTGCCGCACCGCCAGGTCGCCCGCTTGGCCGGCGGGCAACGGCTGTCCCGCGTCGTCCAGCACGGCCACATGCCGACCGGGCTGGGGAAAGCCTGCCGTGCCGGGCGGGGCCGGCCGGTCGGGGCTGCCCGACAGGAAGGTCGAGATCTCGGAGGCGCCCATCGCCTCGTGCAGGTCGGTTCCGGTACGCGCCGTCCAAGCGTCGCGGAGGGCAGGGTCCAGACGCTCGCCCGCGGCAAGGCCGTGGCGCAGCGTGGGGATCGGCCGCCAGTCCGCCCGCAACAGGCGGCGGAATATCCCCGGCGCGCCTGCCAGGATCGTGGCGCCGTGGCGGCTGGCCAGCAGGGGGATCTGTTCCAGCGGGGTGCCTTCGGCCGGGATCAGCGCGGTGGCACCCAGTGTCCAGGGGTCCATCAGCCCGGTGCCCAGGGTAAAGGTCCAGTTGAACGCGCCCGCGTGCAGCAACCGGTCCGCACCCGTCATCCCGTACCAGCCGTCGAACATCATCCGCCGCGCCGAGATCGCCCGATGGGCATGCATCACGGCGCGCGGCTGGCCAGAACTGCCCGAGGTGAAGACGATATATGCCAGCCGCTCGGGATCGCCTTGGGCGAAATCCGCCGGCGGCAGGTCATGGAAGCCCTGCAGCACTTCCTCGGCCAGAACCGGCGCGGGATGGTCCGGCAGGGCAATGCCCGCGCCCGCCACGATCATCGCGGGGCCGATCTGCGCCGCAAGCCGGGTGATTTCCGACCGCGTCAGCTGGGCCGAGGTCGGTACGGGCACGATGCCGGCCACAATGGCGCCCAGATAGGCGATGGGAAACGACGGGCGATTGCCGAGCCGCATCAGCAGCCGGTCGCCGGGACAAAGGCCCGCCTGCAGAAGCCCCGTCGCCGTCCCGCGTACCGCCCGCGTCAGGCGCTGAAAGGACCAGTGATCCGCCCCCGTGGCCCCGATGACCGACAGGGCCAGCTTGTCGGGGCAGGACAGGCCGGCGGTCAGGACATGCTGGGCAAGGTTCATGGCAAAGGGTCCGCGTGGTTCGGCGGCCTTTCTGCCAAAGAAAAACGGCCCGCGCAAACGGGCCGTCAGAGATTGTGCAAAGCCTGGATCAGAGCAGCTTCAGATCCGCCGCCGAGGCACGGCCATCGCGGCCGGACTGCAGTTCGTACGCGATCTTCTGGTTGTCCTGCAGGCCCGTCAGGCCGGCACGCTCGACCGCCGAGATGTGCACGAACACGTCCTTGCCGCCGTCATCGGGGGCAATAAAACCAAAGCCTTTGGTGGCGTTGAACCACTTCACCGTTCCGGTCGCCATAACCGTTCTCTCCTTCAAGTCATCCCGGCGCAGGATTGCGCCAGGCCGTGCAGCCCGCTTTCGGTCTTCCGGCTGCCCGTCAAAGGGAGGCGGTAGAAAGTCTTCGCTCACGCAATAGCGAGGATGCCCGAATCGATCAAAAAGGCAAGCGGGAAACGCCTTCAGGCTGACGCCTGAACCTGACGGACTGGTGACAACGGCGCATCCGGGCGCAGGTCAGGCGGTGTCGCCTCGGCCTGCAACTGTTCCAGGGCATCGGCGAGGGTCAGGGTGCGGCTGCCTTGCTGATCCAGGCGGCGCATCGAGACAGTGCGATCTTCCACCTCTTTCATGCCGATTGCAAGTATAGCGGGAACTTTCGCCACCGAATGCTCGCGCACCTTGTAATTGATCTTTTCGTTGCGCGTGTCCGCCTCGGCGCGGATGCCTCGTTTGCGTAGCGCCTCCACGACCTCGGCCACATAATCATCGGCATCCGACACGATCGAGGCGACGACCACCTGACGCGGGGCCAGCCAGAAAGGCAGCTTGCCGGCGCTGTTCTCAATCAGGATGCCGATGAAGCGTTCGAAGCTGCCCAGGACGGCGCGGTGCAGCATGATGGGCCGGTGCTTGTGCCCATCGGCGCCGACATATTCCGCGTCCAGACGCTCGGGCAGGTTGGGGTCGACCTGCAGCGTGCCGCATTGCCAGTCGCGGCCGATGGCATCGGTCAGCACGAATTCCAGCTTGGGGCCATAAAAGGCACCTTCGCCCGGGAAGATCGTGTAGTCATGGCCCGCCGCCTGGCAGGCATTGCCAAGCGCGGCCTCGACCCGGTCCCAGCTTTCGTCGGAGCCGATGCGCTTTTCCGGACGCGTGGACAGCTTGATGCGCCAGCCGTCAAAGCCCAGATCGGCATAGATCCCGGCGAGGAAGTCGATGAACTTCTTGGTTTCCGCCTCGATCTGGTCTTCGGTGCAGAAGATATGCGCGTCATCCTGGGTAAAGCCGCGCACCCGCATGATGCCATGCAGCGCGCCCGAGGGTTCATAGCGGTTGCAGGACCCGAACTCGGCCATGCGCAGCGGCAGATCGCGATAGGATTTCAGGCCGTGGTTGAACACCTGCACATGGCAGGGACAGTTCATCGGCTTGAGCGCATTGATCGTCTTGGTCTTGGCATGTTCCTCATCGACTTCGACGATGAACATGTTTTCCTGGTAGTTCTCCCAATGGCCCGAAGCCTCCCACAGCTTGCGGCTGACGACCTGGGGCGTGTTCACCTCGACATAGCCGTCGGCGCGCTGCTTGCGGCGCATGTAGTCCTGCAGCGTGGTATAGATGTTCCAGCCGTTCGGGTGCCAGAAGATCTGGCCCGGCGCCTCCTCCTGCATGTGGAACAGGTCCATCTCGCGGCCCAGCTTGCGGTGGTCGCGCTTGGCGGCCTCCTCCAGCATGGTCATGTGCGCCTTGAGCTCGTCGCGGTTGCGGAAGGCCACGCCATAGATGCGCTGCAGCATCGGGCGCGAGGCATCGCCCAGCCAATAGGCGCCGGCAATATGCGTCAGCTTGAAGGCGTCCGCGGGCAGCTGGCCCGTGTTCTGCAGATGCGGCCCGCGGCACAGGTCCTGCCAGTCGCCGTGCCAGTACATCCGCAGGTCCTCGCCCTCGGGGATGCGGTTGATCAGTTCGACCTTGAAAGGTTCGCCGCGCTCCTCGTAATGGGCGATGGCGCGCTCCCGGTCCCAGACCTCGGTGCGGACGGGGTCGCGGGCGTTGATGATCTCCTTCATCGCGGCCTCGATGCGGCCCAGATCCTCGGGCGTGAAGGGTTCGGCACGGTCAAAGTCGTAGAACCAGCCATAGTCGCGCACCGGGCCGATGGTGACCTTCACATCCGGCCAGATCGACTGCACGGCGCGGGCCATGACATGGGCAAAGTCGTGGCGGATCAGTTCCAGCGCCTGCGCCTCGTCCTTGAGGGTGTGGATGGCGATGGCGCCGCTGGCATGGATCGGCCAGGCCAGATCGATGTGCTGGCCGTCCAGGCTGGCGGAAATCGCGCGCTTGGCCAAGCTGGGCGCAATGCTTTCCGCGACCTCGGCCGCTGTCACGCCGGCGGGATAGTCGCGCGCATTGCCATCGGGAAAGGAAAGGGAGATCTGGGACATGTCGTCCTCCTCGTCGGTTTGGCGCCCACGGAACGCCCGGTTGCGGGTTATGGTGCGCGCAGGCATGAACGCCGCGGGCTGGACTGTCAAGCTGGCGGCGGGCTAGCTGTGGGTGCAGCGAATGACGGGGGACGCAGATGAGCAGCTATCTGGACACGGCCGCGGGACGGCGCATCGCCTATCACCTGACATCGGGGCAGGGGCCCGGCGTGGTGTTCCTGGGCGGGTTCAAATCGGACATGACCGGAACCAAGGCGCTGCACCTGCAGGACTGGGCCAGCCGGCGGGGCAGGGCCTTTCTGCGCTTTGACTATTCCGGGCACGGCGACAGCAGCGGGCTGTTCGAAGAGGGTTCGATCGGGGACTGGTTCGACGACGCACGTGCCGCAATCGAGGCGCTGACCGAAGGGCCGCAGGTTCTGGTCGGATCGTCGATGGGGGGATGGATCAGCCTGCTGGTCGCGCGGTCGATGCCGCAGCGCGTCGCGGGGCTGGTGACCGTGGCGGCGGCACCCGATTTCACCGAGCGCGGCTTTTGGGCCGGGTTTTCCGAGGCGCAGCGACAGGTGGTGATGCGGGACGGCCGGATCGAGATCCCGAGCGACTATGATCCGCGCCCCTATGTGATCACCCGCCGCCTGATCGAGGACGGGCGCAGGCACCAGGTCATGGACCAGCCGTTGCCGCTGCCCTTTCCGGTCCGGATGCTGCAGGGCACGGCGGATGCGGATGTGCCGATGCAATGGGCGCTGGATCTGCTGGACCATGCGCAAGGCCATGACATGCGCCTGACGCTGGTCAAGGGCGCGAACCACAGCTTTTCAACGCCCGAGTGCCTGGATCTGCTGACCCAGGCCATCGAGACGCTGGCGCTGACGGATCAGAACGTCAGGCTGTAGTGGTCGCCCATGTCCGGCTTGGATCCGGTCAGCTTGGACTTGGCGATCTCGTAGAGGAAGGCCGCGCGGCCGCCGGTGGCCCACACCTCGGCCTCGGCCAAATCAAGACGCAGCAGCTGGACATCGGGGTCCTGCCGGCCTTCCTCGAACCAGCTGGAGGCGACGGCATTCCACAGTTCGTCCAGTTTCTTGCTGTCATTCGACAGGGACAGGCGGCCGTGGATGCGGGTATAAAGACCCTCATTCGCGGAAGAGACGACATGGAGCGCGTCCTTGGCCCCATCGCGCAGGCTTTGCGACAGATCGGTGCCCTTGGCGGTGATGAACCACAGGGTGTTCAGGTCGCGATTGACGTAGTGGGACATCGGCACCAGACGCGGGTCCTCGGTCAGGGCAAGCATGCCCGAGTTGATGTCGTCGAGGCGTTTCCAGAACGTGTCCACAAGATCAGTCATGATAATCCCTTCGCGCCGCGTCAGGCGGCATCCGGGGTCACAACGACAGACGCAAAGCCGCGGTTCCTGCCTCTCAGACGGCGACGTTGCCGGATTCCACGGGGTCGTTCACGCCGCAATCCGCCGCCGGGCCGCCGCGCGTGCGACGGCGTTTCGGCTTAACGCTGTCGGGCAGGGCGGCGTTCTCGTCGATGAAATCCAGGACCAGGGGCCGGATGTTCAGGCGCCAGGACTTGCCCGCGAAGATGCCGTAATGGCCCGCACCCGGTTCCAGATGCTGCACCTTCTTGTCGTCGGGGACGCCCGTGCACAGGCCCAGTGCCGCGACGCACTGGCCGGGGGCCGAGATGTCGTCATTGGCGCCTTCGACGGTCATGATCGCAACATCGCTGATCTTGCCGATGTCCAGCTGGCGGCCGTTCACGGTAAAGCGGTTCTGCGCGATCTCGAGGTTCTTGAAGATGCGCTCGACCGTCGACAGGTAGAACTCCGCCGTCATGTCCATGACCGCCAGGTATTCGTCATAGAACTTGTTGTGCTTGTCGCCTTCGGACGCCGTGCCGCGCGCCTCGGAGAAGATCTGGTTCAGGAAGGCGCGCGAATGGGTTTCGGCGTTCATGGAAATGAAGCTGCCCAACTGCGCAAGCCCCGGATAGACCATCCGCCCCGCACCGCGATACTTGAACCCCACCGACTGGATCAGAAGATGTTCCAGTTCCCCCATCGTCACGCGGTTGCCGAAATCGGTCACCTCGGTCGCGGCGGCATCGGGGTCCACGGGGCCGCCGATCAGCGTCAGGGTGCGCGGCTGCGCGGAAGGGTCGTCCTCGGCCAGCATGGCGGTCGCGGCCAGGGCCAGCGGCGCGGGCTGGCAGACGGCGATCACATTGGTGTCGGGCCCCAGGTGGCGGATGAAGTCGGCAAGGTAGGCCGTGTAATCCTCGACGTCGAACTTGCCCTCGCTGACCGGGATGTCGCGGGCGTTGTGCCAGTCGGTGACATAGACCTCGCAATCGGACAGAAGCGAGGTGACCGTCGAGCGCATGAGGGTCGCGTAATGACCGGACATCGGCGCCACCAGCAGCACCTTGCGCGGCGAGGGCTCGCGCCGGGCGACGCGGAAATGGATCAGATCGCCAAAGGCGCGGCGCACGACCGGTTCGACATAGACGATGTGGTCCTGACCGTCGTCGCCCGCGATGGGCGGGATTTCCCAGTCAGGCTTGATCACCATGCGGGCAAAGCTGCGTTCGGTCACGCGGCCCCAGGCGCTCAGCATCTTGAAGGCAGGATGCGGGATCAGCGCGAAGGCCGGATAGGACCCCATGGCACGCGCGGTGGCGCCCATCCATTCATTGGTGTTCCTGATCGTCTCCATCGCGTCGTAAGACAGGATACCCTTGAGACCTTTGACCGGCATGTGACCTACCATTTGCTGCGCTGCGGCATCTGTCATGCGCGGTAGGCGAGGCCGGCGATTTGGACAAATGCGGTTTACGCCCTGCCTGCCCTGCGCATATCATCGGGTTATACCTAGGGGGGAAACCGGGTCATGGCAAGGCAGTCACGCGCGACAGGTAAAAACGTTGCTGAATCGGGCGCAAAGTCCGCAACTTCCGGAAAGGCCCGCAAGCCGCGTGCCAAAAAGCCGGCGGCGTCCGCGTCGGAGGCACAGGTGGTCGACCAGCAGAACACGGCGCCTGCGACAGGGCTGACCCCCGAGGTGCAGCCCCGGCCCGAGGCGCCTGTCGAGCAGGCCGCCACCCCAAGCAGCGCGGCCGAGATGCTGGCCAAGCTGGCCGGCAGCGGCCACGCCCCGAACGCGCAGCGCCTTGCCGAGAACATCGAGCGGATCGAGACCTTGGGCCACCGGCTGATGGCGGCATTTGCTGAACGCAACCTGCCCAATCCCGGCGTCGCGGGACCCGGCCCGGATTTCTACATGACGGCGACGAACGCCTTTCTGAAGACGCTGACCGAGCAGCCGGGCAAGATGATCGAGACCCAGGTGTCCTATTGGGGCGAGACGCTGTCGAATTATGCCCGCGCGCAAAAAGCCCTGGCCAGCGGCCAGCTGACGGCGCCGGAGGACGACACGCCAGCGGACAAGCGCTTTGCCAACCCGCTGTGGACGACACATCCTTATTTCAACCTGATCAAGAAACAGTACCTGACCAATGCCAAGGCCCTGAAGGAGGCGGCCGACGGGCTACAGCTGTCCGACGAGGTCGCGCGGCGGCGGCTGAAATGGCTGACGAACCAGATCGTCGACATGATGGCGCCCACCAACTTTCTGGCGACCAATCCCGACGCATTGGAAAAGGCCATCGAGACCGAAGGCGAGAGCCTGGTCCGGGGGCTGGAGAACCTGGTCCGCGACGTGGAGCAGAACGGCGGCGAGATGATCGTGTCGCTGGCCGACCGCAAGGCCTTTGCCGTGGGCGAAAACATCGGCACCGCCCCGGGCAGCGTCGTCTATCGCACCCGGCTGTTCGAGCTGATCCAGTATGCCCCCAGCACCGACAAGGTGCATGCCCTGCCGCTGATGATCTTTCCGCCCTGGATCAACAAGTTCTACATCCTGGACCTCAAGCCGCAGAACAGCCTGATCCGCTGGCTGGTGGACCAGGGCCAGACCCTGTTCATCGTCAGTTGGAAGAACCCCGACGCCAGCTTTTCTGAGGTGGGACTGGAGGATTATGTGACCGCCTACCAGGAGGCGATCGACAAGGTGCTGGAACTGACCGGCCAATCCAAGGTCAATGCGGTCGGTTATTGCATCGCCGGAACCACGCTGTCCTTGACGCTGGCCCTGCTGAAGCAGCGCGGCGACACGCGGATCAATTCGGCCACGCTGCTGACGACGCTGACCGACTTTTCGGACCAGGGCGAGTTCACCAGCTTCCTGCAGGACGACTTCGTGTCGGGCATCGCCGAAGAGGTCCAGCGCCACGGGCTGATGCGCGCGCAGCTGATGTCGCGTACCATGAGCTTTCTGCGCGCCAACGACCTGGTCTGGGGGCCCGCCATCCGCAGCTACATGCTTGGCGAGACGCCGCCTGCCTTCGACCTGCTGTTCTGGAACGGCGACAGCACGAACCTGCCTGGGCGCATGGCGATGCAGTACCTGCGCGGCCTCTGCCAGGAAAACGCCTTCGCGGGCGAGGGGTTCGAACTGATGGATCACAAACTGCGCCTGACGGACGTGACAGTGCCCATCTGCGCGATCGCCTGCGAAGGGGACCATATCGCGCCGTGGAAGGACTGCTGGCGCGGCGTCGCGCAGATGGGATCGGAGGACAAGACCTTCATCCTGTCACAGTCGGGCCATGTCGCAGGCATCGTGAACCCGCCAAACCGCGTGAAATACGGCCATTACATCGGCGACAGCGACTTTGGCGGCGGCCACCAGAGATGGCGCGATTCGGCGACCTTCACCGAGGGCAGCTGGTGGCCCCATTGGGGCGAGTGGCTGGCACAGCGCGCGGGGACAATGGTCGCCGCACGCGACCCGGGAGAGGGACTGGAGCCGGCGCCCGGCATTTATGTTCACGAGCGGGCAGGGTGACGCTGCGGCAGGTTGAGCAGGCATTCCATGGACTTGCACAAGCGGGGGGCCGGATTCGGGGCATATGCTGCAATGCAGAAGAAAAAACTTGAAATGCTGCGGTGCAGCATTCATATTGGCTGCATGGAATTGAAGCGG
The DNA here is from genome assembly GCF_048538155.2 of Paracoccus sp. T5. Lineage (GTDB taxonomy): Bacteria > Pseudomonadota > Alphaproteobacteria > Rhodobacterales > Rhodobacteraceae > Paracoccus. The sequence continues at coordinate 1,022,273 of NZ_CM135809.1, forward strand.
CGATGGTTCCCCAAGTCTCTTTATCGCTGCAGCACGAGGAGTGATTGACATGGCAAAGACCCCCGATTTCGCCAAGACGATGCAGGACATGATGGCGAACTTCCCGATCGACACCAGCTCGTTCCAGGAAGCGATGAAGTCTCAGAACCTGCTGGGCGAGAAGCTGGCCCGCGTGGCGCTGTCCGCCGCCGAGCGTTCGACCGAGATCTCGGCCCGCTGGGCCAAGGACTCGATCACCCGCATGGGCGAACTGGCCGCCGTCAAGGAAGAGCCGTCGGAATACGCCAAGGCGATGAGCGACTTCGCGTCGGCCTCGGCCGAACTGGCTGCCGAGCACATGGCGGCCTATGCCGAAGTGGCCAAGAAGGTCCAGATGGACACCGTCGACCTGATGCTGACCGCTGGCAAGGACATTGCCTCGGACGCACAGAAGGTGGCCGAAAAGGCCAACCGCGACACCCAGACCGCCGTCAAGAAGGCCACCGCGACCGCTGCCGCGGCGAAGTGATCGACTGACAGGACTGTTTGCGAAGGGGCGGCTCGACCGCCCCTTCTGCATGTCCGGCAGGGGCTTTTTCCTTTGCCTTTTGACTTTGCAGCTTTCATCATGGGCAAAACCGACTGCAAGGACTCCAGGATGGCCGCAACGACTGCGCCGCTGCTGATCAAGCGTTATGCCAGCCGCCGCCTCTACAACACCGAGACCAGCGATTATGTGACCCTCGAGGATATCGCCGCCTTCATCCGCGATGGCCGCGAGGTGAAGATCGTCGACCTCAAGTCGGGCGACGACCTGACGCGCCAGTATCTGCTGCAGATCATCGCCGAGCATGAAAGCCGTGGCGAAAACGTGCTGCCCTTGGACGTGCTGACCGATCTTGTGCGCAGCTATGCCGGCAATGCACGGTCGGTCGTGCCGCAGTTCCTGGCCGCCAGCTTCGAGATGCTGCGCGAAGGCCAGTCCAAGCTGATGGAGAACATGTCCATCATCCCTAACCCCATGGCCAACATGCCCGGCTTCGACGCGCTGCAGCGACAGCAGCAGATGTTCCTGAAGGCGATGATGGGCGGCTGGCGCGGCGGTGCCTCCGGTCCGGAGCCGGAGGACCTGGAGGCGCCAAAGGCGACGGATGCCGCCCCGTCAGGCAACGACAACCATGACATGGTCGAGATCCGTCGCCAGCTGGCCGAGTTGCAAAAGCGCATCTCCAAACTCTGACAACCGGCTTGCACAGCCGCCCGCCGCAGGCTAGACCCGCCCCAACGGAGCGGTGGCCGAGTGGTCGAAGGCGCACGCCTGGAAAGTGTGTAGGCGGGGAACCGTCTCGAGGGTTCGAATCCCTCTCGCTCCGCCACTTGCACATTGCAAACCCGAAAACAGGTCCCTCGCGGGGCCTTTTTCTTTATGTGCCAAAGGGGTTTGCAGGGACCATCCGCCCTTCGGAGACTGGCCGACTGCGCAAGATCGGTCTCCGAACGCCCACCGTCTCTTTCCAACCGCCCTGCGCTCTTGGTGAGACGGATTCAAAAAACCAATACAATTCAATGAACTGACGGGATCGCGTTGCGCCCGTGTTTCGCTGGTTCCGGCTTGTCTCAAAGCAGACGGAGATGCGACACGGGCGGCGTAGTGGTTGGTATGTCTTGGTAGTTTTGCGCGAAGTCTCTGATGACAAACGCAGTTTGCGCCCCTAGCCTGGCGCGATGTCGAACGGGGCCTGGACAGATCAAGAAAACGACCTGATCGTCGCGGATTACTTCGCGATGCTGGCCGACGACGTCTGTGGTCGCCCTTACAACAAGGCCGAGCACCGGCGCGGACTTCTGCCGCTGTTGAACGGACGCTCCGAGGGATCGGTCGAGTTCAAGCACCAGAACATCAGCGCAGTGCTGAAGGGGCTGGGTGAGGACTGGATCCCGGGCTACAAGCCTGCCTTCAATTTCCAGATGACGCTGGTGGATGCCGTGGCGCGCTGGCTGGCGCTGAACTCGGCGTGGCTCGGCCGCCATTCGGGTGCAGGAGCGCCGACTGGCCTCGCGGAGCCGCGGCCGATCTGGATCGGGCCGCCGCCCACGTTGTCGAACCAGCCGCCTCCGCAGGAGCTGGAGCAGATGCTGCACATCGCCCGCAAATTCGATGTCGCGGCGAGAGACGAGCAAAACCGCGCCCTCGGCCGTGCCGGAGAGGAGTGCGCCTTGGCGCACGAACGTAAAGCCCTCAAATCAGCGGGCCGCGATGATCTTGCGCGCAAGGTCAGGTGGGTGTCGGAGGAGGATGGCGATGGTGTCGGCTACGATATCGCCAGCTTCGCGACGGATGGCCGCCCGCGCCTGATCGAGGTGAAAACGACGAATGGCTGGGAACGCACACCCTTTCACATCAGCCGCAACGAGCTGGCCGTGGCTGAGGAGCGGCGTTCGGAATGGTCCCTGTTCCGGATCTGGAACTTCGCGCGCGAGCCGAAAGCATTTGAGCTGCGCCCGCCACTGGACGCGCATGTCTCGCTGACCGCGACGTCCTTTCAGGCGAGTTTTCACTGACAGCGACGCAGGTGTCAGACGAGTCAATTGCGGAATGTCGCGCGTCGACGCTCTTTACTCTTCGGGACTCCTGATCCAACCGCCCCTAATCTGTTCGTCGAACACTTCGGGAATTCGTTCTTTAATCTCCGTTATGAGAGGCCGCATGGCTTTCCAAGCTTCAGTAGCTAGTCGATTTACTTCATTAATCTCAGCTTGATGATGCGGGGCTACATTCATTTCATCAAACTGGTTGGCTGGAATGACGGACTGCAGCATCACAGATCCAAACCGCTCGGGAGATGAATGCATTCCAAAATAGTCGACAAAGGCCTTCAGGCGCTCGAAGAAGTCTAAGTATTTTTTCTGGACCCGCCCATCCTGGAAATGTGCAATTCCGAGCTCTGTTTCGCTGACCAACAGCGACGCTTCAGTCAGAAATCTAGGGTGTATGCCACGATGGTAGTCGTGATCTTTCAAAAGTTCTCGGAAGTTCCAGGTTCCATAAGCAAAGATCTCGCGGCCAAACCGGATATCATTGGGCGTAGATGCTCGATAGATCACCTCCTCGCTCAACTTAAACTCGGTAAATGCCCAGACGACCACCGCAACACCAAAGGCGAAAAACGGCTCAGGTTCGAACTGCCATGCCCCGCCGGGCCACAAGAACCAAACAAGCATTGCATTGGCTGCTAGGCCCGCGCCGATCCGTGCGAATGTCTGATAGTATCTGCTCATGAGACATGAAATGATCTGGCCCGATGCACTTCGTCAAGTAGTGAGAATTGGCCGACACTCCTGAGTATGGCCTGTCGACCAGCTCTTTGGCAGTTCAGAGAACTGTCGTGGGTCACAGCATTCGGTACTTCACGGATGGAGGAAGTTCGCGGAAACCTTGACTTTCTTTTTCTAGAAAACCCGCTCAGCCTGCTCCTGCCATGTCTCCCCTGCCAGAAAGCACAGGTCGTAGAGGCTGACCGCCGACGCCTCGCGGCCGCAGGTCAGGCGCTTCAGCACCTCTGGTGCCAGATAGGCGAGGCGCAGCTGGCGGCTGACGTGGCGCTCGGCCAGACCAACGGCCTCGGCCAGTTCCTGGATCGTGGCGAACTCGCCTGCCTCCATGCGCCGCCGCCAACCCCATGCCCGGCCGATGGCGCGCAGGACGTGCGGGTCCTGCGTCTGATCCTCGCTCGGGCTGTAATCGGCGGGCGGCATTATCTTGGGCCGCCCGTTCTTCTTGCGCAGCTTCAGGGGGATCAGCACGCGGATGGTGTCGTTGCTTCGGGTCATTCGGCGGCCTCCATGTCCCGCGGGGCGATCATCTCGCGGATGACCCCCGCGACGCCTTCGCGCCGGATGTCAACCTCGAGCCCGGCGGCGGTGACGGTGACGCGCCGGACCAGAAGCTGGACGATCCGCGCCTGCTCGAGCGGGAAAAGTCGCGCCCAGAGGGTGTTGAAATCATGCAGCGCCGCGATGGCCTCGGCCTCGGACACCTGATCGCGCTTCAGCGCCGCCAGCACCTGCGTGACCACCTCGGGCGTCTGCAGGATGCGCCGCACCTCCGTGACGATGGCGTCCTCGACCATGCCCGCAGGCAGGCGGGCCGGTGCTTGATCGCCACCGCAATCGTCCTCCGCCGTGCGGTTCTTGATCACGTCCATCGACACGTAATAGCGGTAGAGCTTGCCGCGTTTCTTGGTCGCGGTCGGGGTCATGGCCGCGCCGGTGTCGGTGAAGATCAGGCCCTTCAGCGGCGCGGGCGTCTGCATGCGGCTGTTGCTGGACCGGGCGTGGCGGTTGCCCTGCAGGATGGCGTCGACCTGATCCCAGACCTTGTCAGAGACGATGGCCTCGTGCTCGCCCGGATAGGCCTTGCCCTTGTGGACGGCCTCGCCGCGATAGACGCGATTGCGGAGCACCCTATAGAGGTAGCCCTTGTCGATCAACGTGCCCTGCTTGCTGCGAAACCCCTCCCGCCGCAGCTCCTTCGCCAGCATCGTGGCCGAGCCGAGTTCGACGAACCGGTCGAAGACCCGGCGCACCGAGGCGGCCTCAGCCTCGTTGATCACCAGCTTGCGGTCTTGCACATCGTAGCCAAGCGGCACATAGCCTCCCATCCAGATCCCGCGCTTGCGCGAGGCGGCGACCTTGTCCCGGATGCGTTCGCCGATGACCTCGCGCTCGAACTGGGCGAAGCTGAGCAGGATGTTCAGCGTCAGCCGCCCCATCGAGGTGGTCGTGTTGAAGGACTGCGTGACCGAGACGAAGGTGACGCCGTTACGGTCCAAGACCTCGACCAGCTTCGAGAAATCCATCAGGGCGCGGCTGAGTCGGTCGATCTTGTAGACCACGACCACGTCGATCAGCCCGTCGTCGATGTCGGCCAGCAGCTGTTTCAGTCCCGGCCGGTCCAGATTGCCGCCCGAGAAGCCGCCGTCGTCATAGCGGTCGCGGGTGGCGACCCAGCCCTCGGATTTCTGGCTAGCGATATAGGCTTCGCAGGCCTCCCGCTGGGCGTCGAGGCTGTTGAATTCCATGTCGAGCCCTTCTTCGCTCGACTTGCGGGTGTAGATGGCGCAGCGCAGGCGGCGGCCGGGGCGCGTGTTCATGTCCATGGTCAAACCTCCCGCGATCGGACCTGCAGCCCGAAGAAGCGATAGCCGTTCCAGCGCACGCCGGTGATTTCGCGCGCGATGCCGGAGAGCGATTTGTACTTGCGGCCCTGCCACTCGAAACCGTCCTTCAGCACGGTGATGATGTGCTCGACCCCGTTCCATTCCCGGATCAACCGCGTGCCTGCCACCGGATTGCGGGGATCCGCGATCTGGTTCTTGCGACGGGAGACGCCCTCGACCTCGTCGGCGAGCAGGTCCAGCATGCGGCGGGTCTCGTGGTCGGGCCCGCCATAGGTCAGTTCCTGCAGGCGATAGGCGATGCGGGCCTCGAGAAAGGCGCGGCTGTTGTTCGGTGCGGCGCTGCCGAGGAGCCGTTCCCATTCGGCCTTCAGCTCTTTCACCGACATGGCCTTGAGCGCGGCGATGCGCGACAGGACGCTTTGGTCCAGGCGTGCGTCCTGCCCGGGTTTGGGCGGCGTTATCTTACTGTGATGCTTCATCAATTCCTCCGATGCGGATGCGTTTCCTGCGACGACCACCGCTCTTTCGGGGCGGGTAGTCCACGGAACTGTCTCCGTCGGCGGGCGATAAAGAACTGGACTTCCCGGCATTCAGGCGAACGACGCCTGCGGCGAGGATGCGCCCCAGCTCGGCAAGCCGAGCATCAGGGGACATGCGTTCAGGGCATAGAGGATTGGGCCCGGAAACCGGGTCTTCGGAGGGAATGGACATGGCGGGTTTTCGCGACTGTTGTGATAGGCGAAATGTGTCGCGAAATCAGAAAAGTATCAAGCAAAGCAATTTATTACGACCTCATGCGGTCGCTGCGCACCGTGGCGAAAATCTACGTAGCTGAAATGTCCCCTCGCTTATCTCTCGGTCGGGCGGCTATGGCGAATCAACTCGTCCGGCCGTCCATGAACTTGTCGAAGCTGTCGAGGACAGGCTCTTCCTCCAGTTCCGCCATCTCCCATCGCGATGGGGCGCGGTCGGGGTAGAGCAGAAGCGAGATCGTCATCTGATCATTGCTGGGTGAGAACACGGTCATCTCGTGGACCGGTTCAGAGCCGAGCCAGATGCCAGCCGGATGGCGGCAGCCGTAGCGCCCCTCTTCGCCGTCCACCTCTTGCGCGGCAAGCGAGGCGGGCGGCAATTCGATCACCTCTTGCCGTGCCCTGTAGAAAACCCCGGACTTCAACAGCGGCTCGCTAGACCAGGCCCAGTCGATGAAGCGCTCCTTGCCAACCACGATCATCGCGCGCTTGTCGGTGATGGTCATCCATTTCAGGATCGCGGCCGTCAGGGAGACGGCATACCGATCCGCGAGCTCGGTCATCACGTCGATATCGATGATCCGGCCTTTGATCTGCTCGCGGAAATCGTCGAGGGGCATCAGCAGGTAGGAGGCGAATGTGTTCGCCTCTGCCTCGATCCTGTTCCGAGCCTCGTCCCAGTCGGCCATGTTGCGGCTGGTACATTCCAGCCCACGCGGGTTGGCCTGCCGGTGCAGGAGGTAGTGCCCCAGCTCATGCGCCAGCGTGAAGTTGCGCCGCCCCGCCGACCGGATGGTCTCGTTGTAGACAACGCCCCACTCGCCGGAGCCGCTGGGATGCGGCATCAGCATGCCTTCGACGCCCTTGGACAGCGCAAGCCCCTTCACGATGGTGATCGGCGCGTCCGGAAACACCTGACGCGAGAAATCCTGCGCGAGCGCGGCCACATCGATGGGGAACCGCGGAAGGCCATGGGTTCCTTGGACCATCGACAGGATCTGTGTCAGGCGGATAGCCCACCCCTTCGGCGTCGTCGGCAGACTCAATCCTTCTTTCCCCACATGTCGATCATCTGGTTGATTTTCTGCTGGTCTTCGGGGGCGAGCTTGCTGAACTTGCGGAAGAATGCCTCCTTCAGAACCTCGTCGCTGGGCTCCTCGCTGTCATCCAGCAGGTAGTCGGTCGTGACCTCCAGAGCCTGGGCGATGCGGGTCAGCTTCTCGCCCGACGGTTTTCGCGTATCGCGGTTCTCGAGTTCCCAAAGATAGCTCTTGCTGGAGTCGGTCAGCTCGGCGAGCTTGTCGAGGGAATATCCCTTTTCCTGACGGTGACGCTTGATCTTCGCGCCGAGGGACGTGGTCATCGTATCATCCTTGGTTTCCTTGGTTGGAGAACGCTTGTTCGCTATGCCGAACAAGATTGTTCCATGCAAGTAGACGTGGCGATTTGTTCGATATATATCGAACAACATCGTATCGCATTTTCGCGATTCTGTCCTCCTCCCCGGCCAAAGAAAGGGCTCTCATGACCGCCATCGCCGCGTTTCTCCGCAAGACCCCCGTGATCCGTCTGCAGGATTACTTCACTGCTGGCGGGTTCACCTCGCTTGCGCCCATCGACTGGACGAAGCCCGAGCCCGAGGTGGTGGAGCCGCTGATCAAGGCCGTCGATGCCATGTCCGATGACGAGAAGCAGCGCGTCGTTCTCGATGCGGCCCGCGTGGCGGCTCTGGCGGACGAGCCCGGCCAGAACGCGTTGCAGAACGTCGTCGTGAACCGCGCGGTCTTCGATACGCTTGAGGGGGCCAACAACCGCTCGCTCTGGGTTTTCCTCAACGAGAACGACCGGTTCCGCCTGGCCGAAGAGGTGCGCTACAATGACGAGCGCCGCCGCGGGCGGTCGTGGAGCGGGTTCGGCGTCGATCCCGATCTCGCGGTGAAGAAAGACCCGGTCTCGCTCGCGGCTTTCACTGCCGCGATCCGCGCGCGGTTCGAAACCCCCAACGTCCATGTCGACATCTTCGACCGCCACCGGGTGATCCTCGAGGGCGAGGAATGCGAACTCGTCCAAGTCGCGGTCTACCGGGAGGGGCGTCCCGAGGATATGCTGGGCTTCGACGCCAACAGCACCCTGTCGCGTCGGATCGTGAAGCCGGTCTTCGAGGCGGCGCTGACCTATGAGGCAGCGACCGGGGTGATCGAGGTCGTGGCAAAGACGCGCGAGGACCGGATCGATCTGACCCGGTACATGGCGCGCGACCTGCTGGGCATCACCCTCGATGAAAAGCAGTCGCTGCCGCTGCGCGAATACGATCTCAGCATGCTGCTGCGGCCTTTCGACTTCCCGACTGAGCCGGCCGACGGGATTGCCGGCGTGACCGTCAAGGAATTGCGCCTGATGGATCTGGGCGATGCGAAGGAGCGCATCACGCTCGAATCCATGTCGGGTGCCGACCGGACGATCTGGCAGATGGCGGAGCACCGGATTGGCCTCGACATCGGTGGCGGCGCGCGGATCTTGGGTGGCGTCGGCGACGCGGCGGAATGGGTTGTCACCCGTGCGCGCTTCACCATCAAGTTCCACCCGGGCCCCGATGGCGGGCGGGGCAAGTCGCTGTCGCTGACCGTGACCATGCCGCATGGCTGCAACCTGAAGGACATGACGCCGCAAGAGCGCCTGATCGGCGAGAAGTATTTGCGGCTCTGGGGCATCCTGAAAGACGACAACGACGAAGGCGACATCCTTGAGTAAGCGTGCGATCGACCTTCTGCTGCGGGCCATGGAAGCCCGCAGCATGTCGCTCCAGACATCGGCGTTGCACCAGTTCTCGCGAAGCGCGACCGACGCTTTGATCGCGGCAAAGCTGTTGGTGCCGAGCGGGCATGTCCCGGTCGTCGTCGGGATGGATGACTATGAGGATGAACCGCTCGAGGCCACCTGGTCGGCCGAACTGAAATCATTCGGCTATCACGACAGCACCGGCCGCTGGGTCAAGGTCGCCCATCAGGACATCGCGGCGTGCAGGGTCGACTACGGTCTGGCCTTTGCCAAGATGCTGGTGGCGTTCGAGCGTGCCGGGCCTTCGCGGCCGACTCCCTTGGTCACGGATCTCGTCTGGGACGTGGGAACCATCAAGCTCGCCGGAGCGAAGGCCCCGGTGCCCGTGTGGTTCGCCCGGCGGCTTGGCGATCCGGGGGTCTGGGCCCAGCTCGAGGCGCTGATCGGGCGCAAGCCACCGCAGGAAATCCGCATCATCCTGACCTCCACACCCGGCGAGCGTATCCCGGCGACCGCCCAGAAACGCAACCACATCATCAACGTGGCAGATGTTGCGGGTGATCCGGCCAAGCTCGCGATCTCGCCACAGGTTCTCGGGGCACGGGTGTTCCCCGGGCAAGCGCAGCGGCGATTTCCCATCGATCATTCGGATGACTGCGGACTCGTTTGGCATGGTGACACGACCCTCACCTTCGGCGGCGACAAGCAGCGGCTACTTCTCCAGATCATGTTTGCCGCCTACTGGACCGGGTCACCGGTTCTGCGGGTGGCCGCCGTGCTGGAAGAGGCAGGCTATGGCGGACAGGTGAACTCGCTCAAGAAAGCCTTTGGCCGACGCGAGGATTGGCAGGCGTTCATCAAATTCGACGACGGAAATTGCTGGATTGAAGCTTGAAAATAGCATTTCTCAGACTGTTGGCCGTGATCCTTGGTGGACCATTTCATGACCCAGTACAGCCGCGCGCAACCATGGCCGGTAACGCGATGATCATTTCAAGCCAGGCTTGCCTGCTGCCACGCCTTGCAGCAATCTTTGCAACCTGAGCAGATGGCCCGATGACAATTACCCCAACAAATAAAGGCATGTCCCGATCCCATGATAGTCGTGCAATGAAAGGCCGAGAGAGAAACGCCCCATGTTGGTGTGGCTCTGGCAAGAAGTATAAGAAGTGCCACCTTGGTCGTGATGCTCAGCCAAAAGAAAATCCTTGGGCCGCGGTAGATGTAAATCGCAAGGCGTTTTCCCAAAAGAAGTGCTGGGCACGCGACGTGGGCTTGGGAGATTGCGAAGGCGGCGTGATCAAAGCACACACTGTTTCGCGGGGCCCGAATCTCGCCAAGATCGCCGAGAATGGGCATGTGCTGCAATACGGCGCCAGCATTCCTGATATGAATAAAAACGGCGGCAAATTATCCGTGAAGAGGATTGGCATCAAGGATGCGTCCGTTTTCCATGGTTTTTGCAGCAAACATGATCGGGAGATTTTTTCTTGCATCGAGAATGAAGTCTTTACCGGACGCCCCGACCAGTGCCTTGCCGTCGCTTATCGGACCATGAGCCGAGAACTCTATGGGAAAGATGCAGGCTCTCACTTACGCGAAACGTTGAGGGGCGCCGATAAGGGGATGCAACCTTTTGAGCAGTTCATGCTTCAGAAGATGCTTGATGAAATAGACACGGGCAACGAAGCTGCCCGACGCGATCTGAAGGCCACTCATGACGCATTAACCGCAGCATTGGTGGCCGCCCGGACAGATACGCTTAGTTCGCTGATCTTTGAATTTGCGGCGCCTATTCCGTTCATGTTTGCAGGCGCGTGGTCGCCGTTTACTGACCTCCACGGCGCGGAACTTCAAAAAGGATACGTAGACGAGCTTCTCGAGCAGGTTTTTGTTTCTTCATTTGCGGGTGAGTCCAGCGCAATGATCTGCATTTCCTGGCGGAATATCGACGGTGCGCCCGGAAAGGTCATCGCAGATCAGCTCGAAGAACTGGCGGACGAGACACGAGCCTCGGCATGCCTTCAGTTTGTGATGAAGCATGTCGAGAATGTTTTCTTCAATCCGGATTGGTTCGGGGCATTGGGTGAAAAACAGAAAGAACGTCTTGACCACCTTGCGGCCGACGGCATCGATCCAATGGGCAGCGTTCCCTCAATGCCTGTTCGCTTGGATGTGGATTTTCGATTACCGCGGTCCATAAGATCGTTCCACGCTTGACCAAAAGGCCGTCCTTCAGGGCGGCCTTTTTTGTTTCAGCGCGAAGATCTTTCCGAACTCCCAGTTTGCCTACCGGCTGCCTCCCCAGCGCCTCCAACCCCCTCCGCCATGTTGAACCCGCAAGTGTTCGCAGAAATCCCAAGGAGGTTCACATGGCGACCAGGCACCTTTCCCAGATCGAGCTGGCGGCTCGCTGGAACATTTCGCACCGCACGCTGGAGCGCTGGCGGTGGACGGGCGAAGGCCCGAAATTTATCAAGCTCGGCGGCCGGGTGATCTATCGGCTCGAGGATGTCGAGGCCTTCGAGGCCGAGCAGATCCGCGGCGTGGATCACGAACCCCATCGTCCGATGTCGGCGTGAGGGGGCGGAACATGACGATCTCCAACCACATCACCCTGGCCGATATCCACCGCATGCCGGTGGGCCAGATCGCGGCGCTGCCCGCCGATCAGCTCGCACTGTTGAAAGGCGCGGCGGAGGAGCAACTGACGCAGGCGAAGTCGGTCGCGGACTGGCTCGACGGCGCGATCTCCCTGAAATACGCGGACCGCGCCCAGGACACCCGCCAGGAGGCGGGCAAGGACACCGGCACGATCCGGTTCGAGGATGACGGCGTCACCGTGATCGCCGAACTGCCCAAGCGCATCGACTGGGATCAGGCGTTGCTGGCGCAGATTGCTGAAATCATTGCCTCGGCGGGCGAGGACCCGTCGGAATTCATCGAAACCAAGCTGTCAGTGCCCGAGCGCAAATACGGTGCTTTGCCGGAAAGCTGGCGCAAGGGCTTCGAGCCCGCGCGCACCGTCCGCACCGGCAAGCCGAAGTTCCGCCTCGTGCTGAACGAGGAGGTGCGCTGATGGCCATTTCGCTCGCGTCCCTGCGCACGACCTCGGTGCTGACCCCGCCGCGCATCCTGATCCACGGCGTGGCCGGGGTGGGCAAATCGACCTTCGCGGCCGATGCTGACCGGCCTGTCTTCCTCATGACCGAGGATGGCCTGGGCAAGCTGCAGGTCCCGCATTTCCCGCTCGCGACCAGTTATGCGGAGGTGGCCGAGGCGCTTGATGCGCTTCTGAACCAGGACCACGATTTCGGCACGGTGGTCGTCGACAGTGTCGACTGGCTGGAGCCGCTGATCTGGGCCGAGGCCTGCAAGCGCAACGGCTGGGCCTCGATCGAGGCGCCGGGGTTTGGGAAGGGCTATGCCGAGGCGTTGACCATCTGGCGCGAATATCTCGACCGCCTCAACGCGCTGCGCGACCGCAAGGGCATGGTGGTCATCCAGATCGCCCATACCGACATCAAGCGCTTCGACAGCCCCGAGCACGAGCCCTACGACCGCTATGTGATCAAGCTGCAGACCCGCGCCTCGGCGCTGCTGCAGGAGCATTCGGACGTGGTGCTCTTCGCCAACTATCAGATCTCGGTCGCGAAATCCGATGTCGGCTTCAACAAGAAGGTGACCCGGGCACTCGGATCCGGTGCGCGCGTCATGCACACCGAAGAGCGCCCCGCCTTCCTCGCCAAGAACCGTTACGGCCTGCCGGACACCCTGCCGCTGATGTGGGCGGAGTTCCTCGCGGCGATGCCCCAATCCCAATGAACTGAATAAGGACAAGACCATGGCACGTTTCGACACGTCCTTCGACGCCACCAGCGTCGAGCCCACCACCGCCTACGAGCTGCTGCCCGCCGGCAAATACTGCGCCCAGATCGTCGAGAGCGAGATGCGCGTCACAAAGAACGGCATGGGCCAGTTTCTCTGGCTGATGCTCGACATCCTCGAGGGCGAGCACAAGGGGCGGAAGATCTTCGACCAGCTGAACCTGGTGAACCCGAACCCGACGACGGTGGAAATCGCGCAGCGCACTCTCTCGGCAATCTGCCACGCCACGGGCCGGATGCATGTCAGCGACAGCGAGGAGCTGCACCTGATCCCCATGACGATCCAGGTGAAGATCCGGCCGCCGAAGAACGGCTACGGCGAGAGCAACGCGATTGCCTATCTGCCGCCCGAGCGGGGTTCGGCCCCGGCCGCCCGTCCGGCGAAGCCCGCGCCCGATCTGGCCGGCTCTTCGGTGCCGCCGAAAATGGCCTCCGCGCCCTGGAACAAGAAGGGCTGAGCCTTCGCGCTGCCCTGCGCCCTGACTGACGGGGCAGCGCGCAACTCCATCTGAGGAAATTCCCATGACTGACATGACCAACGCGGCCCCCGTGGCCGTGAACAGCCCCGGCTTGCCTGAAGACCAGCGGCGGCTGATCGAACTCGACGATGCCATCGCCAAGATCCGCACGCAGATCGCGACGGCCGATTTGGCCCGCCAGCGCGGCCAGAAGCCAATCGATCCGGACTGGTTCCACAGGGCCCGCACGGCTCTGCGCCACCTGTGCCGCGAGCGCGCGGAACTGTTGGTCCAAGGCACCGGTCGCCGTCGCCGCGAGAAGCTGAAGGACGCGCTGATCGGCATCCTGCGCGAACGCCATGACCCCGAAACCTGGGATAGCATTCTGGCCGAGGCCCAGGCCCGCACCGAACGGGAGGCCCTGTGATGGCAGAGCTTCCCGAAGCCCCCACGCCGACGCTGACGGCGATCTATGCGGACTACGAGGCTCGGCAGGGTAACGGTTTCCGCGATCACCTCGGGGCGTCGATCATCGGCAAATCCTGCGCCCGGGCGCTCTGGTATGATTTCCGCTGGATCACGCCCGCGCGCCATTCCGGCCGTCTGCTGCGCCTCTTCGAGACTGGGCAGTTGGAAGAGGACCGGCTTGTGCGCAACCTGCGTGCCACCGGGGCGACCGTGCTCGAGGTCGACCCCGAAACCGGCCGCCAGTTCCGGGTCGAGGCCCATGGCGGCCATTTCGGCGGCTCGCTCGACGGCGTGGCCCTCGGGCTCCTGGAGGCGCCCAAGACCTGGCATGTGCTGGAATTCAAGACCCACTCGGTCAAGAGCTTCAGCGAATTGGTTGCCAAGGGCGTCGTTCTGGCGAAGCCCCAGCACGCCGCGCAGATGCAGATCTACATGCACCTGACGGGCATCACGCGCGCCCTCTACGTCGCGGTCTGCAAGGACACCGACGCGCTGCATGTCGAGCGCATCGAGGCGGACCGCGCCATGGCCGAGCGTCTTCTGGAAAAGGCCGGGCGCATCATCTTCGCCCAGCATCCGCCCGCGCGGATCAGTGAGGACCCGGCCTGGTTCGAATGCCGGTTCTGCGATCACCATGCGGCCTGCCATGACGGCGGTGGCGCGGCGGTAACCTGCCGGTCCTGCCTGCATGCGACGCCGGTCGACGGCGGTTGGCACTGCGCGCGGCATGACCGGATGCTGGCGCCTGCCGAGCAACGCACGGCCTGCGGCCGCCATCTCTTCATCCCCGATCTCATCCCGGGCGAGGTCATCGATGCGGGCGACGATGTCGTCACCTACTGCATGGCCGATGGCTCGACTTGGACTAACGACGCCCGTTCCCCGGAGGCCGCGCCATGCTGACCCTGCGCCCCTATCAACAGGCCGCGATCACCGCGATCTACGGCTATTTCCAGACCCACACCGGCAATCCGCTGGTGGTCATTCCGACCGCGGGCGGCAAGTCGCTCGTCATGGCGTCCTTCATCGAGGGCGTGCTGAAGGCCTGGCCCGATCAGCGCATCCTGATCGTGACCCATGTCCGCGAGCTGATCGCCCAGAACCATGCCGAGATGATCGGCCTCTGGCCCGATGCGCCCTCGGGCATCTATTCGGCGGGCCTCGGCAAGCGCGAGGCGCAGGCGCGGATCCTCTTCGCCGGCATCCAGTCGATCCACCGCCGCGCGGCCGAGATCGGCCACACCGATCTGGTGCTGATCGACGAGGCGCATCTGATCCCCGGCAAGTCGAGCACGATGTATCGGCGCTTCCTCGACGCGCTGAAGGCGATCAACCCGGCGCTCAAGGTGATCGGGCTGACCGCCACGCCGTTCCGGCTCGATTGCGGAATGCTGCACGAGGGGCAGAACGCGCTCTTCACCGAAATCGCCTATGAGGCCCCGGTCCACGAGCTGATCGATGCGAGTTATCTGAGCCCTCTGGTCTCGAAACAGCCCGCAACCCGGCTCGATGTCTCCAAGGTAGGCACCCGCGCGGGCGACTTCATTGCGCGCGATCTGGCGGCGGCGGTCGATCAGGACGCCATCACCCGCGCGGCCGTCACCGAGATCATCGAGCATGGCCGCGACCGCAAATCCTGGCTGGCCTTCTGCTCGGGCGTCGAGCATGCGCGCCATGTGGCGGAGGAATTCGGCCGCCAAGGCATCAGCTGCCGCACGATCTTTGGTGACACGCCGAAGGACGAGCGCGATGCGATCCTTGCCGCCTTCAAGCGCGGCGAAATCCGGGCGCTCGCCTCGATGGGCGTGCTGACCACCGGCTTCAACGCGCCGGGCGTCGACCTGATCGCGCTCCTGCGCCCGACGCAATCGGCCGGGCTCTATGTGCAGATGGTCGGTCGCGGCACCCGCCTCGCGCCGGGCAAGGAGAATTGCCTAGTGCTGGACTTCGCCGGCAATGTCCGTCGCCACGGACCGATCGACCTGGTGCGGCCCAAGCGCCCCGGTGATGGCGGCGGGGGCGAAGCGCCGACCAAGGTCTGCCCGGACTGCGACAACATCATCGCGCTCTCGGCTATGGAATGCCCGGATTGCGGCTATGTCTTCCCGGAGCGCGAGGTGAAAATCGCCCCGACGGCCGCCACGCTGCCGGTGCTTTCGCCAAAGCAACAATGGCTTCCGGTCACGGGCGTTTCCTACAGCCGTCACGACAAGGCGGGCGGCCGTCCGTCGCTCAAGGTGACCTATTGCTGCGGCCTTGCCACCCACAGCGAATGGGTCTGCCTCGAGCATCAGGGCTATGCCCGCCAGAAGGCGGCCGAGTGGTGGCGCAAGCGCGCGCCCGGCTGCCCCGTGCCGTTGAGCGTGGCCGAGGCCCTCGCGCAGACGAGCCGGCTTGCGCGCCCCAGCGACATCTCGGTCCGCCCCTCGGGCCGCTATCTTGAGATCTCCGGTTACAGGTTCGCCCCATGCGCCCATCCGACCCCGGCCTCTGCGCCGTCTGCCACCGGGAACCTCGCGGCTTTGGCTGGTTCGAGCCGGGGTTTCGCCGCTCCGAACCGCGGCGTGACGCCAGCCGCAAGTGGCTCTGCAGCCGTGCCTGCCAAGACCTCTGCCATGGGAGGAAGGGCATGATCGATCCGACCCCGAATGAGACCGATGCCATGGTCTTTGGCGGCCAGATGGGCGGCCAATATCTGGAAGCCATCGGCAAGTCCGACCTCGCGACCCTGTCCGAGGAGGAATGGGCCCGGTTTCTCGATGCTGTCGTCACCGGCTATTGCGACCATCTGCGTGCGCTGGCGGCGAAAGATCGCAACCGGCTCGACGCGATGGCGCCGGAGGTGCCGTTCTGATGGCCGACACCTCCTGGATGGCGCGCTTCGGCGCGCGGCTCGTCACCAATGGCTATGCCATCCTGCCGATCGGCCCGGGAACCAAGAAGCCCGGCCGGTTCCAGCGCGGCGGCTGGGTCGATTACCCGGAATGGAACCGCCACGCCGAACGCCCGACTACGGAGGTTGAGGTCGCAACCTGGGCTGCCTGGCCCAATTGCGGCATCGGCATCGTCGGCGGTGCGGTGGCGGCGGTCGATATCGATATCGCGGCGGACGCCGAACTGGCATTGCAGATCGAGGCGTTGGCCAGGGCGCGCCTCGGTGACACGCCCGCGCTGCGCATCGGCCGCGCCCCGAAGCGCATGCTGGTCTATCGCACGGCCGAGCCGTTTCGGGGCATCAAACGCCATCCGCTCGAGGTGCTCTGCCTCGGGCAGCAGTTTCTGGCCTATGCCGACCACCCCGATACCGGCGCGCCCTATGTCTGGCCCGACGAGGGGCTGGCCGATCTCGATATCAGGGACCTTCCGGAAATCACGGCGGAAGCGGCGGCCGCCTTTCTCGACGAAGCCTATGCGATCCTGCCCGAGGCCTTGCGTCAGCGTGGGCTGCGCTCGGCAGCACCGGCCACCGTGCTGCGCAACCACGGGCAGATCGGCACCTTGCCCGCCATCCGGTCGGCGCTCGACTGGCTGCCGAATGACGAGCTCGATTACGACAGCTGGATGCGCATCGGCATGGCGCTGAAAGGGGCGCTTGGCGATGAGGGCGGCGAGGTCTTTGTCACTTGGTCGGCACAGGCCGCCAAGGATGCGCCCGCGACCACGGCCCGCGCCTGGGCGAGCTTCAAGCCCGATCGGATCGGCGCGGGCACGATCTACCACCTCGCCATGGAACGTGGCTGGCAGCCCGATGCCGCCTTGCGCCTCGATGGCAGCCTCGATCCGAACGGCCCGCATCCGGCCGCAGATCTGCTGGCCCGGCTGGAAGGGAGCGCACCGAGCGTCACCGCCCTGGAAAAGCCCGCCTTCAGCCTGACCATCCCCGATGGTCTCGTCGGGGATCTGACCGGCTATATGCTGGCCACCGCCCGCCGCCCGCAACCGCTTCTGTCGCTCGGGGCCAGCCTCTGCGCCATCGGCGCGCTGATGGGGCGGCGGTATCGCACAACCAGCAACCTGCGCTCGAACCTCTATGTCGTGGGGATCGCTGACAGCGGCTCGGGCAAGAACCACGCCCGCGAGATCATCAACGAGGTCTTCTTCGAGGCAGGCCTCGCGCACCATCTCGGCGGCAACAAGATCGCCTCCGGCGCGGGGCTCTTGACTGCGCTTCATCGGCAGCCCGCGATCCTGTTCCAGATCGACGAATTCGGGATGTTCCTGTCGGCCGCCGCCGACCGCAAGCGCAGCCCGCGCCACATCACCGAGATCCTCGACAACATGACCGAACTGTTCACGGCCGCGGGCGGGATCTTCCTCGGGGCAGAATATGCGAACCGTGACGGCACCAATGAGCGGCGCGACATCAACCAGCCCTGCCTTTGCGTCTATGGCACCACGACGCCGCTGCATTTCTGGGGCGCGCTGCAGGGCGCGAATGTGGTCGACGGCTCGCTTGCGCGCTTTCTGATCTTGCCGAGTGATGACGACTATCCGGACGAGAACCTCGCCGTGGGAATCCGGCAAGCGCCGCCCGCGCTGATCCAAGCGCTCCAGCTGGTTGCCAAGGGCGGCGGGGCCGTGAAGGGCAACCTGACCGGCAAGACCGCCGATCAGAACACCGCCGTGAGCCCGATGACAGTGCCAATGTCCGACGCGGCAAGGGCAAGGTTCGCCGATCTCAGCGACGCCCTGACGGAGGAGCTGCGGGCAGCAGCCGGCACCGCTTTCACCGCCATTCTCGCCCGCATCGGAGAGAACGCGCTGAAGCTGGCGCTCATCGTCGCCGTCGGGCGCGACCCTGTGCGCCCCGAGATCGACATCACCGCGGCGGACTGGGCCATCGGCTTCGTGCGCCATTACGCGCGCCGCACCATGGAGGCGGTCGAGCGCCATGTGGCGGACACCGAGACCGAGGCGCATCTGAAGCGTCTGAAGGAGATCGTCCGCGCCGCTGGGCCCAAGGGGATCACCAAGTCCGAGATCACCCGTGCCTCCCAATGGCTGAAATCGCGCGACCGCGACGACATCCTGCTGACCCTGATCGAGAGCGGCGACATCACCACCGGAATGCGTGGCTCCTCGACCAAGCAGGCCATGGTCTACCGGATGGCGCGGTGGGGCGGGTGACCGGAGATCCTTCAATCCGCCTGAAGCGGCCCTTGAAGCCGAAATTCCGACAAGTCACAGAAACGAATGGGAAAAACCGAATCCTTCAAATCCTTCAATCTTTCAAGAGGACCCCTTTCCCCTATACGCGTGCACGCGCATTCTCAAAGAGAGAGACAGGTACCTATTGAAATATTGAATAACTGAAAGATTATATATTACACATACAGGACAACCACTTAGGGGCAGAAATCCTTCAAGACGCCCCTCTGAAGGTTCTGAAGGATTTGCCGGGCGGCCCAGCTGCCCAGCCCATGAACTGACCAGACCACCCTTCGGGGCCTGGCGAGACCGCAGCCTTCACCGGCCAGCCCGCTCGCCTCGCTCACAAACGCGAAGAGGAGGTCTCTCATGACCCAATCCAACGAAAACCCGCGCGTGACGCAGACTTACGCGGCCCCACAGGGACCACGGTTCTGCGCCACCCTCGCGCTCGATCTCGGCACCACCACCGGCTGGGCGCTGCGCAGCCACGACGGGCTGATCACCAGCGGCACCGCCAGCTTCCGGCCCGGGCGCTATGACGGCGGTGGCATGCGCTATCTGCGTTTCACCAACTGGCTGACCGAACTGGACCACCTGTCGGGGCCCGTCGCGGCCATCTGGTTCGAGGAGGTCCGTCGCCACGCCGGAACCGATGCGGCCCATGTCTATGGCGGGCTGATGGCCTCGCTCACCAGCTGGGGCGAGTTGCGGGGCGTCCCTTACGAGGGCGTGCCGGTGGGCACGATCAAGCGCCACGCTACCGGCAAGGGCAATGCGCCCAAGCAGGCCATGATCGATGCGGCCCGCGCGAAAGGCTTCGGCCCCGAAGACGACAACGAGGCCGATGCCATCGCCATCCTGCTCTGGGCACTCGACGCCCGGGGAGGTGCGGCATGAGGTTCCACCCCAAGGGTTATGGCGGCCAGCGCCGGTCGCCTGATGAGGTGAAGCGCGACGGTTGGCGCGAACAGGGCCTGCTGGCCGTTAGCGTGGACGATCAGCGCCTGACCTGGCCCGAGCGCGAGCTCGTCGAGCAGCTGGGCACGCGGCTCTATGGTCCGCGCCCGGTCGAGGATCTGCGCCATGGCTGAGCACATCTGGACCGCCGAGGACGTCGCCGATCACTTCGAGGAGGCGTTCCGCACCCTGCGTAAGCTGCCGCCCGTGAAGGTGCAGGGCTACTTCAACGCCTGGCCGCAGGTCATCCGCACCGAGCGCGAGATCCTCGCCATGGAGCCCGAACCGATGCGTGTCTGGCCGTCGGCCGCAGCGATCTCGCGGCTCGAGCAGACCTTCGACTGGGTGCTCTGGCTCGGCGAGAGTGAACGCCGCCTGATCTGGTGGCGTGCCGCCCGGCGGCCGTGGAAGCAGATCACCCATGAGCTGGGCGTCGACCGCAGCACCGCATGGCGCCAGCACAAGCTCGCGCTCACCAAGATCGCCGCGCGGCTGAATGCTGCGCGTGCATGAAGTGTTGCAACACTTTGATCTTCGACAGCTGCAACATATCCGTGCTATCTGAAGGATATGATGGGGAGAGTGCGTCGGAAGACGGCTCTCCCCGTTTCCGTTCGCGCGGACCCGCGACAGCAGGGCCGCAGCGGAGCGCATCTCCCTGAAATCGGCGGGTCCTTCCCGGCGTCCATCCTATGCGGGCGGGCGAAGCGCGAGGGTTTCCCAGTGACGCCCCTGAAAACACCCGTTTCGTTTCGCTTGGGCCTACGCGGCAACGTGCGAAAGGCCTGACGGCCCGAGACCCCTTGCCTGAACCGAAACGGCCCTGCGGGGGCATTTCGGTTCACGCCCCCATTTCGCCGCCCGGCACCCCAAGGACATTCCCATGGACGTCGTCGACCTGCCGCTCGAGCAGATCATTCCCTATGCGCGCAATCCCCGGCGCAACGAGCAGGCAATCGCCACGGTCGCAGCCTCGATCCAGGAGTTTGGCTGGCGTCAGCCCATCGTCGTGGACGAGGCAATGGTCGTGCTGGCCGGGCACACCCGGCTGGAGGCTGCGCGCAAGCTCGGCTTCAAGACCGCGCCGGTGCATGTCGCCAAGGGGCTGACCGCGTCCCAGGCCCGCGCGTTCCGGATCATGGACAACCGTTCAGGCGAGAATGCCAAATGGGACAAGGACCTCTTGAACCTCGAACTGGCTGACCTGCTGGAGGCGGATTTTGACCTCGGCCTGACCGGCTTCACCGAGGACGAGGTGAACGCGCTGATGTCGAGCTTCGATGCGGGCACCGGTCCGCAGGAGGGCGAAGACGAGATCCCGGAAACCCCGGAGGAGCCGATCAGCCGTACCGGCGATCTCTGGCTTCTGGGGCACCACCGGCTTCTCTGTGGAGACAGCACGGTCGCCACCGATGTCGAGCGGCTGCTCGGCCCGGTGAAGCCGCTGCTGATGGTCACCGATCCGCCCTACGGCGTGGAATACGACCCGGGCTGGCGCAACCAGGCGGGGGCGGCCAAGACCAAGCGCACCGGCAAGGTGCTGAACGATGATCGGGCCGATTGGCGCGAGGCCTGGGCGCTGTTCCCGGGCGATGTCGCCTATGTCTGGCACGGCGCGCTGCACGCGGCGACCGTCGCGGAAAGCCTCGAGGTCGCGGGCTTCACGATACGGTCCCAGATCATCTGGGCCAAGGAGCGGCTCGTTCTGAGCCGGGGCGACTATCACTGGCAGCACGAGCCCGCCTGGTATGCCGTGCGCAAGTCCGGCAAGGGCCATTGGGCGGGCGACCGCAAGCAGACGACGCTCTGGCACATCTCGGGCAAGGATCAGGACGAAAAGACCGTCCACGGCACCCAGAAGCCCGTGGAATGCATGCGCCGGCCGATCCTCAACAATTCGAGCCCGGGTCAGGCGATCTACGAACCCTTCATGGGATCGGGCACCACGCTGATCGCGGCCGAGACCACGGGCCGCGTTTGCCACGGCATCGAGCTGAACCCGGCCTATGTCGATGTGGCCGTCCAGCGTTGGCAAAAATTCACCGGGAAGCAGGCCGTCCTCGACGGGGATGGAACGCCCTACGACGACCTCAAGACCAAAGACCGCTGAGGAATGGAGGACCTGGCTTTATCTTCCGCAGGCCTGCCTGACGGAACACGCGACGCATGCCTTTTCGGCCTATCGCTCTGCTCCGGTGCCGGTGGCATCGATCTCGGGCTCACCATCGCCTTGCCCCGATATCGAACTGTGGGCCATGTCGAACGGGAAACCTTTGCCGCAGCCACTCTCGTGGCGCGGATGGAAGACGCGGCCCTGGATCACGCGCCTGTCTGGGACGACGTTGCCACCTTCGACGGCCGCCCGTGGCGCGGCGCGGTGGACGTCGTCACTGCGGGCTATCCGTGCCAGCCGTTCTCGGTCGCGGGCAAGCGACGGGGCGCGGACGACCCGCGCCACCTCTGGCCGCATGTCGCCCGCATCATCGGCGAGGTCGAGCCGCCCTTCGTCTTCCTCGAGAATGTCGCCCATCATCTCCGCCTCGGCTTCCCCGAAGTCGCCGCAGGACTGGTCAGCATGGGCTACAAGCTTGCGGCAGGCCTCTTCACGGCGGCGGAAGTCGGCGCGCCCCACAAGCGCGAGCGGCTCTTCATTCTCGCCATCCGAGAGGGCGACGAGCTGGCCGACCCCGCGCGCCTGCTCTGGCACCCGGTCGAGTGGCGGGAACCGGACGGAACTGCTGCGGCTCTGGCCAACACCCCGCGCCAGCGCCAACGAGAACCGGCAGACGAAACCGACGCCCTCGCAGGCAGCGGGCCAGCACGGCATGAACCTCGCGACGACGGCCGCGATGTGGCCGACGCCGCAGACGGACAGCTTTCGCAGCCGGGGCGGCGAACGGCGCGACGAGAAGGGTCTGGACCGGATGGCGCGGGACTGGCCGACGCCGATGGCGAACGACGGCTGCAAACCGAGCGGGGGCAAGCGCAAGACAGCCGATCTGACCCATGCGGCGGGCATGTGGATGACGCCGACGGCGCGCGATCACAAGGACGGCGCGACGACGCTGGCGAATGCGCCGGTGAACGGCCTGCTTGGCCGCCAGGTCCTGGCGACGCCGATGGCTGGGCGCGATACCTCCGAGCCGCGCCGGACCTTGAACCCGCTGTTCGTCGAGGCGCTGATGGGCTGGCCCACCGGGTGGACCGCCTTCGCCTCTGTGGCAACGGCGTGGTCCCCTTGGTTGCGGCGCATGCGCTTCGAACTCTGGCAGCTGAACTGCTGGCCGATGGATGAGGCAGCGGCATGAAACAGTCGCGCCTCATGTCGCTGGTGGAGTCCGTCGCCAACGTGATCGTGGGCTACGGCATTGCGGTCGTCACACAGATCCTGATCTTCCCGATCTTCGGGCTGCACACGACGCTGGCGCAGAACCTGAAGATGGGCGCCATATTCACGGTGGTGTCGATCGCCCGTTCCTTCGCCCTTCGGCGGCTGTTCGAGGCGATCCGGATACGGACCATACCTGAATAGATCGCGTTGAAATAGCGGCGGCTGCATCAACTTCGGAATATCTGAACCGCCAGAATGCAAAGCGGCTTCCCGCCCGGCATCGCATTTCGTATGCAACTACTGCAGGGGCGGTAGGGCGAGCAATGGCACGAAAAAAGACCTATGGCGAAAAGATCGCGGATCACATCGCCGCGGTAGTGCAGGCCCGAAATATCGAGCATATCTTGCACTTCACGCTGCTAGAAAATCTGCCGGGCATTCTGAGGAATGGGCTCCTCAGCCGAGCAATCCTTCAAGACGCGGATTACGACGTATTTGCCAGTGACGTAGATAGATTGGATGGAGAGGATGGCGCAATATCCATGTCCATCTCCTGTTTCTATCCAAAGATGTTCGAGGCGAAACGATATCGATCTGGCAACGCGCCGTGGGTTATCCTTGCGTTCGACCCCAGCTTATTGTGGACCCATCACTGTCTGTTCTACCGGAATGGCGCATCAACGAATGCAACCAAATACGAGCACGGCAAGAGGTACGGCGGGTTTGCGCTGGAACGCCTTTTTGACGATTGCTCAATGATGATGGATCCGCGCGGGACCGGGTTTCGAGAGGCGCATGGCTTGCCAACGGGTTGGCCAACTTTTCCAGACGCCGAAGTGCAGGTCATGAACCCTGTCCACCCGGATTATCTCTTGGGTGCATGGGTCGAGACGCCTGAAATCGGCGACCACGTCCGGAAGGCTTTCGACGCATCCGGGCGTGATCAATGTGATGTAGTTGTCCAGCCCTTCGTTCCAAGGATCTGCTCAAAGCCCTATTGGTGGGGCTGAGCCGCACGTAGTCGCGGTTCAGCAGTAAGAATCCGCTTCTTGGTTTCTAGGCCGACGGCAGGCTGTACACTCTCCCACGCCCCTCGATCTTCTCTGAGGACACCTCGAGCCCGAGCCTCTTTTTCAGCGCGCCTGCCATCGCTCCGCGCACAGTGTGCGACTGCCAGCCCGTCGCGGCCATGATCTCCTCGATGGTCGCGCCGTTCGGCATGCGCAGCATGGCGATCAGGGTCGCCTGCTTGGTGCCCTCGCGAGGCGTGCGCGTCTTGGGTGAGGGTTCGGGGGCGGCGGAGGTGTCCGGTTCGATGCCAATGGCCGCGAGCCCTGCGTCGGTGGCAACCAGCGTGACGCCGTGCCCGTCGCCGGTCTCGCGCCACATGGGTTCGCCCTTGCGCATGTCGGCGTCGACCTCTTCGAGGAAGCCTGCGGTGAGCATCGCGCCGACAACCTTGGCGGCGGCGCCGCCGCGCAGGCTCTCGGGTAGCGGCAGGGCGATGTGCTCGGGCCGCTGTGCGGCGGCGCTGAGGATGATGGCTTGGGTATCGGAAAGCTGGGTCATGGGGTCGTCTCCGTATTCGGGTCGCGGCCGTCGCGATCCTTCTGCGACTCCAAGCCGCGCACCCGCGCGGCAAAGGTCCGGAGATGCCGGAGGTCAGTCTGCGAATTCGCCTTCGCCGAATGCGCTGTCGGTGATGCGCTTCAACAGGCTCGCGTAGTGTTCGAGGGTGCCGACGTGGCCCCAGTTGATCTCGTCGGGCTGGGCGTCGAAGTGGTCATCGCTCAGCCTCTGCAGGCGGGCGAGCATTGCGTCGATCTCGGCCTTCTTGCCGATGAAGGCCGCCAGTGCGTCTTCTTGGTTCCTGCGGGCCTTTTCGGCGTGGAGTTGGTGGCGGTCGATCATCATCTTGCCCCTCAGTTCTTCTGCTCGATCATCGCGAGGATCGCGCAGGCCATGCCGCCCAGAAACTCGCCGCGCCGGAAGACGATCTCGTCGATCTCGGTCGCGCGGGTGATGGCGGGATCGACCTGAAGTTCGGCGGCCATGTGCGGAAGCAGGCGGGCGGCTTCAAGGTTGTAGCGTTCGGCGAGGGTCATGGCAGGCTCCGTGGTGTGCATCGTTTTCGTAGGATCAGCTTCGCTCTGCCGGGGCCCATCATCCAGTATAATCGCAGCAATTACATGGCTTTAATCGGAGCGCGCGAATCATCTAATGTCATCAGCCACGCAACCCATCGGCGTGATCGCGCGGCTCCTCGATCTCTCGGAGCGGCGGGTTCAGCAGCTGAGCCGCGAAGGCGTGATCCCGAAGGCCGAGCGCGGCCAGTACGACCTAATCGGATCGGTGCGCGGCTATGTCCGCTACCTGCGCGATCAGGCCACGAAGGCGCAGGCCGGTGCGCCGGATTACGCGGCCGAGCGGGCGCGCTTCATTCGGGCGCGGGCTGATCTCGCCGAGATGGAGGCCGAGGAAAAGCGTGGCGCGCTGATTGCGGCCGAAGAGATCGAGGCCGCCTGGATCGCCGTTCTGGCGCTTCTGCGCACCCGCTTGCTCACGCTGCCGGACCGGCTGGCGCCGCAGGTTTTTGAACAATCAACCGTCGGAGACACCCGGAACCTGATCCGAATGACCATCCGCGAGGTGCTCGATGATCTCGCGCAGCCAAATGTCCAACTCGAAGCCAGCGCTGACATTGACGGGCTCGCCGATCCTGAAGCGGACGGTGGAGACGGCGCTGAAGGTGCTGCGCCCACCTCCGGAACTGACAATCAGCGATTGGGCGGACCAGAACCGACGGCTGAGCTCTGAGGCCAGCGCCGAACCCGGGCAATGGCGCACGAGCCGGGCCGAATATCAGCGCGGGATCATGGAGGCGATCTCGGACGCCTCGACCGAGACGGTGGTCATCATGTCCTCCGCCCAGGTCGGCAAGACCGAGGTGCTGAACAACGCCTGCGGCTATCACATCGATCAGGATCCCGCGCCGATCATGGTGGTGATGCCGACCGAGCGCGACGCGGAAACCTGGTCGAAGGACCGCTTCTCGCCGATGGCCCGCGACACGCCCTGCCTGCAGGGCAAGATCGCCGATCCGCGCTCGCGCGACGGCAACAACAAGATCCTGCACAAGCGGTTTCCGGGCGGACATCTGACCATCGTGGGTGCGAACGCACCCTCAGGTCTGGCCAGCCGCCCGATCCGCCTGCTGCTTTGCGACGAGGTGGACCGCTACCCGTTCAGCGCGGGTGCCGAGGGTGATCCTGTCAACCTCGCACGGAAACGCACGGTGACCTTCTGGAACCGCAAGATTGTGCTGGTGTCGACGCCCACGAACAAGGGCACCAGCCGGATCGAGGCGGCCTTCGAGGAAAGCGATCAGCGCCGGTTCTGGGTGCCATGCCCGGACTGCGGGGCAGAACAGGTGCTGACCTGGACACAGGTGCGCTGGAGAAAGGGGCCCGAGGGCGACCACCGGCCCGAAACCGCGCGCTACCACTGTGCCGATTGCGATGCGGCGTGGCGGGACGAGACCCGCTGGGCGGCCGTCTTAAAAGGACATTGGGTGGCGGAGCAGCCCTTCGCGGGCGTGGCGGGCTTCCACTTGAACGAGATCTACTCGCCATGGGTCAGACTGGAGGCGATGGTGCGGGCCTTTCTCTCGGCCCGCTCTGGCGGGGACGAGACGATGAAGACCTTCGTCAACACCTCGCTGGGCGAGACATGGGTCGAGACCGGGGAAGCCCCAGACTGGCAGCGGCTTTACGACCGGCGCGAGGCGTGGAAACCGGGCACCGTGCCAGCGGGCGGGTTGTTCTTGACCGCTGGGGCCGACGTCCAGAAGGACCGGATCGAGGTCGATGTCTGGGCCTGGGGTCGCGGTCTTGAGTCGTGGCTCGTCGATCACGTCGTGATCGAGGGCGGGCCAGACCGGCATGATGCGTGGTCGGAACTAACCGCGCTGCTCGACCGAAGCTGGCCGCACGAGCGCGGCGCGCATCTTCGAATCGCGCGGCTCGCCATCGACACCGGCTACGAGGCCCCAGCGGTCTATTCCTGGTCCCGGACGCAAGGCGCTGCGCAGGTGTCGCCGGTCAAGGGCGTCGAGGGGTTCAACCGCTCGAGCCCGGTTTCGGGCCCGACCTATGTCGATGCGACCGAGGGCGGCAAACGTCTGCGGCGCGGCGCCCGGCTCTGGACCGTGGCGGTGTCGACCTTCAAGGCTGAGACATATCGCTACCTGCGGCTGGAGAGACCGACGACCGAGGAACGGGCCGAGGGTGCGGCCTTCCCGCCCGGCACCATCCACCTGCCGACATGGATCGAAAGCGAGTGGCTGAAGCAGGTCGTGGCCGAACAGCTGGTAACGGTCCGCACCAAGCGCGGCTTCGCCAAACTGGAATGGCAGAAGCTGCGCGAACGCAACGAGGCGCTGGACTGCCGGGTCTATGCCCGCGCCGCCGCCTGGATCGCGGGCGCGGACCGCTGGCCTGAGGAGAAATGGCGCGACCTCGAGGATCAGCTCGGGGCCGCGCCTTACGGTGACACCGATCCGGCCGGGCAAATTCACCGGCCGGGACAGGCCCCACACGGCAAGCGCCGCTCCGACTGGCTCGGGCGGCGAGAGGGATGGTTCTAGACATGACGGACTGGACGGAAACCGAGCTCTCGGCGCTGCGCCGGGCCTATGCCAGCGGCACGACCCGGGTCAGCTATGACGGCAAATCGGTGGATTACGGCTCGGCCGAAGACCTGCTGGCCCGCATCCGCACCATCGAACGCGCCATCGCGGGCACCACACGGCCGTTGCCGGTGGCCGGGCTTGCTGGCTTCTCGCGCGGGGATCGCTGATGTCGGCCAACTGGTTCGACAGGGCCATTGCCTCCGTCGCCCCTCGGGCCGCCGCCAGGCGCGTGCTGGCCCGTCAGGCCTTCGAGACCCTGACGCGCGGCTATGACGGGGCCGCCAAAGGCCGACGGACCGACGGTTGGCGCGCACCGGGATCCTCGGCTGACACAGAGATCGGCGTGGCCGGGGCGCTCTTGCGCGACCGGATGCGCGATCTGGTGCGCAACAACCCGCATGCGGCCAAGGCCGTGGCGGTGCTGGTCAACAACATCATCGGCGCGGGGATCATGCCGCGCGCCGCGAGCGGTAACGAGGCGTTGGACCGCAAGGTGGACGCACTCTTCGAGCGCTGGACCGCGGACTGCGACGCCGATGGTCAGCTCGACTTCTACGGGCTGCAGACGCTGATCTGCCGCGAGATGGTCGAGGCGGGCGAGGTGCTTGTGCGTCGCCGTCTGCGGCGATCCTCGGACGGACTGCCGGTGCCGCTGCAATTGCAGGTGCTGGAGGCAGACTTCCTCGACGCCACGAAATCCGGCGCCATCGGCGCGGGCCGCCTCGTCCAGGGGATCGAATTCGACCCGGTCGGCAAGCGTCGGGCCTACTGGCTGCACGCTGAGCACCCGGGCGACACTTACGGGGCCCTGCAGAACGGGTTGCAGAGCCGCCCGGTCCCGGCGAGCGAGATCGCCCATGTCTACGAGAAGCAGCGCACGCAGGCGCGTGGCGTTCCCTGGGGTGTGCCGGTGATCCGGTCACTGCGCGATCTCGACGATTACGAGGTTGCCGAACTCGTCCGCAAGAAGACCGAGGCCTGCGTCACCGCCATCGTCTTCGGCGACGACGAGGCGCAGCAGGGCCTCGCGCCCGCCGTGGTCGATGCCGACGGCAACCGCGTCGAGCAGTTCGAACCGGGGCTGATCGCCTATGCGCGAGGCGGCAAGGACATCCGCTTCAACCAACCCTCTGCCACGGGCGGCTATGGCGAATACAAGCGGGCGAGCCTGCACACGATCTCGGCCGGGTTCCGGGTGCCTTACGAACTGCTGACTGGGGACCTGTCCCAGGTCAACTATTCCTCGATCCGGGCGGGACTCGTGGAGTTCCGCCGCCAGATCGACGCCGTGCAATGGCAGCTCTTCATTCCGATGTTCTGCGCGCCGGTCTGGCGCTGGTTCACGGAAGCCGCATGGGCGGCGGGCCAGATCCCCACGCCGGACGTGCCGGTCGAATGGCAGCCGCCGAAGTTCGAGGCCGTCGATCCGCAGAAGGACGCGATGGCGGACCTGCTGGCCATCCGGTCGGGCACCATGACGCTGGCGCAGGCCATCGCCCGGCAGGGCCGCAACCCTGACGCCGTGCTGGCCGAGATCGCCGCGACCAACGCGAAGCTCGACGAGCTCGGCCTCGTGCTCGACAGCGATCCGCGCCGTGTCACCAAGACCGGAAGCGCGCAGGCGGGCGACCCGACAACCCCCGCCGATCCGGAAACCGCACCGGCGCAGGCCGACCAACAGGATTGACCCATGGACACGATGATCGAACTGCCGGCCCTCCGCCGGTCGGCGGAGCTTGCGCCGAACAGCGTCGACAATGACGCGCGCACCGTCGAGGTGATCTGGTCGGCGGGCGCTCGCGTTCGTCGCGCCAGTTTCTTCGGCGAGCCCTATGACGAGGAACTGAGCCTAGATCCCGCCCATGTCAGGCTCGACCGGCTGAACGCAGGCGCGCCTTTCCTGAAGGTCCATGAGATCGACACGCTCGACGCCGTCATCGGCTCGGTCGTGCCCGGCTCGGCGCGGATCGAGAACGGCCGGGGCATCGCGCAGGTGCGGATCAGCGAACGCGCCGACGTCGAGCCGATCTGGCGCGACATCCAGGCCGGGCACATCCGGGCGGTCTCCATCGGCTACCAGGTCCACCGCTTCGACATCTCGAAACCCGATGGCGGGCGCGAGCTATGGCGGGCGGTCGACTGGACGCCGTTCGAGATCTCGGCCGTGCCGGTCGGCGCCGACCCCGCCGCGGGCTTTCGCGCCAAGGGCGAACATCACGACTGCGTCCTCCATCGCCGGGACGCCGAAACCAGCGAAGGAGCACCCCCGATGACCGACAAGACGACCCCGGCCGCCCCGGCCGACGACACAACCGATACGGCAGCGACCGAGGAGATCACCATGCCCGACGACAAGACCGGCGCGACTGAGGCGCAGACGCGCGCGGCTGAGATGCGCAGCCAGCCCAAGGCCCCCAAGCCCGAAGCCCCCGACACCGAGGCCATCGCGACCCGCGCCCGCGCGGCCGAGCGCGACCGCGTCTCGACCATCTATGATCTCGCGGGGCGGCTGAACCTCGAGCGCAGCTTCGCCGAGGATCTGGTCAAGCGCGGCGTCAGCGTGGACGAGTCCCGCCGCCTGATCCTCGACCAGGTCGCGGCAAAGTCGGACGAGACCCGGACCTTCCCGCATGTCTCGGTCCCCCTTGGCGGCCGGGATGAACGCATCACCCGCCGCGATGCCGTGGCGAACGCGCTGCTTCACCGCTACAGCCCGACGCTGTTCCCGCTGGAGGATGCCGCGCGCCAATATCGCGGCATGACGCTGCTGGAATTGGCCCGTGAAAGTCTCGGCAATGCCGGGGTGAACACGCGCGGTCTCTCGCGTGATGAGGTGGCGACGCGGGCACTGCACTCGACCTCGGACTTCCCCGAGATCCTCTCAGCCGTCACCAACAAGACCCTGCGTCAGGCCTATGACGCCTATCCGCGCACCTTCTCGCTTTTCTGCCGCCAGGTGCTGGCGACCGACTTCAAGGCGATGCACCGGGTCCAGCTTGGCGAAGCGCCGCAGCTTCTGGAAGTGGGCGAGAGCGGCGAGTTCAAGCGCGGCACGCTGGGCGAGAGCAAGGAGAGCTACAAGGTCAAGACCTATGGCCGCGTGGTTGCGATCACCCGCCAGGTGCTGATCAACGACGATCTGGATGCCTTCACCCGGATCCCGGCGATGTACGGCAACTCCATCGCCCAGCTGGAAAGCGATGTGGTCTGGGGCATCATCACCGCGAACCCGGCGATGGCCGACGGCACGGCGCTGTTCCACGCCAACCACAAGAACCTCGCGGGCACCGGCGCGGCGCTGGCCGTCGATGCGGTGGGGGCGGCCCGTGCGGCGATGGCGCTGCAGACGGGCCTCGACAAGAAGACGGTGCTGAACATCCGCCCCGCCTTCCTCATCGTGCCCGCCGCGCTGGAGCTGAAGGCCGAACAGCTGGTCGCGCAGAACCTCGTGCCCGCTGCGACCTCCAGCGTGGTGCCGCAATCGATCCGCACGCTCTCGCCGATCAGCGAGCCGCGCCTCGATGCCGCCAGCGCCACCGCCTGGTATCTGGCCGCCAGCCCGAACCAGATCGACACCATCGAATACGCCTATCTCGAGGGTCAGCAGGGTGCCTACATCGAGACGCGCAACGGCTTCGACGTCGACGGCGTCGAGATCAAGTGCCGCCTCGACTTCGGCGCCAAGGCCATCGACTGGCGCGGCCTCTACAAGAACCCGGGCGCGTGACGCCCGCTTCCTGAACCCTGACACGCGGGCGGTCCAGATGGGCCGCCCTTCGTATCTCCACGAGGATCCTCCCCATGAAAAACTTCGTCCAGCCCGGCAACACCATCACCCTGACCGCGCCCTATGCCGTCGCCTCCGGCGATGGCCTGCTCGTCGGCTCCATCTTCGGCGTGGCGGCAGGTACGGCCGCCCTCGGCGAGAGCGTCGAGACCGCGCTCACCGGCATCTTCGACATCACCAAGATCGGCTCGCAGGCCTGGACCGCGGGTGCCAGGATCTACTGGGACGATACCAACAAGCGCACCACTAACGTGGCCACCTCAAACACGCTGATCGGCGTCGCCACCGAGGCGGTCGCGGGCGGCGCCGGTGACACCCTCGGCCGGGTGCGGTTGAACGGCGCGTTCTGATGAGCGCTTTCGCTGCCGCCGTCAGCGCGCTCTTCGCCGATCCGAATATCGGCAGGGATGCGGTCTACACGCCCGAGGGCGGCGCGCCCGTTCTGGTGCGCGTCGTCGCCCGGCGCGCGGACGCGGTTACGGATTTCGGCGATGCAAGGATCTGGTCCGAGACCACGCGCGTGGATCTGCAGGTGGCCGAGATACCGGAACCGCGTCCCGGCGACCGGATCGAGATCGAAGGCGACGCCTTCCTCATTCAAGGCGAGCTAGTACGCGACCGTGAACGGCTGGTCTGGACCGTCGATCTGAGGCCCACATGAAACTGAAGCTCGACATCGATCCCGACATTGTCGCGATGATGGCCGCCGAAGTCGCGGCGGGCGAACGCGCCGTGACGGCCGCCATGCGCGAGGCCGGAACCGGGCTGAAGGCCGCGTGGCGCTTGCAGGTCACCGGCGCAGGGCTTGGCACACGCCTCGCCAACACGATCCGGAGCCAGACCTTTCCAAAGTCGGGCGAAAGCCTGGACGCCGCCGCGCTGGTCTGGTCCCAGGCTCCGGTTATCGTTGGCGCGCACGACACTGGCCCGCTGATCCGCTCGAAAGACGGGTTTTGGCTTGCCATCCCGCTGCCCGCCGCAGGCAAGTCCCTGCGCGGCGGCCGGATCACTCCCGGCGAGTGGGAACGGCGACGCGGGTTGCGCCTGCGCTTCGTCTATCGCCGCACCGGCCCGAGCCTGCTTGTGGCGGAGGGACGGCTGAACAGGAAGGGACAGGCGGTGGTGTCGCGCTCCAGAACCGGGCGCGGCAAGGTCAGCGCGCCGATCTTCCTGCTGGTGCCGCAGGTGAAGCTGCCGAAACGGCTGGATCTGGCGCGGGATGCAGACCGGGCGTTGGACAGCGTGCCGGGGTTGATTGTGGCGAATTGGGTAGATCAGCGATTCTAACACAACCCCTGCATCACAGATTCGCATTCCGCCCGAATGTTTTTTGCGCCAGCAACTGACGACCAATCAGCCCAGCTAATGTGAGCCAAACCGGATGACTGCCTCTTCTTCTCGTAGAGTCCCTGAGCGACAAGCTTGGGCAGCATGACCGCGTCGTAGAGAGTATAATTGCGGTCCCATCGTATAGCCGCGAACCACTGCGCCTTGTCGAGATTGTGCTGCTTCAGCGAAACGCGGGGATAAGGGCCATCTGTGCCGAGGATCCGCGATTTGACCTCAATGAGACCAAATTGCGGAGAGCGAACATCTGATCCGCGGTTGTTGCCACCAATAACCTCGCCGCCCGTTGCGATCGCGACCAGGATTTCAGCTAGGATTTCGTGGCTGATCTTGTCATAGCGGGCCATGCATTTTGCTGTCTGAAGAATGTTCCAGATCTCTCGCGCGTCTTCTGCCGCATGGTTTTGTTTTTCTGACAAAAGATGATCTCCAATACTCTCGGTTGAAACTGCTGAATAGGCGGAGCGCGAAGAGCTCGCAACGCATCTCCAAGGGTTTTCCGCATGCCCACCCCCCGCGAAACCGTCCTCGCCGCGCTGCACGCGCGGCTCTCGGCGTTGTCCGCCACCACCCTGCGCGGCGAGGTGCTGCCCGAGCGCGTGCCAGCCGGAGGGCTGCTGATCCTGCGCGATGGCGAACCGGGGGAGCCGGAGGTGACCCTCTCGCCGCTGGCCTACCACTACCAGCACAGGGCCGAAATCGAGGCGGTCGTGCAGGGCACCTCGCGTGACGCCGCCTTCGACACGCTGACCGCCAGCATCGGCGCGGCGCTCTCCGCCGACCGCACGCTCGGTGGGCTCTGCGACTGGGTCGAGGCGGAAGCGCCGCGGCCAGTCGATCTGCCGGTCGAGGGCGCGGCGAGCCTGAAGGCCGCCGTGATCCCGATCGTGCTGCACTATTCCACGGCCGACCCACTCGGCTGATCCAACCGACAAAAGGAGTTGAGACATGGCACGAGCCCAGGGGGCGCGGGCGCTGATGGCGCTTGCGTTCGAGACGACCTATGGCACGCCGCCAGCAGGCGGCTTCACGAAGATGCCCTTCGCCAGCACCACGCTCGGCGCGGAGCAGCCGCTCTTGAACTCCGAGCTTCTCGGCTACGGCCGCGATCCGCTGGCACCGATCAAGGATGCGGTAACGGCCGACGGCGATGTCGTCGTGCCGCTGGACGCGGAGGCGTTCGGGTTCTGGCTGAAGGCGGCCTTCGGCGGGCCGACCACCACGGGCACCGGCCCCTGGACGCATGAGTTCCAGTCCGGCGCCTGGACGCTGCCGAGCCTCTCCATTGAGACCGGCATGCCCGAGGTCCCGCGCTACGCCATGTATTCCGGCTGTGTCCTCGACCAGATCACCTGGCAGATGCAACGCTCGGGGCTGCTGACCGCGACCGCGCGTCTGGTGGCCCAGGGCGAGACTGTCGGCACGACCACCAGTGCCGGGACGCCCACCGCGCTGGAGCTGAAGCGCTTCGGGCATTTCAACGGGGCGATCACGCGCAATGGCACGGCGCTCGGCAACGTCGTCTCGGCCGAGATCACCTACGCCAACAATCTCGACCGGATCGAGACCATCCGGAACGACGGCCGCATCGACGGCGCGGACCCGTCCATCGCCGCGCTCACCGGCCGGATCGAGGTGCGGTTCGCCGATCAGACGCTGGTGACGCAGGCGATCAACGGCGATCCCTGCGAGCTCGAGTTCGCCTACGTCCTGCCTTCAGGCGAGAGCTTCACCTTCACGGTGCACGCCGTCTACCTGCCGCGCCCGCGCATCGATATCTCCGGACCACAGGGTGTGCAGGCCACCTTCGACTGGCAGGCCGCCCGCGACAGCGTGGTCGGCCGGATGTGCACGGCAACCCTCGTGAACGATGTGGAGACCTATTGATGCTGACGCTCGACCTGACCAACGCCCCGCGCTGGCATGACCTCGCGCCCGGCGTGCGGGTGCAACTGCGCCCGTTGACCACCGCGCTGATGGTGGCGACGCGCAGCGATCCGGCCGTCGAGGCGGTGCCCGAGGAGGTTTCCGACGAGGAACGGGCCGTCGCCTTCGCCAAGGCGCTGGCCCGACGCGCGGTGCTCGCCTGGGAGGGTATCGGCGATGCGGACGGCAAGCCGATCGATCCCAGCCCCGAGGCCATCGACGCGCTCCTCGACATCTGGCCGATCTTCGAAGCGTTCCAGCTGACCTACGTTTCGAAGGGGCTGCTGCTGGAACAGGAAAAAAACATCTCCGCGCTCTCGCCGATTGGTCCTTCGGTGGGGGCGAGCGATACTGCGACGCCTGCGCGCAAGCCTGCGAAGACTGTCCGGCGCGGCTGAACCGACCGCTTACCCATGAAGGCTGGCAGGTCTGGGACCTCGTCGGCCGCCTCGGGGGCCAGCTGCGGGTGCTGCCCGGCGCCGTCGTCGGCTGGGACCTGACCGCCGCGCTGGCCCTTGGCGAGGCTCTCGGCGTACCGCCAGCCGCCGCGGCCGAACTGCTGCCCATCATAGAAGCGGTGATGGTGGCCAAACTCAACGAACAGATGGAACGCCCCAATGGCTGAGAAACGCGTCAGCGTCCGCCTCGCGGCGGTCGGTGGTCGGCAGGTGCGCGCCGAACTGGAAGGCGTCGGTGAAGCCGGTGCCCGAGGTTTCGGTCGGCTGAGCCGCGAAATGGAAGCGGCGAACACACGGCTCGCGGCCTTCTCGCGCCGGGTGCGCGTGGCCGCCGCAGCCGCTGTGGTCGCTGCCGCTGCCGCTGGCGTTGCCATGGTCCGCTCCGGCCTGCAGACCGTCGATGCGCAGGCCAAGCTCGCGCAGTCGCTCGGCACCACCGTTGCTTCGATCCAGACGCTAGGGCGCGCGGGCGAGTTGGCGGGCGTTTCGATGTCCGGCATCGAGCAGGCCACCAAGGATCTGACGCGCCGTCTCAGCCAGGCGGCCGCCGGGACCGGTCCTGCTGCTGACGCGCTCGACCGGCTGGGCCTTTCCGCCTCTGACCTGATCGCGTTGCCGCTGGACCAGCGGGTGGGCGCGATCAATGCCGCCATCGAGAACTTCGTGCCCGCCGCCGAGCGTGCCGCTGTCGCGGGACAGCTGTTCGGTGAGGAAGGCTCTATTGCCATGTCGCGCATCGATACCGCGACTCTTCGCCAGGCGACCGAGGACGTGCTTGCCTTCGGGGTGGTGGTCTCCGAACAGGACGCCGACCAGATCGAGCGGACGAATGACGCGATCTCGCGCCTCGGCCTCATCTGGCGTGGTCTCTCGAACCAGCTGGCGGTCGCCGCGGCTCCCGCGCTGGAAGCCGTCGCCAACGCGATGGCCGCCATTGCCAGCCGCACCGGGCCGCTCGGCATCGCCATTCGCGGTCTTTTCGACAACATCGGCCGCCTGACCACCTATGCCGTGACCTTCGCGACCTTTCTCGCGGGCCGCTGGGTTGCCGGGCTGGCAGCTGCCGCGCTGTCGGTGCGCGGGTTTGCAACCGCGCTCGTCGTGCTGCGCGGGGCTCTGATCCGCACCGGCATCGGCGCGTTGATCGTCGGCGTAGGCGAGCTGATCTATCGGCTTTCCCAATTCGTCGCCCGGGTGGGTGGCGTCGGCGAAGCCTTCCGGCTGCTCTCCGATCTCGCCTTCGAGGTCTGGTCGCGCATCGGGCTCGCGCTCGATGCCGCGCTGGCCCGCATGGCCGCCGGATGGGAGGGGCTGAAGGCCGCAGCACTCTCGGCGCTCGACGGAACTGTCGCGGGCGTCGTGGGGTTCGGCGACCGCACCGTCGCGATCTTCCAGGGGGCCTATGACGGCGCGGTGGCGATCTGGGGCAGCCTGCCGGGTGCCATCGGCGATTTCGCCTACCAGGCCGCGAACGGGTTGATCGGCGGGGTCGAGGCGATGCTGAACGGCGTCGTCACCCGCATAAACAGCTTCATCGAGACGCTGAACGCCGCGCTGGCCCTGCTGCCGGAATGGGCGACCGGCGAAGGCGGCGTGCGGATCGGCACGCTCGACGCGGTGGATCTGAGCCGGATCGACAACCCGTTCGAAGGGGCCGCGACGGCGGCGGGAACGGCGGCTGCGGATGCGTTTTCGGCGGCGCTCGCCCGAACCTATATCGCACCGCCCGATCTCGGGCTCGGCGCCATGGCCGATGACGCGCGCGCCCGGGCCGATGCCTATCGTGAGGCCGCGGGCATGCTGACCGACGCGGCGACCCGGCCGCTTGCCGCCTGGCAGGCGCTGAAGGATGCCGTGACCGGGTCCGGCACGGAGGCCGAAACCGCGCTGACGGATGCCGCGACATCCGCCGATACACTCGCGGCCGGGCTCGACGGCACTGCATCCGCAGCCAGTGGCGCCGGTGGCGCTGCCCGCGATGCCGGAACCGCCGCTGGCGAAGGGGCGGAGCGTGCGCTGACCGGATGGCAGGCGGTGACGGCCGCGCTCTCGGACTATGCCAGCCGGGCCCGGGAGATCGGCGGCGATATTGGCCAGAGCCTCGTCAGCGCGTTTCAGTCGGCCGAGGACGCGGTGGGAGAGTTCGTGAAGACCGGCAAGCTGAACTTCCGCGATCTGGTGACCTCGCTCATCGCCGATCTGGCGAAGCTGGCGGCGCGCCGCTTCATCCTCGGCCCTATCGCCAACGCGCTCTCGGGCGCGCTCGGCGGCGCGGGCGGGATCTTCGCCAACATCCTGCACGCGGGCGGCATGGTCGGCTCGTTCGGCCCCTCGCGTATGGTCCCGGCCATGGCCTTCGCCGCCGCGCCCCGGATGCATTCGGGCGGGGCGGTGGGGCTTCGGCACGACGAGGTGCCCGCCATCCTGCAGCGCGGCGAGCGCGTGCTCTCCCGGCGCGAGGCGCAGGGCTACAGCACTGGCGGCGGGATCAATGTCACCATCATGGCCCGCGACGCCGAGAGCTTCCGGCAGTCCCGCACGCAGGTAGCGGCGGACATCGCCCGGGCGGTCTCGCTCGGGCGCCGGGGGATGTAAGCCATGGCGTTCCATGAGGTCCGGTTCCCGGACAACATCAGCCGAGGCGCGCGAGGCGGGCCGGAGCGACGCACGCTGATCGTCGAGCTCGCCTCTGGCGACGAGGAGCGCAACGCCAGCTGGGCCAACTCGCGCCGCCGCTATGATGTGGCCTACGGCATCCGCCGCGCGGACGATCTGGCGGCCGTGGTCGCCTTCTTCGAGGCGCGGAACGGGCGCCTCCATGGCTTCCGGTTCAAGGATTGGGGCGATCACAAATCTTGCCTGCCTTCGGGAGCACCGACGCCGACCAATCAGGTGATTGCCACCGGCGATGGCACGACAACCGCCTTCCAGCTCGTGAAGCGCTACGCCTCGGGCAGCCAGACATGGGTGCGGACCATCGCCAAGCCGGTCGCGGGCTCGGTCACCATCGCCTTGAATGGCGCGCCCCAGGCGTCCGGCTGGTCCGTCGATACCACGACCGGCGTCATCACCTTCACCACCCCGCCGGGCGCTGGCGTCGCGATCACCGCAGGCTTCGAGTTCGACGTGCCGGTCCGTTTCGACACCGACGCGCTCGACGTGACGCTCGACCTCGAGCGGCTGGGCTCGATCACCTCCATCCCGCTTCTGGAGATCCGACGATGAACGACGAAACCGGATTTCTGGCGGCGGCGCTGAAGGAACTACTCGCCTCCACGGCGGTAATCCTTGCCGCCTGGGGCGCGCTCGGGGGCGCGACCAATGCGCTGACCACGAAGATGCGGCTGCGCGACGCGCTGCGCCACATCCTGCTCGGCGGTCTGATCGCGGCCGGAATGGGGAGCCTGTCGATGGCGATCATCACCCGCTGGCTCAGCCTGCCGCCCGAGGCGATCCCGGCCGGGGGCGCGGCCGGATCGGCCGCCTATCTGGTCGGCGTCTTCGGACCTGCCTTCATCGAGGTGCTGCTCGCCCGCCTGCGCCATGCCGGGAAAGGCGATGGCGATGCATGACCTTCTCCGCCTCGCGCGCTCCCTGCGCTGCGACCCGGCCGATCCC
This sequence comes from Paracoccus sp. T5, assembly GCF_048538155.2. Classification (GTDB taxonomy): domain Bacteria; phylum Pseudomonadota; class Alphaproteobacteria; order Rhodobacterales; family Rhodobacteraceae; genus Paracoccus. The sequence goes on from NZ_CM135809.1 coordinate 1,061,040, forward strand.
GGCCAGGCCTTCCGCCACCGCCTGGGCATCGGCATCGCCGTCGCCGCGCTGATCCTGATCCTGTCGCTTCTGGGGTAACTTCCATGCAGATGACTGACCAGGGCCTACTGGCCCTCGTCCGGCACGAAGGGATCGTGCCCGGACCCTATCTCGATGTGAAACAGGTCTGGACGTTCGGCATCGGCCACACGGCCGCAGCCGGGGCACCCGACCCCGCCACGATGCCGCGCGGTATGCCCGCCGATCTCAATGCCGCGATCCGCGAGGCGTTCCGGGTCTTCCAGTCCGACCTCGCGCGTTACGAGGCTGACGTTTTGCGCGCCGTGAAGGTGCCGCTCGAGCGGCACGAATTCGATGCGCTGGTCTCCTTCCATTACAACACAGGCGGCATCGCCAAGGCGGCGCTCACCCGGCACCTGAACGCGGGCGACCGGGCTGCTGCGGCAGCAGCCTTCATGGGCTGGCTCAAGCCCGTTGCGATCCGCCCGCGCCGCGAGGCCGAGCGCGACCTCTTCGCCAAAGGCCACTATCCCGCTGGCAACATCCCCATCTGGTCGGTCGACCGCAACGGCCGAGTCGATTTGTCGCGACCGATCCGGCGCCTGACCGAGGACGAAGCGCTGGCGCTGCTGCGCCCCGCAAGCGCGCCGGTGCCGACGCAAACCATTGTCGCCCCGTCTTGGTGGCGGAGGCTGTTGGACCAATTCAAAGGAAAGGCAACATCATGAACTGGAACCTCGCGCGTGGGCTGATCTACCTTGCCTGTCTGGCAGCCTCCGGTCTGGCGATGGCCGGGTTAGCTGATTTCGATCTGGCGACCGGCACCTTCGACCTGAGGCCCTTCAACCTCTACGCCCTGACCGGCGCTGGCGGCGGTGTCGTCTCGTCCGCACTGGCCTCTCTGGCGTTGCTTCGCGGCTGGGGACGGAAGTGAAATCCCTCTCGCCCGCTCTGCAGGCCCATCTCGACGAGGGCACGACCACGCTCGCCTGGTGCTGGCGGATCACGCGGGCCGATGGTGTCACCTTCGGCTTCACCGACCATGACCGGACGCTCAGCTTCGACGGCACCGATTTCGAATCCGAGAGCGGCCTGACGGCGTCCGAGGTGCGCTCGGGCTCGGACCTGTCGGTCGATGCGCAGGACGCGGAAGGCGTGCTGACCTCGGACCGCATCACCGAGACCGACATCCTCGACGGCCGCTGGGACGATGCGGCGGTCGAGGTCTGGCGGGTGAACTGGGCCGACACCGCTCAGCGCGTTCTGATGCGGCGCGGGGCGATCGGCCAAATCCGGCGCGGGCGGCTGGCCTTCGTTGCGGAGGTCCGCTCGCTCGCCCATGTCCTCGGCCAGACTGTCGGGCGGACCTTCCAAGCGACCTGCGATGCCGCGCTCGGCGATGCGCGCTGCGGGGTCGATCTCGAGGATCCGGCCTTCAAGGGGATGGGCGCGGTGATCGACCTCCTGCGCGACCGCGCGTTCACTGCCTCCGGTCTAGGCGGCTTCGAGGTCGGCTGGTTCACCTTCGGCACTCTGGAATGGACCAGCGGCGCGAACGCTGGGCGGCGAACCGAGGTGCTGAACCATGATGTCATAGATGGCATCGCGGTGCTGGCGCTGCTGGAAGCGCCGGTGCGCGCGATCGCCGAAGGCGACGCTTTCACCATCCGTGCGGGCTGCGACAAGCGGATCGAGACCTGCGGGGCAAAGTTCGCTAACACAGCCGGCTTCCGGGGCTTTCCGCATATTCCCGGTCAGGATGCCGTTCTGCGCTATGCGACGAAAGACGGTGGCCACGACGGGGGCGTGCTGTGAAGCCCGCCGATCCCGACAAGGTCATCGCGGCTGCGCGGCCGTGGCTCGGCACGCCATATCACGACCAGGCCAGCCTTCGGGGCGTCGGCTGCGACTGCCTCGGTCTCGCCCGGGGTGTCTGGCGCGAGGTCGTCGGTCCCGAGCCGTTTCCGATCCCGCCCTACAGCCGGGACTGGGGCGAGACCGGCCCGCGCGAGGTGCTGGCCGAGGGCGCGCGGCGCATGATGCCGGAGATCGTCCCGGCCGATGCCGGTCCCGGTGCGCTGGTTCTCTTTCGGATGATGCCCCGCGCCATCGCCAAGCATGTCGGGATCCTGACTGGCCTCGACACTTTCCTCCATGCCTACGAGCGGCTCGGCGTGATCGAGGAGCCGCTCACCCAACCCTGGCGGCGGCGGATCGCCTTCGCCTTTCTGTTTCCGCAACGCTGAGACCCCGAAATGGCCACCCTCATTCTCGGCGCTGCCGGTGCCGCCATAGGCGGCTCGATCGGTGGCGCGATCCTCGGCGTCAGCGCGGCGACCATCGGCGGCTTCATCGGTTCCACCATCGGCTCGGTCGTCGACAGCTGGATCGTGTCCTCGCTCGCACCGACGCAGCGGATAGAAGGGGCACGGCTCGACAGCTTGCGCATCACGTCCTCGACCGAAGGCGCGGTCATCCCGCGCCTCTACGGGCGGATGCGGATCGGCGGCAACATCATCTGGGCAACCGATTTCCGCGAGGAGACCAAGACCACCACCCAAGGCGGCGGCAAAGGCGGCGGGGGCGGCAAAGTCAAGACCACCGAGTATCTCTACTATGCGTCGTTCGCCGTCGCTTTGTGTGAAGGCCCGATCACCGGCATCGGGCGCATCTGGGCTGACGGCAAGCCGATGGACCTCTCCGGCGTCACCTGGCGCTGGTATCCCGGCGACGAAGCACAGACCGCCGATCCGTTCATCGCGGCGAAGATGGGCGCGGCCGGCACGCCCGCCTATCGGGGCACGGCCTACGTCGTCTTCGAGGAACTGGCGCTCTCGACCTACGGCAACCGACTGCCGCAGCTCTCTTTCGAGGTGTTCCGCCCGCTCGCCGATCCCGACACCGCCGAGGGGCTAACCCGCGCCGTCACCATGATCCCGGCCTCGGGCGAGTTCACCTACGCCACGCAGGCGATCCGCAAGACCGGAGGCGGGGCGACACAGGCGGAGAACCTGAACGCGCTGCCCGACTCCACCGACATGGTCGAGGCGCTCGACCGGCTGCAGGCGATGGCGCCCTCGGTCGAGAGCGTCAGCCTCGTCGTCGCCTGGTTCGGCGACGACCTGCGGGCAGGCTCCTGCAAGGTGCGGCCGGGCGTCGAGGTCTCGGCCAAATCGACCACGCCCGCCAGCTGGTCGGTGAACGGTGTGAGCCGCGCCAATGCCTTCCTCGTCAGCCGCGACGACCAGGACCGCCCCGTCTATGGCGGTACGCCGTCCGACTTCGCCGTGGTGCAGGCGATCCAGGAGATGAAGGCGCGCGGGCTGCGGGTCACCTTCTACCCGTTCATCCTGATGGACGTGCCGCCCGGCAACACGCTGCCGAACCCGTACTCCGACAACGCCGCCGAGACGGGGCAGCCCGCTTTCCCCTGGCGGGGGCGGATCACCTGTTCTCCGGCTGCGGGCTACGCAGGTTCGGTCGACAAGACGGCGACGGCCGCCACGCAGGTCGCGGCGCTGTTTGGCGCGGCCACGCCCGCCAGCTTCAGCGTGGCGGGCCAGTCTGTCTCGTGGACAGGTGCGCCCGGCGACTGGGGCCTTCGGCGCATGGTGCTGCACTACGCCCATCTCTGCGCGGCGGCGGGCGGGGTCGATGCCTTCCTCATCGGGACCGAGATGCCGGGGCTGACGACGATCCGCTCGGGCACCAGCACCTATCCGGCGGTGCAGGCGTATCGGGACCTGCTCGCGGATGTGCGCTCGATCCTCGGGTCCGGGACGAAGATCGGCTATGCGGCGGACTGGTCGGAATACTTCGGGCACCAGCCGGGCGATGGCAGCGGCGACGTGTTCTTTCACCTCGACCCGCTCTGGGCCGATCCGGACATCGATTTCATCGGCATCGACAACTACATGCCGCTCTCCGACTGGCGCGACGGATTCGACCATGCGGATGCCGCTGAGGGCTGGCCCGCGATCTACGACCGCGCCTACCTGCAGGCGAACATCGCGGGCGGCGAAGGCTTCGACTGGTTCTATGCCAGCGCCGCTGATCGCTCCGCGCAGGTCCGCACCCTGATCACCGATGGCGCGGCGGCCAAGCCGTGGGTCTTCCGGTACAAAGACCTGCGCAGTTGGTGGTCGAACGCGCATTACGACCGCCCGGGCGGTGTGGAGGTCGGAACGTCGACGGCATGGGCGCCCGAGTCCAAGCCGATCTGGTTCACCGAACTGGGCTGTCCCGCCATCGACCGAGGCACCAACCAGCCGAACGTCTTCTTCGATCCGAAGTCGTCGGAGAGCTTCACGCCGCATTTCTCGCGGGGCTGGCGCGATGACGCCATTCAGCGGGCCTATCTGGAGGCAACGTATCTCTGGTGGGGAGAGGCCGCGAACAACCCGCTCTCCTCGGTCTACGGCGGCAGGATGGTGCATGTCCCCGAATGCGCCGCCTGGACCTGGGACGCGCGGCCCTATCCGTTCTTCCCGGCGCTGACCGACGCCTGGACAGACGGCGCGAACTGGCGGCTCGGGCACTGGCTGACCGGACGGCTCGGCGCGGTGTCGCTGGCGGCCCTCGTGCGGCACCTCTGCCTGCGCGCCGGGTTGCCCGAGGCGAGGGTCGATGTCACCGGGCTCTGGGGCGCGGTCGAGGGCTACGCCATCACCGCGCTGGAAAGCCCGCGCGCCTCGATCACCACGCTGTCGCGCCATTTCGGCTTCGACGCGGCCGAGACCGAGGGCGTGATCCGCTTCATCATGCGCGGCCGGGCCTCCGTCGCCACCCTCGCGCCCGACGATCTGGTCGCCGCCCGCGAGGGCGACGTGCTGGAGCTGACGCGCGGCCAGGAGACCGAACTGCCGCAGGCGCTGAAATGGCAGATCGCCCGCGCCGACGAGGACTACGACGCGGCCCTCGTCGAGGCGCGGCGCGTCACGGTGGACACCACGCGCATCGCCTCGGAGTCCTTCCCGATGGCGGTACCGCCAGAGGAGGCCGAGCGCCGCTGCCGCCGCGCGTTGATGGAGGCGTGGGTGGGGCGCGAAACCGCGGCATTCCGTCTGCCGCCCTCGCGCCTCGCGCTCGATCCGGCCGACGCGATCCGGCTCGCCCATGACGGGCGGCTGGTCGATCTGCGGCTCGTCTCCATCGCCGACGCCGAGGCGCGCGGCATCGATGCAGTGCGCCAGGACCGGACGACCTACGACCTGCCGCCCGGCGATCCCCGCGCGGCATCACTGACGCGGGCCGTGGTGTTCGGGGCGCCGGACGCGGTGCTGATGGACCTGCCGCAGCTGACCGAGGACCAGCCCGCGCATCGGCCCTTCGCGGCTGCGCATGCGGTTCCCTGGCCGGGCGAGGTCGCGGTGTTTCGCAGCCCATCGACCGATGGGTTCGAATTGCTGACCACGTTCGGCAGCCGCGCCCGGATCGGGGCTCTGGTCTCCGACTTCTTCGCGGGGCCCACCTCGCGCTTCGATCTCGGCAATGCTCTGGTCGTCGATTTGCTGACCGGCACGCTGGAGAGCGTCACGGACCTGACCCTGTTCGGCGGGGCGAACGCGCTGGCCATCGAGAGCGCGCCCGGCGTCTGGGAGATCGTGCAGGCGGGCGCGGCGGAGCTGCTGGCGCCCGGCCGGTATCGTCTGACCCGGCTCCTGCGCGGCCAGCGCGGCACCGAAGGCGCGATGGGCAACCCGACACCTGCTGGCGCGCGGGTTGTGGTGTTGGACACCGCGCTCTCGTCACTGCCCATCGCGGAGGCCGATCTCGGGTTGCCGTGGAACTGGCGCATCGGCCCGGCCAGCCGCCCAGTCAGCGACGAGACCTACGTCGCCCAGACCTTCACGTCCGAGGGCGTGGGGCTTCGCCCATTCTCCGTCGCCCATGTCGAAAGGCCGTGGCGCAGGCCGCGCACCCCCGGCGACCTGACCATCCGCTGGACACGCCGGTCCCGCGCTTTGTCTGCCGACAGCTGGGGCGGGCTCGAGGTGCCGCTCGGCGAGGAGCTGGAAGCCTATGAGGTCGAGATCCTCGACGGCGCGACTGTGAAGCGGGTGCTGAGCGCGGCCACCACCACCGTAGTCTACACCGCTGCCGGTCAGACCGCCGACTGGGGCGCGCTGCTCGGCCCGGGCGACACGCTCGACATCCGCATCTTCCAGCTCTCCGCCCTTGTCGGGCGGGGCGCGCCCAAGACCGTCACGCTGAGCTTCTGAGGCTTTTCCTATGTCCGATGCCACGACCCATCTCCTGCTGCCCTACATCCTCGCGGCGCAGGCGCAGAAGCATGTCACCCACAACGAGGCGCTGCGGATCCTCGACGGGCTGGTCCAGCTTTCCGTTCTCGACCGGGACCTGACCGCACCGCCCGGTTCTCCGACCGATGGCGATCGCTACATCGTCGGCTCGGGCGCGACCGGCGACTGGGTAGGGTGGGACCTGAACATCGCCCTCTGGACCGACGGCACCTGGCTGCGCCTGCCGCCCCGGACCGGGTGGCGGACATGGGTCGAGGACGAGGCTGTACTGTTCGTCTGGACCGGTGCCGCCTGGGAGGTGGTGGGCGAGCCGAGCGACATATCGGACGCCGTCTTCAGCCTGATCAACGATGCCGATCCCACGAAGAAGGTCGTCTTCTCGCTGTCCGGTATCAGCACCGGCACGACGCGCAGCTACACGCTGCCGAACACCTCGTCGGAACTGGCGATCCTGGCGGGCACCCAGACCTTCACCGGCAACAAGACCTTCTCGGGCACGCTGACCGCCTCCGGCACCGTCACGGTCTCGGGGGCGACCGCAACCATCGGCACGGCGACGGGCACCGCGACCTACGGCATGGGCACTGGGGCGACGACCACCGGCCTCACCAAGACCGTGAACCTGGGCACCGGCGGCGCATCGGGCTCGAATACGGTCGTCAACATCGGCCCCGCGACCTCGGGCGCGAACGGCACGACGGTGGTTAACACGCCGACCGTCACCTTCGCCAATGCCGTGACGCAGGTCGGCATGCCCCAAGCGAACCTGACCGCCCAGCTTCTGGGTCTCGGCGGGGCGACGGCGGACAGCTACAACCGGATCTCGGTCAACACCCCCGCGGTGCTCCTGAACAACGCAGGCGCCGGGATCGAGGCGACGGTCAACAAGGCCGCGCCCGCCAACGATGCCAGCTTCGCCTTCAAGACCAACTGGTCGGCCCGCGCATTGATAGGCCTTCTCGGCAGCGACGATTTCAGCTTCAAGGTCAGCCCGGACGGATCAGCCTTCTACGAGGCGCTCCGGATCGACCGGACCAGCGGCCGGGTCGAGATGCCCGAGCCCGTGGTGCTCCCGGCGGTGAGCGCCGTTCCCACGCCGCCGCCGACCGGCAAGCTCGCCCTCTATGCCCGCGACCGCGCCGGGGCGGGATGGCTCGACGTCCAGCGCCCCTCCGGCCGGTTCTTCCCGTTGCAGCCGCATTTCGGGGTGAACCGGATCGCGACCTGGGCGCCGTCCACCGGCACGACCGTCAACACCAACGGCATGCCGCGGACCGCCGTCGGCACCGTCGCCACGCCGACGCTCGCCACCACCAACCTCTCGACCTCGATGCGCCGCTGGCGCGTGACCAGTGCCGCCACCGCCGATGCGGCGGCCGAGGAGCGTTCGGCCGGCTGGGTGTGCTGGCGCGGCAATGCGGATGGGCTGGGCGGCTTCACCTATGTGAACCGACTTTCGCTGGTGACCTTGCAGGCGACCGGCATGGGCTTCTTCGGCCTTTACGGGTCGACCACAGCGCTGGCCACGACCCTGACGTTGTCCGCCGTGGTGAACTGCATCGGCATCGGCTTCCAGCGCGGCACCCACACGAACTGGCAACTCGTGCAGAACGATGCCTCCGGAGCGCCCAGGCTCACCGATCTGGGAGCGAGTTTCCCTGTGGCGAGCACGACCAATGTTCTGACCCTCACGCTCTTCGCGGCCCCGAACAGCGGCGAGATAGGCGTCCGGGTGGTCGAGGAGGTCAGCGGAGCGGTGGTCGAGGCCGCGCTCGACAGCGACATCCCCGCCGCGACGCAACTCCTGAGCCCCCGGAATTTCATGAACAACGGCGCGACGGCGGCGGCGGTCGCCTATGATTGCTCGGGGGTCTATGTCGAGACGGACTATTGACCAGCCGACCAGCTTTCGACCTATCGCGTCTCAATCAGCAGGCGGGGCGTCAGGCGCTTTGACGTCTAATACCTTCGTCCGGTGCCACTCCAAGAAGACTCGATGCTTGTCCGTCAAAGCGACTGGCCGATCAAAATAAAGCCGCGCACGCGCCTGCTCGCTGAGGTTCTCCGAAAAGACAGGGATGCCGTCATCGCCGAAGGTAACCAGACCGCCATCGAAAACGGCATCCCAAAGAGCCGACAGAAGCAGGCCGTTATGGACATCCAGACGCTCTGCGTCGTTTTCACAGTCGCGCCATGGCTTGATGTGAGAGGCACGGAGAAGCGGCTTGTCGACAATCCCGGTCAGAGGGCATCGCCCCCGCCAGTATTTGATCAGACGCTCACGAAAAATGTTCTGGCCGACACGCTGGACCACAAGGCGTTCCGCCTCTGTCGTCTTCGGCAAGTTCTTTGTGCGGTGAAGAAACTCCTGAAGTGGTGCGTCGGGAAGGCTTGCGGCAAGCTCGTAAACTCTTGGCATCACGCCATAAAGCTGTGCCAGCGAGGCAAACCGGAACCGTGCGAGGCCTGGTCCTGCGGCATCTGACGCCTCAATCCCGATCTCAGCAATGACCCCGGCGTGATCCAGGGCGAGGAGCCACGGACCGGAAGTGTCCCGAGCGAGCCAGATCGACCCCTGCGCGGTCGTCGAACTGTACCGCTGCCAGCCATCGAATTCGCCATGGGGGCGCCGGAAGCCGTTCTGGTACGTGACCTTCTCGCATTCCTGGCGGGTCACGAAGGATTGGGGCGTCTCGATCATTCCCTCACGCCTTCTCGTTCCAGAGCTTCTGGGCGGAGATGCCCATCGCCGTTTCTACGGCATTCGCGGTCCTCGTCACCGCGTACAGGTTCAGGTCCTCGAAGGCGCCCTTGTAGTTCGACAGGTAGCTTTCGCTCCTCGGCGTGAGTCCGTTGCGCATCGCCACCAGGTAGGCCGCCATCTCGGCCTCCACTTCCATCAGCGCGTGGGGCGTGTCACGCCGATCCGGAACACGGCGTCCGTTATCGGCTCCGAGGTGGCCGAGGTACAGGTGCGCCAGTTCGTGGGCGACAGTCACGAAGCGCGTCGGTGCGGCGTGATTCCGGTTGTAGGCCAGCTGGTAGACGTTCTTGCCCTTGTCGTTCTTCGCGCGGGCGAGCAGTCGGATCCAGCCTGCCTGACCGTCTCCTGCGTCGAGCGGGACGAGATCGATCTTCTCCTTGCCGACGGCTCGCATGAACTCGGCGAAGCGGTTGTCGCTCAGATTGCCGAAGGTCGGGAAGGAGAACGCATCGATCGGCAGGTCCTTGCCCTCGGTATCCTGCACGTCGAACACGAAGTCGACCGGGCCCTTCATGCGCAACACCAAAAGCGGTCGTGTGCCCTTCTTTGGCACGCGACCGAACCTGTGCCACCAGTCATGCGCGCTTGCCGCATGCGTCAGGCCCGGCTTCTGGATGTGCAGCAGCATCGCATTGAACGGGGCGAATTCGCGAAGGCGGACCGTGAAGGCGAACAGCTCCTGGATCGCCTCGCTGCTGTCATAGAGCTTTGTCGCCGCGATCAGCTGGTCGATCAGGGCGCGCTCGGACTCGGTTCTTGTGCCGGTTCCGTCGAACAGATCCTTCTGTGCGTCGGGCGACGATGGCGGTGTCAGTAGTGCGTCGAGGTCGAACTTCGGCGGGTAATCGACGAAGGTCTCATCATCGACCCGCGGGCTGAAGCCGCTGACCTCGGCCTTTCGGGCCTGTTCGACGAACAGATCGAAATAGGGGCGGAACCGTCGCTCCTGGTCGGGCGCCATGCCACCCTCGCGCATCAGCACGAGGATGGACTCGGCATCCGGCGTCCAGTCGAATCGCGAGTCGAAAATCGACTGAACCGCGCCGCGGATGAAGTCGGCCACGCGACCGTTGACGACGGGGTCGATGACCGCCATCGCTCACATCCCCATCGCCGTGAATTCGCCGAGCGCTTCCATCCGGTCCCAGGCGGCGAGGACGAGGCGGCGGGTGCGGTATTCGCCGTGTTGGCGGATTTCCTTTTCCTTCAGGACGCGGAAGGTTTCCGAGGGGTAGTCGGGGCCTTTCACGTCGGCGGGGTTGAGGATGTAGCGCAGCTCGTCGCGGGTCAGGCCGTAGGCGCGGGCGTAGAAGGCGTCGAGATCGGCGCGCAGGTTGGCGCGGCGGTCCTCGTCCCAGGCGAAGGGCGGGCCGTCATGGCCCAGATCGCGGGCGAAGGGGGCGAGGCTGTGCGAGGTGTAGGTAAGTTCCAGCACCTTCGGGGTGATGAAGGCAAGGCGTGGTAAGCTGTAAAACGAAGGAGGGAGAGCCGGAAATTGTGCAATCACGTTTTTCCGTATGTGGGTTCCGCCCACTTTTGCCTGCGCGACGTAATCTAGGGTAAGACTGTTGAGATTGGCCAAAAGGCCAGCAGATAGCTCTGCTCGCTCAACGAGAGGCAACAATAGTGATAAAGTGTCGTCGGTAGCTGTGATGGGAAACGCGGCCGCTACTACTGTCCGCGTATTTGTCGCATTAGTAATGTCCCTCCAACCTATCATCCAATCACGACGCCACCCTTTATTTGCAAGTCGCTCTAGTACCTCGCCTTTTGGAACAAAGCGATCATTGCCACGCCACTCTTCAGAATTTTTCAGAACGCTGACTGGAGCATCAAAACGATGATCAAAATGCCAAATAGATCCGCCGCGTTTAACGGGCAACAGATCTTCATCGCTTTCGCGACCTAAATACTCCTCAAATAATATAGCATCCGCCTTATTGGATGACGTGAAAAAGTTTTGGATTACCAAAACGTCAAATGGCGAACGCTCAGGTTTAACAGACGTGTCAATAAGCGCCTGTCCAGATGAACAAATCCGGGCCGTTAACGCGGCATCCCATCTTGTGCGGAATACGGGTGCGGTCTTAGTATTTGGGTTAATCGCAATAATGTCAGCGGGAGAAAGAGTGAAGTTGCGTTCGGGTTCAGCTAGTTGACCTGGGTTGGTCAGGAAGAACGCAAATTGAGCTTTGGCCTCGTTTTGGCCCAACGTCAAAATACAGAACTTCATGCGGCTATCTACCGCAGGAAAGAGGCGTTCACGGTTCTCAAAATCAACAAGTGTCGCGAGCCGCTGTTTTTCCACCAGATAAGCAAAGAAGGGCGCTGTAGTAGCGTCGGTTGCTATGCCAGTGGGCACGATAACACCGGCTCTCTGCCGTGCAAGATTGGTAAAAAGCTCCGCGAATAGACTGTAAGTGTTCACTTTTCCGCGCGCAGTCAGATCGAACCGTCCCGACTCACGCGCAAACTCGTTTCCTGACTCGAATGCTCTTTTGTCGACTGCAAAGGAAGCAAAGACCTCTGGCTCGGCGGCTTCGAGTTTGGCAATGGCTCGCTTTCGTGCTGCGCCTTTCAGTTCCGCGATCTCGGGCTTTCTAGATGCGAAATACTCTTCCTCCGACAGCTGCATCACCTCCCACGGCGGGTTGCCCAGCACCACATCGAACCCACCGCGCTGCATCACATCGGGGAACTCCAGCGGCCAGTGGAAGGCGCGGGCGCGGCGGGCGGCCTTGGGCGCGTCCATCATCGCATTCCGGCTCTTTCCCTGATTGAGGGCCAGCCACAGCTCCTCGGTCGTCGGCACGGTGCGGGCCGAGGCCCCCGCCGGTGCGCCGCCCACCTTGGGCAGCAGGAAGGCCGCGACATAAAGGTTCGCCGCCGCCGTCGCCCGCACAAAGGCCTGCCCCTTGCGCAGTTCCTTGAACCGCGCGGCCTTGGCCCCGATCTGCTCCACCGTATCCTCGGGCAGGTCGCGGAAGCCCGAAAAATCCAGCGCCAGCGGCTTCATCTCGGGCATGGCGACTTGCCCCGTGCCGAAGTCGAACCCGCCTTGCCCCGCCGTCGCGTCGCGATTGGCCTTGAGGTAGTATTTCGCGGTTTCCTTGTCGTCGCCGGTCAGCGGTTTGTAGGCGGCATCGGGTATGCCGTCCTGCAGCACCTGCAGGTCGAACACCCCCAGCAGCGCATCGCCGCAGCGGATCTGCGCGTCGAAGAAACCGAGGGGAAGGCCCGGGTCCACCGTCTCGATCCAGAGCGCGACCTTGGTCAGTTCCACCGCCATCGGGTTGCGGTCCACCCCGTGGATGCAGCAGCGCGCGACATCGCGCAGCGCATGGCGAAAGTCGGCGAGCGAGGGCGTGCCCTCGGCCCGAATGCGAGCGAGCCGCGTGGCGATGCGGCGGGCGGCGGCCAACAGGAAGTGCCCCGAGCCGCAGGCAGGGTCGATGACCGAGAGTTTCAGCAGCGCCTTGGCAGGATCGTCCGCCTCGGCCTCGGTCTTGTCGAGCACGGGGTCGAGCGCGGTATCGAGCAGCGCCTGAACGAGACTGTCGGGCGTGTAGTAGGAGCCGGTGGTCTTGCGCTGGTTGCCCTTCTGCTCGGCCGCCTCGGAGGCGAAGACCAGCGTCTTGCCGTCGTCGCCCAGCTGAGGCTGGAGTTCGAGGAGGGATTCGTAGACCGAGCCCAGTTCCTCGGTCTCCATCGCGCGCCAGTTGACCGGGACCATGCCGGTCTTGTCGGCGAGCCAGGAGAGGCGGTAGAGCGCCTCCATGAAGGCGCGGTTGCGCAGGCGGGCGGTTTCGAGGTGGGGCAGCCGGTCCTCCGCAAAGAGGCCGCCGAGAGCGGGCAGCGCAAGGGCGGGCTGGCCCTGCGTGAGGGCGCGGAAGACGATCTTCATGCCTTCGTAGCGGTCGTGGTGCTTCTCCCAGGTGGTGGCGCGGTAGCATTGCTTGCGCAGCGACTGGAGCGAATAACCCTGTTCGTAGAGGGCGCGGGCCTCGGGTTTGGCCTTTTCGGGGTGAAGAAGGTTCCGGTCCTCGGCCACCATGAGGAAGATCAGGCGGTAGACGAGACGCAGGAGCTCGTTGAACCATTCGGTCAGGTTCACTTCACCGGACTGGAGTTTCGCGGCGAGGTCGGGGTTGGCCTCGAGGAAGCCAGAGCCGAGCAGTTTGAGCGCAAGCTGGACCTGACCGGCCAAGCGATCACGCGCGGCTTCGCCTTCCTTGGAGCCAGCATCGCGCCAGCGTTCAAGGGGGCAATCGGTGGCGGGGGTGTCTGCCGCGCCGAAGCGGGTACGGTGGATCAGGAGCCAAAGCACCGCGAAGGACGCGATGTCCTCGTTGGTGAACATCTGCGCCAGATCGGCCTCGATATAGGCCGGACGGGTCAGCGAGGCATTGTCCCGCATGAGGCGCAACTGCATCCCGTTGGTCACGATGCCCCAGAGGGCCTCGTCCCGATCATTCAGATGATCTTGAAGGGCGAATGCCGGAGAGCGCGACCTGTCCGTCGAGAGCGTCGGGCTGCGGCGATCAAGCAGCTCGGACGGCGGGACGACGACGACAGGCACACGGTCGGACGCGATCAAGGCGATCGGTGCCGCCGCTACCGCGAGGTCGGTGTACCCGAAGGTTTCCTTGAAGAAGTCGGCGATGAAGCGTGAGGTAGCGGCGGCCGAGGGGTGCTCGATCTTCGCAAAGGCATCGAAATGCGATTGGCCTACGCGGAAGGCGGTGGCGATTTCCTCGCGGATCTGCAGACCTTTGCGAACCCCGTATTCCTCGGGGGATTGCTCGGGTGCTTGGCGCTGATCGATCTTGGCGATCATCGCTGGCGCGATCAGGTTGCCTTCGAGGCTCAGCGACGGCCACGCGGACATATCGGTGATTGGTTTGCGGGCCATGATTACACCTCCCCCGGAACAAGAACGAAGAGGCCGATGACGTCTGGGGGAATGATCGGCTCGACACTGACACGCGACGCGGAACCGGCGGCAGCACGAAGACGGGCGTGGTCTTCAACCAGCTCCGCGGCACGCTTTTGCACGAAATCGGCAATCGGGCCGCCCAGCAGGTCAGGAAGGGCCGCCTTCGCCGTATTGATCATCCGGTCGCGGGCAACAGGCGCAAGATCAGCAGTCGCGGGAGAGGCAAGCAGCGCGCGCGCCTCGCTGCCAGAGGCGATCACCGTGTTGCTGTCGAGGGCAACGAGGGCGGCCTCCTCTGCCAGCAGAAGGCGCTCGCGCCTTGCATGAACCGTGAGCTTGTAACGAATACGCAGGAGCGCGACACGCGTCATTTGAGTGACGGCGGCACTCGGCCAGGCCCCGACACGACCGATGCCCAGATCCGGCAGCGCTTCGGTGTCAAGAGAGGCTTCAAGCAGGCTTTCTGCCAGGGACGATGTCAGCGGATGGGTTCTTGTCAGAAGTGAAGCGCCAGAGGGTACCGGTTCCTGCGTGGCCAGTTTCAGAGAGCCCTTCAGCCCACGCTGCTCCAGCTTTTCCTTGAGGCTGTCCTGAAGGGCGTGCACATGGGCGAACTGCAGCGATTTCTTCTTCTCGAGGGGCACCCCGAAGCGAGACATCGCGCGCTCGAGGAATTCGAGCGTTTCCGCTGGCGATCCAAGCAGTGACTTCACCTTGTCCCATTCAGGAGCGACTTCACTTGGCTTCATTGCGTTTTGTGCAAACCGGGCGCGCGACCGCTTTTCATTCTCGCTTGCATCGCGCCAGCGGGTCTCCATCACCTGGATACCGTCACCGATTTGCAGGTCCAGCGTCAGCTGCTTGTGGCTGCCACCGCCACGGCGAAGCATCATTGCCGCCATCAGCGCATCGGTGACCGGTCCCCGCTCGTCGGGGAGAGGCACAGTCACGCCCGTCGCCTTGCGGATTTCTTCAGCCTTGCGGAGAATGACGTCCAACACGGCACCGTCGATGGCGCTGTCGGGCGAAAACATCATGATCGAGCGAACGAGTTCGGCGGGCTGTCCGAAACGATCCACGCGACCTTCACGCTGTTGATGGCGCGTCGGATTCCAGGAAAGGTCGTAGTGGATCACGGTGTCGAACAGCTGTTGAAGGTTGATCCCCTCCGACAGGCAGTCCGTGGCGACAAGGATGCGCTGATCTGTGGCGGCATTTTCTTCCGCCGCCATTTCCGCGACGCGGTCGCGACGTTCGTCCGGCGTCAATTCACCCGTTACCGCCTGAATATTGAGTTTAGGGAAGGCCTTACGAAGTCCTTCCTTCACATGTTCGGCCGTGGCGAGGTAACGGCAGAAGACGACAGGGTTGGCGCCGTCTTTGATCAAGGGTTTGAGGGCCTTGATCAGGGCGTTCAGTTTGGGATCTTCGACCGCAAGAAGTTCGCTGGCCTTGTCGAGTAGCCCTTGGAGAGCGGGATCATTTGAGAAGACAGTATTTGGCTCAATGTCGACGGCGTCTTCGTCATCGCCATCTTCGTCATAAATCTGCGGCTCGAGGCGGTCGTCTTCATTGGAAGCGCGGTTCCGCAAAGCGCTCATCGCGGCTGCTGGTGACGATCCGACACAACGCATTAGTGCCAGAGTGCCCCAGAATGCGAGGCGGCGATCCTTTTGCGCGTCTCCAGCCCGAGATACGACCGAGAAGCAGTAATCAAGTACGGCCTCTTGGAAGGCAACATGCTCGTCGTTCAGGCGATACGAGTATTCGGTCGTTTCATGCTTGGGGAAGGAGCGGTTCTCATCCCAGTCGCCCTCGACAAGGTCGACGCGCCGCCGCTGAACATAGTGCCTGACCAAGCGCTCTCGGTACTTCTGGTTGTCGAAGTTGACGGTCCCGAATTCCGTATCAATTAGCGACAGAAGCCGAGCGAACGCTTCTTCGTCCCCGGAGTGCGGCGTGGCTGTCAGCAGGATCAACCGACGCGCAGGATCGCGTGCAAGGCCTTGGAGTAGGTCGAAACGCTGCTGCTTTCCCTTGTGCGTGCCGACGCAGGCGTGTGCTTCATCGACGATAACGAAATCCGGACAGGCCCTGGCGAACCCATCCCGACGTTTCTCGGCTTTGATGTAGTCAAGGCTGACCACCGTGAAGGGGTAGGCATCGAAAAGGGTTCGCGCCAATGGGAGGTTGCGCTCCAGACGTGCGGCAGTCCCGGAGGTGACGGCAACAGCATCGATCCCGAAGCGATCCTTCAATTCGGTGATCCACTGGTCCACGAGGTGCGGAGGGCAGAGAACCGAAAACGCATCGACTTCTCCGCGATCCATCAGTTCGCGGAGGATCAGACCCGCTTCGATGGTCTTGCCGATGCCAACGTCGTCGGCAATCAACAGCCGCGGGACCTGAAGCCGAAGGGCCATGAGAAGCGGGACCAACTGGTAAGTCCGAGGTTCGAACGCGAGCTGTGCGGCAGATCGGAACGGACCTGCCCCTCGGCGGAGTGTCAGTCGCAACGCGTCGGCAAGAAGGGCCGCCTTGGACTGCACTGTCGTGCGCGCGTCGTCAGGCAGGTCGAAACGAGCGGCTTCGACCGGTGTAAGCTCCAGATCCGGAGCAAGTACCACGATGTCGTTTTCATTGCCCGAGAGAGGACGCAGGGCAAGCAGGCCCTCACCGGGTGTCGGCAAGGCAACCCATTCACGGCCGCGAGCTCTCACAAGGTCTCCAGGAGTAAAATTCACAGTCATATCAACCTTCAAAATTCTTCATGAAGCCATCCGGCAGTCCTTCCGGTGGCGCCGAAGGCAATCCAAAAACGACCCAGCCCTTGTTCACCGCCTCTGCCTCAGCTTCTGCTGTCAGGTCAGCGGTCGTAGCGGCGACCGCGAAAGCGCGCCAAACGAACTCGAATTCGCGCCCACCAAAGCTCGCAGGCATCGTATCGACTTGGGGAATGCCTGCCGCGCTGAATGCCTCAAGCCATGGTGATGGCACGGTTCCAGCGGTCGGCTTCGCAGCAAGGGAAATTGTGCCGCGTGCAAGATCGATCAGGAATTGCGCCACTTCCGGGCTAGAGCGGTCGATCAGCTCATGGTCCGGTTGGTTGAAGTAGGACAGCAGGCAACGGTAGCAGCCGCGAACACAGATTCCGTCTTTCTTCTCCTGCAACAGATCCGCATCACCCGCCGCAATCGCTGCATCCACATTCTCGAAGTGCATCAGACCCAGTGCGGTTTTCGCCACCTCGTTGATTGCCTTTCCGTCATCAATCAGGCGCGTGAGCACGCCGGCGCCGCCTTCCGTTGCCTCGTAGGCAAGGATTGCGCGACGGTTGTCCCTCGCGGGCAGCGGTTCACCGAGGATTTCGCCCTCTTCCAACTGGAAAACCACCTCGATTCCGCGCAGCAACGCATGCTGAACCGTCGCGATTGTCTCGGGCTCATACTGCTCTGGCTTTTCGAAGCGGAACAGCAGGGCATTCTTTCTATCGCGGACGATCGGAACAATGCGAACCGGCTTGACCACGTCCGGCGGGACGTCCGTGTCGCTGTCCTCGTCGTCGGATTTCGCCCAGTATCCGGACCTCGGATCGATGTGGAAACCGAAGACCGTCTGGTCCTTTCGGCGCTTCAAGCCCTTGTTCAGTCGGCTGATTTCTGCGCTGTTGGCGTATTGCAGGGCCAAGAGGAAAGTCTCGCCACAGACGAATTTGGCGTTGGTCACTTGGACCTGCCCATCCTTCTTCGGCCAGGAGAAGACGGTCTGGATGTCAAAGCCCTGCCGAACGCGCTCTTCATCATTCGCCGTGATGCGCTCAGTCGGGGCGGCCTCGACGTTGTCGATGCGCAGGGTCTTCTTGATGGGGACCTCACCCGCCATGTGGTTGTTGCACCCATGGCACCGCTCGACCTCGCCCTCATGCGATGCGCCACAGTTGGAGCAGATGTAGATATCCTTGGTCGCCAATTCCGATCCGTCGCCCTGACGCACCTTGGGCGGCAGTTTGGCTTTCATGACCCGGTAGGCGCGGCCCTCATGATAGATCAGACTGCGCGGGCCGAATTCGGAAATTGCGAGGAAGCGGGCTCTGGACAGGAATGACCCTGTCTTACCTTCGCCAGGAACAAACGCGTAGAGTGGCAGGCGCGGGAAGTTGTACCCGGGCAGGAAGCCCTCTGTTGCCAGATACCGATACGAATAGAAATCGGAGCCATTCGAGGCTTTGCCTTGTTCGAGGATGGCGATCTGATCCTGGGCCTGCATTTGCGCGGCTTTGATCTTGCGCCGGTCGGCTCCCGATAGCCCCGTAATCTCCGAACGCTTGTTGGCCTCGGCCAATTGCGTCCTGGCAGAACTATAAAGCTCCCGCCAACGGTCGAAGGCGCGGTCAAACTCCTTTGGGGCATTCATGGCCGTGTAAAGAACGAACTCGTCTGGATCGTCCATCCAGATCGGGGTTTGCCCTCCGTCGGACGCCAGAATCTGCTTCAAGACACGCGCCATCGGTCCCCGTGCCTGCGAGACCAGAGCGGGTTTCGAGATGACCTCGAGAACGTCTTCCTTCAGCGGGAATTTGTCCCCGTGAAGGTCCAGGATCTCTGGGATGTCGGGAGAAAGCGCCAGTTTCGCTTCCGCCAGCCACACCGCATGCAGGTGCGATCGGACCAGCTCTTCATTGGTGATGTCGAGCGCTGGCGGCCGCACGACGCCGGCGACCATATCGTTGCGCCGTTCAAAGAAATACTGGTCATGCGGAGACCCCGAGGCGCAGTAGGTCACGACAACCGCGGCCTGACCCGATCGACCGGCACGACCAGCACGCTGCGCGTAATTCGCCGGCGTAGGAGGTACGTTGCGCAGGTAGACGGCGTTCAAGGCGGAAATATCAACGCCGAGTTCCATGGTCGGAGAGCAGAACAGCGTGGGCAGGAATCGGTCTGACTCGCCAGTCGCCCGAATTTCCGTTCGGTACTCCGACGTCGCGAGATGGTCCATGTCGTCCTGCTCGAAACGGAACCGCCATTCCCGCCATTCACGCTGCTTCTGTGAGACCTGAGCCGTGTGCTCGCGTCCCTCCAGCCCCCAGTAGGAACTGCGCCCGTGGCCAAGATCACTGGCAATCGCGGTGTAAAGGTCGTGGAAATATCGGTTGCCGCGGTGGGTTTCATCATCGAGGGCCGGTCCCGGCACAAGCCGAACCGCAGATGATGACAGACGCCAGCCCGTCACATCGCTATCAAGTTCGACAGGCACCAGCAGCCCTTCGTCGCTCAGGAAGGCAAGCATCCCTTCCATGAACTCGTAGTACACATCCTTGTTCAGCTTCGTGCCGAGAACGGACTTCCGGTTCACGAGCCGTGCGATCCGCGAATTGGGACCTGCCCGAAGAAGTGTTTGTTCTTCACGCAGGGTGACGACATTCTTGCTGCCCGCGCGCAGGACAAGCGAGGACCGCGCTCGCGGATTTTCCTTTTGGTCAATGGCCCACGGTGCCTGAAGCAGCATTCGGGATTTCTGGGCCACGCCATCCAGGACAGTCAGGTCCAAGGCTTCGGTCTGAACAGCCAGGCCCTCAAGCATCGCGGACAAAATCGCCTTCAAAATTGCCTGCCGCTGTTCGAGGCTGAGGTCTCCCAGCGCTGGATGGATGGCCATGAAGCGCTCGCGATCTTCAGAGATTTCCTCGAGGCCGAGGAAATTCACGTCGATCAGGTTCAGGACAGACAAGCTGGGGTTGGTGAAGCGCCAACCGCGACGCAGGTCCGTCCAGACACGATGGGCGAGTACCTTTGCGAGCGACCGCTGGGCATCTTCACGAATGATGGCACCAGCATTCGAATCCAGCAGCCAATGCTGGCGCGCCTCTTTGTTGGCGGCAGTAAAGCCGAGCGCCTTCACCACCTGCAGGCCGAACTCGTCTTCTGCGAGCCCACCTGAGCCGGCAGCAATGACCGCGCGAAGTATGGCTCCGCGCAACAGGCTTACGAACAGGAAGTCATTGAAATGGCCAGACTGCAGGGCTGCATCCTGACGGTTATCCGTGAACCCCAAAAGCTTCCGCTTCGTCTCGGGTACGCCGCTGCCAGGTTTGTTCATCCACTCCAGGGCGCTGGCGACCAGCAAGGTTGTTGCCGAGCTTCGCCCTTCGCCGGACAGCCCCGCCAGCTTGCTGCGCTCACGCATCCCCTGCGTCGGTTCGTCATGGCAGCACAGGCAGAACGCGAACTTTCCCGGGATGAACCAGAAATCGTTTCCGCCCGCTCCGTGGCGACCATCAGCACCGACGACGTAGGACACCGGCATACGCTTCTTGCGATACCCTCTCAGCCGTTCAATGCCGTTTTTCTCTTCTCGCCAGCTTTCGGGGTAACCCTCAAGCTCGCCTGTGAACTGGAAGTCAGTATCGCCGGGCGTCACCGGACAGAGATACCCTGCGACCTCGTCTTCTTCAGTGTCGAGCGGCGTGTCGTCGATGCTTCGAGGCAGAAAGCGCAAGCTCCCATCATCGTCGACCTTGGTCACGACATGGTATTCTTGGCCACAATTTCGGCAGAACCGCGTGGGGTAGAGGCGGTTTCCAGGGGCTTCGGGGTCCTCGAGCTGTCCTTCAAGAAGGATCCGACGCGGCCTGGCTGTGAGCGTCGTAAAGACTTCACCGGCACCGGAGATGAAACGGTGGAGTTTGAAGGCGAGAAAGGCTCCGTCCTTCGTGCCGCCGCGCTCATTCTCCGGCAGGCTTACCCGGGTCAGGAATTTTTCGAGATAGTCTCGGCAGGTTTTGGCATCGACCGCGCTCGCCAGAGAAAGCTTTTCAACGGCTTCTTCGAAAGGGATAGGCTTCTTTCTGCGAAGCTCAAGCCCATCGTCCAATCCGAGTTCGAGTTCGGCCCACACCGAGAGCGGATGGCGCTTCAGGGTTTCGTCATCGAGTGCGTCCGGCAAAGGCTGAGTCAGGGCCGTCTTCAAAGCGCCAAGGACGTGCTCGGTCTTCAGGGTGTCATCGGTCGCGCGCTGCAAAGACTCGTCGATGACCGCGTCCGGGCCAATGTCGGTGCCAAACAGACGAGACGCTACCTTCGCGACAGCAAGCGCGCGGCTCTCGTCCGATCCCTCGGAGGCCATCGTTGCCGAGGTCCCAATGCAGATTGGCTCCTTGTCCGGCGAGCACCTGTCCCGCAGGCGTCGAACGAGGACCGCGACATCGGCACCTTGGCGCCCGCGATAGGTATGGAGTTCGTCGAGAATGATGAACTCGAGACCGGACGCGTTCGAGACGACTTTCGAGTCCAGGTCGTCCTGACGCGTCAGAAGCAATTCTGCCATCATGTAGTTCGTCAGGAGAACGTCGGGCGGATTGGCAGCGATGCGCTCGCGTTCTTCACGGCTTTCCTGACCAGTGTAACGCTTGACCACCGGCTTGAGCTCATCGGGCAAACCGGAACCGGCGATGAACTTGTCGATCTCCTTCATCTGGCTATTTGCCAGTGCGTTCATGGGGTAAACGATGATTGCCGTCGTGCGGCGCGGCTTTCCTGCGCGTCGCGCGCGGATGATCGCGTCGACAACCGGCACAAAGAAGCACAGGGATTTCCCGGAACCCGTGCCGGTCGTGACGACATAACTCTTTCCTTGCTTCGCCTTCGCGATCGCCTCGGCTTGGTGCCGGTGAAAGCGAAGAGGCGTGGTGCCAAACCGGAAAACCTTGCCCGTGCCGTCGTCGAGATCACCCGTGGCGACAAGTTCATCGACCGTCGGCCCCGCCATGAAGCGTGGGTTCAGAGACAAGAGGGCATCCGGCCAGAATTTTCCGGCGTCGTACTGGGCATCGATCTCGGATTTCAGGTCGGGCGCCCGGATTGCGCTGAATGAACGCGAAAAGTGCTCGTAAGCACGGATCAATTGATGGTCGAACTCAAACGCTTTCATTCAGGCGGCCTCCTCGGTGTCCGGGCTTGGAACATCGAAGCCTTCGTCGTCCTGGAGAACGTCCTCGCCTTCCTCCGGTACGGAATCTGCCCTGACGATCGCATGCCCGGTTGCCTTTGAAATCATGGCAAGGAGCCGCGTCTCCCGATCCGCCATGAATCCCTCGAAGTCATCCGCCCTCAGCAAGGAGGGATCCAGCCCGTGGGACGCCAGATAATCGTCAAGCGCTTCGCGGGTGATCGGCGGGTTGTCCTTTCCGCCTGTTTCCAGTCGTTCCAGGTAGATCGATGGTGCTACGCCGCCAAGAATGCGGTTGGTCTTATAGCTGAGCGGCGTCTTGTTGACGACGGTGTCAAAGACCTTCGGCTCGATCTTCTGCTTCTTGCACCAGTCCTGGGGGAAGATGTGGTGGATATCGACGTATTCGTCAAAGAACACGGTGTCCTTGAAGTGCTGGCCAGAGCGAAGATCTCTCGCGCCTTCGGCCATCAGAAGGGCGTGGATGCCCTTGTAGGCAGCCGACAGGCGGGTGCGCAGGGTGCGCAGGCGTTCCGGTCGGAAACGGCCATCGGTGATTGTGCTGGGTTCGGGGCCACCGTCTAGCCATGCGGGCACCTCGAGCACGTCCTTGGCAAATCGGGACTCGATGGCCGAGCCATAGAGTTCGCCAAAAATGCCGCACCAGAACCAGCGGGCGAGCTGGTCCTTCACTGCGGCGTGGTCGAACCTAGGCCCGATGATGGCGAGGATCGCGGCAAAGGGGACAAGCTGCCCCTGATAGGGCAGATCGATGACCCGATAGATGTGGTTCTGTCGGAGGAACTTCGCTGCCGTCTTGAACCCGTCTTCGACCGCAGCTCGGTGCTTCAGGTAGGCCTCCAGCGGCAGGTCGAGGAGCGACTGACGCGTCGCCCGGACTGCGGATAGCTCCGACTCCTTGCGCCCGGCAGCTATTTCGGCCGCGCGGGTCTCGACCCCATGCAGGAGGGCGATAGCCTGTAGCACGTCGGTGGCTGCGACCTTCTCCAGCACGCCAAACTTCTGTTCGGCCGCCCGCCCAAAGAGCTGAAGCCGGGTCTGCAGCCCCGGCTGGCCGTCGGCGCCGAGCCAGTCGTCCCGCAGGCGATGGCCGCGGGCTGCATACATCGCTGTCACAAGCTCGAATGCGTCGAGCGGCTTGCCGCCGGTATTCACCTTCTCAAAAACAAGACAGACGGCCTCGTGGGAGGTGTCGGGGCTCAATGCGATTACGGGCAGCTGGTAGGCCTTGAAGTTCTGAAGGACCTCATCCTTGAACGGCTTGAAGAGCTTGCGTGTCTCCGGGTCATTTTCCAGCCAGTATTCGTTGAAGCCATCTTGCCATTCGTCCCAGTCAAAAACCTGGTTCAGCGGGAACATGAGATTTTGGTATTCGAGTTCCGGCGTGGAGAGATCGAGGTCGATCTTCCGGTCGAAGTCCGACTTGATCCGCCGATCCTCGGGTACAGAGACAATGGCGTTTTCGCGGTCCTCGGCCGGATTCATGGCTTTTTGAATGTCGATGTAAAACCAGCGCTTCACGAGCTTGAGGCGAGGCGTGACCGTTTGCACCACATCGCGGCGCAAGCAGGTCTGATAAAGCGAGGTCATGCGCTGCTGGCCATCCAGCAAGAGCTGATCCGGTGCGTCGTCGCCAACTGCAGCATCCGCCCCCTGGATTGGTCGGCGTGCGAAGGTATCAGCCGCACCAGGCTTCACCTCCAGCGTCATCAAGGCGCCGACCGGAAACGCCTGCGAGATCGAGGCGATCAGCCCCTTGATCCGTTCCTCGTCCCAAACCCAACTGCGCTGGAAATCCGGCAACTGAATCTTGCCGTTCCCACACTGACGGAGAAGCTCCTCCAAGCTGACCGGGTTGGTCTTGAATGCCGCTTGTTTACCCAATCTGGCTCTCCTCAAGTGAACTTGCGGGCTTCTGACAACTGGACGCGATGTCCGAAGAAGGCTTCATTTCGAACCCTCCGGAGCGCCAGCTCCTCGAATGCCGCTGAAAATCTCGTCGCGATTGATCAGCACGATCTGTTGGTCTTGGGGCGCACGCGCTTCGGGGGCGGTATCTAGACCGAGGCGTTTAAGCGCATAGTAGAGGAGCGCACGTCTCACCTTGATCTTCGCCTTGCCGCCGCGCATGCCATAATCGAGCGCAATAACCTTCGCTTGTGTTTCCGAGAGGTCGGGGTGGGGGCCGACTTCCAGCGTAACCTCGGCAAGCCAGTCTTGATCGTCGCCGGCCGATTTGTCGCTTTCGCCCGAGCCTCGGACCTCATGCATCCGAGACAACAGGAAGTCCTTGAAGCAATCGTCGGTTTGGCAGAACGCCCGAGTGTGCCACCGGAAACCGTCAAACGCGATGGCATGGGGGGCGATCCAGCGCCAGCGCGGCTCGGGGCTGGACAGGGACTGGTACTTTACCTCGATCGCCTCGGACCGGCGGATGGCGCCAACGACCGAACGAAGCGTCGCCGGATTGACCCCACGAACCGGCGTAGGGGCGGCCGCGTAGGGCGGGAGGTTGGCGATCCAGGCGTCCTCGCGGTCTAGGAGCCCGTCAGCTACTGATCGCAGCTGTGCAAGGTAGCGGCTCGCGTCAGGCTCGAGGAACTGCGGCTTGAACTCGGACCCTCGAACATAGGTTCGCGCACTCTTGTCGTAGAGCATGTTGTCGGGGGCGAAGCCGATGTACCGATTCAGGTCGGTGGACGCCTGGTTCACCGATACCCCGAACTGATCCATAAGATCGCTGCGGTTCACATGCCCCTCCCAGAACAGGCGGAACTCTATGAACTCGAGGCGCTGCTCGACACCCCAGCGAAGTTCCGACCGGTCGCTTTCCAAAATCACCTCCGGGCCAGATTGGTGGACCCGCAAACTATGCGGGCCCATTTTCTGTGCTCTCGATGACGCTAACTGACGGGAGGAAAGCGGGCAATCGAAATTGCGCGTAAAGTGATTGTTTTCGAACGCGGTTCTATCTGCAGATGTGGATGGAGGTTATGGCTTGGGCCGGAGGGGCGGAATGGGTGCGTGGTGGCGAACTGCAGGCTATTCAGCACACGCAACTTCCCTGCGCAGGTCAGAACTAGTTGCCGCGCAGGATTTTTCTGACGATGCCCGCGCCGGTTTCAGCGCCCAGCCTTGATCTCCTCCAAATCACGCAGCTCTTGCTGTTCGAACGCCAGCACATCTTCGACACGATAGATCACCCGCCCGCCTAGCTTCATGAAGCGCGGCCCATCGCCGATCCACCGCCACCGCTCAAGTGTCCTTGGGCTAATTCTCCATCGGGCAGCCAGCTCGATTTGACTGAGGCACATTTCTCGCATTTCCGCTTCCTTTCGAACGACCACCATGGTCGCACGACAACGAATGCGTAGAAAGAAAACCTATTAAAGTCAGTGTGTTGGGGACGCTGCGCGTTGCCGGCGGCGCCCTTCGGACAGTGGGCGCAGCATGGAATTGCCCAGTGAACCGGCGTCGAATTGCGAAATGTTCCCTAGAACTCCGTTAAGCCCTGCAGATTGCCGGAGCCCCCTCAGGGGTCACGGGAGACGGTCCAGTTGTAAGCGCACCTCCTCCGCCACTTGCCTTAGACAAACCCGTCTCTACATCCGGCGCCGAACGGATTTTCCTGTTGTTCTAGGGGCGTTCACGCGGCAGGCGAAGCGCTCTGACACAGAGAGCTTCACCCGCACATGATCGACGCAGGCACGGCGGCGGGCGGGGCTTGACAGTTTCCCGAGACGGCCTTCCTGAGCCGCTCGTTCTCTTTCTCCAGTTCCTTCAGCCGCTTCACCTGGCCGGACTTCAGCCCGCCATACTTCTTGCGCCATCGGTAGCAGGTGAATTGGTTCGGCATGACACTTGAACCGGTGGCGTGCTCATGCCTCACCACCGACCAACCGCACCGCCTCGGCCACAGACTGACCTTGCGACACCGACACGTCGACCTGCCGAAGCTTCGCAACGATCTCTTCCGGCTTGTGTCTCTTCTGAGGCATTCCTGCATCCTCCAAATGGCTCAAAAGCCATACTTCAGGGAGGACCAATTTTCAGGGCGCAGGCCATGCGTTGTGGCGGAGGCTGTCCCGCAGTGGATTGGATGAACAGGACCAAATCGGGTAACCGGCCTGCTGTCAGGGAACCAGGACTGCATCATGGGGCTTTCAGGACGATGGGAGATCATCTGCACAAGGCTCGCTTCGAACGCCTCGAACGTCTCTCCGGGCGCCTGGATTCAGTATTCCGGATCCCCGGCACGCGCTTCCGTGTCGGCTATGACGCGATTGCCGGCTTGTTGCCGGGCCTCGGCGACGCTGCGGCCATGGTGCCCGCGGCGTGGATCGTCCTTGAAAGCTATCGCATGGGGCTGCCCGCCCACAAGCTTGCCCGGCAGGGCATCAATGTTGCGATGGATACGACAGTCGGAAGTATCCCTCTCCTTGGAAGCGTCTTCGATGCCTGGTTCAAGTCCAACCTTCGCAACGTCGACATCCTGCGAGCGCATCTCGAACGTGTCAGCCTTGACGAAATGCAGTCACGCCTCGGGAACGAACGGCCATCATAGAAATTCTCTTCGAGTCTGGCCGGCTGACATCAGAAGCGCGTTGGCACGACCGGAACCTGGAGGCGTAGGAGAGTGTCCGAGTGAATGCATCTGCCCAACTGGAGGGAGCGCCGTCATCCAAGGACAGCGAAATCCTCAGCCTGTCTTCTCTGCAAACACCTATCCGGCATCTCCTCGTGTAGTGTTCCTTGCGAAGCAGGCGGTCAAATGCTCTGTTGCCGCTTGATGAGGGGTTGACCAAGCAACGGAGAGGACGAGGGCATGTATCGCAAGGGCGAGGTCACTTATCAGCCGCTGCCTCTGCCGGACAGGGTTCAACTGGCTGAAGTTGACGCCGTCGCGGCTGCAGTTGCTTTCCGGGATTACATGCGAAAGCGCCATTCGGTCCGGCATTACGATAGGCGCCCCGTGCCCGAAGCGATCATCTCTGCCTGCATCGAGGCGGCAGCGACCGCGCCCTCGGGCGCGAACCACCAGCCTTGGCATTTCGTGGCGATCGGTGATCCGGAGGTGAAGTCGCGCATCCGGCTGGCCGCCGAGGCGGAGGAACAGGATTTCTACGCCGGTGGAGGCGGTGACGAATGGCTTGCTGCACTGGAGCCGATCGGGACCGGCGCCAGCAAGCCGCATCTGACGGACGCACCCTGGCTGATCGTCGTTTTCGCGCAGCGCTATGGCGTGACGCAGGACGGAACCCGCTACAAGAACTACTACGTCCCGGAGAGCGTCGGCATCGCCACCGGCTTTCTGATCGCGGCGCTGCATCACGCGGGTCTCGTCTGCCTGGAACATACCCCCAATCCCATGAAGTTCCTTCCTGAACTGTGCGGCAGGCCCGACCACGAGAAGGCGGTGATGATCCTTCCGGTGGGGTATCCTGCCTCTGACGCAACCGTGCCTGCCGTCGCCAAGCGAAAAAAGCCGCGATCCGAGATCATGACGGTCATGCGGCCAGCCGCAGAGACAGGCTGATGTCAGATCGCATGGGTGCGGGGTCGGTGCGGAGATAATCAGTGGGTGGCATCTGCCCGGGCCAGCGATTGACCCGATGGGCTGCCGGTCCTAACATTCCCCCATGCCCGAATTGTCCGCCATTCTCGAGACGGCCCTTTATGTCGACGATCTTGATCGTGCGGCTGCGTTCTACGAGAGCGTCATGTGCCTGCCTGTGATCCATGCGGACAGCCGCATGCGCGCCTATGACGTGGCCGGGCGCGGGGTGCTGCTGCTGTTTCTGCGCGGCGAGACGCTTGAACCTGTCCAGACCCCCGGCGGCACGATCCCGCCCCATGATGGTTCCGGGCCGCTTCATGTCGCCTTCGCGATCGAGAGTGAACAGCTGACAGACTGGAACGCCCATCTCTCTGCCCGGGGCGTCGTGATAGAGAGCATTACCGAATGGCCCCGCGGCGGCCAGTCGGTCTATTTCCGTGATCCTGACGGCCATCTTCTGGAGCTTGCCACCCCCGGCCTTTGGAAAGGGTACTGAGACACCAGGTGGGGCAGGGGGGCTTGTCAACTTCTGCTGGACGCCTTGATCTGCTGGATCACCTGTCCTCCCGGTCCCCCAAAGCAGCCTGTTTTTGGCGGAAATGGGCGCGGAGCGCGTCCAGGCGCTGCGGGCTCCAGCCGGGCGGGTCCGTCACCGCAAGCCAGGGGCCGACATGGTCGACATAGGCATAGCGATGGCCATGCCCCATCGGCACCTCAAGCGCGATTGCCATGTCGAAGGCCAGCTGCAGTTGGGTGATGATCGGATACCAGCGCAGGTCGTCCGACACCCCGGGCGCACGTGGCGGCGTCATCCAGTCAGGTTGACGGATCGCGATGTCGGGTCGGAAGAAGACGATCGGGTCGCTGCCGTATTGCAGGAAGACGATGCGGACGTCTCCCCATGGCGCGCCCTCCTGCAGGCCCTGATGTCCGTCGGTGAAGCGGACGACTTCGCCCGTCGTCAGGCGCGGCAGCCAGGCGGGCGCGCCGGGGTCGCGTTCGGCCGTCAGCGTCTGCCACAGCGGGCTGACGAAGGGCGATCCGACCCACAACGCCCCGTCGATGGGCTGGTCCAGCATCTCGTGCAGGCGCAAGGATTGCTGCGAGCTGTGCGCCCCCAGGCTGAGGCCGTAAAGATAAAGCCGCGGCCGCGTGGCTTCGGGCAACTGCTGCCAGCGTCGATGAACGGCCTGGAACAGCGCCCGTCCGGCCTCGGCAGCATGTTCGGGTTGCACCAGAAGCGAGATCCAGCTTTGCAGATAGGAATATTGCAGCGCGACCGTCGCCACGTCTCCGTGATGAAGATGCTCCAGCGGCTCCATCGCCGCAGGATCCATCCAGCCGGTGCCCGTGGGCATCGCCACCACCAGCGTCGCACGGTCAAAGCCGCCCGCCCGCTCCAGTTCCCTGACGGCCAGATCGGCGCGCGCGGCCAGCGTCTCGGCGGCGTTCAGGCCGACATAGACCCGCAGCGGCTGGCGTGCCGGCTGGCCGGTCACGTCGGCAATCGCCTCAGGCGAGGGCGTCTGGCTGACAAAGATCCGGCCCTCGCGACCCAGATCCTGCCATGCGACATAGGAGGCGGAACTGCCGGTCTGCCAGGATTGCCGGGGTGGGACCTGGTCGGCAGGGACCAAGTCATCCAGCGCCTGTGCGGACCTGTCGATGCTGCGCACCACCCCGCGCACCAGTACGCCGCTGGCAACCTGATAGGCCAGCAGCGCGGTCAGCACGATGGCCAGCACGCGTGCCTGCCGTGGCGGCAATACCTGAGAAATGCGGCGGCTGGCATATCGCCCCAGCGCGGCCAGCAGCTTGAAGGTCACCAAAAGCACCGCTGCGACGCCCGTGCCCCAGGCTGCCACAACCAGCGGCGCGACACCCTCGGCAGGAGGCATGGTCATCACCGCGCGGATGTCATTCTGCCATTCGGCCGACCGGACCAGAAACACGGTCACAACGCCCAACGCGACCGCAC
Source organism: Paracoccus sp. T5 (assembly GCF_048538155.2). GTDB lineage: Bacteria > Pseudomonadota > Alphaproteobacteria > Rhodobacterales > Rhodobacteraceae > Paracoccus. Next base: position 1,090,506 of record NZ_CM135809.1, read on the forward strand.
CCAGCGCAGGCACCACCACGCGGGCCTGCCGTGTGGTCAGCCGTGGCAGGTGCAGGTAGCGCCACAATGCCTCGGCCAGGACCACGACACCATAGCCGGCGGCGAAGCAAAAGCCGGCAAGAATGCCCTGGATCTGGGGACTGCGCGGGATCAGCGAAGGCGTCAAGGAACCTGCCACGAACAGCGCGCCGATCACCAGCCCCATGCCCGACGTGCGGCGGTCGAACCGGTCCAGAAACCTGAGCATCGCGCCCGCCATCATGTCCTCATTCCGTGACGCGCCGGGGAGCGACCGCGCCTTCCGCCTCTCCATACACGCAGATCACCCTGCTTGAAGAGCAGAGATGGCGCAGCGGCGCCTCGAGCACGGAGAGGCTGAGGCAGCTAGGGGCGGGCATGCCCAGCCGCACCGTCGGGATATCTTGGTCCAAGAGTAAGTTCGGGATGCAGCCGCAAACCATTCACTGCCGTCTGTCCGCTTACCGGATGCCGCCGCTGCCAAGGTGGGTGGCAGGTCATTGTTCTGACGCTTTGGCATTGCCGATGCCTCCGCTCTGTTGCACATCACCAGCATGACAAAGCGCCGCAGAACAAGACGCCGTAGCCGCCCGAGGGTCTGGCTTGCCGTCATTGCCCTCGTGGCGGCGCTGTTTGTGATCGGCGACGACAATCCCCGGCTGCGCCAGGGGTTGGAGGACATGCTGCAGGAGCTTGGCAGCGGCCAGCCCCCGGCCACAGGACAGGCAGGGAACGCCAAGGTCATCGATGGCGACACGCTGGACGTGGCGGGATCGCGCGTGCGGCTCTTTGGTATCGACGCCCCCGAAGCGGCGCAGAGCTGCCGGCGGGGCGGTCGCAACTGGGCCTGCGGGGCGGAGGCCGAAGAGGCCCTTGTTTCCGTGATCGCCGGGCGACAGGTCAGATGCGAGGAGCAGGACAGGGACCGCTATGAACGGAGCATCGCGATCTGCTGGGCCGGGGCCGAGAACCTGAACGCGTGGATGGTCGAGAACGGCTGGGCGGTCGCCTACCGGCAATATGGCGGCAGGACCTATGACCCGGAAGAGGTCGTGGCCCGGGTGGCGCAGCGGGGGGTCTGGAGCAGCGAGTTCGTCATGCCTTGGGACTGGCGGAAGGGCGAGCGGTAGGGACGCCGGAAACGTGCCGGAGAGGCCCTGCTGCGTCACTCGGGCGACACGCCCAGCGACCTCAACGCCTGCAGGTATTTCCGCGACCGCTGCACATCGGACTGGGTGGGATCCGCAATGCGGGTCATGTCGAGGTTGTCGCGCAGGTCCGCGATCTTCACGGCGCGCGCGATGGGATTGCGCGCCGCACGGTCTACGAAATCGGCATAGCTCTCGCCTTCGCGCCGGGTCATCGCGTCAACCGCGGCCACCAGTTCTTCGGCCAGACCCTCCCTGCGCAGGTCATCGAGCGTCCAATGAGTGTCTTCGACCACATCATGGAGCACGGCCACGATGCGCTCCGGTTCGCTCGAACAGGCATGCATCACACGCAGCGGGTGCAGGATGAAGGGCTCGCCCGCCTTGTCGCGCTGACCACGATGCGCACCGGCTGCAATCTCAATGGCGCGTTCCAGATCCATGGTTGCATCCTCCGGTCTGACTGCTTGCTGAAGGTGAAAGATGCCCTGCCGATTACGGCGGCGCCAGTTCAACAAGGGGAACAAGCCAACAGCCGGCCCGCCTCCATGTTCCCTCCCTCCAACGGCTGACAGCATTTCCGAGCGGCAGATGCGAACTGCAAACCGGATCCGAACACCAGTGGCGGTCCTTCAACTGGAAAGTCTTTGGGACAACGCCCGCCGCATCCGAACAGGCGCGAAAAGGACCCGAAAGGTCAGAGCTGTTTGCAGCAGCCGGCTGCTTCAGGCGCTTGTGGTGCCGATGTCGCCCCGATCCCCTGCCGGATCAGACGCAATACCTCATCCGGTGCGTCCCAGGAGATATAGTGCCCAGCGTGATCCACCCAGTGGAGCTGCGCCTCCGGGAATGCCTGTAGCGCTTGTTCCGCCTGCCGTGGCAGAAGCAACCGGTCCTTTCGCCCCCAGACGATCGTCACGGGGCCGGCTGTGCTCGCGGTACCTTCCTGTATGGACCCTGCGGCCAAATCTCGCACCAGATCCTTGAACACAGGGGTGTCCGCAAAGGACCGGAGCTCCCGCAACGCGGCCTCTTGCGAGACCTGCCCCGGCTTGGCCGAGATCTGCGCGAGAAGGGCCGCGCGACCGGCCTTGTAGCTCGTCAGAAAAGGCAGCGCCGGGCGGGCAGTTTTCACAAGACTGCCACTGGCGATGAGCGAAGCCTTCAAATACGTCCGCTCCCTGTCATTCCAGAAGCCGCCTGGGGCAAGCGCGACCGTGGCGCCGACGAGGCCGCGGCGCGCCATTTCCAGCACCAACCGTCCGCCCAGCGACATGCCAACGGCAGCAATGCCTTCAAGACCTTCTGCCTTGAGGATGTCGGCCACCTCATCGGCGATCCCAGCGAAGGTGCTTGAGCCGGGTGTCACGCGTGATGCGCCGTGACCTGGCAGATCCAGCATGAGGACTTCGTTTGTTTTCGTCAGATCGGCAGCGAGATTATCCTACGAGGCGATGTTGCCACCAAGGCCGTGCAGCATGAGCAGCGGTTTACCCGCGCCTTGGCGGGTGAAGTTGAGAGACGGCGTGAAAAAGGGGACCTGCGGTTGCATAAGGCCTAATGCGGGAAGGGCATGAAATGATCCGGGGCTTTCGGGTCAGGCGGTCTCAAGAGCAGGGGTCATCCTGAAAAGACATGTCCTTCGCGAGGGGGGCTCTGGAGTGCCGATGGCGAGACATCAGGTTCGATGTCGAGCTTCATGGAGCGATTGCTTTTCAGGTGACGCTAACGCCTGATCTGTGGAATGGGGAAACAGCCATTGTGCCACCACGAAAGCGCACCAATCGACCCCATCGCATGCGCTCCGTGGCAATGTACTTCCCAGCGAATTCATCAAGTTGGCAACTGCAGTGCCTACTACGGCAGGAGAACAGCACCAACTCTGCGAGAGGTTTGCAGATCAAGCCAGCAAGAGAAACAGGTGAACCAAAGCTGCCTTTTGGGGAGGCGCAAGGCGCCAGGCATCAATGGCGTCTCGGCGCGCAGTCTGCGGAAGTTTAGTGCCGTTCCAAGTCTTTCTGCTTGTGCGGGGACGCCTGCCGCTTTTTGTTCGATGCGGCGGTCCAGGCCAGCCAGCCGACTGCGCCCAGAAGGGCAGCCGCGACGACGGGCCGCTTCTGCGCTTCCAGGAAAAGGCTCTGCCGGCGGACGTAGACGTTCTGCGCCCCTTCGACCCCGCCATCCCGGCGAGGCGTGTAGAGATTGTCGCGCTTGGCCGGATCGCCTGGATCCTTCGCCTTCACCTGGGCGGGCCGGCCGATTGCTTCCATGACCAGGTCGGTGAGGCGAGGCGCCACCTGCCCCATGACAGAGATCATGAGGCCATTCCCGCCCACCATCAGCGTGCGCCGGGGATGCTCGGCCGCAAACAGGATCGCGTCTGCGACAAGCCGGGCGTCATAGACCACAGGCGGGACGCGCATCGGCTGATCGACATAGCTGCGGGCGTGCTCGGGGTAGGGGGTGTGCATGCTCGCGGGCTTGATCAGGGTCACCGCAATGGGTGCGCCATCGCGCTCGAGTTCCATGCGCAGCACATCCGTGAAGGCCCGGACGGCGTGCTTGGTGGCGCAGTAGGGGCCTTGGTCGATGATCGCACGGTCCGACAGCACAGATCCCAGGTTGATGATGGCGCCGCCTCCGCGCTGGCGCAGATGGCGTGCCGCGACGAGCGAGCCTTGTACAAGGCCAAAGTAGTTGACCTCAAAGGCGCGGCGATGGTCGTCCAGGGGCGTCTCTTCCAGGGTGCCGAAGGTGGCTGCCCCAGCGTTGTTGATCCAGGTGTCGAAACCGCCGAATTCGCGAAAGGCCGTCTCGGCTATTCGCTCGACGTCCGCCTCCTCGGCCACGTCGGCTGGGCATATCGCCACGCGCCCCCCCTGCGCCTGCAACGCGTCGGCAACATGACGCAAGGCCTCCTCATTGCGGGCCGCAAGCACAACCGCAGCGCGCCGCCTTACCGCCTCTTGGGCCGTCTCCAAGCCGATGCCGCTCGTTGCGCCAGTAATGACCAGGGTCTGCTGATCCAGAGGCTTGAGGTTTGCATGCACGGGGTTACTCCTCGCTCCTAACCTGCCGCCGGGAACGCGAGGTTTTGCCAGGAAGTTCCTTGGCGGTTGCGGGGCCAAGGCCGCTCCCTGGCCGCTTTGGCCTGCTGCCATTCTCCCTAATGGCCAGCCATTCCCTCAGATCACGCCCCCGTCTCTTGCGTCATGGTCATTCTTCGGGTCAGTCAGGAATGACCAAAACGGCAGCGCAAATCCGGATCTGTTCGGTTGTGGGCAAACGCAGCGCCTCACGCTGCAGCATCAGAAACAGCGTGTCGATCTTCGCGGTGTAGTCGGATCTGCCGGAAGGGCTTGCCATTGGCGATCGGGTGGTGGTGTTGAAGGAGAGCCACATCACCGGGGTACCTTATCGCGCGGCTTCGCCCATGAACCGGTGATGCCTGTCGCGAAGGGCGCAGCAGGAACGAAACGGAGAGCATCATGACAAAACGCATCATCTTTACCGGCGGCACCGGCAAGGCCGGTCGCCATGCCGTGTCCCATTTGCTGGCGAAGGGCTACGAGGTCCTCAACGTCGATCTCAAGCCGCTCGACCTTCCGGGGGTGAACACGCTGATCACCGACATCACCGACAGCGGCCAGGTCTTCAACGCCTTCACCACCCACTTCGGCTTTGAGGGTTATGAGAAAGGGGCACCGCCGAAAGCCCCTGACGCGATCGTGCATTTCGCCGCTGTGCCGCGGGTGATGATCAACCCCGACAACATCACGTTCGCACAGAACACCGTGGGCACTTACAATGTGCTGGAAGCGGCGATGAAGCTGGGCGTGCGCAAGGTGATCCTTGCCAGTTCGGAAACCACCTATGGCGTCTGCTTTGCCGAGGGTGACAGGAATTATCATTCGTTCCCGCTGGAGGAAGATTACGACACCGATCCGATGGACAGCTACGGCCTGTCGAAAGTGGTCAACGAACAGACCGGCCGTGCCTTTGCGATGCGCTATGGTGCCGATGTCTACGCCCTGCGGATCGGCAACGTCGTCGAGCCGCATGAATATGCCAACTTCCCCGGCTACCTGGCCCATCCCCTGAGCCGCAAGCGCAACGCCTGGAGCTATATCGACGCCCGCGATCTGGGGGAGATCGTGCATCTTTGCCTGCAAAAGGATGGGCTTGGCTATCAGGTGTTCAACGCGGTGAATGACACCATCACCGCCAACATGCCGACGGCCGAATTTCTGGCGAAACATGCGCCAGATACGCCGATCACGCGGCCGATGGGCAAGGATGAAGCGCCGCTTTCCAATCGCAAGATCCGCGAGGTGCTGGGGTTCCAAGAAGCCCATCCGTGGCGGAACTACGTGAAAGTCTGAGATGACCGGCCGGGGCGGTGCAATTGTGTTGCCCCGGTTGAGCACGTCATCCTGGACCTCTCGCGGCCCGGCAAACCGGCCGACAAGGACTTCATCTAAGCGTTCAACAGCAAATTGCTGCCACATGCCCGAATGCGTACTTGTGCATGAGCCATGCGGCTGCGGCCGAAAAGTTGGAGGAACTGCGCAGACACTACAACAATGGCTGTCTCATGGCGCTATAGGAGACCACGTCCCGAGCGCACTGTGCTTTCCCAACGGTGCAACCAGCCCGATGACGTTACAAACCCCGGAAGTTCCAGCGTCCGGTGGTCCAGAAATATAAGAATAGCAGAAAAACCGAAAACTCTGCTGTCCGGAGGTGTAGGGAACGCAGGCAGAGCAGGAACACCCCTTGAGATCACTCGTAGCCGGTCATCTCCAGGTAGCCTACTCCGTCATGGCTGCCTTCCACCATGACGGGTCCCTCCCAATAGGGCACGGAGGTCTGCATCCAGGCGTCGGGGTTCAGGGCCGCCACCGTCACGTCGACACCCTCTGCGGGCAGTCTGACCTGCCATGTCGTCGGCACCTGCCGCCCCGCCACATCATGCCACTCCAGCGGCGTGGCGGCGAAGGCTCCGTCAGCAAAGGCAGTGGCCTGCCCATCGGCAGTGATCCAGGTGGCAGAAGTGTAGTCGCCGCTTCCACGCAGGACAAAGCCCATCAGCTTGTCGCCGCTGTCGAAGGACAGGGAGAACCAGTCCCATCCCTGCTGATCCTCGGCCAGCGGTTGCGATGACCATTCCCGGTCGAGCCATGCCGTTCCTGTAACGGCAACATCGCCTTCGGGCAGGGACAGCGTGCCGGTCAGATCGAAGAACGGCTGCGAGTAGTAGTAGCTTGCCTGCCCGGCGGCGGATTTCACCGAATAGCCGTCCTGACCATGACGGACCAATGGGCCCGATGCACGAAGCTGGATATCATAGGCAAAATCGCTTCCGGAGGCGGTCAGGTGAAGGCTGTCCAGATCCGGACCTTGCATGGCCCAGTCATCGATCCAGGCCATGAACGGGTCCGCCTGCACCCCCGCCTGTCCGATGCCGCCCCGCGCCAGGCGCTCGGCCACATGATGCGCATCGGGCGTGGTGACTGCCGCATGCCCCATCCACAGCTGCGGCGTCTCCCATCCCTCACCGTCGCGTGGCGCCAGCGCCGAGCGAAACAGCGTCCATTGCAGGCCGAAGGGCGTGCCGTCCGGGCCGGTCATGTTTGCGGTCAGGTACCACCATTCGATCCGGTATTCCGGGTGGGAACCGTGATCGGCGGGAAAGTCCAGCGCCCGTTCGGGGGCCGGCTGTGCAAAGCCCTCGGCGTCTGTGCCCAAACCGGCAAAGCCCTGGGCCGATGCCGCCTGCGGAAGAAGCAAAACAAAGGCCAGTACCTTAGCGTTCATGGCGAAACACCCCCAGAAGTTGCGCTGGCGGCGTGCGCGACAGCCGCCACGCCGGCCACAGCGCCGCAAGTGCCGCCGCCAGCAGCGCCAGCATCCCCAGCCTCAGGTAGTCGAACGGGAACAGATACATCGGAAGCCGCCAGCCAAAAGCCTCGACGTTCACGACCGCCAGCAGCGCCCAAGCCAGCGCCAGACCCAGCGGCAGTGCCAGCGCGCCCGTCAGCACTGCGAGCAGCAAGGTGCGCAGCAGGTCCAGCCATGCCAGCCTGCGCCGCGTCAGCCCCAGGGCCCAGACCGGCGCCAGTTGCGGCAGGCGCATCCCGGCCAGTGTCAGCAGGCTCATCAGGATGGCAAAGCCTGCAACGGCGAGTGTCAGCACATTCAGCGCGGTGGTCACGGTGAAGGTGCGCTCGAAGATGGCAAGCGAGGCGGCCTTGACTGCGGCCTGGTCGATCATCGCGCCCTCCGCAATGCCAGCCTCATCGCGCAGGCGGTCCTGCAGGGCTGCAACACGACCGGGATCGACCCGAAGCCCGAACTGCCGGGCGGTGATCTGGGGGAACAGGCTGCGAAACAGGTTCTCGCTCACGATCACCTGTCCGGCAGGGTTGCCGTAGTCGCCATAGATGCCCAGCACGGGAAGGCTGACATCATGATCGACCGCGACTTCGTCCCCCAGATCCAGACCTGCCCGCCGGTACATCTGCTCGTTGACCAGGACCCCGTCGCCTTGGACCAGACGGTCCCACACGCCCGGTACCGCACGGAGGAACTGCCAATTGTCGCGATAGGTGGCATGGTCGCGCAGGCCGAGGATCTCGGCCGGTCTGCCGGCGATCTGATGATCCACGCTCAGCAGTGGCAGGATGGCGTCGGCATGACCGACTGCGGCCGCGGTGATGGCGGCGGCCTGCGCGGAATCCTCGACCCTGACATAAAGCTCTGACGCGAGCCGCTGATCCAGAAATCCTATGAACGTCAGCCGGAACGACGACACCATCGTCGAAACCCCGACATTCGCGGCCATGGCCAGCATCAGCGCCATCAGCGCCAAGGACAAGCCGGGCACCTGCTGACGTGTATCGGCCCAGAACCAATGGGCCACCGGCGCCTTGGCGCGCCTTTCGGCCCAGCCCAGCAGCAGCGTCAGCAGCGGCGGCAGGGCCAGTGCCCCGCCGATCAGCAGTGTTCCCAGCATGGCAAAGCCCGCCAACAGCCCTTTCCCCCAGACCGCAAGGGCTGCGGAGATCAGGAGCAGGACCAGCGCCAGCAGCGACTTCCCCCAGTGGCGGTGGGACATGCTGAGTGCCCGCGGATGTGCGCCGCTCAGCAGCGGCATCCGTGCCAGCGACCACAGCGCCCCGCTGGCGGCAACGGCGGTTCCCACCACTGCGATGGCAAGCCCCGACAACCACCAGGACGGGCGCAGCGTCATCTGCCCAGACACGTCGGCGCCGTAGAGCCCGCGCAGGGTGGCCGCGACATCGGGAAGAAGTGCGGCCGCGATGACATAGCCCAGCGCGACACCGATGGCGCCCGCCAACAGGGCCAGCACCGCAAGCTCCACCGCCATCAGCACGATCAGCCGCCCCAAAGGCGCGCCCAACGCCCGCAGCGTCCGCACCATGGCGCGGCGCTGCTCGAACGCCAGGCCGATCGCGCCATACACGATGAACAGCCCCACCGCAAAGGACAGCAGGCCGAAAGCCGTCAGGTTCAGGTGAAAGCTGTCCGTCAGCTGTGCGACATCGCTGCCGTCCTGTGGTGCGACCAGGATCAGATCAGGGGCCACCTCGGCCAGGGGGCGGCGGGTCAACGGCTGGTCGGACGCCACGACCAGGCGGTCGATCTGGCCCGGGCGGTCCAGCAGGCTCTGCGCCAGCCCGATGTCGGTGATCGCCGTATCGGGTGGCACATCCGGAACAAGGATGCCCTGCACGCCAGTGTCAGGCAGCCGCGAAAGCGTGTCCGCCTGGGCAAATATCTGGCCCGGCCCTGACAGGAAGGCCGCAAGATCCCCGCCGCCGTCGGCGCTGACGGGCCCGAGGCCCCCGGGCGCTGTCAAAGGCTCCAGCCCGATGAGCCGCACGGGGCCCAAGCGCCCTTCGATCACCGGGGAAACCATCCAGCCGGCTCTGCGCAGTTCGATATAGGTCTGCTGGGAGATCGTGCCGCGGTCCATCGCGGTGATCTGCGCGAACTGACCCTCGCCCAGCGTCTCGGCTGCGGCGCCATAGCTTGCCCGCGCCTCGGCGTTGATCGCCTGCACGCCCGACCAGAGCGCTGTTGCCAAGGCCAACCCGACCAGAAGCGTCAGCAACTGCAGAGGGTTGCGCCGCCAATGCGACGTCAGGGCGGACAGGATGACAAGGCTCACGTCAAATGTCCTCCCTGCAGGTGCAAACGGCGCGGCAGGCGCGCGGCCAAGCGTTCCGAATGCGTCACCAGAATCAGGCCGGCCCCCGTTTCCGCAACCAGATCCTGCAGAAGGGTCAGAACCCTGTCCGCCGTGGCTTCGTCCAGGTTGCCGGTCGGCTCGTCGGCCAGAACGAGGTCCGGTTGCGGCGCAAGCGTGCGGGCGATCGCCACCCGCTGCTGCTGCCCGCCCGACAGCTGCTCGGGATACTTGTGCAGATGGTCGCGCAACCCCAGACGGTCGATCAGAACACGGTTGCGGTTGGTGTCATGATGCCCCGCAATCCGCGCCTGAAACGCGATATTGGCGGCCACCGTCAATGAAGGGATCAGGTTGAACTGCTGAAAGATCACACCGACCTTGCCGCGGCGGATGGCTGCGCGCCCTGTATCGTCCAAGGCCGTCAGATCCACGCCTTCGACCGCCACCACCCCGCCGTCGGCCGTGTCCAGCCCACCAATCAGATGAAGCAGCGTGCTCTTGCCCGAGCCGGACTCTCCCGTAAGGGCCAGCATCTCGCCACGTTCAAGATCGAAGGTCACACCCCGCAGCACCGCAGTTGCGCTCCCTGAATAGGTCTTGGTGATATCGCGGAGGCTTAGCAGCATTAATTTACCTTTCTGCCAAGCGAGCTAGCTCTTGGCATGGTATACCAAGGCAGCAAGGCGGCGGCGGTTCCCGGCGGCTGCGCTGATGCGGCTAACTGCTTCGAGAGGCAAGGCCCCAGACTTGGCAGCAGGGAGGCTTCCGCAACGCTCCTGAGATCAGGCTGTCTGAACGGCCAAAACAAAATGACCTCATCCCCATTTCGTAACGCAGGCCGTTTTTGCCCCCTCATACCCTCGCGGTTGGAAGCGTCCGGGACGTTCAGTAGATGGAAGGCTCGACCATCACCGAAACGATCTGCCATAAAACCTATGGACATGGCCGCGTTTGCCGCTTCAGCCGATCGCGGGGCTTGATCCTCAGGTTCAATTACAGTTCGCGGTAGATCCTATAGACGCGTTTGTGGTTCCAGACATGGTCTTAGACGTTGCACAGAACAGAAAATACAATTGAAGCCTCAGGTCCTCCTTGCATTGGTCAAGCCGATGAGCAGCATGGTACTGCTCGTTCTCCACGTCTATCTTCAAGCTGTACGGGAAGCATGTCTCGCTGAGCCTATACGTGCATCCTGGCCAGGGCGATACTGACGCCACTTCTCGACACCGCCTCGACGGCCAACGCCCGGTGCTGATCTGGCCGGGTCATTTTTTCCCAGAGCTTACTTCAACAGGTCGTTCTGCATGCTGACGTTGGCATACATGCGCTTCAGTCGGAGGTTCTTGTCGGCCATGGCCTTCATTTCGACCATCAGACTGGCGTCCATACCACCATATTTGGGGCACCACTTGCAGACTGCTGGGGTGATCAGCCGTGTTTGCGACATAACCCGGACCCGGGCAATCCGTCTCTCATCTGCCGCAGGATGGCGATGACCTGAGCCTCGGTGAAACATGTCTTCTTCATCGGAATTTCTTCAATCATCCTGCCGAGAAAATTCTACTTCGAAATCCCTTTACCATCGGGGGATTTCCGCTGGCGATCCGTTCTGCGTGATGGGCACTTCCTGAACCCCCCTGCCGCAAAAGCTGGCGGGCGGTCTTGGCCATATCGAAGAATGGCAAAGGTGGGGCAGAGAAGGGTGAGGTGTGAAGGTGTGGCGATTTCATCCTAAGGTGGAGTAAACATAACTTGACGTGACACCTGGGCAGGAAAGGCTATGGACTGACACTTTGTGGTTAATGCTGGCGTCCGGTCGTTCACCGGGTGCCGCGCACCAAAAGCAGAGGCCTATGCCATGCCGAAACGCCGCAGCCATGCGAAGGTCCGCCTGGGATCGCTGTCCCTCATCGCCTGTCTCATCGCGACGCAGGCGGGCTCTCAGGCGAATGGCGAGGGACTTCCGACGGCGCAAGAGATCTGGCGGCATCTGCCACCGCTGCCCGGGCTGAAGCCCGACCTTTCTTCCGCGCCTACACCCTCTGCCCCGGCAGCGCCGCAGCCAAGGTCCGTTTCCGCACCGACCGGATCCGAGGCGAACGCTGAGATCGAGACCGCTGCGCCTGACACGATCGTCCCGAAGGCAGAGCCGGCTTCCTCCCCGTCATCGCCGCAGCTTGCCCGGCCCCCGGTGCCGGCAGGTGACGCTGTCCCTCGGCAGGTGTCAAACGATCCGGAGCCCTCAAAGATGCGCCTAGCCGTCTATGTTCCCGAGCGTATTGCCGCGGAACGGCGGAGCCAAGCCATGACGCAGCTTTCTTCGGCGGGATGGTCGCCCGAGGAAGCAGTGACGCGCTTCACGATCGGCGAAACGCATGTCCGATATTTTCACCCTCAGGATCGGGCGGCGGCCGAGGAACTGGCGAATATGCTGGACACCGAGGCGCGGGACTTTGTCAGCTTCACGCCCTCCCCTGAGGAAGGCTATCTGGAGCTGTGGCTGGGCGGCAGAGGAGCGCCTGTGGAACCCAAGCCCGTCCTCACGCAAAGGATCGTCCCGGCACTACCTCAAGTGCCTGCAGCGCCGCGGGGCCTTGTCCTTCCTCAAGTGACCGCCGAGGATCGCGGGCCGGTTGCTGCTGACCGAGGAGACAACCGACGGCTGCAATCTTCAGATGCTCGCACCGTGACCGGCGTCAGGAGCAGTTTGGACGGCCCGGGCGAGGCCGGAGGCGGAAGCACCGGTGAGGGCAGCGGGGGCCCTGGATCTGCTGGCGGCAGCGGCGGGAATAGTGGCAGTGGAAACGGTGGCGGAAGTACGAGCGGCGGAAGCGGTAGCACGGGTGGCGGCACTGCGGGCAGCGGAGGCGGCAGCACGAGCGGTGGCGGCACAGGCGGCGGAAGTGGTGACACGAGCGGTGGTGGCACGGGTGGCGCAGGCGGTAGCACAGGTGGCGGCGGCACGGGCAGCGGAGGCGGTAGCACGGGTAGCGGTAGTGCGGGCGGCGGAAGCGGTAGTACGGGTGGCGGTAGTGCGGGCAGCGGAGGCGGTGGCACGAGCGGTGGCGGCACGGCTGGCGGAAGCGGCGGCGGCGGGAATGGCAACGGCGGCGGGAACGGCAACGGCGGCGGGAAGGGCAACGGCGGCGGGAATGGCAACGGCGGCGGGAACGGCAACGGAGGTGGCAATGGGAACGGCGGTGGCAATGGCAACGGGAACGGCGGCGGCAATGGCAAAGGTGGTCGGGACTGACCCCGTGACCAGTACGGTTGGGATCTGACAGCGGCGGTAACCTTGCTTTAATCGTAGCTTATGTTGTGAGGCTTGGGGCGCAAAAGAGAGCTTGAACAACCGTCACCGGGGTTCCTGCTGTATAGACAAACAGATGGTCTCAAGTACCGCGCTATCACTGCCCTTGTCTGTGATAGCGGAGGGCTTGGGTGGCGACCGAGCGCTGCGGCGAGCGGCAGTGCTGGCACCAAGCCGTAGGGCCGCGTTACCCGCTGCAGCCGCTTTTTCGGACGCAAGCCCGAGCCCGCTTTCCAATATCGCGCCTGTAGGCAGATATGCGCGGGGGAATGCCGCACACCTAGCTGTGCCGCACGAACCGAGAGGTAGAACGGCAAGCGGAACCTGACGGAACGGTAACTTGGCCCTTGGTGTCCACAGCAATCCAAAGCCTCTGAGCGATCTTATTTGGAGCCTTCGTATTTGGAAGGCGCGAACATGTCGTTCAGCCATCAGCCAAACCGCTCGGCGCGGCAGCGACTTCTCGGTTCGATCGGCTCAGCGTCCCTCCAGGCGCATTGCAGGCGTGCTGCGGGATCACCGAACGTGCAACATTGCCGCTGCGCTTTGGAAGAAGTGCATCGGGTCCATTGGCCTCCCTTCATGACCGGGGGCAGGTCGCTCTTATCGAGCCTTGCCCGCAGAGTTGGTACGCCGGCACAAACATCACCCTCATAATCCAGCCCTCGCGGCGCAGGCTCCCTGACGATGGCACTGGAGGTGTCGGCCCCCGGGACGATCAGCCCGCCGACCCCGATACCTCAAGGGGCGTTTTATCGATCTTCTCTGCATTGCGACGGGCGAAGTCAGCGGGAAAGGTCTGCTCCGAGTCCTCGGTCGTCAGAAAGAGAAGGCAATCCTAGCCCGGCTGCCGCCGCTCAAGGCTCCGCTCCGTGGCACATCAGGTCGTTCGACCGGATCTCTTCCAGCGTCTTCGGCAGCCTGCCCGCACATTACCCCAAAAAGTATCCAACGAGCGCACAATATATGTTGAAGGTCCGTGATCTTTGCCATCGACCGGAGAGGCAACTGGATCCATCAATTCAGGTCTCCTTTAGTTAGGATGAACTGATCAGCAGCCTCCTGGCCTGCATCGCTTCTCCAATTTTGGCCCAAGATCTTATGCTACAGCCACTGCGACCAAATACGCGCTTTTCATGACTATCTTATCCTGAACGACGGATGCCCACAGCGTCAGGCGGGGATCAATTTGCCTGCCGATACCGTTTCAGCGCGGTGCTCTTGAGGGCGTCCTTCCCGAACGCCCTGCTGGCGCGGCACCAGGCATCAAACTCCTCCGCGGAAAGTTCATAGCGCCTCAGCGCCTCGTCTCGGCTGATCAGCCCATGAGTTACAGCCAGAACGACCGTCTCCTTTCGGCTGGCCACCCAGCGGGTGTCTGCATCCGGAAGATCGCCCGCGCTCAGGATGCGTCCCCCATCAAGTGTCACGATACGTGGACCTGAAGACCTTTTTACGAACATGGCAAACCTTCTACATGACGTTACACAGGCTCTCGTGCCCGCCGTAGAACGGGGGTCAGTTCAGTCGGAGTGGCAGACAGTTAGGGCGTTCCCGGCAGGAACCGGGAAAGCCGCCGCCGAGAGGCAGGGTGTTGCGCAGCACCGGACAAACCGCTGTTAACGGTTCATCTTGCGCCATAATGCGATCCGCAATGATCTGCGAGTGCGTGCCAAAGGCAGGCTCAGGAAGCCCTGATGACCCCCCAGGCGGCTGCCTGGTGTTGCAGCCGATCTCGCAGATCGCGGTATTCGGTATTGTGAGAATAGGCGCCCACGGCGGAAAGGATCATTTTCAGGTCTTTTTCCGAGACACAGGGGCGAAGGCTGAATTCCTGCTGGTTCTGGCTCACGGGAAATATCCAACTTACTAAAAATGTACAACCTTATCTAAGCTCAGGCCTGCGCGTATGGGAACCTGACTTTTCGCACAGGTTGCGTGCATGGCTGCAGGTTGCACGCCGGGTGCGACAGCGCGGCCATTTCCTTTTGCACCAGGAAGCGCCTCGGCAACCAGGGCCCTTGCTTTCCGCCACGCCTCCCTCTACTTCAACCCCTGCGGGACCGGGCCCCTCTGGCGGCATGATCACCTTGATCTGGCGCGATGTCGGACCGCATCGAGCGTGCTCGGTGCGACGGCGGCCTGTTCCTCCTTGCGCCTTGCACGATGGCAACATTCGCGAGGGCATCGTGGAATTTCTTCTTATCGCATTTCTGGGCAAGCCGCTATGGATGTGGCTTTTGTTCATGGGCCTGGTGGTCGCGCTTCTGGTCTTCGACCTTGGCGTGCTGAACAAGGACGACCACGAGATCGGCATCGCCGAAAGCCTCAAGCTCTCGGCGATGTACATCACCCTGGGCCTGGCTTTCTCGGGCTTCATCTACTGGCAGATGGGCGGCGAGGCGACGGCGCAGTACCTGACCGCCTTCATCGTCGAAAAGACGCTGGCGATGGACAACATCTTCGTCATCGCGCTGATCTTCAGCTTCTTTGCCATTCCGCGGCAGTACCAGCACCGCGTACTGTTCTGGGGTATCCTGGGCGTGATCCTGCTGCGCGGCATCATGATCGGCCTGGGCGCGACCATTGTCGAGCACTACCACTGGGTGCTGTATATCTTCGCGGCGTTCCTGATCTTCACGGGCATCAAGATGCTGTTCGCGGGCGATCAGCCCCATGACATGGCGGACAACCGGCTTCTGGCTTTCCTGCGCCGCCGGATGCGCGTCACCGACCAGCTGCACGGGCATGACTTCATCGTCAGGCAGCCCGACCCCAGGACCGGCAAGGTGGTCCGCTTTGCCACACCCCTGCTGCTGGCGCTGATCGTGATCGAGGTGGCGGATCTGGTCTTTGCGGTCGACTCCGTCCCGGCTGTCTTCACCATCACCACCGACCCCTACATCGTCTATACCTCGAACATCTTCGCGATCCTGGGCCTCAGGGCGCTGTACTTCGCCCTGGCGGCGATCCTGCACCGCTTCGCCTACCTGAAATACGCGCTGTCGATCCTGCTGGTCTTCATCGGGTCCAAGATCTTCATCGCCGACCTGATGGGGTGGGAGAAGTTCCCGCCGGCCTGGTCCCTGGGGATCACCTTCACGATCCTGACCATCGGCGTGGTGGTGTCGCTGGCCAAGACCCGCGGCCAGACGCCAGAGCCTCTCCAGTTCGGCGAGGCGCGGCACTGACGCATGAATGATACGCCGCTCGGGAACGGGCGGCGTATATCTTTCCTGGTGCTGAACAGGGCGAACTCTGCTGTGGCGCCGGTTTTCAGCTGGCAGAGCAAGCTCCGCCCCTCCGGGTGCCTTCAGCTGTCAGGTCGCGGGACTCGTCATGCCACCGGACTCGGCTTCTTGTCCTGCAAGCTGTCTCCTCGGTCAGGCCCGCCAGCACCTCGGTGCCGCTGTCAGCCTGCGGGGTCTTGCATCTCTTGCGGATGACTACTCGGCCGCGTCAGAACCTTCGGCAACCACTTTGGGCTTGCGACCTGACTTGGCCTTGGGTGCCTCACCCTCTGCCGCCGGAGCGGCCTTGGCCTTTCGGCCACGTGCGGCTTTCGGGGCGTCCGCACCTTCTTCCGGCGCAGGTTTCGACTTGCGGCCAGCGGCTTTTTCGGCTGCCTTCTCGGAAGGATCGGCCGAGGGATCAGCCGGAGCCTTGGCGCTGCGCCCGCGCTTCGCCTTCGGTGCATCCGATGTCTCGTCTGCGCTGGCCTTGGACTTGCGCGTACGGCCTGTGGCGGTCTTTTCGGATGCAGGCGCCTCATCCTCCGCGGCTACCTCCCGCTCGGCCTGCGACCAGTGTTCCGCGTCTCGTCCCTCCGGACGACCGGCCTCTTCCCACAGGGCGTGGGCCCGATCCCGGATCTTCTGCGTGCGTTCGTCATTCATGATCAGCTCTTCCTTTGCTAAAGCGCCTCTAATGTGCATGTGATAACCTGTAAACACGGTTGGCAAGCCTCGCCACCCCTTGGCTATCTGCGCGTGGCATGGCTGGGCAATCTTTCCGACGGATGCTCTGGCGGGTGCTGGATCGTGACTCTGCGAAAAGCCGTGCCGGCAATTCCTGACGCTGACACTCCGGACGGAGCACAGGCCTGGTGCGCCGTCAGACGTCAACGCGCAGTTTAATTCAGGGCTTTTGGCAATAGAGCCGCAGGGTCGCTTCCCAAAAAGATCAAGCAGCAACCGTGAACGCAAGGTGTCTGGCCGCAGGGGTCTTTACAGCAGCCAAAGCACCCCGCAGATCGCGAGGATGCCCAGAGAAAGAACCGTCACCAGAAGCGTGATCCGGCCGCCGGGCTGCAGTCGCGCCGTGTGGCTCGACAGCCGGTGCCGCGACTTTCGATTTTCCAGCCATGCTCCCCAGAGGATCAGCTCGGCTGCGAGCAGAAACAGCGTCGCAGCGGCCTTCGGCACCCAGGCAGGCTGAAAAAGGCCAAAGACCGCGTGGAGGCCAATGGCCACCCCTGTGGTCGCCAAGCCCGTGCGGATCCAGCCCGAGAATGTTCGCTCCACCGCCAAGATCGTCCGATCTTCGGCCAAGTCCGTGCGATCTTCGGCAAGTTGTTCCTTGGCAGCCATAGCATCTACTATGATCCGGACAGGCGCCAAGGCAAGGCGCCTGAATGAGGAAAGGCCTGGCGCAGAACTGTCTGCAGCAAGATGGAAGGGCCGGGGGGTAGCAAGGGTCGCTCCGATTCCTTGCGATCAGGCCTCATGATCGCGCCTCCCGCTGCGCGAGTGGTCAGGTTGCTTCTTCTCTCCCTTCCGCTTTCCGTCCACGCTGTGATGTTCGAGCAAGGCGTTGATCTCTGATCCCACAAGGATCACGAAGCCCGCGATGTAAAGCCAGAGCATCAAGATGATCACCGCGCCGATGCTGCCGTAGGTCGCGCCGTAGTTGCCAAAATTTTTGACGTAGATCGAAAATGCCAGCGAGGCCAGGATCAGTAGCACGCTGCCAAGCACGCTGCCCGGCGTGATGAACCGGAAGCGTTGCTCTACATTCGGGCCGAACTTGTAGAAAAGGGCATGGCCCAGCAGCAGCGCCAGGCAGATGATGATCCAGCGAAGCGCGGCAAAGACCTTGGCCAGGGTCTCCGGCGATCCGAGGCGGTCGATCACCCACTGCTCCAGAGTGCCCCCCAGCACCACCAGCGAGAAGGCGCCAAGCACCAGGATGCCGAAAAGCAGACTGAGAATGATGGCCGTCACGCGACCACGCACGATACTGCGGGCTTCCTTGACGCCGTATGTGATGTTGAGCTGCTGCATGATCGCGTACATCCCCGATGACGCCACCCAGAGGGTTGCCAGCAAGCCGAATGACAGGAGACCGCCCCGCTGTTCCTGCGTCACCTCCTCGACGACGCCCTCGACCAGAACGGCGGACTCTTTCGGCAGCGCCCGCCCCAGCAGATCCATGACCGCCTTGTCGACATCATCGACAGGAAGATAGGGAATGACGCTCATCAAGACGATGAGGCCCGGAAAGATCGCCAGGGTCAGAAAGAAGCCGAGGGCAGCGGCGCCATTGAAGACATTGTCGTCGCTGATGGCGTCAATGAGTTCACGAAAGAACTGTTTCGGGCCGAGGCCTTGGATGCGCATGGACGGAACCTCCGTCTAACAAGAAGGCTTCTGCAAATCCGGTTCCGCCGGCGGGCTGATCAAGCCCCAGTTCTCGGTTGCAGGTGCCATTTGCTGGGGGTGCGGTGCAGCCTCGGGTGTTCAGCTTAACTGCACCCCGGGTACTGGTCACATCCTTCGATTTCCCGCGCAGGGCGGTCGGTTGCGCCATACCTGAATCTGTCCGGCATCCCCGGGATGCTCACCTATCTCCTGTAGTCCGCGTGCCACCCTCCAAGCCTTGTGGTCTGGCCGAAGATGATAAGTCCCCTAAGACATCCGCAACCGTCGTAATCGTCAGGCTCCCGGACCGGCATCCGGGAACCTCATTTCAGGAAACGATATCCGGCTGCGCGGGTTTGGCCCCAGCATCAAGCCCTCGTACGGACAGCCTGCAGATGATCAGATTTTTGAAGACCTTCCTGTTTCTATTGCCACTTCTTGCCGTGGGCTTCGCCCCCCGGCCAGCCCTGGCACAGGACGAGGTGTTCGAATCCCCAGTCCTCAATCCCGGTCTGGGTGCTGTTCCCGACCGCATCGACCGAGAAACTCCACGCGCCGCGATGGCCAGCTTTCTGCGGGCTGCCAATGATGAGGACTGGGAGGCCGCCGCGCATGTTCTGGACCTGAGCGAGCTGCCCCCGGCGCAGCAGGCAGCCCAGGGACCACAGCTGGCGCATGACCTTTACGACATCATCGACCGCAAGGTCGTGCTGGATTGGTCGCTGTTGCTGGACCGCCCCGACGCCTTGCAGACGCAAGGTGGCGATACCGAGGCAAAGGCGGGTGAAGCGCGCCGTTCGCTGTTGCTGCGTGATCTGTCGCTGGATCCCGTCCCTGCGGAAATCCGTCTGAACCGCGTCCGCCCCGAAGGTGCAGATCAGCCCCTCTGGGTCTTTCCTGCCGAAACGGTCCGGGACGTGCCGGCATTGCACCGCATTTACGGCCCGTCGCGTTTCGAGGCGGCCTTGCCCGACGAGATGCGCAAGAAAACCGTTGGCGGGTTGATGCGATGGGAGTGGATCGGCCTGCCTGTGCTGCTCTTGGCGGCTGCCTTGCTGGGCTGGATCGTTCACGGCATTCTCAGGATTGCAGAGCGCCACGCTAAGAGAGAGATAACATCAGGCGTCATCAAGGCCTCCCTGTGGCCGCTGATCATCGCCAGCGTGACGGCGCTGGTCTGGTGGGTCACAGGCAACGTCTTTGTCTTTTCCGGCCGCATCGACATCTTTCTGGCGCCCGCCATTGCGACCGGCTTTATCACCGCCTTGCTGCTTTTCATTGTCAGCGGCGTCGAGGCCTTGCTGAACGGCTTGGTCGCCCCTGGTGAAGATGTTGACCTGACCCTTGCGGATCAGGCCGAGGCCCGGGCCTTGGCGACACGGCTGAATGCAGCGCGACGGGTGCTGGTGGTGGCGGTCTTCCTGATCGGGGCGGGCGTGGTCTTGTCCTCGGCAGACCTTGCGGGGAGCTTGGGACTATCGCTTCTGACATCGGCGGGCGCCTTGACGATCATCCTGGGCTATGCCGCGCGCAACGTGCTCAGCAACATCATGGCATCGCTGCAGATCGCGCTGAACCAGTCCGCCCGCATGGGGGATCGTGTCGTCTACAAGGGCGAGCTGTGCCATGTCGAACGCATCAACATGACCTTCGTGCAGTTGCGCAACTGGGACAGCACCCGCCTGATCGTGCCGGTCGAGGAGTTTGCGTCCGAGACGTTTTCCAACTGGACGCTGCAGGATCCGGAAATGCTGCGCGTTCTCAAGTTCAAGTTGGACCCGCATGCCGACATCAAGAGGCTTCGCGACGCCTTCAACGACGTCCTGGAGCAGGTGGCATCATTGGACATCGGCAATAACATGAGCGATCTTGACGGTTCGAGCGTCAATGTTGCCGATCAGGACATCTTCGGGATCGAGGTCTGGTTCAGCATTCCCTGCACCGACCCGAACACCTCGTGGGAGGTGGCCTGTGTCGTGCGCGAAAGGCTGGTGGCCCGCGTGGCCCAACTTGAAAAGCAAACAGGGGAAAAGATCTTCGCGACAGCGGTAGCGGCGGAGGCAGGATAATCTGAGGGGATCCTGTTCAAGATCGCGCGCCAGGTGACAGCCTCCCGGTAAACTCGCTATCCGCCCTTGTTGCGCATTGCTTGGACTGTCTGACCTCGTTGTGCGCCGCCCGGTGATGATGCTGTGGCATCTTTAGAGTTGGTCTGTTCAAAGCTGGGGGCTTAATTCCTTTCCTTTCTGGGAAAAGAGCCCACCCTGACGAAGGCATCAAATTGTGCGGAGACGTAGCACAGGCCTACATCCTGAAGCAGGGTGTCGGTTGCCGATTTCGGAGGCCACGGGCCGTCCAACTCTGACCTGAGGGATTCCCATCGTCCTGCCCATTAAATCTGCACGTATGGGGAAACATTCCTGGCGACCGGCGTTCGTCGGAAGCGGACTTGGTCACGTCGGGGACATTTTTTCGCGCGGGTCCCGCATCACTGGGAGAGACAACATGAATGAAGCATCCGTAGACGACACCAAGCGCGGTTACGTCGATTGGGCGTCAATCCTGGCCGGTGCGGCCATCGCGACCGGCGCTTCTCTGGTCTTTACCGGCTTTACCGCTGCGATCGGATTGGGCTCGGTCTCGGTCGAAGAGGGCGAAGGTCTGGGCACCTTTGCGTTGATCCTGGTGGGCCTGTTCGCTTTCGTCTCGATGGTGGCCGTCTACGGTCTGGGGGGCTACATCGCCGGCCGCATGCGCCGCCGCAATGCGGCTTCGGAGGATGAGGTCGAGGCACGTGACGGCATCCACGGGCTGACGGTGTGGGGCTTGGGCATGTTGCTGACCGGGCTCCTGGCGGCAGGCGCCGTGTCCAGCGGCATACGTGCAGCCGGCAACGCGGCGGGCACCGCGGTTGAAGCAGCCGGTTCCGCCGTAGGTGGGGTGGTGCAGGGTGCCGGCCAGTTGGCGGGCGGTGTCGTCGGAGGCGTGGGTCAAGTCGCGGGTGGCGCGTTGAGCGGCGTCGGGCAACTGGCCGGCGGGGCGGCCTCGGCGCTTGGTGGCGAAGGTGCCATGGGCGGCAACCCGCTGGACTATGTGACAGACCGTTTTCTGCGCGGTGAGCAGGCGGCCCCTGACCAGTTCTCGAATGAGAAGATCCGCAGCGAGATCACCAATATCCTTGGCACGGTCCTGCGCACCGGCGAAGTGCCCGAAGAAGACTTGGACTATCTTCGCGGCGCCCTCGCGGCGCGGACCCAGTTGACCCCGGCTCAGATCGATACCCGGGTTGAGCAGGCTGTCCAGCAAGCCCAGGATCTGCGTGCCGAAGCACAGGAGCGTGTGGAAGAAGCAAGGGCCCAGGCCGAAGAGGCTGTCGCCGCTGCCGAAGCCCGTGCGGAGGAACTGCGCACTGAGGCCGAGCAGCGCCTGCAGGCAGCCCGGGAGCAGGCTGTCGAGGCGGCCGAGAGCGCCCGTCGCGGGGCCGTCTGGTCGGCGCTGTTCTTCGCAATCTCCGCCTTGATCGCCGGCCTGGCTGCCTGGATGGGCGCCATCAAGGGCGGCCATGATCGCGACGCCGGTCGCATCTGGACCGGCTTGACCCGTCGTCGCTGAGTTCAGCGATGCACCTTGCGATCAGGCTCTGTCGGCAAAAGCTGACAGAGCCTTTTTCGATACGCAGCCCAAACAGGGTGACCGCTGGTAGCTTGCGCTGGCGGTGGAGCGCTGCCGGTACGGGGCATCGCTCTGAGCATGTTAAAAGCCTTGCTCTGCTCGCCCCTTCGAACGGTGGAGTGCGCTTCCCAAGCAACTGCCTAACGTCCGGGGAACAGCGCTATGCGTTGACGCCGGCACGATTTCTGATCACCATTTGAAAGAATGGTTCAGAGAGCGGCCCCGTGAAGCTCTGAGCGGCATCCGGAGGTTCCGCCATGGCAAGTGGCCATCCCTGAAGCATGGCGTTCCAGCTGGTCTCCGCCGCCCAATGATTTGTTGCCAGAAAGAGGACATCATGCTGACCCGACGCGAGTTGATGATAATCCTGGGCGGCTGTGTAGGCGGTACCGTAGCTGGAAGCAGGGATCTGGTCGCGCAGCCGGCCAAGACCGCTTTGGACTCCGGTCGGACACGGCTGGAAGCTGGCCAAGGCTCCGTCGCGCTTGGACTCAACGGCATTGCCGACTGGGGCGCCAGCCAGCCCTTCATCGACGTGATGAAATCGTCGCGCGAATGGCAGGGCCGTTCCGAAACCGCCTTCACCAGCCACAGCCACCACCAACTGCGCGCCGGTGGCCACCTGGATGCGGATGGACACCCGTTCCGTCTTCCGCCGGGGGCTGATCGGGTCGGCACGATCATCCTGTGCGAGATCCAGGAGGCCGACACGAGCCTGAACGGGCGGTATCGGCTGACCATCAGCGGCAAAGGTGACCTGCACATCCACGGGGCGCAGAACATCACCCGCGGCGTCGGCTTTGCCGAATTCGACTACACGGCCGCAGGTGACAACCTGATCGCCATCGAGATCACCGGCTTCGATGCGGCCGATCCGATGAAGATCGGGCCGTGCATCAACCTGAAGCATCGCGCGTCATATGAGGCAGGGGAGATTTTTCGTCCCGACTGGCTGGCGCTGATCAAGGACTTTCGCCTGTTCCGCTTCATGGACTGGCAAGGCACCAACAACAGCCTGCTGTCGGCATGGGCGGATCGGCCGACGCCGTCATCGGCTACCTGGACGCTCGGGGTGCCGGTCGAGACGATGGTGGCGCTGTGCAACAGGCTGGGTGTCGACGGCTGGTTCTGCTTTCCGCATCTTGCGACGGACGACCACATCACCCGCTTCGCCCAATACGTCCATGACAACCTGCACCCCGATCTGGTCGCCCATTACGAGTATTCGAACGAAGTCTGGAACTTTCAGTTCGATCAGGCTCATTGGGCGAACCAGCAGGCCGAAGCGCTCTGGCCCGACCATGTGGGCCAGGATGGCTGGATGCAGTTCTATGGCGGCAGGGCCGCCGAAATGGCGATGCTGCTGGATGCCGTCTATGCCGACACGGCCGGCCGCCACAACAAGGTCATCACCACGCATACCGCCTGGCAAGGTCTGGAGCATGGCATCCTGAACGCGCCGCGTTGGGTCGCGATGCAGCCGGGCCGCAAGGCGCCAAAGGACTATTTTGACTGCTATGCCGTAACGGGATATTTTGGTCACGGGCTGAGTGCAGAGGACGGCACGGCACGGATTCAGGAGTGGCGGCAAGAAGGAGACATGCCGGCCTTTCAGCAGATGCGCGCAGCGCTGGAGGCAGAGATCGCCGATCTGAAAGAACAGTGGCGATACCAGAAGGACGCGGCCGATGCCGCGGGCCTTTCCCTGGTCATGTACGAAGGCGGCAGCCATGTCGTCCCCCACCACCCGATCGTGGACGCGGATGCGAGCCTGCTGCCGTTCCTGGAGCGTTTCCACTATTCCGAGGACATGGCTGCGCTCTACACCCACGCCATGAGGACCTTTCACGACGTCGGAGGCGAGTTCTTCAACGTGTTCGTGGAGATGGCGAGACCGGGCCGCCACGGCTTTTGGGGCGCACGCCGGCATGTGCTGGATGACAACCCCCGCTGGGCCGCTGTCACGGCACAGAACAGCGGGGTGGTCCGCTGACGGGAAACCCCGCCTGCCGCGTGGAGCCTTTTGAAAGCATGGACTGCGCACGTGGCGGCATCATTTTCATCAACCGCCGTGGTTTGCGATGGCGCCATGCGACCTGCGCCGGGGCATGGTGTTCACACCATCCCTTACCGATTGTGACCTCGCTGGGGCGAGAAGGGCGTCTTCGATCGATTCCAGCAGGTCTGGCTGCCAAGGAACCGGAGAAAATCTATGATGATCGACCAGCCCTTATCTCAAGGCCTCCCGCGCCGTGACGCGCTGCAGGTAAACAAGGGCAGCGTGGGGGACAGGAAGATGGTCGATAGTCTTGCCCTGGTTCTCCACCATGACGGACAGGCCGTTCAGACAGGGCGATAGAACTGGTAGTGGCAGAGGGCGTGGCAACCAGGACTTGCGTTTCGAACCTGTTCCACCGGCTTCTTAAGAACAAGCTGTCCGAGCGCGAGGTGCACTCCATTGCTCATCATGTAAAGGCCGCAGGTTCCCCGACTGCGAGGGATGTCTCGGGCTTCGGCGTCGCCGCCAGCAAGGTCGACGAGGCGACCGTGCGCCAGTTGCAGCGCCGAAAGCTCATTGACAGGGCACAGAACATCGTCCTGAGCGGCGGCTTAGGGGCGGGAATGACCCAGGTTGCGACTGCCCGCGGCGTGCACACCATCGCGCATTGCCGCCGGAAGTGGACTTTTTCTTCATCCCCAAACGAGCCGATGCCTTCGAACAGGAGAAGGCCGGGCAGCCTGTCGTAAGCCTGACCCTCGATCTTGTGAACGTATATGAGCGAGGGCGACCGACCGTTCAGCGCCCGGGCCGGTTCTGCGTGAAAAGCAATATCCTCCCCTTGGGCAGGGGAGGATTGGCTCGGCGCCTCAGGTTAGCTGCTAAAGATCAAAGCCAAAAATCCTGCGCCGCAAGGGAAGAGACGTTGGTCACACGGGAGTCCTGTGTCGTGTTCCCGGTGACATCTCCGCGCACCAGGATGTCGTCCCCCGATTGCACCAGCCAGATGGAATGGGCAGCCGCTCCCTTGTTCGAGAATGCGAAGGCCTGGTCGCCGCTGAGATGGATATTTGCTTCCATTTCGTGCAGGTCCAGAAGATCAACATAGGACTGGAAGTCGTGGACAACGTCGCTTTTAGGTCCGGGCTGGCTTTCGGAAGTGGATTTCAGCACGAATGTGTCCCGCGACAAATCCTTGCCGCCGAACATGAGGTCGGTACCCGCCCCGCCGATCAGGACATCTGCCCCCGTGCCACCCATGATGACGTCGTTCCCGTTGCCTCCGGCAAGGGTATCGTTTCCGGACATCCCATACAGCGTATCGTTCTCCGACGTGCCGCTGATCCTGTCGTTGACACCCAAAGCGAAGATCACGTGATGTCCCAGGCTGCCTGAAAGGCTGTCATCGGCCATGCTGCCGACGATGCTGCCTTGCGGCATGCTGGAGGGAAGCGCATCTTCCGAATTTCCGCCCAAGAGCGAAGGAGTAGCCTTTTGCATAACTCGAGGTTGCGCTTGCCCCGCAGGAGTTAGAGTATCTGGTACAGAGCCATTGAACAGGAAGTTCCCTGCACCAAGGTCTGATCTGTTAACGCCTTTCAAGAAGATGCTGTCACTGGCTGACAGATAAAGCCTCGCTCCTCCCGCCTCTTCACGGATCTCAACGAGATTGGAGTAGCCGCGGATATCTAGGACCTCTTTTTCCTTGGCGCCGAAATCGGTTATCACGTCCCGCCCGTCGCCCGCGGAAAAGCGATAGACGTCGTTCCCCGCTCCTCCCCTAAGAGTGTCGTTCCCACCTCCCCCAATGAGCGTATCATTGCCCTCGCGCCCGACCAGCACATCATTGCCCGCCATGCCGGAAATCACGTTGTGGCCGCTGTTTCCGTAAATCCGGTTGTCTAGCGCGTTGCCCGTACCGCTGCTGTTCGCCGCAGTTCTGAGGCAAAGGTCCTCCAGATTGTCGGCGAGCGTCCAGTCCGTTCTCGAGTGGACAATATCGTGTCCCTCATTCGCCAACTCCACCGCTCGATCAGCCGAGCTGTCCACCCAATAAACGTCGTTCCCGCCGCCCCCCATAAGAGCGTCGTTCCCAATTCCGCCGAAGAGCGTATCATTTCCCTCCTTCCCCACCAGCATATCATTGCCACCCTTGCCAAAGATGACGTTATGGCCGCTGTTTCCATGAATTCGGTTATCCAGGGCATTGCCCGTGCCGCTGCTGTTCGCTGCGGTTCTGAGGTAGAGGTCCTCCAGATTGTCGGCTAGCGTCCAGTTGATCGTCGCGTGGACAGTGTCGTGCCCCTCACCCGCCAGCTCCAGCGTTTGATCCGCCGAGTTGTCCACCCAGTAGACGTCGTTTCCGACGCCCCCATGCATCCGATCAGCACCGCCCCTGCCGTCGATGGTATCATTGCCGCCAAGGCCAAAGATCGTGTCGGCAACCGAGCCGCCGTTGAGCGTGTCGTTTCCGCTCGTGCCGGTGATGCTCCCGACCGGCGCCGGATCGGCCGGCGCCGGCGCCGGGGCCGGATCCGCCGGCCTGGGATTACTCGGCGCGGGATCGACCGGGGCAGGTGCCACAGGATCCGTGGCCCCGGGCGCGACCTCGCCACTGCCGATGAAATCGCTCCCCCCCCTGTTCTCCCACCATCCCGGATTGTTCCTGTTGAACTCGACAAGGGAATCCCATCGTTCCGAGTGGTCGTCCAGGTGTTGAAGGGCGCCCCAGGACCCGTGGATGCCGTGCCTGGCCACATCAACGAAGGCATTGAACAATGTCCCGCCGGCGTTCTTCCAGCCGCGCAAGAGCTCCAGATAAAGTTGCCCCATGTCGTCGGACTGGTTCAAGGCCAGGAAGAAATCGGCCAGTGTCCGATTATTGCCCCATTCGCCGACCCCCACGACGTGGGTGCCTCCTTCGTACATGACCAGGTCCAGGCCATAGGCGTCCGCGATCCTCTTGTGGTATTCGAAGCTCTTGACGAGGTTCGCGATCGATCCATCCGGGTTGCCGGTGACGGAGCCGTCGCGCAGTTCCCTGACCGCCAGGGCGATGGCCTGGTCGTATTTGTGTTGCTGGACATAGCTGTCCAGCGGTGTCCCGGACAGGCCGAGCGCGCGCCCCTGGGTGGCTGCTGCGGCTTCGGAACTGGCGATCCATCCAAGAACGACCGGTGCCTTTTCACGGCCGAGACTACCGTCGAAGTAGCCGGTGACCGCGTAGTCGTTGAAAAGCGAGGCCGGCTTTTCCGAGCCGTTCCTGACCGCGTTCGGTGCCTCGAGGATGCTCCATTCCAGCCCGTGCCAGCCGGTATGGGTTGCGATCACCTTGTTGACCAGTTCGTTCACGTTCTGGCCATAAACCTGGTCGATGATCCTCGCCATCTCGGCGGCCTTCATCCCGTAGAACTGGACCCAGGCGTCCCCCTGGTTCGGCCAGAGCTTTCGGCCCTCCATGTTCGCCCACTGGGCTTGCTCGAACTGCCAGTTCCACACCTCGTTCGAATACTCGAAGAAAGGCTTCAGATCCGGATCAAGATGCTCCTTCACATAGGTGACGAAGTTGCGGATGTAATCCGCGTCGGCCAGGTGCGGAATGTTGAACCAGGGGTCCGTTCCCGTCTCGTTGGCAAGCCGGACCATGATCTCGAGTGGTACGCCTGCCTCGGTGCCCCATGTCGCGTCCGACGCATGGGCGCGATCAGACCAGGTCGAGACGTCCGAATTGTTCGTGCTCTGCCAGTCCATGAACCGCAGCGAACGCATGTCGTCGATCAGCTTGATCCAGTCGGGGTTGAAGATCTTGCCCTCTTCGAAGGCAGCGATGTTTTTCTCATGGACAACCGAGATGTCCCGAATGTGATCGGCGCTGTTGATCCGCTGGATGTCGATGCTGACCAGGTTGTTGCCGCGCGGGGTGTAATCGAACCAAATCTCGCCGTTGCCGTATCGCACGTTGGTGGCGCCATTGAT
This sequence comes from Paracoccus sp. T5, assembly GCF_048538155.2. GTDB lineage: Bacteria > Pseudomonadota > Alphaproteobacteria > Rhodobacterales > Rhodobacteraceae > Paracoccus. The sequence continues at coordinate 1,118,482 of NZ_CM135809.1, forward strand.
GGTGATGTCGCCTTGGCCTTCATAGGTGACCCGGTAGGTTCCGGCGATCGACGTCATCTGTGCCGGCATCTCTGTCAGCAAAATGGCGCTGACATGGCTCACTCCGGCGGGGAGCCGCGTGAGATAGCCATCCGCGTCCGAGACAGCCTCGATCTGCGCAGTCGTGGCACCGCCCCACCGGCCTTCCAGATGTCCCGTCCAGGGGCGCGAGCTCTTGAAGACATCGATGAACGGCATCTGCGTCGACCAGTCGGAAATCCCGTTAAGGCCGACGCCCATCGACGGGTTCGCAAGCGCTGCCTCATGTGCAGCGCCACCTGAAATCGACGCCCCTGCCGGTCCAGTTCCTGTTGCATTCAGATCCGGGGCGGCTGTGGATAGGGTGTGGGCCATGTGGGTAAAGCCTCGACAGGGTTTATGCGGATTCGCACCTGAGAGGTTTATCCCTCGGGGTTAATTTTGGATTAACAGCGTGACGGCTTTCATTGATGCTGTCCATTTTTGCCGCCCGATGATCCAAAGTATAGAAGCGCAGGGGCCTCGGGCGATCGATCGGCCAACGGCGGGAAGTTCTGCAAGTACGCTAGGACACAGGGCATCAACAGGGTTCCGCCCCGCTCCGATATGTCCGCCCTTGGCACTGAGCTGCCGAAACCTCGCCCTCAAGGTCGTGGAACGGCCAGAACCGGCTTGGCTGGATAGACAGGCCGCCGCTGCCGGACCGGTTTTGCCAGACCCAGAGGCCTGTCGCAGCCGATCCACAGGAGACGTCGTCTGCTGCACATCAACCGAGCCCACTCGACGCCCTCATCCGTCCAGGCGATGAAAGATACGCCATGGGACATGGTGCCGCTTCAAGGCTGGCCGGCCCGGACTTCCGAGATAGCCGAGATATCGCCATGTACGGCTCGCCGGCGGCCCAGGAACGGGGGCCTGGGATCTAAAACCTTGTCTCCGGCAGCCAGATCTCGATCGTGCCGTTTCTGGGGGTCGGTCGAAACGTCGTGAAGTCGGACACCGTTTCCCGACCACCGCCACCGGTCATGCCGACCAGATCGGCGATCTTTCCCGTCACGTCCTGGTCCGCCGCATGAAAGTAGCGGATGCTCTGCCGGTCAACTGCGTAAGGAATGGCGCGGCTCTCGACCTCGGCCGTGCCGACCGCGCGCAGAAGGCGGACCAGTTCCTGCGACCGTTCATATCCACCGCGTTCGGGATAGTGGATGACGACCCGCGCCTCGGCCAGCGTACGGGGCCATTCCGGCGTCGACGCTTCGGGGGTTGCGCGGCGGGTCGGCGCCGGCGATGCACGGCGGGGGGCTGGATCGTTCGACGCGGCGGGGCGCGGTGCGGCCGATGCCGATGGTGCAGGCTTGGGGTTGGGGGCAGGTGCGGGGGCAGGCGGGGGCGCCGGCTCGGGTGCCGCCTCGCGGGGCTGCCCGGGCAGCGCAGGCAGGTGCCGCCAAATTTCGCGGGCAGTGGGAACGCCGTTGCCGCTGGTCTGGGCGCTTGCCGGTACCGCGGCCAGGCAGATGATCATCAAGAGCGTCGCCACGCGCGCGCTAGGGTGGTTGCCGTGTTGCGTCATTCTGGACCTCCGCCTTGATATGCGGCACCCGGGTGATACCGTCGCCCGCGATTATGAACCCTCGGATGGCAGATCCATAACCGACCCGGTGCCCGAGTCACGGCCTGTCGTTTTTACGCCGCATGCTGGGCGGAACGTCGCCCATATTCGCCTTGGGGCGGTGCCGTAGGTCGCACCATCAACGCTTCTGGTTGCTGGCATTGCGCCGTACCAGGACATCGCTGGACCACTCGTTATCCCCCCAAGCCACTCATTGACGGCGCTTGTGTGGCAGGCGAACGCGGTTCTGGCCAACACCTCTCGACATCAAACACCGCCGCAGTGGCGGGGCACATGAGGGGCGCCTGCATGTCCGGCCCAGCGAATATCCAAATTTCTTTCGCCTGATCAGGAGGGGGCCCCTCTGCACGGAAGCGCAGCATGGTCCGCCGGCGGACTTGCCACGACGGCTGGTCGAAAAAAGCATTCAGGCGGCGCAGCGCATCGGCTTCGTCACACAGCCACTGTTCACTCTCGCACAGGGGCCATCCCTGTCATTCTTGGGCCTTCCGACATAGCTGACAGGCATCGGCTCAAAGGTTGGATGGATGCTGCCATGAAAAAGATCGGATTTCTGTCGTTTGGGCACTGGTCGCCTGCCATCGGTTCGCGAACCCGCTCTGCGGGCGACGTGCTGCTGCAGTCCATCGATCTGGCCGTTGCCGCCGAAGAACTGGGCGCAGACGGAGCTTATTTTCGCGTGCACCACTTCGCGCGCCAGCTGGCCTCGCCCTTTCCGCTGCTGGCGGCCGTCGGTGCGCGGACCAGGCGCATCGAGATCGGCACCGGCGTCATCGACATGCGCTACGAAAACCCGCTTTACATGGCAGAGGATGCCGGAGCCGCCGACCTGATCTCGGGCGGGCGACTGCAGCTCGGCATCAGCCGGGGATCGCCCGAGCAGGTCATCGAGGGCTGGCGGCATTTCGGCTATCAGCCCGCCGAGGGCGAAAGCGATGCCGATCTGGGCCGCCGCCATGCCGAGGTGCTGCTCGACGTCCTGCGGGGTGAGGGGTTTGCGCAGCCCAATCCCCAGCCGATGTTCCCGAACCCGCCGGGCCTCCTGCGGCTGGAGCCGCATTCGGAAGGGCTGCGCGAACGCATCTGGTGGGGCGCCGGATCGGACGCGACCGCGATCTGGGCGGCAAGGCTGGGCATGAACCTGCAAAGCTCGACCCTCAAGAATGACGAGACCGGAGAACCCTTCCACATCCAGCAGGCCAAGCAGATCCGTGCCTATCGCGCGGCGTGGAAGGAGGCCGGCCATGACCGCACGCCCCGGGTCTCCGTCAGCCGCAGCATCTTCCCGCTGGTGAACGACATGGACCGCGCCTATTTCGGGCGCGGCGGCAAGGCTGGCGACAGCATCGGCTATCTGGATGCGCAGACACGCGCCATCTTCGGTCGCAGCTATGCGGCCGAGCCTGACCAGCTTGTGGCGCAACTGGCGCAGGACGAGGCCATCGCCGAGGCCGACACGCTGCTGTTGACGGTCCCCAACCAGCTGGGGGTCGATTACAATGCCCATGTGATCGAGGCGATCCTGACCCATGTCGCGCCCGCCCTCGGCTGGCGCTGATCAAACAGGTGTCCCTTGCCGCCGCACTGCAACGGTCGGCGGGTTGCCGGGTTTTAGGCGATGCGCAGGTCCTGCGATGGTCCTGTAAGCGCCGAAGCCCGGCACATGACCATGCTGCCGGAGTGTCGGCCCTTGCCTTGCCCCGGGCTGCATCCTCTGGCGTGACCGGAGGCGATACTGCTGATGTTGCCGGGCAGCAAAGGAAGGGTGGTGCTGAGGCGCCGAATTTGCATCCTTCCTCAAAATACACCGGCAGCGTGTGAAAGACCTGCGCCTCATTCAGCCAAAGCGTGGCATCACATGTGTCTGTGCTGATGATGGCGAAAGCGAGGGCCTCCGCGAAGCGCACAGATAGCTCCGCAGCGGCGCGGTTCAGCATGACGTCCCGTTGCCCGCTGGCCCGAGTTACCCCGGCAGCGTGACAGTGATGGCGCCGCGCCGGGTCGCCACCACGGTATGCTCGTATTGCACGACCGGCGCCGCGGGCCGGCTGTAGAGGGTCCAGTCATCGTCCGTGCCTGACATGGCCCAGGTTCCGCCGCGCGACAGGAATGGCTCGATGGTCAGCACCAGCCCATCGTGCATCCGTCGCTTGTCGCCCTTGGTGGGCCAGGTCGGAACCTCTTCGGGTGCCTCGTGCAGGGCGCGGCCGACACCATGGCTGGCCAGGTTCCGGATCAGCGTATAGCCGCGCCGCGCCGCGAAGGCGCCGATGGCGTTGCCGATGCCGGCCAGCGGTTTTCCATGCCCCACCTGCGCGATGCCGATCTGCGTCGCGCGCCGTCCGTCCCGGCAGAGCCGGTCCAGGGACGGCTGCACCCGGCCCATGCCGAACGTTGCCCCCGTATCCGCGAAATAGCCATCTAGAGAGGCGGAGACGTCGATGTTGACCAGATCGCCCGGGACAAGCCCGCGCTCGCCGGGGATGCCATGGGCGATCTCCTCGTTGACGCTGATGCAAGTGGCTCCGGGGAAATCGTAGGTCGCCTGAGGCGCCGACACGGCCCCCTCCCGCTCCAGCAGCTCCCGGCCGATCCCGTCCAGTTCGCGCGTCGTCACGCCCGGCTCCATCGCTGCCGCCATCGAATGCATGGTGTTGGCGACAAGACGGCCGATCCGCCTCAGGGCTTCCAGTTCATCTTGGTGCGTGATCGTCATCGGCGGCTCTGCACAGGTGTTGGAGGTTTCCGTCCTAGCACGCGAAGGTCCGGTTGTCCCAGTCGGCATGGGCTTGGTGAACTTGCTGCGGGATGCCTTCATTATTGTTCCTGTTGCGAACATGATAGGGTTGAGCCCAGCCTGCTTCGGCAAGCGCCGCAAAGAGGCCTGCGACGATCTGATTGAAGCCCGGCTGCAACTGCGGGAGGGTTTCGGCTGTTGCATCAACTGCATTGGAGGACACATGGATCGCGAGAGCCTGGAATTGAGATCGACCGTCACGCCGGACGGCACGCTGCGGCTGCATCTGGAGCCTGTGGACCTGCCCGAACCGGGGCCGGGGCAGCTGTTGGTGCGGATCGAGGCGGCGCCGATCAACCCGTCGGACCTGGGGCTGATGTTCGGCCCGGCCGACATGGAGACACTGACGCATGACGGCCAAGCGCTGACCGCGCGCATCCCCGATCGCGCCATGCTGGCGATGAAGGCCCGGATCGGCCAGTCGCTGCCGGTCGGCAACGAAGGGGCAGGGACCGTCATCGAGGCGGGACCCGACCAGCAGCACCTGATCGGCCGGCGGGTCGCGATGCTGGGCGGCGCGATGTATGCCCGCCTGCGCCTGATCGAGGCCAAGGATTGCCTGGTCCTGCCCGAGGGAGCTTCGGCCGAGGAAGGCGCGGCGCTGTTCGTGAACCCGCTGACGGCGCTGGGCTTCGTCGAGACGATGCGTGCCGAGGGACATTCTGCCATCGTTCATGCGCCGGCCGCCTCGAACCTCGGGCAGATGCTGGTGCGGATCTGCCAGGCGGATGGCATCGGGCTGGTGAATATCGTCCGCAGCGCAGAACAGGTCGCCCTGCTGCGGGACCTGGGTGCGACCCATGTCGTCGACAGCAGCACCGACAGCTTTCGCGAGGACCTGACGGAGGCGATCGCGGCGACCGGCGCCACGGTCTCGTTCGACGCCATCGGCGGGGGCGAGATGACCAGCACCATCCTGAACGCGATGGAAGCGGTCGCGGCGCGCAACATGACCAGCTATGACCGCTATGGCTCGTCGGTGATGAAGCAGGGCTACATCTACGGCGCGCTGGACACGGGTCCCTCGGTCCTGCGGCGCGGGTTCGGGTTCAGCTGGCGCGTCGGCGGCTGGCTGCTGTTCCATGCCCTGCAGCGCCTGGATCCGGCCACGGTCCAGCGAATGCGCCAGCGCGTCCTGGACGAGATGACGACGACCTTTGCCAGCCACTACACCGCTCGCATCACCCTCGAGGAGGCGCTGGAGCCCGAGAGGATCGCGGCTTATGTCCGCAAGTCGACCGGGGCCAAGTACCTGCTGACGCCTTGAGGAAGTGACCGTCGCCGTGGCTGGTCCTGCGGCGGCCCCCCAATGGCTGGCCTGGCTGCCTGCGGGCCCTATCCGGCAAGAGCTGCGGCCTGGCGCGGCCCGTGCGGCCTTCATTGGCCTTCGGGCCAAATATGCTCGGGGCGGTACGGGACGGCAGCATTGCCGATCTGTATGTCAGGCTCACGGCCGCAGAGAACATCAACCCAAGGACCTGGAAGGGCAGGCCGGCCGTCGAACCGTCTCCAAGTCGTCGCATCGGCGTCATGTTCGGTTGGCGGAGAGAGGCCTCCAGATCCTGGAAGATTGACCATGCCGAAACTGGCCTTTCTGCCCTCGGCCTTCGCTGGCTCATATGGCCGAGGGTGTCGCTGGCTCGGGCGAGGGCTTTGTGATCGACGCCTCGGGTAAAGACCGGGGCATGACGGCACCGACGACAGCTCGGACTAGCCGCTGTCTGGTCGCTGGGCCAGATGCGACAGTCGTGGGGGCGGCTCAAACTACCGGGGATTCAGGTGGCAGACGCTCAGGGTGCGCGGGCAAGGATCAGGATGAAGAGGAATGACCCGCCCGCAAGCACACCGGTCGTTCCTGACACTTCAGACCCCTTAGCGTCCTTACCGGCAACGCGAGGAGCGCAAGCGACCCGCTCCGCTGCCAAGCTCCTCCCGGCGTCCATGAACCCGCTGGCCGATCGCGCTTGTTTCACGAACTTGGCAGGTCCCGCCGTGGCGCGTTCCATATCTGTTCCCTGCGATTCTTTACGGCTATACTTTCTGAAAAACATCCAGTCGGCCGCCGTCATTGCAGAAGAAACTCTACTCCCTCGCCCGTGGGCTTGCCTGGCTCGCGATGGCGCTCTGCACCTTGGCGACAGGGCTGGCCATCCTGTGTCTTGCTGATCTGCACCGGCAGCCAGAGGCGCTTCTGATGCTGGGCTGCACCATCGTGATCCTTCCCGGCTGGGTCCTGCGGCGGCCCAAGCGCAGGCGCAGGCGGCGCCCGGTGATGCGGCGGAAGGTCAGGGCCAAGCCGGCCGCTCCCCCAGCAGTCAGGGCGCCGCGGCGTCGTCCCAGCCAGCCCTTCACCCTCGGGGTGCCAAGCGACGGCCAGGACTTTGAACTCTGGGTGGCGCGCCGCCTGCGGCAGCAGGGCTGGCGCACCCGCCTGACCCAGACCAGCGGGGACCAGGGGATCGACATCGTCGCGACCATGGGCCGGACCAAGGTCGGCATACAGTGCAAGCGCTATACCGGCTCGGTCGGCAACAAGGCAGTGCAGGAGGCGATTGCGGGCCGGGTGTTTCACGGGCTGCATGTCGCGGCCGTCGTCACCACCGGCACCTATACCCGCAGCGCCGAGGAACTGGCCCGCAAGGCCGGCATCCATCTCTACGGTGTGGGCGACATCGCCGAGATCCGCAAGCTTGCCAGGAAACCGTCCTGACCAGCTGTTTCCCACGCGCCTGGCTGCGAGAACTTCACGTCCCTTGTTTCCAAATATGGTCCATATGTAAATCCGATATCATATTCTTTGGCATATTGGGATGGCGTAATTACTAGAATCTTAGTCTGAATGGTCGGGACGGAATAAACGATTCATATTATCTCCAGGCAAAGCCAGTGGTGTTTTGTGAGAGTGCGTCGTGCCTTATCTTCACGATCTTATCGAACTGTCGGGTGTTGCCAGCAATACCACCTATAGCGCCGCGAACGGCACCATCCTGGGGGTGATCGACAACTCGACCTACACCGGCGACAACGACAACACCGCCACCAGCATCGTCGAGCTGAACGACACCGATTACAATGGCGGTATTCTGACGATCGGGGGCGTGGCCTACAAGATCCACCTGGTGACGCCCGCCAGCACGTCGCAGCCGGTCACGCTGACCGACGGCTCTGGTGCCATCCGCAACGTCACCGGCGACGACTACAGGACCAACATCGCCTTCATCCGCGCGGTACCACTGTCTGGCACCGGCGCCACACGATATTTCGCCGCGCTGGACGACAGCGTCGGGGATATCAACATCGCCTCTCTCCAGACGCGGACGCTGGACTTCGATCCGTCGGGCCATGACGTCAAGATCAACCTGACCACGAACAACAACATCACAAGCGATGGCGGCGACCTGCTGATCGGCGGGGACGGCAACGACGCCCTGAACGGTGGCGGCGGCAACGACACGCTGAGCGGCGGGGCCGGTGCCGACACGCTTGTGGGGGGCGCAGGCAACGACCGGCTGGACGGCGGCATCGGCAACGACCACCTGGACGGCGGCGACGGCAACGACACGCTGAACGGCGATGACGGGGATGACAACCTTTATGGCGGCGCGGGCGAGGACCTGCTGAGCGGTGGGGCGGGCAATGATTATGTTCACGGCGGGGCCGGGCATGACACGCTGAACGGAGGGGCCGGACATGACACGCTGGTCGGCGACCTGGGCAATGACGTCCTGAACGGCGGCCTCGGGAACGATCACCTTGATGGCGGCTCGGGGAACGACACGCTGAACGGGGATGACGGCGACGACTATCTTGCCGGCGGGCTGGGCGAGGATGTGCTCAATGGCGGCGCCGGCATGGACTATCTGGATGGCGGCGATGGTCACGACACGCTGAACGGCGGGGCCGACAACGACACGGTGGTCGGGGGGCTGGGCAACGATCTGCTGAACGGCGGCTTGGGCAATGACCGGCTGGATGGCGGCGACGGCAACGACACGCTGAACGGCGATGACGGCGACGACAGCCTCTATGGCGGCACGGGCGAGGATCTGCTGGATGGCGGCGCGGGCAACGACTATCTGGATGGAGGCGATGGCTATGACACGCTGAACGGGGGTGCGGGACACGACACCCTGGTCGGCGGGCTGGGCAGTGATCTGCTGAACGGCGGCTTGGGCAATGACCGGCTGGATGGGGGCGACGGAAACGACACGCTGAATGGCGAGGATGGCGACGACAGCCTCTATGGCGGCGCGAACGAGGATCTGCTGGATGGGGGCCTGGGCAACGACTACCTGGAAGGCGGCGATGGCCATGACACGCTGAACGGAGGGACGGGGCAGGACACCCTCATGGGCGGCCTGGGCAACGACCTGCTGAACGGCGGCGCCGACAATGATGTCCTTGATGGCGGTGCAGGCAACGACACGCTGAACGGCGGCACAGGCGCCGACCGTCTGACGGGCGGATCGGGCAACGATGTTTTCGTCTATACGGCCGACGGCAGCATCGACAGGATCACCGACTTCAATACCGGCAATACCGGCGCGCTGAGTGACGGCGACACGACCAACAACGATTTCATCGACCTCAGCCGATACTACCACAGCCTGTCGCAGCTGAAGGCCGACCATGCCGATGACGGCATCCTGAACCAGTCCAACACCACCGATGCCTCAGGGCGCCCGGTCAGCTATGACGGCAAGGAGTCCCTCCTGGTCAATGGCAGTGGGGGGATCGTCTTCGAGGGCCTGCAGCCGTCGGACTTCACCAATGACAATACCGGCGTGCCATGCTTTGTCCGGGGCACCATGATCCTGACGCCGGACGGCGAGGTCCCGGTTCAGGACCTGCGCCGGGGAGATCTTGTCCTGACGCTGGACGCCGGCGCACAGCCTGTCCTGTGGATCGGGCACCGCGCGCTGTCTGCGGCGGAACTGGCCGCGCGGCCCAGGCTGCGGCCGATCCGGATTTCGGCCGGGGCGCTTGGCGAGGGGCTTCCCCTGCGGGCGCTGACGGTTTCGCCGCAGCATCGGGTCCTGCTGCGCTCGCGCATTGCCGGGCGGATGTTCGGTCAGGACGAAGTGCTGGTCGCGGCCAAGCACCTGGTCGGAAGCTGCGGGATCGAGGTGATCCAGGATCAGGCGCCGGTCGAATACTGGCACGTCATGTTCGACCGCCACCAGGTGATCTGTTCCGAAGGCGCCATGACGGAAAGCCTCTTTACCGGCGCCGAGGCGCTGGACAGCATGGGACGCGTAAGCCGGCAGGAGATCATGGAGCTGCTACCCCAGCTGGCGGACCGGCCCTTCCGGCCCGCGCGCAGGTTCCTGAACGGGCGCGCCGGCCGGAACCTGGCGCTGCGCCACCGGAAGAACCAGGTGGCGCTTTGCGCGGCATCGGGCTTGGGGCCGACCTAGACGCTCAGCGCCAGCCCCGCCGTCCCGTCATCCCCTCGATCGGTGCGGGAGGGTAGGGCCGCGTCACCAAGGCGGGCTTGCGCCTTTCGTAGAACGCGTTGCCGCCCGCCACCAGGACGTAGTGCATGTTGTTGTAGGATGCCCGATAGCTGGCGGCATGGAAGAACTGGGCGTTGCCGACCATCGGATGGCGTTCGCCCCGCATGACCGAGGCCGCGGCCTCGCGCACCAGCGGGACAGAGCGGTCGTTCATCTTGCGGGACATGATCCCCGGCGCGAACTGTCCCTTCTGCGAGACCACCCCGCAGACGGAACGCGGATAATCCCCCGACCGGACCCGGTTCATCACCACGGTGCCCACCGCGACCATCCCGTCGCGGCTGGAGCGGTTGGATTCGAAATACATCGCCCGCTCCATGCATTCGCGTTCGCTGTGCCGCTGAAAACCTCCGCAGCCCGTCAGCAGCAGGATCGCCCCCACCCGCAGGACGGTCCGCATCGTCACGCCATAGAATTTCATGTCTGGTTGTCCCGCCGCTCGTGAGGTCCGCTTTTTTCCCGGCAACCTAGCAGCGGGCTTTGGATCGGGCAATCGCCGCCGCAGGCCGCGGATTTCCTGTTGGACGGCGGGGATCGGTGTCGGCATAAGGGCGCCGGCAGTCCGACCCGGCGCCGCCTTCGTGTTCCACCCCCTGCGGTGGGCTTTTGTTGATCCGGCAGAGCAAGTTGAAATGATGAACAGCACCCAGAAGATCGCGATAATCACCGGGGGCCTTTCGGGGATCGGCCGCGCCGTGGCGCGCCGCTTTGCGGCGGAGGGCATGATCGTCCATATCGGCGCCCGGCGCGGCGACGACCCGACCTTTGAACGCGACCTGCGCCAGACCTTGGGGGCAACCGTCAGCGTTCGCGGCCTGGATGTCAGGGATACCGACAGCGTCGCGGCCTTCGTGGCGAAGGTGGTCGAGGAGCACGGGCGCGTGGACGTGCTGGTCAATGCCGCCGGCGTCTATGACGAGGCGCCGGTGACCGGTCATCCCGACCGGCTGTGGGACGACACCATCGACACGAACCTGACCGGGACCTTCAAGATGATCCGGGCGGTCCTGCCCGGCATGTTGGAGCGGAAATGGGGGCGCATCGTCAACATCGCCTCGGTCGCGGCGCATCAGGGCATGGCGAACAACGCCGCCTATTGCGCGTCCAAGGCGGGCCTTCTGGGCCTCGGGCGCTGCGTCAGCCTGGAGGCGGCCCCCCATGGCGTCACCTGCAACAGCATCAGCCCGACCTGGGTCGAGACCGAGATGCTGCAGCAGTTCATCGAACAGGACATGCAGCAGACCGGCCAGTCACGGGCCGAGGTTCGCGCCAGATACGAGGCCTCGAACCCGCAAGGTCAGCTGGTGCAGCCCGACGAGATCGCGGGTCTGGCAGCCTTCCTGGCCAGCGACGCGGCGCGGGCCATCACCATGGCCGACCATCAGGTCAATGCCGGGTCGCTGTGGTGACGCTGCGCCTCCAGTCGCCGCGCCAGCAGGCCTGACACGTCCGACACCTGTTCGAAGGGACCAATGCCCAGCTGGTCCCAGATCCGCTGCGCCTGCGCATGGTCGAACCGCGCATCCGCCTGCAGAGTGCCGGGGTTGTCCTGCAGCAGCCGCCGTTCGGCGGGGCTGAGGGGAGCGGCCTCCAGCCAGTCCGCGACCGGCATCGCCTGCATGTCGGCAGGCGCGGTCACGGCATCGCCCGTGATCAGGTTGCAGTAGCGCAGCCCCTCGGGCGCGGTTTGCCGGACCAGAAAACGCGCGGCGGCACGGACATCCGTCATGCTGAAGCACAGGCCCTGGGGCGCCCGGCCCAACTGCCGGCAGGCCGTCAGGATGCTTTCGTAGATGTCCTTGGGATTGGGATCCCCGAGGTCATAGAGCGACGGCAGCCGGAGGATCGTGGCCGGCACGCCAGAGGCTGCGATGGCATGTTCGGCGGCGATCTTGGCCGCACCATAGCCCGAAATCCCCGCAAAGGGCGCGGTGACGTCTTCGGCAAAGGGGCCGCCCGCATCGGGAAAGATCGAGGTCGAACTGGAAAAGGCCAGCGGCGCATCGGCATCGCGGCAGAACTGCAGGACCGTCATGATGCCCGCCTGCGACCAGGCCTCCATCCGTTCGCGGTCCACGGCGAGGTTCACCATCGCCGCGCAATGGATGACGGATGAGACCTGCGCAGCCAGCCGGTCATAGCTGTCCAGATCAAGGCCAAAACGTGGCTCGTCGATGCTGCCTGCCACGGCCACGACCCGGTCCGGCGGAATGCCCAGGGCCTCGGCCCGCGCGGCCAGGCGCGCCTGGGGGTCGGTGTCGCGGGGTCGCACCAGGCAATAGATCACCTGGTCGCGGGGCAGGTGCCGCGTGGCCTCGGCCAGGACATGCCCGCCCAGAAAACCCGTGGCGCCGGTCAGCAGGATGCCCCTGCGCTCGACATTGGCGACGGGGGTTGCGGCGGCGTCTTTCGTCAGCAGGTCATGCAGCCGGGCCAAGGGCAGGTTCAGCGCCCAGTCGAAATCCACCGCCCGCCCATAATCCGCCTCCAGCGACAGCAGCAGATCGACGCACATCAGCGAATCGCCGCCCTGATCATGAAAGGACAGCGACGGATCAAGGTTGGTAGCGGGACATCCCAGGATGCGCGCGGCAAGGCGCGTCACCGGCAGGCTGCCGTCATCCTCCTCCGGCTCCAGATGCGCGGGCGGCAGCGCCGGAAGCGCCTTGAAGTCGCATTTGCCCGAGACCGGGTTGAGGGGGATTTCCGGCAGGTGCACCAGATAGGTCGGCGTGCAATAGCGTGGCAGGCCTTGTTGCAGCGCCTCGGCCAGGGCAGGCGGCGTGCGCTGCCAGCCGGGCGCAAGGCCCCAGCTGTCGGCATTCACCGCCTGCTGCGCAGCATCGGCGGTATAGTAAAAGACCAGCACCTGCCCCTGGCGGTCCATCTGCTGCACCCAGGGGATCGCCTGGGAAAAGCGCAGATGGTCGCCCATGGTTTCCGTCAGCTCGCGGGTCTGGATGCTGTGGCCGCGCAGCTTCAGCATGTGGGCCACGCGCCCCAGCACATGGATCTGCCCGTCGGCCGTCACATAGCCGCGGTCGCCGGTGTCATAAAGACGCCGATCCTGGCCCTCCAGCCGCAGGGTGCGAAAGCGCTGGGCGGTTTCTTCGGGCCGGTTGACATAGCCCGGTCCCAGCATCCGGGGACCTTCGAAATGCAGCAGGCCCGGCTGGCCCGGCGGGCAGGGCCGGTCGTCGTCGTCCAGCACCACGGCGCGCAGATCCGGCATCGCGGTGCCGACGGACAGGCCCTCGGCCAGAGCGGGGGCGCCCGTGACCTGCGTCATGCTGATGTCATGGGTCTCGCAGATGCTGTAGAGGTTCCAGATCCGGGTGCCCGGAAGCCGCCGGAGCGCTTCGGCCGCCAGCCCCTCGCGCAAGACCTCGCCGTTCAGGACGACCCGGCGCAGGGGCAGGGCGGCGCCCTGGGCCGGGTCGATGGCGCTCAGGGTCTTTTCGAAAAAGGACGGGGTGAACAGCATCTCGTCGATGCGGTTGCGTGACAGGAAGGCGACCAGCGCCTTGGGCGACATCAGGTCGTTCAGCCCCGGAAAATGCAGCTGCGCGCCGCGGCGCAGCGGCCGGAACATCTCCCAGATCGCGAAGATGTAGATCCCGACGCGCATCGCCGGGTCATAGGGGGTATAGGCATCGCGCCAGCGATAGGACAGGAAGGCCGCGTCATGGGTCACCGGGATGCATTTCGGCCGTCCGGTCGTGCCGGATGTGGCCACAAGATAGATCGCATCCGTCGGCCGCACATCGGCGGCAACCAGCGCCGGCCGATCCCCCTGCGCCCCGCCAAGGCAGCTTTCGGCGGCGATCACCCGGCACTGGGCGGGCAGCTGCCCGAGCTGCGGCAGCTGGCTGGTGATGATGGTCCCCACCTGCAGCTCGTCCACGATGTTGGTCAGGACGGCCTGCGGCATGGCGGGGTCCAGGTGCACGAAGGGCCGCCCGCTGATCACGCAGGCGGTGGCCGCGGCCGCCAGCAGCGTGCTGGGCATCCCGAAGATGGCGATCGGCCCCTGGCCTGTGGGCTGGCACTGGAATTCCCGAACAAAGCGCGCCAGTTCGGCATAGCTCAGCTGGTGATCCCGGTCGATCAGGGCCAGGTTGTCGGGATGGGCGGCCAGCGCGCGCACCAGTTCCTGTGGGACGGTGGTGTCGTCGGCTGATGTCGGGGTGACGGAACTGCACATGTCGGAAAAGCCCATCCAAGCTTCGCAATGAGCCCTTCGCATAGGAGAGGCGGCCCGGATTGTCCACCGTGGCGGCGTGGGGCGCCCCGCTGTCCGCCCCCGGACAAGGCGCTGATCACAAGCTGTGCATCCCTGTTGCACCGCCCGGCGTTGTAACGGATTATGACGCCCTGCAAATGATCTTGCGCGGCCGGTCCGACGAAAGGGATCCCGATGTCCGAAGCCGAGCCGTTCTTCGGTCTCTCGCCCATTCATGTGCTGATGTCCGTGGTCGGGGCCACGGTGTTCGTGGCCTATCTGCTGCCGCGCTTCGCCCTTCTGCGGGCGGCCTCGTCATCGGCGATCCTGATGATCATGGGGCTGGTGACCTTTGCCTTCGTTCCCGGCATGCCCGAAGCGCTGGACCCGACCGTTTCCCCCCGCATCTGGGAAATCACCAGCGAGGTGGCGGTGATCGTGGTGCTGTTCGCGACCGGCCTGCGCATCGACAATGTCAGCAGCTGGCGCCGGTGGAGCCCCACCTTCCGCCTGCTGCTGATCGCCATGCCGCTGACGATCGGGGTGCTGGCCTTCCTGGGCTGGGCGCTGGCGGGGATGACGGTCGCGGGGGCGGTGATGCTGGGCGCGGTCCTGTCGCCGACCGATCCGGTGCTGGCGGGCGACGTGCAGGTCGGCCCGCCGCTGGAGGGACGAGAGCATCCGGTCCGCTTCACCCTAACGGCCGAGGCGGGGCTGAACGACGGTCTGGCTTTTCCCTTCGTCTATCTGGGGCTGATCATCGCCGCGCATGGCACCGATCCCTCGCAATGGCTGGCGGAATGGGTGCTGCGCGATCTTCTTTACCGGATCACCGTCGGGGCGGTGCTGGGTGCGCTGGTGGGCTGGGTGCTGGGCCGCAGCCTGTTCTCGTCCTGGGGCCGCAGCGCGATCGAGAAGAGCGGGCCCGGCGTCCTGGCGCTTGGCGCGGTCCTTCTGTGCTACGGCGTGGTCGAACTGGCCGAGGGTTATGGCTTCATCGGCGCCTTCACCGCGGGCCTCATGTGCCGCAGGGTCCAGGAAAAGCACCAGTTCCACAAGCGGCTCCACGCCTTCAGCGAGGCGGTGGAACATGCGTTGACGGCGATCCTGCTGGTGCTGCTGGGCAGCATCCTGCCGTCGCTCTGGCCGGTCCTGGACTGGCGGCATTCGCTGATCGGGTTCAGCCTGTTGTTGGTGATCCGCCCGCTGATCGGGTGGCTGTCCCTGCTGGGGACGGGGATGACCTCGGGCGACCGGCTGATAGTCGGGTTCTTCGGGGTCCGGGGCATCGGGTCGGTCTATTACGTGGGCTATGCAACGGGCCATATGGAGTTCGTCAACGAGGCGCAGCTCTGGGCGCTGGTGGCCTTCACCATCTTCGCCTCGGCGATCATCCATGGCGGGACCAGTTTCCTGGTGGACCGGCATGCCTCGGCCCTGGATGCCGACGACCCTGACACGGGCAGGCCCCCGAAGGCCTGAGGCCCGGACAGGAGTTGCAGGCGGGTTCATCAGCCTCGCCGGGCCATGATCCAGATGAAGAACAGGCCGCCGCACAGCCCCGTGACGACGCCGACCGGCAGGTCCTCGGGCGCCAGTGCGACGCGCGCCAGGGCATCGGCGCCGATCAGGAACACGGCACCCGCAAAGGCCGATGCCGGCAGCACGCGGGCATTGTCGCCGCCGACGAACATGCGGACCAGGTGCGGCATCATCAGGCCGACAAAGCCGATCAGGCCGGAAAAGGCGACCATCACGCCGGTGATCAGCGCGGCCACGACAAAGACGGTCAGCCGGAACCGCCCCACCTCCAGCCCCAGGCTGGCGGCGGTCTCGTCCCCCAGGCTCATCGCGTTCAGCCGGCCGCCCTGCGCCCAAAGCCACAGCCCGCAGGGCACAAGCACCGCCAGCGGCCAGGCCAGATGCGCCCATTGCGCAAGGCCAAGCCCGCCCAGCATCCAGAAGGCGACCGTATGCGTCGCCTTGGGGTCGCCCAGGAAGATGAGGATATTGGCGCAGGCCATCACGACGAAGCTGACGGCGACGCCGGTCAGGACCAGGCGGTCGGCGCTGGTGGCGCGGGCGACCCCGGCCAGCCCCAGGACCAGCGCCGTCGCAATCAACGCGCCTCCGAAGGCCATCAGCGGCACGGTCAGCGCCCCCAGGAACAGCCCCGTGTGCAGCAGCGCCGCGATCGCCCCGAAGGCCCCGCCGGATGAGATGCCCAGCAGGTGGGGGTCGGCCAGCGGGTTGCGGGTCACCGATTGCAGCGCCGCACCCACCAGGCCTAGGCCCGCCCCGACGATGCCGGCCAGGATCACGCGGGGCAGGCGGATCTCCCACACGATGCTGGCGCGCCCCGCGCTCCAGTCGGGGGTCAAAAGGCCCGGCAGAAGCCGGTCCAGGACCACGCCCCAGACCGTCGTCAGCGGCACCGACACCGCGCCGACCGAAACCGCGATGCCGATGGCCATCACCATGATCCCGGCCAGGATGGTCCCCAGGCCCAGCCTGAGCCCCAGCCTGGCGGCCGGACGCCGTGCGGCGATGGCTCCGATCGTGCTGTCGGTCATCCCCGGGTTTCCCGGAAGGCGGCGACCAGCTTTTCGACCGCCTGGATGTTGCGCGGGCCCGGCGTCGCCTCGACATAATCCAGGACCACGAAGCGGTCGTTCCTGACGGCGTCGATCCCAGCCAGGGCAGGGCTGGATTTCATGAAGTCGATCTTCTGCTGCGCGGTCACGTCGCCATAGTTCACGATGACCACAACCTCCGGGTCGCGGTCCACCACGGCCTCCCAGCTGACCTCGGCCCAACTCTTGTCCAGGTCGTCCAGGATGTTGCGGCCCCCGGCGGCCAGGATCAGGGCGGTCGGCATGGCATGCGCGCCGGCGGTGAAGGGCGCGGCCTCGCCGCTGTCATAGACGAAGACCCGCAGCGGATCGCTGCCGCCTGTGCCTTGGGTCGCGGCCTCCAGCCGGGTCTTCCACCCCTCGACCAGCGCGGTGGCCCGGTCCTCGACCGCGAAGATGCGGCCCAGGTTCAGGATGTCGGCATACATGTCCTCCATGCTGGACCGGGGTCGCGGCCCCAGGTGGATGCAGCTTTCCGTCAGTTCGTAGACCTGGATGCCGAAGGGGGCGAGGGTCTCGGGCGTGACCTCTCCGCCGACCTTCATGCCGTAGTTCCAGCCGGCGAAGAAAAAGTCCGGCTCGGCCGCGGCCAGGACCTCCTTACTGGGGTATTTTTCCGACAGCTCCGGCAGTTCGGCGATGCCCTCCCGCATCTGGGCATCCAGGGTCTTCCAGCCCGAGATGCCGGTATAGCCGATCATCCGGTCGCGCAGGCCCAGGACCAGCATCATCTCGGTCAGGTTCACGTCGTTCGAGATTGCGCGGCGTGGCGGCGCGTCGAATGTCACTGGCCTGTCGCAGCTTTGCACCGTCACCGGCTGGGCCAGCGCGGCGCCTGCGGACAGAAGAATGGTGGCAAGGGACAGGCGGATCATCGGCGGGCCTTTCGGGAAAACGGTCACAGGTGGAAGGTGAAACGAGGCGACGGGCCGCTGCGGTCGACGCGCGCCCGGACCTGGAAGGCGCGCGCCAGGGTCGCCTCGGTCAGGGACTGGTCGGGGGGGCCGTCGGCCAGCACGCGGCCCTGCGACAGGACCAGCACGCGTTCCGCGAACTCGGCCGCCAGCGTCAGGTCGTGCAGCGTGGCGATGACGGTCAGGCCCAGGCCCTTCAGCAGGGCCAGCAGTTCAAGCTGGTGGCGGATGTCGAGGTGGTTCGTGGGCTCGTCCAGCACGATGACCTGCGGTTCCTGGGCCAGGGCGCGGGCCACCATCACGCGCTGACGCTCGCCCCCCGACAGGCTGCCATAGGGGCGGTCGGCCAGTGCGGTCAGGTCCATGCGGTCGATCGCGCCGGCGATGATCGGGGCATCCGCCTGGCCCGGCAGCGACAGCCCCGCCGACCAGCCGCGCCGATGCGGCAGGCGGCCCAGCGCCACGATCTGCCGCGCGGTCAGGGCGAAATCGGGGGGCTGTTCCTGCAGCACCGCCGCCAGGCTGCGGGCCACCTGATCTGCAGGAGTCCGCCACAGGTCGCGCCCCATCAGGGCGATGCGGCCCTGTCGCGGGGCATGATGGCGATAGATCAGCCGCAGCAGCGACGATTTTCCCGCACCATTGGCCCCGCAGATCGCCATGACCTGCCCCTGCGGCACGCTGAAGCTGATGTCGGACAGGATGTCGGGGCGCCGCGCGGGGCCCCAGCAGACATCCGAAAGCTGCACCGCCGGGGTCATCGGCACGCCCGGGCAGCGGAATCGGCCGCCCAGGGGCGGTTCAGCGGGCGGACACCGGGCATGGCCACCGGTCGGCACAATAGATCATCCATCGAATGCTCCTTCCGGGACACCCCGCCCGGTGGTCGTCGTCTTCGATGGCAGGTCTCCTGACTTCGCGGGTCGTCGCGGTCTTCGCCTTCCCGCACCCGGATCGGGCGCAGTGGCGTCGAAGAACGCTCTCCGCTTACAGTTGCGGGGGCAGTCACGGATTTGGCGCCTGATGGCTACACCGCACCGTGTTCCCTTTTCACCCGGCCGCGCGTGGTTTGGCCGGGAACCATCGCCCCGATGAATGACCGCAGCCGGCGCAGGGGTCAAGCCGCATCGGCAGGGCAGGCGCAGCTTTGCCGTCCGATCTGCGGACGTGGTAGGGGTAGGTCGCTGCTGCGGCAGGCTGCGTTTCATCATGTGCCTCCCGATGAAAGCGTTAGATATGTAATAACATTACGGTTGACAACCAGGGGCGGCTAATAGGGCGGTCCTCCCAAGGCTGCGGCTGGCATTGCCGCAGCCTTGGGGAAAAAGCCTCAGCTGGCGCCGTAAAGCTGACGGGCCTCGCGGAAGGACATGAGGCGGCCCAGCTTTTCGTCCCACAGGTGCAGGTTCACCGAACGCAGGCTTTCCAGGGGCGTCAGCCGCTGTGCCGAGGCCAGTTCGGAATGATCGCGCAGGATCTCGGGCAGCCGGTAGAAGGGGATGCGGCTGTACAGATGATGGACGTGGTGGATGCCGATATTGGCCGAAAGCCAGCGCAGGGGCTGGGGCAGGACATAATGCGAGGAGCCGGCAAGGGCGGCCTCGTGCAGCTGCCAGTCGTCCCCCTTGGCCCAATGCGTCTCCTCGAACTGGTGCTGAACATAGAACAGCCAGACGCCGATCGTGCCCGCCACCATCGAGGTCGGCAGGAAGATCAGCAGCACGGGCGCCGGTCCGCCCAGCCAGATCATCAGCCCCAGGATCGCCGCCAGCGCCAGGTTGGTGCCGAGGGCCGAGATCCAGAACTGCGATCCCGCCCGCATCAGCCCGATGGGCAGCCGGTTCTGCAGGATGAAGAGGTAGGTGGGCCCCAAGACGAACAGCACGAAGGGGTGACGATAGAGCCGGTACATCAGCCGCCCGAAGCGGCTGCGGCTGCGATATTCGGAGACGGTGAGGGTCATCACGTCGCCGATGCCGCGCTGGTCCAGGTTGCCATGCTGCGCGTGGTGCAGCGAATGGGTGCGCTTCCAGACGTCATAGGGCGTCAGCGTCAGCACGCCAAGCGCCCGGCCCACCCAGTCCTGCACCGTCCGGTTCCTGAAGAAGGATGCGTGCCCGCAATCGTGCTGGATGCAGAAGATCCGCACCAGGAACAGGCCGTTGACCATCGCGATCGCCAGCGCCAGCCAATAGCTGACCGACAGCGCAGCCCAGGCCAGTGCCCAGAGCGCCAGGAAGGGCACCAGCGTCACCACCAGCTCGATCACGCTGCGGCGAGTCGAGGGCTCGCGGTATTTTGCCAGGATCTGCACCCATTCCTTGGCCTGACGCGCAGGAATGGAGGTGTCGGTAATGCTCATGTATCAGCGCCCTTACGCCTGCCAGCGGGGTTGGAGAAACCGGATGGACCGCCCCGGCCATCCGCGGATCGCGCATGCGCAAGCCGCAGACGCCGCTGCCATCCAATGCCCCTATATCGCGCCATGCCCCCGGATGGCGAGGACTTATGCGTCACGTGCGCGAGATCGCCGCGGCGGGCCCCGGACCTGCAGGGCCACGCGATGAGTTGCAGGAAAAGCTTGCATCCCCGCCACGCCGACGCCATGCAGATGAGGTGACGAAAGCGACCCTTATCACCCCCGCCGCCCTGGCCGGTCTTGGCTGGTCCCCGTTCTTCGCCGACCAGACCGGTCCCGAGGATGCGGGGCTGGTCCCGGTGCGCATCGCGCTGGTCCACCGGTCGCGGCTGACGGCGGAAACCGGAGAGGGCCAGATCCGCCTGGGACTGCCCCCGCAGGTGAACACGACCGACTTCGCGGTGGGAGACTGGGTGCTGATCGACCCCGACACGCGGGTCCTGATGCGCCGGCTGGACCGCAAGGCCCTGCTGCAGCGCCGGACCGAAGGTGCGACGGTCCAGCAGCTGATCGCGGCGAATGTCGACACGCTGTTCATCGTGACCTCGTGCAACGACGACTTCAACCCGGCGCGGCTGGAGCGGTATCTGGCATTGGCGAACGAGGCCGGCACCGATCCGGTGATCGTGCTCACCAAGATCGACAAGGTCGAGGACCCGGCCGCCTGGCGCGCGCAGGCCGAGGCGCTGCAGCGCGGCCTGCAGGTGGTGATGCTGAACGCCAAGGCCCCCGACGCGGCCGCGGCGCTGATCCCTTGGTGCGGGCCGGGGCAGACGGTGGCGCTGGTCGGATCGTCGGGCGTGGGCAAATCGACGCTGCTGAACACGCTGGCCGACAAGGCGCCGGACCAGGCGCAGGAAACCGGCGGCATCCGCGAGAGCGACGCCAAGGGGCGCCACACCACCACCGCGCGGTCGCTGCATGCCATCCGGGGCGGAGGCTGGGCGATCGACACGCCGGGCATGCGCACGCTGCATGTCAGCGACGTGGCCGCCGGGCTGG
This sequence comes from Paracoccus sp. T5, assembly GCF_048538155.2. Classification (GTDB taxonomy): domain Bacteria; phylum Pseudomonadota; class Alphaproteobacteria; order Rhodobacterales; family Rhodobacteraceae; genus Paracoccus. Next base: position 1,139,633 of record NZ_CM135809.1, read on the forward strand.
ACGTGCTGTTCGCCGAGATCACCGACCTGGCGCCCGCCTGCCGGTTCCGCGACTGCACCCATGCGCATGAGCCGGGCTGCGCCGTCCAGGCCGCCGTCGCCGCCGGCGCACTGTCGGCCGAGCGGCTGGAGCGCTGGCGCAAGCTTCAGGAGGAGAACCGCGCCAACACGCCCGTCATGACCGGGCCGCGCGGCAACCGGACGGTCGTGCCGCGCAAGCGCCGCTGATCGCCTCAGTATTTCTGCGGGACATACAGCTCGCGCGGCAGCACCTCGCGTTCGTAATCGGGCTTGAAGACGCGGTCGGGCAGCCGGACCTCTTCATGGGGAACGTCCTCGTAGGGGATCATTTCCAGAAGGTGGCTCATGCAGTTGAGGCGGGCGCGCTTCTTGTCGTTGCCGGGCACGATGTACCAGGGCGCCTCGGGGATGTTCGTGCGCACGAACATGTCCTCCTTGGCCTTGGTGTAGGATTCCCACCGCACGCGGCTCTGCAGGTCCATGGGCGACAGCTTCCACTGTTTCAGCGGGTCGTGGATGCGCATCTGGAAACGCATCTGCTGTTCCTCGTCGGTGATCGAGAACCAGTATTTCACCAGACGGATGCCCGACCGCACCAGCATCCGCTCGAATTCCGGAACGTCCTGGAAAAACTGCTCGACCTGGTCCTCGGAGGCAAAGCCCATCACCCGCTCGACGCCGGCGCGGTTGTACCAGCTGCGGTCGAACAGCACGATCTCTCCGCCCGCGGGCAGGTGGGGAACATAGCGCTGGAAATACCACTGGGTCTTTTCCCGGTCCGACGGCGCGGGCAGGGCCACGACACGCGCCACGCGCGGGTTCAGCCGCTGCGTGATCCGCTTGATCGCGCCACCCTTGCCGGCCGAATCGCGACCCTCGAAGATCACCACGACTTTTTCCTTGTGATAGCTGACCCAGTCCTGCAGGCGGATCAGTTCGGACTGCAGGCGCAGCAGCTCGTGGAAATACAGCTTGCGGTCGATCTGGTCGGGATGGTGGCTGCGATAGATGCGCCGGATCTCGGCCGACAGGACCGCGTCCTCCAGCTCGATCTCCAGGTCCTCGTCCAGCGTTTCCTGCAGCTCTGCCTCGAGCCAGTCCTTATAGCCGTTATCCATTGCCGTCTCCGGGTCCTTGTCTGGGCGGTGTAGGGCCGCAATGTAACCGATTTAAGTCATTGGCGTTTCAGCGCGAAAACAGCCGGGCGCATTCCGTCGTGACGGCCAGCACAAAGCTGCCATCGCGCAGGCCGTCCACGGTGCCGCACCAGGCCCCTGCCATCGTGAACAGGCTTTTCGTGCCACGCGCCGGGCGATAGGCGACGCGGCGCCCGTTCACGTCGAACAGGTTCAGCACACCCCCCGCATTGGGCGCGTAATAGCCCAAGACATCACCCCCCGCCGTGAAGATCAGCCGCTGTTCATTGGCCGGGTTGGAGGGCCGGTTCTCCCAGGCCGCCGACGAATTCGCCGTGTTGCCGCCCGAGTTCCAGGCCGCGTTCGGGGAATTGGCGGCCCGCGCCGGGTTGTTGGCGGGATGACCCGGCCCCAGGTCGAAGGGCAGCTGGGTCCGGTCCAGGATGATCAGCGGCGCGTCGGCCAGCGCGGGCCCCGCCAGAAGGGCAGGGATCAGCGCCAGCGGCAGAAGGCGGCGAAGAAGGGGCAGGGGCATCAGAAGGGCTCCGTCACGAACATCGTCATCATGATGCGATCCGCGCCGGGATGACAGGGACCTTCGCATCGTCGCACTAGGGGGTCAGCGCCATCAGCAGCCGGTCCCATTCGGTCCGCGTGCCGGGGATGCCTAGCCGCAGCCAGCGGTCCGAATAAGGAAAGCGCCGCGACCAGATGCGGGCGCGGGCCAGCCGCTCCTGCGCCGCCGGGGCGTCGGGCGTGTCGTAAAGACGGAACAGGTGCGTGCCGCCCACGGGTTGCCAGCCCGCCTTCTGCGCGACATGGTCCAGCCGCAAACTGGCCTCGCTGTGATAGGTCACGGTCTGGTCGGCCCAGGGAAGGTCGGCCATGGCGGCGGCGGCGATCTCCAGCGCGGGGCCGTTGACGGACCAGGGGCCGGCGGCGTCGCGCAGTTGCGCCAGCAGGTCGGGTTGCGCGATGATGAAGCCAAGACGCAGCCCCGCCAGTCCCCAGAACTTGCCAAAGCTGCGCAGCACCACGGCATTGCCCGGCAGGTCGCGGGCCAGCGACAGGTCGGGGCGCGGATCGGCAAAACTCTCGTCCACGACCAGACGGCCCACGGTGGCCGCCAGTGCCATCAGCCGCGCGGGCGACCATTCGCGGCCGTCCGGGTTGTTGGGGTTCACGACCACGGCCAGGTCGGCGCCTGCCATCTCCTCGATGCCGGGGGCTGCACGGACCTGCCAGCCCGCGGCACCCAGGCTGGCCGCGTGCTCGTTGTAGCTGGGCGCCAGAACCGCCGCCCGGCCAAGGCACAGGATGCGCGGCAGCAGCTGGATCGCGGCCGAGGCACCGGCCACCGGCAGCAGCTGTTCCCTGCGGCACCCGTACCAGTCAGCGGCCACGCGAATCAGCCGCGATTCGGCCCGGGCGGTGGGCAGGCAGCGCCAGGCGACCTCGGACAGGGGCGGGACCGGCCAGGGCTGGCGGTTGATTCCTGTGGACAAGTCGATCCAGTCATCGCCCCCGAAACGCGCCTGCGCGACGTCCAGATTGCCCCCGTGATCCCGCTGCATGTTGCGTTTCCTGATCGTTGCCCCTGCCCGATCTGGTAGGACAGGCCCCCTGTGGATGCAATTGCCGGGTGCCGTTAAGGCTTTACACCCCCGCCAAAGCCCCCCACGATATCTGGTAGGAACATTCGGGCCAACCCGCCCGTTATTGTGTGCTCACCAAGGGTTAGCGGGATCCCCCCGCTCCGACGGCAGGAGGCAGGCCATGGCACAGACCGATCATTTCATCGCCAGCGACGAGATCCATCCGATCGACATCGTCGAGGCCGTGGCCGCCCATCACGAATGGGATTTCGACCGGCTGGCCGACGACCAGATCGCCATGGTCGTCGAGGGCCAGTGGCGCAGCTATTCGCTGACCCTGGCCTGGTCGGCCCGCGAGGAGGTGCTGCGCCTGATCTGCACCTTTGACATGGATCCGCCCGCCGACCGGCTGCCGCTGATCTACGAGACGATCAACCTGGCCAATGACCAGGTCTGGGACGGGGGCTTCACCCTCTGGACGCAGCAGCGGCTGATGGTCTGGCGCTATGGGCTGGTTCTGGCGGGCGATGCGCTGGCCCTGCCCGAACAGATCGACCAGATGATCGGCAGCGCCATCACCGGCTGCGAGCGGTTCTATCCCTCGTTCCAGCTGGTCGGATGGGGCGATGCGACGCCCGCCGCCGCGCTGGACATCGCTTTGGGCCAGGCCTACGGACGGGCCTGAGGGGGCAGCCGCCCCAAGGAGATAAGGGGGGAAGCGGATGAGCGATTTCGACGACATCAACCAGCGCGGCCTGGTGCTGGTCGGCTGCGGCCGGATGGGCGGGGCGATGCTGAAGGGCTGGCTGTCGCGCGGCCTGCAGCCCGGCACGGTCACGGTCATCGACCCGAACCTGGCGCCGGAATGGCAGGACCGTGGCCTGCGGGTGAATGCCGCGCTGCCGGAACGTCCTGCCGTCGTGGTGCTGGCCATCAAGCCGCAGATGATGGGCGACGCGCTGACGCGGATGCCCGATCTGGCCGATACGCTGGTGATCTCCGTCGCGGCGGGCACGACCATCGCCACCTTCGAGGCCGCCTTTCCGGGCGCCCCCATCGTGCGGGTGATGCCCAACACGCCGGCGGCGATCGGGCAGGGCATCTCGGCGCTAATCGGCAATGGCCGGGCCACGGAGGCGCATCTGGACCTGGCCGAGGCGCTGATGCGAGCCGTGGGGCGCGTGGTCCGGCTGGCATCCGAGGACCAGATGGACGCCGTTACAGGACTGTCGGGCAGCGGCCCGGCCTATGTCTTCCACCTGATCGAGGCGATGGCCGCGGCCGGCGAGGCGCAGGGCCTGTCGCCGCAGCTGGCACTGGAGCTGGCGCGCATGACCGTTGCCGGCGCGGGCGCGCTGGCGGTGGACGCCGACGAGGATCCGGCTGTGCTGCGCCAGAACGTCACCTCGCCCGGCGGGACCACCGCTGCGGGGCTCAAGGTGCTGATGGACCCGCAGACGGGCCTGCCGCCGCTGATGGCGCGCACGGTCGCCGCCGCCACGGAACGGGGGCGGCAGTTGGGACGGGGCGAGGCATGACCATCACGTTCGACGACTTCCTCAAGGTCGACATCCGCGTGGCCACCATCACCCGCGCCGAACCCTTCCCCGAGGCGCGCAAGCCCGCGATCAAGCTGTGGCTGGACCTGGGCGAAATGGGCAGCCGCAGGTCCTCGGCCCAGATCACGCGCCACTACGACCCTGCCGCGCTGGTGGGCAAGCAGGTCCTGTGCGTGGTGAACTTTCCCCCGCGCCAGATCGGCCCGGTCCTGTCCGAGGTCCTGGTTCTGGGCGTCCCCGACCCCGAGGGCGAGATCGTCCTGATCCGCCCCGACCTGAACGTGCCCAATGGCGGGAGGCTCTATTGAAGCTGCTGGTGACACGGCCCATGACCCTGCGGGCCACTGCCGCGATCCGCGCGCAATTCGACGCGACCTTCCGCGACAACACCCCCCTGACCGAGGCCGAGGCCGGGCAGGCGATGGCGGATCATGACGTCATCATCCCGACGCTTGGCGATGCCTTCACCGCCGGCGCCTTTTCGGGGCAATCACGTTGCCGGCTGCTGGCGAATTTCGGGGCGGGCTACAACCACATCGACATCGCGGCGGCGCGCGCGGCCGGCGTCACGGTGACCAACACGCCGGATGTGGTGACCGACGCCACCGCCGACCTGGCGCTGACGCTGATGCTGATGGTCCTGCGCCGCGCCTCCGAGGGGGAGCGGCTGCTGCGGGCCGGGCAGTGGGCGGGCTGGAACCCGACGCAACTGCTGGGGCACGAGATGTCCGGGCGGACGGTCGGCATCATCGGCATGGGCCGCATCGGCAAGGCCATCGCCCGGCGCTGTCATCTGGGCTTTGGCATGGATGTCGCCTTCTTCAACCGCTCGATCGTCTCGGCCTTGGATATCCCGGCGCGTCAGTTCGAGGACCTGCACCAGATGCTGGCCGCCAGTGACGTGGCAGTGGTCGCCGTGCCCGGCGGCGCCGAGACGCGCGGCCTGATCGGCACCCCTGAACTGCGGGCCTTGGGTTCGGGCAGCTGCCTCGTCAACATTGCCCGGGGCGATGTGGTGGACGAGGCGGCGCTGATCAAGGCGCTACGGGACGGCACCATCGCCGGGGCGGGCCTCGACGTCTATGCACGCGAGCCGCATGTTCCGCAGGAGTTGCTGGAGGCGCCGAACGCCACCCTGCTGCCGCACCTTGGCACGGCGACGGACGAGACGCGCACCCGGATGGCCTTGCGGGCTCTGGAGAATGTTCTGGCCTTCCGGGCAAAGCAGCGGCCGCGCGATCTGGTCGTCTGATCCGCGCCCCGGCCGGTTGACATCGGCTCGTCTGGGGCCAAGCTGGCCTTGGGTCTTTGCGGGGGGCAGGATGAGACAGCATGTGATGGAGTTGCTGCGGGCCGGGATCGCCGCTGCGGCGCCAGGGCCGGCGGTGGCGCGCGCCATGCCGGACCTGCTGGCGCAACCACTGGCGGCCGGCGGGTGCTGGCACGTGGTGGCGGTGGGCAAGGCGGCCCGCGCGATGGCCGCGGCCGCGCTGGAGGCGCTGCAGGGAGAACCGGTGGCCGAGGTGCTGGTCGTCACCAATGCGTGCAATGACGCCGCCTTGGCGGGGGCCCGGGTGTTGCAGGCCGGTCATCCCGAACCGGACGAGGCGGGCCTGGCTGCCGCGACCGAAATCGAGCGCCTGCTGTCCCGCGCCGCTGCCCGCGACAGGGTGCTGGCGCTGATCTCGGGCGGGGCCTCGGCCATGCTGCCGGCCCCGGCGGCGGGGCTGTCGCTGTCGGATCTGCAGGAGGTCAATGCGCGGCTTTTGCGTTGCGGCGCCGATATCCTGCAGACGAACCTGATCAGGCAGCAGCTGGACCGGCTGAAGGGCGGCGGCTGGCTGCGGCTGTCGCAGGCCCCGGTCCATGCGCTGATCCTGTCGGACGTGCCGGGGGACGATCTGCGGGTGATCGCCTCGGGCCCGACGGCGGGGCCGATCGGCGGCCCGGCCGACGCCGCCCGTGTCGCCCGTGACCTGGGCATCTGGGACAACCTGCCACTGTCGGTCCGCACTGTGCTGGCGCGTGACCAGGCCATGCCCGATACAGGTCCCGACCGGAACCGCCTGATCGGCTCGAACGGGCAGAGCATCGCCGCCATGGTCGCGGCGGGCGCGGTCAAAGCTGGGCTGGCGTTGCAGGGTGACGTCCAGCTTTGCGCCGAAGGGCTGGTCGCCCTGGCCCTTGATGCCGCGCCGGGCATGCCGCTGGCTTTCGGCGGAGAGACGACGGTGCGCCTGCAGGGCCGCGGCATGGGCGGGCGAAACCAGGAACTGGCCCTGCGCTTTGCCGTCGAGGCCGAGCGGCGGGGACTTGGGTCCGGCTGGATCTTTGCCGCGATGGGCAGCGACGGGCGCGATGGCCCGGGCGAGGCCGCGGGCGGCATCGTCGGCCCCGACAGCCTGGACCTGATGCGTGCCCAAGGCATCGACCCGGAGGACGCCTTGGCGCGCAACGATTCCACCCCTGCGCTGGCTGCGGCGGATGCCCTGATCGTCACCGGCGCCACCGGCACCAATGTTGCCGATCTGGCGGTGTTCCTGCGCCGGGCCTAGAGCCGGTCGATCAGGTCCAGCATCTGGTCCGGGATCTGCCGTTCCGAAAGGGTAAAGGTCTGCGGCTCCTGCCCGGTTTCGATGACGGTGATCCGATAGCTCAGCCCGTCGGGGCAGTTGGCGCAGTCTGTCCCGGCCAGCTGCGTCAGTGCCCGTGGCGCGAAGGCGCTGCACAGCGCGTCCCGCAGGTCCTGTGGCTGTCCGTCGGTCTCGATGCGCTTGCGGATGGCGGCGGCCCTGATGCCGCCGAACCCGCCCTCGGTCGCGATCTCGATGATCATGTGCCGCCCCTTGCCAGACGGCGCAAGCCTAGCGTCAGAGCGCGATCCCGACAAGTTTCCACGCCCGCCGCAGCAGCTGTCCCTCCATGCTGCCCTGGCCGGTCAGCGCGGAGGCCGTGCGCAGCGTCTGGTCGGCCCAGTCCGAAAAGCTGGCCATCGGGTTGTTCAGGTCCTGCAGCGCCCGATACCAGATCCGGCCCGGAAGCTGCCAGGACCGGCCGCCCAGATAGGCGCAGAACAGGTAGAAGGCGTGGTTCGGGATGCCGGAATTGATGTGCACCCCGCCATTGTCGTCGGTCGTGGTCACGAAGTGGTCCATGTGCCAGGGCTGCGGGTCCTGCCCCAGAAGGTCATCGGCATAGGCGGTGCCCGGTGCCTTCATGCTGCGCAGCGCCCGCCCGTTCACGCCGGGGCCCAGGATGCCGCGGCCGACCAGCCAGTCGGCCTCGTGCACCTGCTGGTCCAGCGCCCGTTGCAGGGACAGGGCGCCAAAGACATCGGCGATGCTTTCGTTCAGGGCGCCGGACTGGTTTTCATAGATGAGCCCGCCCGAATGCTGGATGACGCCATGGGCCATCTCGTGCCCGATGACCGACAGTTCCAGAAAGGTCCGGAAGATGCGGCCGTCCCCGGTGCCATAGGCCATCTGCTCGCCGTTCCAGAAGGCGTTGTTGTAGTCGCGGCGGTGCTGGACCGTGGCCACCAGCGGCATGCCGCGCCCGTCCAGGGAATTGCGGCCGTATTCCTCGGCAAACAGCGAAAAGACCTGGCCCGCGCTGTCATAGGCCAGGTCGGCATCCGCGATGCCGCTGGGGGCCTCGCCCTCGGACCGGACCAGGCGGCCGGGCAGGGCGGCACGGAATTCGCCGTCATGGATGCGCCGTTCGGGACAGCAGAGGCCAGGATCTGCCATCGGCAGCACGCCTTCGGCCGCAACCGGGGGGCTGGCATGGGCGGCGCGTTCGTCGCGCAGCGCCTCGTCATGCCGCAGCAGCGTGCGCGCCATCTGCGCGGTGGCCGCGTCCCCGCGCAACGCCAGCACCCGCAGCATGTAGGGCGGCACGATGCAGGCGATGGGATTGTGATGCGTGCAGGACAGCGACAGGCACATGGGGAAACCTCCGGACGATGTTCCCCTCAGGGTAGCACGATCAACCCCCGCGGCAAGACCGGATGTTCACGTTTCAGTCCAGCCGCTTGCCCGTGTCCTTGTGAAACAGGTGCAGCGCCTGCGGCGGGTAGGACAGGCGCAGCCGGTCCGACAGTGGCGCATCCGAGGGCAGGGTGATGGTGATCCGCTCGCCGCCCGTCTTGCCATGCACCAGCCGGTGGGCGCCCAGTTCCTCGACCGCAGTGACCTGCATCTCGATCGGACCGTCGGGGGTGACGGTCAGATCCTCTGGGCGGATGCCGATCATGCCGACATGCGAAATGCCCGGCAGGTGAGGCACGGCGCTGGCGTCGATGAGGTTCATCGCGGGGCTGCCGATGAAGCCCGCCACAAAGGCCGAGGCAGGACGGCGATAGACCTCCAGCGGCGTGCCGATCTGTTCGACACGGCCGCCGTTCAGCACCACCAGCCGGTCGGCCAAGGTCATCGCCTCCAGCTGGTCATGGGTCACGTAGATCGAGGTCGTGCGCAGGCGTTTCTGCAGCTCCTTGATCTCCAGCCGCATGGCGACGCGCAGTTTCGCGTCCAGGTTCGACAGCGGCTCGTCGAAAAGGAAGGCGGCGGGTTCGCGCACGATGGCGCGGCCCATGGCCACGCGCTGGCGCTGGCCGCCGGACAGGGCCCGCGGCTTGCGGTCCAGGAAGGGCCCGATCTGCAGGATGTCCGAGGCGATCTTGACCCGCCGCTCGATCTCGGGCTTGGGCGTGCCGCGGTTCTTCAACCCATAGGCCAGGTTCTGGCGCACCGACATGTGCGGATAAAGGGCATAGTTCTGGAACACCATCGCGATGTCCCGCTCGGCCGGTTCGATGTCGTTGACGACGCGGTCGCCGATGCGGACCTGGCCCTCGCTGATCGATTCAAGCCCCGCGACCATGCGCAGCAGCGTGGATTTCCCGCAGCCCGAAGGCCCCACAAGGACGATGAATTCGCCGTCCGCGATGTCGATGTTCACGTCGCCCACGGCGCGGGTGCCGCCGGCATAGATCTTGCCGAGATTGTCCAGGATGATGGAAGCCACGTCTTATTTCTCCGTCTCGACAAGACCTTTGACGAACAGGCGCTGCATGCCGATGACCACCACCACGGGGGGGATCATCGCCAGCATCGCGGTCGCCATGACCAGGTGCCATTGCGGCAGGCCGTCCACGGCATCCGCCATGCGCTTGATCCCCGCAACGATGGTGTAATAATCCGAACTGGTCGTGATCAGCAGCGGCCAGAGATACTGGTTCCAGCCATAGATGAAGAGGATCACGAACAGCGCGGCGATGTTGGTGCGCGACAGGGGCAGCAGGATGTCGCGAAAGAACTTCATCGGGCCTGCGCCGTCGATGCGGGCGGCCTCGGTCAACTCGTCCGGGATGGTCAGGAAGACCTGGCGAAACAGGAAGGTCGCCGTGGCCGATGCGATCAGCGGGATCGAGAGGCCGGCATAGCTGTTCAGCATCCCCAGGTCGGCCACCACCTGGAAGGTCGGCACGATCCTCACCTCGACCGGCAGCATCAGCGTCACGAAGATGCACCAGAAGGCCAGGCCGCGGAACGGAAAGCGGAAATAGACCACGGCGAACGCCGACAGGACCGAGATCACGATCTTTCCGATCGCGATCGACAGCGCCATGATCAGGCTGTTGAACATCATCGTGCCGACGGGGGGCGTGCCGCTGGTGGACACGCCGGCCCCCAGCATGAGGCTGTAGTTTTCGACCAGATGCGGGCCCGGCCACATCGGGATCGTGCCGGACATGAAATCCGTGGCGCTGTGGGTCGAGGCGACAAAGGCCACCCAGACCGGCAGGGCCACGACGCAGATGCCCAGGATCAGCGTCAGATGCGCCAGCGCGTTCAGATAGGGGCGGTTCTCGATCATCAGTAGGCCACCTTCTTTTCGACATAGCGGAACTGGATCACGGTCAGGACCGCCACCAGCGCCATGAGCACCACCGACTGCGCGGCCGAACTGCCCAGGTTCTGGCCCACGAAACCGTCGAAATAGACCTTGTAGACCAGGATGTTGGTGGCCTGCGCCGGGCCGCCCTCGGTCGTGGCGTCGATGACGGCGAAGGTGTCGAACATGGCATAGACGATGTTCACGACAAGCAGGAAGAAGGTGGTTGGCGACAGCAGTGGAAAGGTGATGTCGAAGAAGCGGCGCACCGGACCCGCCCCGTCGATGGCCGCGGCCTCGCGCAGGGACGCGGGGATGGCCTGCAGTCCCGCCAGGAAGAACAGGAAGTTGTAGCTGATCTGCTTCCAGGCACTGGCGATCACCACCAGCGCCATGGCATCGCCCTTGTTGCTGATGTGGTTCCAGTCATAGCCCAGTTGCCCCAGCACATAGGGCATGATCCCGATGGTCGGGTTGAAGATGAACCACCACAGGATGCCCGCCACCGCAGGCGCCACCGCATAGGGCCAGACCAGCAGGGTGGTATAGACGCGGGTCGACCGGATCATCCGGTCCACCGCGATGGCCAGCAGCAGCGACAGTCCCATCGACAGCACCGTGACCGAGATCGCGAAGACCGCCGTCACCTGCAGCGAGTTCAGGTATTCCGGGCTGTTCCAGAGGCGGACAAAGTTGTCGAGGCCGACGAATGTCGACCGGGTGCCGAAGGCATCCTCGCGCAGAAAGCTCTGCCGCACGGCTTGGGCGGCCGGCCACAGGAAGAACACGAAGGTGATGATCAGCTGCGGGGCCAGCAGCAGCCAGGGCAACAGCTGGTTGTTGAAGATGGTGCGCTTCATCGGATACCGGGGCTTTGGGTCGTGAAAAAGGGCGCGGGGCCGCGCATCAGGCGCGGCCCCGGCCATGACTGCCAGTGCTTACTGGCTTTGCGCCTGGAACTGTTCCAGCAGGTCGTCGCCACGCTCGACCACGCTGTCCAGCGCACCCTGGGCATCCTTGGAGCCTGACATCAGCTGCTCGAACTCCTCGTCGATGATGCCGCGGATCTGGACATAGTTGCCGAACCGCAGCCCCTTGGAGTTCTCGGTCGGCTCGTTCAGCGTGATCTGGTTGATGCCGGTATCGGCGCCCGGGTTCTGGGCGTAGAAGTCGGCCATCTGCTCGCGCGCAGCCTCGGTGATCGGCAGGTAGCCCGAGAAGGACGCCCAATCCGCCTGCACCTCGGGCGAGGAGAGATAGTCGAAGAAGGCCGCAGCGGCGGCATATTCCTCGTCCGACTTGCCCGACAGCACCCACAGGGTCGCGCCCCCGATGATCGAGTTCTGCGGCGCGCCTTCGACATCCTCGTAATAGGGCAGCATGCCATAGCCGAGGTCAAAGTCCTTGGCGTTGGCGATCACGCCCGCCCGGCTGGCCGAGCTGCCCATGATCATCGCGCATTCCTGCGAGTAGAACATCGGCGCGGCGTTGTCGCCGCCGACCGGGCCGCCATATTTGAAGATGCCCTCGTCGGACCAGCGCTTGAGGTTCTCCCAGTGCTTGACCTGGACGGGGCCGTTCAGCGACAGCCGCGCATCCAGCCCGCCAAAGCCGTTTTCCATCGTGCCGATGGGCTGGTTGTGCCAGGCCGACAGGTTCTCGGTCTGGATCCAGCTGATCCACTGGGTGGTGAAGCCGCAGCTGGCCGCACCGGAGTCCTTGATCTGCTTCGAGAACTGCTCCAGCTCGGCCCAGGTCTTGGGCGGCTGTTCGGGGTCCAGGCCGGCCTTCTCGAAGACCGACTTGTTGTAATACACGATCGGGGTCGAGCTGTTGAACGGCATCGACAGCATGTTGCCTTCGGGATCGGTGTAATAGCCCACGACCTGCGGCAGGAAGGCGGACTTGTCGAAGCCCTGGCCATGCTCCTCCATCAGCTGGTGGACGGGGACGATGGCGCCCTCGGCGGCCATCATCGTGCCGGTGCCGACCTCAAAGACCTGCACGATGGTCGGCTGCTGGTTGGCGCGGAAGGCCGCGATCGCGGCGGTCATCGTCTCGGGATAGGTGCCCTTGTAGGACGGGTTCACGCGATATTCGTCCTGGCTGTCGTTGAAGCCCTGGACGATCTCTTCCAGCTTGGCGCCCAGTTCGCCGCCCATGGCGTGCCACCACTCGATCGCCGTTTCGGCCGAGGCCGCGCTCAGCGACGCAACAAGCGCCACCGCGGATGCGGTGCTATATCGGATCATGTTGTATTCCCTCCCATTGGAGTTGCGATGTGCTGCCCCGCCTAAGCCCTCCGCGTGACAGCTCCGCAACATTCGCATGGACGGAATGTGACAGTATTTGACCAACCGGTCAATCTTGGCGAATCTGCTTCTGAACCGGCCACCAGCGCGCCATCAGCGGCAGGATCGTGACCTGCAACAGCGGGTTGATGACCCGCGTCACGATGGGCAGCAGCAGCAGGCCGATGGCCAGACCCACCAGCCCGTCGAAAAAGGCCGTGGTGATCCAAGCGACGATGCCCGGCGCGGCAGGCACCGCGGCGGCCGCCGATTCCGACAGGTCGTGGATCAGGTCATAGGGGGCGTGCCAGCCCAGTTCGTGCAGGCCGTGGACGATGATCTGCCCACCGACCCAGATCATCGCGGCGGTGCCGACCACGGTCAGCGTCGTCATGAAGCCGGGCATGACATGGACGATCCCGCGTCCCAGGGCCGCCACGGCGCCGCTGCGCTGCGTGGCCATGTGCACCCCCAGGTCGTCGGCCTTCACGATCAACGCCACGAAGCCGTAGACCGCCACCGTGATCGCCACCGCGACCAGCGCCAGGATCACCGCCTTCATCAGCAGGGAGTCCTGCACCGGGATGGTGGACAGGGCGATGGTCATGATCTCGGCCGACAGGATGAAGTCGGTCTTGATCGCGCCGGCCACCCGCGCCTCCTCCAGTGCGGCGCCATCGGTATTGGGATGGGTGTGCTTTTCGCTGTCATGGGCATCGGTGTGCAGGAACAGATGCGCCACCTTGTGCGCGCCTTCATAGCACAGGTAGGCCCCGCCCAGCATCAGCAGGGGCGGGATCGCCCAAGGCGCAAAGGCCGACAGCAGCAGCGCCACCGGCAGCAGGATCACCAGCTTGTTGAACAGCGAGCCGCGCGCGATCTTCCACACGATCGGAAGTTCCCGGCCGGCATCAAAGCCGTGCACGTATTTCGGCGTCACCGCGGCATCGTCGATGACCGCGCCCGCGGCCTTGGCCCCGGCCTTGGCGGCCTGTCCCGCCACGTCGTCGATCGAGGCCGCCGCCACCTTGGAGATGCTTGCAATGTCGTCAAGAAGCGCAACCAGACCACTCATGTCGTCCCTCTGGATTTGTCGGTTGCGGCACCGTGCCGCAAGCACCTTTGGCTGCGCAACGCCCGAAACGGGCCAGAGGTTCTTCCGCGCCGCACCAGAGCGGTAAAAAGCCCGCGCAGGCAAAACCTGCGCGGGCCGTGGGGCAGCTGGTTCGGGGGCGCTGCCCCCTGCCGCGGCGGGTTACGACGCCGGCAGCAGGACGGTGTCGATGACGTGGATCACGCCGTTCGACTGATCGACATCCGGGATGTTGACGGTGGCGACATTGCCGTTCTCGTCGGTGATCTGCAGGGCGTTGGTGGTGGCGTCGATGGAGGCGGTCAGCGTGCAGCCGCCCACGGTCTCCAGCGCGGCCGAGCCGCCGCCTTCCATCACCATGCGGCCCACGGCCGGCGAGAAGGCCTCGGTCGGGACGACGTGGCAGGTCAGGACCTTCTGCAGCGTCTCAAGGTTCTCGGGCTTCAGCAGGTCTTCGACCGTGCCGGCGGGCAGCTTTTCAAAGGCGCTGTTGACCGGCGCAAAGACGGTGAAGGGGCCGGGGCCGGACAGCGTCTCGGCCAGGCCCGCGGCCTGCACGGCAGCGACCAGCGTGGTGTGGTCGGCCGAGTTCACGGCATTTTCCACGATGTTGCGGTCGGGGAACATCTCGGCACCGCCGACCATCGTGTTCTGGGCCAGGGCAGGTGCGCCAAGGGCGATCGTGGCGGCAAGGATCGAGGCGCTGATCTTGGTGAAGCTGTTGGTCATGACGGTTCCTCCGGTTGGGTATCGGGGCGTTCATCGTCGCCCGGTATCCCCAACCACGAAGGGCAGGGCGGGGAAGTTGCACCCCGCCCGAGAACCTTATGTTCACAAACGCGTGAGTTCCGCGATGGCCACGACGGGCCCGGTGGCCTGCCCGGTTGGCGAGCCGCCGGCAGGTTCGTCCGACAGCGCGATGCGGATCTGGTCCGAGGGCTCCATCCCCTGGGGCAGGGTCATGCGCATGTTGCCGTCGCGCGGCAGCACCCCCATGGAGATGGGCGCCGATCCGTCCGGCTCGATCCACCAGATCTCCAGGTCGCGGCCTTCGGCGGCGCCGCCGCTCTGCATCAGGAACTGCATCTCGCGGCCCTCCACCTGTGCCGCGACGCGCAGGGCTATCTCCTGCGCCACCAGCTCGACCTGATAGGCCGGGCCGGTCACCGGCTGCTGCTGCTGCTGGCCGGGCAGCCACAGCACGGCGACCGTGGCCGCCACCGTCAAGCTGCCCACCAGCGCGCCCCAGGGGCTGCGCCACCAAGAGTTGCGTTCGTTCGGATCCCGCGTCAGCGGCGCCCGCACGTGGCCAAGCCGCTCGCGGATGGCCTGCCGGGCGCGGGCGGGGGCCATCACGGGGGTCAGGTCGTCGGTCATGGCCGCCAGCCGTTCCTGCCAGTCGCGCACGGACTGCGCGAATTCCGGGTCCTGCGACAGCCGCGCCACGGCCTCCTGCGCCTCGGCGCCGTCCAGCAGGCCCAGGGCCAGTTCGGCGGCCATGGCCTCGTCTTCCTCATGCGGGGTCAGGGGGGCGTCGTCGATCATTGCGTCACGCAGTCCTTGAGACGCAGCAGGCTGCGGCGCAGCCAACTGCGGACGGTATTGATGGGCATTCCCTCGCGTTCGGCAAGATCGGCATAGGTGACGCCTTCCAGATAGACGGCCCGCACCGCCCCGGCCTGCGGCCCGCCCAGCTGCCCCAGGCATTCGTGCAGCATCCGCCGCTCCTGCGCCAGAATGGTCGCGGTTTCGGGGCTGGGATCCGACGACGGCACGGCGGCCGCGGCATCTTCCGATGCGGTGGCCGGGCGGGCGCTGCGCGAGCGCAGCCGGTCGATGGCGCGGTTGCGGGCGATGGTGATCAGCCAGGTCATCGGCGACAGCCCGTTCGAGGCATAGCGCGCGGCGCTCTGCCAGACGCGGATATAGACCTCCTGCAGGGTTTCCTCGGCCTCGGGACGGTCCTTCAGCACCGACAGGCAGACCGCGTGCAGCTTGGCCGAGGTCGCGTCATAAAGGGCGTCAAAGGCGGTTCGGTCGCCCATGGCGACACGCGAGATCAGCTGCTCCAGCTCGGTCAGTCGTGCTTGGGTCACAGGCAACAGGTCCTCGGCATGGGTGTAGGCGCAGCTTATGGACCCTGTTCCCGCGCGTCAACGAGGCCCTGCCTTGCGCCTGCGCCCTGCAAGGCCCTGCCTTGCGCCTGCGCCATGAATGCGCGATCAAGGCGCTGAGATGTTGAAAGGGCCGGACGATGCTGGACATGAACGCCAAACCCACCGAAGAGATCGACCTGCGCGAAGTGTTCGGTCTGGACAGCGACATGAAGGTGAAGGGCTTTGCCGAACGCACCGACCGCGTCCCCGAAATCGACAGCACCTACAAGTTCGACCCAGACACCACGATGGCGATCCTGGCGGGCTTTGCCTATAACCGCCGGGTGATGATCCAGGGCTATCACGGCACCGGCAAGTCGACCCATATCGAACAGGTGGCCGCGCGGCTGAACTGGCCCTGCGTGCGGGTGAACCTGGACAGCCATGTCAGCCGGATCGACCTGATCGGCAAGGACGCGATCAAGCTGGTCGACGGCAAGCAGGTCACCGTCTTCCACGAGGGCATCCTGCCCTGGGCGCTGCGCAACCCGACCGCCATCGTCTTTGACGAATACGACGCTGGCCGGGCCGACGTGATGTTCGTGATCCAGCGCGTGCTGGAAACCGACGGCAAGCTGACGCTGCTGGACCAGAACGAGGTGATCACGCCGAACCCCTGCTTCCGCCTCTTCGCGACGGCGAACACCGTGGGCCTGGGCGACACGACGGGCCTCTATCATGGCACGCAGCAGATCAACCAGGGCCAGATGGACCGCTGGTCGCTGGTCGCCACGCTGAACTACCTGTCCCATGATGCCGAGGCCGCGATCGTTCTGGCCAAGGTGCCGCAGTACAACAACGAAAAGGGCCGCCGCACGATCAGCCAGATGGTGACGCTGGCAGACCTGACGCGAACAGCCTTCATGCAGGGCGACCTGTCCACGGTCATGTCGCCCCGGACGGTGATCTCCTGGGCGCAGAACGCGCGGATCTTCGACAATGTGGGTTATGCCTTCCGGCTGACCTTCCTGAACAAGTGCGACGAGCTGGAGCGCCAGACCGTGGCCGAGTTCTATCAGCGCCTGTTCGACGAGGAACTGCCCGAAAGCGCCGCCGCCAGGGCGGGCTGAGAGGGGCAGCCCCGGCCGGATGGTCGGGGCCGCACCGGCTCAGGGCTTGGGCGCATCCTTGAGAAGCCTGGCCCAGAAGGTCAGCTCGTCCAGCGTGGCCTTCAGCGAACCCTTCAGGTGATCCTCGATCGTCGACATCGGGGCATTCTCGCCCAAGGGCGAGACCTTCAAGAAGTCCCCGCCGCCGATATGGACGGCGTTCCGCAGCGGCACCATCTGCAACTCGATCGCGATCAGGCGCAGCTGTTCCAGCGCCCGCGCGCCGCCGACGCCGCCATAGGCCAGGGCGGCCATCGGCTTGCGGTTCCATTCCTTGTAGGCTTGGTCCAGCGCGTTCTTCAGCGCCCCGGTGATCGAGTGGTTGTATTCCGCCACGACGAACATGAACCCGTCAAAGCCCGCCAGCTTTTTCTGCCAGGCGACGGCGTTCGGGTCCTCGGACGGGGCCCAGAGGTTCGAGGCGGCCTCGTCGAAGAAGGGCAGGTTCTGGTCGCGCAGGTCGACCAGCTCGAAGTCCAGATCGGGATGACCCTTGACCTGCTCCATCAGCCACCCGGCCGGCTTGTCGGCAAAGCGGGCCTCGCGGGTCGAGCTGATGATGACGGCGATGCGGGGATTGGACATGGGAACCTCGGAGGTTGATGCGTTCGCCGGACCAACCCCGCCGATGCGACAAGGTTGCCTGCCGCCCGCGTGCATGATCGCACAGCGGCTGCGCGGCGTCGCGCGGCCCCTCTTGTCTGGCGCCGCCCGTGGTGTTCTATGGTTGCCATGAAAAAGTCCGACAACCCTGCCGACCCGTTCAAGAAGGCGCTGACCGAGGCGACCCGCGCTCTGGCCGACGAGCGCGAACTGAACGTCACCTTCAGCGCCGACCCTGCGGGCGTGGCGGGCGACACGATGCGCCTGCCGCAGATCAGCCGCCGGATGGGCCGGGACGAGGTCCTGCTGGCCCGCGGCACCGCCGATGCCCTGGCGATGCGGATGCGCCACCACGACGCGGGCACCCATTCCAGATACGCACCGGCCGGCCCCATGGCCCGCGAGCTTTACGAGGCGATGGAGACGGCCCGCTGCGAGGCGCTTGGCGCCCGCGACATGCCGGGCGCGCTGTCCAACATCGACGCCAAGATCGGGGCCGAGGCCGACAAGAAGGGCTATTCGCAGATCAAGGCGCCCGCCGATGCGCCGCTGTCCGTCGCGGCGGGCTATATCCTGCGCCAGGCCGCGACCGGGCGTGCCCTGCCTGCCGGGGCGCAGCATGTCGCCGACCTGTGGCGGCCCTTCGTGGAAAGCCAGGCCGGAGGGGCGCTGGCCGACGTGAATGCGGCGCTGGCCGACCAGGCGCTGTTCGCGCGGCTGTCACGGCGCATCATTACCGATCTGGGCTATGGCGACCAGCTGGGAGAGGATCCCGACGAGCCCGAGGAGGACGACGCCGAGGAGAACGCCGAGCAGGACGAGGAGGGCGGCGACAACCAGTCCCGCGACCAGGACGACAGCGACGAGGCCGAGGCCAGCCCCGAGCGCAGCCAGGAACAGACCCAGGACGAACGCCAGGCGCAGGTCAGCATGGACGACAGCTCGGAGGACGAGATGTCGGACGAGGCCGAGATGCCCGAATCCGAGACGCCCCCCGACCAGCCGCCGCCGGTCAGCGAGGCCAGCCCCGACTATCGCATCTTTGCCCAGACCTGGGACGAAGAGATCCGGGCCGAGGACCTGGCCGATCCCGCGGAACTGGAACGCCTGCGCGCCTATCTGGACAAGCAGCTGGAGCCCCTGCGCGGCGCCGTCAGCCGCCTGGCCAACAAGCTGCAGCGCCGCTTGCAGGCCCAGCAGAACCGCAGCTGGGAGTTCGACAAGGAGGAGGGCGTGCTGGATGCCGGCCGCCTGGCGCGGGTCGTGGCCAATCCGACCACGCCCCTGTCCTTCAAGGTCGAGAAGGACACCGAGTTCCGCGATACGGTGGTGACGCTGCTGATCGACAATTCGGGCTCGATGCGCGGCCGGCCCATCAGCATCGCCGCGATCTGCGCCGACGTGCTGGCGCGCACGCTGGAGCGCTGCAACGTCAAGGTCGAGATCCTGGGCTTTACCACCCGCGCCTGGAAGGGCGGGCAGGCGCGGGAGGCCTGGCTGGCCGCCGGCCGCCCGGCCCAGCCCGGCCGCCTGAACGACCTGCGCCACATCATCTACAAATCCGCCGACGCGCCCTGGCGCCGGGTGCGCCCGAACCTGGGGCTGATGATGAAGGAAGGGCTGTTGAAGGAAAACATCGACGGCGAGGCGCTGGAATGGGCACACAAGCGCCTGTCGCGGCGGCCCGAGGCGCGCAAGATCCTGATGGTGATCTCGGACGGGGCGCCGGTCGATGACAGCACGCTGTCGGTCAATCCGGCCAATTTCCTGGAACGCCACCTGCGCGACGTCATTGCCATGGTCGAGAAACGCCGCGCGGTCGAGCTGCTGGCCATCGGCATCGGTCACGACGTGACGCGCTATTACCAGCGCGCGGTGACCATAACCGATGCCGAGCAGCTGGCCGGCGCGATCACCGAACAGCTGGCCGCGCTGTTCGACAGCGACCCGCGCAAGCGGGCGCGGGTGCTGGGCATGGCCTCGATCCGTCGGGGCTGACCCGGCGATCAGCCATGCTCCTCCGCCGCGGTTTCCGCCAGGGCGCGGTTCAGTTCCCGCAGGGCGTCGACATGGCGCACGGTGCCGATGATCTGCGGCTCGGCCTCGGGATCGGACGTCTCGATCACCGGCAGGAAGGCCGCGCCGGTCCGGTCGAACTCGAGCAGCGCCTCGGCCAAGGTGCTGGTCAGGGGCAGGCTTGAACCCGCGGCCGCGAGGTTGCGCACGAGGTCGGGGGCAGGCGCGCCCTCCTGGTCCATGGGGCGGATCACGGGGGTGATGCGCAGCTGGTGGGGCAGCCAGGCCTGCGGCCCCTCGCTCAGGCGGATGCCGCGCCGTTCCAACTGGGTCAGGAAGAAGGATCGCTTGACCAGGCGCGAGGCCAGGGCCGAGCTGAGCGAGACCGAGGTCATGACGGCGATCCCTGTCTGCCAGTCGCCGGTCATCTCGAACACGATCAGCGCGGTCGAGATCGGGGCGCCCAGGACGGCGGCGCCGACGGCGCCCATGCCGGCAAAGGCATAGACGTTCACGCTGCCCGAATACTCGGGCGCGATGCCGGTCGCGATGATCCCGAAGGCCAGCCCTGTCAGCGACCCCATCACCAAGGCCGGCGAAAAGACCCCGCCCCCCATCCGGCCGCCAAGGGTGATCGCCACCGCGATCGCCTTGACGGTCGCGAACAGGATGGCCTGCCCCAGACCGATCTGGCCGCCAAGCGCGGCGGCCGTTGTTTCATAGCCGACGCCGATGATGTGCGGAAACGGAATGGCGATCAGCCCCAGGCACAGCCCCGCCAGCGCCGGGCGTGACCAGCGCGGCCAGCCGAGGCGGGACATCGCCCAGCTGGCGGCGCTGTCGGCGCGAAAGATCGACCGCATCAGCGCCGCCGCGACCAGGGCGCAGATCAGGCCCAAGGCCATGAAAGCCGGCAGTTCGACATAAAAGGCCATGTCCATCTTCAGCGGCAGGGTGAATTCGGTCAGCCCGCCGAATTGCAGCCGGTTGATGACCGTGCCCGCGACCGCGGCGATGGCGATGGGGGCAAAGGCATGCAGGGCAAAGTGGCGCAGCACGACCTCGTGGGCGAAAAGGGCGCCGGCGATCGGCGCATTGAAACTGGCGGCGACGGCGCCCGCGACGGCGCAGCCCAGAAGCTCCCGGCCGGTCATGGGGCTGGCCTTGATGCGCCGGGCGACCAGGGTCGAGACGACGCCCGCCAGATGCACCACCGGCCCCTCGCGCCCCGCACTGCCGCCCGTGCCAAGCGTGATCAGCGAGGCCGCGGCCGAGGCAAGCCCGGCGCGCACCTCGACCCGCCCCCCGTCCAGTGCCGCCCCCTCGATCACGTCGGACACCGCGCGCGCCCGGGCGTCGGGGGTGAAGCGGTCCAGGATCAGGCCGACGGCCAAGCCGCCGATCATCGGCACGACCAGGACCCAGACCCACGGCAGGTCACCCGCCGCACTGGCCAGCGTGACATCATCCGCCCCATAGACCGCCCGCTGCAGCGCCGAGATGCCCAGCCTG
The DNA here is from genome assembly GCF_048538155.2 of Paracoccus sp. T5. GTDB lineage: Bacteria > Pseudomonadota > Alphaproteobacteria > Rhodobacterales > Rhodobacteraceae > Paracoccus. The sequence continues at coordinate 1,160,621 of NZ_CM135809.1, forward strand.
AAGCCAAGCGCCGCAAAGCCTGCCCCGATGCCGATCAGCAGGGCGAGCAGCCAGAACTGGGCCTGGCTGGGGCCGCGTTCGCGCATGATGCGCAAGGTGCTGCGGGCGCGGTCGCTGAAGCCGCGCAGAACCGTGGCGGCGAGGGATCGGGGCATGGGATGGGCCGTCGGTGACTGGCCTTCAACCGATCACAGATCGGCCACCGGGTCCAGCAGTTCGCGCAGGCTGTCCTGCAACAGTGCCATGCCGCCCGGTGTCCAGCCCGCCGCCCGGAGCCCGGAACAATCCGGAACGCGCAGTGCACGGGCATCCGCGCGCAGGGGGGGCGGAGAGGGGCAGCCGGTCAGGTCCTGGACCCGCGCCAGCAGGTCGTGCCGGTCCAGCACCAGGTCGCTGCAATTCAGGCTGGGGGGCGGGGCAGGGTGGTCCAGCAGCAGCAGCAGCGCGCGGGCAAGGTCGTCCACATGCACCTCGGTCGCGACGCGAGGCTCCACCGGGCGCCCGGAGAGGTAGTCGGAGAACAGGCCGCGCCACTTGTTCGCCGGCCCTGGGCCGTAGACCCCGGTGGCGCGAAGGGCGCAGGTGGCGCGGTCCGGCGCGCGCAGGCCCGCCAGATGCGCCTCGGCCTGGGCCTTGACCTCTCCATAGAGACTGGTGGGCATGGGGGGCAGGTCGTCCGGCAGCCGCATCCCGGCCGGATGGCCGTCATGGACGGCACGCGACGACAGGAAGAGGATGCGGCCCAGCCCTGCCTCGGCGGCCTCATCGAACAACCGGCGGCTGCCCTCCAGGTTGGCGGCAAGAAAGGCGGCCGGATCATCTCCTTCGCCGCCCCGATAGCGGCCCGGCACATGGGCAAAGGCGCAGTGGATCAGGGCATCGTGGTCCCCCAATGGAACCGTCTGGCCGAGTTGCCAGCCATGCCTGCGATCCAGCGGAGTGACCTGGTGCCCAGCCCGGATCAGGGCGGCCCATGTGGCGCCGCCGATGATCCCCCCGGCGCCGGTCAGAACGACCCGCATCACGCGGCCGGGCGGGCCTGGGCGCTGAGATCGGGGACGGGGTGGCCGGCCGCGATGGCGCGCCACAGGTCGATCAGCGGGCGCAGCAGATGCGCCTTGTCGTGATCCTGCCAGGGCTTTTCATATTGATAATGCAGGATTCTGACCTCGTCCCAGTTCCACAGTTCGGGCATGTGGATCCAGACATATTGCAGCAGGTTGTGATGGACCGACAGTCCGTGCCAGTCAGGAAAGAAGTCCTGCAGGAAGGTCTGGTCCGTGCGCCGCCAGAAGACACGCGGCCGGTCCAGGCATGCCAGCATCTCGCGATAGGTGCCGGGGTCGGGCCGTGCGGTGAAGACGCCCGAGTTCATGCGGTGAAACCCGTCCAGCCCGTCATAGACATTCGGCGCGGCGCAGAGTTCGGGCATGTCGAAAAGCTTGTCCACCGGCCGCAGCACCACCGCGTCGGCGTCGATGAAGACACAGCGCTCGTAATCCAGCTGCCACAGGCGCAGCTTGATGAAATTGTCCAGCGGCGTGTGGAAGGCCGGCTTGCCGCCCCGCGTGAAGGCGGCGCGGGAATGCAGCGCATCGCGCGCATGGGTCAGGTCGAAGCTTTCCGACGTCGGCAGCAGATCGGCCGAGATGAGCCGTGCCCCATGCTGCCGCAGCCGGGCCAGATGCGCCTCCTCCAGCCCCCGGTGCATCACGACCAGATCGGCGGGGGTCCCGGTCAGCCGCAGGGATCTCAGCAGCGCCTCGGCACCGGGAAGATAGGCGGGATTGCTGACCAGCGTCACGAAGGCATGATCCGCCCTTGGCCGGCTTTCGGGCAACAATCCCTCGGTACCGCAGGAGGCGGTGCGATGGCCGACGGGGGTAATTCGCGCTAGATCCATGTGAGCCCTGAGAAAAGCGTAAGTGGCGTCGAGGTTATGTCGTCCGGACGACGCCTTGATGACAGAACGCCGCACCCTTTGCCAAGTTTCCATCGATCGCTAAGGTGCCCCAACTTAGCGGAGGATTGCCGATGACATTGCCGGGCACGCTGACCCAGGAACTGACGGCTGCGCTTGGGCCGCGCTTTTCGACGAAGCGCGGCGATAGGGACCACCATTCCGCCAGCGAAAGCTTTCATCGCGGTCCGCCACCGGACGCCGTGGCCTTTCCCGAAAGCACCGAGGAAGTGGCGGCCATCCTGCGGGCCTGCAGCGCCGCGGGCGTGCCGGTCGTGCCCTGGGGCACCGGCACCTCGCTGGAAGGGCATGCGCTGGCGACCCAAGGTGGCATCACGCTGAACCTGCAGAACATGAACCGCGTCCTGGAGATCCGGGCCGGCGACATGCAGGCCAGCGTCCAGCCCGGCGTCACGCGCGAGGGTCTGAACGTGGAGCTGCGCGCCAGCGGGCTGTTCTTTCCCGTTGATCCCGGGGCCAATGCCAGCCTGGGCGGCATGGCCGCCACCCGGGCCAGCGGCACGACGGCCGTCCGCTATGGCACGATGCGGGACAATGTCATGGGGCTGCAGGTGGTGCTGGCCGACGGGCGCATCATCCGCACCGGGACGCGTGCGGCCAAGTCCAGCGCGGGCTATGACCTGACGGGGCTGTTCGTGGGTTCGGAAGGAACGCTGGGCATCATCACAGAACTGACCCTGCGCCTGCATGGCCAGCCCGAGGAGACGGCGGCCGCCATCTGTGCCTTTGGGTCGCTGGAGCAGGCGGTGGAATGCGTCACTGCGACCATCCAGTCGGGCATTCCCATGGCTCGGATCGAGTTCGTGGATGCGCTGACGGCACGCGCCTTCAACCTGAAGGCAGGCACCAACCTGCCCGAGGCGCCGCATCTGATGGTGGAATTCCACGGCTCGCCCGGCGCGGTGCGCGAGGACGCCGCACGGTTCGGAGAGATCGCGCAGGAGTTCGGCGCCCAGGGCTTCGATTGGGCCGTGACGGCCGAGGATCGGGCCCGGCTGTGGCGGATGCGGCACGGGGCCTATCACGCGGCCCTGGCACTGCGGCCGGGGGCGTCGGGGATGACGACCGATGTCTGCGTCCCGATGTCGCATCTTCCCGCCGCGGTGGCGGCGGCGGCGGCGGATATCGCGGCCTCGGGGCTGATCGGCCCGATCGTCGGGCATGTGGGCGACGGCAATTTCCATTCGCTGCTGCTGGTCGATCCCCAGTCCCCGCAAGAGATTGCGCGCGCCAAGGCGGTGGCGCACCGCATGGCCGAACATGCGCTGGAGGTCGGCGGCACGATCAGCGGAGAACACGGCATTGGCCTGGGCAAGCGCGGCCTGATGCCCGCCCAGCATGGCGAGGCTTGGCAGGTCATGGGCGCGATCAAGACGGCGCTGGACCCCCAGGGCATCCTGAACCCCGGAAAGCTGGTGCCGGACAGGAACCAAGCCTCCGTGGCGGACGTTCTCGCGTAACATCAGAGAGTCGAGGAAACGCATGTCCCACAACACCGAGCCCGAGCGCGCCGCACCCCGTCACAAGCCCGCGTTGATCGGCATCGCCGTTGCCCTGGCTGTCGCCCTAATCGCGTTCCTGGTTTTCCGCCCGGGCGCCGACGAGACGAATGATGGCATCGCGACCACGCCGCCGCCGGCTGGCACGCCGATCTCGGAGGCCGAGGGGACGGATATGGAAGTCAGTTCTCCGGTCGCCCCGGTCGAGGACACGCCCGCGGGTGGAACAACCGCTCCGGCCGGGACCGACAGCATGCCTGCAGGCGCCGACCCGTCATCGCCCGGCGCGCCGCAAACGCCGGTCGGTGGGCCGATCGACGAACCGGCGCCCGCCAACTGATCATCCCGAATGGGGCCCGCATAATCTGCGGGCCTTTTTCATTGGGTGCCGGCCTAAGGTCCGCGCATCCGTCGCCCCGGCATCCGCCCGTGAACCCTACGGTTCAAACTCCTTCCTCACCTGACGCACTCGTGACCCCTCTCGGCCGATGACATTGCCTCACGCTTTTGAGATAAGCCGGCCAACGGCGCGAAAAGCGCCCGGAGCAGGTGTCTTCGAAGGAAGGACGGGGCAGGCATGAAATTTCTGGCAAAGTTGCTGATGGGCTTGGCGGTGGTGGTCTTCGCCGTCTCCTGTGCGCGGACACCGCCCCGGGGCGGTGCGCCGGGGGGGTATTCCGTCGCGCCCGGGCCCGGGGCGAACCCGCAACTGGGGGATCGCGCGCCCCATCCGTTCCGCAATGGCGCGCCCTATGGCCACGCCGTGCATGGCATCGACATCTCGCGCTGGCAGGGCGACATCGACTGGAACCGCGTGCGGGGCGCCGGGGTCAGCTTTGCCTTCATCAAGGCGACCGAAGGGGCAGATCATTCGGATCCGAACTTCCGCCGCTACTGGTACGAGGCGGCGCAGGCGCGCATCCCGCGCGGGGCCTATCACTTCTACTACTTCTGCCGGACCGGAGCCGAGCAGGCCTATTGGTTCATCCGGAACGTCCCGCGCGAGGCAGGCTCTCTGCCCCCGGTGCTGGACATGGAATGGACCAATTCGCGCAACTGCCCCCGCCGGCCACCGGCCGCCGAGGTCCTGCGCGAGGCCGAGATCTTCATGCAGATTGTCGGCCGCCACTATGGCCAGCGCCCGGTCATCTACACCACGGTCGATTTCTACCGCGAAAATCAGCTGGGCCGGATGAACGCCGAATTCTGGCTGCGCTCGGTCGCGGATCACCCCAGTGCGACCTATCCGGGCCAGCGTTGGGCCTTCTGGCAATATACCGGGACCGGCATCGTTCCGGGCATTCAGGGCGACACCGACCTGAACGCCTTTGCCGGATCGGCAGCGGATTGGGCAAGATGGTTGCAGAGACGACTGGTGCGGTAGCCCCGCACCGCTGGCTTTGGGTCGAGTTCGCGGCGCTCTATCTCGGGGCGCCGCTGGCCATCGCGCTGTTCCTGCCGCCCGACCGGCTGTTCACCGCGCTGGCCATCTTCAGCCTGGCGGGCATGGGCTTGCTGTGGCTGACCGGCGGCTTTCGCTGGCGGGTGCTGGTGCGCGGCTGGCGCCGGATGCCCGGCTGGGAGCTGCTGGCCATCGCGGTGGCGACCGCCGCCGCCGGCTGGCTGATCCTGTCCCTGACCCGGCCCGAAGCGCTGTTCGCGCTGCCGCTGCACCGGCCCCAGATGCTGCTGGTGATCTGGGCCTTCTATCCCTTGGTGTCTGCGCTGCCGCAGGAGCTGATCTTCCGCCCCCTGTTCTTTCACCGCTACGGCGCGATCCTGCCCCAGGGCCGGGCTGCCATCGCCCTGAACGCGGCCATCTTTGCCTTTGCCCATCTGATGTACTGGTCCTGGATCGTCGCGCTGATGACCTTCGTCGGCGGCTGGATCTTTGCGCGCGCCTATCTGCGCCACGGCTTTCCTGCCGCATGGGCGCTGCACGCGTTGGCGGGCAACATCCTCTTCGCGGTCGGCATGGGCGCCTATTTCTACACGGGCAACGTGGTGCGCCCGTTCTGAGAGCCCGTTCTAAGAGGTTGACTTCCCGCCCCGCCCGCGCTTTGTGCGGGGGCTGAAAACTTGGGGAAAATGCACATGCACGCCTATCGCAGCCATACCTGCGGCGACCTGAAGGCCGCCGATGCCGGGACCACCGTCCGCCTGTCGGGCTGGGTGCACCGGGTCCGCGACCACGGGGGCGTGCTGTTCGTCGACCTGCGCGACCATTACGGCATGACACAGGTGCTGGCCGACAGCGACAGTCCGGCCTTCGCCGCGATGGACAAGCTGCGGGCCGAGACCGTCATCCGCATCGACGGCCGGGTGAAGATGCGCGACGCGTCGCTGGTCAACCCCAAGCTGCCCACCGGCGAGATCGAGGTCTATGCGACCGAGATCGAGGTGCTGGGCCCCGCGGACGAGCTGCCCCTGCCGGTCTTCGGCGACCAGGATTACCCCGAGGAGACGCGCCTGGCCTATCGGTTCCTGGACCTGCGCCGCGAGAGCCTGCACAACAACATCATGCTGCGGTCCAAGGTGGTGCGGTCGATCCGCAACCGCATGTGGGACCAGAACTTCACCGAGTTCCAGACGCCGATCATCACTGCCTCGTCCCCCGAGGGGGCGCGCGACTTCCTGGTGCCGTCGCGGCTGCATCCGGGCAAGTTCTATGCCCTGCCGCAGGCGCCGCAGCAGTTCAAGCAGCTGATCATGGTCGCGGGCTTTGACAAGTATTTCCAGATCGCGCCCTGTTTCCGCGACGAGGACCCGCGCGCCGACCGCAGCCCGACTGATTTCTACCAGCTGGACATGGAGATGTCCTTTGTCCGCCAGCAGGACGTCTTCGCCACCGTCCAGCCGGTCATCCAGGGCCTGTTCGAGGAGTTCGGCAATGGCCGCCGGGTGGACGCCGACTGGCCGCTGATCCCCTATGCCGAGAGCCTGCTGAAATACGGCACCGACAAGCCCGACCTCAGGAACCCGATCGAGATGCAGATCGTCAGCGAGCATTTCCGCGGCTCCGGCTTTGGCATCTTTGCGAAACTCCTGGAGCAGGACGGCACCCAGGTCCGCGCCATTCCCGCGCCCACCGGCGGCAGCCGCAAGTTCGCCGACCGGATGAACGCGTTCGCGCAACAGCAAGGCCTGCCGGGCATGGGCTATATCATCTGGCGCAAGGCCGAGGATGGCACGACCGAGGCCGCGGGCCCGATCGCCAAGGCGCTGGGCGTGGAAAAGACCGAGGCGATCCGTCAGCAGCTGGGTCTGGCCGAGGGCGACGCGGCCTTCTTCCTGGGCGGTCGCCCCGACCAGTTCGAGGCGGTGGCGGGCCGCGCCCGCACCGAGATTGGCCGCGAGCTGGGCCTGATCGACGAGAACCAGTTCAAGTTCGCCTGGATCGTCGATTTCCCGATGTACGAGAAGACCGACGACGGCAAGATCGACTTCAGCCACAACCCCTTCTCCATGCCGCAGGGCGGGATGGAGGCGCTGAACGGCGACCCGCTGGAAGTGTTGGGATACCAGTACGATCTGGCCTGCAACGGCTATGAGCTGATCAGCGGCGCGATCCGCAACCACAAGCCCGAGATCATGTTCAAGGCCTTTGAACTGGCCGGATATCCGGCCTCCGAGGTCGAAAAGCGCTTCGGCGGCATGGTCAAGGCGTTCCGCTATGGCGCGCCGCCGCACGGGGGTTGCGCGGCCGGCATCGACCGGATCGTGATGCTGCTGGCGGATGAGCAGAACATCCGCGAGGTCATCATGTTCCCGATGAACCAGCGGGCCGAGGACCTGATGATGGGTGCGCCGTCGGAGCCCACGAACGAGCAGATGCGCGAGCTGCGGCTGCGGGCGTTGCCAAAAGAGTGATCTGACAGCCGGACCTGCGGCGTGGCAGGGTGCTGCGCAGCAGCAATCCCCCGCCGCGAGGGTTTTCCGTGATGTCCATGCCCTATGACCAGCTGGCAGCGATCCGCCTGGGCTTTGGCCTGTCGCCGCGGTTGGCCGGTCCCGCCGATCCCATGGGGGTGGCGGCTTCGGTCGCCGGCGCCGCGCCGGCGGGCGACATCGTGGCCATGGACCGCGTCCGCGAGATGCAGCTGGAGCTGCGCCGCCTGCTGCTGGCGTCGCGCCAAGGCGGGAAGACCGAGGCCAAGGCCTATCGCAGCTATCGGCGCGGGATGAACGACCGCTATCTGGGCGCCATCGTCGACCGCTTTGCCCGCATCATGGACGACCCTTCGGGGTTTGGCGAACGGCTGGTGGCGTTCTGGTCCAGCCATTTCGCCGTGCGCGGCGGCGCCCCGCATGCCAACCTGATGACGGCCGCCCTGGTGGACGAGGCGATCCGGCCGCATCTGTCCGGCCGCTTTGCCGACATGATGTTCGCGGCCGAGACGCATCCGGCGATGCTGGTCTATCTGGACCAGGTGCGCTCGGTCGGTCCGAACTCGGTCATGGCCCGGCGCAATGCCGGCAAGGCCATGGGCCTGAACGAGAACCTGGCCCGCGAGATGATCGAGCTGCACAGCCTTGGGGTCGGTGCCGCCTATACCCAGCAGGACGTCGAGGCACTGGCCCGGCTGCTGACCGGGCTAACCTACAACGCCAAGCGGCCGGAGATTTTCCGGCCCGCCCAGGCCGAACCCGGCGCGGACACCGTCCTGGGGCGCAGCTATGGCACCGGCGACCGCGCGTCGCTGGACGATATCCGCAGCGTGATCGAGGATCTGGCATCGCATGAGGCGACGGCACGGCACATCGCGCGCAAGCTGGCCATCCACTTCATCGCCGATGATCCCCCGCACTCTGTCGTGGACCGGCTGGCGGCGGTCTTCCGCGACACTGGCGGCGATCTGGGCGCGATCAACCTGGCCTTGGCCGAGGCGCCGGAGCTGAACACCCATTACCGCCAGAAGCTGCGCCAGCCGCATGAGTTCCTTGCGGCCAGCCTGCGCAGCCTGGGGCTGACGGGCGATGACATCCGGGGCTTGTCCCGCAAGCAGATCCGGCAGACATTGTTGAACCCCATGGCGGTCATGGGCCAGCCTTGGGCCCGGCCGAACGGCCCCGACGGCTGGCCGGAAGAGGCCGAGGCCTGGGGCACGCCGCAAGGCTTGGCGATGCGCATCAACTGGGCCATGCGGCAGCCGTCGCGCCTGGTGCAGCGGCTTCCCGATCCGCGTGACTTTCTGGTGATCGCGCTTGGCGAGGCCGCGTCCGAGCCGCTGCGATGGGCCGTTCCCCGCGCCGAAAGCCGCAGCCAGGGCATTGCGCTGGTGCTGGCCTCGGCCGACTTCAACCGGAGATGACGATGATCAGCCGACGCCTGTTCCTGACATCCGCGGCGCTGATCGGCTGTTCGGCCGCCGCGCATCCGCTGCTGACGCCGATGGCCTTTGCCAGTGCGCCCGGCGACAACCGGCTGGTCGTCATCATCCTGCGCGGGGCCATGGACGGCATTGATGCCTTCCAGCCCTATGGGGACAAGAACCTGCGCAAGGTTCGCCAGACGCTGTCCCTGGGCCCCGATCACGGGGCGCGGGACCTTGACGGTTTCTTTGCGCTGCATCCGGGGCTGCAGGGGCTGTGGCCGCTGTGGAAGGCGGGGCAGCTGGGCTTTGCGCCAGCCGTTTCCACCCCCTATCGGGACAAGCGCAGTCATTTTGACGGCCAGACCATGCTGGAGGCCGGGACCGGGACCGATCTGGACCTGGACCGCCAGCAGGACGGCTGGCTGAACCGGCTGCTGCAGGCGATGCCGGGCCAGAGCTCGGAGACCGCCTATTCGATCGGCGCCGAGGACATGCGCATCCTGCAGGGTCCGGCCGCGGCCAGCAGCTGGGCGCCCGAGGCCAACCTGGTGATCAGCCCGCAGGCCACGCGGCTGCTGACGCATGTCTATCACGACGACCCGTTGTTCCGCGAGGCGGGCGAACGGGCCATGGCGATCGCGGCGGGGCTGGAGGCGGAAGGCAAGCTGGTGCCTGACCGCAAGGAACATCTGGCGCTGGCCCAGTTCGCCGCCGACCGGCTGAACCGCGACACACGCATTGCGACCTTTTCCCTGGCGGGATGGGACACCCACGCGGGGCAGGCCGGCAACCTCACTCGCATGCTGGAGCGCCTGTCCGAGACGATCCTGGCGCTGCGCGACGGGCTGGGGCCGAACTGGGACAGCACGACCGTCATGGCAATGACCGAGTTCGGGCGCACCGTGCGCGAAAATGGCTCGGCCGGGACCGATCACGGAACGGGTGGCGCGATGCTGGTCGTCGGCGGGGCGGTGCGCGGCGGGCGGGCAATGGGTGATTGGCCGGGCCTGGCCGAGGGCGATCTTTACGACGGCCGCGACCTGATGCCCCTGCGCGACATCCGCGCCTATGCGGCTTGGGCCATGCATGCCAAGTTCGGGATCGCCAAGAGCGTGCTGGAACAACAGATCTTTCCGGCCCTCGACATGGGCAGCGACCCGCGCCTGCTGGCCTGAGGCTACATCTCGGCCACGCGGGACAGCCGGTCCTGAACCATGCCGCTGATCCGCGCCAAGTCCGTCGCCAAGGCATGTCCCGCCAGATGGTCGCGCGCCAGCGCGGCGGCCGCGGCCTCCAGGGCAGGATCATGGGCCGAGCGCGCGACACCGGCCAGGAAACGGGCGATGTAATCGATCGCCGCCGTGTCCTGGGCGCTGGACAGGACCTCGGCCACATGGGCCAGATCGTCGCGCAGCCCCGAATGGTCCGGGTGGATCACGTCATCGGGCAAAAGCCGCAGCCCCGGAGCGGCGCCATTGGAGGGCAGGGCGGAGAGGATCGCCTGCTGGAAGACGCCCAGGCTTTCGACCGGCTTGGCCAGAAAGCCGTCGGCGCCCGCCGCCAGCGCCTTGTCGGCCAGGTCCGCATCGCCGGACATGGCCAAGATCACGGGCACGCGCGGCTCTGCCCCGTGCAGTTCGGCGATCAGCGTGGTGCCGTCGCCGTCCGGCAGTCCCAAGTCCACGATCAGCACCGCGGGCCTGTAGTTCCGCAAATGCCGCGCCGCCGAGCGCAGGCAATCCGCGCGGCGAATCCGCGCACCCGACTTAAGGCACAGAAGGCGAACCGCCTCGCTGGCAAAGCGCGAATCCTCGATGACCAGCACGGTCAGACCAGTCAGAGGGCGTTGCGGCAGCGACAAACGCCACTGTGGCAGGGGCTTGTCGGCGCCTGTCTCGGAATCGGTCAGCATGTCTTGATCCCCGTCCATCTGTTCCCGGACAGTTAAGGCGCGATTCGCTAAGAAGCGGTTAACGACACCGCTTTTCCTTCCAACGGCAGTGCGGAACGCTTAGATAGCAGGGCAAACGGAGGATGAGATGATCGGTCGCCTGAACCATGTCGCAATCGCGGTCCCCGACCTGGAGGCCGCGGCCGCGCAATACCGCACCACCCTGGGCGCCACGGTGGGCGCGCCGCAGGACGAACCCGACCACGGCGTGACCGTCGTCTTCATCGAGCTGCCCAACACCAAGGTCGAGCTGCTTTATCCCTTGGGAGAGAACAGCCCGATCCAGGGCTTTCTGGAGAAGAACCCGTCAGGTGGCATCCATCACATGTGCTTCGAGGTCGAGGATATTCTGGCCGCGCGCGACAAGCTGAAGGCCGAGGGGGCGCGCGTGCTGGGCACGGGGGAACCCAGGATCGGCGCCCATGGCAAGCCGGTGCTGTTCCTGCATCCCAAGGATTTCAACGGCTGCCTGATCGAACTGGAGCAAGTCTGATGAACCTGACCGGCGGCATTGTTCTTTTCGCGACCCTGTGGTTTCTGACCCTGTTCGTCGTCGTGCCCATCGGGCAGCGCAGCCAGGCGGATGCGGGCGAAGTGCTGCCCGGCACCCATGCGGGTGCCCCGTCGGGCGTGCCCTGGCGCCGCAAGCTGCTGTGGACCACGGGTATCACGACCGTGATCTGGGCGGTGATCGCCTATCTGATCCTGGGCGACGTCATCACGCGCGCCGATATTTCCCATCTGGATCAGCTGCTTCGCTGATCATGTGAAAGAGATGCGTGAACGTCGCCGCCGCCAGCAGGGGCAGGGCGATGTTCACGATCGGCACGGTCAGCCCGACCGCCACCAGGACACCGGTCAGGGTCACCCGGCCGCCATGGGCCCTGCGCAAAGCCTGCGCCTGCGCATCCGGCAGGTGACGCCGGGCCGTCATCTGGAAAAATTCCCGCCCCAGCAGCCAGCCATTCGCGCCGTAGAACAGCAGGGGCGCGAGGGGCCCCAGGAAGGGCGTCAGCATCAGCGACAGGATCGCCACGCCCAGAACCGCCGCCGCCACCGCCAGCGACTCTAGGAGCCCGTCCCAGAAGTCGGGCGAGGCGCCGCGGCGATGGGGATAGTGCAGATCCTCGACCGCCTCGGCCACGTTTTCGGCGAAAAGGCCTGAAAAGCCCGCCGCGACAGGGGCCATCAGGAAAAAGCCGATCACCGGAAAGAGGGCCAGCGACCCCCAAGACATGACGTTCCCCAGATCGACAGGACCCAGCCAGGGCAGGGTAAACCCGCCCGGCAGCCAGATCCGAACCAGCCAGAAGATCCCCGCCTGCAACAGCACGAACAGCAGGATGGTCAGCGCAAGGCCCAAGGCGACCAGCCGCAGGATCGAGGGGCGCAGAAGGTCGGACCAGCCCCGCGCGAAGGCACGGACGACCATCATGGGCGCCACTCGGTCTTGGCGGCGATGTCGGGGCGGGGACGTTCGGGCGGGGTGTCGCCGCGGGTGCCGATATGGATCAGGCCGGCGACCCGTTCCGCGCCGGACAGGCCCAGATGCGCGCGTCCGAATTCCTGGTCCAGCGCCGCATGGCCGGTCAGCCAGGCCGCGCCCCAACCCGAGGCCAGCGCCGCATTGACCAGCCCCAGGCAGAGGGCGCCGGCCGACAGGACCTGCTCCCATTGCGGCACCTTGGGACTGTCCACGGGAGAGGAGACCACCGCCACGATGACCGGCGAAGCCAGGGCCGAGGCCGCCTTGTCAGCCGCCGCTTGGTCCAGTCCGCTGTCCAGAACCGCCGCGTGCAGGACCGGCGCCAAGGCATCCAGCGTCTGGCGGCCCAGCACGATGAAGCGCCACGGCTCCAGCTTGCCGTGATCGGGCACGCGTGCCGCCAGCGTCAGCAGCTGGGACAGCTGATCGCGGTCCGGACCCGGCTGCGCCAGCAGCTTGGGGGGATGCGACCGCCGGCTGGCCAGGAAGCGCAGGGCATCGTCGTTGCGGTGGGTCATGATGATCTCCTTCGTGGCGCCGCTGCACCGGGCCTTTCCGGCGAGGTGTTTCAGAAGGGCGGCGTCATCGCAAGCGCCCAGACCCGCAGGGACGCGATCGCCTGCGATACGCCAACGGGTCGTTCAGTCGCGCTTTTCGATGCGGTAATTGCCTTCGGGCAGGTTCAGCGCCAGCCGCAGTTCGGTCAGCTGGTGCATGCTCAGCGTGACGCGGACCACCTCGTCGCCATCCGGGCTCATCTGTTCCAGGATCACCCGGTCGTCAAAGCTGAGGATCACGACATCCTCGTTCAGCGGGCGGGTCTGCGCTTCGGCCTCGTCGATCAGGGTGATCACGGTCGCGTCGAAGTCATGCTCGATGGTGAACATCCGAATCTCCTTGGTGAAACAGCGACAATCGCGTGAAGTTCACGCCGCAGCAAGCAGCCGGGCTTTACCCTGCGCGGGCGAAAGGTAAACTGCGCGGCATCACGCGACAAGCCGGCGGGCCGGCAGGACAACAGGGCGATACACATGCGCAAGACGACCACGGGCCGGTGGCTGGCAGGCATCATGGCGACCATGCTGACGCTGGCCGGCTGCGCGCCCATGCCGGTCCAGCCGCCCCTGCCGCCTGCGGCTCCGGCAGGGCAGGTCCAGCCGCGCCCGCTGCCGGCGCCGTCCGATCCCTATGCGCAGACGCCCGATGCCGCGGCGCGGACCTTCGTGCAGGTGATGCGCCGGATGGAGCCCGCCGTGCGGCAGGATTGCCTGAACCGGCGCACGCGGCCGATCAGCTGCGAGTTTGTCTTCGTCGTGGACGACCGCCCGGGGCTGGAACCCAACGCCTTCCAGACCGTCGACCGCAATGGCCGGCCAATCGTCGGCTTTACCCTGTCCCTGATCGGCCAGACCCAGAACGCGGACGAGATCGCCTTTGTTGTCGGACACGAGGCGGCGCACCACATCCTGAACCATCTCGACCGCAAATCCGGGGCGTCCTCGGCGGCGGCGGTGGTCCTGGGCAGCATCGCCTCGGCCTATGGCGGCGACGATTCGGCCATCTCGCGCGCGCAGGAAATCGGCGCCTCGGTCGGGGCCCGATATTATTCCCGCGATTGGGAGCTCGAGGCCGACTATCTCGGCTCGATCATCGCGCTGAACGCGGGCTTCGACCCGATCCACGGATCCCGCCTGTTCGAACGCATCCCCGACCCCGGCAACCATGTGCTGGGCACCCACCCGTCACGGGCGCAGCGGCTGGCACAGGTGCGACGTGCCGTGGCGGATGTCCAGGCCGGCCGCGTGCGCTGAGGCATGGCCGAGGGAATCAACATCGGCAAATTCCGGTGGCGCCTGCGCGAGATCCTGCAGCGGCTCTGGGTGCGGGTGACGTCATTCGCGGTGCTGGGCCTGCTGACGGCGGTGACCGGCTTCCTTCTGCGCAACCAGATCCCCGACGGGCTGGCCGGCATGATCGGCGCGGATGCGATCGCGCCGATCCTTGACATCATCGCCTCGTCGATGCTGACGGTCACGACATTCTCGCTGTCGATCCTGACGGCCGCCTATGCGACGGCCAGTTCCGGCACCACGCCCCGGGCGGTCCAGCTTCTGGTCAAGGACGGGGTCAGCCAGACCGTGCTGGCGACCTTCATCGGCGCCTTCATCTTCAGTCTCGTCGGGCTGATCATGCTGAACACGGGGCTTTACGGTGATGGGGGCCGGATCGTCCTCTTTGGCGTGACCCTGGCCGTGATCCTGATCGTGGTCGTGTCCCTTCTGCGCTGGATCAACCGATTGGGAGAGCTGGGGCTGATCGGGGACACGATGTCGCGGGTCGAACGCTCCACGGACGAGGCACTGGCGAACCGGCTGGCCGCCCCCTGGCTGGGCGCGAACCCGCTGCGCGGCGCGCCGCCGCTGGACAGTGTCGCGCATCACGCCCCGCAGGTCGGCTATGTCCAGAACTGCGACATGAAGGCCTTGTCCGAACTGGCCGAGCGCCACGACCTGATCCTCTACATGACCGCGATGCCGGGGGATTTCGTGCATCTGGGCAGCCCCCTTTTTCACGTCATGAACCTGCCCGACGAGGATGAAAAGGCGCAGGCGATCTGCGGGCGGATCAGCGGCTGCATCACCCTGCGTCCGACGCGCAGCTTCGAGCAGGATCCCCGCTTCGGCTTCAGCGTGCTGTCAGAAATCGGACAGCGCGCCCTGTCGCCGGCGGTGAACGATCCGGGCACGGCCGTGCTGGTGGTCGGGCGCATGCTGCGCATCCTGTCGCAATGGGACCACGAATCGATTCCCGAGGTCTGCTATCCCCGTCTTTACGTTCCGGCCATCACTGCGCAGGAGATTTTGCGCGCCAGTCTGTTGCCGCTGGCGCGCGATGGGGCCGGAATCTTCGCGTTGCAGCTCGCTCTTCAAGAGGCAATGACGGCACTGGTACGCCTGTCACCTGCGGTCTTTGGAACGGCCGCGGCAGCCCTGGCGCGGGACTTCACGCGCTACGCGGCCCAAGGTCTTGTTCTAGAAGATGAAAGGGAAACGGTGATTGCGCTGGCTGATGCGGTGGCGCGTTTGGCACCGCCAAGTTGTGCCGACACCGACACATGACAACTGAAAGATGACAAAAAGTTGAGAAGCCACGATAAAAAAGATAGCAAATCGGCGGAATTCTGCTTTAGTCAGCAGGAATTAGCCAATGACCTGTCCGAAAGGACAACATGACGCCTCGGCGTCGAATCTGATGAAGGGGCACCCATGATCGGGGTAGTCGTATGGAGCAGCGGATCGCGCGAAAAAGCGATAATCTGGTGCGAAGACCAAGCCACCTTGGCCTATCTCCAAGGCACTGAAAACCTGGTTCAGCCTAGCAACTGGCCGCAACCCGGTGACCTGGTCGAACTGGAGACGGAGACGGTCGGCAATCTTCGCCACGCCCTCAACGTTTCCATGCTGTCCGAGCAATGCTGCCCCCAGATCCCTCGGATCTTGTCGGAGGCGCCTGTTCCGGCCCGCCAACCCAGCCTGAGGGTTGTTTCAGATGGCAGCGACTATCCCACCTCCCGCGGTTCTAACTCCAAACTCAGCTCAGTGAATAGCCCCTATGGACTCATCAGGAACGGGGCAGCGTGTAGGTAACCGGAACCTCCACAAAAGGTTCCCCGCATTCCAAAAAAAAGCCACGGTGACCGCGGCTTTTTTCATGGCTGGCGAGGTCAGACCCCGCGTGACAGCGCCGCCACCCCGGTGCGGGCCAGGTCGGTCAAGCCCAAGGGCCGCATCAAGTCTGCGAAGGCATCGAGTTTGCTTGGCGTGCCGACCAGTTCGAAGACAAAGCTCTCCAGCGTCGAATCGACCACGTTTGCCCGGAAGATCTCGGCGATGCGCAGCGCCTCGACCCGCTTGTCGCCTTGGCCGCGCACCTTGAACAGGCCAAGTTCGCGCTCGACCGCCGGGCCTTCGACCGTCAGGTCATGCACCTCGTGGACAACCACAATCCGCCCCAGCTGCGCCTTGATCTGCTCGATCACCGAAGGCGTTCCGCGCGTGACGACCGTGATCCGGGAGCGATGGCCTGTGTGGTCCACCTCCGCCACGGTCAGGCTGTCGATGTTGTAGCCGCGCCCCGAGAAAAGGCCGATCACCCGTGCCAGAACCCCCGGCTCGTTCTCGACCAGCACTGCCAGCGTATGGCTTTCCTCCATCTGCGCATTCGGATCGCGCAGGTCATAGGCCGAATGGCTCGACATGCCTTTCTGGATGTTCAATGCGTTCACGAACCTGTCCTCTTCTTCGTTGTCCAAAGACCCGTCACGGGCATCAGACCAGCACTGCGCCTTCGGATTCGATCACGCCCTGCGTCTCGGCCTCGCCCAGCAGCATCTCGTTATGCGGCTTGCCGGACGGGATCATCGGGAAGCAGTTCTCGTGCTTCTCGACCAGCACGTCTAGGATGAACGGCCCGTCATAGTCGATCATCTGCTGGATCGCGGCGTCCAGGTCCCTGGGGTCGCGCACCTGCGCGCCCTTGCACCCAAAGGCCTCGGCCAGCTTGACGAAATCGGGCAGGCTGTCCGACCAGGACTGGCTGTAACGCTCGCCATGCAGCAGTTGCTGCCACTGGCGGACCATGCCAAGGCGCTCGTTGTTCAGGATGAACTGCTTGACCGGCAGGCGGAACTGAACGGCCGTGCCCATCTCCTGCATGTTCATCAGCCAGCTGGCATCGCCCGCGACGTTGATGACCAGGGCATCGGGATGCGCCATCTGCACCCCGATCGAAGCCGGCAGCCCATAGCCCATGGTGCCCAGACCCCCGGAGGTCATCCAGCGGTTCGGCCCCTCAAATCCCAGATACTGCGCCGCCCACATCTGGTGCTGGCCAACCTCGGTGGTGATGTAGCGGTCGTGGTTCTTGGTCAGCGCCTCCAGCCGTTCCAGCGCGTGCTGCGGCTTGATGAGGGTGTCGCTGTTCCGATAGGCGAGGCACTTGCGCGCCCGCCATTCCTCGATCTGCCCCCACCACTGCTTCAGCGCCGGGCTGTTGACCTTGCGTCCGCGCGATTTCCAGACCTTCAGCAGGTCCTCCAGCACATGGCCGACATCGCCGACGATCGGCACTTCGACGCGCACGACCTTGTTGATGCTGGACGGGTCGATGTCGATATGCGCCTTGACTGAGCCGGGGCTGAAATCCGCGATCCGCCCGGTGATGCGGTCGTCGAACCGCGCGCCGATGTTGATCATCAGGTCGCAGCCATGCATCGCCAAATTCGATTCATAGGTGCCGTGCATGCCCAGCATCCCCAGCCAGCCCTGACCCGAGGCCGGATAGGCGCCAAGCCCCATCAGCGTCGATGTGACCGGAAAGCCCGTCGCATCGGCCAGTTCGCGCAGCAGTTGGCTGGCACCGGGTCCCGAATTGATGACCCCCCCACCGGTATAGAAGATCGGACGCTCGGCCTGCTCCATCAGTTCGACCAGACGCGTGATCGCGCCCAGATCGCCCTTGCGGGCCGGGTGATAGCGGCCGTGATCGACCTGCTTGGGCCCGACATAGGTGCCGGTCGCGAACTGGACGTCCTTGGGGATGTCGATCAGCACCGGGCCGGGGCGGCCCGAGGTGGCGACATGGAAGCCCTTGTGGATCGTCTCGGCCAGCTTGTCGGTGTCCTTGACCAGCCAGTTGTGCTTGGTGCAGGGGCGGGTGATGCCGACCGTGTCGGCCTCCTGGAACCCGTCGGTGCCGATCATGAAGGTCGGAACCTGGCCCGACAGCACGACCAGCGGGATCGAATCCAGCAGCGCGTCGGTCAGGCCGGTCACGGCATTCGTGGCCCCCGGACCCGAGGTGACCAGCACGACGCCCGGCTTGCCGGTGGCACGGGCATAACCCTCGGCCATGTGGACGGCGCCCTGTTCGTGGCGGACCAGGACATGGGTGATGTCGTTCTGCTGAAAGATCTCGTCATAGATGGGTAGCACGGCCCCGCCCGGATAGCCGAATACGGTATCGACGCCCTGATCGCGCAGCGCCTCGACCACCATTCTCGCACCCGTCATCGTTCGGGACATCATCTTGCTCCATCCAACAAAAATACCCGCCGAAGGCCCCAATGGCCGACCCGGCGTCGGCGCAAACTATGGTTACGCCGGGGCAGGGTCAATGGGGTTCGGCGGATAAAGTGACGCAGGGGCGGAAGAATTTGAAATTTTCTTTCGCGGCCTGTCAGGCGCTATCGGTCGAATTGCGGCAGCGCGATGCGGGCCACCTGCTCGACGATGGGATCGACCGACAGGGGATGCGCCTCGTTGGAATGTGTCTCGGGGTCGCCCAACTCCTGCCAGACCCCACCTTTGTAGATTTCCAGCGCGCCGAACTTGGCCTTGTAGTCCATCTTGCGGCTGCCCGGCACCCAGTAGCCCAGATAGACATAGGGCAGTCCCGCCGCCCGGGCGATCTCGATATGGTCGAGGATGATGTAGGTCCCCATGCTGGCCCCGCGCAGCAGCGGATCATAAAAGCTGTAGACAAGGCTCAGCCCGTCATCCAGCACGTCGGTCAGGCAGACCCCGCCCAGATGGTCGTCGCCCTGGGACAGTTGCGGCAGGTGGTCACCGCTGCAGCGGTATTCGATCACCCGCGTCTTGACCGGCGTTTCCTCGATCATCGCGGCGAATTCGAAGATGTCCATGTCGGCCATCCCGCCATCGGCATGGCGGCTGTCCAGATAGCGGCGGAACAGTTCGAACTGTTCCTCGGTGGCCCAGGCACTGGTCGCCAGCCGCCGCATCGGCGCGTTGCGCGTGCGGATCCGGCGCTGCGTGCGGGTCGGGTGAAAGTCCGCAACACGAATGCGCGCCGACATGCAGGCGACGCAGCTTTCGCAGCTGGGGCGGTACAGCACGTTCTGCGACCGCCGAAAGCCCTGCCGCGACAGCGCGTTGTTCAACTCGGCCGCGTTGTCACCCTGCAGCGCCGTGAACAGCTTGCGCTCGGCCCGGCCATGCAGATAGGGGCAGGGCTGCGGGGCCGTCACATAGAACTGTGGCGCATGGGGCAACGTATGGCGCATCAGGCGCCCCTCGTGCGACATATGTTCAGAACAAGGGCGGTCATGGGCGCGCTGAGGATCCGTTTCGCCTGTTGATTGCGCGAAGCCTAGCAACGATTCAGGGACAGGCCAAGCAGGGAAACGGTTGACGTGGCAGCAGCGGCGGTCCTCGGGCGGGAAGCTGCGCGTTGACTGCCCTTGGGGCTTCACTAAGGTGGCCGCCATGACCTTCGCGACCCGCATCACCCGCCTGCCGCTGCCCGCCGATCCTGCCCGTGGGGCGGATGTCGCAGGCCTGTTTCCCGAACTGCCCGACCGCCTGCGGACGCTGATTGAGGGCACTGCTGGCAGCAGCCCCTTTCTGGCGGATCTGCTGCGCAAGGAGGCCGAATGGTTGCCCGGCGCGCTGGATCATGACGACGTGGTTGCCCGCGAGACCGCAGGGCTGGAGGATCTTGAGGCGGAGGCCCTGGGCATCGCGCTGCGCCGGGCCAAGCGCCGCGTGGCGTTGCAGGCGGCGTTGGCGGATCTGGGCGGCGTCTGGACGCTGGAGCAGGTGACGCGGGCTCTGTCCGACCTGGCCGACCGGGCCGTGGACCTGGCGCTGCGCGTCCATGTCGCGGCCGAGCAGCGGCGCGGCAAGCTGCCGCCGACGCGGGCCGATGCCGGGGGCATCCTTGCGCTGGCGATGGGCAAGGGCGGCGCGGGCGAGCTGAACTACAGTTCCGACATCGACCTGATCGTGCTGTTCGATGAAACCGCCTATGCCGAGGCCGACCAGATGGAGGCGCGCGCCGCGCTGATCCGCGCCACCCGCAAGATGGCCGCCACGCTGTCGGACGCGACCGCGCATGGCTATGTTTTCCGGACGGACCTGCGGCTGAGGCCTGATGCCGCCGTGACGCCGGTCTGCATCTCTACCGCCGCCGCGCTGGCCTATTACGAGGCCGAGGGGCGGACCTGGGAACGTGCGGCCTTCATCAAGGCCCGCGCCGCCGCCGGCGATATCGCGGCGGGCGAGCGTTTCCTGCGCGAACTGCGCCCCTTCATCTGGCGCAAGCACCTGGACTTCGCCGCCATCCAAGATGCGCATGACATGCGGCTGCGCATCCGCGATCACAAGGGTCTGGGCGGGCGGCTGGAAGTGGCAGGCCACAACCTGAAGCTGGGCCAGGGTGGCATTCGCGAGATCGAGTTCTTCACCCAGACCCGCCAGCTGATCGCCGGAGGCCGCGATCCCGAACTGCGGGCGCGGGACACGGTGGGGGGGCTGCGGGCGCTGGCCGAAAAAGGATGGGTGCCGCCCGAGGTCGCCGCCGAATTGATCGACCACTATCGCCAGCACCGCGACATCGAGCATCGCATCCAGATGGTGAACGACGCCCAAACGCACGCGCTGCCCAAGGAGGCCGAGGGGCTGCGGATCGTCGCGGCACTGACGGGTGAGGCGGATGTCGACGCATGGTGCGCGGGGCTCAAGGCCCGTCTGGCCCGCGTCCATGACCTGACCGAGCGCTTCTTCGCCCCGGGCGAAGTCCAGGCAGAGCGGCCGCATATCTCGGACGAGGCCGACGCCATCATCGAGCGGTGGCAGACCTATCCGGCCCTTCGATCAGACCGCGCGCAACAGATCTTTCGCCGGATCGAGGCGCCGCTGCTGGAGCGGATGGCTCGCGCCGGCCATCCGGCCGAGGCGCTGATGCGGTTTGACAGTTTCCTGTCGGGCCTTCCGGCGGGCGTGCAGCTGTTTTCGCTGTTCGAGGCCAACCCCCAACTGATCGAGCTGATCGTGGACATCTGCGGCACCGCGCCGGCACTGGCGGGATATCTGGCCCGGCACCCGGCGGTCCTGGATGGCGTGCTGGGGGGCAGCTTCTTTGCGCCCTGGCCGGGCGAGCCGGGTCTGCGGGCCGATCTGGACCGCGCCTTGCAGCGTGCGCTGAACGCACCGGGCGGCGGCTATGAGCGCGCGCTGGATGCCGCGAGGCGGTGGTCGCATGAATGGCATTTCCGCATCGGGGTCCATCATCTGCGCGGCCTGATCGACGCGGACGAGGCCTCGGGTCAGTATGCCGACCTGGCGGGGGCCTGCCTGGGCGCGCTGCTGCCGGTCACGGCTGCCGACTTTGCCCGGCGCCACGGTCCTGCGCCGGGGCGGGGCGCGGTCGTTCTGGGCATGGGCTCGCTTGGCGCACGGGTGCTGAACGCGGGTTCGGACCTTGATCTGATCGTCATCTATGACACCGATGGGATCGATGCCTCGGACGGGCCGCGTCCCCTTGCCGCGCGGCCCTATTACGCGCGGCTGACGCAGGCGATGGTCACGGCGCTGTCCGCGCTGACTGCGGAAGGGCGCCTCTACGAGGTGGACATGCGGCTTCGCCCTTCGGGGCGGCAGGGGCCCGTGGCGACCGCAGTGCAGAGCTTCGAGACCTACCAGATGAGCGAAGCCTGGACCTGGGAGCATCTTGCCCTGACCCGCGCCCGCTGCGCCGCCACCCTGGGTCGCGATGCCGAGGCGCTGGCCGCGCATATCGAAGCGCTGCGCGTCGCCGTTCTGGCGGCCCGGGGCGGTGACGCGCGGGTGATGCCGGACCTGGCCTCGATGCGGGCGCGGCTCTTTGCGGCCAAGGCCCCGGACGGGCCTTGGGATGCCAAGCAGGGGCCAGGGCATCTGCAGGACATCGACCTTCTGGCGCAGGCCTGCGCGCTGCGCGCGGCCGACCCGGCGCGGACCACGCTGGCGCAGCTGCGCGCCGGGCGCCGCGCGGGGCTGCTGACCAAGGAAGCCGCAGAGCAGCTCGGTTCCGTCTGGCGCAGCCTCTGGCGGCTGCATGCGGCGGGGCGCCTGCTGACCGACCGCGCCCTCGACATGGCCGAGATCGGGCGCGGCGGTCAGGATTTCCTCTTGCGGGAAACAGGCGCGGCTTCGCTGGACGAGCTGGAGGCGCGGCTGGCGCAGCAGACGGCAAGTGCCGCATCCCTGATCGCGGAGCTGATGCCGGAAGGGGTTCTGGACGCGGCCCCCTGAAGTCGGTTCAGCCCGCAATCCGTTGCAGGTCCTGCGGGGCAGGAGCGGGTGCATTTGCGGTGGCCTGGGCCTCTGCGACCTCGGACAGCGACCGGCCACCGATCTTCCCCAGCAAGGGGATCGAGACGAGGCCCGGGGTCAGTTCGGGGGCTTCGTTCGCCTCGACGAACAGTCCATGCGCAGTCTTGTCCCAGTAGAAGGGCTTGGTCACCACCTCGTAGATCGCCTTCCAGCCCGCCAGGCAGCCAAGCGGGAAATAGAGGTGCAGCGTCGGGACCCAGGCCAGAAGGTGCCGGTGCTTGGCGCCCCGGACCGCGCGCAGTCCGACGAAGATGCTGAGCGCCTCGGAGACAAGGAACAGCCCGAACAGACACATGGCCGCGCTGCCGCCCATCACCTCCCGCAGGGGATGAGGCAGCCCAAGGGCCAGCAACCAGAAACTCCACAGCACCGGGGCCAGCAGGTATTGGGAGAGGGCGCCGAAGAATTGCACCTGAAAGCCCCAGAACCGCCGCGCCCCCAGCTCACGATACAGCAGCACCGGGTCGCGCATGTGCACGGCCCAGGTCAGTGCATAGCCCTTCAGCCAGCGCGATCGCTGCTTGATCCAGGGCAGGGTGCGGCAGTTCGCCTCCTCATCAGTGGTCGTCTCGATGATCTCGGTCCGATAGCCCCGGCGCGCGAGGCGAACGCCCAGGTCGGCATCCTCGGTCACGTTCCAGGCGTCCCAGGCCCCGACCTTCTCCAGGATGGGCCGGCGAAAGAACAGCGTCGTGCCGCCCAGGGGCACGACCAGTCCCATCCTGGCAACACCCGGCAGCAGGACCCGGAACCAGGCCGCGTATTCGATGGTAAAGCAGCGCGCCAGCCAGTTGGTGCGGGGGTTGTAGAAATCCAGCGCGCCTTGGAGGCAGGCCACATCGGCGGGGGCGAAATGAAAGCGGCGGGCGACCTTGTGCAGCTGGTCGGGGTCCGGCCGATCCTCGGCGTCCCAAATCCCCACGATCTCGCCCCGGCAGAAGTTCAGCGCATAGTTCAGGGCCCGGGGCTTGGTCTTGATCGGGCCGTCGGGCACGCGGACGACGCGGATCCAGTGGGGCAGCCGTGCACCCGCCAAAGCGTTTTCGGTGACCCGGTCGCTGGCCTCGATCACCAGCAGCAGGTCGGTCAGCTCGCGCGGGTAGTCCAGCCGCGCCAGCCGCGCGACCAGCTTGCCGGCCACGTCGCTTTCCTCGAACAGAGGCACCATGACCGAGATCACCGGCAGCGGCGCCTCCGTCTCGGCGGGCAGCACCAGGCCTTGCGCCACGGCACGGGCCAGTTGGTCCTGCTCGGCGCGTGCACGGCCCGAGGCCAGGAACGACAGCAGCTTCAGCCCGCTTTGCAGGATCAGCGTCAGTGCCGCCCAAGCGACCAGAAGCGCCACCACGAAGGTCGGCACCACGGCCAGGCCAAGGACCAGCAGCACCAGGGCGGCCGCCGCCAATTGACCGGTTCGCAAGGGGTTCTGCGTCCGGCAGCTTTCGGCGGCGGGGACGCGCGTCTCGGCCTCGCGGATCAGGCGGATCCGGCAGGAGCTCAGAACCCCCGACTGTGCCTGATCGTGGCTGCAGAGCAGCATCCGCACCTGGCCGAACTGCGCCGGCAGACGGGGCAGCAGCGCCGGGAACATGTCGGGCCGCGACGTGGCAATCCAGGTGACGCCGCCGATCCGCCGCCAGGGCAGGATGCCATGCGTCAGGCAAAAGCCGGCGCCGGCAGCGTCGATCAGGCGCGGATCGGCGGGGCTCAGCGCGGGGTCGATGGCGGTGGTGCGCCATTGGCGCGACAGCGCCCGGGCCAGTGCCTCGGGCGTGACCATGCCCTGCGCCAACAGGATCTCACCCAAGCGGGCGCTCTGCCGCTGGCTGAGAACGGTGGCCTTCAGCAGGTCGGATGGATCGACGGCGCCATCCTCGACCAGGATCTGGCCCAAGGGCAGCTTGCTGGGCGGTGCCAGCGTCGGGCCGCGCAGGATCACCTGGTCCGAGGCCTTTGGCGCGTCGGGCAGGGCAGCGGTCCGAGGCGATGACGCAAGCTGGGCCATGGGCGTTCCCTGTCGGATCGCCCCTTGATGGCATGCAGTGATTAACAACCCGTTAAGGCAGGGCGGGACGGCACCAGTTTCGTGCCGCCTCCGTGCCTTTCAAGCTCAGCCCCGGCGCGCGCGCATGGAATCGGTAAAGCGCTTGAACAGGTAGAGGCTGTCCTGCGGCCCCGGCGCCGCCTCCGGGTGATGCTGGACCGAGAAGACCGGCTTGTCGGTCATGCGGATGCCGCAATTGCTGCCGTCGAACAGACTGACATGCGTCTCCAGCACGCCGGCCGGCAGCGACTGCGAATCGACCGCGAAGCCGTGGTTCATCGAGGTGATCTCGACCTTGCCGGTCTCGACGTCGCGAACCGGATGGTTCGCGCCGTGATGGCCGTGGCTCATCTTGACGGTCTTGGCCCCAAGCGCCAGCGCCAGCATCTGGTGCCCCAGGCAGATGCCGAAGATCGGCATGTCGCGCGCCAGCAGGTCCTGGATCATCGGCACGGCATAGGCGCCAGTCGCCGCCGGATCGCCGGGACCGTTCGACAGGAACACGCCTTCGGGCTCATGGGCCATCACCTCCTCGGCGGTGGCATTGGCCGGCAGCACCGTCACGTCGGCCCCATAGGCCACCAGCGAACGCAGGATGTTGCGCTTGGCGCCATAGTCCAGCGCCACGACCTTGAAGGGCTTGTCCTCGGGCGAGGTGCCAAAACCCTTGCCCCATTCCCACGCGCCTTCTTCCCACCGATAGCTCTGGGCGCAGCTGACATCCTTGGCCAGGTCGAGGCCCACCAGGCCCTGCCAGTCGCGGGCGCGGGCGATCATCGCCTCGATGTCGAAATTGCCGGCGGGATCATGGGCCAGCACGACATGCGGCGCCCCCTGCTGGCGGATCGCGCGGGTCAGGCGGCGGGTATCGACCGCGCCGATGCCGATCCGGCCGCGGCGGCTCATCCAGTCGGTCAGATCCGATGCCGCGCGCCAGTTCGACGGCTCGGTCGGATCCCACCGCACGACGATGCCGCTGGCCACCGGGTCCTGCGCCTCGTCATCCTCGGGGGTGACGCCGGTGTTGCCGATATGGGGAAAGGTGAAGGTCACGATCTGGCTGGCATAGGAGGGATCGGTCATGATCTCCTGATAGCCGGTCATCGCGGTGTTGAAGACCAGTTCGGCCACAACTTCGCCCGGGGCTCCGAAACCCTGGCCATAGAAGACTGTGCCATCGGCAAGCGCCAGGCAGGCGGTCGGTTTTGCGGCCATGTCGGCACCTCTGGAATGAAATCAGGCGGTGAATAGGGGGGGCAGGCCCCAAGGTCAAGCCGAAGCCGCCGTCGCGGCACCGCGCCGCGCTTGATTTGCGGGGCCCGCCGGCCTAGATCGCAGGCTTTCCGGCGCATCCCCGCGCCCAGATCATGGAGACAGGATCATGGAACTTCGCGCCAGACTGCAATCCGCGACCAAGGACGCGATGAAGGCCAAGGACAGCGCCCGCCTGTCCACCCTGCGCCTGATCGGCGCCGCCGTGAAGGACCGCGAGATCGCGGCGCGCGGCGGCGACGGCGACGGCGAACTGACCGAGGCCGACCTGATCCTGATCCTGTCGCGCATGGTCAAGCAGCGCCAGGAATCGGCCAAGGCCTATGAGGAGGGTGGCCGGCTGGAGCTGGCCGCCAAGGAAGAGGAGGAGATCCTGGTCATCCAGGAGTTCCTGCCCCGCCAGATGAGCGAGGCTGAAACGCGTGCCGCGGTCGATGCCGCGATCGCCGACCTGGAGGCCACGGGGATCCGGGACATGGGCCGGGTCATGGCGGCCCTCAAGGATCGCCACGCCGGGCAGATGGATTTCGGCGCGGTGGGCGCGCTGGTCAAGGGCCGGCTGCTGGGCTGAACCTTCCATGCGCCGGGACGTTGAGCGGGCAGGAGGTGATACCATGCCCGCAAAATCGAAAGCGCAGCAGCACGCCGCCGGAGCCGCCCTGTCGGCCAAGCGCGGTGACACCAAGGTCAGCGACCTGAAGGAGCCGTCCAAGGACATGTATTACAGCATGTCCGAGGCGGAGCTTGAGAGGGTTGCCTCGACCGACGAGGATGATCTGCCCGATCACGTCGAGGACACGAAATAATGTAAGACGGGCGGGCCTTGGCCCGCCCGTCTTGCCATCAGCCCCGCGCGCGGCCCAGGGCCCGGCTGAGTTCGTCGCACAGGCTGACGCGTTCCTCGGGCGTCAGGAAGGCGCCAAGCTCGATCTCTCGCTGTCCATCCGAGAGGGTCAGGTAGCTTGCGACCGGACCCTGGCGCAGCGAGGCGCGGACCCAGTAGCTGTTGGTCTGCCATTCGCGCGGCGCGCGGCCGGGATCGCTGCGACGCACCTGCAGCCTGTCATGATCCAGCAGCAGTTCCTCTCGGGTCTGGCCGCTGCGATAGGTGTGCTGGAAGGCCCACCAGACCCCCACCACCACCAGCACCACGAAGGGCAGCAGGCCCCAGAGGACCTGCGTGCCGAGGACCGCAAGGATCGGCAGCGCCATGAAGGCGGCGGTCACTCCGATGAACCACACGAAGCCCTTCCTGGGCAGGGACCGGTGCGGCCAGAGGGTGAGCTTTTGCAAAACGGCCCCGGAATGATCCGGGGCCGTTTCTGTCCATTGATAGGGCATCGCCGAGCGCGCTCTCAGTGATGCGCCGGGCTGCGATCCCAGTCCTCGCGCTTGGGCAGCTGCTCGAACGTGTGCTCGGGCGGGGGCGAGGGCAGGGTCCATTCCAGCGTGTCGGCGTACTCGTTCCAGTAGTTGTTCTGGGTCACGCGCTTGCCGGCGAACAGGGTATAAGCGACGATGCCGATGAAGAACACGAAGGAGGCGAAGGACAGATAGGCGCCCCAAGAGCTGATCGCGTTCCAGAAGGCGTATTCGACCGGATAGTCGATATAGCGGCGCGGCATGCCCTGGCGACCCAGGAAGTGCTGCGGGAAGAAGGTCAGGTTCGCACCGATGAACATCATCCAGAAGTGCAGCTTGCCGGCCCATTCAGGGTACTGGCGGCCCGACATCTTGCCGATCCAGTAATAGACGCCCGCAAAGATCGCGAAGACCGCGCCAAGGGACATCACATAGTGGAAGTGCGCCACGACGTAGTAGGTGTCGTGATAGACGCGGTCCAGCGGTGCCTGGCTCAGGACGACGCCGGTGACGCCGCCGACGGTGAACAGGAACAGGAAGCCGAAGGCCCAAAGCATCGGCGTCTTGAACTCGACCGAGCCGCCCCACATCGTCGCGATCCACGAGAAGACCTTGATGCCCGTGGGCACGGCGATCGTCATGGTGGCCAGCATGAAGTAGCTCTGCTGGGTCAGCGACATGCCGACGGTGTACATGTGGTGCGCCCAGACGACAAAGCCCAGGATCCCGATGGCGGCCATGGCCAGGACCATCGGCAGATAGCCGAAGATCGGCTTCTTGGCGAAGGTGGCGATGACGTGGCTGATGATGCCGAAGCCCGGCAGGATGATGATGTACACTTCCGGGTGGCCAAAGAACCACAGGATGTGCTGGTACAGCACCGGGTCACCGCCGCCGGCCGGGTTGAAGAAGTTCGTGCCGAAGTTGCGGTCCATCAGCAGCATGGTGATGGCGCCGGCCAAGACGGGCAGGGCCAGCAGGATCAGCCATGCGGTGATGAAGACCGACCAGGCGAACAGCGGCACCTTGAACAGCGTCATCCCGGGGGCGCGCATGTTCAGGAAGGTGGTGATGATGTTGATCGCGCCGACGATGGACGAAGCACCCGAGACGTGGACGGCAAAGATCGCCAGGTCCATCGAATAGCCGCCCTCGTTCGTGGACAGCGGCGGGTAGAGAACCCAGCCCACGCCCGAACCCAGCTGCTGGTTGCCGCCGGGGGCAAGCAGCGAGGCGACGCCTAGGCACAGGCCCGCGACATACAGCCAGTAGCTGAGGTTGTTCATGCGCGGGAAGCTCATGTCCGGCGCGCCGATCTGCAGCGGCATGAAGTAGTTGCCGAAACCGCCGAACAGGGCCGGGATCACGACGAAGAACATCATCAGAACACCATGATAGGTGATCATGACGTTCCACAGATGGCCGTTCGGGGTGCACTCGGCGGCGGCGTCGGCGAAGAATCGCGCGCCCTCCAGGCACATGTACTGGACGCCCGGCTCGTGCAGCTCCATCCGCATGTAGACGGTGAAGCTGACCGAGATCAGGCCGGCCAGACCGGCGGTGAAAAGGTATAGAATACCAATGTCTTTGTGATTGGTGGACATGAACCAGCGGGTAAAGAACCCGCGTGTGTCATGATGGTCTCCGTGGCCGTGTGCGGCTGCGTCTGCCATACCCGAACTCCCTCAAGATGTCGTCGAGCCGGTCTGGCAGACCGGCGATATCACGGGTTCTTTAGACCACCTGCGCAGACCGGGCAATGCGTCACTGTGGTCCGGGTGCGGTCCACGCCCGCCAGAAACAGTCTCAGGCGGGCGCGGCGCAAGAGACTGCGGCGTCACGCCGCAGTCCCGTCACGTCATTGCGTGGCCGCTTCGGCCTCCGCGGGGGCATCCGGGGACACCGTGGTCAGGTAGGCTGCGACATCCGCCTGGTTCTTGTTCAGCTTGAACGTCATCTTGCTCCTGGCCGAGGGATCGCCCGACTTCTCCTTCACCCAGGCACCCGGATCGGTGACATAGGCGGCCATCTCCTCTTCGGTCCAGACCATGTCCGGATTGGCGGCGGCGGCGGCCAGGATGCCGTCGCCATAGCGGAACCCTTCCTCGGACGCGATCTTGGCACCCATGACGTTCCACAGGTTCGGGCCGGTGGCGCCGCCCTTGACGATGTCGGTGCCGCTGTCGTCACGGATCATGTGGCAGGCGCGGCACTTGCGGAACTCGCTCTCGCCCACGGCGGGGTCGCCGGCCTCTTGCGCGATGGCGGGGATGGCTAGAGTCGCGCCCAGGACGGCGCCGACGATGGCTGATTTCATTGCAATAATCCTCGATCAACCCCGGAAGGGTGGTTTTCTCCAGACCCGAGACTACAGGCGGGTGCCGCAAGAAATCCACCCATCGAAAGGTCGCATCGCAAGAATTGATCGCAACTCAGCGGAAGATCACGCCGAATTGCTGCTGCAGTGCCACGTCAAGATCGGTCATCGTGACCGGCAGCCCGAGGTCGACCATCGAGGTCACCCCATGCCCGGTGATGCCGCAGGGAACGATCCCGCCATAGTGGTCCAGGTCCGGATCGACGTTGATCGAGATGCCGTGAAAGCTGACCCATTTCCGCAACTTGACCCCGATGGCGGCGATCTTGTCCTCGCGGGCGGTGCCGTCAGGCAGGGCGGGCTTGTCCGGCCGCGGAACCCAGACCCCCACGCGACCTTCGCTGATGCGGCCGGAGATGCCGAATTCGGCCAGCGCCGCGATCACCCACGCCTCGAGCCGACCGACGAAGGCCCGGACATCGCGGCCGCGCCGGTTTAGGTCCAGCATCACGTAGACGATTCGCTGCCCCGGCCCGTGATAGGTATATTGTCCCCCCCGTCCCGTGGCATGCACCGGAAAGCGGGCCTGCAGCAGATCCTGCGCCCGCGCGCTGGTCCCGGCGGTATAGAGCGGCGGATGTTCGACCAGCCAGATCGCCTCGGGGGCTTCGCCCGCCAGGATCGCGGCAACCCGCGCCTCCATGAAGGACACGGCCTCGTCATAGCCGGTCAGGCCGTCGCTGATGATCCATTCCACCATGTCGGGGATGTGGCGCGGCCGGGCGCGGCCGTCAATGCCGATCTTGCGGCGGAAAGGGGGTCCAAAAAACCTCTTTCCATCGCCGTGCCGCTCGGCTATCAGGCCGGAACTGCCCGGATGCGGCCGTGGCGGAATTGGTAGACGCGCAGCGTTGAGGTCGCTGTTCCTTAACCGGAGTGGAAGTTCGAGTCTTCTCGGCCGCACCAACCCCTTCCTTTCATCGTCGGACGAATGCGAACCTGCATTGCAGGTCGCCCACCCTTGCTGCGCCACGGTCTGTCGCCCTGCCGAAGGGCTAGGGGCGGCAGTGGCCTGCCGCCCGTCCCGATCACTCGGCGATCCGCGTCACGGCTGCGCCCGCACCCGTGGCGATCTGCAGTGCCGCCCATTCCTTGGCCGCGTCGTTGCGGGCCGAAGCAGCCTGCAGGCGCGCCGCCGCACGCTGGCGGTCAGCATCCAGCAGCTCGACCAGCGGCAATGCCCCGGCCTCGAAATTGGTGCGGGCCAGGTCATAGGCGCGATCAAAGGCCACCGCCGCCTGGTCCAGCGCCTCGACCCGCTGACGATAACGGCGCAGGTTCGACTGGCCGCGCTGCACATCCTCGACCGCTGCGGCGACCTGAGACCGCCAGGCCAGATCCGCCTGCCGCGCCTCCGACAGGCGGCGCGCGCGGGCGGCCTGCAGCAGGCCCTGGTTCGCCACCGGCAGGGACAGGCGCGGGCCAAAGCCCCAGCTGTTCGCGCCGCCGGTGTCGCTGACGGTTCCGGTCAGGGACAGCGAGGGCAGCATGTCAGCCGTGGCCACGCCGACGGCGGCCAGGGCCTGCGCCAGATCGGCCTGCGCCGCCTGCACGTCGGGACGGTTCCGCAGCAGGTCGGCCGGGACTCCGGCACCCGGTCCGGGCGGGATGCGCAGCGCGGCCGAACCCTGCTGCATGCGCCCCATCAGCGGCGCGGCCTGCTGGTTCAGCAGGGTCGAAAGGCGAAAGACCTGCGCGTTGAAGCGTGCCTCATAGGCCGGCAGGTCGGCGCGCGCGGTCTGCAGCAGCGCCTCGGTCTGGGCGATGTCGTAGTCGGTCGCCAGGCCCAGGGCCTGCATGTCGCGCGTGACGCCCAGGGTGCGCTGGCGGGCGGCGATGGTGTCGCGGGTCAGGGCCAGGGCCTGCTGATGGAAGCGCGCATCGGCATAGGCCCCGATCACTTCGGCCAGCCAGGCCAGCCGCGTCACCTGCGCCTGCGCCTCGGCGGATGCCTGGGCCGCCTGCGCCCCCTGCCGTGCCCGCCGGGCACCGCCAAAGAGATCGAGGACAAAGCCCGCCGAAAGATCGGCCGTGCTGGCATAGCCGGTCGGCCGGCCGTCGGCGCCGGTCCTGACCCGGCTGGCCGAGGCGGGCTGCCCGCTGACCTGGGCCGCCAGGGGGGCGGTGGCGCGCAGATCAGCCTCGGCAGCGCGGATGCGCTCGTTGGCGGTGATGATGTCAAGGCTGGTTCCCAGCCCCTCGGCGATCAGGCGCGACAGCGTGCGGTCCTGGTAGCCGGACCAGAAGGCATTGGCGCCGACCGTGCCCAGGGAGGCGGCCGCGCCTTCGGCGAAGCTGACCTGCAGGCCGGCCCTGGGAAGGGCGGTGGGATCGGGTCCCACGGCCGCGCAGGCCGAGATGGTCAGCAGCGCGGCCAGGGACAGTGCGGCCTTGGGTAGGCGGGGGAAGGTCACGAGCTCTTTTCCTTTCGGCTCAGCATCCGCCGCAGCTTCAGCACGGCAACGTAGAAGACGGGGACCAGGAAGATCCCGATGACGGCAGACGAGGCCATGCCGCCCAGCACCCCGATCCCGATCGAGTTCTGCGCCCCGGCCCCGGCCCCCGAGGCGATGGCCAGCGGCAGCACGCCCAGCATGAAGGCGAAGGTCGTCATCAGGATCGGACGCAGGCGCTGGCGCGCGGCGACAAGGGCGGCTTCGACCACCGTCTTGCCCTCCTGGACTTGGGCTTGGGCGAATTCGACGATAAGGATCGCGTTGCGCGCCGCCAGGCCGATGGTCGTCAGCAGGCCCACCTTGAAGTAGACGTCGTTCGACTGCCCGAAATAGAGCGCCGCCAGCAGCGCCCCAAGGATGCCCACCGGAACGGTCAGCATCACCGCCAGCGGCACGGCCCAGCTTTCGTAAAGCGCGGCCAGCGACAGGAAGACGACCAGCGCGGACAGCGCGAACAGCAGCGGCGCCTGGTTGCCCGACAAACGCTCCTGATAGGAGAGGCCGGTCCAGGCGGCGCCATAGCCGCCGTCGAGGTCTGCGACCAGATCTTCCATCACGTCCATCGCGGCACCCGAGGACAGGCCCGGCGCGGCAGCCCCGCTGAGTTCCAGCGCGCGCGTGCCGCCATAGCGGGCCACGGCCTTCGGCTCCTGCTGCCAGTTCTGGTCCGAGAAGGCGCCGAATGACACCATCTCGCCCTGCGCGTTGCGGGCGTACCAGCGGTTGATGTCCTCGGGCTGGGACCGGCTGGCCGCCTCGCCCTGCACGATGACCGGGCGCAGGTCGCTGCCCAGGGCAAAGTCGTTTACGTCGCGGCCGGCGAAGATGACCGACAGCATGGCGTTCACCTCGGGGATCGACAGGCCGAAGGCCGCGGCCTTCTGCTGGTCGATGTCCAGCCGCAGCGAGGTCTGGGTGGCGGCCTCGTTGCCGCGCAGGTTGGTGACGCGCCCATCGCTGCGGGCATCGGCCACCAGCTGGTCCGCGGCGGCGGTCAGCGCCTCCTGTCCCCGCCCGGACTGGTCGATCAGGTACATGCTGAAGCCCGACGACGTGCCCATCCCCTGAATGGCGGGGGGTTGCAGCACGAAGATCTGGCCCTGCCGGTTGGTCATGAAGAAATGACCGTTGGCCCGCGCCACCAGGGAGGCGATGTCCAGCCCCTCGCGCTTGTCGTAGTCGCGCAGCTTGACGAAGACCATCGCGTTGTTCTGGCCCGATCCGCCAAAGCTGAAGCCCAAGGCGGCAAAGACCGACTCGACCGTCTCGCTTTCCTCGTTCAGCAGGTAGGTCTCGACCTTCTCGACCAGTGCCTGCGTCTGCTGGGTGGTCGATCCGTCGGGACCCTGGATGATCACCAGCGCCACGCCCTGATCCTCGTCCGGCAGGAACGACCCCGGCAGGCGATCAAAGAGCGCAAAGACGCCAAAGCCGATCGCCACCAGCACCAGCAGCATCCGCAGCGGCCGCTTGACCAGCCGGGTGACGGTGGCGACATAACCGTTCGTGGCGCGGTCCATGTTGCGGTTGAACCAGCGCGCGGGCGCGATGCCGTCGCCATGCTTGCGCGGCTTCAGCAGGCTGGCGCACATGGCCGGCGTCAGGATGACCGCCACGCCCAGGGACAGCACCATCGCGGTGATGATGGTGATCGAGAACTGGCGATAGATGACGCCGGTCGCCCCCGACATGAAGGCCATGGGCAGGAACACCGCCGACAGGACCAGAACGATGCCGACCAGCGCGCTGGTGATCTCGTCCATGCTCTTTTCGGTGGCCTCGACGGGGCCCAGGCCCTCTTCCTCCATCACGCGCTCGACGTTTTCCACCACCACGATGGCATCGTCGACCAGCAGGCCGATGGCCAGGACCATCGCGAACATGGTCAGCGTGTTGATGGAATAGCCCGCCGCCGCCAGAACCGCGAAGGTGCCCAGCAGCACGACCGGGATCGCCACGACCGGGATGATGGTCGCGCGCCAGCTTTGCAGGAAGACCAGGATCACCAGGAAGACCAGGACCACGGCCTCGGCCAGGGTGTGATAGACCTGATTGATCGATTCCTCGACAAAGGGCGAGGTGTCATACGGATAGACGATCTGCACGCCCTCGGGCAGGGCGCCCGCCAGGCCGTTGATCGTGTTGCGGACTGCCTCGGCCGTGTCCACGGCATTCGCGCCGGTGGCCAGGTTCACGGCAAAGCCCGCCGCCGGGTTGCCATTGTGGCGCGAGGCGCCGCCATAGCCCTCCTGGCCGATCTCGATCCGGGCCACGTCGCCCAGGAAGACGGTCGAGCCGTCGGGATCGACGCGCAGCAGGATGCGTTCGAACTCGTCCACGGTCGAGAATTGCGACTGCGCCGAGACGGGGATGGTCAGCCGCTGCCCCTGGGCCGCGGGCTGCGCACCCAGGTCGCCAACGGTGACATTGGTGTTCTGCTGCGCGACCGCGCTGGTCACATCGGCGGGGGTGACCTGGTACTGGACCATCTTCATCGGGTCCAGCCAGATGCGCATGGCATAGCCCGACCCGAAGGTGTTGATCGACCCCACGCCGGGCGTGCGCTTGACCGGGTCCTCGATCAGCTGCGCGATCAGATCGCCCAGCTCCACAGTTGAAAATCGGCCGTCGGGCGAGGTCAGCGCCCCCACCAGCAGGATCGAGCTGGTCGAGCGCGCCACCTGCACGCCCTGCTGCTGGACCACGTCCGGCAGCTGCGAGGTGACCAGCTGCAGCTTGTTCTGCACCTGGACCTGCGCGATGTCGGCATCGACCGTGTCGTCGAAGGTCAGCGACACCGAGGCCGAGCCGGGCGACGAGTTCGAGGTCATGTAGATCAGGCCGTCGATGCCGGTCATGGCATCCTCGATGACGGTGGTGACCGAGGCCTCCACGATCTCGGCCGA
Source organism: Paracoccus sp. T5 (assembly GCF_048538155.2). GTDB lineage: Bacteria > Pseudomonadota > Alphaproteobacteria > Rhodobacterales > Rhodobacteraceae > Paracoccus. The sequence goes on from NZ_CM135809.1 coordinate 1,195,445, forward strand.
GGCGCCGTTATAGGCGGCACTCACCCGGACCGTGGTGGGCGAAATCTGCGGATACTGCTCGATCGCCAGGCTGCTGAGGCCCAGGGCGCCGACCAGCATGGTGACCAGGGCAAGCACCCAGGCAAAGACCGGGCGGTGAATGAAGAAACGGGCCATCTGGGGTTACTCCGCTGCCGGCGCGTCTGCAGGCACGTCTGCGGGCGCATCCGCGCCGCCGCCATCCGCGGCCGGGTCGGCCGGGGCAGGCGCATCGCGCACGACGCCGTTTTCGTCAAAGGTCACCGGCACCGGCGCCACATCCATGCCCGCCGCAAGCCCGGTCAACCCGTCCACGATCAGCTGGTCGCCCTCGGCCAGGCCGTCGGTCACGATCCACTGCTGCTGATAGCTGCCGTCTTCGGTCAGCTGGCGCTGGCTGGCCTTGCCGTCCGCGACCACCCAGGCCGTCAGGTTGCCGATCTTGTCGCGCCGCGCCGCCGATTGCGACACCAGGAAGGCGCGGGTCACGCCCAGTTCCACCTGGCCGCGCAGGAACATGCCGGGCAGGATCAGGTTGTCGGGATTGTCGAAACGGAACCGCGTGTCGATCGAGCCGGTGGTGGTGGAGACGGTCACCCCCGGCGCCACCAGTTCGCCCTGGGCTTGGTAGGTACGGCCGTTTTCCAGGGTCAGCGTCGCCCGCAGCTGTTCATTCAGGCGCAGGCTGCCGTCGTCGATGTCGTCCAGGACCCCCAGGAAGCGGGACGAGGGTTCGTACATGTCCACCTCGATCGGGTCCAGTTGGGTGACGGAGGCCATGGGATCCGCCTGTCCGGCCGTCACAAGGTCCCCGACCGAGACATCCGAAACGCTGGCGATGCCGGCGATCGGGCTGGTCACCGTGGTCCAGGCCAGGTCCGACTCGGCCAGGGTGCGGGCAGCCTCGGCGGCCTGCAGCGCGGCGCGCGCCTGGTCCAGCGTCGCGCGCGCGGCCTCGACCTGGGCCTGGGTCGTGCCCGAGCCCAGCAGCTGTTCGGTCCGGCTGAAGGCCGACTGCGCCTGCGTCACCTGCGCCGCGGCGGACGCCACCTGCGCCTCGGCGCTGGCCAGGTTGGCGCGATAGGTCCCGTCCTCGATCCGGAACATCGGGGCCCCGGCCTCGACATGCCTGCCGGGTTCGTAAAGAATCTCGGTCACCAGACCACCCACGCGCGGACGGATCGACGTGGCCGAGGCCGCGACCGCGCGACCGGGCAGCGTCACCACCCGCGGGACATCCTGCGGCTGCACCGTGACCACGCCCACCTGCTTGGGCGGCATCTGCCCCGGGTCCTGCGCCAGGGCCGGGGTCATCATGAAAAGTCCCGCAGCCAGGGCTGCACCGGACCGAAATGTGAACTCGCGCATGTTGTGATATCCCGATATCCGCGTCCGACGGGACGCCATGTCGGCCCGCTCATTGCATGGAATTGCGGACTGTGCAATATTTGCTTTGACTGCATTCAGGAACGGGCTGCCGAATGACCATCAATCTTCGCGATCGACGCCGCCGCCAGACGGCCCGGGACATCCAGCAGGCCGCGTTGCGCGTGGCGCTGCAGGCGGGCTATTGCGCGGCGACGACCGACGCGATCGCCGCCGAGGCCGGCATCAGCCCCCGGACCTTCTTCAACTACTACCCCAACAAGACGGCGGCGGTGCTGGGCCAGCCGCCGATCCTGGACACGCAGGCGGGCGCCTGGATCACGACATCCGAGGCACCGCTGGTCGACGACCTGGTGCGGTTGCTGGGCCAGATGCTGAAGGAGGACAGCCCGGACCGGCAGACCCTGCGCATGATCGAGCGGCTGATCGAGACGACGCCAGAAATGCAGATGCTGTTCCGCAAGTCGCTGGACGAGATCTCGCTGGCGCTCAGCGGGCTGCTGCTGGTGCGCTTGGGGGCGCACCGGGCGCTGGAGGCCGAACTGATCGCCGCCATGTCCACCCATGCCTTGGCCAACGGGGTGCGCAGCTGGGCCGCCGACGAATCCATGGACCTCGACGGGGTTCTGGAAATGACGCGCGACCAGTTGCGCAGCGTCTGCGTGCTTTTGAACTGAACCTGGGCCTATACGGCCGGGACGGGCCCCGTGCTGTCGCGCACCAGCAGGTCGACGCCAAGCGTGGTGCTGTCGGTGATCGTCTCGCCGCGCATCCGGGCCAGCAGCAGTTCGGCCGCCCGTCGGCCAAGGCGGGCGCGATACTGGCGGATCGTGGTCAGGGGCGGCAGGCAATAGGCCGACATCTCGATATTGTCAAAACCCATGACTGAGATGTCCTGCGGCACCCGCAGCCCGCCGCTGACAAGGCCGTGGATCAGCCCGATGGCCATTTCGTCATTGTCGCAGAAGACGGCCGTCGGTCGGTCGGGCATGTCCAGAACCCCCGCCGCGGCATCACGGCCAAAGCGGGCGGTGAAGTTGCCTTCGATGCTGTCAGCGGGGCCGGGTATGGGCAGGCCAGCCTCGGCCAGCCCGCGAAGAAAGCCCTCGCGTCGGGCGACGGTCAGCGAATTGCCCCGCGGTCCCGTCAGGTGCAGGATGCGGCGGTGGCCGTGGTCGGTCAGATGACGCGCGGCCAGCCGCCCGCCCTCGACATTGTCGGCCAGCACGCGGGGCGCCTCCAGGCCCTCGATCCACTCGCAGGCCTGCACCAGCGGCGGGCAGCCGGGCTGGTCGAACAGGCGCGGGTCCAGGCTGCCGTCCAGCACGATCACCCCGTCCGAGCGCGACCGGTTCAGATAGGGCGCCAGCATCGTCATCGCCGGCTGTTCGGGAACCGCCGTGGTGTCCAGCACCAGCAGGCTCAGCCCCTTCTTGCGCAGCACCTCGGATATGCCTGCCAGAATCTCGGAGAAGAACGGGTTGGCCAGCTTGGGGACCAATGCCAGCACCCCGCCCACCTGCTGCTGGCGCAGGTTCCGGGCGGTGAAGTTCAGCGTGTAGCCGGTCTGGGCGATGGCCGCCTCGACCGCCTTGCGCGTGGCCTCGGACACGATCGACGGGTTCGAGATGGCGCGGCTGACGGTGGCCACGGACACGCCCGCCAGCTTGGCGACGTCATGGATGCGCGGCGGACGGGCTTGATCTGGCACCGGAATCTCGCTGTTGGGGCAGGATCAGGCTTTAGCGGAAAAAATCCTGTTGTAAACCTTTTCATCCTGTGACAGCTTTTGCTTGAAACCGATTACATGGAGGCAATCGGTTAGGGGGAATCATGAAGACGATGAAGGGTCCGGGCCTGTTCCTGGCGCAGTTCGCAGGTTCGGCCGCGCCGTTCGACAGCTTTTCCGGCATCACGGCCTGGGCGGCGGATTGCGGCTATCTGGGCGTGCAGGTGCCGTCGGGACAGGCGTCGCTGATCGACCTGGATCTTGCGTCCACATCCCGGACCTATTGCGACGAACTGTCAGGTCAGGCCCGCGCGAATGGGGTGGAGATCACCGAACTGTCCGCCCATGTGCAGGGGCAGCTGGTCGCCGTTCATCCCGCCTTCGACGCGGCCTTTGACGGCTTTGCCCCTGTGCCCCTGCGCGGCGACCCCAGGGCGCGGCAGGCCTGGGCGGTGGATCAGGTGATGAAGACCATCGATGCCTCGGCGCATCTGGGGCTGGACCGGATGGCGGCCTTTTCCGGCGCGCTGGCCTGGCCTTACCTTTACCCCTGGCCGCAGCGCCCCCAAGGCTTGATCGAGACCGCCTTTGACGAACTGGCCGCGCGCTGGCGCCCGATCCTGGACCATGCCGACAGCCGCGGTGTGGACATCTGCTTCGAGATCCATCCGGGCGAGGATCTGCATGACGGGATCAGCTTCGAGATGTTCCTGGACCGCGTGGACCAGCATCCACGCGCCAGGATGCTGTACGATCCGTCGCATTACCTGCTGCAACAGCTGGATTATCTTGAGAACATCGACATCTACGCCAGCCGGATCGGCATGTTCCATGTCAAGGACGCGGAATTCAACCCGACCGGGCGGCAGGGGGTCTATGGCGGCTATCAGCCCTGGATCGACCGGGCGGGCCGATTCCGCAGCCCCGGTGACGGGCAGGTGGACTTCAAGGCGATCTTCTCGCGCCTGACCGCCGCGGGTTTCGATGGCTGGGCGGTGGTCGAGTGGGAATGCGCGCTGAAGCATCCCGAGGACGGCGCCCGCGAAGGCGCTGCCTTCGTGCGCGATCACATCATCCGCGTCACCGACCGCGCCTTTGACGATTTTGCCAATGGCGGCGCGGATCAGGCAGCGAACCTGCGGATGCTGGGGTTGGACCGATGAGCCGCCCGATCCGTATGGGCCCCATAAAACTGGGCATGGTCGGCGGCGGCGAAGGCGCGATGATCGGCAACGTCCATCGCATCGCGGCGCGGCTGGACGGCCAATTCGATCTGGTCGCGGGAGCGTTGTCCTCGGACGAGGGGCGCGCTGCGCAAAGCGCGCGCGCCATTGGGATCGCCCGCAGCTATGGCGATTTCCGCCAGATGGCGCGCGACGAGGCCGCCCGTCCCGACGGGATCGAGGCCGTGTCCGTCTGCACCCCGAACCACCTGCACGAACCGGTGTCGCGCGCGTTTCTGGAACAGGGCATCCACGTCATCTGCGACAAGCCGATGACCGCGACGCTGGACCAGGCGCATGCCCTGGCCGAACTGGCCAGACGGTCTGACGCGCTGTTCATCCTGACGCACAACTATTCCGCCTATCCGCAGATCCGGCAGGCCCGCGCGATGATCGCCCGCGGCGATATCGGCACGCTGCGGCTGGTTCAGGTCGAATACGCCCAGGATTGGCTGACCCAGGACACGGACAGCAAGCAGGCCGCGTGGCGCGGCGACCCCGATCGCGCGGGCGCCGGCGGCGCCATCGGCGACATTGGCACGCATGCGTTCCAGCTGGCGCGCTTCGTGACGGGCGAACTGCCCGACCGGCTGGCTGCGGACCTGACCAGCTTTGTGCCCGGCCGCAGGCTGGACGACAACGCGCATATCCTACTGCGCTATGCATCGGGGGCCAAGGGGATGCTGTGGGCCTCGCAGGTCGCGCCGGGAACCGAGAACGGCCTGCGCCTGCGGGTCTATGGCGACAAGGGCGGGCTGGAATGGCAGCACGACACGCCCGAGACGCTGAAATACACGCCCTTCGGCCAGCCCGCACAGATCCTGCGCCGTGCGGGTCCGGGCAGCACCCAGGACGGCAGCCGCGTGCCCCCGGGCCACCCCGAGGGATACCTGGAGGGGTTCGCGAACCTCTATGCCGAGGCCGCGCAGGCGATCCGCAGCGGTACCATGCCCGACACCCTTCCCGGCATCCGCGACGGGCTGGAGGGGTTGCAGTTCATCGACGCCTGCATCCGGTCGAACGACGCGGACGCGGCCTGGGTCCGGGTGACGCCATGACCGATCCCATCCTGGCGCTGAACGGCGTCACCAAGTCCTTTGGTCCCATCGAGATCCTGCACGGGGTCGATTTCGCCCTGCATCCCGGAGAGGTCCACGCCCTGATCGGCGAAAACGGCGCGGGCAAGTCCACGACGATGAAGATCCTGGCCGGATACCTGGACCCGACGGGCGGGCAGGTGACCTGGCAGGGCAAGCCCATCACCTTCACCGGGTCGGAGCAGGCAGAGGATCTGGGGATCATCATGATCCACCAGGAGTTCAACCTGGCCGAACATCTGTCGGTCGATCAGAACGTGTTCCTGGGCCGTGAGTTGAGGCGCGGGTTCCTGCTGGACCACAAGGCGATGCGGGCGCAGACCGCCGACCTGCTGGGCCAGTTGCAATGCCGGGTGGACCCGGGCATGCCGGTGAACCGCATCTCGGTCCCTGACAAGCAGATGGTCGAGATCGCCAAGGCCCTGTCACGCAAGGCGCGCGTGCTGATCATGGACGAACCCACCGCCGTCCTGACCGAGCGCGAGACCGAGGTCCTGTTCGCCCAGATCGACCGCCTGCGGTCTGAAGGCGTGGCGATCCTCTACACCTCGCACAAGCTGGGCGAGGTCAAGCGCATCGCCGACCGCGTGACGGTGCTGCGCGACGGCACAATGGTGCGATCAGACCTGACGGCCGAAGTGTCGGAAGACGACATGGCCGCCGCGATGGTGGGGCGCGAACTGTCCGACCTGTTCCCGCCCAAGACCGCCCACGGGGCCGAGCCGATCCTGGAGGCACGGGGCATCACCGTGCCGGGCGTCGTTCATGATGCGTCCCTGACCCTGCACCGGGGCGAGGTGCTGGGCATCGGCGGGCTGGTGGGATCGGGCCGGACCGAGCTGGCCGAGGCCATCGCCGGGCTGCGTCCCCGCAGCGGCACCGTGCGGCTGAAGGGGCAGGACCTGCCCGCGAACCACGTCGCAGGGGCGATGCGCGCGGGGCTGGTCTATCTGACCGAGGACCGCAAGGGTGCGGGCCTGCTGCTGGATAAAACCCTGCGCGAGAACCTGACCCTGGGCCAGCTGGACCGTTTCGGCAGCCCTCTGATCGACCGGAACTCCGAGGAGACGGCACTGGATGCCGCCATCGCCGATTTCGCGATCCGCGCGCCGGAGCGCGGCATGGCGGTGGGCGACCTGTCGGGGGGCAACCAGCAAAAGCTTCTGCTGGCAAAGACGCTGCTGTCGGATCCGGAGGTCGTCATCATCGACGAACCGACCCGCGGCATCGACATCGGGACCAAGCAACAGATCTATTCCCTCATCGCCAAGCTGGCCGCCGAAGGCCGCAGCATCATCGTGATCTCGTCCGAGATGCCAGAGCTGATCGGCCTCGCCGGGCGCGTCATCGTCATGCATGCCGGCCGAATCGCCGGAGAGCTGACGGACAACGCGGTCACCGAAGGCAATATCGTGCGACTGGCGATGGGGATGGACGACAGCAAAAAGGACAGTGCGGCATGAGCACGGCAACCCTTCCACAAACGCGCCGCCCCAAGGTGAACCTGGCCGTCATCGCACCTGTCGTGGCGCTGGTCGTGCTTGTCCTGATCGGCATGGCGCTGAACCCGAACTTCCTCAGCTTTGCCAACATCACGAACGTGCTGGCGCGATCGGCCTTCATCGGCATCATCGCCATCGGCATGACCTTCGTCATCACCGCGGGCGGGCTGGACCTGTCGGTCGGGTCGATGGCGGCCTTTGTCGCGGGGCTGATGATCCTGGTGATGAACCTTTTGACCGACAGCATGGGGGGCGGGCTGCCCGTGATCCTGATCGGCATCGCGCTGGCCCTGTTCACGGGACTGGCCGCGGGCTTCATCAACGGCATCCTGATTACGCGGGCGGGGATCGAGGCGTTCATCCTGACCTTGGGCACGATGGGCATCTATCGCAGCCTGGTGACCTGGCTAGCCGACGGCGGCACGCTGTCGCTGGGCTACGAGATGCGCGAGCTGTACCGCCCCGTCTATTACGACGGCATCCTGGGGATCAGCTGGCCGATCATCGTCTTTGCCGCGCTGGCGATCCTGGGAGAGATCACCATGCGGCACACCGCCTTTGGCCGGCACTGCGCCGCGATCGGATCGAACGAAAAGGTCGCCCGCTATTCGTCGGTCGCGGTGCTGCGGGTGCGGCTGATGACCTATGTCCTGCTGGGCACGCTGGTCGGCATCGCGGTCGTCATGTACGTGCCGCGCCTGGGATCGGCGTCCGCCACCACGGGTCTGTTGTGGGAGCTGGAGGCCATCGCCGCGGTCATCATCGGCGGCACGCTGCTCAAGGGCGGCTTTGGCCGGATCTGGGGCACGGTCGTGGGCGTGCTGATCCTGTCGCTGATCGGCAACCTGCTGAACCTGACCGACTTCGTCAGCCCCTATCTGAACGGTGCCATCCAGGGCGTCGTCATCATCCTTGCCGTCGTGCTGCAACGGAACACCGGCGCCGCACGCTGATTTTTCACCTGTGGGAGGAGTAACCACCATGAGAAAGACCCTGATTGCCACGACCGCCCTGATGGGCCTGACCGCTGTCCCGGCGCTGTCGGAAACCATCGGCATCTCGATCCCGGCCGCGACGCATGGCTGGGCGGGGGCGCTGAACTTTCACGCCGAACGCACCGTCGCGCGCCTGTCCGAGGCGAACCCCGACATGGAGTTCGTCCTGACCACGACCTCCGATCCCGGGCAGCAGGTGTCGGACCTGGAGGACATGGTGGCCACCCGCGGCATCGACGCGCTGGTCGTCCTGCCGTTTGAATCCGAGCCGCTGACCGGCCCGATCCAGCGCATCGCCGACAGCGGCGTCTGGGTGACCGTGGTCGACCGTGGTCTGGCCCAGGACGGCATCGAGAACCTGTATGTCGCGGGCGACAACGACAGCTTTGGCCGAACCGCCGGCCAGTATTTCGCCGACACTCTGGACGAGGGCGCCAAGGTCGTGGTGATGCGCGGCATCGCGTCCACCGTCGACAACGAGCGCGTGGCGGGCTTCGAGGCCGCGCTGGAGGGGTCGGGCGTCGAGGTCGTGGCCATGGACCACGGCAACTGGAACCGCGACACGGCCTTCAACCTGATGCAGGACTGGCTGTCGCGTTTCCCGGAAATCGACGCGGTCTGGGCGGCGGACGACGACATGGCCGTGGGCGCGCTGGCCGCCATCGACCAGGCGGGCCGCACCGACCAGATGTTCGTGGTCGGCGGCGCCGGCATGAAGGAGATGGTCCAGCGCATCCAGAACAGCGATCCGACCGTGCCGGTGAACGTGACCTATCCGCCGGCAATGATCTCAACCGCGATCGAGATGACGGTCCTGGGCCTGACATCGGGCGCGCCCATGTCGGGCGAGTTCATCATCGCGTCCGAACTGATCACCCCGGACAATGCCGATAGCTTCTATTTCGAAGACAGCCCTTATTGATCTGACATCGCGGCGCGGGTTCATCCCGCGCCGCAACCGACCCGGAGGAGGGTCAATCCGCCCCGCTGTGTAAACGGTTTCATTCTGGCGACCGGGGCCACCACACCAAGGGAGGAAGACCATGACCGATCTGTCGGACCGAATGACTGCGGCCTTGTCGCGCCGGGGCCTGTTCCAGGGGGCCGGCGCCTTGGCCTTGGGCGCATCCCTGGGCGGCGCCGCACAGGCGCAGACCGCTGGCTTGCAGGGCAACATCAACCACTCCGTCGCGCGCTGGACCTTTGGCGACATGCCGCTGGAGGATCTGTGCCAGCTGGCCCGCCAGGTGGGGCTGGGCGCGATCGACCTCTGCGGCCCCGACGACTGGCCGGTGCTGGCCCGGCACGGGCTGGCCAGTTCCATGTGCAACGGGGCCGAAATCAGCCTGGAGGATGGCTGGGCCGAACCCGCCATCCACGACCGTCTGACCGACAGCTATCTGCGCCACATCGACCTGGTGGCCGAGGCCGGCCATACCAACCTGATCCTGTTCAGCGGCAACCGCCGAGGGATGACCAACCAGGAGGGGCTGGACAATTGCGCGCGCGGGTTGGAGCGCATCCTGCCTGCCGCCGAAGGGGCAGAGGTCGTCCTGCAGATGGAGCTGCTGAACAGCCGCGTGAACCATCCCGACTACCTCTGCGACCGCAGCGCGTGGGGGGTGGCGCTGTGTGAACAGCTGGGCAGCGACAATTTCAGGCTGCTCTATGACATCTATCACATGCAGATCATGGAAGGCGACGTGATCCGCACCATCACGGACCATCACCGCTGGTTCGGCCATTACCACACCGCCGGCAATCCCGGCCGCAACGAACCCGACGCCCGGCAGGAGCTGAATTACCCCGCGATCTGCCGCGCCATCCGCGACACCGGCTTTCAGGGCTGGGTGGCGCAGGAATTCATGCCCTCGGACCCGCAGACGGCCGCGCAATCGCTGCGCGACGCCGTGCTGATCTGCGACGTCTGATCCCGCCTCAAGCAAGACCGAAAAAAGGAACGCCAGATGGCAGAGAACATGCATTACGACGCGATCGTCGTCGGATCGGGCATCAGCGGCGGTTGGGCCGCCAAGGAGCTGACCGAACGGGGCCTGAAGGTCCTGATGCTTGAACGCGGCCGCAACATCGAGCATCTGACCGATTACGTGAACGCCGACAAGGAAGCCTGGGACTATCCCCATCGCGGCACCGCGACGATCGGGATGAAGGACAACTATCCGGTCCTGTCGCGTGACTATCCGCTGAACGAGCAGACCTTTGGCATGTGGGCCAACGAGCAGGAGAACCCCTATACCGAGGCCAAGCGGTTCGACTGGTTCCGCGGCTATCATGTCGGGGGGCGGTCGCTGATGTGGGGGCGCCAGTCCTATCGCCTGTCGGACACGGACTTTTCCGCGAACGAGCGCGAGGGGATCGCGACCGACTGGCCGATCCGCTATGCCGATATCGCGCCCTGGTACGACCACGTGGAGCGGTTTGCGGGCATCTCGGGGACGCGCGAAGGGCTGGACATCCTGCCGGACGGGGAGTTCCTGCCGCCGATCCCGCTGAACATCGTCGAAGAGGACGTGGCAGCGCGGCTGCAGAAGGCCTTCGGCGGCAAGCGTTACCTGATCAACGCGCGGGTGGCCAACATCACCGAGGCCAAGCCCGAGCAGAACCGCGTGGCCTGCCAGTATCGCAACAAGTGCTGGCTGGGCTGTCCCTATGGCGCCTATTTCAGCACGCAGTCGGCCACGCTGCCGGCGGCGATGGCGACGGGCAACCTGACGCTGCGCCCGTTCTCGATCGTGAAGGAGGTCCTCTATGACAAGGACAGCAAGCGCGCCCGCGGGGTCGAGATCATCGATGCCGAAACCAACATGACCTATGAATACACCGCCGACGTGGTGTTCCTGAACGCCTCCAGCTTCAATTCGACCTGGCTGCTGATGAACTCGGCCACCGATGTCTGGGAAGGCGGTCTGGGGTCGTCCTCGGGCGAACTGGGCCATAACGTCATGGACCACCACTTCCGCGTCGGCGCCGAGGGGCGGGTCGAGGGCTATGACGACAAGTACTATTTCGGCCGCCGTCCTGCGGGCTTCTACATCCCGCGCTTCCGCAACACCGAGGGCGAGGAGCGTCCCTATACCCGCGGCTTCGGCTATCAGGGATCGGCCAGCCGTCAGGGCTGGCGGCGCGAGGTGGCCGAGCTGAACATCGGGGCCGACATGAAGGAGGCGCTGTCCAAGCCCGGCGACTGGACCATCGGCATGACCGGGTTCGGCGAGATGCTGCCCTATCATGACAACTTCATCGCGCTGGACCGCGGCACGACCGACAAATGGGGCCTGCCGGTCCTGTCGATCAGCGTCGACCTGCGCGAGAACGAGATGCGCATGCGCCAGGACATGAAGCAGGACGCGGTGGACATCCTGGAGGCCGCCGGCGTCGTCGACATCAAGCCCACCGAAAGCGACTATGCCCCGGGCATGGGCATCCACGAGATGGGAACGGCGCGGATGGGCCGCGATCCCGAAACCTCGGTCCTGAACGGCAACAACCAGGTCTGGGACGCGCCCAACGTCTATGTAACGGACGGGGCCTGCATGACCTCGGCCAGCTGCGTCAACCCTTCGCTGACCTACATGGCACTGACCGCGCGGGCGGCGGAACACGCCGTTAACGCCTTGAAGAACGGAGATCTGTGATGAACCGCCGCCAACTTTTGACGATGATCGCCGCCGTCACCGGCACGGCCATGCTGGGCGGGCAGCGCGCCTTTGCCTATCTGCCGACGCCGGTGGGCGAGAACATCTTTTCGGACGCCGACGCCGCCTTTCTGGACGAGGTGGCCGAGACGATCATCCCCGCCACCGACACGCCCGGCGCCAAGGAGGCCGGGGTCGGCGCCTTCATGACGCGCTTTGTCAGCGACTGCTATACCGCCGAGGAGCAGGCGGCCTTCCGCGAGGGGATGGAGACGCTGAAGGCCAAGGCGCAGGAGGGCTATGGCAAGCCCTTCGAGGAGCTGACGGCCGACGAACGGCGCGAAATGCTGCAGGCGGCCTCCGTCGCCGCACGCGAGGAATCGGCCCGCGCCCTGGCCGAGCTGGAGGAGCGGCGCGAGCAGTCGATCGACCAGCAGAGCTCGGCCGACACCGCCGCCGACGAGCAGCCCGAGGAGGCCGCCGAGCCGCGCATGCACTGGTTCACGCCCTTCCAGCAGCTGACCCTGTTCGGCTTCTTCACCTCCGAGGTGGGGGCGACGCAGGTGCTGCGCTATGAGCCCGTTCCGGGCGAATATATCGGCGATCTGGACTATGACGGCGAACCAGCCTGGGCCACCTGAACCCTGTTTCGGCCCCGGCACGTCCGGGGCCGCATGCCTTTCAACCAAAGGACATTGCCATGAAACTGATGACATCGATCGCCGCGCTGCTGGTGCTGGCCGCCCCGGCCCTGGCCCAGGACCTGACTCGGGAGGAGCGCCAGGCCCAGTCCCGCGTGACCGAGATCGCCGGCCCCGAACCGCGCCTGGTACAGACGCCCGAAGGCCAGCCCCCGTCGGATGCCGTCGTGCTGTTTGACGGCAGCAACCTGGACAGCTGGGAATCCGTGAACGGCGGCGCGGCCGAATGGACCGTCGAGGACGGGGCGATGCACGTCGCGCGCGGATCGGGCGACATCCGCACCACCGACAGCTTTTGCGACGTGCAGCTGCATGTCGAATGGCGGTCCCCTCCGAACACCGAGGGGCATGACAGTCAGGACCGCGGCAACAGCGGCATCTTCCTGCAAAGCCGATACGAGGTGCAGGTCTTGGACAGCCACCAGAACCCGACCTATGCGAACGGGCAGGCGGGATCGATCTACAAGCAGCACCTGCCGCTGGTGAACGCCTCGCGCGCGCCCGAGGAATGGCAGAGCTACGACATCATCTTCCAGGCGCCGGTCTTTGCCGAGGACGGGGCGCTACGCCGCCCCGCCCATATCACCGTGCTGCACAACGGCGTCGTGGTCCAGAACCACGCCCAGATCCAGGGCGCAACCGAATGGATCGGCTATCCCTCCTACGAGGCCCATGACTGCGCGCCGATCCAGCTGCAGGACCACGACGCAGATGTGGCCTTCCGCAACATCTGGGTCCGCCCGATGTGATCCCCTGATCGGCCTGCTGTCCGCGACGGGCACCGTCACGAAAAAGGGGCCGCGACAGTGTCGCGGCCCCAGTCAACCTGTCCGGCAGGGAGGTTCAGCGCGTTGCGCCATCCGGCAGGTTTTCGGTCAGGAAGGTCGCGCCGGTCATCACGACTTCGGCGGCGTCGATGGGCTGGTCATGCTCGATGATGTACCACTGCGTCCCGGCTTCCTCGGCGGCGGGCAGGATCGTGGTCCAGTCCAGCGTGCCCTCGCCCAAGGCCTTGAACCCGCGCTCGTCGGTTGCCTCGCCCTCGGGGGAATTGTCCTTGGCGTGGATCGCGAAGACGCGGCCGTCGAAGCGGCCCAGATACTCCACCGGGTCCAGGCCCCCGCGCGCGACCCAGGCCAGGTCCAGCTCGGCCATGACATCCTCGCCGGCGGCGTCCATCATGATCTCCAGCGCGGTCCGGCCGTCGAACTCGGCCATCTCGAAATCATGGTTGTGATAGGCCAGGGTCATGTCCTCGGCCTGCAGCGTCTCGCTCAGGGCGGCCAGCTCCTCGCCCAGGGCGGTCCAGCCCGCCGCATCTGCCGGACGCTCTTCTTCGGGCAGGTAAGGGACGGTGATGATGTCGTTGCCGATCGCCTTGTTGAAGTCGATCACAGCCTGCGCATCTGCCCGCAGGTCGGCCAGCTGGGCATGGGTCGAGATCGCCTCGATGCCGTACTTCTCCAGCAGGGCCGACAGGTCTTGGGCAGTGCTGTCCTGCATGCCCACGGTTTCCACCGCGGTCACGCCGGCCGCCTGCACCGCCGCCAGCTGCTCATCCAGCGTGCCGTGGTCGCGCAGCGTGTACATCTGCACCGCGATGGGCAGTTCGGCAGTCCGCGGATCCTGAGCCAGGGCGGTCGTACCCATCAGGGCAACGGCGATCAGCGACAGGCTGCCGATCTTGGCGGGACAGGCGTAGGTCATGAAATTCTCCTCACTGGGGCCCCGCTCCTCTGGGGCCTTCTCAGATGTAATGGGTTACATGCACAATGAAAAGGATTACAAACATCAAGGGTGGCAAGATCCCGCCGGTATGCGTCCGCGGTCGGGCGCGCCGCCAAGGCTGCGGCATCTGTATTTTCGTCATGAATCTGTCGTGAAGGTTGATTGTGCGGACGATCCCGCCTAGGCACCCGCTGCCGCATACAAGGACCCGCCATGGCCCAGAACGACTTCGACACCCGCCATCTCGAGACGCTGGACCGCGACCTTGGTCGCTTCTCGAACCTCGAAACCGCGACTGCCTATGTCTCGCGCCCCCTTGTGGCGCCGGGCGTGGCCTTGGCCTTCGTGCTGCTGGCCGGGCTGGGCGCGATGGTGGCCTTCGGCGACACCAGCAACACGCTGATCGTCGTCATGGCCGCCATCTTCGGGGCCTACATGGCGCTGAACATCGGGGCGAACGATGTGGCCAACAACATGGGTCCGGCGGTGGGCGCCAATGCCCTGACCATGGGCGGCGCCATCGCGATCGCCGCGGTCTTCGAAACCGCCGGTGCCCTGATCGCGGGGGGCGATGTTGTCGGCACCATCTCGCGCGGGATCATCGCGCCCGAAAGCATCGGCACGCCGGCGGTCTTCGTCTGGGCGATGATGGCGGCGCTGCTGTCCTCGGCGCTCTGGGTCAACCTGGCGACCTGGATCGGGGCCCCGGTCTCGACCACGCATTCGGTCGTGGGGGGCGTGATGGGGGCAGGGATCGCCGCCGCGGGCTTTGGCGCGGTCAACTGGCCCACCATGGGCACCATCGCCGCCAGCTGGGTTGTCTCTCCGCTGCTGGGCGGGCTGATCGCGGCGGGCTTCCTGTGGTTCATCAAGGCGCGCATCATCTATCGCCACGACAAGATCGCCGCCGCCCGTGTCTGGGTGCCGGTCCTCGTGGGCATCATGGCAGGGGCCTTCACGGCCTACCTGGCGCTCAAGGGGCTCAGCAAGGTGGTCAAGGTGTCCTTCGGGCATTCGCTGCTGATCGGGGCGGTCCTGGGACTTGTCGTCTGGCTGGTGATGATCCCGGTGATCCGGCGCCAGTCCCGCGGCCTGGAGAACCGGAACAAGTCGCTGAAGGTGCTGTTCGGCATCCCGCTGGTGGTTTCGGCGGCGCTTCTCAGCTTTGCGCATGGCGCCAATGACGTGGCCAATGCCGTCGGGCCGCTGGCCGCGATCGTGCAGGCCTCGGCCTCGGGCAGCCTGACCGAGGCGGTTTCCATCCCGCTCTGGGTGATGCTGATCGGCGCCTTCGGGCTGTCCTTCGGCCTCTTCCTCTTCGGCCCCAAGCTGATCCGCATGGTGGGCAGCCAGATCACCAAGCTGAACCCGATGCGCGCCTATTGCGTGGCGCTGTCGGCGGCGCTGACGGTGATTGTGGCCAGCTGGCTGGGTCTGCCGGTCAGTTCGACGCATATCGCGGTGGGTGCGATCTTCGGCGTGGGCTTTTTCCGCGAATGGGATGCCGAACGGCGCCTGCGGGCCGCGCAGGGCAGTGTTCCCGAACGCCCCCGCCTCGGCCCCGAGGAGCGCAGCCGGCGCAAGCTGGTGCGCCGGTCGCATGTGATGACCATCGCGGCGGCCTGGATCGTGACCGTTCCGGCGGCGGCTGCCCTGTCGGCGGTGCTGTTCCTGGCGCTGCGGCAGATCGGCGGCTAGGCCCGCGCCCGGCAGGCCTCCAGCCAGTCGCGCAGCGCGACAAGGGCAGGGGCTTCGTCCAGCCAGGGAATATGGGCGCGGCCGGGGACCTCGGTCACGGCCAGATCGGGCCGGCGGCGCTGCATCTCGGCCACCACGGCGGGGGAAAGAAGGTCCGAATTCGCGCCGCGGATCACCGCCACCGGCAGCCCCGCCGTCGCCTCCCACAGCGGCCAGAGATCGACCTGGTCGCCCCCGAAGGCGGCCAGAAAGGCGTCTCGCAGGGCGGGGTCATAGTTGATCCGCAACCCGGCCTCGGTCTGCAGATAGTGGCGCTGCACGTCCTCCAGCCAGCGCCCCTCGGGAACATCGTCAAAACCCGGCATCAGCGCAGGCAGACGCGCCGCCAGTTCCTCATGGGTCCGCGCCGCAGGGTTGCGCCCCACATAGTCGAAGATCCGCTCCAGCCCCGCCTGCTCGATCTCGGGGCCGACGTCGTTCAGGCAGAGGCCCAGCAGGCGCTCCTGCGCCGTGGCCGCCAGGAACATCCCGTTCAGTCCCCCGCGGGAGGTGCCCAACACCGCTGCCCGGCTGATACCCAGGTGATCCAGCAGCTCGACCGCGTCGCGCGCCTCGCGCGGAACGGTATAGGTCTCGGCGCCGGTCCAGGCAGAGCCGCCGCGGCCCCGGTAATCCATCCGGATCAGGCGGACCCCGGACAGATGCGCCGCGACATAGTCGAAATCGGCCATCGTGCGGGTCAGGCCGGCCAGGCACAGCAGCGGCAGCCCCTCGCCCTCGTCGGAATAGGCCAGGCGGGCCCCGTCGCTTGCCACAAACTCAGCCATGTCCCGCATCTTCTCCGTTGTGGAAATACCCCGGGGGTCCGGGGGCTGGCCCCCGGTCCTGCGTCACAGGTTCTCGCTCTGCGGCATCCCCAGGACGTGATAGCCGCCGTCGACGGTCACGATCTCGCCCGTGGTGCAGGCGCCCCAATCCGACAGCAGCCAGACCGCCGTGCCGCCGATTGCCTCCAGCGTGGCATTGGCGCGCAAGGGGGAATTGGCCTCGGTGTGGCGGAAGGTCTTGCGCGCGCCGCCGATGGCCGCACCGGCCAGGGTCTTCATCGGGCCCGGGCTGATGGCGTTCACACGGATGCCATCTGGACCCAGGTCATTGGCCAGATAGCGCACGCTGCTTTCCAGTGCCGCCTTGGCGACGCCCATGACATTATAGAAGGGTGTCACCCGGTTCGACCCGCCATAGGTCAGCGTGATAATCGTGCCGCCTTCGGCCATCATCGGATGGGCCCGCCGCGCCACGTCGATCAGCGAATAGCAGCTGATCTCCAGGCTGCGCTTGAAATTGGCGCGGCTGGTGTTCATGAACCGGCCGGTCAATTCGTCCTTGTTGGAAAAGGCGATGGCGTGGATCACGAAATCCAGCTTACCCCACCGCTCGGCGATCTGGCCAAAGGCCGCGTCCAGCGAGGCGTCATCGGTAACATCCACATCGACCAGAAGGTCCGAGCCGACCGAGGCGGCCAGCGGTTCGACCCGCTTGCCGAAGGCCTCGCCCTGATAGCTGAACGCCAGTTCCGCGCCCTCGGCCGCCACTGCGCGCGCGATGCCCCAGGCAATGGACCGGTCATTCGCGACCCCCATCACAAGGCCGCGTTTGCCCTTCAGAAGATCACTCATCACCGGCCCTCTATGTTTTTTTATGTCATTCCAGGTATCGAGACATCAGCAGCGTCGCATTGGTGCCGCCGAAGCCGAAGCTGTTCGACAGGACCGAATCCAACCCTGCGTTGTCGATACGGCTGGTGGCAATCTCGCCCGGTTGAATTTCGGGGTCCAGTGTCTCGACGTTTGCGGAGGCTGCAATGAAGTCATTTTGCAACATCAGCAGGCTGTAGATCGCCTCGTGGACGCCCGTGGCGCCAAGCGAATGACCGGTCAGCGACTTGGTCGAGCTGATCGGCGGGGTCGCGCCCTCGCCGAAGATGCGGCGGATGGCACGGACCTCGCCCAGGTCGCCGACGGGGGTCGAAGTGCCATGAGCATTGATATAGTTGACCTGGCGCCCCTCGGGCAGCGTTTCCAGCGCCACGCGCATCGCACGTTCGCCGCCCTCGCCCGAGGGTGCCACCATGTCATAGCCGTCCGAGGTCGCGCCATAGCCCGTCACTTCGGCATATATCTTGGCGCCGCGCGCCAGCGCATGGGACAGTTCCTCCAGCACCACGACGCCACCGCCGCCTGCGATCACGAACCCGTCGCGCGTCGCGTCATAGGGGCGCGATGCGATCTGGGGCGTGTCGTTGTATTTCGACGACATCGCGCCCATCGCGTCGAAAAGGCAAGACAGGGTCCAGTCCAGCTCCTCGCCACCGCCGGCAAAGACGATGTCCTGCTTGCCCATCTGGATCTGCTCGACGCCGTTGCCGATGCAATGCGCGGAGGTCGCGCAGGCCGAGGTGATCGAATAGTTCACGCCCTTGATCTTGAAGGGCGTGGCCAGGCAGGCCGAGTTGGTGGACGACATGCAGCGCGTCACCATGAAGGGGCCCATGCGCTTGGGCGCGCCCTTCTCGATGACGATTTGGTGGGCTTCGAAGAAGTTCGAGGTCGAGGGCCCGCCCGACCCCATGATCAGGCCGGTGCGCGGGTTCGACACGTCGCCTTCGTCCAGGCCGCTGTCCTTGATCGCCTGTTCCATGGCGATAAAGTTATAGGCCGCCCCCGGGCCCATGAAGCGCAGGTTGCGCTTGTCGATGTGATCTTCCAGCACGATCTGCGGCATGCCGTGGATCTGGCTGCGAAAGCCGTGTTCGGCGTATTCGGGCGCAAAAACGATGCCCGAGCGCCCCGTGCGCAGGCTTTCGGTGACCTCGTCGGCATTGTTGCCGATGGGCGAAACGATCCCGAGACCGGTGATGACGACGCGGCGCATAAGGGCCTCCTTCCGAATGTGTCAGTTGGCCGACAGGGCCACTTTCATGTCCTTGACCTGATAGATCAGCTCTCCGTCGGCTTCCACCCGGCCATCCGCCACTCCCATGGTCAGACGGCGGGTCTGGACCGCCTTCGTGAAGTCCACGGTATAGCGCAGCATCTTGCGGTCGGGGCGAACCATGCCGGTCAGCTTGACCTCGCCCACGCCAAGCGCATAGCCGCGCCCCTGCCAGCCGCGCCAGCCCAGGTTAAAGCCGGTCAGCTGCCACAGCCCGTCAAGGCCCAGGCAGCCGGGCATGATCGGATTGCCGGGGAAATGGCAGGCAAAGAACCACAGGTCGGGGGTGATATCGAATTCCGCGACCACATGCCCCTTGCCATGTTCGCCCCGATCCTCGGAGATGTCGGTGATGCGGTCCATCATCAGCATGGGCGGTTCGGGCAGCTGCGCGTTGCCGGGGCCGAACAGCTCTCCGCGCGCGCAGGCAAGCAGATCGTCGCGGTCAAAGCTGGTCTGGGTCATCGCCATGAGGATCGTGCCTTCCATCTGTGGCCCTGCGGCCGGTCGTCCGTTCAAGTTGCCGCAGCGTCTACCATCTGGGGTCAAGAACGCGCAAGGGCAAGGCTGGGTCCGTCAGAACCACTGGCCCGGCTCCATCAGACCCAACTCCATCAGCTGCTGGCTGTTCCAGTCGAACCGGCACGAGTTGCGCCAGGTCATGTCGTGGATGCTGTCGCGCGAACCGGGATTGGTCGTCAGCGCCTTGGCCACCCGGAACGAGGCGATGGCGGCCGTCAGGTTGTGATGCCAGGGACAGGCATAGGTGTTGTACTCCTCGACCGAAAAGCGGTGGTCGGGCAGCACCTTCAGCCCCCGCGCGGCGCGGAACAGCGCGATCCGGTCGATCCGGCGGCGATCCGCCGGCAGAAGCTCTTCGTAGCGCCAGCGCAAGCCGCCGTAGAAGTCCAGCTGCCGGTCGCGGGCCTTGCCGTCGGGGCCCGGCCGGCCAAGCGCGTAATAGCCGGTGCGGTCGAACATCGCGCCGTCCAGATCGACCGCGTTTGGTGTCCGCGACAGGTCCGGCGCATAGACGTCCACCACATAGGTCAGCATGGCGCGGCGGCGTTCCTCGGCGTGAAAGGCCAGCATCTCGCCCACGCTGCGGGTCTCGCAGAAGGGATAGAACAGGAACTCGGCGTTGAAGCAGTAATAAAGCCACGTCCCCTCGGGGACCGCCGCGATCAGGGCGTTGACGGCATCCACATGCGCGTTCGGTCGGCGGGTGTCGTGGCGCAGCTGCGTGACCTGTGCGTCCAGGTCGCCCGGCAGGTCGCGGGGCTGGCCCGACAACAGCAACACATGCCGAAAGCCGCGGCGGAGGTGATGGACGACCGTCTCCTCCAGCGCCACCTGGTCCTCGGCCAGGATCAGGGCGATCGGCCCTTTGCGCAGCACCGCCGGCCTGTCGGCCAGAAAGGCCGCGAAGTCGGACCCAGGCCGCGCCGGCATCAGCGCATCACGGCCTTGACCTGCGCCAGCGCGGCGCGGAGCAGTTCGGGATTGTCCGCCGATGTCTCGACCAGCCGCTTCAGCGTGGCCTTTTGCGGGTCGGGCAGGCGGGCGTCGTCGATGATCCGGTTCACCTGAGCGCGGTCAAAGCCCTCGGGCGTCAGCGCAGCCTCGATGCGGGCGGCGACAGATGCCGCATCGGCCGTATCGGCGGCGGCGGTGGCGGCGTCCAGGGCCGCCGTTGCCGCGACGCTGGCGGCCTCGGCCGGGGGAAGCGACGGCGCGTCGCCCGTCCCTCCGGAGGCGGCGGCGGCGGCACGGTCGGCGGCAGCCAAGGCAGCCTCGGCCGCGGCTTCGGCGGCATCCGCGGCGGTGCTGGCGGTTCCGGTTTCGGTCGAAGCGCGGGCGGCCTCGGCCGCCGCATCGGCGGCGATGGCGGCCGCATCTGCCGCGGCGTCGGCCGCCGCATCGGCGGCAGCCTCCCCGGCGGCCGCGTCACCCGCCGGAACGGCGTCGGCCACCTCGGCTGCGGTCTCGGCGCTTTCGGCGGCGGCGTCAGCCCGTTGCGCAGCATCGCCCGCGGGCGTCGGCGGCAGCGGCTCGGCCAGTTCGGCCGTCGCGCTGTCGCGTCCTTGGTCGGCGTTCTGCATCCAGAACCACCCGCCGCCGGCCAGCAGCACCAGAATCACAACGATCGGCAACAGTCTCGACATCCGGTACCCCTGACCCTCAGGCTTTTCTTTCAGCCTCTATGGCACAGCGCGGGGGGCCAGAAAAGCCGCGCCTACCCCCGGCAGCGCGCCGAGCGGTGCGATAGATGCCGTTTTAGCGGCCCATCTCCTTCAAATTCGGTTGAAACGCGGCGCGCGCGGCCTTATTTTCTCTGCACTTCCGCCTTGGCTATAAAAGGAGCAACGCCATAGCCCGTCGACCGCATAATGCACCGCCCACCCGCGACACCGGCCCCCGTACCAACGAACGGATCCGCGTGTCCGAGATCCGCCTGATTGGCG
Source organism: Paracoccus sp. T5 (assembly GCF_048538155.2). GTDB lineage: Bacteria > Pseudomonadota > Alphaproteobacteria > Rhodobacterales > Rhodobacteraceae > Paracoccus. The sequence goes on from NZ_CM135809.1 coordinate 1,216,637, forward strand.
CTGACGGAGAGAATGTCGGCGTCGTGCCGCCTTCGGTCGGCCTCCAATTGGCGCAGGACGCCGGGCTGGATCTGGTCGAGATTTCGCCGAATGCGACCCCCCCGGTCTGCAAGGTCATGGACCTCGGCAAGTACAAGTACGAAATGCAGAAGCGCGAGGCCGAGGCCCGCAAGAAGCAGAAGGTGATCGAGGTCAAGGAGATCAAATTCCGTCCGGGAACCGATACCCATGACTACGACGTCAAGATGCGCAGCGTGCTGAAGTTCCTGGAGGGCGGCGACAAGGTCAAGGTGACCCTGCGCTTCCGCGGCCGCGAGATGGCCCACCAGGACCTGGGCCTGGAACTGCTGAACCGGGTCCGTGACGATGTGGGCGAGGCCGGCAAGGTCGAATCCATGCCCAAGCTGGAAGGCCGGCAGATGGTGATGATGATCGCACCCCGCTGATCCTTCGGCGGACTGCGACGATTTCGAGGCCGCGTGGGCATTGCCGCGCGGCCTTTTGCATTGCAAGGATGCGCCTCATGAGCGACGCCCCCCTGATCCGACTGATGCGCCTGCCGGGGTTCGACCCGGACGTGCCCTTGCCCCGCTATCAGACACGGGGCGCGGCGGGGGCGGATCTGTGCGCCAACCTGCCGCCCGACCAGCGCGCCACCGGCATCACGCTGCCCCCCCTGGGCCGCACGCTGATCCCCACCGGCCTTGCCCTGGCGATCCCGGATGGGTGGGAGGTGCAGATCCGCCCGCGCTCGGGGCTGGCGCTGAAGCATGGGGTGACCCTGCCCAACAGCCCCGGCACGATCGACAGCGACTATCGCGGGCCTCTTGGAGTGATCCTGCTGAACCTGGGGGAGGCGCCCTTCACCATCCGCCACGGTGACCGCATGGCGCAAATGGTCGTGGCCCCGGCGCCGCAGGCCGCGTTTCACCTGGTCGAGGCTCTGGACGATACTCCACGCGGCGCGGGCGGCTTTGGTTCCACCGGAATGGGGGCTGCCTGATGCTGGGCCTGTGGCTGATCGTCCTGCTGCTGATCCTGGGCCGCGTGCTGCGGCTGCCCCGGTCGATGACGCTGGCGATGGTGGGCGCGCTGTGGCTGGGCATCCTGGCCCTGCACCTTGTGGCGCCCGGTGGCGCGGCGGCAGGGTCCGTCGGAGGGAACGCGGCCGGCTGGCTGGTGCTGGGGGTCTTTGCGGTGCTGGTGCTGGGATATCGCCGCCTGCTGGCCCGGCTGCGCAGCCGGGCGGCCGCGCCCTCGCAGCCTTCGCCCGCGCCCGCGCCCGACCCGGGCCTGTCGGAGGCCGAGATCGAGCGCTATGCCCGCCACTTGGTGCTGCACCAAGTCGGCGGCGCGGGCCAGATGCGGCTGCGCGGGGCGCGGGTCCTGGTCGTGGGGGCGGGGGGCCTCGGCTCTCCGCTGTGCCTCTATCTGGCGGCGGCGGGGGTGGGACATGTGACGCTGGCCGACGACGACACGGTGACGCTATCGAACCTGCAGCGGCAGGTGATCTTTCGCGACGATCTGCGCGGCGAACCCAAGTCCTATGCCGCAGCCGAGGCGATGCTGAAGCTGAACCCGCATCTGGACGTGACGCCATTGATCCGCCGCGTCACCGAAGCCGACACCGACCTGATCGCCGGCCATGACCTGGTCATCGACGGGACCGACAGCTTTGCGGGACGCGCCGCGATCAACCGGGCCTGCGTCGCGGCCGGCGTGCCCCTGATCTGGGGCGCCATCGGCCAGTGGGAGGGGCAGGTCACCCTGTTCGACCCTGCGCGCGGCGGTCCCTGCATGGCCTGCCTGTTCCCGCAGGCCCCCGAACGCGACGCCCCCTGCGCCGAGGCCGGGGTCATTGGCGCGCTGCCCGGCGTGATCGGCAGCATCATGGCGCTGGAGGCGATCAAGCACCTGACCGGCGCGGGGCAGGGGCTGCGCGGCCGCATGATGCTGTTCGACGGGCTGTACGGCGAAAGCCGGATGATCGGCACCGCGCGCAATCCCGACTGCCCGGTCTGCGCAGGGAAATCGGCTCTGGCACCCGACGCGGCGCGCTCCTAGGCTGGCCTCCGATCAAGGAGGTCCCGATGAACCGACAGCTGACCCATTGGACCGGCCCCGAAGGGCTGCCGCGCTTTGACCTGATAGGCGACACGGATTTCGCCCCCGCCTTCGACCGCGAACTGACCGAGGCGCAGGCCGCGCATGAGGCGATCGCCGCCAATCCCGAACCCGCCAGCTTTGCCAACACGATCGCCGCGATGGAGGTTGCAGACGAGGGTCTGAACCGCGTGCTGTCAGTCTTCTACACTCTGGCGGGGGTGGATTCCAATGAGGCCCGCCAGGCCCTGCAGCGCGACTTTGCCCCGCGCCTGGCCGAATATGGCAGCCGCATCAGCATGGACCCGCGGCTTTATGCGCGGGTCAAGGCCGTCGCGGCCATGGCCGAGGCGCTGCCGCCCGAGGACCGGCGCATCACGGAACTGGCGCTGCGCGACCTGACGCGCGCGGGGGCCGGGTTGGATCAGGCCGGGCGCGACCGGATGGCCGCGATCCGGGGGCGGCTGGCGGTCCTGACGACCGAGTTCACCCAGAACGTGCTGACCGATGAGCGCGACTTTGTGCTGGCTGTTCCCGACGACCGGCTGGCAGGGCTGCCCGACTGGCTGCTGCGCGCCATGCGGGCCGCCGCCCGCGAGCGGGGCCTGGAGGGGCAGGTCGTCACCCTGAACCGGTCGCTGATCGTGCCCTTTCTGGAACATGCCGCCGACCGGACCCTGCGCGAGACGGCGTTTCGCGCCTGGACCGCGCGCGGATCAGGGGCAGGGGCTGGGGGTCAGAAGACCGATAACCTGCCCCTGGTGCAGGAGATCCTGGCCCTGCGCCATGAACGCGCGCAGCTGCTGGGCCATGCCGATTTCGCGTCCTGGAAGCTGGAGACGCAGATGGCGGGCTCGGCCGAGCGGGTCGAGGAGCTGCTGTCGCAGGTCTGGACCGCCGCCCGCACCCGCGCGACCGAGGAGGAGGCGCGCCTGACGGCTATGTTGCGGGCCGATGGCGTGAACGGGCCGCTGGAGCCTTGGGACTGGCGGCTTTACGCAGAGCGTCTGCGCCAGCAGGACCATCAGGTCGATGCCGATCAGGTGGCGCCCTATCTGACGCTGGACGCTATGCTGGGCGCGGTCTTTGACGTGGCCGGGCGCCTGTTCGGGCTGGAGTTCCAGCCGTTCCAGGCGCCGCTTTGGGCGCCCGACGTGCGGAGCTGGCGGGTGACGCGGGACGGGCAGCTGATGGCGGTATTCGTCGGCGACTATTTTGCACGGCCGTCGAAACGGTCGGGTGCCTGGTGTTCTGCCCTGCAGATGCAGCACAAGATCGGGCAGGGGCAGCGGCCGATCGTGGTCAATGTCTGCAACTTCACCCCGCCCGAGGAGGCCGGGGGCCCAGCCTTCCTGTCCTGGGACGACGCGCGGACGCTGTTTCACGAATTCGGCCACGCCACGCATCACATCCTGTCGGACGTGACCTGGCCGTCGATCTCGGGAACCTCGGTGGCGCAGGACTTCGTGGAGCTGCCCAGCCAGCTCTACGAGCACTGGCTGGAGCAGCCTGCGGTGCTGGACGCCCATGCCCGGCACCACCGCACAGGCGAGGCGCTTCCGGCGGAGCTGCGCGACCGGCTACTGGCGGCGGGCAAGGCCAATGCGGGTTTCTCGACGGTCGAGTACCTGGAGAGCGCGCTGGTGGACCTGGCCTTTCATCGCGGCACGCCGCCCGCCGATCCCATGGCCCGGCAGGCCGAGATCCTGGCGCAGCTGGGCGCACCCGATCCGATCCCGATGCGCCATGCGACGCCGCATTTCGCGCATGTCTTTGCCGGCGACAGCTATGCCAGCGGCTATTACAGCTACATGTGGTCCGAGGTGATGGACGCGGATGCATTCGCCGCCTTCGAGGAGACGGGCGACATCTTCGATCCGGCGACGGCGCGGCGGCTGGAGGAGACGATCCTGTCGCGCGGCGGCTCGGCCCCGGCGGATCAGCTGTGGATGGACTTTCGCCAGCGGATGCCGGGAGTGGAGGCTTTGCTGAAGGGGCGGGGACTGGCCTGAACCTCGTCGGAGGGAGGGGAGCCGACCGGTGGTCGGCGCCCTGCCGGCCTTGGGCGCGCCGCCGATACGGCGCGCGGGCGGATCAGTCGCGGACCTCGTCCGCGTCCACGCCCCAGATGGTTGTTTTCGGCACCCACCCCCGCTGGCCGCCGCCCGAAACGCGGCACCAGCTGGGCTCGCATTCGTTCAGCCGCAGGATGGCCCCGGCCTCGGCGCGGGCGACGACGTCCGAATCCGGATTGGGCCGGCTGTGCAGTTCCAGCATGTCCTGGGTGACCAGCACCGTCCTGACCCCCGACAGCAGCGCATAGTGGATCCAGCCACCGGCGCCGTCGCGGTCCTCGACCCGGCGCCAGTGGCCGAATTCGGCCACCACGCGCAGCGGCATCCCGGCATGGCGGAAGACCCAGTCGATCCGGTGCGACAGGCTGGGCCCGCGACGGGCGTTTCCTTCGGTGCCCTTGAGGCTGACATAACGGGGAAGCGGCAGGTTCGTGACTGCGCCCCGCTGTTCCGTCCCGGCCTGGGCCAGCACCATCGGTTGCCCCTCAACCGATTGGGTGCCCGTTTGCGTGCCCGTCTGCGGGACTGTCTGCGAGTGGGCCGCGGGCGCAAGCGCCCCGACCAGCGCGGCCAGCACCAGGGCCGATGCGACCCTGCCCAACCTGCCTGCCCGTGATTTCATCTGCCGTCCGTTCCTGTCCTGGCTGGCGGCCGCGGATTACCGCCCCCTGCCGTCCCTCTGGGTCTTGTGCATGCCCCTCAACGCGGGCAGTTTGCCAAAAGCACCCCCCGATGGGAAGTGCGACCCCGACACGACTTCGAGAAAATGAGGTGATGATGCCCGCCAGCCCGTCCTCGATGCGCCAGAAGCTGCGCGTGGCCGTGACCCGCCGGCTTCCCGAGGCTGTCGAAACCCGAATGTCCGAACTGTTCGACGTGGTCCTGCGCGAGGATGACCGCAAGCTGAGCCAGGACGAACTGGTCGCCCTGATGCAGGGCGCCGACGTCCTGGTCCCGACGGTCACCGACCAGATCAACGCCAACATGCTGGCCCGCGCGGGCGAGCGGCTGAAGCTGATCGCGAATTTCGGCGCGGGGGTGGATCATATCGACGTGCTGTCGGCGCGCCAGCGTGGCGTCCTGGTGTCGAACACGCCGGGCGTCGTGACCGAGGACACGGCGGACATGACGCTGGCGCTGATCCTGGCGGTCACGCGCAAGATCCCCGAGGGCTTGGCCGAGATGCAGGCGGGCCGCTGGCAGGGCTGGTCGCCCACCGCCCATCTGGGCGGGCGCGTGGGCGGGCGCAGGCTGGGCATCCTGGGCATGGGCCGGATCGGCCAGGCGGTCGCGCGCCGCGCCAATGTCTTTGGCATGCAGGTGCATTATCACAACAGAAAGCGCCTGCGCCCCGAGATCGAGGACCAACTGCAGGCGACCTATTGGGACAGCCTGGACCAGATGCTGGCGCGCATGGACGTCATCAGCGTGAACGCGCCGCACACGCCCTCGACCTTTCACCTGCTGAACGCGCGGCGGCTGAAGCTGCTGAAGCCGACGGCGGTGGTCGTCAACACCTCGCGCGGGGAGGTCATCGACGAGAACGCGCTGACCCGGATGCTGCGCGCCGGAGAGATCGCGGGCGCGGGCCTGGACGTCTTCGAGCACGGCCACGAGATCAACCCCCGCCTGCGCGAGCTGCCGAATGTCGTGCTGCTGCCGCATATGGGCAGCGCCACCGTCGAGGGTCGCGCCGAGATGGGCGAGAAGGTTCTGATCAACATCAAGACCTTTGCGGACGGGCACCGGCCGCCGGACTTGGTCGTGCCGTCGATGCTCTAGCATGAGAATGTCGGCTTCCGTCCGCTGGGCGGTCTCGGTCCTCTTCTTCGTGAACGGCATGCTGGTGGGCAGCTGGGCGCCCAAGATCCCCGTGCTGATGGCGCGCCTGGAGATCGGCGAGGCGCTGGCGGGCGTGATCGTGCTGGCGCTGGGGGCGGGGTCGATCTGCGTGATGCCGGTCTTTGGCGCGATGGTGGCGCGGGCGGGATCGGCGCGGGCGGTGACCTGGGCCGCCTGGCTGGCGGCGTCTTCGCTGATCTGGATCTCGGTCGCGCCGGGCTTTGGGGCGGTGGCGGGTGCGGTCTTCCTGTTCGGCGGGGTGATCGGCGGCATGGACGTGGCGATGAACGCCAATGCCGTCGCGGTGGAACGGGCGCGGGGGCGGGCGATCATGTCGTCCTGCCACGGGTTCTGGAGCCTTGGCGCCTTTGCCGGCGCGGGCCTGGGGGGCCTGCTGCTGCAGGCGCTGGGCGAGGTGACGCATGCGGTTCTGGTCAGCGGGGTCTTTGCGGGGGCGCTGACATGGGCCCTGCCGCGGCTGCTGGCCGATGCGCCGGCGCCGGATGCCGAGAAGGCGCCGCTGCGCCTGCCGCGGACGCCCTTGCCCTATCTGATCGGGCTGATGGCGCTGGCCGCGATGATCCCGGAAGGGGCGATCCTGGACTGGGCGGCGGTCTATCTGCAGCGCGAGATGGGCGCGTCGCTGGCGCTGGCGGGCTGGGGTTTCGCGGCCTGCGCGGGCACGATGGCGGTGATGCGTTTCCTGGGCGACGGACTGCGGCGGCGGTTCGGGGCGGTGCGGACGCTGCGGGCCAGCACGGGGCTGGCGATGGCGGGGCTTGCGATGGCGGGGCTGTCGGGCACGCCGGGGCCGGCCATCGCGGGATTTGCGCTGGCCGGGATCGGGATCGCCAACATGGTGCCGATCGCCTTTTCGGCCGCCGGCAACGTGCCCGGTCTGGCGGCGGGGATGGGCCTCTCGGTCGTGACGATGATGGGCTATTCCGGCATTCTTCTGGCGCCGGGCAGCATCGGCTGGCTGGCCGAGCGGCTGAGCCTGGGGGTGATCTATCTGGCGCTATCGGTGCTGTTGCTGGTGCCGCTGGCGCTGTCGCACCTGGCGCGCACGGCGGACTTTGATACGACCTGAGGCGCTTGCGCAACGGCTGCGGGCGTTGCAGGGCGGTGCCGCGCAACAGGCGGGGCGCGCGGCCGCGGGTCCGGCCAGCATTTGCGGGGAGTTCAGCCCGCACCGACCCTGCACCGGGCAGGCACGGGCCGTACACCGCGCGTACACCGCTTGCGGGCGTTGCGCGGGTGGGTTTCAGCGATAGACCTGTGTCGCGCCCGGAAAGCTGCGGTCGCGGACGGCGGCGGCATAGGCGGCGATGGCCTGGTCCGCGCGGGGGGCGAGGTCGCCGAACTTCTGCACGAAGCGCGGCACCCGGCCCGAGAGGCCCAGCATGTCGTCGAGGACCAGGATCTGCCCGTCGCAGCGGGCCGAGGCGCCGATGCCGATGGTGGGGACCGCCACCGCGTCGGTGATGCGGTCGGCCAGCCCCTCCATCACGCCCTCGACCACGACGGAAAAGGCGCCTGCCTCGGCGACGGCCACGGCGTCGGCCACATGGGCGTCCCAGCTGGCAGGATCGCGCCCCTGGGTCTTGAAGCCGCCCATGACATTGGTCGATTGCGGCGTCAGGCCGACATGGGCCATGACCGGGATGCCGCGGTCCACCAGGAAGCGGATCGTGGGGGCCATGCGCGCGCCCCCCTCCAGCTTGACGGCGCCGCAGCCTGTTTCGGCCATCACACGGGCCGAGTTGCGGAAGGCCTGTTCGGGGCTTTCCTCGTAGCTGCCGAAGGGCATGTCGATCACCACGGCGGCGCGGCTGCTGCCGCGCATCACCGCCTGGCCGTGCAGGATCATCATCTCCAGCGTGACGCCCAGGGTCGAGGGAAGGCCGTGGACCACCATGCCCAGGCTGTCGCCCACCAGGATCAGGTCGGCATGGGCATCGACCAGCGTCGCCATCGGGGCGGTATAGGCGGTCAGGGCGACGATGGGCGTGGCGCCCTTGCGCTCGGCGATCTGGGGGACAGTGATGCGCTTGGTCTGGCCTTGGGCGGACATGGGTCTCTCCTTCAGGGCTGGGCGACGCGCTGGTCGATCAGCAGAACGTCGCCGAAGCGGACGGCCAGCAGGATCACCACGGGCCGGGCGATGGTCGAGACGCGCGACAGGTCAAGGGCGTCGCGGATGTCGATGGAGCCGATCCGGGCGCGCGGTTCGGCCGCGATGGTACGGCGCAGGCGGCTGCGGACCGAGGCCAGCGAGGCGCCGGCGGCGACCTGGGCCTGGGCCTCGTCCAGCGCACGGGCCAGCACGGGGGCGGCGGCGCGATCCTCGGGCGTCAGGCGCTGGTTGCGCGAGGAGAGGGCCAGGCCGTCGGCTTCGCGCACCGTGGGGACGGGCAGGATTTCGACGGGAATGTCCAGGTCCGCGACCATCTGCCGGATCAGCGTCAGCTGTTGATAGTCCTTTTCGCCGAAGGCCGCCGCATCGGGCTGGACGATGTTGAAGAGCTTGGTCACGACCGTCGCCACGCCGCGGAAATGGCCGGGACGCAGGCGGCCCATCAGCATCCGTCCCAGCTGGTCGACCTCGACATGGGTCTGGGCGCCGGGGCGGTAGATGTCGGGGACCGTCGGCAGGAAGGCCGCGTCGCAGCCCGCCCGGCGCAGGAGGGCCAGGTCGCCGGCCTCGTTGCGGGGATATTTGTCCAGGTCCTCGCTCGGGCCGAATTGCGTGGGGTTCACGAAGATCGAGGTGACGACCCGGCCGCCGCCCTGGGCATCGACCCATTGCCGCGCCCGCGCCACCAGCGTCAGGTGGCCGCTGTGCAGCGCGCCCATGGTCGGCACCAGCGCGATAGGCTGGCCACCCAGGCGCCAGTCGCGCGTGCAGTCGCGCATCTCTTGCGTGCTGCGGCAGATCTGCATGGCGGCTCCCCCCAAAGGCGTGGCGCAACCTAGCGGGAGGGCAGGGGTTCATCAAGTGCCGCAACGCAGCATGGGCGCGGGGGTCCGGCCATCTGACGTGGCGTCGGGACCGGGTGGCGGGAGGCGGAAAAGCAAAAGGCCGAACACGAAGGTTCGGCCTTTTTGTTTTGGAGCGGGCGAAGAGATTCGAACTCTCGACCCTAACCTTGGCAAGGTTATGCTCTACCCCTGAGCTACGCCCGCACTCCGTTCCCTCTGCGATCCGTTTCCGTTTCCGGTGACCGTCTCGCCTTCGGTGAGCGGTGATTTACGGGAGGGTGCGGAGGGCTGCAAGGGGAAAAATGCGGGGCGGGGCGATTTTTTTCGCCCCGCCCGCCAAGGCCATCGCAGAGGGCCTTATTCGGCGGCGCGGATGCGCGCCGGCTTGAGCATCGGGCCCAGGTAGCGGCCGGTATGGCTCGCCTGAACCTGTGCTACGTCCTCGGGCGTGCCGGTGGCGACGATCACGCCGCCGCCGTCGCCGCCTTCGGGACCGATGTCGATGATCCAGTCGGCGGTCTTGATGACGTCGAGGTTGTGTTCGATGACGATCACCGAATTGCCCTGGTCGACCAGCTGGTGCAGCACCTCCAGCAGTTTCCGGACATCCTCGAAATGCAGGCCGGTGGTCGGTTCGTCGAGGATGTAGAGCGTGCGGCCGGTGGAGCGGCGGCTGAGTTCCTTGGACAGCTTGACGCGCTGCGCCTCGCCGCCCGAGAGGGTCGTGGCCTGCTGGCCGACCTTGATATAGCCCAGGCCCACCTGCATCAGCGCGTCCATCTTTTCGCGGATGGAAGGCACGGCGGCAAAGAAGGTCTGCGCATCTTCCACGGTCATATCAAGGACATCGGCGATGGACTTGCCCTTGAACTGCACCTCCAGCGTCTCGCGGTTGTAGCGCTTGCCCTTGCAGGTCTCGCATTCGACATAGACGTCGGGCAGGAAGTGCATCTCGATCTTGATGACGCCGTCGCCCTGGCAGGCCTCGCAGCGGCCGCCCTTGACGTTGAAGGAGAAGCGGCCGGGCTTGTAGCCGCGGGCCTTGGATTCGGGCAGGCCCGCGAACCAGTCGCGGATGGGCGTGAAGGCCCCGGTATAGGTCGCGGGGTTCGAGCGGGGCGTGCGGCCGATGGGGCGCTGGTCGATGTCGATGACCTTGTCCAGATGCTCGAGCCCGCGGATCGTCTCGCAGGGGGCGGGGGTCTGGCGGGCGCCGTTGAGGCGCAGGCTGGCGGTCTTGAACAGGGTCTCGATGGTCAGGGTGGACTTGCCGCCGCCCGAGACGCCGGTGACGCAGACGAACTTGCCCAGAGGGAAGTCGGCGGTGACCTCCTTGAGGTTGTTGCCGCTGGCCTTGACCACGGTGAGCTTCTTGCCGTTGCCCGCGCGGCGCGTCTCCGAGACGGGAATCGCGCGCGCGCCGGAGAGGTACTGGCCCGTCAGGCTGTTCGGGTCGGCGGCGATCTGGTCGGGGGTGCCGTGGCTGACGACGGTGCCGCCATGCACGCCCGCGCCGGGGCCCATGTCGAAGACATAGTCGGCGTGGCGGATCGCGTCCTCGTCATGTTCCACGACCAGGACCGAGTTCCCCTGATCGCGCAGGTTCATCAGCGTGGTCAGCAGCCGGTCATTGTCGCGCTGATGGAGGCCGATCGAGGGCTCGTCCAGCACGTAGAGGACGCCGGTCAGGCCCGAACCGATCTGGGAGGCCAGGCGGATGCGCTGGCTTTCGCCGCCCGACAGGGTGCCGGCGGCGCGCGACAGGGTCAGGTAGTTCAGGCCCACGTTCACGAGGAAACCCAGGCGCTCGCGGATCTCCTTGAGGATGGCGGCGGCGATCTCGGCCTTTTGCTTCGACAGGTGGTTGGGAGCGTCTGTGACCCAGTCCAGCGCCTCCTGAATGGACAGCTGGACGACCTGGCCCACGTGGTTGCCGGCGATCTTGACGGCCAGGGCCTCGGGTTTCAGGCGATAGCCGTTGCAGGCGCCGCAGGGGCGGTTGTTCTGGTAGCGCTCGAACTCCTCGCGGACCCACTGGCTGTCGGATTCGCGCAGGCGGCGTTCCATGTTGGGGATTACCCCTTCGAAGACGCGGGCGATCTGGTAGACCCGGCCGGCATCATCGAAGCGGAAGTTGATCTCCTCGGCCCCGGAACCGCGCAGGAACATCTGGCGGATGTTTTCGGGCAGGTCCTTCCAGGCGGTCTTCTTGTCAAAGCCGTAATGCTTGGCCAGCGCGTTCACGGTCTGGGTCAGGTAGGCGGATTTCGACTTCGCCCAGGGCGCGATGGCGCCCTTGTCCACCGAGAGCGCGGCGTCGGGAACGATCAGGCGGTCGTCGAAGAACAGCTCGACCCCCAGGCCGTCGCAGACCGGGCAGGCGCCGAAGGGGGCGTTGAAGGAAAACAGCCGCGGCTCGATCTCGGGGATGGTGAATCCCGAGACGGGGCAGGCGAATTTCTCGGAGAAGGTCAGGCGCTCGGGCTCGGCCTCGCCCTCGGTCGCCAGTTCCAGATGGGCGATGCCGTCGGCCAGGTTCAGCGCGGTGCGCAGGCTGTCGGCCAGACGCGTTTCCAGCCCCTCGCGGACGACGATGCGGTCCACCACCACGTCGATGTTGTGGCGGAACTTCTTGTCCAGCGTCGGCGCCTCGTCCAGGTCGTGGAAGGTGCCGTTGATCTTGACGCGCTGGAAGCCTTGGCGGCGCAGTTCCAGCAGCTCTTTCTTGTACTCGCCCTTGCGGTCGCGGACGATCGGGGCCAGCAGATAGGCGCGCGTGCCCTCGGGCAGGGCCATGGTGCGGTCGACCATGTCCTGGACCTGCTGCGCCTCGATCGGCAGGCCGGTCGCGGGCGAATAGGGGGTGCCGGCACGGGCGAACAGCAGCCGCAGGTAGTCGTAGATTTCCGTGACCGTTCCGACGGTTGAGCGGGGGTTCTTCGACGTGGTCTTTTGTTCGATGCTGATGGCGGGCGACAGGCCGCTGATGTGGTCCACGTCGGGCTTGCCCATCATGTCCAGGAACTGGCGCGCATAGGCCGACAGGCTCTCGACATAGCGGCGCTGGCCCTCGGCATAGATCGTGTCGAAGGCGAGCGAGGATTTCCCGCTGCCCGACAGGCCGGTGATCACCACCAGCTGGTCGCGCGGGATGTTCATGTCCACGCTTTTCAGATTGTGTTCGCGCGCCCCGCGCACCTCGATGAACTTCTGTTCCATGCGTGCCCCTCTGACCAGTCGCATCAGATAGGGACGCATGGCGGAAAAGCAAGTTCCAAATGCGAACGTATCAGGAACATGTCGGTTATGTGCCTGTTCTGTCGTTCCTGAGCAGATGTTGATGCAGAATGTAGCCAGTGCTTGCGCCGCGATGCAGCACCGCTAGGATGCCGCCCGCGAGGACCAAGGGGGACGCATGTTCAATAAGATTCTGGTGGCCAATCGGGGCGAGATTGCCATTCGCGTGATGCGCGCCGCCAACGAACTGGGCAAGAAGACGGTGGCCGTCTATGCCGAGGAAGACAAGCTGGGTCTGCACCGCTTCAAGGCGGACGAAGCCTATCGGATCGGCGAGGGCCTGGGACCGGTCGCCGCCTATCTGTCGATTCCCGAGATCATCCGCGTGGCCAAGGCCTGCGGCGCCGACGCGATCCATCCGGGCTATGGCCTCTTGTCCGAGAACCCCGATTTCGTCGATGCCTGCACGGCGGCCGGGATCACCTTCATCGGTCCCCGCGCCGACACGATGCGCGCCCTGGGCGACAAGGCCAGCGCCCGCCGCGTCGCCATCGAGGCCGGCGTGCCGGTCATCCCCGCGACCGAAGTGCTGGGCGAGGATTTCGAGGCCATCAAGGCGGAAGCGGCGGCGGTCGGCTATCCGCTGATGCTGAAGGCCAGCTGGGGCGGCGGCGGTCGCGGCATGCGCCCGATCAACAGCGAGGCCGAGCTGGTGGAGAAAGTCCGCGAGGGCCGCCGCGAGGCCGAGGCCGCCTTTGGCAACGGCGAGGGTTATCTGGAGAAGATGATCCTGCGCGCGCGGCATGTCGAGGTGCAGCTGCTGGGCGACACGCATGGCGGGTTGTATCACCTGTACGAGCGCGACTGCACCGTCCAGCGCCGCAACCAGAAGGTCGTCGAGCGCGCCCCCGCGCCCTATCTGACCGAGGAACAGCGCGAGGAGGTCTGCGCGCTGGCGCTGAAGATCGGCCAGGCGGTCGGCTACCAGAACGCCGGCACGGTCGAGTTCCTGATGGATATGGACAGCCAGCAGTTCTACTTCATCGAGGTGAACCCGCGCGTCCAGGTCGAGCATACCGTGACCGAGGAGGTCACCGGCATCGACGTGGTGCAGTCCCAGATCAAGATCGCCGAGGGCGCGACCCTGGCCGAGGCCACCGGCCATTCCCGGCAGGAGGACATCACGCTGTCCGGCCACGCCCTGCAGTGCCGCGTCACGACCGAGGATCCGCAGAACAACTTCATCCCCGACTATGGCCGCATCACCGCCTATCGCAGCGCGACCGGCATGGGCATCCGCCTGGACGGGGGCACCGCCTATGCGGGCGGCGTGATCACCCGCTATTACGATTCGCTGCTGGTCAAGGTCACGGCCTGGGCGCAGACGCCCGACCAGGCGATCAAGCGGATGGACCGCGCGCTGCGCGAGTTCCGCGTGCGCGGCGTTTCCACGAACATCGATTTCGTCATCAACCTGCTGAAGCACCCGACCTTCCTGAACGACACCTATACGACCAAGTTCATCGACACGACCGATGACCTGTTCACCTTCAAGAAGCGTCAGGACCGGGCGACCAAGATCCTGACCTATCTGGCCGATATCAGCGTGAACGGGCATCCGGAAACCGCCGGCCGGCCGCTGCCGCCGGCGCAGGCGCGCGCCCCGATCCCGCCGGCGCCCAAGGCTGAGCCCGCGCCCGGCACCCGCCAGATGCTGGAGACCCAGGGCGCGCAGGCCGTGGCCGACTGGATGGCGGCGCAAAAGCAGTTGCTGATCACCGACACGACGATGCGCGACGGGCACCAGTCGCTGCTGGCGACGCGGATGCGGTCGATCGACATGATCCGCGTGGCGCCCTCCTATGCCGCGAACCTACCGCAGCTGTTCAGCGTGGAATGCTGGGGCGGGGCGACATTCGACGTGGCCTATCGCTTCCTGCAGGAATGCCCTTGGCAGCGGCTGCGCGACATCCGGGCGGCGATGCCGAACCTGATGACGCAGATGCTGCTGCGGGCCTCGAACGGGGTGGGCTACACCAACTATCCCGACAACGTGGTGCAGTTCTTTGTGCGCCAGGCGGCGGAAACCGGCGTGGACGTCTTCCGCGTCTTTGACAGCCTGAACTGGGTCGAGAACATGCGCGTCGCCATGGACGCCGTGATCGAGAGCGGCAAGGTCTGCGAGGGCACGGTCTGCTATACCGGCAACATGCTGGACCCCGAGCGGTCCAAGTACGACCTGAAGTATTACGTGGACACCGCGCAGCAGCTGAAGGCCGCCGGCGCCCATGTTCTGGGCCTGAAGGACATGGCCGGGCTGCTGAAGCCCGCGGCCGCGCGCATCCTGATCAAGGCGCTGAAGGAGGAGGTCGGCCTGCCGGTCCATTTCCACACCCATGACACCAGCGGCATGGGCGGCGCCACGATCCTGGCCGCGGCCGAGGCCGGCGTCGATGCCGTCGACTGTGCCATGGACGCGCTGTCGGGCAACACCAGCCAGCCGACCATGGGCTCCGTGGTCGAGGCGCTGGCCCAGACCGACCGCGACACCGGGCTGGACATCAAGGCCATCCGGGCGATCAGCAACTATTGGGAGCGGGTGCGCGAAAGCTATGCCGCCTTCGAGAGCGGACTGCAGTCGCCGGCCTCCGAGGTTTATCTGCACGAGATGCCGGGCGGGCAGTTCACCAACCTGAAGTCGCAGGCGCGGTCGATGGGGCTGGAGGATCGCTGGCACGAGGTGGCGCAGGCCTATGCCGATGTGAACCAGATGTTCGGCGACATCGTGAAGGTCACGCCCTCGTCCAAGGTGGTGGGCGACATGGCGCTGATGATGGTGGCGCAGAACCTGACGCCCCAGCAGGTCATGGACCCGTCGGTCGAGGTCAGCTTTCCCGATTCGGTCGTCGACATGATGCACGGCAACCTGGGGCAGCCCCCGGGCGGCTGGCCCGAGGCGATCCAGAGCAAGGTGCTGAAGGGCGAGGCCCCGGTCACCGACCGTCCCGGCGCCCATCTGCCGCCGGCCGACCTGGAGGCCCTGCGCGCCAAGCTGTCGGCCGAACTGGGCGGCGTCGCAATCGATGACGAGGACCTGAACGGCTACCTGATGTATCCCAAGGTCTTCACCGAATATCGCGCGCGCCACGAGACCTATGGCCCGGTGCGCACGCTGCCGACGCGGACCTTCTTCTACGGCATGGAGCCGGGGCAGGAGATCAGCGTCGAGATCGACCCCGGCAAGACGCTGGAAGTGCGCCTGCTGACCCTGGGCGAGACGGACGAGCAGGGCGAGGTCAAGGTCTTCTTCGAGCTGAACGGCCAGCCCCGCCAGGTGCGGGTGCCGAACCGCAAGGCGGTCGGCGCGGCGGCGGCGCGTCCCAAGGCCGATCCCGCGAACCCGGGCCATGTCGGTGCGCCGATGCCGGGCGTCGTGGCCACGGTCGCGGTCGCAGCCGGGCAGGCGGTCAAGCAGGGCGACCTGCTGCTGACCATCGAGGCGATGAAGATGGA
This sequence comes from Paracoccus sp. T5, assembly GCF_048538155.2. Lineage (GTDB taxonomy): Bacteria > Pseudomonadota > Alphaproteobacteria > Rhodobacterales > Rhodobacteraceae > Paracoccus. The sequence continues at coordinate 1,232,389 of NZ_CM135809.1, forward strand.
AACCGGCCTGCATGCCGACCGCGACGGCGCCATCAAGGCGCTGCACGTGAGCCCCGGACAGCAGATCGACGCCAAGGACCTGCTGGTCGAGATCGAGTGACAGGCGGCGGTCCGGTCCCTGCGGGGGCCGGGCCGCAGCGCCCGCAGGGCCCCGCATGACCGGGTCGCGGGACGGGCAGGGCGGCCCGCGGCATCTGGCCCCCCTGGTTCCCTGCAGGTCTGCAGGGGACATCCGGATGCTGCAGCAATGCAACAATTCGCCGCGTATTTGGCCACCCGCGACCGTTGACCCCGCGACGCGCGGGGTCTACATCACGCCTAGCCAACCTGTCGCGGGGTGAGCCATGATCCCCGCGACCGACAAGGGGATCAAAGCCCGTGGACAACCTTCTGCTGGATTATCTGCCCATCCTCGTCTTTCTGGGGATGGCATCGGCATTTGCGCTGATCTTGCTGTTCTCCGCCATTGTCGTCGCCGTGCGCAATCCGGACCCGGAAAAGGTCAGCGCCTATGAAAGCGGCTTCAACCCGTTCGACGATGCGCGGATGAAGTTCGACGTGCGCTTTTACCTGGTGTCGATCCTGTTCATCATCTTCGACCTGGAAGTGGCCTTCCTGTTCCCCTGGGCGGTCAGCTTTGCCGCGATGAGCGACGTGGCCTTCTGGTCGATGATGGTCTTCCTGGGCGTGCTGACCGTGGGCTTTGCCTACGAATGGAAGAAAGGAGCGCTGGAATGGGCGTGATGACCGGAGCGAACACCGCCGGTCCCGACCGCGAGGTCGCGACCGCCACGCTGAACCGCGAATTGCAGGACAAGGGCTTCCTGCTGACCACCACCGAGGACATCATCAACTGGGCGCGCAACGGCTCGCTGCACTGGATGACCTTCGGCCTGGCCTGCTGCGCGGTCGAGATGATGCACACCTCGATGCCGCGCTATGACCTGGAACGCTTCGGGACCGCGCCGCGCGCCTCTCCGCGCCAGTCGGACCTGATGATCATCGCCGGCACGCTGACCAACAAGATGGCCCCGGCGCTGCGCAAGGTCTATGACCAGATGCCCGAGCCGCGCTATGTCATCAGCATGGGCAGCTGCGCCAATGGCGGCGGCTATTACCACTACAGCTATTCGGTCGTGCGCGGCTGCGACCGCGTGGTGCCGGTGGACATCTATGTTCCGGGCTGCCCGCCGACCGCCGAGGCGCTGCTGTACGGCATCCTGCAACTTCAGCGCCGCATCCGGCGCACCGGCACGCTGGTGAGGTAACGATGGCCGTCTATCCTGATCTCGATGCGCTGAGCCAGCTGGCCGAGCATGTCAAGCTGCGCCGCCCCAACGAGGTGGTCGATGCCACGGTCGTCCATGACGAGCTGACCGTGACCGCCACCGCGGCGGGCATCCTGGACCTGATCGAGTTCCTGCGCAGCGACAGTTCCTGCCGCTTTTCGACGCTGGTCGACATCACGGCGGTGGATTATCCGTCGCGGCCGCAGCGCTTTGACGTGGTCTGGCACTTTCTGTCGATGTACCAGAACCACCGCATCCGGGTGAAGGTCGCGATCCGCGAGGACGAGATGCTGCCGACGCTGACCGGCATCCACCCCTCGGCCAACTGGTTCGAGCGCGAGATCTTTGACATGTTCGGGATCCTGTTCACCGGCCATCCCGACATGCGGCGCATCCTAACCGATTACGGCTTTTCCGGCCATCCGCTGCGCAAGGATTTCCCGACCACCGGCTATGTCGAGGTGCGTTATGACGATGCCGAGAAGCGGGTGATCTACGAGCCTGTGAGCCTGGTGCAGGAATACCGCCAGTTCGACTTCCTCTCGCCCTGGGAAGGCGTGCAATACGCGCTGCCGGGCGACGAAAAGACAAAGGGGTAAGGCCATGGACGGCGATATCCGCACCAACCAGTATGACGACGGCAGCCAGGACCAGCTGACCGGCGAACAGCGCATCCGCAACTTCAACATCAACTTTGGCCCGCAACACCCTGCTGCGCATGGTGTTTTGCGCATGGTGCTGGAGCTGGACGGCGAGATCGTGGAACGGGCCGACCCGCATATCGGGCTGCTGCATCGCGGCACCGAGAAGCTGATGGAAAGCCGCACCTATCTGCAGAACCTGCCCTATTTCGACCGGCTGGACTATGTCTCGCCGATGAACCAGGAACATGCCTGGTGCCTGGCGATCGAGCGCCTGACCGGCACGGTGATCCCGCGCCGCGCCAGCCTGATCCGGGTCCTGTATTCCGAGATCGGCCGCATCCTGAACCACCTGCTGGGCCTGACCACGGGGGCGCTGGACGTGGGCGCGCTGACACCGCCGCTGTGGGGCTTCGAGGCGCGCGAGCAGCTGATGATCTTTTACGAGCGCGCCTCGGGGGCGCGCCTGCACGCGGCCTATTTCCGGCCCGGCGGCGTCCACCAGGACCTGCCGCCCGACCTGCTGAACGACATCGAGGCCTGGTGCGACCAGTTCCCCAAGGTGCTGGACGACCTGGACACGCTGCTGACCGAGAACCGCATCTTCAAGCAGCGGCTGGTCAGCATCGGCGTGGTCAGCGAGCAGGACGCGCTGGACTGGGGCTTTTCGGGCGTGATGGTGCGCGGTTCGGGCATGGCCTGGGACCTGCGCCGCAGCCAACCTTACGAATGCTATGACGAGTTCGACTTCAAGATCCCGGTGGGTACGAACGGCGACTGCTATGACCGTTTCCTGGTCCGCATGCAGGAGATGCGCGAGTCGACCAGCATCATGCGCCAGGCGATCCACAAGCTGCGCGCCGAGCCCGCCGGCGACGTGCTGGCGCGGGGCAAGCTGACCCCGCCCAAGCGCGGCGAGATGAAGCGCGACATGGAAAGCCTGATCCACCACTTCAAGCTGTATACCGAGGGCTTCCGCGTTCCTGCCGGAGAGGTCTATGCTGCGGTCGAGGCGCCCAAGGGCGAGTTCGGCGTCTATCTGGTCAGCGACGGCACCAACAAGCCCTATCGCGCCAAGCTGCGCGCCCCGGGCTTCCTGCATCTGCAATCCATGGACTGGATGTCCAAGGGCCATCTGCTGGCCGACGTCCCGGCCCTGATCGCCACCCAAGACATCGTGTTCGGAGAGGTTGACCGCTGATGCTGCGCCGCCTTCACCCCGTCCAGCCGGACAGTTTCGAATTCACCCCCGCCAACCTGGAATGGGCGCGGGCGCAGATGACCAAATATCCGGAAGGTCGCCAGCAGTCGGCGATCATCCCGGTCCTGTGGCGCGCGCAGGAGCAGGAGGGCTGGCTGTCGCGGCCGGCGATCGAATATTGCGCCGAGCTGCTGGGCATGGCCTATATCCGGGCGCTGGAAGTGGCGACATTCTACTTCATGTTCCAGCTGCAACCTGTTGGGCGGGTTGCAAATATCCAGATCTGCGGGACCACGACCTGCATGATCTGCGGCGCCGAGGCGCTGATCGAGGTCTGCAAGCGCAAGATCGCGCCGACGCCGCACACGCTGTCGGCGGACGGAAAGTTCAGCTGGGAAGAGGTCGAGTGCCTGGGCGCCTGCGCCAACGCGCCGATGGCCCAGATCGGCAAGGATTACTACGAGGACCTGACGCCCGAGACGCTGGAGGTGCTGATCGACCGCATGTCGGCCGGCGAGGTGCCCCAGCCCGGATCGCAGACCGGCCGCTTTGCCTCCGAGCCCGCCGTGGGGCTGACCAGCCTGGCGGATGCCCAGGGCCACAGCGCGATGAATGCCAGCGTGCAGCTGGCCACCGAGCTGGGCGAGACGCTGAAGCGGATCGACGGGACCGAGGTGCCGATCCTGACCAAATGGCGCGACCGCCCGCAGCCCGAGGCGGCGGCGGATGACCGGAGCGGGCGCGACACCGCCCCCGAGACCGAGCCGCGGCCGTCGGAGGGCGATCCGGTGGACAAGACCGGCGTCACCGAGCAGGAGGCGCAGGCCAGTTCCGCCGCGCGTCCCGTGTCGGCGCGCGAGCCTGCCGGGGTGCGGGGCGAAGAAGCGGATGTGAAGAAGGACTGATCGGGCAGCGGGCCGGTGGCCTGCGGGAACGGAGCAGTGAATGCCGGGCGCGATGCAAAGCTCTAGCGGAAAGACCGGCGTCGTGGTTGCGGCGCTTGTGATACTGGGGCTTGGCCTCTTTGGCGCGGTCGGCTGGCTGGCCGCGCTGGTCCTGGGCCTGGTGGCGGGGGTGCTGATGGGCGCGCTGCTGCATTGGCTGGTTCACGAGGGGACACCGCCGATGGACGCGGATCACTGGTCTCCGGTTCCGCTGGAAGCCGCGGTTCCCGCAGTTCCCGTGGCCAGCCGGGACTTCAGGTCTCCGGTGATCCGGGAGATTATTGCCGAGGCTGATCGGCAGGACACGGACTCGGAGCCTGCGGACGATCTGCGCCGCATCAAGGGCATCGGGCCCAAGGTCGAGGCGGCGCTGCATGCGGCGGGGGTGACGCGGCTGTCCCAAATCGCGGCCTGGGACGAGGCGCGGGTCGAGGAGGTGGCGCCGAAGATCGGGCGCGCGGCCTCTCGCATCCGCGGGGACGACTGGATCGGCCAGGCGCGGAACCTGGTCGCCACGGACAGGGAGGGTGCGTGATGGCGGACCCTCGGCAGGATACCCGCCAGATGCGGCTGGTCGCGATCGTGATTGCGGCGACCATGCTGATCTGGCTCGCCATTCAGGCGATCGGGCTGGAATATGGGTGGGCGGCGCGGTGGGCCTTTCTGGCAGACCTGGCCGCCATCGGCGCTTTTGTCTGGTCGCTGATCGTGACCTGGCGTATCTGGCGGCGCAGGAATGCGTGACGCCCGGATGAGAGGACCTTACGGATGCTGAAAGATCAGGATCGCATTTTCACCAACCTCTACGGGATGGGCGATCGCAGCCTGGCCGGCGTGAAGAAGCGCGGCCACTGGGACGGGACCGCCGAGATCATCGGGCGCGGGCGCGACAAGATCATCGAGCAGATGAAGGCCTCGGGGCTGCGCGGCCGGGGCGGCGCGGGCTTTCCCACGGGCCTGAAATGGTCCTTCATGCCCAAGGAATCGGACGGGCGGCCCAGCTATCTGGTGATCAACGCCGACGAATCCGAGCCCGCGACCTGCAAGGACCGCGAGATCATGCGCCATGATCCGCACACGCTGATCGAGGGGGCGCTGATCGCCAGCTTCGCGATGAACGCCCATGCCTGCTACATCTACCTGCGCGGCGAATACATCCGCGAAAAAGAGGCGCTGCAGGCGGCGATCGACGAATGCTATGACGCGGGCCTGGTGGGACGGAATGCGGCCGGATCGGGTTGGGATTTCGACCTGTACCTGCACCACGGCGCCGGCGCCTATATCTGCGGCGAGGAAACCGCGCTGCTGGAAAGCCTGGAGGGCAAGAAGGGCATGCCGCGCATGAAGCCGCCCTTCCCGGCGGGGGCGGGCCTCTATGGCTGCCCGACGACGGTGAACAATGTCGAATCCATCGCGGTGGTGCCGACCATCCTGCGGCGCGGGCCGGAATGGTTCGCGGGCTTTGGCCGTCCGAACAATGCGGGCGTCAAGCTGTTCGGCCTGACCGGCCACCTGAACACGCCCTGCGTGGTCGAGGAGGCCATGTCGATCCCGATGAAGGATCTGATCGAGAAGCATGGCGGCGGCGTGCGCGGCGGCTGGAAGAACCTCAAGGCGGTGATCCCCGGCGGGGCCTCCTGTCCGATCCTGACGGCCGAGCAATGCGAAGGCGCGATCATGGACTATGACGGCATGCGCGAGCTGCGGTCATCCTTTGGCACCGCCTGTATGATCGTGATGGACCAGGACACCGATGTCATCAAGGCGGTCTGGCGGCTGTCCAAGTTCTTCAAGCACGAGAGCTGCGGCCAGTGCACGCCCTGCCGCGAGGGCACCGGCTGGATGATGCGGGTGATGGAGCGGCTGGTGTCCGGCGAGGCCGAGGTCGAGGAGATCGACATGCTGCTGGACGTCACCAAGCAGGTCGAGGGTCACACGATCTGCGCCCTGGGCGACGCGGCCGCCTGGCCGATCCAGGGCCTGATCCGCAACTTCCGCGGAGAGATCGAAGACCGGCTGAAGGCCAAGAAGACGGGACGCATGGGGGCGCTGGCGGCGGAATGACCGGAACGGCGGGACATCACGCGCGGCGCACGCGCTCGTGTCGGGCGAAGGGCCGGGCCGGTGGTTATGTGGGGACACGTGACCATCGAAAGGACCTTGCCATGTTTCGCCACCTGATCGCCGCCGCCCTGCTGGCCGCCACCCCCGCCGCCGCGCTGGAGCCGCTGTCGCAGAACGCCTATGTGAACGACCGGCTGGTGCAGGCCCGCGTGGCCGACCTGGTGCGGCGCGGCTGCCCCACGATCGATGCCCGGCTGATCCGGGCCTTTTCCGAGGCGCGGGCGCTGAAGCGTCATGCGCTGAAGCAGGGCTACAGCGAGAGCCAGATCGACGCCTTTCTCGACAGCCGGGAGGACCGGCGTCGCATTTATGAACAAGCCGACCGATACATGGTGGAACGGGGCGTGGTGAATGGCCAGCCCGACACGTTCTGCCGCCTCGGCCGGGACGAAATCGCACGGCAGACGGTCGCGGGATCGCTGCTGAGTGCCAGGTAAGGATGGAATCATGGCCGAATTGCGGACAATCAAGATCGACGGCAGGGAAATCGAGGTCGATCCCAACCTGACGCTCATCCAGGCCTGCGAGCAGGCCGGGGTCGAGATCCCGCGATTCTGCTATCACGAACGGCTGTCGATCGCCGGCAACTGCCGCATGTGCCTGGTCGAGGTGGTGGGCGGCCCGCCCAAGCCTGCCGCCTCCTGTGCGATGCAGGTCAAGGACCTGCGCCCGGGGCCCGAGGGTGCGCCGTCCGAGATCCGCACCAACAGCCCGATGGTCAAGAAGGCCCGCGAGGGCGTGATGGAATTCCTGCTGATCAACCACCCGCTGGACTGTCCGATCTGCGACCAGGGCGGCGAATGCGACCTGCAGGACCAGGCGATGGCCTATGGCGTCGATTTCAGCCGTTATCGCGAGCCAAAGCGTGCCGCCGAGGAGCTGAACCTGGGGCCGCTGGTCGAAACCCACATGACCCGCTGCATCAGCTGCACCCGCTGCGTGCGCTTTACCAGCGAGGTCGCGGGCATCAGCCAGATGGGCCAGACCGGCCGCGGCGAGGACAGCGAGATCACCAGCTATCTGAACCAGACGCTGGCCTCGAACCTGCAGGGCAACATCATCGACCTGTGCCCGGTGGGGGCGCTGGTGTCCAAGCCCTATGCCTTCACCGCCCGGCCCTGGGAGCTGTCGAAGACCGAGAGCATCGACGTGATGGACGCCCTGGGCAGCGCGATCCGCGTGGACACCAAGGGGCGCGAGGTCATGCGCATCCTGCCGCGCAACCATGACGGCGTGAACGAGGAATGGATCAGCGACAAGACGCGCTTTGTCTGGGACGGGCTGCGCCGCCAGCGGCTGGACCGCCCCTATCTGCGCGAGAATGGCAAGCTGCGCCCGGCCACCTGGCCCGAGGCGCTGTCCGCCGCCGCCCGCGCGATGACGGGCGCCCAAGTCGCGGGCCTGGTCGGCGATCTGGCCTCGGTCGAGGCGGCCTTCAGCCTGAAGACGCTGGTCGAGGGGCTGGGCGGTCATGTGGAGTGCCGCACCGACGGGACGCGCCTGCCGGCGGGCAACCGGTCGGGCTATGTCGGCAATGCGGTGATCGCGGATGTCGACACCGCCGGCACGATCGTGCTGATCGGCACCAATCCGCGCGACGAGGCGCCGGTCCTGAATGCCCGCATCCGCCGGGCCTGGACGCGCGGCGCCCAGGTCACGCTGGTCGGCGAGGCGGTCGACCTGACCTATGACTATGCCCATGCCGGCACCGACCGTGCGGCGCTGGCGCAGCTGCTGCGCGACGCCCAGCCCGGCGAAGGGCCGGGCCTGGTGATCCTGGGGCAGGGCGCCCTGCGCGAGGCCGATGGCGAAGCCGTGCTGGCCCATGCCCAGGCCCTGGCCGAGGCGACCGGTGCGCGGCTTCTGGTGCTGCACACGGCCGCGTCCCGCGTGGGCGCCATGGACGTGGGCGCGGTGACGGATGGCGGGCTGCCGGCTGCGATCGAGGGGGCGCAGGTGATCTTCAACCTGGGCGCCGACGAGGTCGAGATTTCGCCCGGCGCCACGGTGATCTATCAGGGCAGCCACGGCGACCGCGGCGCCCATCGCGCCGACATCATCCTGCCCGCCGCCTGCTATACCGAGGAGATGGGCCTGTTCGTGAACACCGAGGGCCGTCCGCAGCTGGCCATGCGCGCGAACTTTGCGCCGGGCGAGGCCAAGGAGAACTGGGCGATCCTGCGCGCGCTGTCGGCGGAACTGGGCCAGACGCTGCCTTGGGACAGCCTGACGCAGCTGCGCCGCAAGCTGGTCGAGGCCGTGCCACATCTGGCGCGGGTCGACCAGATCGTCGAAAGCGACTGGCAGCCCCTGCCGATGCGGGACTTGGGGAACGCCAGCTTCGTCAACCCGATCCGCGACTTTTACCTGACCAACCCCATCGCGCGCTGTTCGCCGCTGATGGGCGAACTGTCCCGGATGGCAGCGGCGCGCCAGGCGCCTGCACTTGCAGCGGAGTAGGGAAACATGGCGGCCTTGTCACAGCGTCGAACGGGAATGACGATCCTTCTGGGGGCGGCACTGCTGCTCTCCGGCTGCATGCAGACGGAGCGCGAGGCGGACCGCCCGCGCGGCAAGCCCGAGCAACTGTCGGTGAGCCTGGCCGCCGGCAAGACCGGCGGAACGGGCACGCTGAGCCGGGCCCGCATCTCGACCAAGTCTGGCGAGATCCTGATCCTGGAGGCGGACGGGACCGTCACCACGATGGACCTGGACAGCCCGGGCGGCCGCGACGCCTTTGCCGTGACCGAGGCCGACCTGGCCGCGCTGAACAGCAACCTGGACCTGAAGCTGCCCGGCCTGCCCGTGGCCCCCGGCCCGCGCGAGAAGACGGCGCAGGAAAAGGCGCTGGAGGCATTCGCCGCCCGCACGCAGCCGGCCCTGCCGGCGATGCGCCCGGAGGTCGAGATCGACCCCGCGCAGTTCATCGCCGTCAAGGTGGAGACACTGAGCGAGGGATCCAAGGCCGATCTGGTCGAGGTGACCGCCAATCTGCGCGAAGGGGTGGACGCCGATATCGCCTTCTCGTATGCCACCTGCGCATTGGCCGGTTGGGCCAAGGACAACGGCGCCCCTTATGGACGCCACATCCGCACCCTTCAGGCGAAGCGCGACGGCAAGCTGCTGATCGGCGCGGCCTTCACCTTGTCGCAGGACAAGCCGATGGGACTGCGGGTGATGGAAACGAAAGAGACCCTGCGCGAGTGCAGGGCGCGCGGCATTCCCGCGGCCTAAGGAAGAGGAACGGGCATCATGGCTGATTTTTGGGTGTCTTCCTGGGGCATCGCCATCATCCTGCTGGCGCAGGGCCTGGCGATCATCGCCTTCGTGATGCTGTCGCTGGTCTACATGGTCTATGGCGACCGCAAGGTCTGGGCAGCCGTGCAGATGCGTCGCGGCCCGAACGTGGTGGGCCCCTGGGGCCTGTTGCAGACCTTTGCCGACGCACTGAAATTCGTCGTCAAGGAAGTCGTGGTGCCGGCCGGGGCGGACAAGTTCGTCTTCTTCCTGGCGCCCTTTCTGTCGATGATGCTGGCGCTGCTGGCCTTTGTGGCGATCCCCTTTGCGCCGGGCTGGGTGATGGCGGATGTCAACGTGGGCATCCTGTTCATCTTTGCCGTCTCCTCGCTGGAGGTCTATGGCGTGATCATGGGGGGTTGGGCGTCGAACTCGAAATTCCCGTTCCTGGGTTCGCTGCGTTCGGCCGCGCAGATGATCAGCTATGAGGTCAGCCTGGGGCTGATCATCATCGGCGTGATCATCTCGACCGGGTCGATGAACCTGACCCTGATCGTCGAGGCGCAGCGCGGGCTGGGCATCCTGTCCTGGTACTGGCTGCCGCATCTGCCGATGGTGGTGCTGTTCTTCATCTCGGCCCTGGCCGAGACCAACCGCGCGCCTTTCGACCTGCCGGAAGCGGAATCCGAGCTGGTGGCCGGTTTCATGACCGAATACTCCTCGACCCCGTACCTTCTGTTCATGGCCGGTGAATACATCGCCATGTGGCTGATGTGCGCGCTGATCACGCTGCTGTTCTTCGGCGGCTGGCTGTCGCCGATCCCCGGCCTGCCGGACGGGGCCATCTGGATGTTCCTCAAGATGGTCCTGTGGTTCTTCATGTTCGCGATGGTGAAGGCGATCGTGCCGCGCTATCGCTACGACCAGCTGATGCGGGTCGGCTGGAAGGTCTTTCTGCCGCTGTCCCTGGGCTGGGTGGTCATCGTCGCCTTCCTTGCCAAGTTCGAGGTGTTCGGAGGCTTCTGGGCCCGTTGGGCGGGGGTGTGAGCCGAATGGAATATTCCAACAAGATCGCCCAGGTGCTGGCCCGCGCGACCGAGGCCGACAAGGCCGAGTTCGCGCATTTCCTGGCCAACAACCTGGACAATGCCGAGCTGTCCCACGACAGCGCCAGGATCCGCGACTACGTGGCGGCCTTTGACCGCTTCGCCGCGCCCAAGCATGGAGAGCAGTTCTGATGGCTTTCGACATCGCGCGTGCCACCAAGTATTTCCTGATGGTGGACTTCATCAAAGGTTTCGGGCTGGGGATGCGCTATTTCTTCGCGCCCAAGGCCACGATCAACTATCCGCATGAAAAGGGCCCGCTGTCGCCGCGCTTCCGGGGCGAGCATGCGCTCCGCCGCTATCCCAATGGCGAGGAACGCTGCATCGCCTGCAAGCTGTGCGAGGCGATCTGCCCCGCGCAGGCGATCACCATCGATGCCGAACCCCGCGACGACGGTTCGCGCCGCACGACGCGCTATGACATCGACATGACCAAGTGCATCTATTGCGGCTTCTGCCAGGAGGCCTGCCCGGTCGACGCCATCGTGGAGGGGCCGAACTTCGAGTTCTCGACCGAGACCCGGGAGGAGCTCTATTACGACAAGGAGCGCCTGCTGGACAACGGCGCCCGGTGGGAAGCCCAGATCGCCCGCAACCTTGCCATCGACGCGCCCTACCGATGACCGACGCATTCCAGAAGATGTTCCAGCAGATGCTGTCCCAGGGACAGGAGATGGCGCGGGCCTTCAACCCCGCGCTGGAGCATTTCGACCTGAAGGCCGTCGAGAAGATGTTCCCGACCATGCCGGCGGACATGCTGGAAATGTGGTTCGGCAAAACCTTCAACCGCGACGGGCTTGACGCCAAGACGCGGCTTCTGGTGACCGTGGCCGCGATGACCGTGCAGGGCGCCCTGGCCGAGCCGCAGCTGCGGATGACCATCCGCCACGCGATGGAGGCCGGCGCCACCCCGCGCGAGATCGCCGAGGTGATCTATCAGATGGGGATGTTCGGCGGCCTTCCTGCAATGCAGAAGGCGCTGGAGATCGCCCAGGGCGTCTTTACCGAATCCGAGGGGAGCAGCTCCGAATGATCACCTTTGCCTTCTACCTGTTTGCCATCTCGGTCTGCGTTGCGGGCTTCATGGTCGTCCTGGCCCGCAACCCGGTCCATTCGGTGCTGTGGCTGATCCTGTCCTTTCTGTCGGCGGCGGGCCTGTTCGTCCTGGTCGGGGCGGAATTCGTGGCCATGCTGCTGGTCATCGTCTATGTCGGCGCCGTCGCGGTGCTGTTCCTGTTCGTGGTGATGATGCTGGACGTGGACTTTGCCGGGCTGAAGGGCGAGTTCGCGCGCTATCTGCCGCTGGCAGGCCTGATTGCGCTGGTTCTGCTGGCGCAGCTGGCGATCGCCTATGGGGCCTGGGAGAGCGCGGATCAGTCGGCCACGCTGCGGGCGGTGCCGATGGTGGTGCCGGCGCTGAACACCAACGCGATCGGCTTGGTGCTTTATGACCGCTACATGCTGCCGTTCCAGATCTCGGGGCTGATCCTGCTGGTTGCCATGATCGGGGCGATCACGCTGACCATGCGCCACCGCACCAATGTCAAGCGCCAGGACGTGATCGCGCAGATGCATCGCGATCCGGCCAAGGCCATGCAGCTGCGCGACGTCAAGCCGGGGCAGGGGCTGTAAGGCCCCCGCCGCAGCCAATGGAATATCAACGGGTGACAGACCCGGAGGGACAGAAACGATGATCGGATTGACACATTACCTTGTCGTGGGGGCGATCCTGTTCGTCGCCGGGATCTTCGGCATCTTCGTGAACCGCAAGAACGTCATCGTCATCCTGATGTCGATCGAACTGATGCTGCTGGCGGTCAATATCAACTTCGTCGCCTTCTCGGCCCATCTGGGCGATCTGGGCGGCCAGATCTTCACAATGTTCATCCTGACCGTCGCCGCCGCCGAGGCGGCCATCGGCCTGGCGATCCTGGTCGTCTTCTTCCGCAACCGCGGCACGATCGCGGTGGAAGATGTCAACGTGATGAAGGGGTAAGGAACCCATGGCGCAATTCATTCTCTTTGCCCCGCTACTGGGCGCGCTGATCGCCGGCTTCGGCTGGCGCGCCCTGGGCGAGCGCGGCGCGCAGATCCTGACGACGGCGATCCTGTTTGCCGCCGCCGCCTTCAGCTGGATCATCTTCCTGACCTTCGACGGCCAGCTGCGCCAGATCCCGGTGATGGACTGGGTGGTCTCGGGCGATTTCACCAGCGAATGGGCGATCCGTCTGGACCGTCTGACCGCCATCATGCTGATCGTGATCACCTCGGTCTCGGCGCTGGTCCACCTCTACAGCTTCGGCTACATGGCGCATGACGAGAACTTCAGCGACGACGAGCCCTATCGGGCGCGCTTCTTCGCCTATCTGTCGTTCTTCACCTTTGCCATGCTGATGCTGGTGACGGCCGACAACCTGCTGCAGATGTTCTTTGGCTGGGAGGGTGTGGGCGTCGCCTCCTATCTGCTGATCGGCTTCTACTACAAGAAGCAGTCGGCGGGTGCCGCGGCGATGAAGGCCTTCATCGTGAACCGCGTGGGCGACTTCGGCTTCCTGCTGGGGATCTTCGGGATCTGGTGGCTGACCGGCTCGATCCAGTTCGACGAGATCTTTGCCCAGGTGCCGATGCTGGCCCAGACCGAGATGACCTTCCTGTGGCGCGACTGGAACGCGGCGAACGTGCTGGCGGTCCTGCTGTTCATCGGCGCGATGGGCAAGTCGGCGCAGCTGTTCCTGCACACCTGGCTGCCAGACGCGATGGAAGGCCCGACCCCGGTGTCGGCGCTGATCCATGCCGCGACCATGGTCACCGCGGGCGTCTTCCTGGTCTGCCGGATGTCGCCGCTCTACGAATTCGCACCGGAAGCCAAGATGTTCATCGTGATCATCGGCGCCTCGACCGCCTTCTTCGCGGCGACGGTTGGCCTGGTGCAGAACGACATCAAGCGCGTGATCGCCTATTCGACCTGTTCGCAGCTGGGCTACATGTTCGTGGCCGCGGGCGTCGGCGTCTATTCGGTGGCCATGTTCCACCTGTTCACGCATGCCTTCTTCAAGGCCATGCTGTTCCTGGGGGCCGGTTCGGTCATTCACGCGATGCATCACGAACAGGACATGCGGAACTATGGAGGCTTGCGGACAAAGATCCCGCTGACCTTCTGGGCCATGATGATCGGCACGCTGGCCATCACCGGCGTCGGCGTCCCGCTGACCCATATCGGCTTCTCGGGCTATCTGTCCAAGGATGCGGTCATTGAGAGCGCCTATGCCTCGGGCAGCGGCTATGCCTTCTGGCTGCTGGTTTTGGCGGCGCTGATGACCAGCTTCTACAGCTGGCGGCTGATGTTCATGACCTTCTTTGGCAAGCCGAGGGGCGACCATCACGCGCATGACCATGCGCATGAAAGCCCGCGCGTGATGACCATCCCTCTGGTCGTGTTGGCCTTTGGGTCGATCTTTGCCGGGATGATCTGGTACAACAGCTTCTTCGAGGAAGAGGGCGTGCAGGGCTTCTTCGGCCTGCCGCAGATCGAGGCCGCGCATTCCGAGGCTGCGGCCGACGATCACGGGGCCGGCGTCGCCGGGGCCGAGACCGCGCTGGAGGGCAGCGTCGCCGAGGCCGATCATGCGGAGCCGCAGGGAGAGGCGCTGCATGGCGCCGCCGGCGCGGCGGAGGACCCGGCCGAGATCGCCGTGGGGCCGGGCGCGATCTTCATGCATCCCGAGAACCACGTCATGCATGACGCCCACTACGTCCCGACCTGGGTCAAGCTGTCGCCCTTCATCGCGATGCTGATCGGCCTGTCGCTGGCCTGGCTGATGTATATCCGCCACCCCGAGGCCCCGGCCAAGCTGGCCCGCCAGCAGCAGGGCCTGTACCAGTTCCTGCTGAACAAGTGGTATTTCGACCAGGCCTATGACGCCCTGTTCGTGCGTCCAGCCCGCTGGATGGGCCGCAAGCTGTGGACGGGCGGGGACGGAGCGGTTATCGACGGCGCCATCAACGGGCTGGCCTTGGGAATCATTCCGCGACTGACGCGCTTTGCCGGTCGGGTCCAGTCGGGCTTTCTGTTCCACTATGCCTTCGCGATGGTTCTGGGCATCGTGGGCTTGCTGATCTGGGTGATGATGCGGGGCGCGCAATAACATGACGAACCTTCTTTCGATCATCACCTTCCTGCCGATCGTGGCGGCGGGGATCCTGGCCCTGTTCCTGCGCGGCGACGATGCCGCCTCGCAGAAGAACGCGAAATGGCTGGCGCTGATCGCCACGGGCGCGACCTTCCTGATTTCGCTGTTCCTGCTGGCGGGCTTCGACGCCTCGAACACCGGCTTCCAGTTCGTCGAGGACCATGCCTGGATCATGGGCCTGCGCTACAAGATGGGCGTGGACGGGATCTCGATCCTCTTCGTGATGCTGACCACCTTCCTGATGCCGCTGACCATCCTCTCTACCTGGGACGTCAAGGTCCGGGTCAAGGAATACATGATCGCCTTCCTGGTGCTGGAGGGGCTGATGATCGGCGTCTTCACGGCGCTGGACCTGATCCTCTTCTACCTGTTCTTCGAGGCGGGCCTGATTCCGATGTTCCTGATCATCGGCATCTGGGGCGGGGCGAACCGCATCTATGCCTCCTTCAAGTTCTTCCTCTATACCTTCATCGGCTCGGTGCTGATGCTGGTCGCGATGATCGCGATGGCGCGCACCGCCGGCACGACCGACATCGCGCAGCTGCTGGCCTTCGACTTTCCGTCGCAGACCATGCAGGTGCTGGGCTTTACCGTGGTCGGTGGCATGCAGACGCTGCTGTTCCTGGCCTTCTTCGCCAGCTTCGCGGTCAAGATGCCGATGTGGCCGGTCCATACCTGGCTGCCCGACGCGCACGTCCAGGCCCCGACCGCCGGGTCGGTGGTTCTGGCCGCGGTTCTGCTGAAGATGGGCGGCTACGGCTTCCTGCGCTTTTCGCTGCCGATGTTCCCGGTGGGCGCCGACCTGCTGCAGGGGGTGGTGCTGTGGATGTCGGCCATCGCCATCGTCTACACCTCGCTGGTGGCGCTGGCGCAGTCGGACATGAAGAAGCTGATCGCCTATTCGTCCGTCGCTCACATGGGCTATGTCACCATGGGCATCTTTGCCGCCAACCAGCAGGGGCTGGACGGCGCGATCTTCCAGATGCTGTCGCACGGCTTCATCTCGGGCGCGCTGTTCCTCTGCGTGGGCGTCATCTATGACCGGATGCACACCCGGGAAATCGACGCCTATGGTGGGCTGGTGAACCGGATGCCGGTCTATGCACTGGTGTTCATGTTCTTCACCATGGCGAACGTGGGCCTGCCCGGCACGTCAGGGTTCGTGGGCGAGTTTCTGACCCTGATGGGGGCGTTCCGCGCCAACACCTGGGTGGCCTTCGTCGCGGCGACCGGTGTGATCCTGTCGGCGGCCTATGCGCTCTGGCTCTATCGCCGCGTCACCATGGGCGCGCTGATCAAGGAAAGCCTGCGGGCGATCACCGACATGACCCCGCGCGAAAAGTGGATCTTTGTTCCGCTGATCGCCATGACCCTGATCCTGGGCGTCTATCCGCGCCTGGTGACCGACATCACCGGCCCCTCGGTCGAGGCGCTGCTGGTGAACTTCCACGACGCGGTGCCCGCCGAGGCAGCCAGCGACGACCTGGCCCAGGCCAGCGTCAGCCATTGAGGATAGCAAGATGACCTCGCTCGATCTTTCGACCGTTCTGCCCGAGCTGTGGCTTGCGATCTTTGCGCTGGCGGCGCTGCTGGCGGGTGCCTATTTCGGCAAGGACCGGATCGCCCGGCCGATCCTCTGGGCCAGCGTGCTGGCCCTGCTGGTGGCGGCGGTCTATGTCGGCTTTGGCGACCGTCCGCAGCAGGACGCCTTCTTCGGCATGTTCATCGACGACGCCTTTGCGCGCTTTGCCAAGGTGACGGTGCTGCTGTCGGCCGCCGCCGTCCTGGCGATGAGCGCGGACTACCTGTCGCGGCACGGGCTGATGCGCTTCGAATACCCGATCCTGATCGTGCTCTCGACGCTTGGCATGATGGTGATGGTGTCGGCGGGCGACCTGCTGTCGCTCTACATGGGGCTGGAGCTGCAGTCGCTGGCGCTTTACGTGCTTGCCGCCTCGCGCCGGGAAAGCGTCAAGTCCTCGGAAGCCGGCCTCAAATATTTTGTCCTGGGCGCGCTCAGCTCGGGGCTGCTGCTCTACGGCGCCTCGCTGGTCTACGGCTTCTCGGGCACCACCAGCTTTGCGGGCATCATCCAGGCCGTCACGGCCGGAAGGCTGCCCATGGGCCTGCTGTTCGGCCTGGTCTTCCTGCTGGTGGGCCTGGCCTTCAAGGTCTCGGCCGTGCCCTTCCACATGTGGACGCCCGACGTCTACGAGGGCGCGCCCTCGCCGGTGACGGCCTTCATGGCAACTGCACCCAAGGTCGCGGCCATGGCGCTGATCGCGCGGCTGATGTTCGAGGCATTCGGCAATGTGCCGGGCGAATGGACGCAGATCATCGCGCTGCTGGCGGTCCTGTCGATGTTCCTGGGCTCGATCGCCGGCATCGGGCAGCGCAACGTCAAGCGCCTGATGGCCTATTCCTCGATCGCGCATATGGGGTTCGCGCTGGTGGGCCTGGCCGCAGGCACGGCCTATGGCGTCCAGGCGATGCTGATGTACATGGCCATCTATGCCGTCATGAATGTCGGCACCTTCGCCTTCATCCTGTCGCTGGAGCGGGACGGCCGCCCGGTCACCGACCTTGAAAGCCTGAACCGCTTTGCCCAGACCGATCCGCTGAAAAGCTTTGCCGTCCTGTTCCTGATGTTCAGCCTGGCCGGCGTGCCGCCCTTCCTGGGCTTCTTCGCCAAATACGGCGTGCTGACGGCGGCGGTCGATGCAGGCCTGTCCTGGCTGGCCGTTCTGGGCGTGATCGCCTCGGTCATCGGCGCCTTCTACTACCTGCGCATCGTCTATTACATGTTCTTCGGGGCGGAATCCGAACCCGTGGAAAGCCGCATGGGGGCGATGCAGTTCGCGGCGCTGATGGTCCCGGCGGCGGCGCTGCTGCTGGGCGCGGTGACGATGCTGGGCGTCGATGAGGCCGCGGCCACGGCCGCCCTGTCCCTGGTCGATCCGGTGGTGATCGTCGACCCTGCCGTGGTCATCGTTGAATAACCCCGGACCGGCCGCCTGGCCCGAGGGCGTGGCGCGCCACGTCCTCGACCGCGTGGACAGCACCAATGCCGAGGCGTTCCGGCTGGCCCCCTCGCTGAGCGGCCCAGCCTGGATCATGGCGCGCCGGCAGGAGGCCGGGCGCGGTCGGCGCGGCCGTGCCTGGACCGATCCGCCGGGCAATTTCGCGGCGACCCTGGTGATGCGGCCCGCCGGCGGTCCCGCGGATGCGGCGCGCCTGTCGTTCGTTGCCGCGCTGGCGGTTCACGACGCGCTGCACCGCCTGTGCGGGCCGCAGCTGAACCTGGCGCTGAAATGGCCCAATGACGTGCTGCTGAACGGCGGCAAGCTGTCGGGCATCCTTCTGGAAAGCGCGGGGGCAGGAGGGCAGGTGGCGGTCCTGGCCATCGGCATCGGCGTCAACCTGGCCGCCGCGCCCGATCCCGGGCAGGTCGAAGCCGGGGCGCTGCGCCCCGTCAGCCTGGCTGGAGAGACGGGGCTGGAGGTGACGCCCGATGATCTGCTGGACGCAGTGGCGGCCGAGTTCGCCGCCTGGCACCGGCAGATGACGGCCTATGGCTTTGGCCCGATCCGCAATGCCTGGCTGGCGCGGGCCGCGAAACTGGGCGAGACGATCACCGCCCGCACCGGCACCGCCGAGATCACCGGCCGCTTCGAGGGGATCGACGACAGCGGCGCGCTGATCCTGATCGGTCCCAAGGGGCGGCAGGCCATCCCCGCCGCCGACATCCATTTCAACGGGGGCTGAGGCCCATGCTTCTGTGCATCGACACCGGCAACACCAACACGGTCTTTTCCATCTGGGACGGGACCGGGTTCCTGGCGCATTGGCGCATCCGCACCGACCACCGCCGCACGGCCGACGAATACTATGTCTGGCTGTCCACGCTGATCGCGGTGCAAAAGTTCAAGCTGCAGATCGATGCCTGCATCATCAGCGCCACTGCGCCGCGCGTGGTCTTCAACCTGCGGGTGCTGTGCAACCGCTATTTCGACACGCGGCCGCTGGTCGTGGGCAAACCCGACTGCCTCCTGCCGGTCGCGCCGCGCGTGGATCCGGGCACGACCGTCGGCCCCGACCGGCTGGTGAACACGGTCGGCGCGTTTGACCGGCACGGACCCGACCTGATCGTGGTGGATTTCGGCACCGCCACGACCTTCGATGTCGTCGATGTCGACGGCGCCTATATCGGCGGGGTCATCGCGCCCGGCGTCAACCTGTCGCTGGAGGCGCTGCACATGGGCGCCGCGTCGCTTCCGCATGTCGATATCACCATGCCCGCGAAGGTCATCGGCACGAATACGGTTGCATGTATCCAGTCGGGCGTGTTCTGGGGATATGTGGGGTTGGTCGACGGTATCGTGGAAAAGATCCGCGCCGAGCGCGACCGCCCGATGAAAGTCATAGCCACTGGCGGGCTTGCGCCATTGTTCGACCAGGGGTTCGACCTGTTCGATGCGATAGAAGATGATCTGACGATGCACGGGTTGCGTCTTATTCACGACTTTAACAAGGAGATGGGAAATGGCTGAACGCCTGATCTATCTGCCGCTCGGCGGAGCGGGCGAAATTGGCATGAACGCCTATGTCTACGGCTATGGCCTTCCCGGCAAGGAGCGGCTGATCCTGGTGGACCTGGGGGTGACCTTCGGCGACATGGACGCAAGCCCCGGCATCGATCTGATCATGCCGGACCTGACCTGGCTGGAGCAGAACCGCCACCGGCTGGAGGCGATCTTCGTCACCCACGGGCACGAGGACCATATCGGCGCCATCGGGCATCTGTGGGGGCGCCTGGACGTGCCGATCTATGCCCGGCGCTTCACCGGCACGCTGGTGCGGCTGAAGATGGAGGAGATGGGCCTGCCCGCCGAGGCGGTGAACATCACCGAGGCGCGGCCCGCGGTGACGCAGGTCGGGCCCTTCGCGGTCCAGTTCCTGCCGATCAGCCACTCGATCCCGGAAAGCAGCGCGCTGATCATCGATACGCCCGCAGGGCGCGTCGTGCACACGGGCGACTTCAAGATGGACGTGACCCCGGTCGTGGGCGACGCCTTTGATGCCGTGGGCCTGTCCGAGATCGCCGCCGAAGGCGAGGGCGTGAAGGTCCTGGCCTGCGACAGCACCAACATCTTCTCGCCCCATCCCGGCCGGTCCGAGGCCGTGCTGGCGACGCCGATCCTGGAATGGGTCATGGCGCAGCCGAACATGGTGGTGGCGACGACCTTCGCCAGCAACATCGCCCGTCTGAAGACGCTGGCCGATGCGGCGCGGGCGTCGGGCCGCAAGGTCTGCCTGCTGGGCCGCGCGATGCGGCGCATGGTCAGCGTGGGCTTTGACAGCGGCATCCTGAGCGATTTCCCCGAGACGATCGGCCCGGAAGAGGCCGCCAAGCTGCCGCGCAACAAGGTCATGCTGCTGGTCACCGGCAGCCAGGGCGAACGCCGCGCCGCCAGCGCGCAGCTGTCGCGCGGCCGCTATCTGGGCCTGTCGCTGAAGGAAGGCGACAGCTTCCTGTTCAGCTCGAAGACCATTCCGGGCAACGAACGCTCGGTCGGGCGGATCATGAACGCGCTGAGCGAGCAGGGCGTCGAGGTCTATGACGCCGATGACGGCCTCTACCATGTGTCGGGCCACGCCAACCGCCCGGACATCGAGGCGGTCCATGACCTGCTGAAGCCGCGCACCGTCATCCCTATGCACGGCGAGCACCTGCACCTGCGCGAACATGCGCTACTGGCGCGGGCCAAGGGGATGCGGGCCGAGATCGTGACCAACGGCACGATGCTGGACCTGACCGGCGAGGTTGCCCGCGTGGTCGACCAGGTCGAGACGGGGCGGCTGTACCTGGACGGGAACCGCCTGATCGGCGCGATGGACGGGGTCGTGCGCGACCGCATCCGCATGGCGCTGAACGGCCATGCGACGGTCAGCGTGATCGTGGACGAGGATGAAAAGGTTCTGCCCGACGCCTGGGTCGAGCTGATGGGCCTGCCCGAGCGGGGCCGCAACGGCGGCGACCTGGCGCGCCAGATCGAGAGCGAGCTGGCCGAGTTCCTGGAACGTGCCGATGCCCGCACGGTGCGCGATGACGGCAAGATGGACGAGGCGATCCGCAAGATCGCCCGGCAGGTGTCGATGGAAGAGATCGGCAAGAAGCCCGAGGTCACGGTCATCATCAGCCGGCTGATGGCGGACTGACGAAAATCGCCGGGGGACCTTGGGTCCCCCGGACCCCCCGCGGGATGTCTGGGGCGACAAAGACGCAAGGGCGGGCCCGTGTCGGCGGGGCTTGAAAACCGGCACCACATGCGGCAATCGGGCGGCATGAGCGATACACCCCCCTCCGCCTTCGACCCGAACCCGCCGCGGCGCAATTTCTACGGGCGCCGTCACGGCAAGACCCTGCGGCAGAGCCAGAAGGGTTATCTCTCCGAGGATCTGGGCGATCTGCGGCCGCGCGGCATCACCGTCGAGGACAATCCCGAACGCCGGCCCATCGATCCGCAGGCGATCTTCGGCGACGACAGGCCCGTCTGGCTGGAGGTCGGGTTCGGCGGGGGCGAGCACATGGTGCACATGGCCCGCACCTATCCCGGGATCGGGATCATCGGCTGCGAGCCCTTCATCAACGGCGTCGCGATGCTGCTGGGCAAGATCAGGGCTGCCGGCGTCGGCAATGTCAGCGTTCATCCCGGCGATGCGCGCGACCTGATGGATGTCCTGCCCGATGCCAGCATCGAGCGCGCCTTCCTGATGTATCCCGACCCTTGGCCCAAGGCGCGGCACCACCGTCGCCGCTTTGTCACCCCCGAGCATCTGCTGCCGCTGGCGCGGGTGATGAAGGCGGGCGGCATCTTTCGGGTGGCCAGCGACATTCCCGACTATATCCGGCAGACGCGCGAGGAGGTTCCGCAGGCCGGCTTCGAGATGATCGCGGATACGGACCGGGCTTGGGACGACTGGATCAGCACCCGCTATGAGCAGAAGGCGCTGCGCGAGGGGCGCCCGCCCCATTACGTCACCTTCCGCCGGCTGTAATGAAAAGGCCCGCCGAATGGGCGGGCCCTATTTTCATTCCACGGTGACCGATTTCGCCAGATTGCGGGGCTGGTCCACGTCGGTGCCTTTGGCGACCGCCGTGTGATAGGCCAGATACTGCATCGGCACCGCGTAGAGGATCGGCTGGAAGATGCCGCCCCCTGAGGGAAGGGTGAGGCTGGCCGTGACACCTTCGCCGGCGGCCGCGATCCCCGAGGCGTCCGAGATCAGCAGGATCTGGCCGTGGCGGGCCATCACCTCCTGCATGTTCGAGATGGTCTTGTCGAAAAGCGCGTCATGCGCTGCCAGGACCACCACCGGCACGTCGCGGTCGATCAGGGCGATGGGACCGTGCTTGAGTTCGCCCGAAGCATAGCCTTCGGCATGGATATAGCTGAGCTCCTTGAGCTTCAGCGCGCCCTCCAGTGCCACGGGGAAAAGCGCCCCGCGCCCCAGGTAGAGGACGTCCCGCGCCTGGCTGAGCCATTCCGACTGCGCCCGGCATTCGTCCGAGATCGCCAAGGCCTGGCTGAGAAGGCCGGGAATCGCGCGCAGGTCGCGCAGATGCGCGGCCAGCTGCGCATCGTCGATGCGGCCCCGGTCATGCGCGGCCTTCAGCGCCAGGATGCCAAGGACCGCCAGCTGGCAGGTGAAGGCCTTGGAGGAGGCGACGCTGACCTCGATCCCCGCCCGGGTCGGCAGGGCCACGTCGCTGTCGCGCGCGATGGCTGAGGTGCCGACATTGACCAGCCCCACGGTGCGCGCGACCCGCGTGCGGGCATAGTGCAGCGCGGCCAACGTGTCGGCCGTTTCGCCCGACTGGCTGATGGCGATGAACCAGCTGCGCTCCGACAGCGGCGGTTCGCGATAGCGGAATTCGGAGGCCACGTCGATGTCGACGGGCAGGCCGGCCAACTGCTCGAACCAGTATTTCGCCACGTGTCCCGCCAGATGGGCGGTGCCGCAGCCGACCAGCGCGATCCGGTCCACCCCGGCAAAGTCCAGCCCCTCGGGCAGCACGATCCGGTCGCCCTTGATATAGTGGTTCAGGACATCGCCGATCACGACCGGCTGCTCGGCCACTTCCTTGGCCATGAAGTGGCGATAGCCGCCCCGGTCGATCGCCGTGGCGCCGACGTCGATGCGGGCCTGGGCGCGATGGGTCTGGTGACCCTCCGCGTCAAAGACCTGCACGCCGGCCCGGGTCAGGACGGCATGGTCGCCGTCCTCCAGATAGGTGATGCGGTCGGTGAAGGGCGCCAGCGCCACCGCATCCGAGCCGACGAACATCTCGCCCTCGCCATGGCCGATGGCCAGCGGGCTGCCCTTGCGGGCGGCGACCATCAGGTCGCCCTCTCCCTCGAACAGGAAGGCCAGGGCGAAGGCCCCGTGCAGCATCGACAGGGTGGCGCGGGCCGCATCGATCGGCCCCATGCCCTGGTCCATGTGATGGGCGGTCCACAGGGCGACCGTCTCGGTGTCGGTCTGGGTCCGCGCCTCGATCCCCAGATCGGCCAGGCGCGCCCGCAGGTCGCGGTAATTCTCGATGATGCCGTTATGCACGACGGCCACCCGGCCCGAGCGGTGGGGATGGGCGTTTCCTTCGGTCGCGGCGCCATGGGTTGCCCATCGCGTGTGACCGATGCCCGAATGGCCGGTCAGCGGCTCGTGCACCAGCCGGTCGCTGAGATTGACCAGCTTGCCCACCGCGCGCCGACGGTCCAGCCGGCCGCCCGCATCCACCGTCGCCACGCCGGCGCTGTCATAGCCGCGATATTCCAGACGCCGCAGCGCATCGACCAGCTGCGGCGACACCTCGTGCTTGCCCAGAATTCCGATGATGCCGCACATCAGCGTGCCTCCTTCTTCAGGCGCAGGGCAGCCATCAGCCGCGTCGCAAGGCCCGGTTTCGTCACCTGCCGCGCGCGCCCGATGGCCAGTGCCCCGTCGGGCACGTCCTCGGTGATGGTGCTGCCCGAGCCGGTCATGGCGTCGGCGCCGATCCTCACCGGGGCGACCAGCATCGTATCGCTGCCGATGAAGGCGCGCGGCCCGATCGTGGTGCGGTGCTTCATCACGCCGTCATAGTTGCAGGTGATGGTGCCCGCGCCGATATTCGTGTGCTCGCCCACATGCGCATCGCCCAGATAGGTCAGGTGGCCGACCTTGACGCCTTCGTCGAGGACCGCGTTCTTGATCTCGACAAAGTTGCCGACATGGACGTCACCGCCCAGTTCCGCGCCGGGGCGTAGCCGCGCAAAGGGGCCGACGCGGGCGCCCGACGAGACATGGCACCCCTCCAGGTGGCAGAAGGGCAGGATCTCGGCCTCGGATTCGACGGTGACGCCGGGGCCGAAGACCACGTTCGGGCCGACGGTCGCATCGCGGCCGATCACCGTGTCCAGCGCGAACCAGACGCTGTCCGGGTCGGTCAGGGTGACGCCGTCCTCCATGGCCCGGATGCGGGCGCGCGCCTGAAAGGCGGCTTCGGCCGCTGCCAGCTCCGCACGGGTGTTGATGCCCAGTGTCTCGGCCTCGTCACAGAGGACGACATCGGCGCGGCGACCCTCGGCACGGGCCAGGGCCACGAGGTCGGTCAGGTAGTATTCGCCGGCCGCATTCTCGTTCGACAGCCGCGCGATCAGCAGGCGCAGCAGGTTCGCCTCCAGCGCCATCACGCCGGAATTGCACAGCACGATCTGGCGTGTCGCGGCGTCGGCATCCTTGTACTCGACGATCCGTTCCAGCCCGCGGTCGCTGACCACAAGCCGCCCATAGCGGCCGGGATCATCGGCCTCAAAGCCCAGGACCACCAGATCTGCCGAATGCGAGGCCAGGGCGGCCAGCGTGTCCTGGCCGATGAAAGGCGTGTCGCCGTAAAGGACGACCACCTTGCCCTCGAACCCTTCCAGCTGGGGCAGGGCCTGCCGCACGGCATGGCCGGTGCCCAGCTGTTCGGACTGAAGGACGGTCGCGGCCTCGGGGTCC
Organism: Paracoccus sp. T5; assembly: GCF_048538155.2. Taxonomy (GTDB): domain Bacteria; phylum Pseudomonadota; class Alphaproteobacteria; order Rhodobacterales; family Rhodobacteraceae; genus Paracoccus. The sequence continues at coordinate 1,257,168 of NZ_CM135809.1, forward strand.
AGCGCGGCCACCGCCTGGGCGACCCGGTCGGCGCCGTGGCCGGTGACGACGATCACCAGTTCAGGCTCCAGGCTGCGCGCGGCGGACAGCGCGTGGCCGACCAGCGGGACCTGCCCAAGCCGGTGCAGGACCTTGGGCAGGTCCGACTGCATCCGGCTGCCCTGACCGGCCGCAAGGATCACCACTGCCACAGCGTTTTCCGTCATCCCGCCCTCGTCGCCTGTTTGCTTTCGTTGAGACGGCGTTTTAAGCGGGGGAGCGCGCGCTGGAAACCCCCGGCGTGGTCACCTTTGTTTTCGGATCGTTTCGAGGGGATGAGACATGGCAGGCACGGTGGTCTTTGACCTGGACGGGACCTTGGCTGACACTTCGGGCGACCTGGTGGCGGCGGCGAATGCCTGCTTTCGCGCGCGGGGCCTGGGCGACCTGCTGGACCCGGTGGAGGATGCGCTGATCGCCTTTCACGGCGGGCGGGCGATGCTGCGCGCGGGCTATGGCCGGATGGACGGCGAGATGCTGCTGCCCCCCGGCGCCGAGGACGAGGATTTCGACCGTCTGCTGGAGCATTACGGCGCGGCGATCGCGGTGCACACGCGGCTTTATCCCGGCGTCGAGGATGCGCTGGACCAGTTGGCACGGGCCGGGCACCGGCTGGCGGTCTGCACCAACAAGCCCGAGGCGCTGGCGGAAACGCTGCTGCGCGAACTGGGGGTGCGGGATCTGTTCGGGGGGATGATCGGCGCTGATACGCTGCCTGTGCGAAAACCCGACCCGCGCCCTTATCAGGCCGCCGTCAAGGCTGCGGGCGGAGAGGTCGCACGATCCTTTTTGGTCGGGGACACCGAGACGGATCGCAAGACCGCCGCTGCCGCCGGCGTCAAGGTCGCGCTGATCAGTTTCGGCCCCGAAGGAGAGGCCATCAGCCGGCTGGCGCCCGAGGCGCTGCTGGGGCATTTCGACGAACTGCCGGATTTGGCCCGAGACTGGCTGGCCTAAGGTGGGGCGCTGACGCCCCCCACCTGACTGCGACGCGAGGGTGCCGCTTATTCGGCCTCGTCCGCCGAACTGGCGTTCAGCTGGCCATAGTTCTGGGACCCGATCGTCTCGTAGAGGCTGATCTGCGTTTCCAGGAAGTCGATATGCCCTTCCTCGTCCTGGATCAGCTCCTCGAACAGGATCTTGCTGGCATAGTCGCCGACGCTGTCGCAATGATCGCGCGCCTCGATATAGAGGGTGCGGGCGTCATGTTCGGCGGCCAAGTCGGATTCCAGCGTCTCGCGCAGGTTCTGTCCGATTCGCAGTGGGTCCAGGCGCTGCAGGTTGGGATGCCCTTCCAGAAAGATTATCCGCTGGATCAGCTTGTCGGCGTGGTGCATCTCCTCGATGGATTCCTCGCGCGACTTCTTGGCAATCTTGCCGAAGCCCCAGTCCTCCTGCAGGCGGTAGTGCAGCCAGTACTGGCTGACGGCGGTCAGTTCAGACCGCAGCGCGGCGTTGAGATAGTCGATGACCTTTGCGTCGCCCTTCATGGGTGGCTTCCTTCTTGCTGTCTGTTCTGGCCCGCAAAATCGGCGGTGCGACCCCCAGCTTATCGCAGGCGCGCATGGTGTCCAGAAACAGCGGCATGCAGCCGCCGCAATCGGCGCGTTTTCCCAAGGCGTGATAGATCTTGCCCGGCGTGATGATCGTCTGCGGGTCCGCCGTCCGCATCCAGTCGATGGCGGCGCGGATGTCGTGATCCGAGATCTGGGTGCAATGGCAGACGATCATGGCGGGCTCCTGTGCCTGCGGAAACTTACCGATTCTGTCGGGCAAGTAAAGTCCGAGTTTTTCGCTTGGAGATCACGGGTGCTTGACGGTGGCGCGGGCGCCTCGCTAAAGCCCCTTGCCATGAAACTGTCCGATTTCGACTTCGACCTGCCCGAGCATCTGATCGCGACGCGCCCGGCGCGGCCGCGCAGTTCCGCCCGCCTGCTGCTGGCCCAGGACGGCGCGATCGACGATCGCCACGTGGGCGATCTGCCCCGGATCCTGCGGCCGGGCGATGTCCTTGTGCTGAACGACACCAAGGTGATCCCCGCGCGCCTGACCGGCATCCGCCGTCGCGACAGCGCCCAGGGGCCGGTCGAGGCCCGGATCGAGGTCACGCTGCTGGAGCCCGCGGCAGAGGGCTGGCAGGCGCTGGCCAAGCCGCTGCGCAAGCTGCGCGCGGGCGAGGTGATCCGCTTTGGCGCCGCGCTTTCCGCCAAAGTGGCCGAGATCGCCGAGGGCGGGCTGCGGCTGGTCTTTGACGCCGAGGGCGATGCCTTTGACGCGGCGCTGCGCGAGGTGGGCGCCATGCCGCTGCCGCCCTATATCGCCTCGATCCGGCCGCCGGATGCCCAGGACCTCGAGGATTACCAGACGGTCTGGGCCGCCCGGCAGGGGGCGGTTGCGGCCCCCACCGCCAGCCTGCATTTCGACGCGCCCCTGCTGGCCGCGCTGGAGGCGCGCGGCGTCGAATTCGTGCATGTGACGCTGCATGTCGGCGCAGGCACCTTCCTGCCGGTGAAGGTCGAGGACGTGACCACCCACAGGATGCATGCCGAATGGGGCGAGATCAGCCCCGCCGCGGCCGAGGCCATCACCCGCGCAAAGGCCGAGGGGCGCCGCGTCATCCCCGTGGGCACAACCGCGCTGCGGCTGATCGAATCGGCCGCGGTCGCGGACGGGCGGGTCGACGCGTTTCAGGGGACGACCGACATCTTCATCTATCCGGGCTATCACTTCCGGGTGACCGATGGCTTGATGACGAACTTCCATCTGCCGAAATCGACCCTCATGATGCTGGTCTCGGCGGTCATGGGGGCCGAAAATATCAAGTCCATCTATGGACATGCGGTTCGCAACGGCTATCGTTTCTTCAGTTATGGCGATGCGTCGCTGCTGATCCCCTGAGGTCGGATTCCCGGTGGTGCTCAGGGCCTGTCGGGATTAGGGCAGATCCCCTGTCCTTTTCCGATCCGACGAGACGAGACCTGCGATGATTTCGGTGTTGCGCACCACATGGCCGCTGCTTCTGGGCATCCTGCTGCTGATGGTCGGCAACGGGATGCAAGGCACGCTGCTGGGCATCCGCGGCGGCATCGAGGGGATCCCGACCTTCCAGATGTCACTGGTCATGACCGGCTATTTCGGCGGCTTTCTGCTGGGCAGCCTGACGGTGCCGACGCTGATCAAGAATGTGGGCCATGTGCGGGTTTTCGCGGCCCTGGGTTCGCTGATCTCGGCCACGCTGATCCTGTTCCCGGTCGAGGCGAACTGGATGGCCTGGACCTTCCTGCGCTTCCTGATCGGGTTCTGCTTCTGCGGGGTCTATGTGACGGCGGAAAGCTGGCTGAACACCGGCACGTCGAACCAGAACCGCGGGCAGGCGCTGTCGGCCTACATGATCGTGCAGCTGCTGGGCATCGTGATCGCGCAGGCGCTGCTGAACGTCGCGGACCCGGCGGGCTTTCTGCTGTTCGTGATCCCGTCGGTGCTGGTGTCGCTGGCCTTCACGCCGATCCTGCTGTCGGCCCAGCCCGCGCCGCAGTTCGAGACGATCAAGCGCATGTCCTTTGCCCGGCTCTATCGCGCATCGCCCCTGGGCTGCGTGGGCATCTTCCTGATGGGGGGGGTTTTTGCCGTCCTGTCGGGGATGTCGTCGGTCTGGGGCGCGCAGATCGGCCTGTCGGTGGCGCAGATCAGCGTCTTCGTGGCCGCGATCTATGCGGGCGGGCTGGTGCTGCAATATCCGATCGGCTGGATTTCGGACCGCTATGACCGGCGCAAGCTGGTGCTGATCCTGTCGGCGATCGGAGGGCTGTGCGGGCTGATCGTGATCGCGGTCCAGCCGGGCACCCTGGGCCTGGTCGTGGCAGGCGCAATCATGGGCGGCGTGGCCAACCCCATCTACGCGCTGCTGCTGGCCTACACGAATGATTACCTGGACCAGGCTGACATGGCCTCGGCCTCGGCGGGGCTGCTGTTCATCTATGGCATCGGCAGCATGGGCGGGCCGATCATCACCGGCTGGCTGATGGGCGTGATCGGGCCCGACGGGTTCTGGATCTACATGGGCGTCCTCTTCGCGCTGCTGACGGCCTATGCCGCCTGGCGCGCCACGCAGCGCCGCGCGCTGACCCCGGACGAACAGGGCAGCTTTGCCGTCATCACCCCTAACGCCACCCCCCTGGCCGTCGAGGCGGTGCTGGACGAGGCGCAGTCCGACAGCCAGGCCCAAGCCCCCGCCGCCTGAGGCCTGCGCGGCTTGCCGCCCAAAGGCAAATGGTTTAACGCTGAACTATTCTTATTCAGCCGGGGGACGCGATGGCCCAGAATTTCGACTTGGTGGTGATCGGTGCAGGGCCGGGCGGCTATGTGGCCGCGATCCGGGGCGCGCAGCTGGGCCTGAAGGTCGCCTGCATCGAACGCGAGCATCTGGGCGGCATCTGCCTGAACTGGGGCTGCATCCCGACCAAGGCGATGCTGCGCAGTGCCGAGGTCTATCACCTGATGCACCGCGCCAAGGATTTCGGGCTGAAGGCGGACGGCATCGGCTATGACCTGGACGCGGTCGTGAAACGCTCGCGCGGGGTGGCCAAGCAGCTGTCGGGCGGCATCGGCCACCTGTTCAAGAAGAACAAGGTCACCACGATCATGGGTGAGGCGAAGCTGGCGGGCAAGGGCCGCGTCACCGTCACGACCGACAAGGGCACCGAGGAGATCACCGCGAAATCTATCGTGCTGGCCACCGGCGCCCGGGCGCGCGAACTGCCGGGGCTGGAGCCGGACGGCAAGCTGGTCTGGAACTACAAGCACGCGCTGGTCCCGCCGCATATGCCCAAAAAGCTGCTGGTCATCGGATCGGGCGCCATCGGCATCGAATTCGCCAGCTTCTTCAACACGCTTGGCGCCAAGACCACCGTGGTCGAGGTAATGGACCGCGTCCTGCCCGTCGAAGATGCCGAGATCAGCGCATTCGCCAAGAAGCAGTTCGTCAAGCAGGGCATGACGATCATGGAAAAGGCCGCCGTCAAGAAGCTGGACCGCAAGGGTGACACAGTCACCGCCCATATCGAGGTCGGGGGCAAGGTCGAGACGCAGGACTTCGACACGGTGATCTCTGCCGTGGGCATCGTCGGCAACACCGAGGGGCTGGGCCTGGAAGAGGCCGGGATCAAGGTCGACCGCACCCATGTCATTACCGATGAATACTGCCGCACCGGGGTCGAGGGCGTCTATGCCATCGGCGATCTTGCCGGCGCGCCCTGGCTGGCGCACAAGGCCAGCCACGAAGGTGTGATGGTCGCGGAGCTGATCGCGGGCAAGCATCCGCACCCGATCAAGCCGGGCAGCATCGCCGGCTGCACCTATTGCCATCCGCAGGTGGCATCGGTCGGCCTGACCGAGGCCAAGGCCAAGGAGCAGGGGCTGGACATCAAGGTCGGCCGCTTCCCCTTCATCGGCAACGGCAAGGCCATCGCCCTGGGCGAGTCCGAAGGCATGATCAAGACGATCTTCGACGCCAAGACCGGCGAATTGCTGGGCGCGCACATGGTCGGCGCCGAGGTGACCGAGCTGATCCAGGGCTATGTCATCGGCCGCCAGCTGGAGACGACCGAGCAGGACCTGATGGAGACGGTCTTCCCGCACCCGACCCTGTCCGAGATGATGCACGAGGCGGTTCTGGACGCCTATGGTCGCGCGATCCACTTCTGATCGCAGCCCGACGTGATGGTGACGGGGGCCCTTGGGGCCCCTGTTTCAGTTGGGCCCTCAGTCGGCGGGGGTCAGGGTGGTGATGCCGACGGCGGCGGCGCGCGCCAGGTCCGGGTCCAGCGACATGCCGATATATTCGCCCCGCCGCCAGAGGCCCGCCAAATCATCGTAATGGCGCGACAGAGGGTGCCCTGACTGGCCGGTCGAGATGATGAAGACCGAACTGTCGGGATCGGCCAGGTCATAGACCCCGCGAAAGCCCGCACCGTTCACCGCCTGGTAAGGATCGGCCGCGCCGCCGAACAGGCCGCTGCGGGCCACGGTGAAGTCGCCCCCCGAGATGGACTGGGTGATGTTCATGATCCAGCCGAGCGCCGGCAGATCGCCCAGGCCGGGATGCAGGTGCCGCGCCTGGTGCATGTTGCCCCACCGCCAGCTGGTCACGTCGGGGCCGAAATGCGCCGACAGGTCCAGGATCGCGCGGTCCAGCGCCTGCCGGGCAATGGTCGCGCAATCTTCGGTCGCGGCGCTCTGCACGATGTCGCACCAGCGCGCCGCGCCGGCGCGGTTGCGGAAGACGGCGTCGATGAAGCGCGGCTGCAGATGCACCAGGTCGTCCGCCAGCGGCCCCAGCTCATCGCGGATCAGACGATCCTGCAGCGCCGACATCCAGGCCGCGTAGATCACCGGTTCGGGCAGGTGCTCGTTCATGGCGCCGTCCCATTCCGCCAGCAGCGCGAGCGCGTCCTGGCGCTGGCGTTCGGGCGTGCCGGGCGCGGCGGGATCGCCGTTGAACCACAGGTTCGCGCCCACCAGCGGCAGCAGGCCCCGGGCCGCCGGGCCGACGACGTCCAACTGCGCGGCGATGAAGCTGTCGCGGGAATGCACCTCGCGGTCACCCAGCAGGCGGTCGAGCCGGCCGCGGCGGATGCCACCGTCGGGCGCCTCCTCGGTCAAGATGCTGATGCCGCTTTGGGGCCGCTTCGGGGCCGCCGCCAGGGATCTGGCCCCCTGCCAGGCGGTTTCGGGCAGCCAGCCCGGGCTGGGCAGGGCGCCTGCGGTCGGATGATCGGCCCGCCGCTCGGGCGCGGCGCCCGCGTCCAGGTGGCTGACCCGCGCCTGATCTGCCAGCGCCACGTGCAGGGCGGGCGCGACGACGCCCGTCAGGGCCCGCGCGGCCTCTTCGGCGGTGCTCGCGCGCATCAGGCCCATCAGGGCGGTCATGGTGGTGTCCTGCCGCGACGATCCGGTCCAGCGCAGCGTCGCCACATGTCCGATCGGGGTCACGTCCCGCAGCCCGGGGTCAAGGCCCGGCACCACCGGGCCGTTCAGCGTGTCGCGCAGGGTCACGGTCTGGTTCGGGCCGTCCAGCACGCGGATGACCTCGGTCCGGGTCTGGAAGCTGGTCCAGCCCTGTGGCCCGCGATAGCGGTCCGGATTGCCCGGCTGGACCTCCTCGATGGCGATATCGGCGTCGTCGATGGATGCGGGCGTCACCCCCCAGGACAGGCCGGGCGAGCGGCCCGACAGGACCAGCGGCAGGCCCGGGATCGTCGCGCCGATGACGCCGCCGCTGCCCAGTTCCAGCCGGGCGAGATAATAAAGCGAGGGCGTCGTCAGCGGCACGTGCAGGTCGCTGGCCAAGAGCGATGCATCCGCCGCCGTGCGCTGGGGCGCCGCGGCAAAGGCATTGCCGCCAATCTGCGGACCCGGCGCCAGGAAGCCCAGGGGCATGGGCACCGCCTGCGGATCAAAGCTGCGTTCGGGCATGCCCAGGCGGGCACCGGGAAACAGCGCGGCATAGGCGGGCAGGTTGCCGGGGATTCCGGCGCGCGCCAGGATCTCGGGGCCATGCTCCGGCCAAGACAGCGACAGGCGGGCGCGCAGGATCTCCTCCGCGGCGGCGTTCGAGCTGCTGGCGGCCAGCAGCTTCAGGATGGCCATCGAATCGGCCGGCTGCCAAAAGGCGATCACGTCAGGGAACAGGAAGAACTCGGGCGCGCCGCGGCCCATCGCGCCCTCGTTGACGATGCGGATCCACTCGTTGACGCCTGAGGCATAGGCATTCAGTGCCGCACGGGTCGCCGCATCCTGCACCTCCAGTGACGCCTGCCCGTTGCGGTAAAGGCCAAGCCGACGCGCCAGGTCGTCCGCGGCCAGGGCGCGGGGGCCGTGGATCTCGGACAGGCGGCCTTGGGCCGCACGCCGCAGCAGGGTCATCTGGAACAGCCGGTCCTGGGCATGGGCAAGACCCAGGGCAAAGAACACGTCGGTGTCGCTGTCGCCAAAGATATGGGGCACGTTCTCGGTCGAGCGCACGATCTCGACCGGGCCCGAGATGCCCTGGACCCGGTAGCTGGCGTTGTAATCGGGCAGCGACCGAACCGCGAAATACCAGATCAGCGCCGCCGACAGCACGATCAGGACGATCAACCCGATGGTCAGCCGCAGAAGCCAGCGAAACATGGTCAGCATGTGGGGCGGGGTCCTTGGGCGGTTCTGGCGCGGCACGGCTTGACCAGGCTGCGCGTGGGTGATGGTGTGCTGCATATGACAGGCGCGCGGCCAGTTCAACGCGTCGGCGGGCTTCCGCCGCCGGCAGGGGGACCCGAGGGGCGGCGGCAGGGGCAGGAGGACGATGTGGCAAGAACGGCATTTCTGGGGCTTGGGGTGATGGGGTTTCCCATGGCGGGCCATCTGGCGGCGGCCGGGCATGAGGTCGTGGTCTATAACCGCAGCAGCGCCAAGGCCGAGGCCTGGACCAAGGACGGGCGTGGCCGCAGCGCGCCGACGCCGCGGGCTGCCGCCGAGGCTGCGGAATTCGTGATGGCCTGCGTGGGCAATGACGACGATCTGCGGCAGGTCTGTCTGGGCCCTGAGGGCGCCTTTGCCGGCATGTCGCCGGGGTCGGTCTTTGTCGACCACACGACCGTCTCGGCCAGCGTCACGCGCGAGCTTGCGGCTGCGGCGCGCGAGGCCGGGCTGGGCTATGTCGATGCGCCGGTCTCGGGCGGGCAGGCGGGGGCCGAAAACGGCCAACTGTCGGTCATGTGCGGCGGCACCCTAGCCGATTACGACCGCGCCGCGCCGGTCATCGACGCCTATGCCCGGATCTGCAAGCGCATGGGGGATGTCGGGGCCGGGCAGGTGACCAAGATGTGCAACCAGATCGCCATCGCGGGACTGGTCCAGGGGCTGTCGGAGTCGCTGGCCTTCGCGCAGAAGGCGGGCCTGGATGTCGAGCAGGTGGTCGAAGTCATCAGCCAGGGCGCCGCCGGCAGCTGGCAGATGGTGAACCGCCACAAGACCATGGCGCAGGGCCATTTCGAACACGGCTTTGCGGTGGACTGGATGCGCAAGGACCTGGCCATCTGCCTGGCTGCCGGGGACGAGGTGGGCGCGCTGATGCCGGTGACCGCGCTGGTGGACCAGTTCTACAAGGAGGTCCAGCAGATGGGCGGCGGCCGCTGGGACACGTCGTCCCTGATCGCGCGGATGAACCGGTGACGCCGGTCGTCCACCGCGCCGTGACGGCCGCGCCGACGGCCAGCTGGTTCACCGACCGCTTTGCCCGGAACGGCTGGAGCGGATCCTGGTCGGGCGGCGTCTATGACTGGCACCATTACCACGCCACCACGCACGAGGTTCTGGGTTGCCACCGGGGCAGCGCCGTCCTGCGCCTGGGGGGCGAGGATGGCGATGACGTCGTGGTCGGCCCCGGCGATGTCATTGTGATCCCGGCGGGGCTGGCGCATTGTCGTCTGGCGGCCTCGGAGGATTTCCAGGTGGTGGGCGCCTATCCGGGCGGGGTCGAGCCCGACATTCAGACGGGCGGGGGCATTCCCTGCCCGCTGCCGAAATGGGACCTTGATCCGGTCTTCGGATCAGGGCCGGCATCCTAAGGAAGGAGGGCGCGGCATGGCCGAGCATACCCTGCACGGGCAGATCGAAATGGACATCACGGGCGTCAGCGATCAGGAGGCCCAGGGCGAGATGACCGTGACGGCGGGCATCCTGAACCCTTTCGGCACCATCCATGCCGGCGCGCTGGTCTGGTTCGCCGACGTGATCGCCACGAACCTGGTCTTGGGCGGAGAGCAGGTCGAGGAGGGCATGGACAGCTTTCCGGTGGCCATGACGCTGAACGCGCAGCTGCTGGGCAACCGCAGCGACGGCCAGCTGTTCGCCCGGGCCCGATGGGTCAAGCGCGGGCGGCGCGTCTCGACCGTGCGGACCGAGGTGCGGGACACCGAGGGGCGGGTGCTTCTGGACCTGACCTCGACCCATATCAACGCCCGCTGATCCGTTCCGACCTTGCGGCACATGGTGGCGATCGCGCTTGATCCGTGCGCCGATCCGGCCATCATGCGGGTCGGAACAGGGAGGACCGGATGGACGGCCTGATGATGCACCGACCGCTGCTGCAAAGCGGGCTTCTGGATTACGCCGCAGAGAGCTTTCCGGCCGCCGAGATCGTCTCGCGCCGGGTCGAGGGCGATCTTCATCGCCAGGGTTGGGCCGCGACGCGGGCGCGCGCCGTGCAGCTGTCCCAGGCGCTCGAGGCGCTGGGCGTGCAGCCCGGCGACCGGGTCGCGACCCTAGCCTGGAACGGCCACCGCCACCTGGAGGTCTATCACGCGGTCCCCGCCATCAGTGCGATCTGCCACACGATCAACCCGCGCCTGTCGGCCGAACAGATGTGCTTCATCGCGCACCATGCCGGCGACCGGCTGATCTTCACGGACCTGACCTTCGTGCCGCTGCTGGAGCGGTTGCAAGACCAACTGCCACCGATGCGCTATGTGGTGATGACCGACCGCGCGCATATGCCTGAGACCGCGCTGGATGCACTCTGCTACGAGGAGATGCTGCAGGGCCACCCGACCGACCGGGCCTGGCCCGACTTTCCGGAAACGACCGCCTCGGGGCTGTGCTATACATCCGGAACCACGGGCGATCCCAAGGGCACGCTCTATTCCCACCGCTCGAACATGCTGCACGCGCTGGCGACGGCGGCGGTTCTGGGGCCGGACCTAGGTCCGCAGCCGCGCATCCTGCCGGTGGTGCCGCTGTTTCACGTCAATGCCTGGGGCCTGCCCTTCACCGCGCCGCTGATCGGGGCCAGCCTGGTGATGCCGGGGCCGCATCTGGACGGGGCCAGCCTGTGGGACCTGTGCGAGGCCGAGCGCGTCGAGAGCGCCTGGGGCGTTCCCACGATCTGGCAGGGCCTTCTGGCCGAGATCAGGACGCGCGGCGCCAAGCCCGCAGCCCTGCGCCACATCGTCGTCGGCGGCAGCGCCATGCCCCGCAGCCTGATCGAGGGCTTCGAAAAGCTGGGAATCGACGTGAACCACGCCTGGGGCATGACCGAGACATCCCCCCTGGGCAGCCAAGGGTCGCTGACGCCGGAACAGCGGGCGCTGCCCTTTGATCAGCGCATGTCGCTGAAGCAGGGGCAGGGGCGGCGTGTCTTCGGGGTGGAAATGAAGATCGTCGACGATGCCGGCCTCCGCCAGCCGCATGACGGGCGCGCGATGGGCGAGCTGTTCGTGCGCGGCAACACCGTCACGGCGGGCTATTTCGAGAACCCCGAGGCAAGCGCCAGGGCGCTGGACGCCGAAGGATGGTTCGGAACCGGCGACATCGCCTCGATCAGCCCCGAGGGGATGCTGACGCTGCGCGACCGGTCCAAGGACCTGATCAAGTCCGGGGGCGAGTGGATCAGCTCGATCGATGTCGAGAACCTGGCCGTGGCCCATCCGAAGGTGGCCCAATGCGCGGTCATCGCGCTGCCCCATCCCAAATGGGATGAACGTCCGCTGCTGGTGGTCAAGCCGGCGGCCGATGAGGCGCCGACCCTGGGCGAGATCCACGAGTTGCTGCGCCCGCACCTGGCCGGTTGGCAGCTGCCCGACGACCTGGTCCTGGTCGACGAGATGCCCCTGACAGCCACCGGCAAGATCAGCAAGCTGACCCTGCGCCAGCGCTTTGCCGATCACGTGCTGCCGGATCTGCGCGACGCCTGACGGGCGGGGCTCAGCCCTTCGGGTTCTGCAGCGCGTCCATCACGAACAGCCGCAGGGCGGTGGCCAGCCCGACCTCGGGCGGGCGGGCGTGGTCGATCTGGCCGATCAGGCTGGCGCGGGTCATGCCCCGCGCCGCCGCCTCGGAGGCCAGCGCCTTCCAGAACGGATCCTCCAGCGAGACCGAGGTGCGGTGCCCGTCGATGGTGACCGACCGCTTGATCGGCGCGGTCATCGGCGGCAGCTCAATCATCCGATCCGTCCGGCGCGGCCCGGTGTCCGTCCAGCCTACGGCTTGCAAGGTCAGCCTCGGCCTCGCGCAGCTGTCGCAGGGCCTTGGTCTCTCCGTGCCTTGCGGCATTCGCATCGGCCGTGGCCCGCCGGGCGTCGCGGTCGCGCTGCTTTCGGGCCTGGCGCAGATTGACGATCGTGGTCATGGCATGCCTCTGCCTGGCGTGAAAAGGGCCGGGGCGCAATCTAACGCGCCCCGGCCCGGTCCGGTCAAGTCCGGATGAGGATGCGTCAGCCCTTGGGGCTGATCATGTCCTCGGGGCGGACGACCCGGTCAAAGGTCTCACCATCGACAAAGCCCAGGGCAATCGCCTCTTCGCGCAGGGTGGTGCCGTTCTTGTGCGCGGTCTTGGCCACCTTGGTCGCGTTGTCATAGCCGATGGTGGGCGCCAGCGCCGTGACCAGCATCAGCGATTCCTTCATCAGCTTCTCGATCCGGGCGGTGTTGGCCTGCGTGCCGACCACCATGTTGTCGGTGAAGCTGCTGGCCGCATCGCCCAGCAGCTGCATCGACTGCAGCACGTTGTAGGACATCATCGGGTTATAGACGTTCAGCTCGAAATGACCCTGCGATCCGGCAAAGCCCACGGCTGCGTCATTGCCCATGACATGCGCGCAGACCATGGTCAGGGCCTCGGCCTGGGTCGGGTTCACCTTGCCCGGCATGATCGAGCTGCCCGGCTCGTTTTCCGGCAGGATCAGCTCGCCCAGGCCCGAACGGGGGCCGGAGCCTAGAAGGCGCATGTCGTTGGCGATCTTGAACAGCGATCCGGCCACCGTCTTCAGCGCGCCCGAGAACATGACCATCGCGTCATGGGCGGCCAGCGCCTCGAACTTGTTCGGCGCGGTGACAAAGGGCAGGTCGGTGATCTTGGCGATCTCGGCCGCGATGGCCGTGTCCCAGCCTTTCTTGGTGTTCAGGCCGGTGCCGACGGCGGTGCCGCCTTGGGCCAGTTCATAAATGTCGGGCAGGCAGGCCTTGACGCGCTCGATCCCCTTGCGGACCTGATGGGCATAGCCGCCGAACTCTTGGCCCAGGGTCAGCGGCGTCGCGTCCTGCGTATGGGTGCGGCCGATCTTGATGATGTCCTTGAACTCGTCGGACTTGGCCTCCAGCGCGGCGGCCAGCTTGTCCAGGCCCGGCAGCAGCACGTCGCGCGCCTGCATGGCGATGGCCACGTGCATCGCAGTCGGGAAGGTGTCGTTCGAGGACTGGCCCATGTTGCAGTGGTCGTTGGGGTGGACGGGCTTCTTGGACCCCATCTCTCCGCCCATGATCTCGATCGCGCGGTTCGAGATCACCTCGTTGGCGTTCATGTTCGACTGCGTGCCCGACCCCGTCTGCCAGACCACCAGCGGAAAGTTGTCGTCGAATTTGCCTTGGAACACCTCGGTCGCGGCCTGTTCCATCGCATCGGCCAGATCGCCGGGCAGGTCGCCCGAGGCGCGGTTCACGCGCGCGGCGGCCAACTTGATTGCGCCCAGTGCCCGGATGATCGGGACCGGCTGGCGCTCCCATCCGATCGGAAAGTTCATGATCGAACGCTGCGTCTGCGCGCCCCAGTATTTGCTGGCGTCAACTTCCAGCGGGCCAAAGCTGTCGGTTTCGGTGCGGGTCTTGGTCATCGGGTCGCTCCCTCACGGTTTCGTGGAGGGTTTAGCGGCAGCCGTGGCCGGGCGCAATTCGTATGCAACGGTATGCTAACGCCAACATGGCGGTTTCAGGCATCCAGCGCCCGGATCGCCGCCTGCAGCTGCGGGCTCAGGTCCTGCGCCAGCGGCAGGATCGGGCGCGGCGGCAGCGCCTCGGTCAGGTCCATCAGGCGGGCGGCCGCATGTACGACCCGCAGGCTGCCATGGGCCTGGAACAGCTGCCACAGGGGCTGGAACCGGGCCTGCCAGCGCAGGGTGCCGGCCCGGTCACCGGCGCGCGCGGCACAGGCCAGCGCCAGCGACTGGTCGGGCCACAGCCCCGCCGCCACGCTGAACCAGCTGTCGGCCCCTTGCAGCAGGGCGGCGGGGCAGTCCCAGTCACCGCTGTAGCCGATGACGAAATTCGGGGGCAGCAGGTCGCGCAGCCGCGCGATCTCGGTCGCGAAATCGCCATCCGGGGGCAGGGGCATCTTGACCGCAGTGACCGTGGGCAGCTGTCCCAGACGCGCCAGCAGTTCAGGCCCGAACCGGAAATGCGTGGTCGAAGGGTTGTTGTAGATGCAGATCGGCAGGTCGGACGCATCCGCCACCATCCGGAAATGCTGGAAAACCTCGTCATCCGTCAGCGGCGTGTAGGACATGGGCGCCAGCAGCAGCCCTGCCGCGCCCGCATCGGCGGCATGTCGCGCCAGGGCCGCCGAGACATCGCTGCGCAGGGCGCCCACGCCCGCGATGACCGGGACCTTGCCCCCGGCCGCGTCCAAGGCGGTTTCAAGAACGGTACGGCGCCCCTCGGGCGTCAGATAGGCATATCCCCCCGTCGATCCCAGCACACCGATGCTGTCCACGCCCGCCCGCGCCAGTCGCAGCACCAGGCGCCGCATGTCGGCCGCCAATGGCTGGCCCGCGTCATCCGTCGGCGTGATCGGAAAGGCCGACAGGCCCCGCAGGACGGACATTACTTCCGCCAGCGGTCCAGGCGCACGACCTCGCCACCACCCGAAGGGGGCGTGTCGTCGTCATCGTCGCGGGCGTCCAGTTCGAACTCGGCGTCCTCGTCCTCATCTTCGTCATCGCCGTCCTGCGTCTCGAAGCGCAGGCCGAACTCGACCGAAGGATCGACGAAGGTGCGCAGCGCGTCGAAGGGGATCTTCAGCGGCTCGGGTGAATTGCCGAAGTTCAGCGTGATGGTGAAATGGTCATCCTCGATCACCAGGTTGTCGAACCAGTGCTGGATGACGATGGTCATCTCTTCGGGATAACGTTCGCGCAGCCAGTCGGCCATCTCGACCCCGTCGTCGCGCGTGTCGAAGGTGATGAAGAAATGGTGTTCGCCCGGCAGCCCCTCGCGGGCCACCTTGCGCAGAACCTCTGCGATCAAGCCCTGCATCGCGCGATGCATCATTCCACCGTAATCAAACCCAGACCGCGCCATGCCGTCACCTTTTCCTGACTTGCGCCAAGCATAGGCATATGACCGACGAAGGAAAGGGGGCAGCGCAGAGGAAATGGGAGGGGGAAGGTGCAGGATTCTGTTGCCAGGCTCCTGCGGGCCCCGCCTTACGCTGCTAGGCGCAAGGGCTTAGGTTTCGATCTTGCGGACTGCTTACGCAGCCAGCGCGACCGGAGCACGGTTGTCGTTGGCAACTGTACAATTTGCACCGATATCGGTGGTAGCTCACCGAGACAAAGCATAACCCCTTTAGACGTTCGTCGATCCTGTTTCGGCCCCATTGTCCCCCAACGAGGGTGATCTGGTGGAGCCGCCGGGTACCGCCCCCGGGTCCGATCCGCTTATTACGAGCGCGTTTATGTCCATAGTCCGGATTGCTCCGGACAGCCCAGATATAGGACAGCCCGCGCCCGCCTGCAAGATGCGGCGGGAACGGAACCTGCCGCGGGACGACGGGTTGGGCGGGGAACACCACGCCAAGAAGGAGAATTCCATGATGCTGCGTTCCCTTGCCACGCTGGGCCTGATCCTGTCCCCTGTGATCGCCTCTGCCCAGGATGCGCCGCCGGCCGGTGCGATGCCGCTGTCCGAGATCCTGGCCAAGGCCGAGGCCGACCTGGGCGGCGATCTGGGCCATTTTTCGGAAATCGAATGGGACGACGACGGCTATTACGATGTCGAGTACCACAATGCCGAAGACCGCGAGGTTTCGCTGCGCCTGGATCCGATGACCGGCGACGCGATGGAGTGATGCAAAAAGGGGCGGCCCCGACGGGCCGCCCCTTTTTCGTGAAGCGCGAGGCCCTCAGGCCGCCTTTGGAAGCGCTTCGGCCTGGCCCTCGACCAAGGCACCATGAAGGGCCTTGATGGAGGCGGGGAGCGCCTCGCGTTCGACGATGAACTGGACCTCCACCGGTCGCGGCCCCTGAGCGGCGCCGATCGCCTCCAGCCCCGCCTTGGCCAATGCCATCAGGCCGCGTGACAGGACTGAAAGGCCGGACAGGTCGCGCCCGACGGCGGCCGCCATTGCCACCGCCCGCGAGGAGACCTGAGCCGAAGGATAACGCTCGGTCAGGTCCTTTTCCACGCGCCGCAGCACCTTGAGGCTGCTGTCCACGTAATGCGTGATCGTGTTCGCGTTCGAGACCTTGCTGACGATCCGCACCTGGTGCCGCGTCAGCACCTCGAGGATGAAGGCGTCATAGCCTTTGGCGCCCACCATGTCCTGTTCGAACAGTTCCAGCGCAAAGAGGTCGAGGCCGGTGACGATCTCGACGGCCGGACGCGTGGCGGGCTGGTCGTCGATCAGCGTGCCCGGATCATGCGGCTCGAAGGCATTGGTCACGCGCAGGGGCACCCCGGACTGGCGCAGCGTCTTGGCGGCCTTGGGATGGATCGCCTCCATCCCCAGGTTCGACAGCTGGTCCGCCACGTCGAAATTCGTGCGCCCCAGCTTGCGGACCGCATCCGCCCCGACCAGGTTCGGATCGGCAGACGACAGGTGGAATTCCTTGTGGATGATCGCCTCGCGCGCGCCGGTCAGGGCCGCCAGGCGCGAAAAGGTCACCTCGGAATAGCCTCGGTCGAATTCGCGCATCAGCCCCTCGCGGCACTGGGCATAGCCGGTGACGATGGGCATCTCGGTCTGCGGATCGATGTCCTGCATGGCGCGCTGGATGCGCTGGTCCAGCGAGACCTCGCCATCGTCGCGCCAGCCCGACAGGTCGACGAAGCGCGCCGAGATCCCGGCCCGCTGCAGCATCAGCGCCGTGACAAAGGCGGAATGGGCCTCGCCCAGTCCCGACAGCAGCTCTCGCGTCTGCAGCATGTGCTCGGACAGGCGGAAATGCCCGTGCGAACACAGCCGCTGCAGGTCGATCAGGCAGTTCCGCGCGCCGGCCAGACGGTCGCGGACAAAGCCGTCGGCCTGTTCCACGTCGCCCGGATGGTCCAGCACGACGCGGTGCGCCGCGATCATGGCGTCGCTGGCGCGGTCCAGGGCGGCCAGCCAGCCGTGATCCTCCTCGCGGCTGGCAAAGGCCGCATAGACGCCGGGCTCGCCGGATTTCTTGTGCTCCAGAAGCAGGTTGGTGATGCCGCCAAAGGCCGAGACGACGAAGATCCGGCCATAGGGGCGTGCGGGGTCGGACACCAGAAGCGTGTCGCGCAGCTCATGAACCCGCGACATCGAGGTGCCGCCGATCTTTTCGACGGTATGGGTCGCGTGGGTCATGGCTCAGGCCGTCTCGGTGGCTGGGGCATAGCTGCCGTCTTCGCGATGCACCTCGGTCCCGGTGACGGGCGGGTTGAAGCAGCAGGCCATGACCAGAGTCTCCTCGGCGCGCAGGGTATGGTGGTCATGCTGGTCCAGCGCATACATCACGCCAGGGGTGATCTGATGCGTCTCGCCGCTTTCCAGGTCGGTGATCGAACCCTTGCCCGAAATGCAGTAGACGCTTTCGAAATGGTGCTTGTAGTGGAACGTGTGTTCCGAATTCGCCGCCAGCGTGGTGATATGGAAGGAAAATCCCATCCCGTCATCGGCCAGCAGCATCCGCACCGAATTCCAGTGCTGGTCCGACACCGAACGGTCGGTGTCCTTGAGGTCGTAAAAGTTGCGCACGATCATGAATGTTACTCCGCAGCGATCTGGGTGGTGGCAAGGACATCGCGGGCGGCATCCAGCAGAATGCCAAAGCCACGGCCCAGCACGTCCTTGGGCGTGGTCAGCGGCGCCAGAACCTTGACGACCTGATCCTCGTTGCCCGAGGTCTCGATGATCAGCCCGTTCTGGAAGGCGCGCTTGCAGATGGCGCCGGCCAGTTCGCCCGAACCGACATCCACGCCGCGCATCAGGCCGCGGCCCTTCAGCTGGGCTCCCGGCACCAGGGCCGCCAGATCCTTCAGGCGGGCCTCGATCAGCGAGGCCTTGTCCGAAAGCTCGACCTCGAAGCCCTTGCCGGACCAGAATTTCTCGATCGCGACGCGGGCCGTGACAAAGGCATGGGTGTTGCCCCGGAAGGTGCCGTTATGCTCAGCCGGGCCAAAGACGTCGTGCTGGGGCCGGACCAGGACCATGGCCAGCGGCAGGCCAAAGCCAGACACAGACTTGGCCATCGGGACCAGGTCGGGCATCACGCCCATGTCCTCGAAGGAAAAGAACCGCCCGGTCCGTCCGCAGCCGGCCTGGATGTCGTCCAGGATCAGCAGCGCGCCGTGGCGCTTGGCGATGGCGGCGATGGCGCGGACGAATTCGGTCGAGGCCGCGTTCAGCCCACCTTCGCCCTGCACCGTTTCCAGCATGATCGCCGCCGGCGCGTCGATGCCGCCCGAATTGTCCGACAGCATCTGGTCTAGCAGCGCGGCGCTGTCCAGACCCTCGGCATAGCCGTCGAAGGGCACGCGGGTCACGCCCTGCGTCTCCATCCCGGCGCCGCCGCGGTGATAGCCGTTGCCGGTCGCCGCCAGCGCACCCATGGTCACGCCATGAAAGCCGTTGGTGAAGGCCACGACATTGGTGCGCCCGGTGGATTTGCGGGCGATCTTCATCGCCGCCTCGACTGCATTGGCGCCCGTTGGGCCGGTGAACATGACGCGATGATCCATGCCGCGCGGTGCCAGGATGTGGCGCTCGAAGGCACCCAGGAAATCGGCCTTGGTGGTGGTGTGCAGATCCAGCCCGTGGGCGATTCCGTCGCCCGCAATGTGGTCGATCAGCGCGGCCTTCATGTCGGGATCGTTGTGGCCATAGTTCAGCGAGGAGCAGCCGGCTAGGAAATCGATGTATTCACGACCATCGGCGGCCCGCATGATCGAACCGCTGGCCGAGGTGAAGAGGTCCGGGATCCCGCGGCAATAGGACCGCGCTTCGCTTTCGCGGCGCTGGAAGATGCCAATGTCGGTCGGGTTGGTGGTTTCCGTGGCGGATGAGGGCGTGTTCACGTCCTTGGGCATGAGAAGTCCTTTCGCACGTCGTGCGTTCAAAGAATTATTTTGTCTGGCGAAGGATCAGGCGGCCTGCGCGTGATCCTGCTGCCGGGGCAGCGTGATGGTGACCATATGTTCGGTCGCGTGCTGCCCGTCGAAATGGCGGTCCCGCGTGTAATGCGGGTCGTCCCCGAGATCGCCGCCCAGGTTCCGGGCCAGGCTGCGGAACAGCGCCCAGGATGCGTCGTTGTCACGGGTGATGGTGGTGTTGAGGCGGGTGACATCCTCGCAGATGTCCCGGTCCAGCAGGTTCATCAGCATTTTGCGCCCCAGTCCCAGGCCGCGCGCCTGCGGGCTGACGGCCACCTGCCAGATGAACAGCGCATCCTGGTTCGGGATCAGGTGGCCGGAAATCCAGCCGACGACATCGCCATTCATTTCGGCGACCACGCAGGTGTCGCGGAAATGGTCGGCCTGCACCAGGTTGCAGTACATCGAATTCTCGTCCAGCGGCCTGCAGTTGCGCACCAGCTTCCAGATGGCGGCGCCATCGGTGGGCCGGGGCCGGCGCATGGTGGGCTGGCGAAGACGGTCGGTGTGCTGCAATTTGTCTGGCATGGGCTCCTGATCCTCAGTTGCTTCGGCTGTCTAAGTATACCATCGGCACCCGAGGATCAACCCGCCTGGGCAGAAAAGGCGCTCCGAACAGGTTCAGGGGCGAAATCTGCCGGCGATGGGCCGGCCTTTCGCCATGCGGATTTTTTGGTGGACTAAGGCCCTGCCATTGCCCGCGCGTCCCCGTTGGTGGCATGATGGGGCCATGACACAGGAAACCCCCGACCCCCGGACCGACGCCGCCCTGATCGCCCTGCGCCGCATCCTGCGCGCCACCGAGCATTACGAGCGCGACCTGGCACAGGCTGTCCGCCTGACCCCCGCCAAGCTGCGCGTGCTGCAGATCCTGTCGGGGCGCGAGGGTCATCACGCGACGCCCACGCAACTGGCCAGCCAGATGGGCGTCAGCCAGGCGACCGTCACGGCATTGGTTGACCAGCTGGACAAGCTCGGCATGACGCTGCGACAGCGGTCGGTCACCGACCGCCGGCAGCTGCACGTGATCCTGACCGATGCCGGGGCCGAGGCGCTGCGCAGCGCCCCGGATGCGCTGCAGCAGCAGTTCGTCACCGGCTTTCGGGCGCTTCACGATTGGGAACAGGCGATGCTGGTGGCCTCGCTGGAGCGGGTGGCCGCGATGCTGAACGCGCAGGGCATCGACGCCTCGCCGGTCCTGACGCTGGGGGATATCGGGCGCGGGCACAGCTGAGGAACGCAGAATGGAAAACGGGGCCCGCATGGGACCCCGCCGGTTCGTGTCAGTGATGGTGCTCAGCGGCGCAGGCGGGCACCGGCCTCCAGCAGCAGGCTGCCCAGGGCGATCTTGACGATGTCGCCCAGCAGGAAGGGCGCGACGCCGGCCGCCAGCAGGCGGTCCGAGGGCACGAATCCCGACAGCCAGATCAGCCCCGGCACATAGATCGCGATGGTCCCGGCCAGCATGGCCAGCACGCGCATTCCGAACCCGCCGTGCTGCGCCAGGCGTCCCGTCACCAGCATCGCCAGCGCCATGCCCATCAGGAAGCCCGTGGTCGGACCCGCCAGGTAGGCCAGGCCGATGCCGCGCTCCGGCGAGCCTGCAAAGACCGGCAGCCCGGCCAGTCCGGCCGCAAGATAGGCGCCCATCGCCGCAAGGCCAAGGCGCGGCCCCAGGCCGGCCGCGATGACCAGCACGGCCAGCGTCTGCAGCGTCATGGGCACAGGCCAGAACGGCACCTGCACCTTGGCGCCAAGCGCGATCAGCGCGGCGGCGGCCAGCGTCAGGCCGGTCCGGAAGGCAAGGCTGTGGCGGGCAGCCGGGTCCGAGGCAAGCAACATGGAATGTCCTTTCGTATCCTTGGGCGAATCGCGGGCAGTGTGACCGCTGTGACAAGGCGTCACCCTGTCCCGGAGCGCGCCGGCAGCACAAGTCCCGCCCAGCCGAGCGGCCTGCGGCTGGACGGATGACCATCGGCCGCGCGCCTTGCGCAGGCTGCGACCAAGGGTCGCAAGCGAAGCGGCAGAGTCCAGGGCAGTGCCGCGCGATCCAAGCCAGGACCCCAAGCCCCGACTTCTTTATAAGGCATCCGGCGGCGGCATGCCTCCAGCCGCCGCAGGAACACTCAAATCGGGGGAAAGGCGGCCTTTTTTCCGTCCGCCCTATGCGATTCCCTCCGCAGTCCGTCTGTTTTCCCCCTGTAAAGGGTGCTAGAGCGTGCGCCGACTGCATGCCGCGATGGGGGGTTCGAGACATGGCTGACGACTATCCCAAGGTGGATCGCGTGATGGGAGGGCCGGCAGGCTGGATCTCGATCGCGGTCCCGGCGGTGTTGTTCTTGTACTTCCTCGGCCTTCTGCCGCAGATCGCCGAGGCGCCCCAGGTGCGCGGCATCGACTGGGTCCCGTCGCTGGACATCCGGCTGTCCGTGCTGCTGGACGGGCTCAGCATGACCTTCGCCCTGCTGATCACCGGCATCGGGACGGCCGTCACGCTCTATTCGGCCCGCTATCTGGGCCAGCACCCGGATTATCCGCGCTTCGTCTGTTACCTGCTGATGTTCATGGTGGGGATGCTGGGCCTGGTCCTGGCCGACAACCTGATCGCGCTGTTCGTCTTCTGGGAGATCACCACGATCTCGTCCTACCTGCTGATCGGCTTTCACGCCAACAGCGCAAAGTCCCGCCGCTCCGCGCTGCAGGCGCTGCTGGTCACCGGAACGGGCGGCCTGGCGATGCTGGGCGGCATGATCATCCTGGGCACGGTCACCGGCACGTTCGAACTGTCGCAGATCCTGACCATGGGCGACCTGATCCGGGCCCATCCCTGGTACATGGGCATCATGCTGCTGTTCCTGGCCGGCGCCTTCACCAAGTCGGCGCAGGTGCCGTTCCATTTCTGGCTGCCCAATGCCATGGCCGCGCCGACGCCGGTCTCGGCCTATCTGCACAGCGCCACGATGGTGAAGGCGGGCGTCTTCCTGATGGCGCGGATGAACCCGGCCTTGGGCGAAACCAGCGCCTGGTTCTGGATCCTGACCCTGTTCGGCGGCGTGACGGCGGTCTTTGCCTCGGTCATGGCGCTGCGCCAGACGGACATCAAGCAGGTGCTGGCCTATACGACGCTGATGGCGCTTGGCACGCTGACCATGTTCATCGGCGCGGGCACGCATTACGCGATCGTCGCCGCGATGACGTTCCTGGTCGTGCATTCGCTCTACAAGGCGGCGCTGTTCCTGATGATCGGCATCGTGGACCACGCGACCGGCACCCGCGATGCCACCGTGCTGCGGGGCCTGTGGAAGGTGATGCCGCTGACCGGCCTGGCGGCGGCGCTGGCCGCGATCAGCATGGCGGGTATCCCGCCGATGGTGGGCTTCATCGGCAAGGAATTCATGTACAAGGCCGGCCTGGGCCTGGAAGGCTTTGCCGCGATCTGGGTGACGGGGATGATCTTTGCCGCTTCGGTGATGATGTTCGTCGTGGGCGGCATCGTCGCGCTGAAGCCGTTCCGCGGAGAGCTGGCGCCCGACCTGCATCAGGCCCATGAGGGGCCCTGGCCGATGCTGGCCGGGCCGCTGGTCCTTGGCGCGCTGTCGCTGATCTTCGGCCTGCTGCCGGGCATCCTGGGGCATTACATCGTCGGCCCCGCCACCCGCGCCGTGTCGGGTGAAGACCACGAGGTGCATCTGTATCTTTGGGGCGGCGTGAACATGGCGCTGATCCTGTCGCTGCTGACCTTTCTGGCCGGCTGGCTGATGTATCGCAAGCACGAGGCGATCCGCGCCCGCCTGACCGCCTTCGAGGCGCGCAGCCCCATCGACTTCGACGCGGGCTGGGACCGGCTTCTGGACGGCTTCAAGGGCTTTGCCGCCTGGCAGGCCGCGCTGATCCAGAACGGCAGCCTGCAGCGCTACATGTCGGTGACTTTCCTGACCTTCGTCGTGCTGGTCGGTCTCACATATGTGCTGCAGGGCGCCTTCGTGACCGGCATCGCCTTTTCGACCGACAGCATCCACCCGATCCAGTGGACGGTTCTGGCGCTGATCTGCGCGGGCTCCATGCTGGTGGTCTGGACCCACAGCCGCATGACGGCCGTGGCCGCCATGGGCGTGGTCGGCATCGGCGTGGCGCTGATCTTCATCATGTTCAGCGCGCCGGACGTTGCCATCACGCAGCTGCTGGTCGAGGTTCTGGTCGTCGTCCTGGTCAGCGTCGTGATGCTGCGGCTGCCCTATCTGCCGCGCCGCTCGCGGGCCTCGTTCCGCCCGGGCCATGCGCTGATCGCCGCGGGCAGCGGCATCGTCATGAGCTTTCTGGCGGTCTCGATCATGGCGGGCGACCTGGACCGCCGCCTGACCACCTATTTCGAAACGGTCTCCTATCCCGAGGCGCATGGGCGCAACATCGTGAACGTCATCCTGGTCGACTTCCGCGCCCTGGACACCTTCGGAGAGATCACCGTGGTGGTCATGGCCGCCATCGCCGCCTTCGCGCTGCTGCGCGGGGCAGGCCCCGCCCGGCGCGACAAGGAGGAGATGTAAGATGCAGTCGCTGATCCTGACCACCGCCACGCGCCTGCTGGTGGCGCTGCTGCTGGTCTTCTCGGTCTACGCGCTGCTGCGCGGGCACAACCTGCCGGGCGGCGGCTTCATCGGCGGGCTGATAGGGGCCACCGCCTTCATCCTCTATACCATCGCCACCTCGGTGCGCGAGGCGCAGGCGGCCCTGCGTGTCGATCCGGCCAATGTGGCCATGCTGGGCGTCGGGGTGGCGGGCCTTGCCGGTCTCGCCTCGGGCTTCGTCAACGAGCCCTTCCTGACCGGCCAGTGGCTGTTCCTGTTTGCCGAGGATGGCGGCAAGGGCCTGCCGCTGTCCACGGTGCTGATATTCGACATCGGAGTTTACATGGCTGTCTTCGGCGGAATCCTGACCCTCGTCTTCGCGCTGGAACAGGAGATCTGAGGATGGAGCTGCTGCTTGCCATCACCATCGGCGTGCTGGTCGCCACCTCGGTCTATCTGATGCTGGACCGCAACGTGCTGCGTTTCGTCTTTGGCCTGGTGCTGCTGTCGAATGCGGTGAACCTGCTGATCTTCGGCTCGGGCCGGTTGACGGCCGGGGCGCCGCCGCTGATCGACGATGGGGCCTATGCCCCGACCGGGCTGGTGGCCAATGCGCTGCCGCAGGCGCTGGTGCTGACCGCCATCGTCATCGGCTTCGGGCTGCTGGCTTTTGCGCTGGCGCTGGTCTACCGCACCTACATGACGCTCGGCACCGTCAACAGCGACGAGATGCGGGTGGCCGAACCGGCCGCGGATGCCAAGGAGGCCGGCCGATGAGCTGGCTTCCCGTCTATCCGCTCATCATTCCGCTGATGACGGCGGTCCTGTCCTACCTGTTCCGCAACACGCCCGCCGGACGCTGGATTTCGGTCGTGGGCACCGTGGCGCTGCTGCTGGCCAGCAGCATGCTCATGTCCGAGGTGCTGGAGGAGGGCGTCGTAGTCGCCCAGATGTCGAACTGGGCCGCGCCCTTCGGCATCACGCTGGCGGCCGATCTGCTGGGCGGGGTGATGGTGGTCATCACCGCCATCACCGGCCTTGCCACCGTGATCTACTCCCTGTCCGAGATCCCCTCGCGGCTGGAGCGGCTGGGGTTTCACGCGCTGCTGCAGACGCTGCTGTTCGGCGTCTGCGGCGCCTTCCTGACGGGCGACCTCTTCAACCTCTATGTCTGGTTCGAGGTCATGCTGATCTCCAGCTTCGGCCTTCTGGTGCTGGGCGGCTCGCGCGAGCAGCTGGACGGCGGCATCAAGTATGTCACGCTGAACCTGGTCTCGACCATCATGTTCCTGTCCGGGATCGCGCTGCTCTATGGCGTGACCGGGACGCTGAACATGGCCGATCTGCACCTGGCCGTGCGCGAGGTCGAGAATACCGGCCTGCTGACCACCATCGCGATCATGTTCCTGGTGGCCTTCGGGGTAAAAGCGGCGCTGTTCCCGCTGTTCTTCTGGCTGCCGGCCTCGTATCACACGCCGCCGGTGGCGGTCTCGGCGATCTTTGCCGGCCTGCTGACCAAGGTCGGGGTCTATGCGCTGATCCGCACCTTCACCCTGATCTTCGACCAGGACGTCGGATATACCCACACGATCATGCTGTGGATGGCGGTCATCACCATGGTCACGGGCGTTCTGGGCGCGGCCGCGATGAACGACTTCCGCCGGATCCTGTCCTTCCACATCATCAGCCAGATCGGCTACATGGTGCTGGGACTGGCGCTTTATACCCCGCTTGGCCTGATGGGCGCGGTCTTCTACCTGGTGCACCACATCATCGTGAAGGCCAACCTGTTCTTCGTGGCGGGCGTGGCCAAGCGCATCGCCGGATCGACCGACCTGTCGCGGATCGGCGGGCTTTACGCCCATGCACCGCTGCTGGCCTTCCTGTTCCTGATCCCGGCATTCTCGCTGGCGGGCTTTCCGCCGCTGTCGGGCTTCTGGGCAAAATACGTCGTGGTCAAGGCGGCTCTGGACCTCGAAATGTGGGTCGTGGCCGGTCTTGCGCTGGCGGTGGGCCTGCTGACGATCTTCTCGATGACCAAGATCTGGGGCGCGGCCTTCTGGCCCGACCATCCCGACGGGATCAAGCCGCGGCTGTCCAGCCTGCCCATCGGCGACCGGGTGGCGCTGATGCTGCCGATCGTGGCGCTGGCGGCGCTGACCTGCATCATCGGCCTCTTCCCCGAGCCCTTCGTGCAATTCGCCGAGCGCGCGGCCCAGCAGCTGCTGGACCCGACCGATTACGTCACGACCGTCCTGGGGGTGCGGCCATGAACCTCGTCGCCATCAACATGCTGCTGGCCTTGGCCTGGGTGGCCCTGACGGGCGGGCTGACCCTGGGCGGGCTGATCACCGGCTTCTTTATCGGCCTTGCGGCGCTGTGGCTGGTCCGGCCGCTGTTTCCCGACACCGGCAGCTATTTCATGCGGCTCTATTACTGGCTGCGGCTGGTCGTGATGTTCGTCTATGAGCTGATCGTCAGTTCGTTTTCGGTGCTGCGGGATGTGCTGACGCCGGGACAGAACTCAAAGCCGGCGCTGATCGCGGTGCCGCTGAACGTGACGACCGACCTGCAGATCACCCTGCTGGCCAATTTCATCTCGCTGACGCCCGGCACGCTCAGCCTGGATGTGTCGGACGACCGCAAGACGCTGTATATTCACGCCATGTTCGGGGACGATCCCGGTGCGATCCGGGCGCAGATCCGCGACCGGTTCGAGGTCTGGGTGCGCGAGGCGACGGAGTAGAGTCATGAACCTTCTGGAAAATGCAGTTCTTTTCGCCTTGGCGCTGGTCATTTTGGGCGTGGCGCTGGCTGCCATCCGCCTGGTCAAGGGGCCTACCTTGGCCGACCGTATCGTGGCATTGGACATGATGACGGTGCAACTGGTGGCCTTTGGCGGTCTGGCCGCCCTGCAGGCCGGCAGCGCGGCGTTCCTGGACGTTGCGGTCGTTCTGGCGCTGGTCGGCTTTCTGGCTACCGTATGCCTGGCCCGCTACCTCGAACGGCGCATCCTGCTGAAGGCGGAGGAGCTGACATGATCACTGAACTGGTTGTTGCCATTCTGGTCGTGATGGGCGGGGTCTTCTGCTTTGCCGCGGGCCTTGGCGTGCTGCGCCTGCCCGATCTTCTGATCCGCATGCATGCCTCGACCAAGGCGGGCACGCTGGGATCGGGCCTGATCCTGGTGGCCGTCGCCGTGGCTTTCGCCGAAAGCACGGTCATCGCCCGTGCCGTCGCGGCCATTCTGTTCCTGCTGCTGACCGCGCCGGTGGCGGCCCATCTGATCGGCCGTGCGGCCTTTCGGACCGGCGTGCCGATGGTCGACCGCACGCGCTGCGAACCGGGCGTGGCCGAGGCCCTGCGCGCCCGCGGACCTGAAAAGGCGCCAGAATAGGGCAAGAGACGCAAGGGCGCTGCAGGGCAGGGTGCGAACGGGTCTTTCCAAAGCATCAACATCCGCGTAGATCATTCCGGTTGGCGGACGAACCGCCCGATCTGAAAGAGCTGAATGAGCCACGACATCCCTGCGATCACCCGCACCGAAGATCTTGCCCGCTTTTGCGAAGCCGCCAAGAACGCCCCCTACGTCACCGTCGACACCGAGTTTCTGCGCGAGCGGACCTATTGGTCCAAGCTGTGCCTGATCCAGCTGGCTGTCCCCCCCGCCTCAACCGCCAAGACCGACGGCGGCGAAGCGGTCCTGGTCGATCCGCTGGCCGAGGGCCTGTCGCTGGAGCCGCTCTACGACCTCTTCCGTCACAAGGGGACGGTCAAGGTCTTTCACGCGGCGCGCCAGGATCTGGAGATCTTCTACCACGACGCCCGGCTGTTCCCCGAGCCGCTGTTCGACACCCAGGTCGCGGCGATGGTCTGCGGCTTTGGCGAACAGGTCGGCTACGAGACGCTGGTGCGCAAGATCGCCCGCGCCAATCTGGACAAGTCCTCGCGCTTCACCGACTGGTCGCGCCGGCCGCTGTCGGATGCGCAAAAAGCCTATGCCCTAGCTGACGTGACCCATCTGCGGGTGATCTATGAATTCCTGTCGGCCGAACTGGTCAAGACCGGGCGCGAGGCCTGGCTGGCCGAGGAGGTCGCGGTCCTGGAGGACCCCGAAACCTATATCACCCGCCCCGACGAGGCCTGGCTGAAGGTGCGCACACGCACCAATTCGCCCCGCTTCCTGGCGATCCTGCGCGAACTGGCGCGGTTCCGCGAGGCCTATGCGCAGGAACGCGACATCCCCCGCAGCCGCGTCTTCAAGGATGACGCGATGATCGAGCTGGCCTCGACCAAGCCGCTGACCGAAGCCGACCTGGCACGGTCGCGGCTGCTGCTGCGCGAGGCCCGTAAGGGTGAGATTGCGGCCGGCATCATGGCGGCTGTCAAGGCGGGCCTCGAGGCCAAGGACCTGCCCCAGCCCAAGGGCGAAGAGCCGGGCAAGCCCGGCAATGCGGCCCTGTCGGATTTGCTGCGCGTGCTGCTGAAGGCCAAGGCCGATGCGGCGGGCGTGGCGCCCAAGCTGATCGCCTCATCCTCGGAACTGGATGCCATCGCGACCGGAGACCGCAATCTTCCCGCCCTGCAGGGGTGGCGAGCCGAGGTCTTCGGTGATGATGCGCTTCGCCTTGCCGCCGGGGAAATCGCCCTTTCGGCCCAGGGCGGGGCGGTCAGGGTCGTTCCGGCGCGCTAGGCCATGCAGCCCGGTCCAAGCCTGAGCAGAGCCTGGCCCGAAGATGCAGAGACCATCGCGGCTGCGCTGGCGGATTGGGAGACGGTGCGCTGGCTGACGGCCGTTCCTTGGCCCTATGACGTGGCCGCGGCCAGCGAATTCGTGCAGCTTGCGGGGGTGGATGAACATGCGGTCCGGCTGGAGGGCAGGCTGGTGGGCATGGTGCGCGCCGGAGCCAGTTTCGGTCTGTGGATCGCCAAGGACCTGCAGGGCAGGGGCCTTGGTCGCCGCGCGGCGGTTCTGGCGCTGTCGCGGCGCTTCCTGACGGACGGCGGTGACATTTCCTCGCACTACCTGATCGGCAACGACCGCAGCGCCCGCCTGTTGTCATGGCTGGGTTTTCGCCCCTTGGGCGAGGTGCGCCGCTGGTCCCGCGCGCTGCAGCGGGATGTCCGGGCCATGTCCCTGTCGCTGAGCCGCGCAGGTTTCGAGGCCCGTCACGGGATCTGCCTGCAGACGCCGCGCCTGCGGATCGACCGGGTTCTGGCGGCAGATCGGCCGGCGCTGGATCGCGTCCTGGCGCTGCCCGATGTGGCGTGCATGATGCCCTGTGCCGGCTTTGGCCTGGATGAGCCAGACCTGGTCGAAGGTGCGCTTTTGCCGCCCTTGCGCCTCATGGCCCGTCGCGACGGGGTGGTCATCGGCGCGATCGGGTTCAGCGCGGACGTGCCCGCGCGCCTGACTTTTGTCATCGATCCCGCCCATGCGCGCCAAGGTCTTGGGCAGGAGATGGTTGCTGCCGCCTTCGCCGAACTGGTTGCACGGCTTGCCCCGGAGGAGGTCGTGGCAGAGGTGTTCCTGGACAATATCCCCGCGCGCAACATCCTGAAGAACCTGGGCTTTCAGCGAGCCGAGGATCTTGTCCTGCAGGCTGTGGGCCGCGACGGTCCCGGCGACGCGGCCCTTTATCGCTGGCGGCCGGCGCTGCGGGCCTAGTCGCGGGTCGAACCTTCGGGCGGCGTTGGCTGGATCACCCGGAACAGCGCCCGGCGCTCCTGCGGCGTGTCGCCCTGGGGAAAGCCGCGGGCCGGATCGGCGGGCGCGGGGGCAGGGCGGCCGCGCGGGGCAAAGCCCGCCTGACCTTCGGCAAACCCGATGGTCGAGGGCGATGGCGCCAGCGTCGTGCCCCCTTCGATGATCGGCATGACCTCGTCCGACACCAGGTCGAAGCGGCGCGGGGCCACGCCCGGATCGCCTTCCGCCACCAGGCAGCCGAGCGCGCGGGTCACGTCCCCCAGGTCCGACCGCAGCGGCAGCAGCAGCATCTGGCCCGTCAGGTCGGGGCGGGCATACTGCGCCTTGGCGGCCAGGCTCAGCCGCGCGATCTGGGGCGCCTTGAAGACGCTTTCCAGCACATCCGAGAACCGCCCCCGGGAACTGGTGTTCAGGAAGGCGCAGACGGGCATGCCGCGCACCTCCATCCCCATCAGGTCGATCAGGTGCCGCCCCGCCAGTCGCAGACGCCCCGCACCCGGCGCGATGCGTTCCAGGATGAAGGCATAGTCCAGCGCCCGCGCGATCCCGCGCGGGTCCACATCCGTGCGCGCCGGGATCGCGCGGCCGTTGCGGATGCCGTCCCAGTATTCGCGCAGTTCGCGCAGGACGCGGTCGGGCCTGCAGGGCTCGTAATCCTGCAGGCGCACGATGCGGCCCATGTCGCGCAACACACCTTGTCCCACGTCGTCTTCACGATCCGACATGCCGAACCCTTTACGTCAAACCCGACGGGCCCTCTTCGACCACGTCCTTTATCATATCTTAACGGCAAAGGTCGGCCCCCGCCGAGTCATTTCCTGAATGAATGGTTAAGATGTGAAGCAGTCGCAGGGCTTGACCGTCACGGCCTGCCGGGGCATCCCGACGCAGGATCTGGACGGGCAAGGGATAGAAGATGATGAACCGCACCGGCTTGATGGTCATCCTGTCGTCGCCGTCGGGTGCCGGAAAATCGACGCTGGCCCGGCGCCTGATGCAATGGGACCCCAGCCTGCGCTTTTCGGTCTCGGCCACGACCCGCGCGCCCCGGCCGGGCGAGGTCGACGGGGTCGATTACTATTTCACTTCGGCGGACGAATTTCGCCGCATGGTGGCCGAGGACCAGATGCTGGAACATGCAGAGGTTTTCGGAAATTTCTATGGCAGCCCGCGCGCGCCGGTCGAAACCGCGATGCGGGACGGGCGCGACACGCTGTTCGACGTCGACTGGCAGGGCGGGCAGCAGATCCGCGCCTCGGCCCTTGGCGGTCATGTCGTCTCGATCTTCGTGCTGCCCCCCTCGCTGCCCGAACTGGAGCGGCGGCTGCGGGGACGGGGCCAGGACAGCGACGTGGTCATCGCCGGCCGCATGCTGAAAAGCCGGTCCGAGATCAGCCACTGGGCAGAATATGACTATGTCCTGGTCAATGACGATCTGGACGAGACCGAGGCACGCCTGCGGGCCATCCTGACCGCCGAACGCCTGCGCCGGGACCGGCAGGCGGGATTGGGCGCCTTCGTCAAGCAGCTGATGGCCGAAGAGGAAGTGCGATGATCTGGTCGCTGGACGGCATCGCCCCGGACCTGGCGCAGGATGCTTGGGTCGCGCCCGATGCGCAGCTGATGGGCCGCGTCCGGCTGGAGGAGGGGGCCTCGGTCTGGTTCGGGGCGGTGCTGCGCGGCGACAACGAAATGATCCGCGTGGGGCGCGGCAGCAATGTCCAGGACCTGTGCTGCCTGCACACGGACATGGGCTATCCGCTGGAGATCGGCGCCGATTGCACCATCGGCCACCGCGCGATCCTGCACGGCTGCCGCATCGGCGACGGGGCGCTGGTGGGCATGGGCGCGACGATCCTGAACGGCGCCGTCATCGGGGCGGGGGCGCTGATCGGCGCCGGCGCCCTGATCGCCGAGGGCAAGGAGATCCCGCCCGGTGCGCTGGTGATGGGCGCCCCCGGCAAGGTGATCCGCATGCTGGATCAGGCCGCCCAACAGGAGCTGCGCGCCTCGGCTGCGCGATATCGGGCCAATGC
The DNA here is from genome assembly GCF_048538155.2 of Paracoccus sp. T5. Taxonomy (GTDB): domain Bacteria; phylum Pseudomonadota; class Alphaproteobacteria; order Rhodobacterales; family Rhodobacteraceae; genus Paracoccus. Next base: position 1,288,655 of record NZ_CM135809.1, read on the forward strand.
GGCACGGTTCCGCGCCGGCCTGGCAGCGGCGGGCTGATCGCGTGCTGGGTGCGGGGCGGCGGCTGACGGGACTGCTGGACGGGGTGCCGGTGCCCATGCTGGCCGTGGACCGCGAGGCCCGGGTGATTGCCGCCAACGGCTTGGCGGGTGCCCTGCTGGGTTCCGACCTGCTGGACCGGCCCTTCGTCACGGTGCTGCGCCACCCGGCCATCGTGGAGGCCGTGGACCGGATGCTGGACCCCGAGGCGGGACCCGCGCCCGTGCCCGATCCCGCGCTGCCGACCCCGCCAAACGGGGTGGTGACGCTGCGGGCGCAATTCGCCGCCGACGGGCGCGATGTGCTGGCCGAGGTGACGGTGGCGCCTTTGCCCTCGCCCTTCGGGCCGGGCGCCACGATCGCGCTGCTGGACCGCTCGGTCGCCGAGGAGGCCGAACAGATGCGCCGCGATTTCGTCGCCAATGTCAGCCATGAGTTGAAGACCCCCTTGACCGCCATGATCGGTTTCATCGAGACGCTGCGCGGTCCGGCCCGCGACGACGCCCGGGCGCGCGACCGCTTTCTGGACATCATGGAACGCGAGGCCGCGCGGATGAACCGGCTGATCAGCGAGCTGCTGTCGCTGAGCCGCGTGCAGTCCGAAGAACGGCGGCGTCCGTCCGGCGACGTGGACCTGCCGGGCCTGCTGCAGGGCGTGCTGACGATCCTTGCGCCGCGCGCCCAGAGCGCCGGGGTCGTGATCGAGACCAGTGGGCTGGACCAGCCCCTGCGCCTGCCCGGGGATGCCGACCAGCTGACCCAGGTGTTCCAGAACCTGATCGAGAACGCGCTGAAATACGGCGGCTCGGGCGGGATGCTGCGCGTGTCGATGGCGCGTCTGGCGCATGAGCCGATGCTGCGGGGCCCGGCCTGGGCCGTCACCGTCGAGGATCGGGGCGAGGGGATCGAGGAACAGCACCTGCCGCGGCTGACCGAACGTTTCTATCGGGTCGACACGCACCGGTCGCGGGCGCAGGGCGGGACCGGGCTGGGGCTGGCCATCGTCAAGCACATCGTCAGCCGGCACCGCGGGCGCCTGCGGATCGAGAGCCGCATGGGCGAGGGCAGCCGTTTCACCGTCATCCTGCCGGAACGCCTGTCACGGGGCTGAGACCGTGCCGGGGCTGCAGTGTCGCAGCCCTCTCGCCCTTGGCGGAGCCATGGCCTATAAGCGCGCCATGTCGTCAGGAAGGGATAGGGGCATGTCGCAATCGTCGCAGGTCGATCCGGCCAAGCTGGCCGCCGCAAGGGCCGCCATCGCATTGGTCGAGGACGGGATGAAGCTGGGCCTGGGCACGGGGTCGACCGCCAGCATCATGGTGCGCGAGCTGGCCGCGCGGGCGCAGGCCGAGGGGCTGAACCTGCGTTGCGCCGCGACCTCCCGCGCCACTGCCGAACTGGCCGAAAGCCTGGGGCTGCGGATCGAGACGCTGGACGAGATCGGCTGGCTGGACCTGACCATCGACGGCGCCGACGAGGTCGACCCGCAGCTGCACCTGATCAAGGGGGGCGGGGCCGCGCATCTGCGCGAAAAGATCGTCGCCGCCGCAAGCGACCGGATGGTGGTGATCGCCGATCCCGGCAAGGTGGTCGAGACCCTGGGGGCCTTCCCGCTGCCGGTCGAGGTCCTGGCCTTCGGCTTCGAGACGACGCGCAAGCTGATCCGCCGTGCGCTGGAGGCGCTGGAGCTGGGAGGGCGCGACGTGCTGCAGCGCCTGAATGGCAGCGACCCGGTGATCACGGACGAGGGCAATTTCATCCTGGACCTGCACCTGATGCAGATCCCCGATCCCGTCGCGCTGGCCCGCGCGCTGTCGGCGATCCCGGGCGTGGTCGAGCACGGCCTGTTCCTGGGCATGTGCGACCTGGCCATCATCGGCCGCGAGGACGGGACGGTGGTCGAACTGGCCCGCGATGCCGATATCGATGCCGACATGCTGGCCCATGAAGGAGAATGAACCGGTGAGCTTTGACTATGATCTCTTCGTGATCGGCGGCGGGTCCGGCGGCGTCCGGGCTGCCCGGATCGCGGCCGGCGAATATGGCGCGAAGGTGGGACTGGCCGAGGAAAGCCGCATGGGCGGCACCTGCGTCATCCGCGGCTGCGTGCCCAAGAAGCTGATGATCTTTGCCTCGCAGGCCGGCCTGATGGCCGAGGAGATGCGCGGCTATGGCTGGAGCGACGCCCAGGCCGGCGCCTTCGACTGGGAGGTGTTCCGCGAAAAGCTGGATGCCGAGCTGACGCGGCTGGAGCTGATCTATCGCGCGGGCCTGCAGCGCGCGGGCGTCGAGATGCACGACCAGCGCGCCATCCTGGCCGACCATCACACGGTCGAGCTGGCCGACGGCACCCGCAAGACCGCCCGCCACATCCTGATCGCCACCGGCGGCCGTCCCGCGCGCATCGGCATCCCCGGCGAGGAACTGGCGATGGTGTCGGATGACCTGTTCCTGATGGACAAGCTGCCGCGTCGCGCGCTGCTGGTCGGCGGCGGCTTCATTGCCTGCGAATTCGCCACGATCCTGGCGGGCCTGGGCGTGGACACGGTCCAGGCCTATCGCGGGGATGCGGTGCTGCGCGGCTTTGACCGCGAGGCGCGCGACCTGGCCACCCTGCAGCTGAGCCAGGTGGGCGTGGACCTGCGCCTTGGCCTGACGCCCACGCGGCTGGAGCGGCAGGGCGAGGAGGTCGAGGCCAGCTTTGACGACGGCAGCAGCGACCGCTTTGACGCGGTGCTGTTCGCGACGGGCCGCGATCCCTATACCCGCGGCCTGGGGTTGGAGAACACCGAGGTCCGGCTGAAGCCCAATGGCGCGATCGAGGTGGATGACTGGTCGCAGACCAGCGTGCCGTCAATCTTTGCCGTGGGGGACGTCACCGACCGGGTGAACCTGACGCCGGTGGCGATCCGCGAGGGGCACAGCTTTGTCGACACGGTCTTTGGCGGCAGGGCGCGCAAGGTCGATCACTCGATCGTGGCCAGTGCCGTCTATCTGCGGCCGCACGAGCTGGCGACGGTGGGCCTGACCGAGGAAGAGGCCAGGGCGCGTGGCCCGGTCGATGTCTATTCGACCGTGTTCCGGCCGATGCGCTCCATGTTCGCGGGCAGCGATGCCAAGGTCATGATGAAGCTGCTGGTCGATCCCGAGACCGACAAGGTGCTGGGATGCCACATCTTTGGCCCGGAGGCAGGAGAGATGATCCAGCTGGCGGCGATCCCGATCGGCATGGGCGCGACCAAGGCGCAGTTCGACGCGACCATCGCCGTCCATCCCACTGCCGCCGAAGAGCTGGTGACGATGCGCAACCCGTCGCGCCGGCACGAGCGTCTGACGGCCCCGGCCTGACGGCCCGAGCCCCGGCGGGCGCGTCGCCGGGTCGCACCGAAGCCGGGCGCGCAGGGTTGACATTTCACCCCCGCGCCCCAGTTTTCAAGTAACGGAATTCCCAACGAAAGAAGGTCGATCGGATGGCAAATCAGGGCCCCTGGGGCGGAGGCGGCGGAGGAAACGGCGGCCGGGACGACAAGGATGGCGACAAGCGCCCGGCGGGCCGCCCTTGGGGGGACCAGCAGCCCCCCAACGGCCCGCGCCGTCCCGGTCCCGGTGGCGATCCCCAACGCCCCGAGATCGAGGACCTGATGAAGAAGGGGCAGGAGCGTCTGCGCGTCCTGATGGGCGGACGCGGCAATGGCGGGACCGGCAGCGGGGGCGGCGGCGGCCGTGGTCCCGTCGGTCCGAATTTTGGCCTGAACCGTTCCACCGTGGCGGTGGCGGGTCTTGCGGCCGTCGCGCTCTGGGCCTTTGCCAGCTTCTATCGGGTGCAGACGAACGAGCAGTCGGTGGAATTCCTGTTCGGCCGGGCCGTGGCCGTGGGAACCGAGGGGCTGAACTTTGCTCCCTGGCCTTTCGTCACCGCCGAGGTGGTCCCGGTGACCAACGAACGCGTGACCGAGATCGGCACAGGGCGCGCCGGGCCGATGGACAGCGGGCTGATGCTGACCCGCGACCAGAACATCGTGGATATGGAATACCAGGTGGTCTGGAACATCCGCGATCCCCAAAGCTATCTGTTCAACCTGGCCGATCCTGCGGACACGATCCGCGCCGTGTCCGAATCGGCCATGCGCGACATCATCGCGCGCAGCGAACTGGCGCCGATCCTGAACCGCGATCGCGGCGCCATTGCCAATGACCTGCAAGAGGCCGTGCAGTCGACGCTGGACGCCTATCAGTCCGGGATCAATGTCATCCGCGTCAACCTGGACCGCGCCGACCCGCCGGGCGAGGTGATCGACAGTTTCCGCGAGGTGCAGGCCGCCCAGCAGGAGCGCGACCGGCTTGAAAAGGAGGCCGACGCCTATGCGAACCGCGTTCTGGCCCAAGCCCGCGGTGACGCCGCGCAGGCACTGGAACAGGCCGAGGGGTACCGCGCCGAGGCGGTCAACACCGCCGCCGGTGAGGCCGCGCGTTTCAACTCGATCTACGAGGAATACGTGAACGCGCCCGAGGTGACCCGCCGCCGCATGTATCTGGAGACGATGGAGCAGGTGCTGGGCGACGTGAACAAGATCATCATCGGCGAAGGCATGAACGAGGGATCGGGCGTCGTGCCCTATTTGCCGCTTGACCAGTTGCGCGGCGGAACCGGAGCCGCACCGACCGGCGCCCCGCGCCCGAACGCCACCACCACCAGCGGAGGGACGAACTGATGGCTGCCCGCAGACAGACCCTGACCGCCTTGGCCATTCCCGCCCTGATCGCGATCGTCGTGCTGGTCGCATCCGCCCTGTTCATCGTGGACGAGCGCGAAAAGGCGCTGGTGCTGCGTCTTGGACGTGTCGTCGACGTGCAGGAGACGCCTGGCCTGGGCTTCAAGCTGCCGCTGGTCGACAATGTCGTGAAATACGACGGCCGCATCCTGGGCCTGCCCACCAGCCCGCTGGAGGTCACGCCGCTGGACGATCGGCGTCTGGTCGTCGACGCCTTCGCGCGCTGGCGCATCACCGACCCGGTCCGCTTCCGCCAGGCCGTCGGCACCGCCGGTGTCCAGGGTGCGCAGACGCGTCTGGAGCCCATCGTGCGCAACGCGATCCGCGAGGTGCTGGGTACCGTGCCTTCGACCAACGTGCTGTCGGACGACCGGACCGCGCTGATGAACCAGATCCGGGACGAGGCGCGCAAGAACTCGGGCGGCTTGGGCATCGAGATCATCGACGTCCGCCTGACCCGCACCGACCTGCCCGAGCAGAACCTGAACGCCACCTATGGCCGGATGCGGGCCGAGCGCGAGCGGGAGGCCGCCGACGAGATCGCCCGCGGCAACGAGGCCGCGCAGCGGGTCCGTGCCGCAGCCGATCGGACCGTGGTCGAGTTGACCTCGGAAGCCCGGCGCCGGGCCGAGATCGCCCGCGGCGAGGCCGATGCGCAGCGCAACGCGATCTATGCCGACGCCTATGGCCGCGACCCCGAGTTCTTTGCCTTTACCCGCTCGTTGACCTCCTATCAGCGGGCGCTGCGGGGCGACAACAGCTCGATCGTGATTCAGCCGAACGGTGAATTCTTCACCTATCTGTCGGATGACGGGGCAAGCCGTGCCAATCCTGCCGCCACGCCGGTGGCGCCGGGCAATTCGGCCGCGCAGATGCAGCAGCCCGCCGCGGCATCCGAGCCGGAGGAAGAGCTGGTGACCCCCGAGGTGACCGATCGCGAGGGCAACCGCCTTGGCGAGGCCGCGGGCGTGCGTCTGACGCCGCTGCCCGAGAACCTGACCGCGCCGCCGCAGCAGCAGTCCGAGATCCTGTCCCCTGATGCCACGATCGAGGATGAGGTCGAGGCCGCGCCGGCAGAGGCGCCCGATGCCGCGGCAGAGCCTGCACCGGAGGCCCCGGCCGAGGCGCCCGCGGAACCGTCTGTCGAGCCGATGGCCCCCGAGACGGGTTCCGGGGCGCAGCCCCCGGAGCCGACCGAAGCGCCGGCACAAGGCAACTGATTCATGGCGGGCGGGGGGCAACCTCCGCCCGTTCTGCAATGAAACTCACGATCTGTTCAAAGCAGCGAGGTGTGGTTTCCTTGCAACGGAACCTTACATGGCGTTCTAGTTCCCCTGGCAGCCCGACGGATGGCCCGCTCCGCTGCCTTCGACAGATGAGGACCCTCATGAAACCGCTTTTCCCTCGCCATCTTCTGACCGCTTCCGCCTTGTCCATCGCGGTCGGACTTGGCTATGCCGGCGCGCAGCAAGTGGTCGATCCCGCCAATGACGATGTCTCGCCGCAGGTGAGCCAGGAGGCGCAGGACGCCGCCAAGAACAACCAGCCCCTGGGCAAGGATGCCGGCGTGACCGAAACCGCGCAGGTGATGCCGGGCAGCTTTGCCGATCTGGCCGAAAAGGTGTCGCCGGCCGTCGTGAACATCACCACGACCTCGATCGTGTCGCAGCCGACGATGGGCCAGCGCGGTCCCGCCTTCCCGGAAGGCAGCCCGTTCTCCGACCTGTTTCGCGATTTCGGCTTTCCCGGCGGCCCCGGCGGTCCCGAGGGCGGGCCGCAGCAGCGCCGCATGCCGCAGCGGTCGAACGCCCTCGGCTCGGGCTTCGTGATCTCGGCCGACGGCTATATCGTCACGAACAATCACGTCATCGAAGGCGCCGACCAGATCGAGATCGAGTTCTATTCCGGCCAGACGCTGCCGGCCACGGTCGTGGGCACGGATCCGAACACCGACGTGGCCCTGCTGAAGGTGGAAAGCAGCGACCCGATCCCCTTCGTCAGCTTCGGCGACAGCGACAGCGCCCGCGTGGGGGACTGGGTCCTGGCCTTGGGCAACCCGCTGGGACAGGGCTTTTCGGCCAGTTCCGGGATCGTTTCGGCCCGGAACCGCGAACTGTCGGGAACCTATGACGACTATCTGCAGACCGACGCGGCGATCAACCGCGGCAACTCGGGCGGCCCGCTGTTCGACCTGAACGGCGAGGTGATCGGCGTGAACACCGCGATCCTGTCGCCGAATGGCGGCTCGATCGGGATCGGCTTTTCGATGGCGTCGAATGTGGTGTCCCAGGTGGTCGCGCAGCTGCAGGAATTCGGCGAAACGCGCCGCGGCTGGCTGGGCGTGATGATCCAGGACGTGACGCCCGAGATGTCCGAGGCGCTGGGCCTGTCGGTGAGCGGCGGCGCCATGATCACCGACGTGCCCGAAGGTCCGGCCCGTGATGCCGGCCTGCAGACGGGCGACGTCATCACCAGCTTTGCGGGCTCCGAGGTCGAGGATACGCGCGGGCTGGTGCGGCGCGTGGCCGAGGCGCCGGCCGGCGAGGCGGTCGAGGTCGTGGTGATGCGCGACGGAGAGCCCGAAACGCTGAGCGTGACCCTGGGCCGGCGCGAGACGGCGCAGGGTGGCGCGACCGGGCCCGACACCTCGGACGAGCCGACCGAGAGCGACATCCTGGGCATGTCGGTCACCGCGCTGACGCCGGAAATGGCCGCCGAACTGGGCGCGCCGCGCGATGCGCGGGGCCTGGCGATCACGGGCGTCGATGCCGAAGGTCCGGCGGCCGAGAAGGGCCTGGCGGCAGGCGATATCATCACCGAGGTGAACCAGCAGCCGGTGGCCTCGGTCGCCGAGCTGGAGGCGCGCGTCGAGGAGGCCCGCGAGGCCGGTCGCCGGTCTGTCCTGATGCTGATCCGCCGCGCCGGCGAGCCGCTGTTCGTGGCGCTGTCGCTGGAGGCCGATGAGGCGGCGGCCGAGGACATGCCTGCCGAGGACATGCCCGCTGACGACGGCGCCGCCGAGGAAGCCCCGGCGGAATGATCGCCTGACCAAGTGACGCTGCTGCAGGGGGCGGTCCTTCGGGGCTGCCCCTTTTCAAATGGACGGTGATCGCCTAACTCCGGCGGGAACCAAGGGAACGAGCGAAGATGGCGAAGATTACCTATATCGAACACAACGGCACCCGGCACGAGGTCGAGGTCCGCCCCGGCATGACCGTCATGGAAGGTGCGCGCGACAACGGCATTCCCGGCATCGACGCGGACTGCGGCGGCGCCTGCGCCTGTTCGACCTGCCATGTCTATGTTGCCTCCGAATGGCTGGACCGGCTGCCGCCGCGCGATCCGATGGAAGAGGACATGCTGGATTTCGCCTATCAGCCCGATCCCGAACGCTCGCGCTTGACCTGCCAGATCAAGGTCACTGACGTGCTGGATGGCTTGGTCGTGCAGATGCCCGAACGGCAGATCTGACCCCGGCGGCGCGTGACGCCGCATTGCGGCACGGCCTGCCGGATCGCGACATCTGCGCGCGGCAGGCCGATTTGTCCGCCCAAACGGGAACTCTTCGTCTCGGCATCTCTTGGATTGGTTGCCACCAATCGAGAGAGCAGCACGATGACAGACCGCAACGACGACGCGATGCGCCCGGCGGCGCGTGACGATCAGGTCCTGACGAACCGGCAGGGCCATCCGGTGTCGAACAACCAGTCGCAGCGCACCGTGGGTCCGCGCGGCCCGGCGACGCTGGAAAACTATCAGTTTCTCGAAAAGATTTCGCATTTCGACCGTGAGCGCATTCCCGAGCGGGTCGTTCACGCCCGTGGTTTCGTCTGCTATGGCGAATTCGAGGCCAGCGGCATGATCGGCGATGAACCCGCCAGCACCTATACCCGCGCCAAGCTGTTCCAGGACAAGGGCAAGAAGACGCCGCTGGCGATCCGCTTTTCCACCGTCATCGGCGGGCGCGACAGTTCCGAGACCGCCCGCGACCCGCGCGGCTTTGCCGTCAAGTTCTATACCGAGGACGGCAACTGGGACCTGGTCGGCAACAACCTGGCCGTCTTCTTCATCCGGGACGCGATCAAGTTTCCGGACGTGATCCATTCGCTGAAGCCCGACCCGGTGACCTTCAGGCAGGAACCGAACCGCATCTTCGACTTCATGAGCCAGACACCCGAGGCGATGCACATGCTGACGCATCTGTTCAGCCCGCGCGGCATCCCGGCCAGCTATCGCCACATGGAGGGGTTCGGCGTCAACACCTACAAGATGGTGAACGCGGCGGGTGAGACGGTGCTGGTCAAGTACCACTTCCACCCGCGTCAGGGCGTGGCCAGCCTGACCGGCGAGGAGGCCGCCAAGGTGCAGGGGCAGGACCTGGGGTCGGCGTCGAAGGACCTGTTCACCGCGATCGAGATGGGCAACTTTCCCCAGTGGGACATGTATGTTCAGATCATGGAGGATCACGAGCATCCCGAACTGGACTGGGACCCCTTGGACGACACCAAGATCTGGCCGGAAAAGGATTTCCCGCTGCGCCACGTTGGCACGATGACGCTGAACCGCAATGTCGAGGATTTCTTCAACGAAAACGAGCAGATCGCGATGGGCACCGGCGTGCTGGTCGACGGGCTGGATTTCTCGGACGACAAGATGCTGGTCGGGCGGACGTTTTCCTATTCCGACACGCAGCGCTATCGCGTGGGGCCGAACTATCTGCAGCTGCCGGTGAACCAGCCCAAGGGCGCGGCGGTGGCGACGCACCAGTCGGGCGGCCAGATGTCCTTCTATCGCGACAGGGCGCCGGGGCAGAACCCTTCGGTCAATTACGAACCCTCGATCCACAACGGGTTGAAGGAGGCGGAGCGGCAGCCGGACAACCCGCCCGTGATCAGCGGCCAGCTGACCCGCAGCGTGCTGGAACGCCGCAACGACTATGTCCAGGCCCGCGGGCGTTTCTGCACCATGATGGACTGGGAGCGTGACGACCTGATCAAGACCATGGGCGAGATGCTGTCCCAATGCGATCGCGACGTGCAGGAGCGCATGGTCTGGCACCTGGCGATGGTGCACGACGACTATGGTCGCCGCGTGGGCGAGGCGATCGGGCTGTCTATGGCGGATGTCCGTGACATGAAGCCGCTGCCGAACCAGGTCCTGACCGAGGAGGATCAACGCCGGCTCGCGAATCTCGGATCAAACGGCGACGCCATCGACCCGACCGCCTGGGGCCAGTGGACCAGTTCGGTCCAGAACCGGCAGGCCACCGCCGAGGAGGTTCTGGCGGGATCACTGCCCGAGACGCATCGCGCCGCGGCCGAGTGACCCTCAGCGCCCCCACCGTCCGACTTAGGGCGGTGGCGGCAGGCTGGCCGTTTGACGCCGGCCCGTCCCGCACTAAGCTGCGGGCAAAGGAACGCGAAGGAAATCGAATGGATCTTCTGGCACGAGCGACCGCCGTCGTGGGGGGCACAATGGTGGCGCTGCGCCGCTTCGGGGCGCCCGGAACGCAGGCCGTGGGGCAGAGCCCCACCATCCCCAAGGCGAAAAAGCAGGGCATCATGACTCTGAAGATGCCCACTGCCAAAGGCTGGGAGCCGGGGCATGTTCCCACCGCTGCACCCGGGCTGAAGGTCAATGCCTTCGCCTCGGGCCTGGAGCATCCGCGCTGGATCGAGGTCCTGCCCAACGGGGACGTGCTGGTGTCTGAGGCCAAGGAGCAGCCGGCACCCCCGCGCACCCTGATGGACCGCGCCGCCCAGGCCACGATGCGGCGCGCTAAGGCCATCGGGGCCAGCGCCAACCGCATTACCCTGTGGCGGGACAGGGACGGCGACGGTGTGGCCGAAACGCGCGAGATCTTTCTGCAGGGGCAGAACCAGCCCTTTGGCATGGCCTTGGTGGAGGGTACTTTTTATGTCGGCAACACGGACGGCATCGTGGCCTTTCCCTATCAGGAAGGGGCGACGCGCCTGACGGGGGCCGGCCACAAGCTGGTGGGGTTCAAGCCGGGCGGTCACTGGACCCGCAGCCTGATCGTGTCGCCTGACGGCACGCGCATCTATGCCGGCGTCGGATCGTTGAGCAACATCGGCGACAAGGGCATGGAGGCCGAGGAGGGGCGCGCTGCCATCTGGGAGCTGGAACTGGCCACTAGCAAGGCGCGCATCTTCGCCTCGGGCCTGCGCAATGCGGTCGGCATGGCTTGGGAGCCAGCGACGGGCGTCCTATGGACGGTGGTGAACGAACGCGACGGGCTGGGCGACGAGACGCCGCCCGACTACCTGACCTCGGTGAAGGAAGGCGGGTTCTATGGCTGGCCCTATTGCTATTGGGGCCAGACGGTGGACGACCGGGTCGAACAGGACCCCGCGCTGGTGGCGCGGGCCATTACGCCGGATTACGCCTTGGGCGGGCATACGGCGTCCCTGGGTCTCTGCTGGATGCCCGAAGGGACACTGCCCGGGTTTCCCGAAGGCATGGTGATCGGCCAGCACGGGTCCTGGAACAGGTCCACCCTCAGCGGCTACAAGCTGATCTTCGTGCCCTTCCAGAACGGTCGTCCCTCAGGGCCGCCGCGCGACATCCTGTGGGGGTTCCTGTCGGATGACGAAAAGGTCGCCTATGGACGGCCGGTCGGCGTCACCGTCGGCCCGGACCGCAAATCCCTGCTGATGGCGGACGACGTGGGCGACATCATCTGGCGGGTCAGCGGCGCCTGAGCACGGGCCAAACCGGTTCCGGGCGTATGAGCGCCCGGTGCCACCGCCTGAGCAATCCATGGCTGTCTGACCCATACGGGATGAGGCTGTGCTCCGTCGCGGGAACAGCTCACAAGATCAATGGACTAGAAGATTTTGGCTGGGGCGGTAGGATTCGAACCTACGGTACACGGTACCAAAAACCGATGCCTTACCACTTGGCCACGCCCCAACTGTGGAGGGTGAATACCCAAGGCTTCCGGGGGGTGCAAGTCGAAAATTCGAGAAATCTTGCTCCTTTGTCGCGCGACCGCTATCCCGCCCGCATGGAGCATTTTGACCTTGTGATATTGGGTGCCGGCGCGGCCGGACTGTTCTGCGCGGGCTCTGCCATGGGGCAGGGGCGGCGCGTGCTGGTGCTGGATCATGCCGAAAAGCCGGCGGAAAAGATTCGCATCTCGGGCGGGGGGCGGTGCAACTTCACGAATCTGGCGACGGGGCCCGAGCGGTTCCTGTCGGCCAATCCGCGCTTTGCGGCCAGCGCGCTGGCGCGCTATCGACCGACAGCTTTTGTGGACCTGGTCGACCGGGCGGGGATCAGCTGGCACGAAAAGACGCAGGGACAGTTGTTTTGCGACGGCAAGGCCACCCAGATCACCGATATGCTGCTGGAGCGCATGCAGGGTGCCGAACTGCGGCTGGCGACGCAGGTCGTGTCGGTGGCGCAGGAGGGCGGGAGCTTCACCCTGCGGACCAGCGCCGGCATGATCCGGACCAATCGCCTTGTGGTGGCCACTGGCGGCAAGTCGATCCCCAAGATCGGCGCCACGGGGCTGGCCTATGACATCGCGCGCCAGTTCGGCCTGCGCCTGGTGGATCAGCGGCCGGCCCTTGTGCCGCTGACCTTTGCCGAACAGGACTTGGCCCTGTGCCGCCCCTTGGCGGGTCTGTCGGTCGAAGCCCGGATTGCCCATGGCGGTGGACAGTTCCGGGATGCGCTGCTGTTCACGCATCGCGGGCTGAGCGGGCCGGTCATCCTGCAGATCTCCAGCTTCTGGCAGCCCGGAGAGGAGTTGCAGATCGACCTGGCACCCGATCTGGATATCGCGTCAGCGCTGAAGGAGGCGCGCGGCAGGAACGGACGCGTCGCCGTCGCCACGGCCTTGGCGCAGTTCCTGCCCGAGCGGCTGGCCCAGGCTGTCGGTGGGGAGATGGGCCTGGCCGGCGCCCGTCTGGCGGACCAGCCCAACAAGCAGCTGGAGGCACTGGGCCGGCGCGTGAACGGCTGGCGTCTGCGGCCGGTCGGGACCGAAGGGTACCGGACGGCCGAGGTGACATTGGGCGGCATCGACACCCGGGATCTGGACGCCAAGTCCCTGCAGGCGAGGCAGGTGCCGGGGCTGTTCTTCATCGGGGAATGCGTGGATGTGACCGGTTGGCTGGGGGGCTACAACTTCCAGTGGGCCTGGGCCTCGGCCGATGCGGCGGGGCGGGCGGCCTAGCGCGCGCCGGGCGTCAGCAGGTCGCGCCCGTCCGGCACGCGTTCGCGTTCCACCATCGCCTCGAAGGCCGCATCCGGTGCGGGATCGGTCAGCCGGTGATCGGCAGGACGCAGCGGACGGGGCGGGGCGGCGGCTTCGGCCTCGGGCTGTTCCAGGCGGAGGCGATGCACCGGTTCGGGCACAAGATAACCCTTGGCATCCAGCGCATGGCGCAGAAGGCGGAACGCCTCGCCCCGCGCCAGGTCGAAGTCTGTCCCGTCCTGCGACACCCATCCCCCGGCCCGGATCACCACATGCTCCGGCCCTTGGGCATCCAGCTAGGCGACGGGTTCCGGACGGTCGAGGACAAAGGACATGCCGCGCAGCGACCTCAGCACCAGGTCGCGCGCGCGACCCAGGTCGGCGCCGGGGTCGATCGCCAGATCGACCATGAAGCGCCGTTCGGGGTTGCGGGTATAGTTTGTCAGCACCGCCTTGTAGATGATCTGGTTGGGGATGCGGATGTGGTTGCCGTCCAGCGTCAGCAGCGTCGTCCCGCGGCTGGTCAGGCGGATCACGCGGCCCCGCAAGCCGTTCACCTCGATCAGGTCGTTGGGGTTGAAGGGCTGCCGCAGCGACAGCAGCATGGTGGCCACGACGCCTTCGATCGTGTCGCGGGCGGCAAAGCTCAGCGACAGGCCGAAGATGCCGGCGGCCCCCAGAAGCGTTCCCAGAAGGGCGCGCGCGCCCATCAGGTCCAGCGCCACCACCAGCGCCACGATCCAGGCGACCAGGCGGATCGCCTGCGCCAGGAAACCGGCGATGAACGGGTTCGGGGCCAGGCGGGAGAGGATCCCCTCCCGCCGTGACAGCCAGCCGCCGCCCAGGACGATCACGGCGCCCACCGCCAGACCCAGCAGCAGGAAGGGCAGCCCGGCTATCATCCGGGTCAGGCGCGCCTGGAACCGCTCGCGCACCGAATCGAGGCGCGTGGCCAGGTCGGTGGACAGCCGCACCGAATCCTCGATCGCGACCACGCCGTCCATGCGGGCGATCAATGTCTTGAGACGGTCGACCGAGGCCTGCTCGGCCACTTCGCCGCGCAGGGTGACGATACCGGCATCGACACCGACCCGCAGTCCATCGAAATCAGGCAGTTGGGCCAGGATGCTGGAAATGCGATTAAGAATGGCCAAGTCGGTCGCGCCGTCGTCGGTGATCGAGATCACCCCCGACGGCGCCGGACCCTGCGGCTCGGCCGGCTGCGCAGCCGCGGCCCAGGGCAGGCACAGGGCCGCGCAGATCAGCAGCGCACGGATCATGCGTTCAGCGGATCCGCCTTGGCCAGGGCATCGAACTGCATCAGCGAGGCGATCAGCGCCGGCATCTGGTGCAGGGGGATCATGTTGGGCCCGTCCGAGGGCGCGGTGTCGGGGTCCTGATGCGTCTCGATGAAGACGCCCGCGACGCCCAGGGCCACCGCCGCGCGGGCCATGACCGGTGCAAATTCCCGCTGCCCGCCCGAGGAACCGCCCTGGCCGCCCGGCTGCTGGACCGAATGGGTCGCGTCCATGATCACTGGATAGCCGGTCCGCGCCATCGTCGGCAGGCCCCGCATGTCCGCCACCAGCGTGTTGTAACCAAAGCTGGTGCCGCGTTCCGTCAGCAGGATGTTGTGATTGCCCGTTGACGCCACCTTGTCGGCCACGTTCGGCATGTCCCAAGGCGCCAGGAACTGGCCCTTCTTGATGTTGACGACCGCACCGGTACGGCCGGCTGCCAGCAGCAAGTCGGTCTGGCGGCACAGGAAGGCAGGGATCTGGATGACGTCGACGACCTCGGCCGCGCGCACCGCCTGTTCGGCATCATGGATGTCGGTCAGGACCGGGCAGCCAAAGCGTTCGCGCACGGTGGCCAGGATCTGCAACCCCTCGTCGATGCCCAGGCCGCGGCGCCCCGACAGCGAGGTGCGGTTGGCCTTGTCATAGCTGGCTTTGAACACGAACTGCGCCCCCGCATCCGCACAGGCCCCGGCCATCGTCTCGGCGATCATCAGCGCGTGGTCCAGGCTTTCCAGCTGGCACGGGCCCGCGATGACCGTCAGCGGCAGGTCGTTGCCGCAGGTGATCTGGCCGATGGGGATATGTTTGTGGTGCGTCATGTCGAAACCTGTTCGCGAAGAATGGAGGCCGTCAGCGACAGCATCAGGTAGATGGCCGAAAACAGCAGGAAGGCCACCAGCGTGTTCTGGAAGGCCTTGGGATATGTCGCTTCGTCCGGCGGGATGGGCGAAACCGACAGCGACAGGTAGCGGACCTGCTTGTTGGCTTCAATCCTTGCCGTCTCCATCTGGGCCGCGGCGGCGGAGAGAAGCTCCTGCCGGGTCAGCAGTTCGGCCTCGGCCACGCGCAATTCGCCGCCGATGGCGGCCAGCGAGCTGCGGCTGCTGCTGTCCTCGGTCAGCTGCAGGCGGGTCTGGACGATCATCTCGCGCAGGCGGGCGATGTCGCCGCGCACGGCCGAGACGCGGCTCTGCACAGGCTGGGGGTTCGCCAGAAGCTGCCCCAGCTCCAGCTGCTTTTCGGTCAGCTGCCCTTCAAGCTGCGACACCTGGCCCATCACGACCGAACTTTCCGCCGCCGGGTCAAGGACGCCAAGCCGCTGCTGGAGGTCCTGCACGCGCTGCTGGGCTGCCAGCATCTTGGCCTCGGCATCCTGATATGTCTCGATCGCGCCGGCCATCTGGTCCGAACGCTTGCGCGAGGTCAGCGCATCAACCTGTTCCTCGGCATAGGAGATCAGCGCCAGCGAGAATTCCCGGCTCAGGTCCGGGTCGGGGGCGATCACCTCCATGTTCAGCATGCCCTCGGTCGGGTCATAGCCGATCTTGACCGAATTCTTGTAAACCGAATAGGCGGCCTCGTTCGTGGCGTCGGCCGCCAACCGCTTGACCGGATCGACCGCAGGATCCTGATAGGCGCGCTTGAAGCCCTTGTCGCGGTCCAGCCGCAGCATCGCGTCCCGCGAGGTCAGATAGCTTTGGACTGCGACAGAATCGGTGTTCACGCCCATCCCTGATCCGCCCAAGATACCGCCGATGCCGCCGCCGTGGCCGCCATCGGCCGTCTGGATCTGGAACTGCGAGATCGTGGCATAAAGGGGCGTCGCGATCCGGGCATAGTACCATCCGACCAGCAGCGTGGGCAGCAGCACGAACAGGAACAACCGCGCCGCCAGCATCATCATGCGCCGGCGCCGCCTGCGGGCCAGGTCGCGCTGGATGCGATAGATCTCGGCCGCGCGTTTTTCTTCGGTCAGATCCTCGCGCGAGGGCAGGGCAGGACGCTTGCCGGGCAGCGCCTCTGGCACGATCGACGGGACGCCCGTCGGGCGGATGGCCGGGGCATTGGGCGCAGGCGCGGATTGCGCGCGGCTGCCTTCGGACGACAGGATGGTGCCGACGCTGCCGCGATGGGACGGGTCGATCCCGCGTTCGCGCAGGCGCAGCACTGCCTCTTCGCCCGAAGACACCTTGATCTGGTGCAGGTTGGCGATGCGGCGGGCGATGCGCAGCTGCCGATCGGTCAGCTTCTCGGCACGGATCGCGGCCAACCTGGTGTCCAGGTCGGCATCCTGTGCGACCGGGTCCTCTGCGGGCTTGTTCAGGCCGAAGCCTTCGAAACCGTCCTCGACCGGCTCGGTCGCCATGAACCGCGCCAGGCGGGCCTCTTCGTCATCGGCCGCGGCGGGACCCAGGGTCTTGCGCGTCACCTCCAGCCGGACCGCCGGGGCCGGGCCGGCCGGCGGCGGTGCGGCGGGACCGTCGTCGGGCGTGACAGGACGCGCGGGACCGGGCTTGACGGAATCCGAGACGGAGCCGTGATACCGGCGCGCTTTAGGAGGTGTAGTCATAGTATTGCTTCGCCTCGTCCAAGGTCTCGAACATGTAGAGTTTGCCGTCGCGCAGGATCGCGGCCCGGTTGCAGAACTTCTCGATCGTGCTGGGCTGGTGGGACACAATGACCGTGGTCGCGGTCTTCAGCCGGTCGAACAGCACACGCCCCGCCTTGCGGTTGAACTCCACATCGGTGGTCTGGGGCATGCCTTCGTCGATCAGGTAGATGTCGAAATCCAGCGCCAGCAGCAGCGAAAAGGTAAAGCGCTGCCGCATGCCGCTGGAATAGGTTCCGACCGGCATGTCGAAATATTCGTGGATGTCGCAGAGCCAGCGCGTGAAGGCCGCGACGTAATCCGGGTCCAGCCCGTAGATGCGCGCGATATAGCGCGAATTCTCGTTGCCGGTATGGCGCGACACCAGGCCGCCCATGAAGCCGAGCGGAAAGGAGATGCGGCAGTCGCGGCGGATGCGCCCCTCGTCCGGCTTTTCCAGGCCGCACATCATGTTCACCAGCGTCGTCTTGCCCGTGCCGTTGGGGGCAAGGATGCCAAGCGACTGGCCCAGCTCAACCCGGAAGGAGGCCTGGTCCAGGATGATCTTGTGCTGCCGGCCCGTCCAGAACGACTTGGAGACGTTGTCGAATTCGAGCATGGCGTTGCTTTACCGGAGGAAAGGGGACGCAAGGCATGTCCTGCGGTGCGCCTCGCCTACAAGTTGCAGACCATATTGCGACCCGGTCAGCCTGTCCAGTCTTCGCCATCTGCCCACATAAATCATGATGCCGCGAGTCTTCTTTGGGGCGATTTTTAGACTAAGTGGCGGTCATGATACCCCTGATCGACCAGATCCGTGCCTGCCGCCTGTGCGAGGGCCGCTTTGCGGCCACCGCCACGCGCCATTCGCCACGCCCGGTGGCCTGGTTCCGGCCGGGCGCGCGCATCCTGATCGTGGGGCAGGCGCCGGGCGCGCGGGTCCATGAGAGCGGCCGGCCCTTTACCGACCGGTCGGGGGACCGTCTGCGGGACTGGATGGGGATCGACGAGGCGCAGTTCTATGACCAGGGCCGCATCGCGGTCGTGCCGATGGCCTTCTGCTTTCCGGGCTATGACGCCAAGGGGTCGGACCTGCCGCCGCCGCCGATCTGCGCGGCCACCTGGCGTGACCGCGTGATGCAGCAGTTGCAGCCGCGCCTGACGCTGCTGGTGGGCGGGCATGCGATGCGCTGGCACCTGGGCGCGCGCAACGTGACCCAGACGGTGCGCGACTGGCGGAGCCACGGCCACCATGTCTTTCCGCTTCCCCATCCCAGCTGGCGCAACACCGGCTGGCTGCGGAGCAATCCGTGGTTCGGGGCCGAGCTGCTGCCCGAGCTGCGTCAGGCCGTGGCTGCCCAGCTGGGTCTGGAAGCGCCCTCCGCCGTTTCCTGAAAACCATCAAATTGGGCGCGTGATGGCGGAACCATCGCCGAAACCCGGCGGTTCATGCATCTGGCATTGTTCAATCTTGCCAATTTCAGTAACGTCCACGCGATCTTGCGCAGGATGGGTGCCTTTGGCATTTGTCCATCCGAAAAACCAAGGGAGAAGCCGTATGAGCAAATTGAAACCGATCCTGCTGAGCACCGCCTTTGCGCTGGCTGCCGGTCCGGTCATGGCCCAGCAGGAGCAGTTCATCACCATCGGCACCGGCGGACAGACCGGCGTCTACTATGTCGTCGGCCAGTCGATCTGCCGCCTCGTGAACCGCGAGACCGCCGAAACCGGCCTGCGCTGCACCGCGCCCGCCACCGGCGGGTCGATCGCCAACATCAACGCCATTAAGGCCGGCGACATGACCATGGGCATCGCCCAGTCCGACTGGCAGTACCACGCCTATAACGGCAGCTCGGACTATGAGGGCGATGCCTTCGAGGGCCTGCGCGCCGTCTTTGCCGTCCACCCCGAGCCCTTCACCGTCGTGGCGCGTGCCGACAGCGGGATCGAGAACTTCGAGGATCTGGCCGGCAAGCGCGTGAACGTCGGCAACCCAGGTTCCGGCTCGCGCGGGACGTTCGAGATCGTGCTGGATGCGATGGGCATGTCGATGGACGACTTTGCGCTGGCGTCCGAACTGCGCCCGGCGGAACAGTCGGCCGCCCTGGGCGACAACCAGGTGGACGCGATCAGCTATACGGTGGGTCACCCCAACGGTTCGATCCAGGAAGCGACCTCGACCGTGGACGCGCGCCTGGTGACGGTCGCGGGCGAGGCCATCGACAAGCTGGTCGAGGAAAACCCCTATTACGCCAAGGTCACCATTCCCGGCGGCATGTATGCCGGCAATGACGAGCCGACCGAGACCTTCGGCGTGAAGGCCACCTTCGTCACCTCCGAGGATGTGCCGGAGGAAACCGTCTACCAGGTCGTCAAGACGGTCTTCGACAACTTCGACCGCTTCAAGGGCCTGCACCCCGCCTTCGCGGACCTGGAGCCCGAGGAGATGATCGCCGACGGCAACAGCGCGCCCTTGCACGCAGGCGCCGAACGCTACTATCGCGAGCGCGGCTGGATCGAGTGATCCGGCATTGATCGGGGCGGTCCTTCGGGGCCGCCCTTTCATCATGAGCCAAGGATAACAAGACGCTTTGCAGGGGGAGCCGTGATGAACGAAACCGACAAGACCAAGAAGGTCGCGACGCCTCAGCAGCAGGCCAGCGCCGTCGAGATGCAGGCCGCCGGCCGGGGCGAGCTGTCGCAGGAGGAGCTGGACGAACTGGTCGCCTCCTCCGACACCGGCGCGCGCACGCCGCCGGGCCTTGTCGGCAAGCTGATCCTGACGGTCGCCCTGTGCTGGTCGCTGTTCCAGCTGTGGATCGCCTCGCCTCTGCCCTTCATGCTGGATTTCGCGATCATCAGCGCGACCGATGCCCGCGCGGTCCACCTGGCCTTCGCCCTGTTCCTGGCCTTCATGGCCTACCCGGCCGAGCGGTCCCCTTTCCAGCTGGGGCTGGGCATCGGCGTTCCGCTGATCCTGTCGGGCCTGTTCATCTATGGCGCGCCCGGCGACATGCCCGCCTGGTGGATCGGGCTGATCGCCGCCGGATTGATCGCCGCCATCCTGCTGGGCAGCCCCAAGAACCGCGTTCCCCTGTGGGAATGGCTGCTGGCCCTGATCGCGGCGGCGGCCGCGCTTTATGTGTTCTACTACAGCGACGAATTGGGCCGCCGCGTCGGCGCGCCCCTGCGCCAGGACCTGGTCGTGGCCGTGATCGGCCTGATGCTGCTGCTGGAGGCCACGCGCCGCAGCCTGGGCCCCGCGCTGATGATCGTGGCGACGGTCTTTCTGGTCTATACCTTCCTCGGTCCCTACATGCCCTCGATTATCGCGCATCGGGGCAATTCGCTGACCGAGGTCGCCAACCACCAATGGATCACGACCGAGGGTGTCTTTGGCATCGCTCTGGGCGTCTCGACCAGCTTCGTCTTTCTTTTCGTGCTCTTCGGCGCACTGCTGGACAAGGCGGGGGCGGGCAACTACTTCATCCAGGTGGCCTTTTCGCTGATGGGCCACATGCGCGGCGGACCGGCCAAGGCGGCGGTGGTCAGCAGCGCGATGACCGGCCTGATCTCGGGATCCTCGATCGCCAACGTAGTTACCACCGGAACCTTCACCATCCCGCTGATGAAGAAGGTGGGCTTTTCCAGCGAGAAGGCCGGCGCGGTCGAGGTCGCATCCTCGGTCAACGGCCAGATCATGCCCCCCGTCATGGGGGCGGCGGCCTTCCTGATGGTCGAATATGTCGGCATCCCCTATTTTGACGTGGTTAAGCACGCCTTCCTGCCGGCCACGATCAGCTATATCGCGCTGGTCTATATTGTCCACCTGGAGGCGATGAAGGCGGGGATGGAAGGGCTGCCGCGGTCCTACACGCCGCCGCCCATCCTGCGGCGCCTGCTGACCGGGGCCTTCATCATCGCGGGCATCTGCGCGCTGTCGCTGGCGGTCTATTACGGCATGGGCTGGATCCGGCCGGCCTTTGGCGCGAATTCGCCCTATGTGGTCTTTGCCCTGCTGACGGCGGCCTATGTCGCGCTGCTGTGGGTCGCCTCGCGCGAAGAGCCGCTGCAGATCGACGATCCCGATGCGCCGGTGGCGGCACTGCCCCTGCCGGGGCCGACGGTGCGGTCGGGCCTGCACTATATCCTGCCGGTGGTCGTGCTGGTCTGGGCGCTGATGGTGGACCGGCTGTCGCCGGGCCTGTCGGCCTTCTGGGCGACGGCCTACATGATCTTCATCCTGGTCACGCAGCGCCCGCTGATGGTCTGGCTGCGCGGCGCGGACCGCAGCGGCAATACCAGCACCGGCCGCGCGCTGCGGTCCGGTGCGGATGACCTGGTGGACGGGCTGATCTCGGGCGCGCGCAACATGATCGGCATCGGCATCGCCACCGCCACGGCGGGCATCATCGTGGGCGCGGTCAGCCAGACCGGCGTCGGCTCGGCCTTGGCCGATGTGGTCGAGGTGCTGTCGGGTGGCAACCTGCTGGCGATCCTGGCGCTGACGGCGGTCTTGTCGCTGATCTTGGGGATGGGCCTGCCGACGACGGCCAACTACATCGTCGTCTCGGCCCTTCTGGCCCCGGTGATCGTGACCCTGGGGCAGCAGAACGGGCTGATCGTGCCGCTGATCGCGGTGCACCTGTTCGTTTTCTACTTCGGCATCATGGCCGACGTGACGCCGCCGGTGGGGTTGGCCTCCTTTGCCGCCGCGGCCGTGTCGGGGGGCGATCCCATCCGCACAGGGGTGGTGGCCTTCTTCTACAGCCTGCGGACCGCGGCACTGCCCTTCCTGTTCATCTTCAACACGGACCTGCTGCTAATCGACGTGGGCTGGGTGCAGGGCATCTTTGTCTTTGTCACGGCGACCATTGCGATGCTGCTGTTTGCGGCGGCGACGCAGGGCTGGTTCCTGGTGCGCAACCGCATCTGGGAAAGCGCGGCGCTGCTGCTGATCGCCTTCACGATCTTTCGTCCGGGATTTTTCTGGAGCTATGCCTATCCGCCCTTCGAGGAGCGTCCGGGTTCGGAATTCGTGCAGGCGCTTGAGGACAGCGATCCCGGCGAGGGGCTGCGCCTGCGCATTTCGGGGCTGAACGACATCGGCACGCCGGTCGAATTCGCGGCCCTGCTGCCGGTCCCCGCCGGCGAGACGGGGGAGGATCGCTTGGCCGCCGCGGGGATCGAGCTGATCCAGGACGGCGACCGCACGGTCATCGACAACGTGGCCTTCGACAGCCCGGCGCAGGAGGCCGGACTGGACTGGGATCAGACGATCCTGGCGGTGCAGGCGCCTGTCGCCACGCCCTCGAGCTACTGGATCTATGTCCCAGCCTTCCTGCTGCTGGGCCTGCTGGTCTGGGCGCAGCGCCGCCGCGCCGGTCCCGCCGAAACCTCCCAGTCCGGAAAGGATGCGCGCCATGCATGACAATGTCCTGTTGCCCGTCGACCTTCAGCATCCCGAAAGCTGGGAAAAGGCCCTGCCGGTCGCCCGGCGGCTGGCAGGAGAGACCGGCATCATCCACCTGCTGGGCATCGTGCATGATTTCGGCAGTTCGATGGTCGCGACTTTCCTGCCCAAGGGGTATGAGCAGAAGGCCCTGCAGGCCATGAAGGAGGCGCTGGACGACTTTGCCGCCCGGCATTTCCCGGACGAAAGCCGTGTCCGCATCCATGTGGGGCATGGCCATGTCGCGGAAACCATCCTGAAGGCCGCGGCCCGGCATGGGGCCGACCTGATCGTCATGGCCAGCGACAAGCCGGACGAATTGCGCAGCATCCTGGTCAGCCGGGACGCCAATGCCGTGGTGCGGCACTCCCCCGTGTCGGTGATGGTGGTGCGCTGAGCGATGGCGACCGATCTCGAGATCGCGCGGGCGGCGTCCAAGCGCCCGATCAACCAGATTGCCCAGGTACTGGGCCTGACCGACCGCCAGATCCTGCCCTATGGCCATGACAAGGCCAAGATCACCCACGAGGCCATCGCGGGCCTTGAAGGGCGCCCCTTGGGACGGCTGATCCTGGTGACGGCGATCAATCCCACCCCTGCGGGCGAGGGCAAGACCACCACCACCGTCGGCCTGGGGGACGCGCTGAACCGCATCGGGCAGCGTGCCACGGTCTGCATCCGCGAGGCGAGCCTGGGGCCGAATTTTGGCCTGAAGGGCGGCGCGGCCGGGGGCGGACATGCCCAGATCGTGCCGATGGAGGACATGAACCTCCACTTCACCGGCGATTTCCACGCCATCACCGCGGCGCATAACCTGCTGGCCGCGATGATCGACAACCATGTCCATTGGGGGAATGCGCTGGAGATCGACACCCGCCGCATCACCTGGCGGCGCGCGATGGACATGAACGACCGGGCGCTGCGCGACGTGGTCTTTGGCTTGGGCGGGCCGGGCAACGGGTTTCCGCGCCAGTCGGGCTTTGACATCACCGTGGCGTCCGAGGTCATGGCCATCCTGTGCCTGGCCAGCGACCTGGCGGACCTGCAGGACCGGCTTGGCCGCATCGTGGTCGCCTATACCCGCGACCGCCAGCCGGTGACGGCGCGCGACCTGAAGGCCGATGGTGCGATGACGGTCCTGATGAAGGACGCCCTGCAGCCGAACCTGGTCCAGACGCTGGAGAACAACCCGGCCCTGGTCCATGGCGGGCCCTTTGCCAATATCGCGCATGGCTGCAACAGCGTCATCGCCACCCGTGCGGCCCTGCGCCTGTCGGATTACGTCGTGACCGAGGCGGGCTTCGGGGCCGATCTGGGAGCCGAAAAGTTCCTGAACATCAAGTGTCGCCTGGCCAGGCTGGCCCCTGCGGCGGTGGTGCTGGTGGCGACGATCCGGGCGCTGAAGATGAACGGCGGTGTCGCCAAGGCGGATCTGGGGGCCGAGGATGTCGCGGCCGTCACCCGTGGCTGTCCCAACCTGGGGCGGCATATCGAGAACATCCGCAGCTTTGGCCTGCCGGTCGTGGTGGCGTTGAACCACTTTTCAGGCGACACCGAAGCCGAGATCGCGGGTTTGCGCGATTATTGCGCCGGGCATGGCGTGCAGGCCATCCTGTGCCGCCACTGGGCCGAAGGCGGGGCAGGGGCCGAGGATCTGGCCCATGCCGTGGTGGCGCTGGCCGAGGGTGACCGGGCGGATTTCCGCACCCTTTACCCTGACGAGATGCCCCTGTGGCAAAAGATCCAGACTATCTGCACGCGCGTTCACCGCGCCGCCCGCGTCGAGGCAGCGCCGGGCGTGCAGGAGCAACTGCTGGCTTGGGAAGCCGCCGGACACGGGCGGATGCCGATCTGCATCGCCAAGACCCAGTACAGCTTTTCCACCGACCCCGATCTGCGGGGGGCACCCGAGGGTCATGTGATCCCGGTCCGGGAGGTGCGGCTGAACGCGGGCGCGGGCTTCGTGGTGGCCATCTGTGGGCAGATCATGACGATGCCGGGCCTGCCGCGGCAGCCAGCCGCCGAGGTCATCGGCCTGGATGATCAGGGCCGGGCCGAGGGGCTGTTCTAGCGCTCAGGCGGCGACGGCGACCGGCCCCTCTCCCTCCAGCAGCTGCGTCAGCAGGATCACGTCGTCAAGGTGTTCCAGCAGCACAGCCGCATCCCCCCCGGCTGCACAATCGGCCAAGGCTGCGGACGCCATGCGCCGCGCCATCTGGCGGACCTCCGGCGGAGGGAGGTCCGACTGGTGATGCAGGGCGATCCGCGCCAGCGCGCGGAACGCCGCCCGGTCATCATCTGCCGCGGCCCGCTGCCACTGGGCCATGAGCGTCGCGGGGACGGGCCCTTTCAGGCAGACGGGGCTGCCCCTCAGCCAAGCCATCTCGACCTGGGCGGGTGTGTCCTGCAGCCCGGACCGATCCGGGCTCAGCCCAAGCAGTCTGCGCAGCCGCCGCGCGACGGAGGGATCGCGAAAGCTGATCTGCGCCAGGGACTGCAGCCGGGCAGGCTCCACCGGCAGAGCAGGCAGGGCCGCCCGCGCCAACCAGTCCCGCCCCGTCGCCCGCGTCAGGCTGGCCGCCGCGTGCAGGTGCAGCGGGCCGTCACCGGCCGTTGCTGCCAGAGCGGCGGCAATCTCTGTCGCTGCGGCCTGAAGCGGCTGCGGCCTCAGCCAGACAGGCGGCGGACCGTGCCAGCGGCGATAGGCCGCCAGATGCAGGGCCATGACCACAAGCAGCGTCGCCTCCACCCCATCGGCGAAATCCTGGTCGGAGGTTGAAAACCCGAGCCGCGGCGGAAAGGACCCGTCGGGCCGTTGGATCTGGATCAGGTCCGCGATCAGATCGGCGATGTCGTGGTCCGGGTCGACCAGCCGCAGGCAAAAGGCGATGCGGGCCACCGATTGCGCACATCCGTCCGCCTGGGCCCAGACTGCCAGCGCCTTCAGATGGTCGAAGATGGCACTGAACTGGCGCGCGTGCGACAGCCGGGGCCGCGCGGCGCCATGGCGATAGAGCACCGCCACAAGCGTCGCCACCCGCTGGACGTGGCAGGGGGTCAGCGTCCAGGCCGGGGGCTGGGTGGTCAGCAGCGTCTCGGCCTGGGACATGAGGTCGGGATCGTCCGACAGCATCAGGCGATGCGCCAACGGCAGGTCCGCGTCTTCGGCCAGCGTGTCGCAGGCGAGTTGCCAGACCGGGTCCGTCCGGTCCACCAAGCCGCCGGCCAGGACCAGGTCCAGCATCGGCGGGCTTCGGTCACCCGCCAGCACACGCTGCGCGGCTTGCCGAAGCAGCGGCGGTTTGAAGCGCCGCAGCACGATCACCTCCAAGGGAGAGATCCGGCCGCGCAGGCCGCTGAGGACCGGTGCGCAGCCCGCCGCCAGCGCCAGGGGGCCAAGGCCGGGATGATCGACAGGGCAGGGGTCCGGCAGATCCATGATCTTTTGACGCAGCCATTCGAGGCCCCTGTTTGACAGCAGCCGCATCAACTGCTCCAGCGATCCATCCATCGGCGATCCTTTCCCCTCTGGAGTCATGTTGACGAGGCCGCGTCCAGCTGCAACCTCTAGATGCAGACAACTGGATCAAATACACGTCGCATGGCGGCAATTGCGCCCGGCGCGTGGTCGCGGTAAAGCCCCCGCATGAGCAACCGCCCCGATCTTCCGCCCGAAATCGCCCGCCGCCGGACATTCGCGATCATCTCGCATCCGGACGCCGGCAAGACCACGCTGACCGAGAAGTTCCTGCTGTATGGCGGCGCGATTCAGATGGCAGGGCAGGTGCGGGCCAAGGGCGAGGCGCGGCGCACGCGGTCGGACTTCATGAAGATGGAGCAGGACCGCGGCATCTCGGTTTCGGCCTCGGCCATGTCATTCGATTTCGACGGACATCGCTTCAACCTGGTCGACACGCCGGGCCACAGCGACTTTTCCGAGGACACCTATCGCACGCTGACGGCGGTGGATGCGGCGATCATGGTGATCGACGGCGCGAAGGGCGTCGAATCGCAGACCCGCAAGCTGTTCGAGGTCTGCCGGCTGCGTGACCTGCCGATCCTGACCTTCTGCAACAAGATGGACCGCGAATCCCGCGACACCTTCGAGATCATCGACGAGATCCAGGAGAACCTGGCCATCGACGTGGCGCCGGCCAGCTGGCCCATCGGCGTCGGGCGCGACTTCATCGGCTGCTACGACATGCTGAACGACCGGCTGGAGTTGATGGACCGCGCCGACCGCAACAAGGTGGCGGAATCGATCAAGCTGAACGGCTTGGACGATCCGCGCATGTCGGATCACATCCCCGCCGACCTGCTGGAAAAGCTGCGCGAGGAAGTCGAGATGGCGCGCGAGCTGCTGCCTGCCTTTGACCGCAAGTCGTTCCTGGAAGGGCACATGACGCCGATCTGGTTCGGCAGCGCGATCAACAGCTTTGGCGTGCAGGAGCTGATGAAGGGCATCGCGCAATACGGGCCCCCGCCGCAGCCCCAGAACAGCGCGGAGCGCGAGATCGCGCCCGAGGAGACGCCGGTCACCGGCTTTGTCTTCAAGGTGCAGGCCAACATGGACCCCAAGCACCGCGACCGCGTGGCCTTTGTCCGCCTGGCCTCGGGGCATTTCGAGCGCGGCATGAAGATGGTCCATGTGCGGTCGAAAAAGCCGATGGCCGTGTCGAACCCGGTCCTGTTCCTGGCGGCTGACCGCGAACTGGCCGAGGAGGCCTGGGCAGGCGACATCATCGGCATTCCGAACCACGGCCAGCTGCGCATCGGCGATGCCCTGACCGAGGGCGAGGCGCTGCGCTTTACCGGCATCCCGTCTTTCGCGCCGGAACTGCTGCAGTCGGTGCGGGCGACCGATCCGATGAAGGCCAAGCACCTGGAAAAGGCGCTGATGCAGTTCGCCGAAGAGGGCGCGGCCAAGGTGTTCAAGCCCGCCATCGGGTCGGGCTTCATCGTGGGTGTCGTGGGCGCGCTGCAGTTCGAGGTGCTGGCCAGCCGGATCGAGCTGGAATACGGCATCCCCGTCCGCTTCGAGGGCAGCCAGTTCACCAGCGCAAGGTGGGTGAGCGGCTCCAAGGACAAGGTCGAGGCATTTGCCAACGCCAACAAGCAGCACCTGGCCCATGACCATGACGGCGACCTGGTCTTTTTGACGCGCCTGCAATGGGACATCGACCGCATCGGCCGGGATCACCCCGACCTCAGGCTGACCGCCACCAAGGAGATGATGGTCTAGCGCGCGGTCTGCCCGAAGGCCATGCCGTCCAGTTCCTGCCCCCGGTCATCGACCGGGTGGCACCAGACCTTGAATCCTGTCAGCCTGTGCGGCCCGAAACTGGACAGCATCGGCACATCCGCCGCGTCATGCCCCCGTGCCACGACGACCCGCCCAAGCCGGCGTTCATTGTTGCGCGGATCAAAGGTCCACCAGCGGCCCGACAGGAACACCTCGATCCAGGCGGCGAAATCCATCGGTGCCTCGACCTTGGGCACGCCGATATCGCCGACATAACCGTTCACGTAGCGGGCCGGGATGTTCAGCGCGCGCAGATAGGCCAGCGCCA
The DNA here is from genome assembly GCF_048538155.2 of Paracoccus sp. T5. Lineage (GTDB taxonomy): Bacteria > Pseudomonadota > Alphaproteobacteria > Rhodobacterales > Rhodobacteraceae > Paracoccus. The sequence continues at coordinate 1,316,598 of NZ_CM135809.1, forward strand.
GATGGGCAAAGTCGCGGCAGACGCCCGTGCCGCCCTGGCTGGCATCGTTCGCGGTGCGAAAGACCGACGCGGTACCGTAGTCAAAGCGCAGCACCTTGTGCCCGTGATCCAGGACCGCCTGCACGCGGCCCCATCCTGCGGGCACATTGCCGAACAGGTCCCAGGCCTGCTGCGACAGGACGTCGCTTTCGACATAGCGCGAGGGCATCAGGTACATCAGCGCCTCGTCGGGCAAATCCTCGACCGCCATTTCCCGCGCCTCGGGGTCCATGTCGTCCCAAGCCTCGCGGGCGTTCAGGGTGACGTCGCCGTACAGGACGAATTCGCCCGGAGGCGCGATCATCCGCCGGCAGATATTGTCGAACCGGTCGCGATATTCGTGGATCTCCACCTCGGGGGTGGTGGTCACCTGTTCGGGAGAAACAAAATCGGAATGCCGTGCCGCCTCGGGGGCGACAAGGCAGATCAAAGGGGTCGGCTGTTCGACCGTGACCCGGAATTCATGGCCGACCCTGATGCGCATCAGGCGACCGAGGCGTCCATGGTGATCTCGGCGTTCAGCAGCTTGCTGATCGGGCAGCCGGCCTTGGCCTTTTCGGCCACTTCCATGACCTTTGCCTCGTCCGCATCGGCGGTGATGGTGGTGGTCAGGTGGGCCTTCTTGACCGCGAACCCGTCGCCTTCCTTGTCCATCGAGATGTCGGAGGTGGTCTGGATGGACACGCCCGTGATGCCTTCCTGTTCCAGCATCATGGCCAGCGCCATCGAGAAGCATGAGGCATGGGCCGCACCCACCAGTTCCTCGGGGTTGGTGCCGGGCTTGTCCTCGAAGCGGGTGTTGAAGCCATAGGGCTGCGCGTCAAGCGCGCCCGACTTGGTCGAAACCTGCCCCTTGCCTTCCTTCAGTCCGCCTTCCCATTTCGCCGATCCGGTACGGGTGATCATCGTGACATCCTTTGATGGGGTTCCTTGATCGCCCCCAACGCGGCCGGCAGGCTGCGGGTTCACCCTGCCGCGACGATCAGCCGCTGATGTTCTGCGATGGCATAGCGGTCGGTCATGCCGGACACGTAATCCAGAACATGGCGCGCCCGCTGCGTCTGGTCGGGCAGCAGCGCCGCCGCCTGGGCCCATTGCGGCGGCATCATCTGCGGGTCGTCCAGATAGAGCGGAAAGAGGTCGTGCAGCATCTGCGTCACGCGGGTGCGCTCGACCACCACTGAAGGCGCGCGATACATGCGCTGGAACAGAAAGGACTTGATCGCCTTGATGTTCTGATAGAGCGGCTTGGAAAAGCGGATGATCGGGCCGTCCATGTTGCGGATCTCATCCGCCGAATGCGGCTGCAGCCCCGTCAGGCGGTTCTGGGCGACCGCGATCACGTCCTCGACCATGACGCCAAAGACGCGGCGCAGCGCCTCGTAGCGGCGGCGGGTCGGGTCGAGGCCCGGATAAAGGCGGTCGACCTCGGCGAAGGCCGGACCGATCACCGGCAGTTCGGACAGTTCCGCCTCGGTGAACAGCTCGGCCCGCAGCCCGTCATGCAGGTCGTGGTGGTTATAGGCCACGTCATCGGCGACGGCGGCCACCTGCGCCTCGGCGCTGGCATTGGTGTGCAGTTCCAGGTCCCACTGCGCATTCACCTCCGCCAGCGCATAGGGCAGGTCCCCGGTGACGGGGCCGTTGTGCTTGGCGATGCCCTCCAATGACTCCCAGGTCAGGTTCAGCCCGTCGAAATCGGCATAGTGGCGCTCCAGCCGCGTGACGATGCGCAGGGCCTGGGCGTTGTGGTCGAAGCCGCCATAGGGCGCCATCAGCTCGGCCAGCGCGTCCTCTCCGGTATGGCCAAAGGGCGGGTGGCCCAGGTCATGCGCCAGGGCGACCGTCTCGGCCAGGTCGGTATTCAGGCCCAGGGCGCCGGCGATGGTGCGCGCCACCTGCGCGACCTCGATCGTGTGGGTTAGCCGGGTGCGGAAGTAATCGCCGCGATAGGCGTCGCCGTCATGTTCGACAAAGACCTGCGTCTTGTGCTTCAGCCGCCGGAAGGCGCTGGAATGGATGATGCGGTCGCGGTCCCGCTGCCAGGGCGAGCGGAAGGTGGACAGCTGTTCCGGATGCAGGCGGCCGCGGCTGTCCTGCGGATGGCAGGCATATGGCGCCAGGGAAGCGGGTGTCGAGGTCAAGGGCTGTGGCCTTCCTTGCGGGTTGCAGGGCCAGACCCTATATTTGATGCCTACGGACGAAAACGGGAACGCCCCATGAACCTGCCCCCCAAAGTGACCGACCGCGCCTTTGAACGCCTGGCCAAGATCAACGCCGGCAAGGACCCGGTGCCGCTGCGCGTGGCCGTGTCGGGCGGCGGCTGTTCGGGGTTCCAGTACGACATCCGCCTGGACCGTCCCGAAGCGGACGACCTGGTCCTGGAAAGCGCGGGGCAGCAGGTCGTGGTTGATCCCGTGTCGCTGCCCTATCTGGCGGGCGCGGTCATCGACTTCACGGATGAACTGATCGGCGCGCGCTTCGTGATCGAAAACCCCAACGCCACCAGCAGTTGCGGCTGCGGGACGTCCTTTTCGATGTGATGGGGCTGCGGCGGGATGCGGTTGCCAATCCCCCGCCGGCCGCTAAAGATGCGGCCATGAAAATCGCAAGCTTCAACATCAACGGCGTCAAGGCCCGCATCCAGGCGCTGACCGACTGGCTGGCGGCGACCGATGCCGATCTGGTCGTCCTTCAGGAAATCAAGTCGGTGGACGAGGGTTTCCCGCGCGAGCATTTCCAGGACCTGGGCTGGAGCGTGGAGACCCACGGCCAGAAGGGCTTCAACGGCGTGGCCATCCTGTCGCGCCTGCCGCTGGAGGACGTGACCCGCGGACTGCCCGGCGACGACAGCGACGAACAGGCCCGCTATATCGAGGCGACGGTGGTCGGCGCGCAGGCGGTGCGGGTCGCGGGGCTGTACCTGCCGAACGGCAACCCGGCGCCGGGGCCGAAATACGACTACAAGCTGGCTTGGATGGAGCGGTTGCGCGGGCGGGCCGTCGAATTGCTGGCGCTGGAGATGCCGGTCGTGATGCTGGGCGACTACAATGTCATCCCCGAGCCGCGCGACGTGGCCCATCCGCAGAACTGGTTGGAGGACGCGCTGTTCCTGCCGCAAAGCCGCGCGGCGCTGCGCAGCATCGTGAACCAGGGCTGGACCGACGCAATCCGCATCCGCGACCCCTGGGCCAGTCGTGGGCCCTTCACCTTCTGGGATTATCAGGCGAATTCCTGGCAGCGCGACAACGGCATCCGCATCGACCACCTGCTGCTGTCGCCGCAGGCCGCTGACCTGATGACCGAGGCCGGGGTAGACCGCGACGTGCGGGCGGGGGAAAAGCCCAGCGACCACGTCCCGGTCTGGGTGCGGCTGGCTGCCTAGACCACCAGCACGCCCGAGTGCTTGGCCTTGTGCTCGGGCTCCACATGGATCGTGATCTGTGCATCGGGCAGCTTTGCCTTCAGCGAGGTTTCGATCCGGTCGCAGATGACATGGGCGTCGGCCACGGTTGTCTGTCCGTCCACCACCAGGTGAAAGTCAATGAAGGTGACCGCCCCGGCATGGCGGGTGCGCAGGTCATGCGCCTCCAGCGCGCCGGTGCCGCAATCCGAGATGATCTCACGGATGGTGGTCAGGGTCCGGGCGGGAACAGCTTCGTCCATCAAGCCGCTCAGCGAGGCGGCCATCACCTTCCAGCCCGACCACAGGATGTTGATGCCGACCAGCATCGCCAGCACCGGGTCAAGGATTGCCCAGCCCGTCGCGGCCGCCAGCCCCACGCCCAGCAGGACCCCGGCCGACGAGATCACGTCCGACAGCAGGTGCCGCCCGTCCGCCACCAGCGCGGGCGACCGCAGCCGCCGCCCTTGGCGGATCAGCACGGCGCACCAGGCGGCGTTCAGCACCCCCGCCACGGCATTGATCGCCATGCCCGCGCCGGCCTGCTGGATCTGGCGCGGTTCCTGAAAGGCGAACCAAGCCTCGCGCAGGATCAGCAGCGCGGCCGAGATGATCAGCACGCCTTCCAGCACGGCGCTGAAGAACTCGGCCTTGTGGTGTCCGTAGGGATGTCCCTGGTCTGCAGGCCGTTGCGCGACACGGATCGCCACCAGCGCAGCCACTGCCGTCGCGACATTGACGATGCTTTCCAGCGCATCCGACATCAGCGCGACCGATCCGGTCAGGCGCCAGGCCAGCGTCTTGATGCCCAGGACCACCAGGCCGACAAGGATGCTGCCGATGGCGATTTTCAGCGTGCTGGACATGATCCGGCCTTCCTGCGTCTGCCCAACCCCCATGCGGTGCGCGTGTCGCAGATGAGGGACGTGATCTCAACCCGGAACGGCATCATTCTTGCCGAAAGCGGCGGGCGGGCAGGGGGCCGTGCCCCTGCCTGCGAAACAGGGACCGGCGGTGCCGCGCAACCGGCAGGCAGGCGCGGAACAGGCTGACCCGACCGCAGGGATCGGGGCAGCCCGCGGCGTCATTCGTCGCTTTGGCGTTCGTCGTCGCCGAAGCGGGCGTCATCCGCGAACTCGTCCTCGCCCTCGTTCACGAATTTGGCGCTCAGCGCGATCGAGTGGTTGTCATGACCCGGATCCATCACGACGTCCGACGGGATCTCGCCCGTCAGCCATTCGCGCAGTTCCTCGCGGATCTCCGCGGGTTCCTGACCGGTCGCTTCGGCCAGATAGGCCACGAAGGCGCGCTGGTCGCCGTCGATCTCGTCCAGATCGCTCTCGTCGGCGTCGGGCCACTTGTCGAGGATGGCCTCATAGAAGGCCGCCCAGTTTTCCTGCACATGGTGCCACTTCATCAATAACCTCCTGCGGGGATCGCACCCTGGAACCAGCGGGCCGCCCCAGTAATGTCTTCGCCGACACCGGCGACCGTGTTGCATCCGGCAAGTATGCCACAAGCCAGCAAGGTAACCCAAAACATCCGCATCAGTTCGCCTCCTTCCACCAGACTTCAGGAAGAAAGCCCGGCCAGTCGCCGTAAATCGGTTGGCGATCAGGATATTTCAGATCGGCCGCATGGGCCAGCCGCGAGATCGGCGAGAAGCTGACCGGGATCACGTAGCGCCCGGCGGTCAGCACCCGGTCCAGCGCCTTGACGGCGGCGGTGAATTCCTCGGTCGTCCCGGCCCGCACCATCGTGTCGATCAGCGCCTCGGCCGCGGGGCTGTCCATGCCCATCCAGTTGCGGCTGCCCGGCGTCGTGACGCCGTCGCGGCCCCAGTAGAGGCGCTGTTCGTTGCCTGGCGACAGCGACAGGCCGCGCTCGTACCAGGTCATGTCGAACTGGTAGTTGTTCGTGCGCTCCACATATTGGGCCGCGTCCAGCAGCGTGACGCGCGGCGTGATCCCAAGCGGGCGCAGCGCCTCCACGTAGATGTTGACGATCTGCTGGGTTTCCGATCCCGACCGCATGGCGGTGCCGTTTTGGTTCAGCAGGATCTCGAAATCGAAGGGCCGGCCCTGGTCATCGCGCATCCGGCCGTCCTGGATGGTCCAGCCGGCTTCCTCCATCAGGGCCTGAGCCCGGCGCAGCGCCGGGCGGTCCATGGCGCGCTCGCTGCCCTCGGGCAGGCTGTAGCCGTCCAGCGTGCCGGGCGGCAGGTCGTTTGCGAAGGGTTCCAGCAGCTCGGCCACGCGCCCGGTCGCCGGGCCCTCGTCCATGGCTAGGACCGAGTTCGAGAAATACGAGGTGATGCGCGGGTCGGTGCCGCCGTTCAGCGTCTGGTTGATGAAGCGGAAATTGAACATCTCGATCATCGCCTGGCGCACGCGCCAGTCGTCGAAGATCGGATTGCGGGTGTTCATGACCAGGCCCACGATGCCGGAGGGCCGTTCGTTCGCGATCTCGGACTTGATCACGTCACCGCGGGTCACCAGCGGGAATTCATATTCGGCGGCCCATTTCTGCGCCGACAGCTCGCGCCAGACGGTGACCTCGCCGGCCTTGAACGCCTCGAACATCGCGTTGGCATCGCCGAAATAGTCATAGCGGATTTCGTCCAGGTTGTTCAGGCCCGCCATCAGTGGCAGGTCCTTCGCCCAATACTCCGGGTTGCGGCGGAAGGTGATCGAGCGTCCCGGATCAACCCGGTCGATGACATAGGGACCGCTGCCGATCGGCGGCTCCAGGCTGGACTGGGTGAAATCTTGGCCTTCCCACTGCGCCTTTTTCAGGATCGGGCGCATGCCCATCAGCAGGGGCAGTTCCCGGTCCTGTTCGGTGAAGGTCAGGCGGATGCTGCGCTCTCCGGTCTGTTCCATGCTGGCCACCTTGGACCAGGCGCTTTGATAGCGGGGATGGCCCTGCGTCCCGAGCGTCTCATAGGACCACATCACGTCCTCGACCATGACCGGGCTGCCGTCGGAAAACCGCGCCTCGGGGCGCAGCGTGAATTCGACCCATGACCGGTCGGGCGCCGTTTCGATTGTCTCGGCCAGCAGGCCGTAGAGGGTGAAAGGCTCGTCGATGGACCGCATCATCAGCGACTCGGTCACGTGGAGGCCCACGCCCCAGGCCGCGTTGCCCTTGAGGATCCAGGGTTTGAGAGAGTCGAAGCCACCCGGTTCCGCCATCCGAATCGCACCGCCCTTGGGGGCAGAGGGATTTGCATAGGGCAGATGGGCGAAGTCCTCCTGCAGTTGAGGTTCTCCATACATTGCAATGCCATGGGCAGGGCCGGCAAGGCTTGCCAGCGGCATTGCTGCAACACTGGCCACCAGGCTCAGGATCATCGGCAGGGCGCCCCTGATCGCGAATTTGTTAAGGTTTTTTAAGATTCGCATCGCCTGCTGCCCCTTGGGTCGTTCTTTGGTCGCGATATCAACAGCCTCGGCAACGGTGCGTCAACCAAGCCCGGAAGATGGGTGTTGGACTCGGGCGGTTCCTCGCGTATAAATAACTCACTGCTCGATAGGTTTCTTGCCTGTATGAAACCTGCCTCATGACTTGCGCCCGCCTTGTGCGGGCGCTTTTTTTTTCCCAAGCTGCACCCGCAACAGCGGCCCCGCATCCCTGCGTCCGGGCCGAACGCAACCTGGGAGCTAGCGATGTTCGAGCAATTCCTCAAAGGCAAGACAGCCATCGTGACGGGGTCGAATTCCGGAATCGGGCTGGGGGTCGCCGAACGTCTGGGTCGCGCCGGCGCGGACCTGGTCCTGAACAGCTTCACCGAGCGCGACGAGGATCACGCCCTGGCCGACCGCCTGGCGGCAGAGCTGGGGGTGCGCGTGCGCTATGTCCGCGCCGACATGTCAAAGGGTGCGGAGTGCCGCGACCTGATCCGGCAGGCGGGCGCATGCGACATCCTGGTCAACAACGCGGGGATCCAGCATGTCGCGGCCATCCCGGATTTTCCGGCCGAGAAATGGGACGCCATCATCGCCATCAACCTCAGCTCGGCCTTCCACACGACGGCGGCCGCGCTGCCGATGATGCGCGAGGCCGGCTGGGGCAGGGTGATCAACATCGCATCCGCCCATGGCCTGACGGCCAGCCCCTACAAGTCGGCCTATGTCGCGGCCAAACACGGCATCGTCGGCTTTACCAAGGTGACGGGACTGGAGACCGCGCGCGAGGCGATCACCTGCAACGCGATCTGCCCGGGCTATGTGCTGACGCCGCTGGTCGAGGCGCAGATCCCCGACACGATGGCGAAATACGGCATGGGGCGGGAAGAGGTGATCGAGAAGGTGCTGTTGGAACGTCAGCCGTCCAAGGAATTCGCGACGACCGAGCAGCTGGGGGATACGGCCGTCTTTCTGTGCAGCGATGCGGCGGCCCAGATCACCGGCACGACGATCAGCGTCGACGGCGGCTGGACGGCGCTTTGAGGGGGAACCGCAGGGGGCAGGCGGCGTTCGCCTGAAGACAGTGCAAGAGGTAGGAAGATGAAGGGAATTGTTGCGTGGTTTCTGGGGGTTCCGGTCGTCGTGATCGTGATCCTCTATGTGCTCGGCATCTTCTGATGTCCTGGGGCGCCCCATGATGACGGGGCGCCCATCCTTCCGATCCGGGCTTGGTCAGCCAAGCGCGCTCTGGATTGCGGGGATGTCCGAATTCGTCAGGGTCTTGGCGACTTCCTTGCGCAGCCGCAGCTGCAGTTCCTTGTGGTAATGCTTGCGCATGACGCCGAGCGAGGAGGGGTCCGCGATGATCGCCACATCCTCCATCTTGTGCTTCAGCACCATCTTGTTCAGGTGCCGCGTCAGCTGCGCCGCGAATCCCGCCTCCTCCTCGTCGCGGGGCGAGATCTCGTCCAGCACCGGCGTGGTTGCGGGATCCGACAGGCTGGCAGGCGTCACCGTCTCCATCTGGACAAGTTCGATCCCGTGGCGCGCGACGTTGCGGAAGATGCTGGCAGAGTGGCCGTCCGCGACGACCACAACGGTGTTGTGGGGCAACATGCTCTGTTCCTTCTGATCTGCTCGTCTGATGCCCAACGCGGCCGCACCCGCGCTAGTTGCAGCCCTCGCAGAAGCGGCGAATCCGCGCCACCGCCTCCTGCAGGACCTCGTCTCCGGTGGCGTAGGAGATGCGGAAATGCGGGCTGAGGCCGAAGGCGGCGCCAAAGACCACCGCTACGCCCTCTTCGTCCAGCAGGGCGTTGGCGAAGGCCTCGTCATCGGTGATGCGGGTGCCGCCGGCCGAGGTCATGCCCAGAAGCCCCGCCATCGACGGATAGACATAGAAGGCGCCCTGCGGCACCGGGCAATCCAGCCCCGGGCAGACATTCAGCCCCGCCACCACCAGGTCGCGACGGCGCTGAAAGACGGCACGGCTGTCGCGGACATAATCCTGCGGCCCGGTCAGCGCGGCTTCGGCCGCATATTGGCTGACCGAACAGGGATTTGAGGTCGACTGTGACTGCAGCTTGGCCATCGCCTTGATCAGCGGCTCGGGTGCGGCGCCGTATCCGATGCGCCAGCCGGTCATGGCATAGGACTTGCTGACGCCGTTCATGGTCAGCACCCGATCCTTCAGCGCCGGCTCGACCTGGGCAGGGGTGCAGAATTCGAAGCCGTCGAAGACCAGGTGTTCATAGATGTCGTCCGACAGGACCCAGACCTGCGGATGGCGCAGCAACACATCGCACAAGGCCCGCATCTGCGCCCGGTCATAGCCCGCCCCGGAAGGGTTCGAAGGCGAGTTGAGGATCAGCCATTTGGTGCGCGGGGTGATCGCCGCCTCCAGCGCCTCCGGGGTCAGGCGGAAACCTATGCTTTGCGGACATTCCACGATCACCGGAACACCGCCTGCCAGCAGCACCATGTCGGGATAGCTGACCCAGTAGGGGGCGGGCACGATGACCTCGTCGCCGTCATCCAGGGTGGCCATCAGGGCGTTGAACAGGATCTGCTTGCCGCCCGTTCCCACGGTGATCTGCGAGGGCGCATAGTCCAACTCGTTCTCGCGCGCGAACTTGTCGGCAATGGCGCGCTTCAGCGAAGGGGTGCCGTCGACGGCGGTATAGCGGGTGTGCCCTGCATCAATGGCGGCTTTTGCCGCATCGCGCACGTGTTCAGGCGTGTCGAAGTCGGGCTCTCCGGCCGACAGCCCGATGATGTCGCGTCCCGCCGCCCGCAGCTCTGCGGCACGGGTGGTCATGGCGATCGTGGGCGATGGCTTGATGCGGGCCAGCCGGCCGGAAATGAACGCCATGGAAAACCTCGTCTCTGTGCATTTGATCGCTTCCGGCTTACGCCTGCGGACCCCGCCTCACAAGCGGGGCTGCGTCCAGGGGCGGATCGCCGCGGCGGCGCCTCCGGGGGCGGTTGCCTGTTGACGGGCAGAGGGCGTGGCCGCAAGACGGGACAGGGGGCTGCTGCCTGTTGCGGACAGCGGCCCCGATGGAACGCCTGCAGGAGGTTCTGGCCGATGGCTGAGACGATGGAAACCCGCGAACACCGCCTGAAACGGCTGCACATGCGCAGCTGGCGCCGCGGCATGAAGGAGATGGACCTGATCCTGGGCCATTTTGCCGATGATTGCCTGGACAAGCTGTCCGGGGACGAGCTGGACCTCTACGAGCGGATGCTGGGCGAAAATGACCAGGACCTCTATCTGTGGGTCACGGCGCGGATCGGCGAGGGTCCGGGGCCGGACCGGGGCGCCCCGGATCTGCTGGCGCCGATGCTGGACCGCATCGCGCGTCATGCCGCGACCCGTTTCGCCGCCGATCGTTAGAGTTTTCATCAATCTGCATCTGCCGGGGCCGGGCTTTAACTGAAGATTGTCTTTTTCATGTCAATGTCAGGACATGACGAACAGGACAGGATCATCTCGCGCCATGCTCGCACCCGCCCCCCGCGACCCTCTTCCGACGGTCGATCACTGCCAATCCGCCGCCTTGCCCGACATGACCGAGGCCTATCTGGAATCGCTTCAGCTGCTGGAGCGGATGCACAGGTTGATGCTGGATCTGGTCAAGGACGAATTCGAACGCCTTCATCGGGGTGATCTGACCCCCGTGCAGGCCATGATCCTCTATAACCTGGGCGAGGCGGAGGTTTCCGCCGGGGAGCTGCGCTCGCGCGGGATGTATCAGGGATCGAATGTCAGCTACAATCTCAAGAAGCTGGTCGCGATGGGCTATGTCCATCACGAGCGCTGCGATCTGGACCGCCGCTCGGTCCGGGTGCGCCTGACCCCCGACGGGCAGCAGGTCCGGGATATGGTGCACCGGCTTTTCCTGCGGCATGCGGAAGGGCTGTCCATGTCCGGGGTTCTGGAAGATCCGCCGCTGGAGCAGGTGAACCTCCAGAACCGCCGCATCGAGCGGTTCTGGAGCGAGCAGATCCGATATATCTATTGACCGGGTTGGCGGTCGCTACGCCGCCCGCCCGTCACCAGTGGCCGGTGTTTTCCATGCTGGACCACGGCTCCTGCGGGGGCAGATGGTCGCCTTCCTGCAGCAGCTCGATCGAGATGTTGTCGGGACTGCGCACAAAGGCCATGTGCCCGTCGCGCGGGGGGCGGTTGATGGTGACGCCCGCGTCCATCAGCGTCTGGCACATCTCGTAGATGTTGCCGACGCGATAGGCCAGGTGACCGAAATGGCGGCTGTCTGAAGGCAGGCCCTCGTCGCCGTCCCAGTTCCAGGTCAGTTCCACCGGGCATTCCGCCTGGCCCGGCGGCGCCATGAAGACCAGGCTGAAGCGGCCCTTGTCGTTGTCGATGCGGCGCGTCTCCTCCAGCCCCAGCAGGCGGAAGAATTCCATCGTGCGGTCCAGGTCCTTCACGCGGACCATCGTGTGCAGATAGCGGATGTTCATGGGCATCTCCTGTCTTTGCGGGTGCAGACTGTCACGGTCGTGCCCGGCGGACAACAGCCTGTGGCGGAGGGGCTAACCGGCGCATATGCCGGTTGTCCGGTGGCGGATCTTGACTTAGGACGAGGGCCACCCCACCGCCCGAAAGGACCCTGCGCCATGCCCCTCACGCCCGACCAGCAGGCCGAGATCGACAGCCTGCGCGCAACGCCGCGCCAGACGCTACGCGCCGTCTCAGAGGGGATGGAGCAGCATCTTTATGTGGCCCATCCGGTGCTGGATCACGGCCTGGTCCGCGTCATCGACTACATGGGCGACGATGCGGCGATCTGCCAGGCGGCGCGGGTCAGCTATGGCAAGGGCACCAAGTCGGTGCAGAATGACGAGGGGCTGATCCGCTACCTGATGCGGCACTGGCATTCGACGCCCTTCGAGATGTGCGAGGTCAAGTTCCACGTCAAGCTGCCGGTCTTCGTGGCCCGCCAGTGGATCCGCCACCGCACCGCCAACGTGAACGAATATTCCGCGCGGTATTCGATCCTGGACCGGGAATTCTACATCCCGGCACCCGAGCAACTGGCCGCACAGTCCAGCCAGAACAACCAGGGCCGGGGCGAGGTGCTGCAGGGCGCCGAGGCCGCCCGGGTCCTGGACCTGCTGCGCGAGGACGCGATGCGCAGCTATGACAACTACGAGGCGATGTTGAGCCAGGAGGGCCAGCAGGGGCTGGCGCGCGAACTGGCGCGGATGAACCTGCCGGCCAACATCTATACCCAGTGGTACTGGAAGGTGAACCTGCACAACCTGCTGCATTTCCTGCGGCTGCGGGCCGATGCCCATGCGCAGTACGAGATCCGGGCCTATGCCGAGGTCATGTGCGACATCACCCGCGACTGGGTGCCGGCCGCCTTCAATGCCTTCCGCGACTATCGGATGAACGCGGTCAACCTGTCGGCCCAGGCCGCGGCCGCGCTGAAGCGCCGCCTGGCCGGCGAGGTCGTGACGCAGGAGACATCGGGCATGGGCGCCCGCGAATGGCGCGAATTCCAGGAGGTCTGGGGCTGACAGCCCAAGACATGTCCACCCATCCAGCCCCGCGTGCCCCGGCCCGCGGGGCTTTTTCGTGACACCTTCCCCGCGCCGGGAACGCTGCCTGTCATAAAAGCGTCACCAGAATCATACATAGGCGTCACAGCCCGTCATTAGGGGTGCAGCGACGATAACCAGTTCCACCTCTCTGGAGTACAGACATGAAGAGCTTCGGTCTTACCGCCACGGCATTGTCCGTGATCGCCCTTTCGGCCACCGCTGCGGCGGCGCGCGACCAGATCCGCATCGTCGGCTCGTCGACGGTCTTCCCCTATACCCAGGCCGTTGCCGAAGAGTTCTCGAACCAGACCGGCGCACCGGCCCCGATCGTCGAATCGACCGGCACGGGCGGCGGCATGCAGATCTTCTGCGAAGGCGTGGGCGAAAACACGGCCGACATCACCGGCGCCTCGCGGGCGATGACCAAGTCGGAATACGACCTCTGCGTCTCGAACGGCGTGACCGACATCACCGAGGCGATGATCGGCTATGACGGTCTGGTCATGGCAGTTGCCCGCAACAGCGAGGCCGACTGGAACCTGACGCTGGAGCAGGTCTATCTGGCCCTGGCGGCCGAGATCGTCCAGGACGGCAAGCTGGTCCCGAACCCCTACATGAACTGGTCCGAGATCGACGCATCGCTGCCCAACGTGGCGATCACCGTGATGGGGCCCCCGCCGACCTCGGGCACCCGCGACGCCTTTGTCGAACTGGCGATGCATGCCGGCTGTGAAGAGAACGCCGCCGCGATGGAACTGGCCGAAGCGGCCGAGAAGAAGTCGGACTGGGTCAAGGAAAACTGCTCGCGCATGCGCACCGACGGCCCGTTCATCGAGGCTGGCGAGAACGACAACCTGATCGTGCAGCGCCTGAACACCGATCCGAACGCCCTGGGCATCTTCGGCTATTCCTTCCTGTATGAAAACATGGACACGCTGATCGACGTGCACCTGAACGGCGTCGACGCCGAGATGGAGACGATCGCTTCGGGGGAATACCCGCTGTCGCGTCCGCTGTTCTTCTACGTCAAGGACGCGCATCGCGGCGTGATCCCGAACCTGCAGGAATTCGTCGAGGAATACATGTCCGAGAACGCCCTGTCGGACACGGGCTACCTGTCCGAGCGCGGGCTGGTCGCGCTGCCCGCCGACGAGCGTGCCGAGCTTCAGGCGCGCGTGACCTCGGGCGAGGGTGACTTCGCGGTCTCCGAATAAGCCCTTCGGCCCGTCCCGCGCGATGCGGGGCGGGCCATCACGATCGCGAGGATCCCATGACAGGTCTGGCCTTTGCCCTGCTGCTGAGCGCGTCTCTGGCAGCATACATGATCAACCGGCGGGCGGCACTGGCCCTGCGTGATCGCGGCGAGCGGTTGCACTCGCTCGGCATGTTCCACGGGCTTTACGGCCTTTTGCTGATCATGGTTCCGGCGGTTGTGGTGACGGTCCTGTGGATCATGCTGCAGAACGGCGCGATCAATGCGCTGACCATGTCGGGGCTGCCCGACGGCGTTCTGGACGAGGCCGCGAACCGGGAGCTGGTCCTGTCCGAGATCCAGTCCCTGGCGCAGGGCCGCGTCTTCGGCACGCCCGAGCCCTGGAAGCTGGAGGCCGCCGAACGCATGAACGGCCTGCGGTCGACCTCGGCCTGGCTGATGGTGGCCGTGGTCGCGGCGCTGTCGGCGGTCCTGCTTCTCGTCTCGCGCCGCCAAGTCGCGGCGGCGTTCCGCGCCCGCCAGGCGGTCGAGCGGATCGTGATGGGGCTGATGATCGCCTGTTCGCTGGTGGCGGTCATCGTCACCTTCGGCATCGTCTTTTCGCTGGTCTTCGAATCGGTCCGCTTCTTCCAGATGGTGCCGCTGACGGACTTCCTGTTCGGCACTCGGTGGGAGCCGCAGATGCCGATCCGTGCCGACCAGATCGCGGCCGAAGGCGCCTTCGGCGTGCTGCCCGTCTTTCTGGGCACGCTGGTCATCACCTTCGTGGCCATCGCCATCTCTGTCCCGATCGGGCTGATGTCGGCGATCTATCTGAACGAATTCGCGGACCGGCGCTTTCGTGCCGTGGCCAAGCCGATCCTGGAGCTGCTGGCCGGCATCCCGACTGTGGTCTACGGCTTCTTCGCCATCCTGACCGTCGCGCCTGCGCTGCGGGCCTGGGGGGCGGCGCTTGGCATCCCCGTGGCGCCCAATACCGCGCTGGCCGCCGGTGGGGTGATGGCCATCATGCTGATCCCCTTCATCTCGTCCTTTGCCGATGACGCGCTGTCGGCGGTGCCGCGGTCGCTGCGCGATGGCGCCATCGCCCTGGGCGCGACACGGTCGGAGACCGTCCTGAACGTGCTGTTCCCCGCCGCCATCCCGGGCATCGTGGGCGGCGTCCTGCTGGCCGTCAGCCGCGCCATCGGCGAGACGATGATCGTGCTGATGGCCGCGGGCCTGATCGCCAAGATGACGCTGAATCCCCTGGACAGCGTGACGACGGTGACGGTGCAGATCGTGACGCTGCTGATCGGCGACACCGCCTTTGACAGCCCCAAGACGCTGGCCGCCTTTGCCCTGGGCCTGATGCTGTTCATCGTCACCCTGTTCATCAACATCCTGGCGCTGCGCATCGTGCGCAAGTACCGCGAACAATACGATTGAGGCCTGCGATGACCGATCTTCCCCACCAGCGCAGCAAGCCCGCGCCGACCTGGTCCTCGGACGAGTTCAAGGGTCGGTTGGCCCGCCGCCACCGGAAGGAGGCGGGGCTGAAGTTCCTGGGTCTGGCCGCGATCATGCTGGCCTTCCTGATGCTGGGCATCCTGCTGTGGACGCTGATCTCGGGCGGGGCGCAGGCCTTCCGGCAGACCCATGTGACGCTGGACGTGCCGGTTTCGGCGCAGATGGTGGACGCCGCCGATCCGGCCAAGGGCAACTATCGCGGCGTCATCGCTGAGGCCATGCAGGCAACCTTTCCCGATGCCCCGCAGGAACGGATGCGCGGGCTGTCGAGCATCGTGTCGAACGCGGCGCAGTTCGTGGTGCGCGACCGTGTGGTCGAGGACCCGTCCTTGATCGGTGAGACCATCCAGATCCGCGTCCCGGTGTCGGACGTCTATGACCAGCTGAACAAGGGCAACGTCGACGAACTGTCCGACGAATCCACCCGCCGCCTCAGCGATGCGGACATTGCCGCCTTCCGCCAGCTGGAGGCTGAGAGGCGCATCTCGCTGCCCTTCAACTGGGCGCTGTTCACCCAGGCCGACTCGCGCTTTCCCGAACTGGCGGGCCTGAAGGGCGCGATCATCGGGTCCTTCTACGCGCTGCTGGTCTGCTTCCTGATCTCGTTCCCGCTGGGCATCGGCGCGGCGATCTACCTGGAGGAATTCGCCCCCAAGAGCCGCCTGAGCGACATCATCGAGGTGAACATCAACAACCTGGCCGCCGTGCCCTCAGTCGTCTTCGGCCTGCTGGGTCTGGCCGTCTTCCTGAACTGGTTCGGGATGCAGCGTTCGGCGCCCTTCGTGGGCGGGCTGGTGCTGGCGCTGATGACGCTGCCCACGATCATCATCGCAACGCGGGCCGCGCTGAAGGCCGTGCCGCCGTCGATCCGAGAGGCGGCCCTGGGCGTCGGCGCATCGAAACAGCAGGTCGTCTTTGGCCATGTCCTGCCGCTGGCCATGCCGGGCATCCTGACCGGCACGATCATCGGCCTGGCCCAGGCCCTGGGCGAAACCGCGCCGCTGCTGCTGATCGGCATGAACGCCTTTGTTACCTCGGCCCCCGCCACGCCCTTTGACGCCTCGACCGCCCTTCCCACCCAGATCTTCATCTGGGCCGACAGCCCGGAACGCGGCTTTGTCGCGCGGACCTCGGCCGCGATCCTGGTCCTGCTGGGCTTCCTGGTGCTGATGAACGCCTTGGCCATCTACCTGCGCAGCAAGTTCGAGCGCCGTTGGTAATCTTGCAAGGACATCCTACCATGTATGACACGACCCGAACGGAGACCGCTGTGAGCCAGCAGGACATCAAGATCTCGGCCAGCAACGTGCAGGTCTTCTATGGCGACAAGCAGGCCATCAAGGACGTGAACGTCGGCATCCTCGACAAGACCGTGACTGCCTTCATCGGCCCCTCGGGCTGCGGGAAGTCGACCTTCCTGCGCTGCATCAACCGGATGAACGACACGATCGACAGCGCCCGGATCGAGGGCGAGATCCGTCTGGACGGACAGGACATCTATGACCGCCGCGTGGACCCCGTGCAGCTGCGCGCCCGCGTCGGCATGGTCTTCCAGAAGCCGAACCCCTTTCCCAAGTCGATCTATGACAACGTGGCCTATGGTCCCCGCATCCACGGACTGGCCCGCACCAAGGCCGACCTGGACGGGATCGTGGAAGGCGCGCTGCGCGGTGCCGCCCTGTGGAACGAGGTCAAGGATCGCTTGGCCGAGCCGGGCACCGGCCTCTCGGGCGGCCAGCAGCAGCGCCTGTGCATCGCGCGCGCCGTCGCGACCGCACCCGAGGTCCTGCTGATGGACGAGCCGTGCTCTGCCCTGGACCCGATCGCCACCAGCCAGGTCGAGGAGCTGATCGACCAGCTGCGCGAGCGCTATTCGGTCGTCATCGTGACGCATTCGATGCAGCAGGCCGCCCGGGTCAGCCAGAAGACCGCCTTCTTCCACCTCGGCAACCTGGTGGAATACGGCGACACCAACGACATCTTCACGCGCCCGCGCGACAGCAGGACGGAAGCCTATATCTCGGGCCGGATCGGCTGAGGCCTTCGAAAGGACAGGACATGAACCGCGACAAGCACATCTCGTCGGCCTTCGACCGCGACCTGGAGACGATCCAGGCCATGGTGGTCAAGATGGGCGGCATGGTCGAGGCCGCGATCACCGACGCCGCGACCGCGCTGGACACCCGCGACGAGGAGCTGGCCGAGGAGGTCCGCCGCCGCGACAAGGCCATCGACGCGCTGGAGGCGCAGATCAACGAGGATGCCGCCCGGCTGATCGCCCTGCGCGCCCCCACCGCGACTGACCTGCGCATGGTACTGGCGGTGATCAAGATCTCGGCCTCGCTGGAACGGGTCGGCGATTATTCTAAGAACATGGCCAAGCGCACCGAGGTCCTGTCGCATCTGCCGGTCATCGAAGGGGCGGGGATCGCCCTGCGCCGGATGAGCCAGGCCGTGAACAAGATGCTGCAGGACGCGCTGGACAGCTATATCCGCCGCGATGCCGACCTGGCCCAAGACGTGCGCCAGCGCGACCTGGAGGTGGACCAGATGTACAACGCCCTGTTCCGCGAATTCCTGACCCACATGATGGAGGATCCGCGCAACATCACCCCCTGCATGCATCTGCATTTCATCGCCAAGAACGTGGAGCGCATGGGCGATCATGCCACCACCATCGCCGAGCAGGTCGTCTATCTGGTCACCGGTGATCTGCCCGACGAGGCGCGCCCCAAAAGCAACAGTGTGCCGGTCGTTCCGGCGGGCGGGGCTTGATCATGTCGCGTCAGGCCCCCTGCGTTCTGGTCGTCGAGGATGAGGGCGCGCAGCGCGAGGTCCTGCACTACAACCTCGAGGCCGAGGGCTTCGACGTGGTGGTCGCGGACAATGGCGAGGATGCGCTGCTGCTGGTCCAGGAGGAGCAGCCCGACCTGATCGTGCTGGACTGGATGCTGCCCAAGGTCAGCGGCATCGAGGTCTGCCGGCAGGTCAAGGCGGACCCTTCGACCCGCAACATCCCGATCATCATGCTCTCCGCCCGCAGCGAAGAGGTCGACCGTGTGCGCGGCCTGGAAACCGGCGCCGACGACTATGTGGTGAAACCCTATTCCGTTGTCGAGCTGATGGCCCGCCTGCGCACGCAGCTGCGCCGCACCCGCCCCGCCACCATGGGCGAACGGCTGAGCTTTGGCGACATCATCCTGGACGCGGCCGAACATCGGGTCTTTCGCGGCGGCCAGGCCCTGCACCTGGGCCCGACCGAGTTCCGGCTGCTGTCCACGCTGATGGAAAAGCCGGGCCGGGTCTGGACGCGCGAACAGCTGCTGGACCGGGTCTGGGGTCGGGACATCTATGTCGACACCCGCACCATTGACGTTCATGTCGGCCGGCTGCGCAAGGCGCTGATGCAGAACGGCGGCGACAACCCGGTGCGGACGGTCCGCGGCACGGGCTACGCCCTGGGCTGAGGGGGCGGGCCGTCAGGTCACCTGCGTGACCAGATCGCCCAGGCCCTCGATCCCGACCGTCATCGTCTGGCCGCGCCGGACCGGACCCACGCCCGCGGGCGTGCCGGTAAAGATCAGGTCCCCGGGCGCCAGCCGCACCAGACGCGACAGGTGGGCGATGATCTGGGCCACGGGCCAGATCATCTGCGACAGGCAGGCGTCCTGGCGGATCTGCCCGTCCACCTCCAGAGTGATGCGGCCCTTGTCCATCGGCCCCGTCTGGTCCACCGGGGAAACCGGCCCGCAGGGTGCCGAGGCGTCAAAGCCCTTGGCCATGTCCCAGGGCCGGCCCATCCGCTTGGCCTCGGCCTGAAGATCGCGGCGTGTCATGTCATTGCCGGCGGCATGGCCCCAGATCAGCCGTTGCGCATCCGCCGCCGCGACGTCGCTGCCGCCCGCGCCCAGGGCCACGACCAGTTCGGCCTCGAAATGCAGATCGCCGGTGGCGGGCGGATAGGGCAGGGGCGCCCCGTCCGTCAGCAGCGCGTCGGCGGGTTTCGTGAAGAAGAACGGCGGCTCGCGATCGGGGTCATGCCCCATCTCGCGGGCGTGGTCGGCATAGTTGCGCCCCACGCAGAAGATGCGCCGCACCGGAAAACGGTCGGTGCTGCCCTGCACGGGCAGGGACGGGACCTGCGGTGCCGGGATGACAAAGCCGCTCATGAGGCGAACAGGCCATCGAAATCGGCAAAGCCCTTGACCTCGATCGGGTTGCCCGACGGGTCAAAGAAGAACATCGTCCGCTGCTCGCCCGGTTCCCCCTCGAACCGGATCACCGGGGGGATGTCAAAGGCGATGCCCTGCGCCTGCAGGCGATCCGCCAGCGCCAGCCAGTCCGGCAGCCGCAGCACCACGCCCAGATGCGGCATCATCACCATGTGCGGCCCCACCCGGCCGGTGCGCGTGGTGGGAAAGGGCGTTCCCAGATGCAGCGACAGCTGGTGTCCGAAAAAGTCGAAATCGACCCAGGTATCGGTCGAACGCCCCTCGGCGCAGCCCAGGACGCCGCCATAGAACCGGCGCGCCTCATCCAGATCCGTGACATGGATGGCTAGGTGGAACAGGGATTTCATGCAGGTCTCCGCTCGATGCTCCGGCCATTTGTGCACGGCCTGCAAATGCGGCGCAAGCGGGTTGCGGCGGCGGAACGGTGATGTAATAGCATCACAAAACATGTCCGGAGATTCTGCCATGCGTCCCCTGTTGCCTGCTGTCCTTGCCACGATCCTTGCCGCCCCGGCCTTTGCCACCGACGGCGTTCTGGACGTCGTTGCCCCCTTCGAGATCAAGGGTGCCGATCCTTCGACCTCGGGGGCGATCTTCATCAAGATGGAACTGGCCGAGACGCTGGTGAATGCCGATCCGGACGGCCGACTGGTTCCGGGGCTGGCCACGGAATGGACGGTTTCGGAGGATGGGCTGGAATGGATCTTCCGGCTGCGCCAGGCCGTCAGCTTTCATGACGGCACGCCCATGACCGCCGCGGCCGTCGCCGGGGCTCTGAACCACGCCCGCGCCAAGCCCGGCCTTCTCGACACCGCACCCATCACCGCCATCGAACCGGCGGGCGAGGATCTGCGCATCACCCTGTCGGAACCCTTCGCGCCGCTACCGGCCTTCCTGTCCGAATATCGCGGGTTGATCTATGCGCCCGCGGCCTATGACGCAGCCGGCAATGCCACCCAGGTAATCGGCACCGGCCCCTATCGTCTGACCGCCCTGCAAGAGCCGCTGCGCCTGGAGGCCGAGCGCTTCGATGGCTATTGGGGCGAGGCCGCGCATATCCCTCAGGTCACCTATCAGGCGGTGGGCCGGGCCGAGACGCGGGCGCTGCTGGCGGAAAGCGGCGATGCCGATTACGTCTTCACCCTCGATCCTGCATCGGTGGCGCGGCTGGCGATGGTCGACGGGATCGAGGTGATGTCGGTGCCGACCCCGCGCTCGCTGCTCATCAAGGTGAACGCCGGGCATCCGGCGCTGTCGGAGCCCGACGCGCGCCGCGCCCTCAGCCTGGCGATCGACCGCGACGGGCTGGCGCAGGCGATCCTGCGCTATCCCACCGGCGCGGATCAGCTGCTGCCCCCGTCGGTGGCGGACTGGCATGTCGACGGCCTGCCGCCGCTGGCGCATGATCCGCAGGCGGCGCGCGATCTGCTGGCGGGGCTGGGCTGGACCCCGGGACCCGACGGCATCCTGATGCGCGATGGCCAGCGCTTCAGCCTGGTCCTGACCACCTATCCCGACCGCCCCGAACTGCCGCTGTCGGCGGCGGTGCTTCAGCAGATGCTGGCCCAGATCGGGGTCGAGCTGACGATCGATTCCACGAATTCGTCCGAGATCCCTGTCCGCCACGGCGACGGATCGCTGGACCTCGCGCTGCTGGCGCGGAACTTTGCGCTGGTCCCGGATCCGATCGGCACAATCCTGACCGATTATGCGACCGGCGGGGACTGGGGCGCGATGGGCTGGAACCACGAAGGCTTCGCGTCCCTGATCCGCGATCTGGCGTCGGGCAAGGGCGGCCAGACCGAGCGCGACCAGGCCATGGCCATCCTGCAGGACGAACTGCCGGTCATTCCCGTCGCCTGGTATCAGCAGACCGCCGCCGTCAGCACCGGCGTGACCGGCGCCGTCCTCGACCCGTTCGAGCGCAGCATCGGCCTGTCGCGCATGGACTGGGCGGAATGACCCTGAGCGCCGTCGGATATCGCCTGGTTCAGGCGCTGATGGTGGCCGTGCTGGTGGGCGGGCTGACCTTCCTGATGATGCAGGCATTGCCGGGCGACGCGGCTTTTCGCATCGCCGCCAGCCGATATGGTTATGACATGGTCGATGCGGCGGCGGCGGCGCAGGTCCGCGCCGAGCTGGGGCTGGACGGCAGTGGCTGGAGGGCCTTCGCCGCCTGGCTGGGCGACCTGCTGCGGCTGGACTTCGGCACCTCTCTGGTCTCGGGCCGCCCGGTGATCGAGGAGATCCGTCACCAGCTGGGCGCCAGCCTGCAGCTGGCGGGCGTGTCCCTGGTCATGTCGCTGCTGATCGGGCCGCCGCTTGGCATCATTGCCGGGCTGCGCGCCGGCGGAGGGATCGACCGGGGCCTGCTGGTCCTGTCGGCCGCGCTGCGGGCGGTGCCGCAATTCCTGATGGGGCTGATCCTGATCGTCATCGTCTCGATCCAGCTGGGCTGGCTGCCCGCCGCCGGTCATGGCCGCCCGGACCACCTGATCCTGCCGGCGCTGACGCTGGCCCTGGGGCTGGCGGCGGTCTCGGCCCGGGTCACCCGTGACGCCATGGCCGGGGTCGCGGCCCGGCCCGACTATGCCTTTGGCCGCTGGAAGGGCCTGTCCGAGGGGCAGATGCTGCGCCGCCACGGCCTGCGCAACATCGGCGTGCCGCTGGTCACCTTCCTGGGCCTGCAACTGGTCCTGCTGATCGAGGGCGTGGTCGTGGTCGAGGCCATCTTTGGCTGGCCCGGCATCGGCCATGCCCTGGTCCACGCGATCTTCGGGCGCGACGTGCCGATGGTGCAGGGCACCG
The DNA here is from genome assembly GCF_048538155.2 of Paracoccus sp. T5. Lineage (GTDB taxonomy): Bacteria > Pseudomonadota > Alphaproteobacteria > Rhodobacterales > Rhodobacteraceae > Paracoccus. The sequence continues at coordinate 1,338,780 of NZ_CM135809.1, forward strand.
CGCTGCTGCTGGGCCTGGGCTTCGTGCTGCTGAACGCGCTGACGGATCTTGCCGCCCACCTGATCGACCCCCGAGGAGCCCGGACCCCATGACCATGTCCGACATGACCCTGACGCCCGTGGCCCGGCACGGCTTTGGCCGGCTGCGCTGGATCGGGTGCGCACTTCTGATGATGGTGGTGGGCTTTGCGCTGCTGGCCCCGGTCATCGTGCCCACCGACCCGCTGCAGCAGAGCCTGGTGAAAGCTCTGGCCGGTCCCGATGCCGTCGCGCCCTTCGGCTATGACCACTTGGGCCGGTCGCTGATGGCGCGGCTGGCGGCGGCGCTGCGGCTGTCCTTGGCTATCGCGGCGGCCTCGGTCCTGACGGCCGGGATCGCGGGGGTCGGGCTTGGCGTGCTGGCTGCCTGGCGTGGCGGTCTGACGGACCGGGCGCTGTGCCTGCTGGCCGACAGCCTTCTGGCCCTGCCGGGGCTACTGATGGTGCTGATCGTGACCGCGATCGTTGCCGACCGGCCCTTGGCCTTCTGGATCGGCCTGACGCTGGTTCTGTGGATCGAATATTTCCGCCTGACCCGCGCCACGGTCGCGCGGCAGTTGGCGGCGCCGGGAGTCCAGGCCTCGCGGCTGCTGGGCTTTGGGCCGGCCTATGTGTTCCGGCGGCATCTGTGGCCGGACCTGGCACCGGTTCTGCTGACCGTGGCGGCCTTCGGGGCGGGGACCGCCATCATGACCGTTGCCGCGCTTGGCTTTGTCAGCGTCGGCATGCGCCCGCCCGCGCCTGAACTGGGGCTGATGATGGTCGAGCTGCTGCCCTATTACCGCGAGGCGCCGCTGGCGCTGTTCCAGCCGGTGATCGCGATCTTCCTGACGATCCTGGCCCTGAACCTGCTGGCCCAAGGAACCCGTCGATGAGCCTGCTATTTTCTGCCACTGACGTCTCCGTCCATGCCGGGACCGAATGCCTGGTCCAGCCCGCATCGCTGGCGCTGCATGCGGGTCGCCCGCTGACGATCCTGGGCGAGACCGGATCGGGCAAGAGCCTTCTGGCGCAGGCGATCATCGGTACGCTGCCGCCGGGCCTTCGGGCCGAGGGGCGCGTGGAGGTCGCGGGCCAGGTCTTCGATCCGGACCGGCCCGCGGCGTTCCGCCCGCTCTGGGGGCGCCAGATCGGGATACTGCCCCAGGAGCCCTGGCTGTCCCTGGACCCCTTGATGCCCGCCGCGGCGCAGGTCTCCGAGGGACATGCCCTGGTGCGGCGCCTGCCTTGGGCATTGGCCCGTGCCGCCGCCGCCGACGATCTGGCGCGCTTGGGCCTGGCGCAGGCGGGGCACCGGCGGCCCGATCAGCTGTCGGGGGGCATGGCGCAACGCGCGGCCTTTGCCGCCGCCCGAGCCGGGGGCGCCCGCATCGTCATCGCGGACGAGCCGACCAAGGGTCTGGACGCCGACCGCCGGGATGAGATCAGCGCCCTGCTGCTGGCGGAAACGGCGGCGGGCGGGGGGCTGCTGACCATCACCCACGATCTTGCGCTGGCCCGCGCGCTGCAGGGGGACCTGGTCGTCGTCCTCAGGGGCCGCATCATCGAGCGGGGGCCGGCCGCGCAGGTGCTGGCCGACCCCCAGCACGACTATACCCGCGCGCTGATCGCCGCCGATCCGGCCGCCTGGCCGCAGCCGCAGCCGCGGCAGGTTGCTGGCGCACGGGTTCTGGAGGCGCGGGGCTTGTCGGTTGCGCGGGGGGGACGGGTGCTGTTTTCGAGCATTGATCTCGATCTGCGTCAGGGACAGATCATCGGCATGTCGGGCCCAAGCGGCTGCGGAAAGTCCACCTTGGGCGACGCCCTTCTAGGGCTGGTTCCCTTGGCTCACGGAACCGTGGCCCGGGCGTCGGGCTGCGCGGCGCTCAGGTTCCAGAAGCTGTACCAGGACCCGCCCAGTGCCTTTCCCGGCAGCGTCACCCTGGGCCGCGCGCTGGCCGATCTGGTCGCGCGGCACCGGCTGGACAAGGGGCGCATCGGCGCGCTGCTGGACCGGCTGCGCCTGTCCCCGCGCCTGCTGCAGCGGCGCCCGTCCGAGGTTTCGGGGGGTGAACTGCAGCGGTTGGCGCTGCTGCGCGTCCTGCTGCTGGACCCGGTTTTCCTGTTCGCGGACGAGCCGACCTCGCGGCTGGACCTGATCACCCAGGCCGAGGTGACGCGGCTGCTGGTCGATGTGGCGCGTGAGACCGGGATGGGCCTGCTGATCGTCAGCCATGACACGGATCTTCTGGCCAAGGTCGCCGATCGGGTGATCCGGCTGGACGATCCGGGGCTGGCCCGCGCGGCCTAGGGAGCCAGCCCCTCCAGAACTGCGCTCGCCAGCCGCGCCGCCTCCTCCCATCCCGGCAGCAGCGCCCCGGCGCGCGCGGCGGCCGCCGCCTTGGCCGCCCGTGCCTGCGGGTCGGTCAGCAGGCCGCGCAGTGCGGTCGCCAGCGCCTGCGGGTCGTCGGGAGCGACAAGGATGCCGGCATCCGGCGGCACTGTGCCCGGCACCGCGCCCGCACGGGTGCTGACGATCGGCAGGCCATGCGACAAAGCCTCGTCGAAGACGATGCCATAGCCCTCGTACCGGGTCGCCAGCACAAAGATCGAGGCGCGCTGATAGAGCTCCTGCAGCGCCTCACCCGGCACTTGTCCGGCCAGACGCAGGCGATTGCCGATCTCCAGCGCGCCGACCTGAGCCTGCAATTCCGCCGCGTGGCCCCGGTCCCAGGGCGTCCCGACGATCACGCCCTGCCAGTCCAGGTCCCGCAGCCGCGCCAGCGCCGCGATCAGGATGTCGTGGCCCTTGCGCGGGTGCAGGATGCCGACCGACAGGATCAGCGGCGGCTGTCCGGGCGTCGCGGGTGTCCTGCAAATGGGCCTGTCGGTGCCCGGACGCACGACCGTGATACGGTCCTCCGGGACATCATAGCGCTGGATCAGCATGTCCCGCGTGTGCGGGCTGGGCACCATGACGTGACGCGCCAGGGCCAGGTTGGCGCGCTCGGTCCGCCAGAGGTGATCGGCCAGACCGGCGGGCAGGGCGCTTTCCTGCGCCAGCGGGTGGTGGATCAGGGCGACGATCGGCGCCCGCACCCGCGCCAGGCCCCGGCTGTCCAAGGCGCCGAAGGCCAGCCCGTCGATGATGACCGGCAGATCGGGGGGCAGCGCCGCAAGCTGGTCCAGCGCGGCGTCCATGTCCCTGTCATCCGGGGTCGGAAAGCTGTCCGGCAGCTGGATCACCCGGACCGCGCGGCCCTGGGCACGCAGCGCCTCGACCAGGCGGCGGTCATAGATATAGCCGCCGGTCAGCGTGGCGATGTCGCCCGGCAGGGCAAAGGCGGCGGGGCGGGGGCTGGTCATGGATCGGCCTTTGTGGAAGCGGGGACAAGAGGGGCGGCCGGGACCTCGCGGCCCTGCGCCAGCAGCACGATCAGCCCGGGCAGGGTGCTGGCCAGGAAGACCAGGCCAAAGGCCAGGCTGGCCGCCAGGCCCGCCGCCGCGCTGGCGCCGATCAGGGGAAACAGCCCGGCTGCCGCCCCTTCGCGCCATCCCCAACCGCTGATGGTGAAGGGCAGGATCATGGTCAGCAGGATCAACGGCACCAGCACCGCCGCCTGGACCGGCGACAGGACGGTGCCCGTGGCCCGCGCGCAAAAGGCGAAGGCCGCCAGGTTCGCGCCGGTGATGGCCAGGTTCAGCACGATCTGTCGGGACAGCGCGTTCCGGCTGAGCAGCGTCAGCCGGACCATGCGGCGCAGGTCGCGCGCGCCCACGCCCGCGCGGCCGGGCAGGCGTCCGGCGAAGGCGACGGACAGGATGCCCAGCAGCCCAGCCCCCAGCAGGACCGCCACCAGCCCCAGGATCGGCAGCGGCAGGTCCAGCCCTCCCGGAACCAGGGTCGCGGCAAGCGTCCCGGCCAGCAGGGTGACGAAAAGGGCCAGCTGACCGGCCAGCCGCTCGATGGCCACGGCGGCGGCCGAGCGGCGCAGCCCGGCCCGGTGCCGCGCCCGCAGCGCCCGCCCGGCATCGCCGACGACGCCCCCGGGCAGGGACTGGTTCACCACTTGGGCCAGATAATATTCCGCGACCGCATGGCGCCCGGGGATGATCTGCCCCAGCTGCCCGGCCGTGATCCGCCAGCGCCAGGCCGACAGCAGCGTCTGCGCCGTCAGCGCGGCCAGCGCCGCCGCCAGCCAGCCGCGATCTGCCTGTGCCAGGATCCGCAGCGCCTGCGCCCCGTCGAAATTCAGCCAGAACAGACCCAGCAGCAGCACGGCACCCAGGATCTGCAGCCCGCCTGTCCGGCTCATGCGGGGGGATTTCCGCGTGGGTCCGAAAAGCTGTGCAGGATGCGGTCGCGCAGCGTCTCCATCGGCAGGGGCAGTTGGTCCTGCGGCGGGATGAGGCCCGGCACGAGGCCCCATGAGGCGGTCAGTTCCACCAGATGCGCCGGCCCGATGACGTGGATCGGCACCTCCCGCCGCTCATCCAGCCCGATCGAGCTGGCCGCCTGGTGGTCGCCGATCAGGATCATCAGCGGCGGGTCGTCGGAATGCAGCCGGGCATAGTCCATCACCGTCCGCAGGGTATATCCGATGGCGTCACGGTACTGCCGGCGCACCCGCTCGCGGTCGCGCCAGACGACCGCGGGCGGGTCGCCGGCTTGGGCCATTGCGTCAAAGACCGTGCCGTCGCCCAAGCTGTCCCATGCCACCAGTTCGGGCACCGGCACCCAGGGGGCATGGGACGAGATCAGCGCGATCTGGGCCAGGAGCCGCCGCGGATGCGGGCCGGTCCGCAGCAGGCGGTCGACGGCCGCCAGCGTGAACTGGTCCGGCATGGTGACCCAGTTGAAGGGCAACCCGCGATAGCCCAGATCGGGGGCGGCAAGGACGGTCTGAAAGCCCATGGTGCTGGATTCGGGCCAAGGGCGCACGACCGCGGGCATGACGGCGGCGGTGTGAAAGCCGGCCGAACGCGCATGGTGGAACAATGTCCTGCGCCCGCTGGCGATTGCCGCCTGATAGCGCGTCTGGTCGTTGATCAGCAGTCCGTTGGCGAAGGTCCCATGCGCCAGCCAGCTTTGGCCGCCATGGGTGGGAGAGGTCAGGAAACCCGACCGCATCGCCAGTCCCGCCTGGTCCAGCTGCGCCTGAGCCTGCGCCAGGAGGTCGAGGTGCTGGCCCGCATAGAAGGGCGTGTCAAAGCTGGTCCGGCCATAGCTTTCCAGAAAGATCACCAGAACGTCGCGGTCGATCAGCTCCAGTGGCCGGGCCAGCGCGCCCAGATCGTCCTGCGCCACGGCGGCGCGGAAATTCCGCAACTCGCTCAGCGTGCGCAGGGTCAGCGCCACGCGCTCGGCGGCATAGCGAGACGCATCTGGCAAAGGGGGGGCAAGGCCCGCCCGCGGCAGCAGGACCAGAAGGGCGGCCAACATGAATGCGGCCGCCAGCCCCCATCGGCGCATATGGCGCCCCAGGGCCAGCCGCATCCAGACGCCCGTGGCCCACCAGATGGCGGCGATCAGCACGATCACCAGAAGGATGGCGGCCAAGCTGCCGGCGGCCGCCGCCAGCGTCCCGAAGCTGCCCGCCAGCAGCCGGACCGAGGCGTCGATTAGGGGCAGGTCCCCGACCGGGTTGAACCGCCGCCCAAGGCTTTCCAGCATCGCCAGATCCGCCAGCTTCAGCAGCGTCACAAGCAGGATCGCGGCCGTCGCCAGCACGCGCAGCAGCCGGCCCGGCCAGAAGGGACCGAAGGCCAGCAGCACCAGGATGATGAGGCCCGCTTCGGGCGCGGGCCGCAGCCAGGCGACGGCGGCCAGGTCGCCCGGGCGGTCGGGCAGGGCGATGATCCCCTGCAGGACCAGCGCGGCCAACAGTGCGCGACCAAGGAGGTGCCAGCGGCTCACCGATGCCTCCAGAGCCACAGAAGGTCGCGGCCGAAGGACCAGGCCAGGGCCAGCGCCGCCAGCCGCGCCAGCAGCGTGGCGGCCTCGGGCGGCAGCGGCGGCAACTGCAGCGTGATCAGGGCCGCGAGCTGCAGCACGCAGACGGTCTTGCGCGCAAAGCTGGGCGGAAGCGGGGCGCGGATCCAGGGCCAGATCGCCCCACCCGCCACGAAGGCATAGCGCATGACGCCCAGCACCAGCACTTCGGGTCCCAAGGGTCCGGCGGCCAGCGCATGCAGGGCCAAGACCAAGGCAAGGGCCGCGTCCACCTCCATGTCGAAGCGCCCGCCGAAATCCGACACGAGGCCGCTGCGCCGGGCCAGAAAGCCATCCACGCCATCAAGTGTCAGCGCCACGCCCGCCACGGCGGCCACCATCCATCCCGCCGCCGCCCCACCGGCCAAAGGCGCCAGCAGCGCCAGCGACAAGGCCAGCCGCACCAGGGTGACAATGTTGCAGGCGCCGACGCGGTCATGGGGATAATGCCGCCGCATCCCTTCTGCCACGATGGCTGCCCCCAGAAGAAAGGTCGCCGCGGCCGGCCAGATCGTGCGTCCCCCGTCCAGGACTAGGACGGCCGTCGCCACATGGATCGCAAGCCCGATGGCAACCGCGACGGCCAGGCCCTGGGGCAGGCGTGCCGACCCGGGCCTGCTGACGGAGGTGGAGACGGGGGGCGGGGGCATCTGCATCAGACGACCATATGGTCCCGTCGCCGCCCGTCAAGCGGCCCCGCAAAACGCTATGCCGAACGGCAGGTTCGGACTATCCTGCGGGAGGAGGAGGACCCGGCGATGGATCATCACGACCCCGGCTATGGCACCACGGCGCGCGTGCTGCACTGGGTGATCGCTGTGGCGGTGCTGGCGATGATCCCGGCGGGGCTGATCATGGTCCGGGACGGGCTTGACCGCGGGCTGCAGGATGTTCTGTTCATCTTTCACAAGAACCTGGGCAGCATCCTGATCCTGGTCGTGGCCCTGCGGGTCGCCTGGAGGATCACGCATCCCGCGCCGCCGCTGCCCGGGGACCTGCCGGCCTGGCAGCGGCGCGCGGCGCGCGGGTCGCATGTCGCGCTTTATGTCCTGATGGTCGTGCTGCCCCTCAGTGGCTATGTGCGGGTCCGGGCCGGGGGCTTTCCGATCGAGGGGCTGGACGCCCTGGGCCTGCCCGCGCTGGTCGGCCGATCCAAGCCCCTGGCCGAGGCCGCCAGCACCCTGCATGCCCTCGCGGCCTTCACGCTGATCGCGGTGCTGGCGCTGCATCTGGGGGCGGCGCTGCACCATGCGCTGATCCGCCGGGACGGCGTCTGGGGCCGGATGTGGCCGCCCCGCGCGCCCGGCCCGCGCACCTGACCTATGGACAGGTTTAGGCGGTTTCATATCGACATCGGGCAGTTGATTCGCTAGTCAACGCTGTCGGCACGCCCGCCGCGCTGTGTCGCGGCATCGCTGCGTGTGTCATTTATTTGTTTCGCCGCGTTGAACCATTCGGCACTGCCGGGCGTTCGACGCCCGCCGTCGAAAAATTCGGCGTCGCGCCGGCGCTGCAGGAGACCCCGTGCCAAAGATCCAGGACCTGACCATCCTCGCGGTGATCGCTGCCGCGCTTGGAGGCGTTTTTTTACTCGATATCCAGTTCCCGTTGGGAACGGCCGTCTGGCTGATCTACATTCTGCCGCTGGCGCTGGCCTTTGGCAGCACGCGTCCGCTGACGCCCGTGGTGGTGGCCGTGCTGACCTGCGCGCTGATGGGGGCGGGTTATTTCTTTGACCAGGCCGGCATCGATCCGCGCGTCGCGGCGGCCAACCGGACCATGGCCGGGATTGTCTATCTGGTGCTGGGCCTGGTAGGCCGGGGCCTGATCATCAACCGCGAGCGGCTGACGCAGAGCGAATGGGTGCATCAGGGTCAGGTCGAGGTGTCGCGCGCCCTGCAGGGCGAATTGTCGGCCGAACGGCTTGGCCGGCAGATCCTGCAGGCGCTGGCCGAACGGGTCGGCGCGCGCGCGGCGGTCGCCTATGCCCGCAACGGCCACGGCTATCAGCGGCTGGCCAGTTGGGGTGTCGACGAGGCGTCCCTGGCCGAACGGGTGATCGAGGGCGAGGGGCATCTGGGCCGCTGCGTCGCCGAACGCCGTGTCCTCTGCATCGCCATGGCGCCGGAGGAGGCGCTTGGTTGGGCCACGGGCCTGGGTCGCGGCCGTGCGCCGCATGCGCTGATGGTCCCGCTGCGCGACGGGCAGCTGGTGAACGGCGTTCTGGAATTCGGCCTGGACACGCCCCCGAGCGAGCGGGTCCAGGAGTTGTTTGGCCGGATCAGCGACAAGCTGGGCATCGCGCTGCGTTCGGCGCAGTACCGCGAACAGCTGCAGGAGCTGCTGGAGGAGACCCGCCGCCAGGCCGAGGAGCTGCGCAGCCACGGCGAGGAACTGGCCGCCTCGAACGAGGAGCTGGAGGAACAGACCCGGGCCCTGCAGGACAGCCAGCGGCGGCTGGAAATGCAGCAGACCGAGCTGGAAAGCCAGAACGCGCAGCTGGAAAACCAGACGCAGGAGCTGGAGGAGCAGCGCGACGCGCTGGCCCGGTCGCGCCGGATGCTGGAAGACCAGGCGGCGCAGCTGGCCCGCGAGAGCCGCTACAAGTCCGAATTCGTGGCCAACATGAGCCACGAGCTGCGCACGCCCCTGAACGCGCTGCTGATCATGTCCCGCCTGCTGGCCGAGAACCGCGCCCGCACCCTGACCGGGGAGCAGGTCCGGTGGGCCGAGACGATCGAGAGTTCGGGCAAGGATCTTCTGGCGCTGATCAACGACATCCTGGACCTGTCCAAGATCGAATCGGGCAAGCTGGAACTGTCGCGCGACCGCATCGACCCGCAGACGGTCGCCACGAAGCTGGTTCGCGCCTTCGAGATGCAGGCCAAGGGCAAGGGCCTGCAGCTGACCGCCGAGGTGGCGCCGGGTGTCGGAGAGCTGGAAACCGACTGCCAGCGGCTGGAGCAGGTGCTGCGGAACTTCATCTCGAACGCGCTGAAGTTCACCGAGCGCGGCCGCGTCACGCTGCGCGTGGCCCCCCTGGGGCAGGGCATCGCTTTTTCGGTGGAGGATACCGGCATCGGCATCGACACTGATCAGCAGGAGGCGGTCTTCGAGGCCTTCCGCCAGGCCGATGGCACCATCTCGCGCCGCTTTGGCGGCACCGGGCTGGGCCTGTCGATCTCTCGCGAGCTGGCGGATTTGCTGGGCGGGCGCGTCACGCTCAGCAGCGAGAAGGGCCGGGGCAGCGTCTTTACCCTGATCCTGCCCGCGGCGCCGGCCATCCGGCAAGCCGCCTCGGCCGCCCGCGGCCCCGCGGCGCTGGCCGCCCCGCCCATGCCCGAAGCATCCTTCGACCCCGAGCCGCTGCTGCTGGACGCGCTGCGGGGGCTGGAGGACGACCGGGCGGTGATCGCGCCCGGCGACCGCGTGATGCTGGTGGTCGAGGATGATCCGGCCTTCGCCAAGGTGCTTTACGGCCTGGCGCGGGATCTGGGCTTTCGCTGCGTCTGCGTGGGGCGTGCCGATGATGGCGTCCGCGCCGCGCGGCATTTCCTGCCGCAGGCCATCGTGATGGACGTGGGCCTGCCGGACCATTCGGGCCTGTCGGCGCTGGACCGGCTGAAGCGCGACACCAGCACGCGGCACATCCCCGTGCATATCGTGTCGGCCAACGACTATACCAAGGAGGCGTTGGCCCAGGGCGCGATCAGCTACATGCTGAAGCCCGTGCCGCGCGAGCAGCTGGAACAGGCGATCCGGACCCTGGAGCACCGCCTGGAACAGCGGCTGCGCTGCGTGCTGATCGTCGAGGACGATCCCGCGCAGATGGAGGGTCTGAAGGCGCTTCTGGCCAGCGACGAGGTCGAGACGGTCGGTGCGGGCACCGCCGCCGAGGCGCTGCAGATCTGCCGCAGCCGGACCGTGGACTGCATCGTGCTGGACATGACGCTGCCCGACGCCTCGGGCTTTGAGGTGCTGGAACAGCTGGACGGGGACGGCACCGCCGCTTTCCCGCCGGTCATCGTCTATACCGCCCGCACCCTGAACGAGGCCGAGGAACAGCGGCTGCGGCGCTATTCCAGCTCGATCATCATCAAGGGGGCGAAATCGCCCGAGCGCCTGATCAACGAGGTCACGCTGTTCCTGCACCAGGTGGTCAGCGACCTGCCCGAAAAGCAGCGCGAGATGCTGGCCGCCTCGCTGAACCGCGACGCGCAGCTGGAGGGGCGCCGCATCCTGGTGGTCGAGGATGACATCCGCAACGTCTATGCCCTGACCGGCGTCTTCGAGCCGCATGGCGCCAAGGTGCAGATCGCCCGCAACGGCCGCGAGGCGCTGGAGGTGCTGGGCCGCATCGCCGACGGCGCGCAGCCCCGCGTGGATCTGGTGCTGATGGACGTGATGATGCCCGAGATGGACGGCCTGACCGCCACGCGCGAGATCCGCAAGATCGACCGCTGGAAGTCGCTGCCGATCATCATGCTGACCGCCAAGGCCATGGCCGATGACCAGAACCAGTGCCTGGCGGCGGGGGCCAACGACTATCTGCCAAAGCCCCTGGACGTGGACAAGCTGTTGTCGCTGACCCGCGTGTGGATGCCGCGATGAGCCTGGAACCCGTTCCCGCCCGGCCCGGCGATGCGATCGAACTGGACCTGTTCCTGGAGGCGCTGCACCGGCGTTATCACTATGACTTCCGGTCCTATTCCCGCGCGTCGCTGGCGCGGCGGGCGGAACTGGCGCGGGAACGGCTGGGTTGCGCCACGCTGTCGGAACTTCAGGGCCGCCTGCTGCACGACCCCGCCGTGCTGCCCCAGATCATCGACGCGATGACCGTGCAGGTCAGCGAGATGTTCCGCGATCCCGACTACTACCTGGCGCTGCGCCGGGAGGTCCTGCCGCATCTGCACACATTCCCCTCGCTCAAGGTCTGGGTCGCGGGCTGCGCCGATGGCGAGGAGTTGTATTCGCTGGCGATCCTGTTCCGCGAGGAGGGTCTGTTCGACCGCACGCTGTTCTACGCGACCGAGATCAACCGCCGCGCCCTGGCACGGGCCGAGGCGGGCGTCTATGACATCGACCGCCTGCCGGTCTTTTCGCAAAACTATCAGCGGTCGGGCGGGCGCGGGTCGCTGTCAGACTATTACACCGCCGCCTATGGTCGCGCCGCCTTTGACCGGTCGCTGCGGTCGCGGACGGTCTTTACCGAACACAACCTGGCCTCGGACCAGGTCTTTTCCGAGGTTCACCTGATCAGCTGCCGCAACGTGCTGATCTATTTCGACGCCGAATTGCAGGACCGCACCCTGGGCCTTTTTGCCGAAGCGCTGGCGCGCGGCGGCTTTCTGGGCCTCGGCTCGCACGAGACCCTGCGCTTTTCGGCCCATGCCTCGGCCTTCGTGCCCTTTGAAGAGCCAGACAGGATCTGGCGCCGCACTGCCTCTCAGGAGACCGCCCATGCTCGATAACACCATCAGGTTCCTGATCGTCGACGACATCGCCGAGAACATCATGGCGCTGGAGGCCCTGCTGCGGCGCGACGGGCTGGTGGTGGACCGTGCGCGGTCGGCCAGCGAGGCGCTGGAGCTGATGCTGATGCACGACTATGCGCTGGCCTTCCTGGACGTGCAGATGCCCGGCACCGACGGCTATGAACTGGCCGAACTGATGCGGTCCACCGAACGCACGCGGGGCGTCCCGATCATCTTCGTCACCGCGGCGGAAATGGACGAGGCCCGCCGGTTCCGCGGCTATGAGGCAGGTGCCGTCGATTACATCTTCAAGCCGATCGACCCGCTGATCCTGAAATCCAAGGCCGAGGTCTTTTTCCGGATCGGCCGCCAGGCCAAGGAGCTGGAACGCCAGCGCGACGAGATGCAGGAGATCGCCCGTCATCGCGACCGGGTGATGGCGCAGCTGAAGGCGCATAACGACAATTCGCCCCTGGCCTTCGTGACCCTGGACCGCGACCTCTGCGTGCGCCGCTGGTCCAAGGGGGCCGAGCGGATGTTCGGGCGCGCGGCGGGCGATCTGCTGGGCATGACGGCGCCCGCCTCGGGTTGGCTGGATGCGGCGGGGGCCGAGGAGCTGGCAGGCTGGCTGAAGGCCGGCGGGGATGCCGCCCCGCGCTTTTCAGCTGAGATGGTGCTGGACCACGCAGCGGTGGGCCCGATCAGCTGCGAGATCTATGGCTCGGTCCTCTCCGACGCGGCGGGTCAGCGGTCGCTGTCGCTGCAGATCCTGGACATCACCGAGCGCAAGCAGGCCGAGGAGGTCCGCTCGCTGCTGATCGGAGAGCTGAACCACCGCATCAAGAACACCCTGGCCAATGTCCAGGCCATCGCCCGCCAGAGCCTGCGCCAGTCCGACAGCCTGCAGGACTTCGAGAAGAGCTTTGGCGGCCGCCTGCAGGCGCTGGCGCGGGCCCATTCCATCCTGTCGGATGCCACTTGGGCCAGCGCGCCGCTGGATCAGCTGATCGACGACCAGATCAGCTCGGGGACGCTGGACGGGGACCGGCTGCGGCGCAGCGGCCCGGCGGTCGAACTGGCCCCGGACACCATGCTGCGCCTGGCGCTGACCCTGCACGAACTGGGCACGAATGCCGCGAAATACGGCGCGCTGTCGGTGCCGCAGGGCATGATCGACCTGGATTGGACCTTTGTGGGCGGGCAGCTGACGCTTGTCTGGCGCGAAACCGGCGGGCCTGCGGTCACGGGACCGGCGCGGACCGGGTTCGGCATGACGCTGATCGGCGCGGCCGGCGGGGGCGAGGACAATGCCGTCACCGCCGTCTGGAACCCCGCAGGCGTCATCTGGACGATCCGGCTGTCGGATGGCGTCACAGCGCTGAAGTCGAAGGGCGCCCCGCAGGCCTGCGCCGCCGCGCCGGTCCTGCGTCCCGCCACCCTGGACGGGGCGCGCGTCCTGCTGGTCGAGGACGAGCCGCTGGTCGCCCTGGACCTGCGGCTGGAACTGGAGGACGCGGGCGCGGTCGTCGTCGCCGTATCGCGCACCGTGACCGAGGCGATGCAGGCGGTGCAAAGCCACCAGATCGACCTGGCGCTGCTGGACGGCAACCTCAAGGGGGAGCCGGTGGACGAGGTCGCGGCGCTGCTGAACGAGCGTCATGTTCCTTTCTGCTTTGTCTCGGGCTATGGCCGCGAGCACCTGCCGGCGGGCTTTGATGAGGCGCCGCTGATCGAAAAGCCGTTCCGTCCCGATGCGCTGCGCTCGATCCTGACGGGGCTCCTGTCCCGCGAACTGACGGTCGCGGCGCAGTAGCCGGAAAAGGACGTCGTTCTGCGGGCATTCCGGGGGACGCGCCCGGTGTTCGGGCGGTTGCGGGAACAGGGCAACGGTCTTCGCCGCGGCGCAGGCACGGCCGATCGACTGTTCCGTCGGCGGACCTACCCGCAGGCTTGCACCCGGCGCGTCTTTCGGGCATCCCCGCGCCCTTGGAATTGGAACTGGCAGGATCCCATGAGCGGAACGGCCCAAAACGACGCGGCCATCATCTTCGACAGGCTGGGCAAGTCCTTCCCCAAAAAGGGCGGCCAGCGGGTCATGGCCCTGGACGACATCTCTCTCGTCGTGCCGGGGGGCAGCATCACCGGCATCATCGGCCGGTCGGGCGCGGGCAAATCGACGCTGTTGCGCATGGTCAACGGCCTCGAGCGCCCGACCGAGGGCCGGGTCGAGGTGTCGGGACATGACGTGGGCGCGGCGCGGGGGGCGGCCCTGCGGGCGATCCGCCGCGATGTCGGGATGATCTTCCAGCACTTCAACCTGCTGGCCTCGCGCACGGTCGGGGGCAACGTCGCCCTGCCGCTGGAGATCGCGGGCACGCCTGCCGCGCAGGTCCGCGCCCGCGTCGACCAACTGATCGACCAGGTGGGCCTGGGCGCGCTGCGCGACCGCTATCCGGCCGAACTGTCGGGCGGGCAGAAGCAGCGCGTGGGCATCGCCCGGGCGCTGGCCACCAGCCCCAAGGTGCTGCTGTCGGACGAGGCGACCAGCGCGCTGGACCCCGAGACGACGCAGACGGTGCTGGAGCTGCTGGGCCGCATCAACCGCGACCTGGGCCTGACGATCCTGCTGATCACCCACGAGATGGCGGTCCTGCGCGACATCGCCAGCCACATGGCGGTGATCGAGGGCGGGCGCATCGTCGAGGCCGGGCCGACCTATGACGTCTTTACCCGGCCGACCCATCCGACCACCCGCAGCTTCCTGTCGGGCGTCACTGGGGCCACGCTGCCCGCTTTCGTGGCCAGTCGCCTGCAGCCCGAACCGCCGGGCGACCAGGTGATCCGGGTGACCTTTGCCGGCCGTCATGCGACCGATCCGATGCTGTCGCTGCTGGCCACGGACCTGGGCATCACCGCCAATATTCTGGGCGGCGCCATCGAGGAGGTCGGCCCGCATCCCTTCGGCAACCTGCTGATTTCGGTCGAGGCCGCGCGCGCCGACCAGGCGCGGGCCTATCTGGAGCGCCACGGACTGTCGACGGAGGTGCTGGGCCATGTCCGCTAACCTGATCCCGCTTTTGTGGGACGCGACCCTGCAGACCCTCTACATGGTGGCGATCTCGGCGCTGCTGGGCACCCTGGGGGGCCTGCCCCTGGGGGTGTTCCTGGCCACCTCGCAGCGGGGAGAGCTGCTGTCGGCGCCTTGGGTCAACAAGGTGCTGGGGCTGGTGGTGAACGCCACCCGGTCGGTCCCGTTCATCATCCTGGTGGTGGCGATCATCCCCTTCACCCGCGCGCTGGTGGGCACGTCGATCGGCACGAATGCCGCGATCGTGCCGCTGACCCTGGCCGCCATTCCCTTCATCGCCCGGCTGGTAGAAAACGCCATCCGCGAGGTCGATGGCGGGCTGATCGAGGCCGCCCGCGCGATGGGCGCCACGCCCCTGCAGATCATCCGCAAGGTGCTCATCCCCGAGGCGATGCCGGCCATCGCCCTGGGCCTGACCCTGGCCGTGGTCAGCCTGATCGGATATTCCGCCATGGTCGGCGCGGTGGGCGGGCAGGGCCTGGGCGACCTGGGCATCCGCTACGGCTATCAGCGCTTCATGCCCGAGGTGATGGCGGCGGTCGTGGTAATCCTGATCGTGCTGGTCCAGCTGGTGCAATCGCTTGGCGAATGGATCGCCGCCCGGCTGGATCGCCGCGCCCCGCGCAACCGCGGCCACTGATGCCGCGTTGGCCTCAGATTTTCCGCAGACAAGAAAGGACCAATCCGATGCTGCGACTGACAACCCTCGCTTCCGCCCTTGCCCTGTCCACCGCGGCCGCCATGGCCGAGGATATCAAGGTCGGCGTCTCGCCCGGCGAACATGGCGAGATCATGGAGAAGGTGGCCGAGGTCGCCGAGCCCATGGGCCTGAACATCGAGATCATCGAGTTCTCGGACTATGTCGTGCCGAACCAGGCGCTGGCGGACGGCGATCTGGATGCCAACAGCTTCCAGCACCGCCCCTATCTGGAAAACCAGATGAAGGATCGCGGCTTTGAGCTGGTCGAGGTGGGCACCACGATCACCACCCCGATGGGCATCTATTCCGACCGCATCGAGGATCTGGCCGACCTGCCCGACGGCGCGCAGGTGGCGATCCCGAACGATCCGACCAATGGCGGGCGCGCGTTGCTGATCCTGCAGGACCTGGGCCTGATCACTCTGGCCGAAGACACCGGCCTGGTGCCCAGCCCGCTGGATGTCAGCGACAACCCCAAGGGCCTTCAGTTCCTGGAACTGGACGCGGCGCAACTGCCCCGCACGCTGGCCGATGCCGATATCGCGATCATCAACACCAACTATGCGCTGGCCTCGGGCCTGTCGCCCAAGGCGGATGCGATCGCGATGGAAAAGGCCGACAGCCCCTATGTGAACATCATCGTGGTTCAGGAGGGCCGGCAGGACGAGCCTTGGGTCCAGACCCTAGTCGATGCCTATCATTCGGCCGAAGTGAAGGCCTTCATCGACGAGAAATACGAAGGCGCGGTCCTGACCTCCTGGTAAGTCCCCTGGGCCGCCCCCGTGGCGGCCCGCCTTATGCGCTCTGCAGCAAAAGGACGGTCGGACCGTTCGGCGGTCGTCTACCCCAAGCCCTCATCTGCATTCGCGGCCTGTGATGACGGCACCTCTTGGCCCCACGGCGATGCCTGGCCGCGTCATGAATGTCTCAGGTCACCGGATCGGTCACAGCCAGCAGCGCGATGCGCCCCGGCCAGCGAGCCTGCAGCGCCTGTCCTGCATTATGCGCCCGCAGTCCGGTGCGGCAGGCCAGGACGACGCGCCTGTCTGGTGCGGGTGACAGTTCGGCAATGCGCTCGGGGGGCAGGTGACGGGCGCGGAAATCGAAGGGCAGGTCGGCTTCGGTCCGCAGGTCCACCAGCAGATCGTCCGGGGCGATCTGGTCCACCGCGATGAAGGGCAGCGGTGCCGCGGGTTCGGCCGCTTCGTCAAAGCGGAACCCGCCCGTTCGCCAGGTGGCGGCGTCAAAGCTGATCAGGCGGCCAAGGGGGCCGGGTGCCAGCTTCAGGATCACCGCCAGCGCCATCTGCGCCTGCAGCGCGCCGATCATGCCGACGACCGGACCCATGACGCCCGCCGTGGCGCAGGTGGCGCCGCGCAGGGGCAGGTCGGGAAAGATCGCGCGCAGGCTGGGCCCTCCGCCGCAACAGCCCGCCGCATAGCCCGACAGCGCCAGCGCAGATCCCGCGATCAGCGGCCTGCCTGCGGCCATGCAGGCATCCGACAGGGTCAGGCTGACGGCAAAGCTGTCGGCGCAGTCCAGAGCCACATCCGCCGCATCCACCAGCGCGGGCGCATTAGCCGGCGTCAGCCATTCCACGCGGGGGATCACCCGGACGGCCGGGTTCATGCCGGTCATGATGGTGGCCGCGGCCTGCGCCTTGGGCTGGCCGATCTGGTCCATGCGATAGATCGGCTGGCGGTGCAGGTTCGTCTCCTCGACCCGGTCGCCGTCGACCAGGGTGATCTGCCCGATCCCGGCGCCGGCCAGATATTGCAGGGCAGGCACCCCCAGGCCGCCGGCGCCCACCACCAGCACATGGGCGGCGGCCCATCGCTGCTGTCCCTGCGCGCCGATCTGCGGCAGCACCATCTGGCGGGCATAGCGCGTCACGCCGTCACCCGCAGCCAGTCGCGCATCCGCTCCTCGGGGTCGGGGTTCAGCGTGATGTCTGTCACGGCCGACACGACATCCGCACCTGCGGCGAAGGCACCGGCGGCGCGCTCCACCGTCATGCCGCCGATGGCGATCAGCGGGATCGGACCGACCAGCCGCTTCCATTCCGTGACCCGGTCCAGCCCCTGCTGGTGCCATTTCATCTGCTTGAGGATGGTGGGATAAACCGGACCGAGGGCGATGTAGTCGGGCCCCAGTGCCAGCGCCCGGTCCAGTTCGGCATGGTTATGGGTCGAGATCCCCAGTTTCAGCCCCGCACGGCGGATGGCGGGCAGGTCGGCCTGGTCCAGGTCCTCCTGCCCCAGATGCAGCCAGTCCGCGCCTTCGTCGATGGCGATCTGCCAGTGATCGTTGACGACCAGCGTGACGCCGTGGCTGCGGGCATGGTCCAGGCCCCGGCGAACCTGGGCGCGCAGTTCGGCGTCCGGGCGATCCTTGATGCGCAACTGCACCAGCCTGACGCCCAGGGGCAGGGCGCGGTCCAGCCAGGCCGCGTCGTCGAAGATGGGGTAGAATCGCGGCAGCATCACAGCCAGGCCTTTCCGATGAGGGGGGTCGAAGGGGCGGCCATGTCGCGCGGCTCCATCGGGTCGGCGGCCCGCGCCAGGGCGCCCGCCTGAACGGCCAGCCCAAAGGCGCGGGCCATGGCGGCCGGATCGCCGGCCTGCGCCACGGCGGTGTTCAGCAGGACCGCGTCAAATCCCATCTCGATCGCGGCGGTGGCCTGGCTGGGCAGGCCCAGGCCCGCGTCTATCACCATCGGCACGTCCGGGAAGGCCGCGCGCAGGGTCCGCAGCCCGTAGGGGTTGTTCAGCCCGCGGCCCGAACCGATGGGCGCCCCCCAGGGCATCAGCACCTTGCAGCCCGCCTCCAGCAGGTGTTGGGCCAGAACCTGGTCCTCGGTCGTATAGGGGAAGACCTCGAACCCTTCGGCCGCCAGCGTCTCGGCCGCCTCCAGCAAGCCAAAGGGGTCGGGCTGCAGCGTGTCGGCATGGCCGAGCACCTCCAGCTTGATCCAGTTCGTCTCGAAAACCTCGCGCGCCATCCGGGCGGTCGTGACCGCCTCGCGGGCGCTGTGGCAGCCGGCGGTGTTCGGCAGGACGTGGACGTCCAAGGCGCGGATGATGTCCCAGAAGGCCTGACCCTGGCCCGCCTCGCGCCGGAGCGACACCGTCGCGACCGAGGCGCCGCTGTCCGCAAAAGCCGCCTGCATCACCGCCGGAGAGGGATATTGCGCCGTTCCCAGCATCAGCCCCGAGGGCAGGGTCACGCCATAGAAATCGCGCATCTCAGCCTCCCTGCATGGGCGCCAGGACCTCCAGCCGGTCGCCGTCGCGCAGGACCTGCGCCTCGCGGCGGGCGGCGGGAAGAAAGTCGCCGTTCAGCGCGGTCGCCACGCGCGCCTCGCCCCAGCCCAGTTCGGCCAGCGCCGCCGCGACGGTTGTGGCCGTGATCTGGTGCGGCTCTCCGTTCACCTCAATCCTCATGGATCAGCTCCCCCTTGGTTCGGGTCAGAAGATAATCGGCCGCCTGCCGGGCCAGAGCCGGGGCCATCAGGTAGCCGTGGCGGAAAAGCCCGTTCAGGTGCAGCACCCGCTCGCGCAGGACGACGCGCGGCACATTGTCGGCAAAGGCCGGGCGCAGGTCGGCGCCCAGTTCCAGCACGCTGGCCTCGGCAAAGCGCGGGTCCAGCGCATAGGCGGCCGACAGCAGCTCCAGCGCGGCACGGGCAGTGACGGGCGCGCGAGAGGCGCTTTCCAGCTGCGTGGCGCCCAGCATGAAGATGTTGCCCGCACGCGGCACGATATAAAGCGGATGGCGCGGATGCAGCAGGCGGACCGGCCGCGAGAGCGTGATGTCGGGCGCGTGCAGGATGACCATCTCGCCGCGCACGCCGCGCAGGCCCGGCAGGGCGGCGGCCAGGCCGCGGGCGTCGATCACGGGGCCGTCGATATCGCCGGGCCGGACCTCGTCCTTCTGGATGGTGATCCCGCGCGCGGCCAGCGACTGCACAAGGTCGGCCAGCGCCTGGCGAGGGTCCAGATGCGCCTCGGTCGCGAAGAACAGGCCGTCGCGATGCTGCGTAAGTTCGGGTTCCAGTTCAGCCACCAGACGCGAGTCGTGGCCGCTGGCCCGGCGGGCAAAGCGCGCCAGTTCGGCCCGGTCGCGGTCCAGCGCCAGGACCAGGGTGCCGCGCCGGGTGACGGGCGTGACCTGGGCCCATGCGGCGGCCGCCTCGGCGCCGAGGCGGGTGATGACCGGTTCCGCCGTGACCCCTTCGCAATGCGGGGCCAACATTCCGCCCGCCCACCAGGAACAGCCATGCGGCCCCGGCGGGCCCTTCCGGTCGATGATGCGCGGACGCATTCCCCGCGAGGCCAGTTCATGCGCCGCAAACAGCCCCGCGACCCCCGCGCCGATGATGGTGACGTCGCTCATCCCCAGACCGCGTGGAAGTGGTGGACGGGCCCGTGACCCGAGCCGACGCCAAGGTCGTCCGCCGCGCGGATGGCGCCTTGCAGATAACGATGCGCCAGCTGCACCGCCGCAACCAGGTCCATCCCCTGCGCCAGCCCGGCCGCGATCGCAGCCGACAGGGTGCAGCCTGTGCCATGGGTGTTCCGCGTCGCCTGCCGCGGCGCAGTCAGGCGCGTGATCCCGTTCGCCGTCACCAGCAGGTCGGTGCAGAGGGGGCCTTCGGCATGGCCGCCCTTCATCAGGACGGCCCTTGGCCCCATCGCGCGCAGGGCGGCGGCCTGATCGGCCATCTCGGCCTCGGTCCGGGCGGGTGCGCAGCCCAGCAGCCGCCCGGCCTCGGGCAGGTTCGGGGTCAGCAGCGTCGCCAGCGGCAGCATCCGCTCGCGCAGCGCGGTTACGGCGCCGTCGGCCAGCAGGCTGTCGCCGGATTTGGCCACCATCACCGGGTCCAGGACCACCGGCATGGGCCGTCCGGCTAGACCCTGCGCCACGGCGGTGATGGCGGGACCGTCGCCCAGCATGCCCAGCTTGACCGCACGCACGTCCAGGTCATCAAAGACCGCCACCATCTGCGCGGCGATCATGGCCGGGCTGGCCGGCTCGACCAGGGTCACCGCCCGCGTGTTCTGGGCCGTCAGCGCCGTGATCACGCTGGCCCCATAGGTCCCGAGCGCCGAGAAGGTCTTGAGATCGGCCTGGATGCCTGCGCCTCCGCCGGAATCCGATCCTGCAATTGTCAGGGCGATGGCTGCGGTCACGGTCGTCCTCCTTCAAGGCGAAGGGTCGGCACCGGACGTGGGGAAAGGCGACGGGCGGAACAGCATCCGCGATCATCTGCACCGTTCCCTCCGCCGGTATGACCCGGATCAGGTTCGATGGGTTGGCTTGCGCCTCTCAGCCCCTGGACGGGACACCCCAACGGTTTGCACCCTGACAGCTAGCGGCCTGCGCCGCCGCGCGCAAGACGCATGGTGATCTGCCCCCTGAGGCGGTTTGGCTGCGATCCGGCATGGACTTCTGCCGGGGCCGCGCGTATGAGACGCCTTTGGCTCCGCATGTTCGGGGCGGCGGGTGCAGGGTGGGCCGGTCGCAGCGACGATGGTGCCGCTCATCGGGTGCCGCATATGGCACCCCCGCATTTGGCGACTTACATGACTGAACAGAATTTTCCCGCACCGCTGCAGGCGGCGCTGGCTGCCAAGGGCTATGACAGCCTGACCTCCGTACAAAGCGCGGTGCTTGCGCCCGAGGCGCAGGGGCGCGACGTGCTGGTCTCGGCCCAGACCGGGTCGGGCAAGACCGTCGCCTTTGGTCTGGCGATGGGCGCCGAACTGCTGGAGGGCGACCGGATGGTCGCCGGAGAGCTGCCGCTGGCGCTGGCCATTGCCCCAACCCGTGAACTGGCCCTTCAGGTCGCGCGCGAGCTGGAATGGCTTTACGCCGATACCGGCGCCCAGATCGCCACCTGCGTCGGCGGCATGGATTACCGCAACGAACGCCGCGCCCTGCAGCGCGGCGCGCAGATCGTGGTCGGCACCCCCGGCCGCCTGCGCGACCATATCGACCGCGGCAGCCTGGACCTGTCGGCCCTGCGCGCGGCCGTGCTGGACGAGGCGGACGAGATGCTGGACCTGGGCTTCCGCGAGGATCTGGAGTTCATCCTGGCCGCCGCGCCCGAGGAACGGCGCACGTTGATGTTCTCGGCCACCGTGCCGCCCGCGATCGAAAAGCTGGCCCGCGATTTCCAGCGCGACGCCCTGCGCATCGCCGCCATGGGCGAGGCGCGCCAGCATGGCGACATCGCCTATCGCGCCTACAGCGTGACCGCACGCGACCGCGAGCCCGCGATCTTCAACCTGCTGCGCATCCACGAGGCCCAGACCTCGATCGTCTTCTGCAAGACGCGGGCGAATGTGAACCATCTGCTGGCGCGCATGTCCAACCGCGGCTTCAAATGCGTCGCCCTGTCGGGCGAGCTGAGCCAGCAGGAGCGGACCCATGCCCTGCAGGCGCTGCGTGACGGACGTGCGCGGGTCTGCATCGCGACCGACGTGGCCGCGCGCGGCATCGACCTGCCGGGGCTGGAACTGGTGATCCATGCCGACCTGCCGACCAATCCCGAAACCCTGCTGCACCGGTCGGGCCGCACCGGCCGGGCCGGGTCCAAGGGCGTCTCGGCGCTGATCGTGCCCTCGTCGGACTACAAGCGGGCGCAGCGGCTGCTGCAGAACGCCAAGGTCGTGGCCGAATGGCTGAAGGCGCCGACCGCCGACGAGGTGCGGGCGCGCGACGACCAGCGGATGCTGGAGCATCCCGCCCTTCAGGAGGAGCCGGGCGAGGACGCGCCCTTGGCCGCGCAGCTGCTGGAGCGTTTCGGTGCCGAACAGGTCGCCGTGGCCTTCCTGCGCATGTGGCGCGAGGGGCGCCCCGCCGCCGAAGAGCTGATGGAGACGCAGGCCCCGCCCGCGCCGATGGCGCCCCGTGCGCCGCGCGAATTCGGCGCATCGGTCTGGTTCACGCTGTCGGTTGGCCATTCGGGCCGCGCCGAAGCCCGCTGGCTGCTGCCCAAGATATGCGATGCGGGGGGAATTACCCGTGACGCCATCGGGGCGATCCGGGTCCGCCAGGACCTGTCCTATGTCCAGATCGCGGCCGAGGCGGCCGACCGATTCGGCGATTTCATCGAGATCACCCCCGAAGTCTCGATGCGCCGTATGCAGGGCGAACCCGACCTGGAGGCACAGCCCGAGCGCAGCCCGCGCCCGCGGTTCGAGGCGCGCGAGGAGCGGCCCGCCCGTGCCGCCAAGCCCGCCCCACGCCGCAAGCCGGCCGAGGACGAGGGTCATCAGGCCCGCGTGAAGGCCGCACGTGGCGGATGGGTGCCCGACGATGCGTCGCTGGCCGATCCGCGCGAGGAGGGGCCGCGCCCCGCCGTCAAAGCCTGGAAGAAGAAGTCTTCGGCCGATGCGGGCGCAGGTCCGCGCAAGGCCGCCGGAGCGAAGCCTGCCTGGGCCGCCAAGGGCAAGCCGGGTGCCGCAAAACCCGCCCAGGCCAAGACCCCGCACCGCAAGGGGCCCAAGCGTCCGGGCTGATCCGCAGCCGCCACACCACTGCATGATTTGCGCGCTGCTCCTGTCCGGGGCAGCGCGCTTTTTCATGGCCTGTCGGGGAGGCGCGGGCCTATCCTTCGGGCGATCTTGACAGGCAATTGCTGACGCTACGGCACCCGGACCTGATAATTGTTGTTGCCACATGCCAAAGCCAGCGCTTAGGCTTGGTCTTGCGCTGAACAACCAACGATAACAGGGAGAGCGCCTTTTGTTGGACGACCGCCGTAGCGACGCCTTTGTCGCTTTTGAGCATGTGCAGAAAAGTTATGACGGACAGTCACTTGTCGTCAAAGACTTGAATCTTTCGATCGGAAAGGGCGAATTCCTGACCATGCTGGGGCCGTCGGGTTCCGGCAAGACCACCTGTCTGATGATGCTGGCCGGCTTCGAGACCGCCACCAATGGCGAGATCCGTCTGGACGGACGTCCGATCAACCAGGTCCCGCCCCACAAGCGGGGCATCGGCATGGTGTTCCAGAACTATGCGCTGTTTCCCCACATGACCGTGGGCGAGAACCTTTCCTTTCCCCTGGAGGTCCGCGGCATGTCCTCAGCCGATCGCAGCGCGCGCGTGGCGCGGGCGCTGGATATGGTGCAGATGGGCAAGTTCGCGAACCGCCGTCCCGCCCAGTTGTCGGGCGGCCAGCAGCAGCGGATCGCCTTGGCGCGGGCGCTGGTCTTTGATCCCGAACTGGTCCTGATGGACGAGCCCCTGGGTGCCTTGGACAAGCAGCTGCGTGAACATATGCAGTTCGAGATCAAGCACCTGCACGAGGAACTTGGAATCACGGTCGTCTACGTGACCCATGACCAGGGCGAGGCGCTGACGATGTCGGATCGGATCGCCGTCTTCAACGACGGGCGGATCCAGCAGCTGGCCCCTCCGGCGGATCTCTACGAAAGGCCCGGCAACAGCTTTGTCGCCAGCTTCATCGGCGAGAACAACGCACTTCCCGGCACAATCGAGCAGCTGGACGGCGACAAGGCCTTGGTGCGGCTGGACGACGGCGGCGTCATCGACGCCACCGCCGTCAATATCCGCGAGAAGGGACAGCGCACCACCGTGTCGATCCGCCCCGAGCGCGTCGAGTTCAAGCCCGAGATGATGCCCCCCGGCGCCCACACGATCGAGGCCCAGGTGCTGGAGGTGATCTATATGGGCGACATCCTGCGGGCACGCCTGCGCGTCGCGGGCAGCGAAAACTTTGTCATGAAGATGCGCAACACGATCGGTCAGACCCGGCTGGATGCGGGGCAGGCGATCCGCATCGGCTGGCATCCGCAGGATGCACGCGCCCTCGACCCGATCTGACGCGGTGACGGGGATGCAGCAGACCCTGACCCCGTGCCCCGGCTCCTTCGGAACCGCAACGGCCCGGGGACTGGGCAGGCTGCGGCACCGGGCAAAAGTCCGCTGTCCTGCCCCTGCCGCGCGTGGCGAAAGTTCGTCTGATCGCGGCTGCTGCCAAGGCATTTGCCCCCAGACACCCGCAGCGCCCCGGCGCCGGGCGAGGGTCCGGACGGGCGATCACCTGCCGGTACCGATCCCCGCCTGTGCGCCGGATCGGTCAGCCGGCCTGGCTCATCGGCCGGGCGTTCCGCGCCCGTCCTTGCCCGCAAGGGCCAACCATATCGGGCGCGAAGCCCGGACTGCATCAATGGGAGCTTAACGTGAAAACCATCCTTATCCTGACCACCGCGCTGACCGGCGTGGGCTTTGCGGCCAATGCAAAAGAGGTCAATGTCGTCTCCTGGGGCGGCGCCTACGAGGTCAGCCAGGTCGAGGCCTATAACAAGCCCTTCACCGCCGAGACCGGCATCAAGGTCAACATGATCGCCGCCGACAACCCGTCCACGCCGCTGAAGGCGCAGGTCGAGGCCAAGAACGTCACCGGCGACGTCTTTGACATCGAGGTGTCGGATGCCATCCGCCTGTGCGACGAAGGCGCGCTGATGGAGATCGACCCCGACATGCTGCCGGCCGCGCCCGACGGCACCCCGGCCAGCGAGGACTTTGTCGACGGCGCGCTGCTGGATTGCGCTGTCGCCAACATCGTCTGGGGCACGGTCATCTCCTACAACACCACCAAGTTCGAGGGCGATGCGCCCAGCACGGCTGCCGATTTCTTTGACACCGAGAAGTTCCCCGGCAAGCGCGGCCTGCCCAAGAACCCCAAGCGCACGCTGTACCTGGCCCTGATCGCCGACGGCGTCCCCGCCGCCGAGATCTATGACGTGCTGGGCACGGAAGAAGGCATCGACCGCGCCTTTGACAAGCTGGACACGATCAAGTCCGATGTCGTCTGGTGGGAAGCCGGCGCGCAGCCGGTGCAGCTGCTGGCGGATGGCGAGGTCAGCATGACCACCGTCTACAACGGCCGGATATTTGACGCGATGGTCGCCGAGAACCAGCCCTTCGACGTGATCTGGGACGGCCAGTACATGGATCTGGACATGTTCGTGATCCCCAAGGACGCGCCTAACCCCGAAGCCGCGATGGAATATCTGAAGTTCTCCACCGACACGCAGCGCCTGGCCGATCAGGCCAAGTACATCAGCTATGGCCCGTCGCGCAAATCCTCGGCCGAGCTTGTCGGCCTCTACCAGGACGGCAAGACGGAAATGGCGCCGCACATGCCGACCAACCCCGAGAACATGAAGAACGCCGTTCTGGACAACCCGGAATTCTGGGCGGACCATGACGCCGAGCTGACCGAGCGCTTCAACAGCTGGCTGGCTTCTTCCTGATCCCAAATGCCGCCGCCCCGTTCCGGGGCGGCGGTCTCTCAGACGACCGGGGACGACATGGCGCACGCCGCACTTGATCCACATGCCGCCATCGCCACCACCGCATCCGGTGTGGGGTCGGGCACATTGACCACAGCCGACGGCCAGCCGCTGGCCCGCGCCCTGGCACGCAGCCAGCGCCGCGCGCGCCGCCGTGCCTTCCTGCTGGTGCTTCCGCTTCTGGCCTTCATCGTGATCACCTTCGTGGTGCCGATCGGGCAGATGCTGCAACGCTCGTTCTACAATGACGGGTTTTCCGCCAACATGCCGCAGGTCTCGGCCTGGTTCGCGCAGACCGAACGCGGGACCCAGCCTGACGACGCGGCCTGGGCCGCACTGGCCGCCGACTTGGTCGCCACCTCTCAGGCGCGCAGCATCGGCGTCGTGGGAACGCGGATCAACTATGACCTGCCGGGGTCACGGTCACTGTTCACCTCGACCGGGCGCAAGCTGCGGGACGGGCTGGAGCCGCCCTATCGGGAGGCGCTGCTCGAGATCAACGAGGAATGGGCCGACCCGCAGCTGTGGTCGACCATGCGCGAGGCCTCGACGCCCATGACCGCGAACTTCTACCTGGCCGCGGCCGACCGCACCCGCGACACCGAAGGCAACATCCAGCAGGTGGACGAACGCCAGCAGGTCTATGTCATGCTGTTCGGGCGCACCTTCTGGCTGTCGGCCGTCATCACCGTGCTGACCTTCATCCTGGGCTTTCCGATCGCGCATCTGCTGGCCACGCTGCCGATGCGCAAGTCGAACCTTCTGATGATCCTGGTGCTGCTGCCCTTCTGGACGTCGCTTCTGGTCCGCACGACCAGCTGGATGGTGCTGCTGCAGCAGCAGGGGGTCGTCAATGACATCCTGGTCTGGCTGGGCGTGATCGGGGGCGGCCAGCGGCTGCAGATGATCTACAACCAGACCGGCACGATCATCGCGATGACCCATATCCTGCTGCCCTTCATGATCCTGCCGCTCTATTCGGTGATGCGGACGATCAACCCGTCATATGTCCGCGCCGCGCGCAGCCTGGGGGCGACCAGCTGGACGGCCTTCCGCCGCATCTATTTCCCGCAGACGCTGCCGGGATTGGGGGCAGGGGCGATGCTGGTCTTCATCCTGGCGGTCGGCTACTACATCACGCCCGCGCTGGTCGGCGGCTCCTCGGGTCAGCTGATCTCGAACATGATCGCCATGCACATGACCGACACGCTGAACTGGTCAATGGCGGCGGCGCTGGCGGCTTTGCTGCTGGGGTCGGTGCTGATCCTCTACTGGCTCTACGATCGCCTCGTCGGCGTCGACAACCTGAAATTGGGGTAACCTATGGCCGTTCCAACCTATGCAAGCCCGCTGGAGCGTGTCTGGCACTACAGCTACCTGGCGATCTGCGCGGCGATCTTCTTCTTCCTGATTGCGCCGATCGTCATCATCATCCCGCTGAGCTTCAACGCCGAGCCCTATTTCACCTTCACCCCGGCCATGCGCAGCCTGGACCCCGACGGGTTCAGCATGCGCTGGTACCAGAGCCTGCTGACCTTTGGGATGCAGAACCCGGACGCGCAGGGCTGGGCCTTCTGGTCCGACGCCTGGAACAACGCCAACTGGATCAAGGCGGCCAAGAACTCGATCATCATCGGCTTCTTCTCGACGCTGGTGGCGACGGTGCTGGGAACGCTGGCAGCCCTCGGCCTGTCGCGCCCCGAGATGCCGTTCCGCCGCGCAATCATGGCGATCCTGATCTCGCCCATGATCGTGCCGCTGATCATCACGGCGACGGGGATGTTCTTCTTCTACTCGAACCCCTGCGAGCTGCTGACCCTGTTCGGGTTCAGCCCCGAATGCGGACGTCTGGCGGGAACCTATCTGGGCGTGATCCTGGCCCATGCGACGCTTGGCATTCCCTTCGTCATCATCACCGTGACAGCGACGCTGGTGGGCTTTGACCAGTCGCTGAACCGCGCCGCGGCCAGCCTGGGCGCGAACCCGCGCACGACCTTCTTCCGGGTGACGATGCCGCTGATACTGCCGGGCGTGATCTCGGGCGCGCTTTTCGCCTTCGTGACCTCGTTCGACGAGGTCGTGGCGGTGCTGTTCATCGCCGGCCCCGACCAGCAGACGATCCCGCGGCAGATGTGGAACGGCATCCGCGAACAGATCAGCCCGGCGATCCTGGCCGTGGCCACGCTGCTGGTGATCTTCTCGATCGCGCTGCTGACGACGGTCGAGCTGCTGCGCCGCCGGTCCGAGCGGATCCGGGGCGTGACCCCCCGATGACGCCGGAGGAGTTGGAGGACGCGGCGGCCCGCCCCGCGCCTCCGGCCTTTACCGGCCTCAGCCGTGCGCAGCGCGCGCATGGGCGGCAATTGGCGGCGATCCATGACATGTACCGGGCGGAGCTGGCGGGCGTGGCCGATCTGCTGGCGCGCATC
The DNA here is from genome assembly GCF_048538155.2 of Paracoccus sp. T5. Taxonomy (GTDB): domain Bacteria; phylum Pseudomonadota; class Alphaproteobacteria; order Rhodobacterales; family Rhodobacteraceae; genus Paracoccus. Next base: position 1,366,811 of record NZ_CM135809.1, read on the forward strand.
AGGGCCCGGACGGCCGATCCTGCGCAGCTGGCCAAGGCTGTCGATGACATGCATCTGGCGCGGAACATGGCGCAGTTCGGCACCGCCTGCGGGCGCGACTGCGCGCTGCTGCAGAACCATCACGACATCGAGGAACAGTGGGTGTTTCCCGCCGTCGCCGCACGGGCCGGGGCGCCGCTGGCCCCGGTGCTGGAGCGTCTGGTGGCCGAACATCGGGTCATCCACCGCCTGATCGGCGACCTTCGCCAGGCCGCGCGGACGCTTGTGTCAGATCGCGGCATGGCCGCCTTTGCCCAATGCGCGGATCGCTTCGACGCGCTGGACCGGGCGATCCGGTCCCATTTCGGCTATGAGGAAACTGCGCTGGAAGGTGCCCTCGGCGCCTATGACGTTCCGATCTGACCTTTCAGGGCAGCAGGTTCAGCCACATCCACACCGTCAGCGTCGACAGTGCCGTGGCCATCAGGACGCTTGAGGCCGCGACGCGGCGCGCCGCGCCATAGATATTGGCGAACAGATAGGCATTGACCCCGGGCGCCATCGCCGCCGTCAGCGTGGCCGAACGCATGCCCGCCACGTCCAGGTCAAAAAGCCGCCCCATGCCGAAGGTCACCGCCGGATGCAGGATCAACGCGCAGGCGCAGCACATGCCGATCGCCGCTATGTCGCCTTCGGGACGATAGCGATACAGCACGCCGCCCAGGCCGAACAGCGCGGCCGGCAGGGCGGCGCGGGCGATCATGTCGACGGCGTCCCAGAAGCCCTGCGGCATGACCAGCCCGGCCTGCATCAGCAGGTTCATCGACAGGCCCGCGATGATGCCGATGACCAGTGATGTGCGCAGCACGCCGGTCAGCGCGCGCAGCGCGACGCGGCCGATGGACAGCCCGGTGCCCTTGGCGCGCGTGAACTCCATCACTGTGATGCCGAAGGTGTAGAGCATCGGGGAATGCAGCGCGATGATCGCCCAGTTCCCGTCCAGTGCCGCGGTGCCATAGGCGCGTTCGGTGATCGGGACCCCCAGCAGCAGCGTGTTCGAGAACAGGCAGACAAAGCCAATGGCGACGCAATCCATCGGCGGGCGGCGCAGAAGGAACCGTGCCCCGGCCCATCCCGCCGCATAGCTGGCAAAGGAGCCCGCGTAGAAGGGGATCAGCAGCTGCGCACGGAATTCGCTGTCCAGGTCCAGGCGCGCCATGGACGCAAACAGCAGCGTCGGCACCGCAAAGTTCTGAGCAAAGTTCATCAGCCCGTCGACGGCGCTGGTTCCGAACCAGCCACGCCAGGCCACCCCATAGCCGAACCCCACCACCAGGAAGACCGGTAGGATGATCGTGAACAGCACGCTCATATGACGGCGGGCAGGTCCGGCGTCTGCGCCTCGATCTCGATCTGCATGCCGTCGAAGGCGGGGGACACGTGGTCCGGGGTCGTTGCCGCGACGGTGGCGTAATCCATGTCGATATGCATGTTGGTCAGCACCGCCCGCGGGCTGCGCGACCGCGCGATCCAGTCCAGCGCCAACGCCAGATGTGCATGGCTGGGATGGGGTTCGGGACGGAGCGCATCGCAGACGAATACCGGCGCATCCTGGATCAGCGGCCAGGCGGCATCGGGAATGTCGGACACGTCGGGCAGGTAGACCAGCCCGCCGATGCGAAAGCCCAGGGCCGTGATCTCTCCGTGCTGGACACGGAAGGGGATCAGCGTCACCGGCCCGCCGGGGCCGTCGATGGTGATGCGGTCCCCTATCAGGTTCAGCTGGCAGATCGGGGGATACTGGCTGCCCTCGGGCGTGTCGAAGACATAGCCGAAGCGCGCGATCAGCGCGTCTGCCGTCGACCGGTCCGCCCAGAGCGGCAGGATCCGGCGGGCGTTGAAGACCAGCTGTCTCAGGTCGTCGATGCCGTGGACATGGTCGGCATGGGCATGGGTATAGACCACGGCATCCAGCGTCGCGACCTGCGCGTCCAGCAGCTGCGGCACAAGGTCGGGGCCCGTGTCGATCAGCACCTGGGTGGTCCCGTCCGGCCCATCGCGTTCGACCAGCAGGGAACAGCGGCGGCGGCGGTTCCTGGGTTCGGCCGGATCGCAGGCGCCCCACCGGCCGCCCAGGCGCGGCACGCCGCCCGACGATCCGCAGCCCAGGATGGTCGCACGGATCATGCCGCGGCCTTCCAGAACAGCCGGTCGAAGTTTGCGGAGGTGCGGGCCGCAAATTCGGCATAATCCAAGCCAAAGACCCCGGCGCCCATGGCGGCGGTCTTGGCCACATAGGCGGGCTCGTTCCGGCGGCCGCGATGCGGGGGCGGGGCCAGATAGGGGCTGTCGGTTTCCACCAGGATGCGGTCGATGGGGGCCGCGGCAAAGATCTCGCGCAGCTCGGCCGAGCGCGGAAAGGCCGCGATGCCCGACATCGACAGGTAGAAATCCAGCTCCAGCGCCGCCCGCGCAAGGGCCGGGGTCGAACTGAAGCAGTGCATGACGCAGGAATAGGCGCCGGCGCGGTGCTCCTCGGTCAGGATGCGGATCATGTCCTCGTCGGCGTCGCGGGCGTGAATGATCAGCGGCAGGCGTGTCCGGCGGGCGGCCTCGATATGGAGGCGCAGGCTCTCCTGCTGCCGGGCGGCGCTTTCGGCGGTGTAGTGGTAATCCAGCCCGGTTTCCCCGATGCCCACGAATTTCGGATGCCGGGCCAGGTCGACCAGCTGGTCGACCGTCGCCATAGGTTCCTCGGCCACGCTCATTGGGTGGGTGCCCGCGGCGTAGAAGACGCCGTCATGCGCCTCGGCCAGCGCGCGGACGGCGGGTTCCTGGCGCAGGCGGGTGCAGATCGTCACCATCCGCGTCACGCCCGCGGCGCGCGCGCGCGCGACCAGGGCGTCATGTTCGCCCTCGAAATCGGGAAAATCCAGATGGCAATGGCTGTCCACGAGGGCCGGGGGGGCCGCGTCTTGCATCATTCAACCTCGATCAGGCGGGGCAGAGGCGGCAGGCGGCAGCTGCGCCAGTTCCAGCACCATATCCATCACCAGCGCAGCAGGGTCAAGGTTGACCGCCCGGCCCGCGCGGGCACGCGCCGACAGGCGGGCCTGCGCCTCGGCCCAGATGCGCGCCGCCTGGTCGTCGGGCGACAGGCGGGTCATCAGCGCGCCTTCGCCGCGGGCGGCCTGAGGCAGTGGCGGACCCATCAGCCCGGCGCGGGCCATGCGCGTCAGGAAGCGGTCGATGATCGTGACGGTCAGGTCGAAGGGATCGCCTTCGGCGCCCGCCCGCCCCGCCGCGCCATCGGCAAAGCGGGATGCGGCCAGACGGTCCATCCGGGGCAGGGTCGAAAACAGGTCGACCAACTCCTGATAGCGGTCCAGACCGCCCTGGCCCGCCAGGCGCAGCGCCTCGCCGACCGATCCGTCCGACAGCGCGGCCAGCGCCTCGGCATCCTCGTCGATGCCCATGTCCGACAGGATCCCGCCCATCTGCGCGGGCCTCAGCGGCGACAGCCGCAGCGTCCGGCAGCGCGACCGGATCGTCGGCAGGAGGCCTGCGGGCTGATGCGCGATCATCAGGATCAGCGCATCCGCCGGCGGCTCCTCCAGCACCTTCAGCAGGGCATTGGCGGCCGATGTGTTCATCTCGTCCGCGGCGTCGATGATGGCGACGCGGCGCCCGCCGTCCGAGGCCGACAGGTGAAAGAAGGACAGCAGGCGGCGGATTTCCTCGACGGTGATCTCGGCGCGCAGGCGGCTGGTCTTGTCGTCCCACGGGCGGCGGACCAGCTGAAGGCGCGGTTCGGACAGGGCCGCCACGCGCCGCGCGGCCGGGCTGTCGGGATCGACCGAAAGATCGGAACTGTCGGCGCCCGCCAGCATCCAGCGGGCGATGGCCCAGGCCAGCGTCGCCTTGCCCACGCCGCGCGGCCCGGTCAAAAGCCAGGCGTGGTGCAGGCGGTCGCCGCGGGCGGCCTGGACGAAATTGGCGATGGCCGCATCCTGGCCGATCACACTCGGGGCCTGACGCGGATGGGACGCGCCCGGCACGCGGTCGGGTTCGGGGATCTCGTCGATCTCGGTCTTCACAGGGCGGACCTGACCCGTGCCGCGACCTCCTGGGGCGGGCCGCTGCCGTCGATCAGGCGCACCCGGTCCGGATATTCCGCCGCCAGCGCCCGGAAGCCCTGTGCCAGACGCTGCTGGAATTCCAGCCCCAGGCTCTCGAACCGGTCCTCGGCCCCGCCGCGCGCCATGCCGCGTTCAAGCCCGATGACGGGGTCGATGTCGATGACGAAGGTGCGGTCGGGCTCGACCCCGATCATCAGCGCGTGCAGGCGGTCGACCATCGCGCGCAGGTCGGCGCGGGCCGTGCCCTGATAGACGCGGGTGCTGTCGGCAAAGCGGTCGGTCAGCACGCTGCGCCCGGCCGCCAATGCGGGACGGATGGTCCGTTCAAGGTGATCGCGGCGGGCGGCGGTGAAGAGCAGGCATTCCGTCTCGGGCGACCAGCGTTCGCCCGCCCCCTGGACCAGCAGGCTGCGGATCTCCTCGGCGCCGGGGCTGCCGCCGGGCTCGCGCGTCAGCAGCACGTCGCGCCCCTCGGCCTGCAGCGTTTCGGTCAGCAGGCGGGCCTGGGTGGATTTGCCGCAGCCGTCGATCCCCTCGAAGCTGATCAGCATCAGCTGTTGACGGCGCTGATCGCGCGGTTCGCCAGATGCATCACGGCGCCCTTCATCCGGCCCAGGAAGCCGGCCTCGGCCACGTCCGAGACGGCGATCAGCGGCGTCACCGCGTCGCGGGTCCCCGGGATGGTGACGACCAGCTGACCCAGGCGATCGCCCTTGGCGATGGGCGCGGGCAGCGGCGAGTCATAGACCACCTCGACCTTGACCTCGTCCTTGGCGCCTGCCGGCACCAGCACGTTCACGCCGCTTTCCGTGGTCAGGGCGACGCGGCCGGCGGTGCCCATCCAGACGGGAACGTCGACCACCTTTTCGCCGGCGGGCACCAGCGTGCTCATGGTGAATTCGCGAAAGGCCCAGTTCACCAGCCGTTCGGATTCCTCGGAACGCGCCCGATCCGAAGGAAGGCCCGAGATCACGAAGATCACGCGCCGCCCGTCCTGCACCGCCGATCCGACCAGGCCATAGCCCGCCTCTTCAGTGTGGCCGGTCTTGAGCCCGTCCGCCGTCCATTCGCCATTGCCGATCCGCAGCAACGGGTTGCGGTTGTTCGCGTTGGAGGGCACCCGACCCTTGTAGGTATATTCCGTCAGGCCGAAGTTCTTGTAGAGGTCAGGAAACTCGCGGATGATGTGTTCCGCCAAGACGCCCAGGTCATGCGCCGACATACGGTGGTCGGGATGCGGCCAGCCCGAGGAGTTGGCCAGATGCGTGTCCGTCAGCCCCAGTTCCGCCGCGCGTTCGTTCATGCGCCGGGCAAAGGCCTCCTCGGTGCCGGCCAGCCCCTCGGCCACCACCACGCAGGCATCGTTGCCGGAATTGATGATGATGCCGTGGATCAGGTCCTCGACCGTGGGGCGGTCGGCAGGTTCCACGAACATCTTCGACCCGCCCATCTTCCAGGCCTTGGTCGAGACGGGGAAGGTCGTGTCCATCGTCACGCGGCCCTCGTGCAGGGCCTCGAACAGCATGTAGAGCGTCATCAGCTTGGACATGGAGGCCGGCGGGATCGGCGTGTCGGCGTTCTTTTCCATCAGCACCGTGCCCGAGGGCACGTCATAGACCCAGGCTGCCGTCGCGTTGGTGTCAAAGGCCTGCGCGGGTGCCGCGAAAGCCAGGACGGTCACGGTCCGAAGCAGGAATGCGCGCATGTCGGGGTCCCTTTGCCAGTTTTGACGATGGTTACATCATGCCCCGCAGCCCCGCAACGCGGCCGCTTGGGCTGCACGTGAAAATTGATCAGCTGCCGACGGCTTCGCGCCAGTGGCGGCGGCAGAGCGAGACATAGGTCTCGTTGCCGCCGACCTGGACCTGCGCGCCCTGGGTGATCGCGCGCCCCTCCGCGTCGCGCCGGATCACCATCGTCGCCTTGCGGCCGCAATGGCAGATCGTGCGCACCTCACGGAGGTCGTCAGCCAGGGCCAGAAGCGCGGCAGAGCCCGGGAACAGCTCACCCCGGAAATCCACCCGCAGGCCATAGCACATGACCGGGATGCGCAGGTCGTCGGCCACGCGGGCCAGCTGCCAGGCCTGCGCCGTGGTCAGGAACTGCGCCTCGTCCACGAAGACGCAGGCGGGGCGGGGATCGGCACGGTCGATCACCGCGAAGAGATCGCTGTCCGGGCTGAAGGTCAGCGCCTCGTCGGCAATGCCGATGCGGCTGGCGATGCGGCCCTGGCCGGCCCGGCTGTCCAGCGCGGCGGTCAGCAGCAGCGTGGCCATGCCCCGTTCGCGATAGTTGTAGGAGGCCTGCAGCAGCAAGGTGCTCTTGCCGGCATTCATCGTGGAGTAGTTGAAATAAAGTTTGGCCATGACGACAGCCGCTTACCCAAAGCCGACGGTGCCCACAAGAAAAAGCCGCGAGGAACTCCCCGCGGCTTTTGGTTGAACAGGCAGACGCGGGACCGGCCCGCGGCGCCTCAGGCCTGACGGCTTTTCGGCTGGCGCGACGGGCGGCGGGCAGGGCGCTTGCTGGCGCCCGCGTCCATCGGCTTGCCGCGACCGCGCTGAACGCCGCCGGCCGGGCCTGCCGCCGCGGCCATCGCGGCCGAGGGAACCTCGCCCCCGATGACCGGGATCGTGTTCTTCATCGCCTTTTCGATGGCGCGCAGTTCGCCCAGTTCGGCCGGAGAGCACAGCGCCACAGCGCGGCCGTCACGTCCGGCACGGGCCGTCCGGCCGATGCGGTGGACATAGTTTTCCGGCACGTTTGGCAGGTCGTAGTTGTAGACATGCGCCACCTCGGGGATGTCCAGGCCGCGGGCCGCGACATCGGTCGCCACCAGCACCTTGGTTTCACCCTTGCGGAAGGCCTCCAGCGCGCGTTCACGCTGGCCCTGGCTCTTGTTGCCGTGGATCGCGGCGACCGCGAAGCCCCATTTCTCCAGCAGCTTGGCCAGCTTTTCACAGCCGTGCTTGGTGCGGCCAAAGACCATCGCCAGCTCGTTCGTGTGCTTGGACATGTATTCGGCCAGCAGCGTGGCCTTGTCGCCCTGGCTGACGAAATGCACGCCCTGCTCGATCTTCTTGGCGGCCTGGCCCGGCGGGTTGACGGCAACCTTGACGGGGTTCGTCAGGTAGGTGTCCGACAGTTCCTGCATCAGCTTGGGCATCGTGGCCGAGAACATCAGCGTCTGGCGTTCGCGCGGCAGCATCCGCGCGATCTTGCGCAGGGTGTGGATGAAGCCGATGTCCAGCATCTGGTCGGCCTCGTCCAGCACCAGATAGGTGGTCGCCTCCAGGCTGATGGCGCGACGCTCGATCAGGTCCATCAGGCGACCGGGCGTGGCGATCAGCACGTCCACGCCGCGCGACAGGCGCTCAGTCTGGACGTTGATCGAGGCGCCGCCGACGACGCGAAAACTGCGGATCGGCGTGCCCTCGGCATAGGCGTCGATGTTCTGCGCGATCTGGGTCGCCAGTTCGCGGGTCGGCGCCAGGATCAGCGCGCGGCAGGTCTTGGGGTCGGGCTTCTTGCCGAAGTTGATCAAGCGCGTCAGCATCGGCAGGCCGAACGCCGCCGTCTTGCCGGTGCCGGTCTGGGCCAGGCCCAGCACGTCACGCCCCTCGACGATGGCCGGGATGCCCTGTTCCTGGATCGGCGTCGGCTTGGTCAGGCCCAGGGCGGCGATATTGGCGTTGATGCGATGATCGATGCCCATGTCGGCGAAGGGGCCGGTCGGCAGCGGATCGCGCGCGGGTGCCCGGCGGCCTTCGTTGGAAAGGGCCTGGGGTACGCTGCGCGGGGTGGATTTGCCGCCACGGTTGGGGCGGCGGCGGGTGTTGTTCTGTTCCATGAACGTCTTTCGTCCCCCGCATCCCCCGTATCGGACGCAAGGGCAGGGGCCGCGCATCAGGCGCGGCCAGTGGCAGGGGTGCAGGCGCGATACGAGGATGCCTGCTGCCTCCCCGCGTGAATGGGAAACTGGAATGGGTGACGCGATCGAAACGAGCCGGGCCATGGGGCCGGGCCGGTGGCTGCTCACGCGGCAGCAGATGGCGTCAGGGGTCAGATGGGGCAGGCGGCCGCGAAAGTCAAGCGCGGTCCGTGCTGTCCAGCCAGATCGTCACCGGCCCGTCGTTCAGCAGGCGCACCTGCATGTCCGCGCCGAACTGTCCCGTTTCGGTCGCGATGCCCAACTGGCGCAGCGCCTGCGCAAAGGCTTCGTAGAGGCGCCGTCCATCCTCGGGCGCGGCGGCAGAGGAGAAGCCGGGGCGGTTGCCGGTGCGGGTGTCGGCGGCCAGGGTGAACTGGCTGACGACCAGCGCCGCGCCGCCCGTGTCCAGCAGCGCGCGGTTCATGCGCCCCTGGTCATCGCGAAAGATCCTGAGGCGGGCCACGCGGGCGGCCAGCTTGTCGGCGGCGCTGTCGTCATCGCCTTGCATGGCGCAGACCAGGACCAGCAGCCCGGGCCCGATCTGCCCGATCTGCTGCCCCTCGACCGCGACCGAGGCTTCGGCGACGCGCTGGACCAGCGCCCTCATGTTCGAAGCTCCCGTCGGGCGGTGCCCATTGCCGGGTGCGCCGCGTGTCCGTCGATCGCTGTCATCTGCCTGCTTCCTGTCATTCGGATTTCCTTCAGGGTGCCAGGATGATCCCGATCACCACCATCATCAACCCGATGGTGGAGGCGGCCAGCGCCGCCATGTTCACCGCCAGCACGCCGCGCATCCGCTCGCGCAGCGCCGCGTCGTCCAGGCCGTCGCGCCGCGCCCGGCTGACGGTCCAGATGCACCAGATCAGCGCGCCGAGGCCGATCAGGGTCAGGGCGGCGCCCGTCCAGATGATCCAGTCGTAAAGGCCCATGTCCCGCTCCTTCGTCCCGTTGCGGCATGCCCCTAGCGGCGATTGCGCGTCCCAGCAAGACCGCCTAACACGACCGCCAAAAGCACAGAAGGGACGAATCCGATGCAGGACGATCAGGCCTATGGCGTTGCCGCCGACGAGCTGCGCCAGTTCATCGAGCAGTTCGAGCAGCTCGAGGCGGAAAAGAAGGACATCGCCGAGCGCCAGAAGGAGGTAATGGCCGAGGCGAAGGCCCGCGGCTATGACACCAAGGTGATGAAGAAGATCGTGGCCCTGCGGAAACGCCACCGCGACGATGTCGCGGAAGAGGAGGCGATCCTGGAGCTCTACAAGACCGCCCTCGGGATGGACTGACGCGGCCTGAGGTCCGGCGGCGACGGCGCCGCCGGATCAGGGCAGGATGAATTCCACGCCCGGCAGGACCGCGATCTCGGCCACGTCGGCGCGATAGTTCTGCGTGACCTTGTCGACCATGTCCTGGGTCCAGCCGGGCAGGTCCACGTCCTGGTCCAGCGTGCCGGGCAGCGCGTGACGGGTGATCATGTCACCCCAGATCTCGCGGCGCTGCGCCACCGACATCTGGTCGTGACCCGCCATCGCGTCGCGCAGCCGCGCCAGGCCCAGCTCGCCCAGAAGATCCTGCATGTAGGACAGCCCCCCCGACAGCGGCACGTCCTGGGGCAGGCCCGCCACCAGGCGCAGGACCTCGGGCCAGATCAAGGGCACGTCCTCGTGGCACCACAGCACCAGCCGGCGGCCCTGCACCGCGCGCACCAGCCGCTGGATCGCCTCGCGCCAGCGCAACTGCAGCGGATGGCAGCCCTGCATCAGGTCGTCATAGCCGTTGCCGCCGAACTGCGGCAGCACCTCGGTCAGCAGGGTGGCGGGATTGCGCAGCGCCACGAAGAACTCGGTCTGGGCCGACGGGAACAGCTGCGCCAGCGCGGCCGCCCGCGTGCCGATCTGCGGGTAGAGCCCGCCTTGCCCCACCGCGCGACCGGGCGCGCCCATGAAGGTCGGCGTGGACATCACGACCCGACTGGGGTCGTCATTCTCCAGGATCGCGTCCAGCATGATCTGTTCCATGTCGGGCGTGGCGGTGCCGCCGTTGAGCGATTTCAGCGCCTCGTCGAAGATGCCCTGGTGGCGCTTGGGGAGCACGACCTCGGTCCCCGCCTTGCGCAGGGGGGCGCGGTTCTTCAGCAGCGTCTTGAGCAGCCGGTCGCCGTCAGTGCCGTGCACCCCCACGTGGAAAACCATCTGCATCGTCGTGCTGTCCCGTCTTTTCTTGTTCCGGTTGTGCCGGTGCGTCGCGCGCAGATTAACCGTCCGCCGTGGACAGTCAAACCGCTTTGGCATATCGCCAAGGGCATGACCCGGACCGCTTCAGCCCCTTCGCGACGTCGGCACGATCACGCACTTCGGCAGGGCGGCGGGATGGGCTGGTCGGTCGCCGCGGCGCTGGTCGCGGCGCTGGTGCTGATGCCCGTGATCGCGGTGATCTGGATGGCCGCGAACCCGACCGACAACATCTGGCCGCACCTTCTGTCCACCGTGCTGCCGCGCTATTTCGCCAACACCGTCCTGCTGGCCCTGGGCACGGGCCTGCTGTCGGCGGCGATGGGTTGCGGCGCCGCCTGGCTGGTCTGCATGTACGATTTTCCCGGCCGCCGGCTGCTGCAATGGCTGCTGCTGCTGCCGCTGGCGGTGCCTGCCTATATCGGCGCCTATGCGCTGGCCGATTTCCTGGATTATTCCGGCCCGGTCCAGATCGCGCTGCGGGGCTGGTTCGGATGGGAAAACGCCCGCGACTACTGGTTTCCGCGCATCCGGTCGCTGGAGGCGGCGATCGTGGTCCTGGGGGCGGCGCTTTATCCTTACGTCTACCTGCTGACCCGCGCCGCCCTGCAGGAACAGTCCGGCAGCGCCTACGAGGTCGCCCGCGCGCTTGGCACCGGGCCCTGGGCGCTGTTTCGCCGCGTGGGCCTGCCGCTGGCGCGGCCGGCCATCGTGGCGGGTTCGGCCATCGCCATGATGGAGGCGGTCGCCGATTACGGCGTCGTCAGCTATTTCGGTGTCCAGACCCTGAACACCGGCATCTTCACAACCTGGCTGGAGCGTCGGAACGCCGGCGGCGCCGCGCAGATCGCCTGCGTCATCCTGCTGATCGTGGTCCTGCTGGCGCTGTGGGAACGGTTCGGCCGCCGCAATGCCCGCTATCACCAGAGCGCCCGCCAGCCGCGCCCGATCCAGCGCCAGAGGCTGCGCCTGCTGCCCGGCCTGCTGGCCACGCTGTTCTGCACCATCCCCTTTGCCCTGGGCTTTCTGCTGCCGGCGGGGGTGATCCTGACCTATGCGCTGGCCTATCCGCGGGCCTGGGTGACGCCCGGTCTGGCGCAGGCGGCCTGGCACACCGTCAGCCTGGGGGCCATGGCCGCGCTGATGACGGTCGGGCTGTCGCTGGTCATGGTCTATGGCACGCGCCTGTCGGGCCGGGCGCTGCCGCGCCTGCTGCTGCCGGTGACCACGGTGGGATATGCCGCGCCGGGGGCGGTTCTGGCCGTGGGCATCCTGATTCCGCTGGCCGCGCTGGACCACCGGGTCGCGGATGCCTGGCTGGCGCTGACCGGCACCGATCCTGGCCTGATCCTGACCGGCAGCGGGGCGGCCATCGTTCTGGCCTATGTCGTGCGGTTCTTCGCGATCGGGCAGGGGGCCATCGACGGCGCCTTCACGCGGGTCCCGCCCTCGCTGCCGATGGCGGCGCGGTCCCTGGGGCGCGACAGCGCGGGGGTGCTGCGCGACGTCTTTCTGCCGCTGATGCGCGGTTCGGTCGGGGCGGGACTGCTGCTGGTCTTTGTCGATTGCGTCAAGGAACTGCCCGCGACCCTGCTGCTGCGGCCCTTCAACTACGAGACGCTGGCCACCCGCACGCATGAGCGCGCCAGCCTGGAGGATCTGGGCAATGCCTCTCCGGCGGCGCTGCTGGTCATGGCGGTGGGGCTGCTGGCGGTGGGCCTGCTGGCGCGCACGAACCTGGGCCGTGCCGCGCAGCGCACGCGCGACTTGCGGAAATGATCCGCATTCGCTAACCCATCCCGCAGGCCGGCTTAGCTCAGTGGTAGAGCGTCTGATTTGTAATCAGGGGGTCGGGGGTTCAAATCCCTCAGCCGGCACCAACTATCCCTTGCAATGTCGCGGCCCGGCCCCTATCTTGGCCTTGCTACGTTATATTCTCTGCATCCTGTCTGCTTCTGCCTTCAGTCTGCTTTGTTAATCTGACGGCCAAGCCACCGCATACTGCGGGTGGAACACTAGACAGGAGATCTCACGATGGCCAACGGCACCGTGAAATGGTTCAACAGCACCAAAGGCTTCGGCTTCATTCAGCCGGAAGGCGGCCGCCAGGACGTGTTCCTGCACATCTCGGCTCTCGAGCGCGCGGGCCTGCAGGCCCCGGCCGATGGCCAGAAGGTGACCTTTGAGCTGGAGCGCGGCCGCGACGGTCGCGAATCGGCAACGAACGTCCAGTTCGTCTGATTTTCGCTTCTTGCGACAGATCGAAGGGCTGCCCCGTGGGGCGGCCCTTTTTCATTTGTGCAGCCGGCTTGAGCGTCGGGCGGCTTTGACTTAGCAGGTCGGAATGCGGATTCTGTTTCTTGGCGATGTGATGGGGCGTGCTGGCCGGCGCGCGATCACCGAACGGTTGGGTGGCCTGCGGGCGCGGCTGAAGGCCGACCTGGTCATCGTGAATGCGGAAAATGCCAGCGGAGGCAGGGGCGCCACGGCGGGCCATGCGCAGCTGCTGCTGGATGCGGGCGCGGATGCGCTGACCCTGGGCGACCACGCCTTTGACCAGAAGGACATGATGTCCTTCATCGAGCGCGAGCCGCGCGTCATCCGGCCGCTGAATTTCGCGCGCGAGGCGCCGGGCCGCGGGGCCACGGTGATCAGCGATGTGCGCGGCCGCAAGGCGCTGATCACGCAGGCGCTGGGCCAGGTCTTCATGTCCCGCCCCTATGACGATCCCTTTTCGGCCCTGGACGCGGTCCTGCGGGCCCATCCTCCGGGCGGCATGGTTCAGGCCGTGCTGGTCGACATCCATGCCGAGGCCACCAGCGAAAAGATGGCGGTCGGCCATTTCTGCGACGGTCGCGCCAGCCTGGTCGTCGGAACCCATACCCATGTGCCGACCGCCGACGCGCAGGTCCTGCCGCGCGGCACCGCCTATCTGTCGGATGCCGGCATGTGCGGGGACTATGACAGCGTCATCGGCATGGACAAAGCCGAGCCGCTGCGCCGCTTCATCACCGGCATGACCCGCGACCGCTTTACCCCTGCCGAGGGCGAGGCGACGCTGTGTGGCGTGCTGGTGGAAACGGATGATCGCACCGGCATGGCGCGCAACATCAACCCCATCCGCGAGGGCGGGCGGCTGGCGCCGGGCTTTTCGGCAACGGTCTGAAAAAGCGTTTTCCCAAAATGGAACTTCGCTTGCGGCGCGGCGAATGTCTGGCGCATGATGCGCGACGGGCAGGGCTGCGGCTCGTCCAAAGCGCGACCAACGATCGAGTGACGCATGTTCGGATTTGAATTGGCCGGGACGACCGGCGCGGTGGTGACGATCTTCATCATCATCGGGATGCTGACCCTGTTCATCCGGGAAACCTATCCGCCCGAAGTCACCGCCATCCTGGGCGCCGTCCTGCTGCTGATGCTGGGTATTCTGGATGTCAGCAGCATTTCGGGCGTGCTGTCGAACCCCGCGCCCTGGACCATCGCCTTCATGTTCATCATCGTGGGCGGCCTGGTGCGAACGGGGGCGTTGGACTGGATCGGCCAGCGCGCTGCCCGCCATGCGGGGGCCCATCCCTCACTGACGCTTGCATCCGTGTCGATCCTTGTCTGCGCGATGTCGGCCTTCGTCAACAACACGCCCCTGGTCGTGGTGATGATGCCGATCTTCATGCAGCTGGCCAAGGAGATGGGAAAATCTCCGTCCAAGCTGCTGATTCCGCTGTCCTACCTGTCGATCCTGGGCGGCACGATGACGCTGATCGGCACCTCGACCAACCTTCTGGTCGATGGCGTCGCGCGGTCGGCGGGGATGGAGCATTTCACCATCTTCGAGATCACCTGGGTCGGGTTGCCGATGGCCGTCGTGGGCGTCACCTATCTGCTGATCTTCGCGCCGCGGCTGCTGCCCGACCGCGATTCCATGTCGCAGCTGCTGTCGGGACGCAGCAAGATGAAGTTCTTCACCGAGGTCGCGATCCCCGAGGGCTCCGCCCTGATCGGCAAGTCGCTGGACGAGGTCGACATTTTCGCCCGCGACAGCGCCCGCGTCATCGACGTGCTGCGCGGCGACGCCTCGCTGCGGCGGGACCTGCCGGGTGTCCGGCTGGAAGAGGGCGACCGCGTCGTCCTGCGCACCCCCATGTCCGAGGTCCTGGGCCTGCAGAGCCACAAGGAGCTGCGGATGGTCGACAAGCTGAGCTCGGTCCAGACCTCGACGGTCGAGGTGCTGATCACGCCCGGCTGCCACATGGTCGGCCGCAGCCTGGGCTCGATGCGCCTGCGGCGGCGCTATGGCGTCTATGTGCTGGCAGCCCACCGCAAGAACCAGAACATCGGCCGCCAGCTGGATGACCTGGTCGTGCGCGTGGGCGACACGCTGCTGCTGGAAGGCGCCTCGGCCGACATCCAGCGCCTGGCCAGCGACATGGACATGGTCGAGGTCAATGCGCCCTCGGATCGTGCCTATCGCCGCAAGCATGCGCCGATCGTGGTCGCCACGCTAGTGGGCGTCGTGGTGCTGTCGGCCTTCGAGGTGGCGCCGATCCTGCTCCTGGCTTTCATCGGGGTCGCTGTCGTGCTGGGCACGCGCTGCATCGATGCGGACGAGGCGCTGTCCTTTGTCGACGGGCGCCTGATGGCGCTGATCTTTGCCATGCTGGCCGTCGGCGCAGGGCTGGAAAAAAGCGGCGCGGTGCAGCTGGTGGTGGACGGGGTCGCGCCCTGGCTGGCCAGCCTGCCGCCCTGGGCGCTGGTCATGGCGGTCTATCTGCTGGCCACGACATTGACCGAGACGGTGACGAACAATGCCGTCGCGGTCATCGTCACGCCGCTGGCCATCAGCCTGGGGAATTCGCTTGGCGTCGATCCGCGCCCGCTGGTCGTCGCGGTGATGATGGGGGCCTCGGCCAGCTTTGCCACGCCCATCGGCTATCAGACCAACACCCTGGTCTATGGTCCGGGCGGCTATCGGTTCACCGACTTCATCAAGGTCGGCCTGCCGCTGAACATCCTGATGGGCATCGTCGCCTCGATGCTGATCCCCCTGATCTGGCCCCTGCATGGTTGACATAATCTTGCCGCCCTTGAGCCAGAAGCAATGCTGCCATGCAGCATCGGCGGTTGCGATCATCGCCTGAAACCCCGATCTAGGACGCAGGGGAGGAAACGACTTTGTCCCATACAAGGAGTTTCCAGATGACGATGATTGCTTCTGTTGACCGCAAGCCCAGCTTTTCGGCCGCCGCGCTGCTGGCGCCTTTCCGCGCCCTTGGCCGCTTCATGATCGCACTGTCCGAGGCGAGCCCGCAGATGCGTGCGCTGAACGGCCTGAGCCAGCGGTCGGATGAGGAACTGGCCGCCAAGGGCCTGACCCGCGAAGGCGAGGTCCGTCGCATCCTGGGCGGTTCCGCCGCCCTTTGAGGCGACCAGATTTGATGATGCATCGCGCGGCCCCCTGGGCCGCGTTTTCATTTGTCAGGGTCAGAGCGGCCAGACGATCAGCAGCAGCGGCACCGCGACCGCCATCACGATCACCTCCAGCGGCAGGCCCATCCGCCAGTAGTCGCCAAAGCGATAGTTGCCGGGCCCCAGGATCAGCGTGTTGTTCTGATGTCCGATGGGCGTCAGGAAGGCGCAGGACGCCGCGACCGCCACGCCCATCAGGAAGGCATCGGGCTGGACCTGCAGCTCTTCGGCCAGGCGGATGCTGACGGGGGCCGCGATGATGGTGGTGGCGTTGTTGTTGAGGATGTCCGACAGCATCATTGTGGCCGCCATCAGCAGCACCAGCGCCAGCCAGGCCGGATAGCCCTGCGTGACCATGGCCAGGCCATGCGCGATCAGGGCCGATCCACCGGTTTCGTCCAGCGCCAGGCCCAAGGGGATCATCGACCCCAGGAGCACGATCACCGGCCAGTCGACATGGTCATAGATCTCGTGCACCGACAGGACGCCGAACAGGACATAGGCGATGATCACGCAGCCAAGCGCGATCGGCATGGTCGTCAGCCCAAGCGAGGCCGCCAGCACCGCCAGCACGAACAGGCCGATGGCGCTGCGCATGTGGCGTTCGCGCTGGACCGGCAGGCTGCCGCCGTCGATGCGCAGCAGGCTGGTTGCCGCCAGCGTCTCGTCCATCCGGCTTTCGGGCACCAGCAGCAGCAGCATGTCGCCCGGCTGCAGCACCTGCCGCGACAGCCCCTGCCGCATCGCAAGCCCCCCGCGCCGCAGGCCGATCAGCACGCTGTCGTGGCGATTCATCAGCCCGAAGGACTGGACCGAGCGCCCGACAAGATCGGAGGCCACGGGCACCAGGCACTCGATCAGCTGCTGGCCCTCGGCATCCTTGCGGGCGCGGGCCTCGGGCTTGCCGTCGGGAAAGGCCAGGCTGCTGGTCGAGCGGAACTCGTCCAGCGCGGCGGGATCGGCGCGCAGGATCAGCACGTCGCCATCCTCCAGCACCTGGTCGTCCAGCTTGCCCTCGATGTCCTGGCCGCGGCGGCGCAGGCCCACGATGCGGACCGAGGCCTTGCGCGCCTCGATCCGGGCATCCTCGATCCGGCGGGTGGCAGGCAGGCTGTTCTCGGTGACGACCAGCGTCGCCACATAGCGCCGGCGCACGCCGTTCATGTCGGGGCCCGCATCCGTCTCGTGGCGCGGGATCAGGCGCCACCCGATGAACGAGATGAAGGCGATCCCGGCGAGGGCAACCGGGCCGCCGACCGGCAGAAAGTCGAACATCCGATAGGGCTCGCCCAACACGTCCGCGCGAAACCCCGAGACGATCAGGTTCGGCGGCGTGCCGATCAGCGTCAGCATGCCCCCCAGGATCGTGGCGAAAGCCAGGGGCATCAGCGTCAGCCCGGCCCCACGGCCGATCTTGCGCGCCGTCTGCAGGTCCACCGGCATCAGCATGGCCAGCGCCGCGATGTTGTTCATGAAGCCCGACAGCAGCCCGCCCACCGTGCCGAAGACCAGAATATGGGCCGTGGTGCCCCGCTGCTGCCCCGAGATCAGCCGCGCCAGCCGTGACACCGCGCCGGACCGGCTGAGCCCCGCGGTCGCGACCAGCACCAACGCCACGATGACCGTGGTCGGGTTCCCGAAGCCGTAAAAGGCGTCCGAGGTGGGCACAATCCCCAGAAGGACCGCCACCATCAGCCCGGCAAAGGCCACCATGTCATAGCGCCAGCGTCCCCAGAGCATCAGGATGATGATGGCGCCCAGAAGGGTGAACAGCAGGATCTGTGATGTGGTCATGAATGCCCTCGTTCCGCCCCTGTTCCGGGGTCTGCCTCCGAACGCCGTGATGGGGCCTCGGGTTCGTCTTGCGATGGGGGGCGAGGCTGGACTAAAAGCGCGCAGCACATCACTTCAGAACCGCGAAGGACGACCCGACATGGCAGGGCATTCCAAATGGGCCAACATCCAGCATCGCAAGGGCCGGCAGGACAAGCTGCGCTCGAAGCTGTTTTCCAAGCTGGCCAAGGAAATCACCGTCGCCGCCAAGATGGGCGACCCGGACCCCGAAAAGAACCCGCGCCTGCGGCTGGCCGTCAAGGAGGCCAAGGCAAAATCCGTCCCCAAGGACGTGATCGACCGGGCGATCAAGAAGTCGCAGGGCGGCGACGCGGAGAATTACGAAGAAATCCGCTATGAGGGCTATGGCCCCAACGGCATCGCGCTGGTGGTCGAGGCGATGACCGACAACCGCAACCGGACCGCGTCCAACGTCCGCAGCTATTTCACCAAGTCCGGCGGCGATCTGGGCCAGACCGGATCGGTCAGCTTCATGTTCGACCGGGTCGGAGAGATCGTCTACCCGCTGTCGGCGGGCGATGCCGACACCGTGATGCTGGCCGCCATCGAGGCAGGCGCCGACGATGTCGAGACGGACGAGGAGGGTCACTGGATCTATTGCGCGGATACGGCGCTGAACGAGGTCTCGACCGCGCTGGAGGCGACCTTGGGCGAATCCGAGACCGCCAAGCTGATCTGGAAGCCCCAGGCTCCGACCGAGATCAGCGACGCCGAGACCGCGCAGAAGCTGATGAAGCTGATCGACGCGCTGGAGGAGGATGACGACGTCCAGAACGTCACCGGCAACTTCGACCTGACCGAAGAGGTCGCGGCCGCGCTTTGAGGCTGCCGCAAGATCCGCCCTTGCACTGCCGCCCGAAAGGCGGCAGTTGCAGATGATGCAGAACCTGTCTCATACGCGCCGCGACATGATCGGCATTGGGTGGATGCTGGCGACGGGCCTGTGCTTTGTGGCCGTCAACACCATCGTCCGCGGCCTGGACGGCGCCTTGCCCGCCGCACAGGCCGCCTTCATCCGCTTCCTGTTCGGGCTGGTCTTCCTGGCGCCTGTCATCAGCCGCGCGCTGAGGGTCGGCTTTCCGCGCGACCTGTGGGGGATGTTCGCCCTGCGCGGCGGGCTGCACGTCATCGCGGTGGTGGCCTGGTTCTATGCCATGTCGCGCATCACCGTGGCCGAGGTGACGGCCATCGGCTTTCTCAATCCCATCATCGTCACGATCGGCGCGGCCCTTTTCATGGGAGAGCGGCTGGCCACCCGGCGCATCTTTGCCATCGGCGTGGCCCTGGCGGGCGCGCTGATCGTGCTGCGGCCGGGCCTGCGCGTGCTGGACCCCGGCCACCTGTCGCAGGTCGGTGCCGCCGTGGCCTTCGGGGCGTCCTATCTGGTGGCCAAGCGGCTGTCCGACCGGGTTCCGGCCTCGGTCGTGGTGGCGATGATGTCGCTGACCGTCTCGGTCGGGCTGGCGCCCCTGGCCATCGCGCATTGGGTGCCGCCCAGCTGGTCGCAGCTGGGCTGGCTGGGGCTGGTGGCGGTCTTTGCCACCGCCGGCCATTACACGATGACGCGGGCCTTTGCCGCGGCGCCGCTGACCGTGACGCAGCCCGTCACCTTCCTGCAGCTGATCTGGGCCAGCCTCGTGGGCGTTCTGGTCTTTCACGAGCCCTTGGACGCCTGGGTCATCCTGGGCGGCGGGCTGATGATCGGCGCCATCAGCTATATCACCTGGCGCGAAGCCCGGCTGCGGGCCCGGACCCCGACGCCGCCCAACGTCGCCACGAAGGGCTGATCGCGCTCAGCCTGCGGGCTGGAGGCGCCAGGTCAGGTTCAGGAGGACCTGTGCCGTGCGGTCGATGGGCCGTTTCAGAAGGCCGAGGCCCGTCCCGACCGCCGGCAACCGGCGCGCCGCCAGGTCGAAGGCCCAGCTCATCGCGCAGATCGCCAGCAGCAGCAGGATCGCCCATGCCAGCGAGGCCCCCGGCCCCTTGGGCGAGAAGTCGACCAGGTAAAGAAGGATGTTGCCCTAGGCACTGGCCCGCCACGACCAGCGTAAGCCCGTGCAGGATCGAGGGGCCGGCCAGCTGAAGACCGCCAAAGCCCGTCGCGAACATGATCAGCCGGCCGACCGCCAAGGGCGCCCCCAGGTCGTGATGGGCATCCGGCAGCGCCGTCAACAGCGGCCAGGCGGCATGATAGGCCAGGGCGGCCACAACCAGGGGCCAAAGCCCCAGACGCGCGCGCAGCCACAGCAGGACCGACGCGAGTGCCAACACGACGGCGTAGAACTTGAGGATTTCGGTATAGGGCGAATTGCCCATGAACAGCATCGTCCCGATGCTGAAGCGCAGCGAGTATTGGTCGTGGGACAGGAACAGCGCAAAAATGCTGATCGCATAAAGGGCCCAGCATTGCAGCGCACGCGACACAAGATGCCCGGCCACCTGCCGCCGCGCGGCCGTGCTGGTCCACCGCGGTTGGTAGATGACCTCCAGCATCGTGCCGAACAGGAGGATGAAGGTCGGGGTCGCGATCTGAAAGGCAAGCCGCATGATCTGCGACAGCTGATCCGGGACATGCGGTTGCAGGCCCGCCTCGACATAGACATGCGAGGACATGGCCAGCACGATCGCCAGGCTTCGGGCAGCATCCAGGCCGATAATCCGCATCCGCCAATACTCCCGCCGGTCGTTACAGAGGCCGAGACGATATGGAATAAGTGCAGAGTTGAAACCGGCCGGGGAGTTTCCACCCCTGATCGGCATGATCCCACCGACGGGACCGGCGGGACCGGGGTCAGCACCCTTGGAACGCGCATCCGCGCGTCCCAAGGGTGTAGGCAGCTTAGCGGTTGGGCCAGAGCGACGCGTGGCGGTTCACATCCTTGTAGAGGAGATAGCGGAAACGTCCGGGACCGCCCGCATAGCAGGCCTGGGGGCAGAAGGCGCGCAGCCACATGTAGTCGCCGGGACCCACCTCGACCCAGTCCCGGTTCAGGCGATAGACGGCCTTGCCCTCCAGCACGAACAGCCCGTGTTCCATGACATGGGTTTCGGCGAAGGGAATCGATCCGCCCGGCGCGAAGGTCACGACGGTGATGTGCATGTCATGGCGCAGGTCGGCCGGGTCCATGAAGCGCGTCGTGCCCCAGGCCCCGTCGGTGTCGGGCATCATGGAAGGCGCGATGTCCTGTTCCTGCACCACGATCGGGTCGGGCTTGTCGACGCCCGCCGCCGGCTGCCAGCGCTTGCGCCACCAATGGAAGCCGGCAGGTCCGGCGGTGCGGTTGCGGATCTGCCATGGCGTGGCTGCGGGGATATAGGCAAAGCCGCCCGGCGTCAGCAGGTGTTCGGTCCCATCGATCACCACCTGCATGTCGCCGCCGGTCACGAAGATCGCGTGCTGCACCTCGGGGTCGTCGTCGGGCGCCTCGCTGCCGCCGCCTTCGGCCAGTTCCACGATGTACTGGCTGAAGGTCTCGGCAAAGCCGGTCAGGGGCCGGGCCAGCATCCACATCCGCATCCCCGTCCAGCCGGGCAGGTAGGAGGTGACGATGTCGCGCATCACCGTGCGCGGAATGACGGCATAGGCGTCGGTGAAGATCGCCGTGTCGGTGGTCATCCCGGTTTGCGGCGGCAGGCCGGCCACCGGGCCGGCATAGGGGCCGGTATGCTGTTCGGAGATCACGCGGGCGATGTCGCCGGTCGGCGCGCCCTTCGGGGGCTGGTCGGTCATTTCAGGGCCTCCTGAAGGCGAAGCGTGGCGATGCGGACGACCTGCGCTTCGGCCGTGGCACGCTCAGTGGCGGTGTCGTTGCTGATCCGGGCCTGCATGGCGGCCAGGATGCCCGCCTTGTCATGGTCGCGCACCGCAATGATGAAGGGGAAACCGTGCTTGGCCATATAGGCCTCGTTCAGGCCGGTGAACTCGGCGCGTTCGGCATCGGTCAGGGCGTCCAGCCCGGCGCCGGCCTGCTCGGCGCTGCTGTCGGCCGACAGCCTGCGGGCCTGCGCCAGCTTGCCGGCAAGGTCGGGATGGGCACGCAGCACGTCCAGCCGCTCGTCCTCATCCGCCGCCCGGAAGATCTGGGCCATGCGCCCGGCCAGCCCCGCCGCGCTGTCGTGGACGGCGCCCATCTCGGCGTCCCAGACCCGTTCGGCGATGAAGGGCGAATTTTCGTAGATGCCGCCGAACCGCGCGACAAAGCTGTCGCGGTCCATCTGCGAGGGGCGCAGCCGCGGCTGGTGCGGATGGACCGCCGCCCAGTGGCGCGCGATGTCCAGCCGCGAGGCGAACCAGACCCCTTCGTGCGCGCGGGCATGGTCCAGGAACTGCCGGATCGCCATCGCGCGGCCCGGACGGCCGGCCAAGCGGCAATGCAACCCGATCGACATCATCTTGGGCGCGCCCGCCGCACCTTCGGCGTAAAGCACGTCAAAGCTGTCGCGCAGATAGTCGAAGAACTCGACCCCCGTGCCAAATCCCTGGCCGCTGGAAAAGCGCATGTCATTGGCGTCCATCGTGTAGGGCACCATCAGCTGCGGCCGGCCGTCATGGACATGCCAATAGGGCAGATCGTCGGCGATGCTGTCGGCCAGATAGGCAAAGCCGCCTTCCTCGCAACCCAGCTCGACCGTGTTCATCGAGGTGCGGCCTTGGTAAAAGCCGTGCGGGCGTTCGCCGGTGACCTGGCGGTGCAATTCAACGGCGCGGGCGATATGCTCGGCCTCGACCTCGCGCGGGGCATCGCGATAGTCGATCCATTTGAGGCCATGGGTGGCGATTTCCCAGCCTGCCTCCTGCATGGCGGCCACCTGTTCCGGGCTGCGCTCCAGCGCGGTCGCCACGCCATAGACGGTCACGGGGATATCCTTCAGCAGCCGGTGCAGCCGCCAGAACCCGGACCGCGCGCCATAGTCGTAGATCGATTCCATGTTCCAGTGGCGTTTGCCGGGCCAGGGCTGGGCGCCGATGATCTCGGACAGGAAGGCCTCGGAGGCGGCGTCGCCATGTTCGATGCTGTTCTCGCCGCCTTCCTCGTAGTTGACGACGATCTGCACCGCGATCCTGGCATCGCCCGGCCATTTCGGGTCCGGTGGCGTTTCGCCATATCCTCGCAAATCGCGGCTGTAGCGCATCTGGGTCCTCCGGTGGGTCGTGTCGCAGCGTCACCAAAGCCCGGCCAGCCCGCAAGGGCAAGGCGTAGAAGGCAGAATTCTGTTTCAACCAGGAAAATAAGATCGCCCCGTTTTCAAGAATATCTTGAAAGCGAGTGGCGGCGTGGTCCTGCCTGCACGGCAGAACCTGCCGGCGCGATCAGGGCGTCTTGCCGCCCATGATCTCGGTCAGGCTGGCGGCGGCGGCGGCGACCACGGCGCCCAGTGCCTGGACATGTTCCACCGCGATCCGGTGCGACGGGCCGCTGACCGAAACTCCGGCGATCGCCTCTTTGGACAGGTCGAAGACCGGGGCCGCGATGCAGCGCATGCCGCGGGTCTTTTCCTCGTCGTCGAAGGAAAAGCCGCGCTGGCGGATGCGGGCCAGGTCGGCCTCCAGCGCCGCGGGATCGGTCAGCGTCTTGTCGGTAAAGCGCGTCAGTTCGCCGCCCTGTGCCATCGCCTGCAGGTCCTGGGCCGGGCCAAAGGCCAGCAGCGCCTTGCCGATCCCCGAGGCGTGCAGCGGCGACGAGGTGCCGGGCGGGAAAAAGGCGCGGATGGTTTCCTGCGTCTCGACCTGGCTGACGAACAGGACCGTGTTGCCCTGCAGGATGCCCAGGTTCGCGGTCTCTCCGCTGTGCTGCATCAGCTGGCGCAGGACCGGGCGCGCCCGTTCGACGATCCCCGACCGCCGCATGAAGGCCGAGCCGAGCCGGAAGGCCTGCGGCCCGATGTTCCAGGCCTGGGTCGCCGGATCGCTTTCGACCATGCCGCGCAGGGCCAGCGTGTGCAGCACCCGGTGCACGGTCGAAGGGGGCTGGCCCGCCTGTTCGGCCACCTCGCTCAGCGTCAGGCCTGGCGCGCCGGCCAGCAGGTCCAGAAGATCCAGCGCCCGGTCCAGCGCCTGGACCGTGCCGGGCGCCTCGGGCACGGATTTGCGCGGGCGGCCACGGCGCCGGGTCGGATCGGCCATGTCTCTCTCCGTTGGTGCCGCAGGGGCGGCGGGGGCGATGCAGCCGGCGGAAAAGGCCAAGGCCCTGTGGCTGCGCGGAATTCTGCCCTTATCGCCGGGTCCGGAAACGATTTCCAGAAATATCGTCCGGCCGGGTCAGGCGGGGGCTGGACCCGGCCGCCCGCCGCCCGCAAGATTATCCACGAAATCTATAGACAGCCTTGCGCGGCTCCGGGCTCGTTCCGGCTGCGCGATCGGCTATCACCGGAGAAAGCTGCGGGAAAAAGGGGGCCGGACATGCCGGGCTATCTGACGACACATGTTCTGGACACGGCCCGGGGCCGCCCGGCGCAGGGCATGGAGGTGGTGCTCTATCGGCTGGAGGGCGAGGGGCGGAGCCTGCTTGCACGTCTGGTCACCAATGCCGACGGCCGCACCGACCGGCAGATCCTGCCCGCCGAGAGTTTCGCGACCGGCCGGTACGAGCTGGAATTCCACGCCGGCGCCTGGATGGACGCCACAGGGGTTCCGGCAGAGGCGCCGCGTTTCCTGGACGTGATCCCGATCCGCTTCGGCATGTCGCAGGACGACCATTACCACGTCCCGCTGCTGGTCTCGCCCTTCGGCTATTCGACCTATCGGGGCAGTTGAGATGATCCCGGAACCCGTCGTCATCTGGGAATGGCTGGCCTTCGCGGTGCGCTGGACCCATGTCATCACCGCCATCGCCTGGATCGGCAGCAGCTTCTATTTCATCGCGCTGGACCTGGGCCTGCAAAAGGCCGCCCACCTGCCCAAGGGCGCGCATGGCGAGGAATGGCAGGTTCATGGCGGCGGCTTCTATCATGTCCAGAAATACCTGGTCGCGCCCGAGCGGATGCCCGAACACCTGACCTGGTTCAAATGGGAAAGCTATTCGACCTGGCTGTCGGGTGCGGCGCTGCTGATGGTCACCTACTGGGCGGGCGCCAACCTGTTCCTGATCGACCCTTCCAAGGCCGATCTGGGCGTCTGGCAGGCGATCGCCATCTCGGGCGGGTCGCTGGCGGTGGGCTGGCTGATCTATGACGGGCTGTGCAAGTCGCCCCTGGGGAACCGTCCGACGGTGCTGATGCTGCTGCTGTTCGCCGCCCTGGTGGTGATGGGCTGGGCCTATGACCAGGTCTTCACCGGGCGCGCCGCGCTGCTGCATCAGGGTGCCTTCACCGCCACGATCATGACAGCAAACGTGTTCCTGATCATCATGCCGAACCAGCGCATCGTGGTCGCCGACCTCAAGGCGGGCAGGGCACCCGATCCGAAATATGGCAAGATCGCCAAGTTGCGGTCCACGCATAACAACTACCTGACGCTGCCGGTCGTCTTTCTGATGCTGTCGAACCACTATCCGCTGGCCTTTGCCAGCGAATTCAACTGGCTGATCGCGGCGCTGATCTTCCTGATGGGGGTGACGATCCGGCATTTCTTCAACACCATGCACGCCCGCAAGGGGTATCGCTGGTGGACTTGGGCCGTCACCGTGATGCTGTTCATCGGCGTCATGTGGCTGTCGTCGATGGGCCTCAACCAGGACAGCTATGACGAGGCCATGGCCCGCCCCCTGACCCCGGCCGAGACGCGGCTGGCCGAGGTCCCCGGCTTTGACCAGGTCGCCAATACAGTCATCGGCCGCTGTTCCATGTGCCACGCGCGCGAACCCGTGTGGGAGGGCATCCACCACGCGCCCAAGGGCGTGGTGCTGGAGACCCCCGCCGACATCGCCCGCGCCGCGCGCGAGATCTATGTCCAGGCCGGCCTGACCGACGCCATGCCGCCCGCCAACCTGACCGGGATGGAGATGGACGAGCGGCGCCAGATCATCCGCTGGTTCCGGCAGGTGAGCGCCTTCGGGATGGCCGGGCTCTAGAACAGCGGGCGCAATTCTCGCACCGCGTAATCGGCGAACATGCGCACCTTGGGGTCCTGAAGCCGCCGATGCGGCGTCAGGCAGCCCAGCTGCGCCAGGGGCGGCGGGAAATCGGGCAGCACGGTGACAAGCCGGCCAGCGGCCAGGTCGTCGGCCACCTCGTAATGGGGGCGGTTCGCGATGCCGTGTCCCTCTAGCGCCCAGGCCGTCAGCACGTCGCCGTCATCCGTGTCGAACCGGCCCGAGACCATCATCTTGCGCGGCCCCTCGGGCGTGGTCAGGGTCCAGAAATATTCCGGGCTGCGGGGATAGCGCAGCAGCAGGCAGTTGTGGTCGGCTAAATCATCGGGAACCTGCGGCACCCTCGCCGCCGCCAGATAGGCGGGCGCCGCCACCAGGACGCGCGGGCAGTCGGCGATCTTGCGCCATTTCAGGGTTGAATCCGCAGGCTCTCCCAGGAAGAAGGCCAGGTCGATGGCATCCTCGACGATGTTGACGTTGCGGTCCGACAGGCGCAGCCGGAACTCGACGCCGGGGTTCTCGGCACAGAAGGGCGGGATCAGCGGCGCGATCAGCCGCCGCCCCAGCCCCAAGGGCGCGGTCAGCCGGATCACCCCCTGCGGCTTTCCGGAAAAGCTGGAGATCAGCCCCTCGGCCTCGTCCAGCGTGTCGATCACGCGGCGGGCGTGGTCATAGAAGGCGCGCCCGATCTCGGTCGTGGTCAGCTTGCGCGTGGTGCGGTTCAGCAGCCGCAGCCCGAAGCGATTTTCAAGATCTTTGATGCGGTTCGAGGCAACTGCCGGCGAAAGGCGCAGATCCCTGCCTCCGGCGGTGATCGAGCCCAGTTCGACCACCCGGACAAAGACCCGCAGGCTTTCAAGATAGGACATGGCGGTGGCTGGCTTTCAACGTTTCATGTAAAGTCTTCTACGCCGGCACCGATTTCGCAACCAGCCCTTCCGGCCTAGGATCGGGACCTTGCGACAGCCAGGAAGGGTTATCATGAACCAGCTGCGGTTTCTGCTGAACGACCAGGAGATTTCCCTGTCCGAGGTGGGGGCATCCGATACGCTGCTGGATCACCTGCGCTTGGCGCGGCGCCTGACCGGCACCAAGGAGGGCTGCGCCGAGGGGGATTGCGGTGCCTGCACCGTGCTGGTGGGCCGGATGACCGACGGGGGCCTGATCTATGAGCCGGTGAACGCCTGCATCCGGCTGCTGGCCTCCTGCCACGCCACCCATGTCGTCACGATCGAACATCTGCACGGCCCCGACGGCGGGCTGCATCCGATCCAGGCGGCGATGGTCGAACATCACGGCAGCCAGTGCGGCTTCTGCACGCCGGGGATCGTCATGGCGCTTTATGCACTGTGGATGGCGAACCCTGCCGCCGATGCCGAGGCCGTCGAGACCGCGCTTCAGGGCAACATCTGCCGCTGCACGGGCTATGAGCCGATCGTCAAGGCGGCCCTAGCCGCCGGTGCCGCAGGGGGGCAGGCGCAGGACGCGCTGGCGCGCGAGCGTCAGGCGGTGGCCGCGCGGCTGGCCGGAATCCGGGGCGGCCGCGTGACGGTCGCGCGAGGTGCCGACCGCGCGTTGATTCCCGCCGATGCCGATGACCTGGCGCAGATCCTGCTGGAGGAGCCCGAGGCGACACTGGTCGCGGGGGCGACCGACGTGGGGCTGTGGGTGACCAAGTTCCTGCGCGACATCAGTCCCGCCATCTTCATCGGCCACCTGATGAAGGACATGGCCGTCGAGGGCGACAGGATCCGCCTGGGCGCCGGCCTCACCTATTCGGAAGCGGCGCCGCTGATCGCGCGCCATGTCCCGGCTGCGCAGGACTATTGGATGCGCATCGGCGGCTGGCAGGTGCGGAACATGGGCACGATCGGCGCGAACATCGCCAACGGATCGCCCATCGGCGACACGCCGCCGCTGCTGATCGCGCTGGGCGCGCGGATCGTTTTGCGCCGGGGCGATGCGCGCCGGGAGATCGCGCTGGAGGATTTCTTCATCGATTACGGCAAGCAGGACCGCCAGCCCGGAGAGTTCGTGGAACAGGTGCTGATCCCGACCCGGCCCCAGGCGCGCATCGCCGCCTACAAGATCACCAAGCGGCGCGACAGCGACATCACGGCCGTGGCCGCGGGCTTCTGCGTGACGGTCGAGGGCGGCATGATCACCGAGGCCCGCCTGGCCTTTGGCGGCATGGCGGCAACGCCCCGCCGCGCCCGCGCTGCCGAGGCTGCGCTGGAGGGCCAGCGCTTCGCCCAGGCCGCGTTCGAGGCCGCGGCCCGCGCCGTGGCGAATGACTTCCAGCCGCTGACCGACATGCGGGCCAGCGCCGAATACCGCGCAACCGTGGCGCGCAACCTGTTCCGCCGCTTCTGGCTGGAGCAATCGGAAACCGGCCTGCCCGTGCGGCTGCGCCAGGCCGTGGGGGCATAAACGATGAAGGATGACGGGAACGCGGTGCACGGCCTGGCCCACCAGGACACGATCCACGACAGCGCCATCAAGCATGTCACCGGCCGCGCCGACTATACCGATGATCTGGCCGCGCCCGCGAACCTGGCCCACGCCTATCTGGGCCTGTCGCAATGCGCGCATGGCCGCATCACCGGCATGGATTTTACAGCGACGCTGGCCAGCCCCGGCGTGCTGGGCGTGCTGACGGCCAAAAACATTCCAGGCGTGAACGATGTCTCGCCCAACGGCAAGAATGACGACCCGATCTTTGCCGACGGGCTGGTGCAGTTCTGGGGCCAGCCGGTCTTTGCCGTCATTGCCGAGACGCGCGACCAGGCGCGGCGCGCGGCGCACAAGGCGCGGATCGACTATGACCCGCTGCCCCATGCGCTGGACCCGATTGCCGCGCGGGATGCCGGCATGGGCTATGTCACCGACCCGCTGACCCTGCGCCGGGGCGACGCGCCGCGCGCCATGGCCGCGGCCCCGCGCCGGATCGAGGGGCGGTTCTCCATCGGCGGCCAGGACCACTTTTATCTGGAGGGCCAGATCGCCATGGCCCTGCCGGGAGAGGACGAGGACGTCGTCGTCAACGTCTCGACCCAGCACCCGTCCGAGGTGCAGCACATGGTGGCCCATGTCCTGAAGGTGCCCAGCCATTCGGTCGTCGTGAACGTGCGGCGCATGGGCGGCGGTTTCGGCGGCAAGGAAACGCAGATGAACCTGTTCGCCTGCGTGGCCGCCTTGGCGGCCAAGCGCTGGAACCGGGCGGTCAAAATCCGCCCCGACCGCGACGACGACATGATCGCCACCGGCAAGCGCCATGATTTCGTCGTCGACTATGCCGTGGGTTTTGACGACGACGGCCGCATCAGGGCGGTCGAAGGCGACTGGTATGCCCGCTGTGGTTTTTCGGCGGACCTCTCGGGCCCCGTGACGGATCGGGCGCTGTTTCATGCCGACAACGCCTATTTCTACCCCGATGTGCGCGTCAGCAGCCACCCGATGAAGACGAACACGGTCAGCAACACCGCCTTTCGCGGCTTTGGCGGCCCGCAGGGCGTGATCGTGGCCGAACGGATGATCGAGGAGATCGCCTATGCCCTTGGCCTCGACCCGCTGGAGGTGCGCCGCCGCAATCTTTATGAAAACGGCCAGCTGACCCCCTACCACCAGGAGGTCCACGACCAGATCCTGCCGCGCATCCTGGACGAGCTGGAGGCCAGCAGCGATTACCAGGCCCGCCGTCAGGCGGTGCTGGACTGGAACGCGCGCATGGATGCGGCCGGCGGCGTCATCCGCAAGGGCATCGCGCTGACGCCGGTCAAGTTCGGGATCAGTTTCACCGCCACTTGGTTCAACCAGGCGGGCGCGCTGGTCCACATCTATTCCGACGGCTCGATCATGCTGAACCATGGCGGGACCGAGATGGGGCAGGGCCTGAACACCAAGGTCGCGCAGGTCGTGGCCGAGGCGTTCCAATGCGACATCAGGCGGATCAAGATCACCCGCACGACCACGGAAAAGGTGCCCAACACTTCGGCCACGGCGGCGTCGTCGGGAACCGACCTGAACGGCATGGCGGCGCTGGATGCGGCCGACCAGATCAAGGCCCGGCTGGTCGAATTCGTGGCCGAACGCTGGCAGGTGCCGCCCGACGCCGTCACCTTCGTGCCGGGTCACATCCGGGCCGGCGACCACCAGATCCCCTTCACCGAGGTCATCAAGGCCGCCTACATGGCGCGCATCCACCTGTCGGCCGCGGGTTTCTACAAGACCCCCAAGATCCACTGGGACCGGGCGACCGGCAAGGGGCGGCCCTTCTATTACTATGCCTATGGTGCGGCAGTGTCCGAGGTGTCGGTGGACACGCTGACCGGCGAATACGTGATCGACCGCACCGACGTGCTGCATGACGTAGGCCGCAGCCTGAACCCGGCCATCGACAAGGGGCAGGTCGAGGGCGCCTTTGTCCAGGGCGCCGGCTGGCTGACGACCGAGGAGCTGTGGTGGGACGCGCAGGGGCGCCTGCGCACCCACGCCCCTTCGACCTACAAGGTGCCGCTGGCCAGCGACCGGCCGCGCGTCTTCAACGTCAGGCTGACCGACTGGTCCGAGGCCGCCGAACGCACCATCAAGCGATCGAAGGCCGTCGGAGAGCCGCCCTTCATGCTGGGCATCAGCGTGTTCGAGGCGATCAACATGGCGGTCGCCTCGGTCGCGGGCTACCGGGAACCCGCGCGGCTGGATGCGCCTGCCACGCCCGAACGCGTGCTGATGGCGGTCGAACGGCTGCGCGGATGATCCGCGTCCGGGTCATATCGGCGCGGGGCTCGACCCCGCGCGAGGCGGGGGCCGAGATGATCGTGACCCCCGACGACACGCAGGGCACGATCGGCGGCGGGCAGCTGGAATACATGGTCATCGACCGCGCCCGCCAGATGCTGGCGCGCGGCGAGGCGGAGGCGCGGATGGACATCCCCCTCGGCCCCGAGATCGGCCAATGCTGCGGCGGCCGCGTGGTCGTGTCGCTGGATCGTCACGCGCCGACACCCCAGGATCATCCCGACGTGCTGATCTTTGGTGCGGGCCATGTGGGGCGGGCGCTGGCCCATGCGCTGCAGCCGCTGCCGGTGAATGCGCTGCTGATCGACAGCCGCTCCGAGGAACTGGCCCGCGCCACCGGCCCGACCCTGCTGACCCCGCTGCCCGAGGCCCAGATCCGCGCAGCCGCTCCGGGCAGCAGCGTCGTGATCCTGACCCATGACCACGCACTGGACTTCCTCTTGGCGGTCGAGGCGCTGGCCCGCACCGACCTGACCTATGTCGGCATGATCGGCAGCGCGACGAAACGCGCGCAGTTCGCCCGTTTTGCCGGCGCCCGGGGGATCGATCCTGCGCCCTTGACCTGCCCGATCGGCGCAGGCTTCAGCCGCGACAAGCGCCCCGAAATCATCGCCGCCTTCACCGCCGCCGAACTGATGGCGCGCCTCACCGCTTCTTCGTTGAAAAAATACCCATGCAACAGCTGATCCGGGGCCAGGTCCTCGACTTTCACGCCGACCCCCAAGACAGCGCCGACAATCACCGCTTCTGGGAAGACGGCGCCATCCTGGTCGAGGACGGCCGGATCCTTGCCGTCGGCGATCATGCCGACCTGGCCCGCGATGGGTTGTCCGAAATCGACCACCGCCCGCACCTGATCCTGCCGGGTTTCATCGATCCGCATATCCATTTCCCGCAGCTGCAGGTCATTGCCAGCTGGGGGGCGCAGCTGCTGGACTGGCTGAACACCTACACCTTCCCGGCCGAGGCGCAATTTTCCGACCCCGCCCACGCCGCCCGCATGGCGGGCCTGTTCCTGGACCAGCTGACAGCACATGGCACGACCACGGCGGTCGCCTTCTGCTCCAGCCACAAGGCCAGCGCCAAAGCGCTCTTTGCCGCCGCCCATGCCCGCGACATGGCGATGGTTGCGGGCAAGGTGATGATGGATCGCAATGCCATTCCCGCCGTCCACGATACCCCGCAATCCTCCTATGACGACAGCAGGGCATTGATCGAGGCGTGGCACGGCAAGGGACGCCAGCGTTACGCGATCACCCCGCGCTTCGCGATCACCTCGTCCCCCGAGCAGATGGAGATGGCGGGGGCGCTGGTCCGTGAGTATCCCGGCTGCCACCTGCAGACCCACCTGTCCGAAAATCGAGACGAGATCGAATTCACGCTAAGTCTTTATCCCAAGGCGCGGGATTATCTGGATATCTATGACCACTATGGCCTGCTTGGTCCCCGCACGCTGCTGGGCCATTCGATCCACCTGGAGCCGCGCGAGATCGCCCGGCTGGCCGAAACCGGCAGCCGCGCGGTCTTCTGTCCCACCTCCAACCTGTTCCTGGGGTCGGGCCTTTTCGATGCCGACGGGCTGCGCGCTGCGGGCGTCACCAGCGGCATCGCCACCGATGTCGGGGGCGGCACCAGTTGGTCGATGTTGCAGACCCTGAACGAAGGCTACAAGATTCTGCAGATGCGCAGGCAGAAGCTGCATCCGCTGACGGCGTTCCACTGGGCCACGCGCGGCAATGCCCTGGCCCTCGGGATGGAGGCGGAGATCGGCACCCTCACCCCTGGCAGCGCCGCTGACCTGGTGGTGCTGGACCCCTGCGCGACCGCTGCAATGGCCCTGCGCGCCGAACGGGCCGAGACCTTGGCCGAAAAGCTGTTCATCCTGCAGATCATGGGCGACGACCGTGCGGTGGCCCAGACTTATGTCGCGGGGCGCCCGCAAAAGCCGCGACAAGGCGTTCACATGGACGGGCTTCAATCCGCCGCCGAACGGGTCTAGAACGGCGGCAAGGGGCTTTCCAGGCCCGATACCCAATCCTGATCCAAAGGCGCATCCCATGGCCGACGACCTGCTGAACAGCTTCACCACCGGGCCCGACGAACAGGGCCGCTTTGGCATCTATGGCGGCCGCTTTGTCAGCGAGACGCTGATGCCGCTGATCCTAGACCTCGAGGCCGAATACGAACGCGCCAAGACGGACCCATCCTTCTGGGACCAGATGAACGATCTGTGGACGCATTATGTCGGCCGCCCCAGCCCGCTGTATTTCGCCGAGCGCATGACCCAGCACCTGGGCGGCGCCAAGATCTACATGAAGCGCGACGAGTTGAACCACACCGGCGCGCACAAGATCAACAACGTGCTGGGCCAGATCCTGCTGGCGATCCGCATGGGCAAGACCCGCATCATTGCGGAAACCGGCGCGGGCCAGCATGGCGTGGCCACCGCCACCGTCTGCGCGCGGTTCGGGCTGAAATGCGTGGTCTACATGGGCGCCCATGATGTCGAACGGCAGGCCCCGAACGTGTTCCGCATGCGCCTTTTGGGTGCCGAGGTCGTGCCGGTGACCAGCGGTCGCGGCACGCTGAAGGACGCGATGAACGACGCGCTGCGCGATTGGGTGACCAACGTCCGCGACACCTTCTACTGCATCGGCACGGTCGCGGGGCCGCATCCTTATCCGGCGATGGTGCGCGATTTCCAGTCGATCATCGGCAAGGAGGTCCGCGAACAGATCATGCCGCGCGAAGGCCGCCTGCCCGACACCCTCATCGCGGCCATCGGCGGCGGCTCGAATGCAATGGGCCTGTTCTATCCCTTCCTGGACGACAAGGAGGTCCGCATCATCGGCGTCGAGGCCGGTGGCAAGGGCGTCGATGACCGGATGGAACATTGCGCCAGCCTGTCGGGCGGGCGCGCGGGCGTGCTGCATGGCAACCGCACCTATCTGCTGCAGGACGATGACGGCCAGATCCTGGAGGGGCATTCGATCAGCGCGGGCCTGGACTATCCGGGCATCGGTCCCGAACATGCCTGGCTGAAGGATATGGGCCGCGCGGAATATGTCAGCATCACCGATGACGAGGCCTTGGCCGCCTTCCAGCTGTGCTGCGCGCAGGAGGGGATTATCCCCGCGCTGGAGCCCAGCCATGCATTGGCTCATGTGATCAAGATCGCGCCCGACCTGCCCGCCGACCACATCATCGTGATGAACATGTGCGGGCGCGGCGACAAGGACATCTTCACCGTCGCCAAGCACTTGGGCTTTGACATCAAGACCTGATTGGCGCGTCAGCAGCAGGTTTTAGACCAGGTTCCAGCATCGGCAGGAGCAGGACGATCCGCGCCCCTGTGAGTTCGGCCAGCCGGATCTCCGGCGCCAGCTGCGGGCTGGCGGAGGGTCGACTTTGGCCAGCCGCCGGTCATAGGGCAGGACGTCTTGCCTGCGACCTCAGCCCCGGATGGACCACCCTGCCGTCCGGGCCGATGCGGCAGCGGAAGAGGGGAGAGACGACCAGCGGCATGGCCTTGTCCAGCTTCAGCATGCCCCCGGACCAGTCGGGGGGCAATGGTCAGCCGCCTCATCGTGGAGCAGCACGGTGCCTGGGAGTTTTTCGACCAGAACCGCGCGGACGTCGGGGGTATCACAGGCCAGCACAGGGCAGGCTGTGCCCGGCACCCTGTACCGCGCCTAAAGCCGGGTAACGTCGCCCTCGCGAACCAGCGGCGCCCGGTGAGGGTCCAAGGCATCGCCGGACCGCACAGAAGCGCCTGTCAGCCTGTTCGTACTTAGCTCGCATTGCCCTCCGCATGACGTTTCAACAGCTCCAGCGGAACGATGTCCAAGGCGCGCCTGTGCGTCGATTCCAGCACCACTCGCGGGGCGGCAAATTCCTGCGTCGCCTGCAGGAAGCGCGCGGCACAAAGGCACCATTGATCCCCGGCCTTCAGCCCCGGAAAGCCGAATTCCGGGCGCGGCGTCGTCAGGTCGTTGCCCAGGTAACGCGACATCGCCAGGAATTCCTCGGTCAGGATCACGCAGACCGTGTGGCTGCCGCGATCCTCGGGTCCGGTGTCGCAACAGCCGTTGCGGTAAAAGCCGGTGCGCGGTGTGGTCGAGCAGGGCTGCAGCTCCCCGCCCAGGACATTGATCGACGGCTCCATGCGTATGTCTCCTCTTTCGCGCCACCCTAGGGCGCGTCCCGCTGGGGGAAAAGGGGGCAGGTCACACCGGGTGGGGATCCCAAGTGATCCAGCGTCCGTGAAAATCGGCACGCCCAAGCGACCAGCGGCGCGCGGACCCGCTCCAGAAGCCAAGGCGCAGGGCCGCGCCCTCGCCGCCGTCAGCCTCCATCTCGACATGGGCCAGCGGTGCCTGCGGGCTGGCCTGCGCTGCGGCGCGCGCCATGGCATCGGCACAGGCCGTCGTGGTCGCGGCGGGGAAATATTGCGCCGCGACCGTGTGGAAGACCATCGTCAGCACGCCCGGGACGGGGTCGCGAAGCTGGACGCCCAGCCATTCGCCCGCATCACCCCGGTCCACCTGCGGCGGGTCGGCCCGCGCGATCTGCAGCGCGCCGCGCAGCCGCGACAGGCGCGCGCTCTGGTCGGCCCAGCAATAGGCCATCAGGCGCAGCGCGTCGCGATCCGGATCCAGCGGGTTCAGGTCGACCCCGCGGCGGCTGCTGACCCGGAGATTGCCCTGCGGCACGGTCCCGCGCCAGTCGGGGGTGAGGGAGACACCATCCGACGCGGGCCCCAGATGATAGCGGTCGAAGTTCAGGTTCAGGCCCGCCGACGCCCCCAGTTCCAGCAGCCTGAGGGGCAGGGGGCACAGCTCCGACAGAAAGCGCGCGGTCGCGATCAGGGCGGCCGAGCGCGCGACCTCGTTCGTCTGGGGCGGGCTGTCCAGCCATTCCTCAAGCGTCGCATCATGATCGCGCAGCGCGGCGACCAGAAGGCTTGGGGCCAAGTCGCCCGTGGCATAGGCGCGCGCCAGCTCCGGGGCCGCGCCCGTCAGCACCAGCGCATGCAAGCCGCCGCAAAGGCGCAGCGGCACGGAATCGGCGCGGCTGGACGGATCGCCGGGCCAGTTCAGGACGCGGCGCGCGGTCTGTCCCTGGTCCGTCGCCAGCACATCCGCCAGGCTGTCGCAGATCCGCGCCGTCAGGGGCGATCCCAGCTGCCGGCAGGAGCGGGCCTGGTCCCGAAATGCCGCGCGAACCGCTTCGGTCACTTGAACCGGTCCGTCAGGGCCCGCAGCCTGTCGGCAAGGCTGCCGGGATGCTGTGGTTCCGGAGCGGGGGCAGGAGCGGCCTTAGGCGCCGGTGCCTGACGGGCAGCCGGGGCCTCCGTGCCGCTGTTGCGGGCTGGCGACACGCGCGCCGCGACCGCGTTCTGGAACCGCCCGCCGTCGCCCGCCGCCAGCGCCGCCGCCCCGTCGGAGATGCCGCGCATCAGGTCGTCCAGCCAGTCCTGATCCGCCTTGGCGAAGTCCGACAGCACATAGGGCGCGACCTTGTCCTTGTGGCCCGGATGCCCGATCCCCAGCCTGACGCGGTCGTACTCCGCACCGATATGCTGGTGGATCGAGCGCAGCCCGTTGTGCCCCGCATGCCCGCCCCCCTGCTTGACCCGACACTTGCCCGGCGCGAGGTCCAGCTCGTCATGCAGGACGATCACATCCGCCGGCGTCAGCTTCAGGTAGCGCATCGCCTCTCCGACGGCCTGCCCGGACAGGTTCATGAAGGTCTGGGGCTTCAGCAGCGTGGCGCGGCTGTCGCCGATGCGCCCCTCGGTCGCCAAGCCTTGGAAACGGGCCCGCCAGGGGCCGAAGCCATGGTCCTCCGCGATCCGGTCCAGCGCCATGAAACCGATGTTGTGACGGTTCGACGCGTATTTTGCGCCGGGATTTCCCAGCCCAACGATCAGTTTCACATGCCTCTCCTGCCTGTCCGCGCGGCCAAGGCGCGGGTCGAATTTCGTTCCATCCCTTGCGGCTGACCTTGCCGGTTACTAAGACTCTGTCAACCTATCGCGGCTAAGACAGGGGTTCAGGCCCGGACGAATCGCGGGGACAGGGACAGACAGCAAGGACAGAAGATGAGCGATCCGGCAGAATTCTACATGAACACCCTCGTTCCCATGGTGGTCGAACAGACCTCGCGCGGGGAACGGGCCTATGACATCTTCTCGCGGCTGCTGAAGGAACGGATCATCTTCGTCTCGGGCCCGGTCCATGACGGGATGTCCACGCTGATCTGCGCGCAGCTGCTGTTCCTGGAGGCGGAGAACCCGTCCAAGGACATCAGCATGTACATTAACAGCCCCGGCGGCGTCGTGACCTCGGGCCTGTCGATCTATGACACGATGCAGTACATCCGCCCCCGCGTCTCGACGCTGGTGGTGGGACAGGCGGCCTCGATGGGGTCGCTGCTGCTGGCCGCGGGGGAAAAGGGGCTGCGCTACTCGCTGCCCAACAGCCGCGTGATGGTCCACCAACCTTCGGGCGGATACCAGGGCCAGGCGACCGATATCCTGATCCACGCACGCGAAACCGAGAAGCTGAAGCGCCGCCTGAACGAGATCTACGTGAACCATACCGGCCGCACCCTGGACGAGGTCGAACAGGCGCTGGAGCGGGACCGCTTCATGGGTCCGGACGAGGCACAGGAATGGGGCCTGATCGACGAGGTGCTGAAGCCGCGCGGCAAGGCGGAACCCGAGAAGAAATAGCCCCGTTGGGGATTGTGACGGACCCGGCGGGCTCGTAACATGACTGAACTGCTCGGGGCGGCCGATCCGCCTCGGGAGATCCGAAGATGCGACGTGCGGTCAGGTGCCCGCCGTCGCCCGCAGCGCAGGACGTGCGGCGGTAGTGAAGGAAGTGGACGATGGCCAACCAGTCCGGCGGCGACAGCAAGAACACGCTCTATTGCAGCTTCTGCGGCAAGAGCCAGCACGAGGTCCGCAAGCTCATTGCAGGACCGACCGTGTTCATCTGCGATGAATGCGTCGAACTGTGTATGGACATCATCCGCGAGGAAACTAAGACCAGCGGCCTGAAATCCGGCGACGGCGTGCCGACCCCGCGCGAGATCTGCGGCGTGCTGGACGATTACGTGATCGGTCAGGAACATGCCAAACGGGTTCTGTCCGTCGCGGTGCACAACCACTACAAGCGCCTCAACCACGGGTCCAAGACCGATATCGAGCTGGCCAAGTCGAACATCCTGCTGATTGGCCCTACTGGTTGCGGCAAGACGCTGCTGGCCCAGACCCTGGCGCGGATCCTGGATGTGCCGTTCACGATGGCCGACGCCACCACGCTGACCGAGGCCGGCTACGTCGGCGAGGATGTCGAGAACATCATCCTCAAGCTGCTGCAGGCCAGCGAATACAACGTGGAACGCGCGCAGCGCGGCATCGTCTATATCGACGAGGTCGACAAGATCACGCGCAAGTCCGACAACCCCTCGATCACCCGCGACGTGTCGGGCGAGGGCGTGCAGCAGGCCCTGCTGAAGATCATGGAGGGCACGGTCGCCAGCGTCCCGCCCCAAGGAGGTCGCAAGCATCCGCAGCAGGAATTCCTGCAGGTGGACACGACCAACATCCTGTTCATCTGCGGGGGCGCCTTCGCAGGTCTCGACCGGATCATCTCGCAGCGCAACAAGGGCACGGCGATGGGCTTTGGCGCCAGCGTCAAGGAGAACAGCGACAAGGGCGTCGGCGAGACGTTCAAGGAGCTTGAGCCCGAGGACCTGCTTAAGTTCGGCCTGATCCCGGAATTCGTCGGCCGCCTGCCGGTGATCGCCACGCTGACGGATCTGGACGAGGAAGCGCTGATCATCATCCTGACCAAGCCGAAGAACGCCTTGGTCAAGCAGTATCAGCGCCTGTTCGATTTGGAAGGCGTGCAGCTGACCTTCACCGAGGATGCGCTGACCGCGATTGCCAAGCGCGCGATCAAGCGCAAGACAGGTGCCCGTGGTCTGCGGTCCATCATGGAAGAGATCCTGCTGGACACCATGTTCGAGCTTCCCGGCCTGGACAGCGTCGAGGAGGTCGTGGTGAACGAGGATGCGGTCGAGAACGCCTCGGTCAAGCCGCTGCTGATCCATACGGATGCCAAAAAGGGCAGCGCCTCGGCCGGTTAAAAACCGGGAATGATGCTGCGCCGTGTCATCGGGTCCGGTCTTCCAAGGCTGGACCCGTGCGCCAATCTGGTGCATATCCTCGAAGAAATCTGATCGATGAGGGCCTGTCGATGTCGTTCCTGCTGCGCAGCTTGACCTGGTGGAACAGCCAGACGCTCAACACCCAGTTCTGGACCTGGCGCAATGGCGTGAAGGTTGGTGAGGATGGTGCGGGAAACCTGTTCTATCAGTCCAAGGACGGCGCGCGCCGTTGGGTGATCTACAAGGCCGAGGCAGAGGCCAGCCAGATCAGCCCCGAATGGCACGGCTGGCTGCACCACACCTGGAACGAACCCCCGACCGAGGCGCCGCTGCCGCACAAGGTCTGGGAAAAGCCGCACAAGCCGAACCTGACCGGAACGTCCGAAGCCTATGTTCCGGCCGGGTCGCTGAACCGCGTGCAGCCTGTCGCTCGACGCGACTACGATGCATGGCAGCCTGAATAACATGGCTGTTGCCGGCGGGCACCATGGCGAAGCCCGGGCCGAACTCTGGGCCGGTGCGCTGGTTCTGGTTGTTGCTGCCGCGTTCTTGGCT
The DNA here is from genome assembly GCF_048538155.2 of Paracoccus sp. T5. GTDB lineage: Bacteria > Pseudomonadota > Alphaproteobacteria > Rhodobacterales > Rhodobacteraceae > Paracoccus. The sequence continues at coordinate 1,405,968 of NZ_CM135809.1, forward strand.
TGGGCGGCTCAAGGCGATTGGCCGGGAACCGGGGGCTATCACGTCACCGCCTCCTTTCCGGACGTAGACGGCGTCAGCGTCGGGACCGAAGTGCGCCTGGCTGGGGTCAAGATCGGGCGCGTCAGCGATGTCCAGCTGAACCCTCAGACCTACATGGCGGATGCGGTGCTGCAGATCCCGGATGGGATCCTGCTGCCCGCCGACAGCGCCGCCTTGATCCAGTCGGACGGCCTGCTGGGCGGCGCCTACATCCAGCTGCAACCTGGCGGCAGTCCTGACAATCTGGCCCCCGGCGACGAGATCGAGGATGTGCAAGGCGCTGTCAGTCTGCTGCAGCTGATGCTCAAGTTCGTGGACAGCCAGTCCCAGGACAAGGAACCATGATCGCGCGCACCCTTCGCGCGCTGCTCTGTGTGTGGGTCCTTGCCATGCCGGCGGCGGCCCAAGACACGCTACGCGCGGGCGGGGCGCTCCTGAGAGGTCTCGACAAGGTTTCAGGGCGCACCACCGACCTGCCGCTGCGCGTGGGTGAGGCATTGCGCTATGGGCGGCTGGAACTGCGCCTGGGGGAATGCCGTTTTCCGGCGGGGGACCAGAGCTCTGACGCCTTCGCCCAACTGACGATCACCGACCTGCGCCAGAACACCACCATCTTCAGCGGCTGGATGATTGCCAGCGCCCCGGCGCTGTCGGCCCTGGACGACGCGCGCTATGACGTGTGGGTCATGGCCTGCCAAAGCTGAAGGTCGGAGGCGAGCGGATGTGCAGTGAAATCCGCCTTTCTGCGCAGCGCCCGCGACAGGCTTTGCCGATAGACCGCCCGCGTCACCTCGACCCCGCCCATCCGCGCCAGATGGGGCGTCAGGAACTGCGTGTCGAAAAGGGTGAAGCCGCAGCGCGCAAGGTGATCCGAAGCCCATAACAGCGCCATCTTGGAGCCGTTGGTGCGCGCCGAAACCATGGATTCGCCGAAGAACGCAGAGCCAAGGGTAACCCCAAAGAGTCCTCCGGCAAATCGACCGTCGTGGCGGACCTCGATGGCATGCGCATGACCCGCGACATGCAGCTGGGCATAAAGGTTGGACAACTCGGCATTGATCCAGGTAGTCCCGCGATCCGCGCAGGCCGCCACCACGGCGCAGAAATCGCCGTCCAGATGCGCGGACCAGCCGCCCCGCCGCAGGTCCCGCAGCAGTGAGCGCGATGCGTGGACGCCGCCCACGGGGATGACACCCCGCAGCTGCGGATCGAACCAGTAGAGCCGGTCGTCATCCGCGCTTTCGGCCATGGGAAAGACCCCGCGCGCATAGCCGGTCAGCAATTGCGCGGGGCTCAACACCGGCGCCTCAGGCGTAATGGCTGTCCAGCCAACGCTCCAGCCAGTGGATCGAGTAGGTCCCCGACTGGATGTCGGGCTCGTCCAGCAGCGCCCGGAACAGAGGCACGGTGGTGTCCACCCCGTCGACGATCAGTTCGCCCAGGGCGCGCGACAGGCGGGCCAGTGCCTCGTCACGGTCGCGGCCATGCACGATCAGCTTGCCGATCAGGCTGTCGTAATAGGGCGGGATCGAATAGCCCTGATACAGCGCCGAATCCATCCGGACGCCAAGTCCGCCGGGGGCGTGGTACTGGGTGATCTTGCCCGGGCAGGGTGAGAAGTTCGGGACCTTTTCGGCGTTGATCCGCACCTCGATCGAATGGCCGTTGATCACCAGGTCCTCCTGGTGGAACTCCATCGGCAGGCCGGCGGCCACGCGGATCTGCTGACGGACCAGGTCGACGCCGAAGATCGCCTCGGTGACCGGATGTTCGACCTGCAGGCGGGTGTTCATCTCGATGAAGTAAAACTCTCCGTCCTCATAGAGGAACTCGATCGTGCCGGCCCCCGAATAGCCGATCTTGGCCACGGCATCGGCGCAGACCTTGCCGATGCGGGCACGCTCCTCGGCGGTGATGACGGGCCCGGGCGCCTCCTCCAGCACCTTCTGGTGGCGGCGCTGCAGTGAACAATCACGTTCGCCCAGATGAACCGCGCGGCCCTTGCCGTCGCCAAAGACCTGGATCTCGATGTGGCGCGGGCGCTGCAGGTATTTCTCGATATAGACGTCGGGGTTGCCGAAGGCGGCCTTGGCTTCGGCGCGCGCGGTGCGGAACGCGACCTCCAGGCCCGTCTCGTCCTGGGCGACCTTCATGCCGCGCCCGCCGCCACCCGCCGTGGCCTTGATGATGACCGGATAGCCGATCGCGGCCGCCACGCGCTTGGCCTCGTCAACCTCGTTCACGCCGCCGTCGCTGCCGGGCACGCAGGGGACGCCAAGCGCCTTCATCGTGTCCTTGGCGGTGATCTTGTCGCCCATGATGCGGATATGTTCCGCGCGCGGGCCGATGAAGGTGATGTCGTGATCTTCCAGCATCTGCACGAAGCCGGCGTTCTCGGACAGGAAGCCGTAGCCCGGATGGATCGCCTGCGCGCCCGTGATCTCGCAGGCCGAGATCAGCGCGGGCATCGAGAGATAGCTTTGCGCGGACGAGGGCGGGCCGATGCAGACCGATTCGTCGGCCATGCGGACATGCATCGCATCGGCATCGGCGGTCGAATGGACGGCGACTGAGGCAATGCCCATCTCGCGGCAGGCCCGGATCACGCGCAGCGCGATCTCGCCCCGGTTGGCGATGAGGATCTTGTCGAACATGGGCTTACTCGACGATCATCAGGGGCGAACCGAATTCGACCGGATTGCCGTCCTCGACCAGGATCCGCCGGACAGTGCCGGCGCGCGGGGCGGGGATGTGGTTCATCGTCTTCATCGCCTCGACGATCATCAGCGTGTCGCCCTCGGCCACGGTTGCGCCGACGGTGACGAAGGGCGCGGCACCGGGCTCGGCCGACAGGTAGGCCGTGCCCACCATGGGCGAGGTGACGGCCCCCGGCAGGCTGGCCGGATCTTCGCTCAGCGCAGGGACGGAGGGCGCGGCAGGCGCGGATGCGGCGGCAGGAGCCTGGGCGGCGGGGGCGGCCATCGCGGCAGGGGCCTGGGCATAGACGACCTGCTTGCCCTGCTTGGACAGGCTGACGGTCAGGCGGTCATGTTCGCCATATTCCCGCTTGACCGAGATCTCGTTCAACTCGCTGTCGTTCAGCAGCTGGGCCAGCGACTGGATGAAGGCCACGTCGCCGTCGTGATGCTTGCCGGGGTTGGATTCGTTGCTCATGCCGTCCTCTGAGATCTTCTTGTCGGGCCGCGTGCGGGCGCGGCGATTGCAGGGCTTATAGCCTTTCCGGCGGCCCGAGGGGAAGGGTCTGGCGCGCAGGCGGGGCGCCCGCGCGGTTATTCCGGGCGCGATGCCTTTTCCTGCAGCCCCGAGATGCCCTCGCGGCGCGCAAGCTCGGCCTCCACATCGGCCAGTGACACGTCGCGGGCGGCCAGCATGACCAGCAGGTGGAACAGGACATCGGCCGCCTCGGAGGTCAGCCTGGTCCGGTCACCCTTGACGGCCTCGATGATGGCCTCGATGGCCTCCTCGCCGAATTTCTCGGCGCATTTTTCGGGACCCTTGGCCAGCAGCTTGGCGGTCCAGCTGCTGTCGGGATCGGCCGACTTGCGGGACTCGACCGTGGCGGCAAGACGGGCCAGCGCGCTCATGTCAGCCTCATCGGGATGCCGACGGCGGCCATGTGGGCCTTGGCCTCGGCGATGGTATGGGTGCCGAAATGAAAGATCGAGGCGGCCAGCACGGCGCTGGCATGGCCCTCTGTCACGCCTTCGACCAGGTGGTCCAGCGTCCCCACGCCGCCCGATGCGATGACCGGCACGCTGACAGCATCCGCGATCGCGCGCGTCAGCGGCAGGTTGAAGCCGGCGCGCGTCCCGTCCCGGTCCATGGAGGTCAGCAGGATCTCTCCCGCGCCCTTGGCCTCGACGGTGCGGGCGAATTCGACGGCATCGATGCCGGTCGACTTGCGCCCGCCATGGGTGAAGATCTCCCACCGGCCATCGGCCACGGTCTTGGCGTCGATGGCCACGACGATGCACTGGCTGCCAAAACGATCGGCGGCGGCGGCCACGACATCGGGGTCCGCGACCGCGGCCGAATTGAAGCTGACCTTGTCGGCGCCGGCCAGCAGCAGCGCGCGCACGTCGTTGTGGCTGCGCACGCCGCCGCCCACCGTCAGCGGCACAAAGCACTGTTCGGCCGTGCGCGTGACCAGGTCGAACATGGTGCCGCGGTTCTCGTGGGTGGCGTGGATGTCCAGAAAGCAGATCTCGTCCGCGCCGGCCGCGTCATAGGCGCGGGCAGCCTCGACCGGGTCGCCGGCATCGATCAGGTCCACGAAATTGACACCCTTCACGACGCGGCCATCGGCCACGTCCAGACAGGGGATGATGCGGGTCTTGAGCATCGGATGCGCCTTTTCTGGGGCTTTGGGGGGCTTTTTAGCGCAAGCCCGGCCACGGGGCCAGAGCGTGCAGGCCGGATCAGGCCAGCGCGGCCAGGGCTTCGCGCAGATCCAGCGCCCCGTCGTAGAGCGCCCGCCCTGAGATCGCGCCCGCGATGACGCGCGTATCGGCCAAGCCCTGCAGATCGGCCAGCGAAGAGACACCGCCCGAGGCGATCACCGGGATCGAGACGGCGCGGGCCAGCGCCTCGGTGGCGGCGACGTTCGGCCCGCCCATCGCGCCGTCGCGGTCGATGTCGGTATAGATGATGGCCGCGACGCCCGCGTCCTGGAAGCGGCGGGCCAGGTCGGTTGCGGTGATGTCGGTCTCGGTCGCCCAGCCCCGCGTCGCGACCCGCCCGGCCCGCGCATCGATCCCCACGGCGATCCGGCCCGGAAAGGCCGCGGCCGCCTCGTGCACCAGGTCGGGGTTTTCGACCGCGACGGTGCCCAGGATGACCCGCGTCAGGCCCCGGTCCAGCCAGCTTTCGATCGTCGCCATGTCGCGGATGCCCCCGCCCAGCTGCGCCGGGATGCGGGTGGCCTTCAGGATCGCCTCGACCGCGCCGCCATTGACGGGCTTGCCTTCGAAGGCGCCGTTCAGGTCCACCAGGTGCAGCCATTCGGCCCCCGCGTCCTGAAAGGCCCGGGCCTGGGCTGCGGGGTCGGTGCCAAAGACCGTCGCCGCCTCCATGTCGCCGCGCAGCAGGCGCACGCAATTGCCGTCCTTGAGGTCGATGGCGGGGTAGAGGATCATGTCACGCGCTCCGGCTGCTGGCAGTTGGGCCTCCTTTGCCACGGTGGGTGCGCCCGCGTAAAGGGACCTCACGTCATGCTTGCCGGGGCCGGAGCCGCGCGCGCAATGTGGCGCCATCCTGAGGAGGAGTGTTCATGCGTCACATCATTCTTGCCGCCGTGCTGGGCCTTGCCGCGGGTGCGGCCGCGGCCGACCCCATCGAGGGGGTCTGGCAGACCCAGCCTGACGAGGGCAGCTTTGCCCATGTCACCGTCGCGCCCTGCGGCGGGGCCTTTTGCGGCACCATCACCCGGACGTTCAAGGACCAGGCGGAATACAAGTCGCCGAACCTGGGCCGCCAGATCGTCATCGACATGGCACCCAAGGGCGGCGGCAACTATCAGGGCCGCGTCTGGCGTCCGTCGAATGACAAGGTCTATGCCGGCAAGGCCAGCGTCTCGGGCCAGCAGATGAGCCTGTCGGGCTGCGTGGCGGGCGGGCTTGTGTGCAAGAGCCAGACCTGGGTCAGGGTCCAGTAACAGCCGGACGGACGAAAAGGGGGCCGCGCTGGAATGCGCGGCCCCTGGTCATTCGGCGGCCTGCTGCGGGCGCCATTCCGACACGCAGGGGATCTTGTCGCGATCGCAGCGGTCGGCATATTTGCGGGCGATTTCCTGAACCTCGGCCAAAAGGCCGTCCTCCAGCTTGATCGGCTGCAGGCCCATTCCCAGGAAGCTGTCGTTGACGACATGCAGGTCGTTCTCGTCGGCTTCCTTGCGGGGATTGCGCAGATGGGCGATTTCGGCCCCCGTCTGGTCGGCGATCATCCGGGCCAGGTCGCGGACACGGTGCGTCTCGGTCATCTGGTTCAGGATCTGGACCCGGTCGCCCGCGGCGGGCGGGTTCAGCAGGGCCAGCTCGATGCAGCGGCAGGTGTCCTGGATATGGATGAAGGCGCGCGTCTGGCCCCCGGTGCCATGCACCGTCAGCGGATAGTTGACCGCCGCCTGCATCAGGAAGCGGTTCAGCACCGTGCCGTAGTCGCCGTCATAATCGAACCGGTTGATCAGCCGGTCGTCCAGCCGCGTCTCCTCGGTCTGGGTGCCCCAGACGATGCCCTGATGCAGGTCGGTGATCCGGACGCCGTCGTTCTTGTTGTAATAGAAGAAGAACAGCTGATCCTGCGTCTTGGTCATGTGATAGATCGAGCCGGGATTGGCGGGATAGAGGATCTCCTGCCGGTGCGGACCGCTTTCTGTCTCCACCAGCACGTCCAGATAGCCTTCGGGGATCTTCATGCCCGCGGTGCCATAGCCATAGACGCCCATCGTTCCCAGATGCACCAGGTGGATGTCTTGGCCGGATTCGACGATGGCGGCCAGCACGTCATTCGTGGCGTTCAGGTTGTTGTTGACGGTATAGCGCTTGTGCCAGCTGGACTTCATCGAATAGGGCGCGGCCCGCTGTTCGGCGAAATGAATGACCGCGTCGGGGCGTTCCTGCTGCAGCAGCGTCAGCAGGCGGTGATAGTGCTGGCCGACGGTGAAGTTCTCGACCCTGATCTCGTGTCCGGTCAGGTCCTGCCAGGCGCGGACCCGTTCGCCCAAGGGACGGATGGGGGTCAGCGAAGTGACCTCCAGCTCGACGTCGATCTTGCGGCGGGACAGGTTGTCCACGATCACCACGTCATGCCCGCGGGCCGACAGGTGAAGGGCGGTGGGCCATCCGCAAAAACCGTCTCCGCCCAATACGATGATCTTCATGCTATGCCTTTGGAAGGGTTCCAGCGTCGAAGGGGGTGTAATGCGGCAGACCCCGGCATGCCAGCACCTGTTTCACAGACGACATGAAAACGTCATCAAGGCGCTCAGCCCGAGATCGTCTGCTGCATGTTGGCCATGTGAACCTCGATCGCCTCTTCCAGATCGGCATAGAAGGTCAGCTTGCCGTTTTCCAGGACCGCGCCCGCGTCGCAATTCGTCCGCAGCATGCCCATCGAATGGGCCACCACGATCGCGCCCGCATTGGCCATCCGTTCCTTGAAGACGCGGTTCGACTTGGCCTTGAAGGCGGCGTCGCCCACTGCCGAGACCTCGTCCACCAGATAGGTGTCGAAGGGCACGGCCATCGACAGCCCAAAGGCCAGCCGCGACTTCATGCCCGAGGAATAGCTGCGCAGCGGCAGGCGGAAGTGGTCGCCCAGCTCCGCGAAATCCTCCACGAAATACAGCAGTTCATCGGTGTCGACGCCATAGACGCGCGCCACGAAGCGGCAGTTCTGCTCGCCCGTCAATTCGCCGTTGAAGGATCCGGCGAAACCGACCGGCCAGCTGATCGTGCCGGTCGACAGGATCTTGCCCGAGGTCGGCAGCATCGCCCCAGAGATCATCCGCAGCAGCGAGGACTTTCCCGCCCCGTTACGACCCAGAAGCGCGATCGACATGCCCGAAGGAAAGGTGGCGTTGATGTTGTCGGCCACCACCTTGTGGCGGCCGTTCAGCGTGTAGGTCTTGCAGAGATTGTGCAGGTGGATCATCGCCGGTCGCGAAGGCTGTAGAAGATCAGGCTGCCGATGATCCAGAGCAGCGACAGGAACAGCGAGATCATCAAAAGCAGTTTGGCGCGCTGCGGGAACTCGGCCGCCTGTGCCAGCGTCGGTCGGATATAGGCTGCCAGATAGCGCGACTGCCGGACCGCCTCGGCGCGCGCAGTCTCATAGCTTGCAAGGGCGGCGGTATAGCTGGTCTCGGCGAACTGGCGATCGACGGCCAGGATCTCGTACTGCCCGACCACGTCCGACAGCGCGGCCTCGCTGCTGTTCGAGCCGAACTTCTGGCGCTCGGCCTCGATCTGCTCGCGGATCACCTCGATGCGCAGTTCGGTCTGGCTGATCCGCGGGTCATTGGGCTGGGCATTGGCGCGCAGGAGGCCAAGCGAGACCAGCTGTTCCGCCAGCTGCTGCTGCAGCGAGGTCACGACCCCGATCTGCCCCTGGACATCGGCGACCGGGTCGACCAGTTGATATCGGTTGCGGAACTCGGTCACCGCCTGCCGGGCCTGCCGCAGCCGTTCCTGCGCGCGCTCCAGCTCGTCGCGCGAATAGCGCAGGGCGTCCTCGCGCGCGATGTCGTTCAACTGGTTGATCAGAAGGCCACCTTCTTCCATGATGGCCTTGGCGATGTTCTGGGCGTCATGAGGATCAAAGGCCAGCACGCGCAGGTCGATCATCCCGGTGTCGTAATAGATCCTGACCTTGCGTTCCCATTCCGCGACCAGATCCTCCAGCGAGGCGTCTCCGCCATAGCTGAAGATCGGATCGCCCGGCGCCTTGGACCAGATGGCCCTCAGGTCCAGCCGGGCGTTCACCCGCTCGACCAGGTCGCGGCTCTGGATGAACTTGAACAGGATGTCCGTGTCCGAGGTGGAACTGGACGTCACCCCGACAAGCGAGCCGAGGCCGCCCAGCATGTCCGCCGGACTGGGCGCGGATTCGCTGCGCACGGAAAAGCCGACATAGGATGCATACTGATCCTCGGCCTTGGCATAGAGGTAATAGGCCGACACCAGGATCGGGATCAGGACCACCAGCACAAAGCTGATCGCCATGCCATAATGGCGCCGTTCCAGCTTGGCGGCGCTGGCGGGCGGCAGGACGGGGTGCTGCATCGACGCGTCGATGATCTGCTGCGACTTCAGCTGACGCGCCTTGATGCCAGCGGCTCCGGGCTTCTTGGGGCGCGGGGCGGGCTGTCGGGCCGGTTGCGGGGTCGTCGCGATCTGGCCCGTCTTCGCGGGCTGCTCGGATGCCGGCTCGGCCGGAGGCTGGGTCTGCGATGAGGGTATCTGGTCGTGGGCGGACATGCGCTTACCCCGCCTGTCTTGTTGATCTCTTGCCGGCACTCATACATAAGCGCGATGAACAGTTCCAGCGCCGATCCCTGCAAGGATCTGCCAGCAGAAGGCGCCCCCGCGGCGCGGTCCGATGTCACAGATGCCCCAACCTTCCGCCCCCCAGCCCGCTCCGCTGCCGCAGCGGCGCGGCCCGGCCCCCGACCGCAAGCTCAAGGAAGTCCGCAAGCACCGCAGCTTTGCCAGCCTCAGGGCGATCGGTGCCCTGATCCTGCGCGAGATGCAGACCAGCCACGGGCGATCCTCGGGCGGGTACTTCTGGGCGATCGCCGAGCCGGTGGGCGGGGTCATTCTGCTGACGCTGATCTTTTCGGCCGGCTTCCGGACGCCGCCGATGGGCACGACCTTCGCGATGTTCTATGCGACGGGGGTCGTGCCGTTCATGGCCTACCTCGACATCTCTAACAAGGTGGCGGGCTCGATCCGCTACTCCTCGGCGCTTCTGGCCTATCCGGCAGTCACCTTCGTGGATGCGCTGCTGGCGCGGATCGCCTTCGGGGCGGTCACGCAGATCATGGTCGCCTTCCTGATCTTCACCAGCATCTCGTTGATCATGGAGACGCGCACCGACCCCCAGTTCGACCTGATCGTCATCGGTGTGGCCATGGCCATCATGCTGGGGTCGGCCATGGGTGTCATGAATTCTTTCCTCTTCGAGACGATCAGCTGGTGGCAGCCCATGTGGGGCATCCTGATGCGCCCGCTGTTCATCCTCTCCTGCGTGTTCTTCATCTTTGACGATGTTCCGCAGCCCTACCAGGACTGGCTGTGGTGGAACCCGCTGGTGCACATGGTCGGCCAGATGCGCCGCGCCTTCTATCCCAGCTATGGCGGCGAATATGTCAGCTATGTCTATGTCTTCGGCCTCAGCCTGACCCTGTTTGCCTTGGGGCTGGCCCTGCTGGTCCGCTATCACCGCGATCTGCAGAACAGCTAGGGGCCTGCGCGGCGTTCAGCCGCGCGGATCGATCAGCCGGGCCAGCACGGCCTCGCGGGTGATGCGGCCGCCACCCTCGACCGGAACGGCGGACCGCCCCGAGAGCAGTTCCATGACCGCCCGCACCGGCAGATCCCGGGCGATGGGCTGGCCCTCGGCCTCTCCGGCCTCGACGACATCCTCCGCGGTCAGAACCCCGAGCGGGTTCATATGCGCCACGAAATCCGCGACGTAGCCGTTCACCGGGTTGGCGATGATCTGCCGCGCCGTGCCGATCTGGACGATCCGGCCGCCCTCCATCAGCGCGATCCTGTTGCCCAGCTTGAAGGCTTCGTCCAGGTCGTGGCTGACAAAGATGATGGTGCGGCCGGTCTTGGCCTGCAACTCCAGCAACTCGTCCTGCAGCCGGGCGCGGATCAGCGGGTCCAGCGCGCTGAAGGGTTCGTCCATCAGCAGGATCGGCGCCTCGGTCGCAAAGGCGCGGGCCAGGCCGACGCGCTGCTGCATGCCTCCCGACAGCTCTCCCACCTTGCGGTCGGCCCATTCGGACAACCCCACCGTCTCGAGGTGGCGGTCGACCTTGTCGCGGCGCTCGGCGGGCGACATGCCCGCGAGCTCCAGGCCCAGCCCGACATTCTCGCGCACGCTGCGCCAGGGCAGCAGGCCGAACTGCTGGAACACCATGGCCACGCTGCTCAGCCGGATGTCCCGCAACGCCCGGCGGCCGGCGCCGGTCACGCTGACCATCTGCTCGCCGCGCCGGATGCGGACCTCACCCCGGCAGACGTCGTTCAGCGCGTTCACGGCCCGCAGCAGGGTGGACTTGCCCGAACCGGACAGGCCCATCAGCACCAGGATCTCGCCTTCGGCAACGTTCAGGCTGCAGTCATGGACCCCCAGCACCTGGCCGGTCTCCGTCTTGATGGGACCCCGCTCCAGGCCCTCGTCCATCAGGGGCAGGGCGCGGTCGGGGTGGTCGCCGAATACGATGCAGACCCGGTCGAATTCGACGGCATTGCGTTCAGCAGTCATTTGCGGCTCTCCATGCGCAGCATCCGGTCCAGAAGAATGGCGACGACGACGATCACGAAGCCCGATTCGAACCCGAGCGAGGTGTTCACGCTGTTCAGCGCCCGGACGACCGGAACCCCCAGGCCCGAGGCACCGACCAGGGCGGCGATGACGACCATCGACAGCGACAGCATGATGGTCTGGTTCAGGCCCGCCATGATCTGCGGCAGGGCGCTGGGCAATTCGACCTTCCACAGCAGCTGCCGTGGGGTCGCACCAAAGGCGGTCGCCGCCTCGACCAGGGCGGGCGGGGTCGAGGCGATGCCCAGTTGCGTCAGCCGAATCGGGGCGGGCAGAACGAAGATCACCGTCGCCAGCAGGCCCGGCACCATCCCGATGCCGAAGAAGACGATCGCCGGGATCAGGTAGACGAAGGTCGGCAGCGTCTGCATCAGGTCCAGGACCGGCCGCATCCATGCATAAAGGCGCGGACGGTGGGCGGCGGCGATGCCGATGGGCACGCCCACCGCCATGCAGACGATGCAGGCGGACAGCACCAGCGTCAGCGACTGGAGCGTCTCGCTCCAGTAGCCCTGGTTCAGGATGAACAGAAGGCCCGCCGCCACCAGCAGGCAGGTCGACAGCCGCCGCTGCAGCGCATAGGTCAGCGCGACCGCCAGCGCGATGAACAGGAAGGGATGCGGCGCCTCGAGCGCCGCGAGCACGGCCCCGATCAGCGCCTCCATTGCCACCGAGATCGCGTCAAAGACCGCCCCCGCATTCGCGTTCAGCCAGTCGAACACGGTCTTTGCCGTGCGTCCGACCGGTATCTTGTTGTCCGTGACCCATTCGGTCATCTGTTCCATTGCCGTTCCCCTGCTGTCCCGAACCGTCGCCAAGGCGGGGTCGCGCCCCCCGCCGCAGCGATCAGCGTTGCAGCGCCTCGTTCAGCGCCGCCTGCGGATCATTTCCATCGACCGTCGTCACATCGACCAGCCAGGGCGTGGCCGCATCGGGATTGTCCTTCAGCCAAGCCTGGGCGGCGGCCAGCGGCTCCATCCCGTCGTTCAGGATCAGCCCCATCACCTCGTTCTCCATCGGCAGCGTGAATTCCAGGTTCTGCAGGAACTTGCCGACATTCGGGCATTCCTCGACATAGCCGGCGCGGGTGTTCGTGCGCACCTCGGCCCCGCCCAAGTTGGGGCCGAAGACCTCGTCGCCGCCGGTCAGGTAGGTCATCTGGAACTGCGCGTTCATCGGATGCGGCTCCCAGCCCAGGAAGACCACCGGCTGGTCGCGGCCATCGGCGCGGCTGACCTGCGCCAGCATCCCCTGTTCGCTGGATTCGACCACCTCGAAGGTGCCCAGGCCGAACTTGTCCATCGCCACCATCTCCAGCAGCAGGCGGTTGCCGTCATTGCCGGGCTCGATGGCATAGATCTTGCCGTCCAGGGCTTCCTTGTGCTCGGCGATCTTGGTGAAGTCGTCGATGCCCAGATCGGCCCCCGCCTGGTTGGTGGCCAAGGTGTATTTGGCGCCGGTCAGGTTCGTGCGGACCGTGTCCACCGTCCCCGCGTCGCGATAGGGCGCGAAATCGGCCTCCATCGTGGGCATCCAGTTGCCCAGGAAGACGTCGACATCGTCAGTCGACAAGGCGGTGTAGGTCACCGGCACCGACAGGATGCGGGTCTCGGTCTCGTAGCCGAGCGACTGCAGGACGGTCGAGGCAAGGGCCGTCGTGGCCGTGATGTCCGACCAGCCGACATCCGAGAAGACCACGGTGCGGCACTCTTCGGGTTCGGCCGCGGCGGCGGGCAGGCTGGCGGCGGCGCTGATCGCAAGCGATGCGACGATGCGGGAAAGGGTCATTTTGGGACTCCCTGTTCTTGATTGGTTGATCAATTAAAGATACATGATAAGCATAAAGCAACCGTTTTCTTGAGAGCGCAGGTGCCGTCATGCCGAAACTTGGGGCCGAGCCTATTCGAAAGGCTGCACTAATCAACGCCGCGATCCAGGAAGTGGGTCGTGCGGGGTCGCTGGATGTGACGGTTGCGCAGATTGCCAAGCGCGCCGGCATGTCCCCGGCGCTGGCGCATCACTATTTCGGCTCCAAGGAGCAGATATTCCTGGCCGCGATGCGCTTCATCCTGCGCAACTATGGTGATTCGGTGCGCGAGGTCCTGCGGGGCGACGACGGCCGCGCGCGGCTGGACGGCATCGTCCGCGCCAACTTTGCGCCCCAGAACTTCCAGCGCGAGACGGTCAGCGCCTGGCTGAACTTCTATGCCCTGGCGCTGGTGAACCCGAATGCCGGGCGGCTGCTGCGCGTCTATCACCGCCGCCTACGGTCGAACCTGATCTTTTCGCTGCGCGGCCTGACCGGGCAGCCTGAACGAATCGCCGACACGCTCGGCGCGCTGATCGACGGCGTCTATCTGCGCGCCGTCCTGACGCCGGGGCCGACCGATGCCGAGGCGGCGCTGACCATCATCCAGACCTATCTTGAAGAGGCGCTTGCATGACCCAGAACCCAGAGCTTTCGGCCCAACCCCGGGCCAGCCTCTTTATCGGCGGCCAGCATGTCGAAGGGCAGGGTGCCGAACTTGCCGTGCGCTATGCCTATACCGGCGCGACGATCGCAAGCCTGCGGGAAGCCACCCCCCCGCAGGTGGCCGAGGCCTGCGCCGTCGCGCGCCAGGCGCAGCCCGGATGGGCCGCGTTGGCGCCGGTCGAGCGCGGCCGCATCCTGGCTCGCGCCGCCGCGCTGATCCTGGAGCGCAACGAGGATCTGGCCCGCCTTGAGACGCTGGATACCGGCAAGCCGATCCAGGAGACGCTGGTGGCCGACTGGCCGTCGGGGGCCGCCGCGCTGGAATATTTCGCGGGCCTGGCGGCGACGCTGACCGGCCAGATGATCCCCCTTGGCTTGGACTGGGCCTATACGCGGCGCGAGCCCCTGGGGGTTTGCGCGGGCATCGGGGCCTGGAACTATCCTAGCCAAATCGCCTGCTGGAAGGCTGCCCCGGCCCTGGTCATGGGCAACACGATGGTCTTCAAGCCGTCCGAGGAAACGCCGCTAGGCGCCTTGAAACTGGCGGAAATCTTCCTTGAAGCCGGCATGCCGCCGGGCGTCTTCAACGTGGTGCAGGGCCGAGGAGAGGTGGGCGCCGCGCTGGTCACCGACCCGAATGTCGCCAAGGTGTCGCTGACTGGATCGGTGCCGACCGGGCGCCGCGTCTATGCCGCCGCGGCCCAAGGCATGCGCCACGTCACGATGGAACTGGGAGGCAAGTCGCCGCTGGTCGTCTTTGATGACGCCAATCTGGAAGACGCGGTCGGCGCCGCGATCCTGGCGAACTTCTACAGCTCGGGTCAGATCTGCTCGAACGGCACGCGGGTCTTCCTGCAGGAGGGCATCAAGGAGGATTTCCTGGCGCGGATGGCCGAGCGCCTGGCCTCCGTCCGCATGGGCGATCCTCTGAACCCGCTGACGAATCACGGCCCGATCATCAACCAGACGCAGGCGGACAAGATCCGCGCCGCCATCCGGGCCGGTCAGGCGGCCGGCGCCCGGCTGGTCTGCGGCGGAGAGGGCGAGGGGGCCTTTGTCCCGCCGACGGTCTTTGCCGATGCCACCGACGATATGGCCATCGCGACGGACGAGATCTTTGGTCCCGTCATGACGGTGCTGAGCTTCCGGGAGGAAAACGAGGCGATCAGACGTGCCAACAACACCGGCTTTGGTTTGGCCGCTGGCGTCTTTACCCAGGACCTGACCCGCGCCCATCGCGTCACCGCCCGGCTGGAGGCCGGGACTTGCTGGATCAACACCTACAACCTGACCCCGGTGGAGATGCCCTTTGGCGGGGTCAAGCTGTCGGGCCTGGGCCGAGAGAACTCGGCCGCCGCGATCGAGCATTATTCGCAGCTGAAATCCGTCTATGTCGGAATGGGAGGCGTGGATGCGCCCTATTGAACCGCCGCGCGGCGCCGCGCCCGCCGATTACGTCATCATCGGCGCGGGCAGCGCCGGCTGCGCGCTGGCCTATCGGCTGACCGAGGCCGGGCGCAGCGTCACCCTGATCGAATTCGGCGGCAGCGACATCGGCCCCTTCATCCAGATGCCGGGCGCGCTGTCCTATCCGATGAACATGTCGCGCTATGACTGGGGCTTCTCCAGCCAGCCCGAGCCGCATCTGGACGGCCGTCGGCTGGTCACCCCGCGCGGCAAGGTCATCGGGGGGTCGTCCTCGATCAACGGCATGGTCTTCGTGCGCGGAAATCCGATGGACTACCAGCACTGGGCCGACAGCGGTGCGGCGGGCTGGGACTATGCGGGCGTGCTGCCCTATTTCAAGCGGATGGAGACCTGGCACGGCGATCCGACCGGGGCCAAAACCTCGCCCTGGCGCGGCACGGACGGTCCGCTGCACATCACGCGGGGCAAGCGCAAGAACCCGCTGTTCAACACCTTCATCCAGGCAGGCCAGCAGGCCGGCTGGCCCCGGACCGACGACTATAACGGCGAACAGCAGGAGGGCTTTGGCCCGATGGAGGCCACCATCTGGAAGGGCCGCCGCTGGTCGGCCGCCAACGCCTATCTTCGTCCGGCGAAGAAATCCGGGCTTCTGACCGTGGTCCATGGGCTGGCGCAGCGCATCCTGTTTCAAGGAAACCGCGCTTACGGTGTTGAAATCCTGCGCAAGGGTCGTGCGGAGGTGCTGGAGGCCAAGCGCGAGGTCGTCGTTTCGGCCAGCACGATCAACACGCCGAAACTGCTGATGCTGTCAGGCATCGGGCCTGCCGATCACCTGCGCCAGCACGGCATCACGCCCATCGCCGACAGGCCCGGAGTCGGGGCCAACCTCCAGGATCACCTGGAGGTCTACATGCAGTACAAGTCGCTGAAGCCGATCACGCTCTATACCTATTACAACCTTCTGGGCAAAGGTCGGGTCGGGGTCGAGTGGCTGTTGCAGAAGACGGGCCTGGGTGCGTCGAACCAGTTCGAAAGCTGCGGCTTCATCCGCTCCTCCGATGCGGTGGATTATCCCGACATCCAGTATCACTTCCTGCCGCTGGCGGTGCGCTATGACGGCAAATCCGCGGCCAAGGGACACGGCTTCCAGGCCCATGTCGGCCCGATGCGGTCGAAATCGCGGGGCACGGTCCGCCTCACCAGCGCCGATGCCGCCGCCGCGCCCGAGATCCGCTTCAACTACATGTCGCACCAGGACGACTGGGCCGAGTTCCGGGCCTGCGTCCGGCACACCCGTCGCATCTTTGACCAGCCCGCCTTTGCCCCCTATCGCGGCGAGGAGATCCAGCCCGGCGACGTGCTGCAAACCGACGAGCAGATCGACGGCTTCATCCGCGAGCATGCCGAATCGGCCTATCACCCCTGCGGCAGCGCGCGCATGGGTGCGGCCAGTGATCCGATGGCGGTGGTGGACCCCGAACTGCGCGTGATCGGGGTCGAGGGGCTGCGTGTCGCGGACAGTTCGATCTTTCCGCGGATCACGAACGGCAATCTCAACGGCCCGTCGATCATGACGGGCGAAAAGGCGGCCGATCACATCCTGGGCCGTCAGATGCTGCGCGAAACCCTGTGACGGACAAGGCCCGGATCGCTCCGGGCCTTTTTCCTCAGGCGTCGACCGGGGCGCGGCCCGGCTGATAGTTCAGCACCGGCGCCAGCCAGCGTTCCGCCTCCTCCAGGCTCCAGCCCTTGCGCGCGGCATAGTCGCGGGCCTGGTCCTCCTCGATCTTGGCGACGCCGAAATAATAGCTGTCCGGGTGCCCGATATAGAGGCCCGACACCGACGACCCCGGCCACATCGCCATGCTTTCCGTCAGCGTCACCCCGGTCGCGGCCTCCGCGTCCAGCAGCTTGAACAGCGTTAGCTTTTCGGTGTGGTCGGGCTGGGCGGGATAGCCCGGCGCGGGGCGGATGCCGGCATAGGGTTCGGCCACCAGATCCTCGGGCGCGAAGGCCTCGTCGGGGGCATAGGCCCAGAACTCGCGGCGGACACGCTCGTGCAGCATCTCGGCCATGGCTTCGGCGAAACGGTCGGCCAGAGCCTTGACCATGATCGCGCCGTAGTCATCGTTCGCACGCTCGTAGCGGGCCGAGATCTCGGCCTCCTCGGGTCCGGCGGTGACGACGAAGCCTCCGACATGGTCGGGAATACCCGCTGGCGCCACGAAATCGGACAGTGCCACATTGGGACGGCCGTTCCGCTTGGTCACCTGCTGGCGCAGCGTGTGCAGCGTGGCCAGCGTCCTGGTGCGCCCGGCATCCGCAAACAGCCGGATGTCGTCGCCCGCGGCATTTGCGGGCCAGAAGCCCACGACGGCGCGCGGCTTGAACCACTTGCCGTCGATGATGCGGGCCAGCATCTCCTGCGCCTCGGCGAACAGCTGGCGCGCGGCCTCGCCCTGCTTTTCGTCCTCCAGGATGCGGGGATAGACACCCTTCAACTCCCAGGTCTGGAAGAACGGGGTCCAGTCGATATAGCGCGCGATCTGGGCCAGATCCCAGTCCTCGATCACGCGGGTGCCGGTAAAGCCGGGTGCGGTGGGGGCGAAGCCCGCCCAGTCGATCTTCAGGGCATTGGCGCGGGCGCTGGCCAAGGGCAGGCGGCTTTTCGCGGCTTCCGAGCGTTCGTGACGTTCCGCGACCTCGGCATAATCGGCCCGGACGCCTTCGACATAACCCGCAGCCTGCGTCGCCGACAGCAGCGAGGACGCGACCCCCACCGCGCGGCTGGCATCGGTGACATAGACGGCGGCGCCCTTCGTATAGCGCGGTGCGATCTTGACCGCCGTGTGGATCTTGGAGGTCGTGGCCCCGCCGATCAGCAGCGGGATGTCAAAACCCTCGCGCTCCATCTCGGCGGCCACATGCGCCATCTCGTCCAGGGACGGGGTGATCAGGCCCGACAGCCCGATGATGTCGACCTTCTCGTCCCGCGCCACCTGCAGGATCTTCTGCGCGGGCACCATGACGCCCAGGTCGATGACCTCGAAGTTGTTGCAGGCCAGCACGACGCCCACGATGTTCTTGCCGATGTCATGGACGTCGCCCTTGACCGTGGCCATCAGGATCTTGCCGGCCGTCTCGCGCTCGGTCCCGCCGGTCAGGCGCTTTTCCTCCTCCATGTAGGGCAGAAGGACGGCCACGGCCTGCTTCATCACGCGGGCCGACTTCACCACCTGCGGCAGGAACATCTTGCCCGCGCCAAAGAGGTCGCCCACGACATTCATGCCCGCCATCAGCGGACCTTCGATGACATGCAGCGGGCGTTCTGCGGCCTGGCGCGCCTCCTCGGTATCGGCCTCGATGAATTCGGTGATCCCGTTGACCAGCGCATGTTCCAGCCGCTTCTCGATCGACCATTCGCGCCAGGACAGGTCCTTTTCGCGCTTGGCGCCCTGGCCGTCGCCCCGGAACCGCTCGGCGATCTCCAGCAGGCGTTCGGTGGCGTCCGCGCGGCGGTTCAGGACGACGTCCTCGCAGGCTTCGCGCAGGTCCGGGTCGATCTGGTCATAGACAGCCAGCTGGCCCGCATTGACGATGCCCATGTCCATCCCCGCCTGGATGGCGTGATAGAGGAACACGGCATGCATCGCCTCGCGCACGGGTTCGTTGCCGCGGAAACTGAAGGACAGGTTCGACACGCCGCCGGACACATGCGCGTGCGGCAGGTTCTGGCGGATCCAGCGGGTGGCCTCGATGAAATCGACGCCGTAGTTGTTGTGCTCCTCGATCCCCGTCGCCACGGCGAAGATGTTCGGATCAAAAATGATATCCTCGGGCGGGAAACCCACCTCGTCCACCAGGATGCGATAGGCGCGCTGGCAGATCTGGATCTTGCGGGCGGCCGTGTCGGCCTGGCCCTGTTCGTCAAAGGCCATGACCACGACCGCCGCGCCATAGGCCAGGCACAGGCGGGCCTGCTGACGGAACTGCTCCTCGCCCTCTTTCATCGAGATCGAGTTCACCACCGGCTTGCCCTGCACGCATTGCAGCCCGGCCTCGATCACCTCCCATTTGGAACTGTCGATCATCACCGGCACCCGCGCGATGTCGGGTTCGGCCGCCAGCAGGTTCAGGTACTCGACCATGGCGGCGCGGCTGTCGATCAGGCCCTCGTCCATGTTGATGTCGATGATCTGCGCCCCGTTCTCCACCTGGTCGCGGGCGACCTCCAAGGCGGTGGCATAGTCGCGCTCCTTGATCAGCTTGCGGAAGCGCGCGCTGCCGGTGACGTTAGTGCGTTCGCCCACGTTCACGAAGGGGATGTCGGGGGTCAGGACGAACGGTTCCAACCCTGACAGGCGCAACAGACGATCAGGCATAGGCGGGCACCTTTCTGGGGGCGAAACCTTTGACGGCCTCGGCGATGGCGCGGATATGGTCGGGCGTGGTGCCGCAGCAGCCGCCGACGACGTTGACCAGCCCCTCGCGGGCAAATTCGGCCACCTGCACGGCGGTGTCGTCGGGGCCTTCGTCATACTGGCCGAAGGCGTTGGGAAGGCCCGCATTGGGATAGGCGCAGATCAGCGTCTCGGCCACGGCCGACAGTTCGGCCAGGTGCGGGCGCATCGCCGCCGCGCCAAGCGCGCAGTTCAGCCCGATGGTCCAAGGGGTCGCATGGCGCACCGAATGCCAGAAGGCCGTGGGCGTCTGTCCCGACAGCGTGCGCCCCGAGGCGTCCGTGATCGTGCCCGAGATCATCATCGGCAGCCGCTGGCCATGCGCCTCCATCGCCTCGATGCAGGCAAAGATCGCGGCCTTGGCGTTCAGCGTGTCGAAGATGGTCTCGATCAGCAGGATGTCGGCGCCGCCGGCGATCAGCCCGTTCGCCTGCTGCAGATAGGCCTTGCGCAGATCGTCGAAGGTCACCGCGCGGTATCCGGGGTCGTTCACGTCCGGGCTCATCGAGGCGGTGCGGTTCGTGGGCCCGATCGCGCCCGCGACAAAGCGCGGCCTGCCATCCTGGGCAGTGGCGCGGTCCAGGGCCCGCCGCACGACGCGCGCTCCTTCGACGTTCAGGTCATGGACCGCCTGCTGCATCCCGTAATCGGCCTGGGCGATGGTGGTTGCGGAAAAGGTGTTCGTCTCGACGATGTCGGCGCCGGCGATGGCGTAACGATAATGGATCTCCTCGACCGCCTCGGGCTGGGTCAGGATCAGCAGGTCGTTGTTGCCGGTCTGCGGATGGTCCGAATGATGGCGGCAGACATGGCCCGAGCCGTGACCGGTATAGTCGTCCTCGCCCAGGCCCAGGGCCTGGATCTGCGTCCCCATGGCCCCGTCCAGGATCAGGATGCGTTCCGCAGCCGCATGGTTCAGCGCCGCGAAGGCGGGGGAGGGGGGAAGTCTGCCGGTCATGGTCGCGCCTCTCATCGGAAGCCTGTCATATAGACCGCGCGACCCCTGCCAGCAAATTCATAGTTTTCGACAAGATCATGAAAGCCGTGCAAGTCATGGCAGGGGCACGTCCCGTTCGTCCTTCAGCGTCTTCAGCACGATCTCGGACCGGACCTGGGCCACCTGCGGGTGCGGCAGCAGGTGGCGATGGATGAAATCGGCGAACCCGTCCAGATCGCGCGCCCGGATGTCCAGGATGTAATCCGCATCGCCCGACACCGAAAAGGCCGAACGGATCATCGGCTGGCTGGCCACGAAGCGGGCGAATTCCTCCTCTCGCCCTTGGCCGTGGCCGCGCAGGTTGACGCGGATGATCGCCCGAAAGCCAAAGCCCAGCTTTGCCGCCGACAGCCGTGCGGAATAGCCTTCGATCAGGCCGGCCTCCTCCAACGCCGCCCGTCGACGAGAGATCTGGGACGCGGACAGACCGACCGTTTCCGCCAGGGCGGCATTGGTCAGTGCCCCGTCGCGCTGCAATGCAGCAAGTATCGCAGAATCAGACCGATCCATGCGTCCCTCATGCGTGATTGATGTCAGCCATGCGCGGCCTGTGCAAATTTTTGCTTGTGAGCGCGCAGATTGCAACGCTCATGCTTCGCGCTGGCGGTAAAATGTTCCAACTGAACAGGAGGAGATCTCATGGGACCGTTTCCGCACGACGCCCCCAAGGCAACCATCAGCGCCGCCAACCCCGCAGGCACGGACGGGTTCGAGTTCGTCGAATTCGCCCATCCTGACCCGCAGGTCCTGGACCGGATTTTCCGCCAGATGGGGTTCCTGCCTGTTGCACGGCACAAGACCCGCCATATCACTCTCTATCGCCAAGGCGACGTCAACTATCTGCTGAACGCCGAACCGGACAGCCATGCAGCCGCCTTCGTGGCCGAACATGGTCCCTGCGCGCCCGCCATGGCCTGGCGCGTGGTCGATGCGCAGGCGGCGCTGAAGCGCGCCGTGGACCTGGGGGCGACCGAATATACCGGCACCGGCAAGTCGATCGAGGCGCCGGCGGTCCTGGGGATCGGCGGATCGCTTCTCTACTTCATCGACCGTTACGACGACGCGGGCAGCGCCTATGACGCCGATTACGACTGGCTGGGTGAGGCCGATCCGCGCCCGGAAGGGTTCGGGTTCTTCTATCTGGATCACCTGACGCACAATGTCATCCGCGGCAACATGGACACGTGGTACAAGTTCTACCACGACACGTTCAACTTCCGCGAAATCAGGTATTTCGACATCAAGGGCAAGCAGACGGGCCTGGTCAGCCGGGCGCTGACCTCGCCCGACGGCAAGATCCGCATCCCGATCAACGAAAGCACTGACGATCACAGCCAGATCGAGGAATACCTGCGCGAATACAAGGGCGAGGGCATCCAGCACATCGCGATCGCCTCGAACGACATCTACGCGGGCACCGACAAGATCGCCGATGCCGGGATGGAGTTCATGCCGGGGCCGCCGGACACTTATTACGAGATGTCGCATCGCCGCGTGAAGGGCCATGAGGAGCCCATCGAGCGCATGAAGGCGCGGGGCATCCTGATCGACGGCGAAGGCGTGGTGGGCGGCGGAGAAACGCGCATCCTGCTGCAGATTTTTTCCAAGACGGTGATCGGCCCGATCTTCTTCGAGTTCATCCAGCGCAAGGGCGATGACGGCTTCGGAGAGGGCAATTTCCGCGCCCTTTTCGAATCCATCGAGGAGGACCAGATCCGGCGTGGCGTCCTGACCGCCACCCCGGCCCAGTAAGGGAGCGGTGCGGCGGTCGTCACGCCGCCGCGCCACCATCATGGCCTGGACCGATTACAGCAGCGCCCCCGCGCCCGGCACCCGCATCTGCGCGGCGGCCGATATCACCGCGGTGCATCCGCTGACCGTCACGACAGATCGGGGAAGCTTTCCGATCCTTGTCCTGCGCGACGGCGACACCATCCGCGCCTTCGTGAACGCCTGCCCGCATCAATACCTGCCGCTGGACTATCGTGGCACGACGCTGCTGTCGGCGGACGGCACGAAACTGATGTGCACCGCGCATGGCGCCAGCTTTGACAAGGCGACGGGCGCGGCCATCGCTGGTGCCGATTGCGGCCTTGATCCGGTCCCTGTCATGCAGAAGGGCGACCACATCGTGATCGCCCCCTGACATTCTGCGTTGTCGAAATACCCCAAAGGGGGTCCGGGGGCGCAGAGCCCCCGGTATTCGGGGTTCAGAAACCCGCCTTGATCTTTTCGAACTCGGCCAACTGACGCTGACGCTGTTCCGGGTCGTTCGGGGTCTGGGCCAGGACCGGCACATCGACCTCGGCCAGGCCCTCTGCGACGGCAGGCTCGTCCGCGATGGTCGCCATGGCCTCGGTCGAGGTATGGCCATAGCCGATCGTGTCCAGCAATGCCTTGCCCGCGCTGGGCTCCAGCCAGGCGTTTATGAAATCATAGGCCTTGTCTTCGCTGCCCGGCCCGTCCTTCAGGTTGATGAAGCCGCAGAAGAAGGTCGACGATCCTTCCTTTGCCTCGCGCTGGAACCCCACTGGATAGTCGTCGGCCTGCAGATAGACGACGCCGTCGTTCCAGGACCAGGCGATGTCCACCGCGCCCGAGGCCATCAACTGCGCCTGTTCCGACGGGTCGGACCAATAGGCGGCGACGTTCTGGTGCGCCTGGCGGAGCCAGTCGGCGGCCGCCTGGAACTGTTCGTCCGTCACATCGGTCCAGTCGGTCACGCCGGTGGCCAGATAGGCCAGCGCCCAGACATCGTCCGAACTGTCGGGCAGCGAGGTGCGGCCCTGGTACTTGGGATCGGTGAAGACCTGCAGCGAGGCCACATCCTCGGCCGGCACGGTTTCGGTGTTATAGGCGATGGCGGTGGCGCCCCAGTCGGTCGGGATGAACCAGACGCCCTGGTCGTCGCGGAACACCTGGGAATCCAGGAACCGCTCGTCGATCTTGTCGAAATTCGGGATGCGTGCCGTGTCCCAGGGCTCGATCAGGCCGGCATCGCGGTACTTGCTGACCATCTGGCTGCAGGGGTGGGCCACGTCGGCCCGAAAGCCCGAGGCGATCTTCTGGAAGGCTTCGTCGTCATCGCCATAGAAGGAAAAGGTGGGCGAGTCGCCGTGCTTGTCCAGATAGCCCTGGAAGATCGAGGGTTCCTCGAACCCCGCCCAATCGAACACGGTCAGCTCCGGATCGGCCGCAAAGGCGGGCAGAGCGGTGGCGGCCAGGATGGTGGTCGTCAGCAAGCGCATGTTTTCGGGCCTCTCCTCTGGTCAGAACCGAGGGTGAGGCTAGCCGCCGCCCGCCGCCCGCGCAAGAGCATCGCGCAGCCGTGAGCCGAGCGTCCGCGTCAGTGGCGCAGCAGTTCCGGCCCGCCGACGACCAGTGGGTCGGGAATGCCGATGGCCGCGTCATCCCGGCCGGCGAAGTCGACCGCCCGCAGCACCGTCTGGATCACCGCGATCCGCGCCCGGCGCTTGTCGTCCGCCCGGATCAGCGTCCAGGGGGCAATGGGCGAATGCGACAGGCTCAGCGTCTCGCGGATGGCGACGCTGTACTCGTCCCACTTGGCCAGTCCGTCCACGTCGATCGGGCTCAGCTTCCATTGCTTCAGCGGGTCCTTTTCCCGTTCCAGGAACCGCCGTAGCTGCTCGGCGCGGCCGACATTCAGCCAGAGCTTGACCAGAATCACGCCGTCATCGACCAGCAGCTGCTCGAAACCCGGCAGCTGGCGGAAGAAGGCGTGGCGCTGCGCTTCGGTCGAGAACCCGAAAACGCGCTCGACGACCCCCCGGTTGTACCAGCTGCGGTCGAACAGCGCGATCTCTCCGGCGGCGGGCAGCCAGTCGACGTAGCGCTGGAAATACCACTGGCCGGCCTCGCGCTCGCCGGGCTTGGGCAGGGCCACGACATAGGCGGAGCGCGGGTTCAGGTTCGTGCGCACCCGGTCGATGGCCCCACCCTTGCCGGCGGCGTCGCGCCCTTCAAAGACCACCACGACGCGTTTCCCGGTTTCGATCACGTCATGCATCATGCGCACCAGCTGCAGCTGCAGCTGCTCCATGGCCGCTTCGTACACGTCCTTGTCCATCATGCAGTCATAGGGAAAGGAATCGTCCAGGATCTCGCGCTTGCTGCCGCCCTCCAAGGCGCGGCGCAGGTCCTCGGGGGCGTCTTCCTCCAGAAAGCGGCTGATCTGGCCGACCAGCGGCAGCTGAACGTCGGTGGTCATGCAGGCCCCTCTCCGATGCGCGACATGTCGTACCATGTCGTCTGGTAGATCTCGTTGATCCAGTTGCCGTAGAGCAGATGGGCATGGCTGCGCCACCGGTTGGACGGCATGCGGGCCGGATCATCGTCCGGATAGTAGTTCGCGGGCACCGCGATCGGCTTTCCGACCGCGCGGTCGCGGTCGTATTCGTCCTTCAGCGTCGTGCTGTCATATTCGAAGTGGTTGAACACATAGAGCGCGCGATGCCCCGGGTCGGACAGCAGGCAGGGCCCCACCTCCGAACTGGCCAGCAGCGTGTTCAGGGCGGGCCGCGCGTCCACATCTTCCTGGCGCACCTCGGTCCAGCGGCTGACCGGCACCAGCACCTCGTCCGAGAAGCCGCGCAGATAGGGCGAGGCGGGGGCCAGGTTCTGGTGGCGGAAGCAGCCGAAGGCCTTGCCCGGCAGAATGTGCTTGGGCAGGCCGTGGAAATGCCAGGCCATCGCCATGCCGCCCCAGCAGACGCCGAAGGTCGAATGGACGTGGGTCTGCGTCCAGGCAAAGACGCGGGTCAGTTCGTCCCAGTAGGTCACCTGGTCGAAGGGCAGATGCTCGACCGGGGCACCGGTGATCACCAGACCGTCGAACTTTTCGCCTGTCGCCTCCACGTCGCGGAAGGGGCGGTAAAAGCTCTCCATGTGGTCGGCGGCGGTATTGCGGCTTTCGTGGTCCGACATGCGGATCAGCTGAAAGTCGATCTGCAAGGGGGTGGCGCCGATCAGCCGGGCGAACTGGTTCTCGGTCTGGATCTTCTTGGGCATCAGGTTCAACAGCCCGATCCGCAGCGGCCGGATGTCCTGCATCGCGGCGCGGCCGGGCGACATCACCATCACCCCCTCGTCCGAGAGGATGCGATAGGCGGGCAGGTTCTCGTTCAGGGTGATCGGCATGGGTCAGCTGTCCTTGCGCGAAATGGCGCGGGCGATCAGGTCGGTGAAGTCGTCGGGGCCGCGGATCTGCGACACCTCCTCGGCGGTGACGGTGACGCCACGGCGGGCCATCGCCTCGTAGCGGGGCTGCCGGTGCGCCAGGGCGCGGGCATAGGTCCAGCGGATGAAGTCGTCGGGATTGACCTGCGACGGCTCCAGCCCCTTTTCGACCCGGTAGGCGACCCAAGCCTGTTCCAGGAACTGCGGCTGATAATACATCGGCTTTGGCGCACGATCAAAGCGGCGCACCAGTTCCGCAGTGTGCGCGTCGCTGCCCTTGATCCAGACCAGCAGCAGGTCGCGCTCCAGCGCCGCCAGCACCGGGTCCTGGGGGTCCTCGGGGTCCACCACCTCGCAGATCGACCCGCCGCTGTCGCAGACGAAATGCGGCAGGCCATAGATGTCCTGCGCACGGTCCATGAAATGACGCGTGTCCAGCAGCGACGCGATCTCAGCCCGGCGGTGCTGGTTCTGGCGCTGGCAGTAATCGTCAAAGGCCAGGCCGCCCCGGCTGCGGCTGCCTGGCTTGCCTAAATAGGTCGACAGGGGCGCCAGGTTGTCGAAGGTGATGTTGCTGGCGATGTAGACGCTGTCCGACATCAGCAGGTCGCGCAGGAAGGGGACCTTCATCGCCTCGCGCTTGAAGTTGTCGGCGATGTATTCGCCCATGTAGCGCGTGCCGATGCGGTAATCGACGCTGTAGTGGAACCACGCCCCCGTCTCGCGCAGCATGGTCGCCAGGTAGGTCTTGCCCAGGCCCGACATGCCGAACAGCACGACCCGCCTCGAGGGCGCCGCCCGCCATTCCTCCGCGCTGCGATAGATCATCTGGCCGTCCCTCTTCTGCGCCGCGCCCCTAGGTAATCCTGCCGGCGGGCGTTGGAAAGCCCCGCAGGGCGGGTGCAGGTGTTTCATGCGGCGGCGGAGATCGCCGGAGGCGTGGTCGCTGCCTGGCCGTCCTCCAGGCCAAGGGGCAAATGCAAAACGGTCCCGCAGAGGCTGCGGGACCGTTCCTTGCCGAGCGTCTGGTCGTGCGTCAGAAGCTGTAGCCGACACGGACACCGACGCCCAGGGCATCGCCGTCTTCCATCCGGGCGCGTGCGGTGTCGGGGGTGCCCGTTTCGGGGCTGGCATCACCCAGCTTGGTGTAGTTGATGCCCGTCGTGATCTTCATCGGCCCTTGGGAATAAATCGCCGCCAGGGTGATGCCCTTGCGCCCGTTCGTGGGTGCCAGCGGAGAGACCAGATCGTCGCCCTGCTTTTCGAAGGTAAACGAGGCCGAGGCGGACCAGGCGTCGCTGAACCGGCGGCCCACGCCGAGCGTGTAGGTGGTGGTATCCTCCAGGTCGACAAGACCGCCGCCCGTGACGGTGGTGAACTGCCGCGGGTCCACGCGGAACGCGCTCCACTCCACCCACCGGATCGAGCCGAAGACCAGCGTGTCGGCGGCGACGCCCGTCTGGAATTCCAGGTTCCAGCTTTCGGGGGTGGACACCGTGGTGGTCGAGGTGCCCTCCAGCAGTGGCAGGGCGGGCACGGGGCCCGGCCCGTCGGGATCGACCAGCGGTCCGCGCTCGACCGTGTCGAAGTCGTGATCGACCTCGGAATTGTAGGTCAGCGAGACACGCGCCGCGATGTCGGGACGTTCCCAGGCCACGCCGGCGACCCAGCCCACGCCGGTGCTGCTGTCCAGATCGACGTCATAGCCTGCAACCGGGCCATAGGCCGCGCCGTTCAGGCCGACCGCGGCTTCGGCGCGCGATCCCCTGATCCCGCCATGGACAGAGAAGTTGTTCTGGAGCTTGTAGCGCCCGAGAGCGGTGAAGGTGGTCGATTCGACGCGGGCGAAGGTGCCGCCCAGCAGCACCGAGCCTTCGGCCGCCGGGTCCGGCAGCAGCCCGGGCTGGCTGGGATAGCGGATGTCGGCGCCAAAGGGCTGTTCGATGATCAGCGCAGCCGAGAAATTTGCAGTGAACTGGTGCTTGTAGGCCAGGCCGGCAAAGCCGTAACCCTGCGCCACGTCGCCGGTCCGGAACCCCAGGGCGTCCGTGCCCTCGACGGTCGGGTCAACGCCACCAAAGCTCAGTTCGACGTAATTGCCTTCTTCGAAAAGCGCAGCCAGCGACTGGGGCGCGCGTTCGATGCCGCCGGCGAAAAGGGGGGTGGCCCCCATCATCAACGCCGCGGCACCCGTCAACGTTTTCTTCATTATTATGTCCTCCCTCGGGGCGCGCATTCCGGCCCGGATCCAGCTTAGACGACAGTGGTTACCAATCAATGAGCGGCGCAACCTGACGTGGCGTCGGGTGGCGCTGCGTCATTCTGTCCGTGTCCTTCCTGCAACGCGCAGTCTCGGGCTGGACAAAGCCCGCCATGCGTGAAAGGGGAAACTGCCAAACGAAGTTGCCGCAAGGATACCCCCATGCAGATTCGTGAGGCTCTCACTTTTGATGATGTGCTTCTTGTTCCGGCCGCCTCGACGGTGATGCCGTCGACCGCGGATGTGACCACTTATGTCACCCGTGCGATCAGGATGAACATCCCGCTGCTGTCCTCGGCCATGGACACCGTCACCGAAAGCCGGATGGCGATCGCCCTGGCGCAGGCGGGCGGGATGGGCGTGATCCATCGCAACCTGACGGCCGACCAGCAGGCCGCCGAGGTGCGTCGCGTCAAGCGGTTCGAGAGCGGGATCGTCTACAGCCCGATCACGCTGACGCCCGACCAGACCCTGGCCGATGCCAAGGCGCTGCAGGAGCGCTACAACGTCACGGGCTTTCCCGTCGTGGACCAGACAGGCCGCGTCGTGGGCATCGTGACGAACCGCGACATGCGCTTTGCCCGCGATGACCGGACCCCGGTGCGGGCCATGATGTCGTCGGACAATCTGGCGATCCTGCAGGAGCCCGCCGACCGGGAGGAGGCGATCAGCCTGATGAAGTCCCGCCGGATCGAGAAGCTGCTGGTGACCGATGCCCAGGGCAAGCTGACCGGGCTTCTGACGCTGAAGGATACCGAAAAGTCCGTCCTGAACCCGCTGGCCTGCAAGGACGAGCTGGGCCGCCTGCGGGTCGCCGCGGCCTCCACCGTTGGCGACGAGGGCTTCGAGCGCAGCCAGGCGCTGATCGAGGCGGGCGTCGACATGGTGGTGATCGATACGGCGCATGGCCATTCGGCCGGTGTCGCCAAGGCGGTCGAGCGGGTCAAGGCGCTGGGCGGCAGCGTGCAGGTCGTCGCCGGCAACGTGGCCACCGCCGAGGCCACGCGCGCGCTGATCGATGCGGGTGCGGACGCGGTCAAGGTCGGCATCGGGCCGGGCTCGATCTGCACCACGCGGATCGTGGCGGGCGTGGGCGTGCCGCAGCTGACCGCGATCATGGATGCAGCCTCGGCGGCGGGCGACATCCCCATCATCGCGGACGGCGGCATCAAGTTCAGTGGCGATTTCGCCAAGGCGATCGCCGCGGGCGCCAGCTGCGCCATGGTGGGAAGCGCCATCGCCGGAACGGATGAAAGCCCCGGCGACATGATCCTGTATCAGGGCCGCAGCTTCAAATCCTATCGCGGCATGGGCAGCCTGGGCGCCATGGCCCGCGGCTCGGCCGACCGCTATTTCCAGAAGGATGCCGCGACCGACAAGCTGGTCCCCGAGGGGATCGAGGGACAGGTTCCCTATAAGGGCCCGGCGGGCACGGTGATCCACCAGCTGGTCGGCGGTCTGCGGGCGGCCATGGGCTATACGGGTTGCGCCACCGTGGCCGAGATGCGCCGGAACTGCCAGTTCGTGCGCATCACCGGGGCGGGGCTGAAGGAAAGCCACGTCCACGACGTGCAGATCACGCGCGAAAGCCCGAACTACCGGCTGGGGTGACCTGAGACATTGGCAGCTCAGGGGTTCGAGCGGCCATTGCACATCCTGCGGGCGATGCCGCCTCTGCCGCTGGTAGGTCTGCACTAGGAAGGGTCAGCCAGGCGGCCCCGCAGGCCTTCCACTACCAGCGCAGCATCCGGCCCCCCAGCAGGGCGCCGGCCGCAGCGACGGTGAGGATCGCCAAGCCGTACCAGGTGGTGAAGAACAGCGGCGAGTCCTCGGTGCAGTAGAGCGCATATCCCGCGGCCGCCCCTCCCGAGGCTGCAAGGCCCACAAGCCCGCCCGTCAGTCCGGGCCGCAGGGTCGCGCCACGCCGGAACAGCACCAGTCCCAAAATCGTCGCAGGCGCCGCCAGCAGGCCGATCGACAGAAGGCAGGCCAGGACGCTGCTGCCCATGATCTCTGCTCCCACCAGTCCCGCGGGCGTCTGGACCAGGCGGGAGACGAAGAGCCCCAAGGCCGCCACGGCCGGAAAGGCCAACGGCCAGAGCGGCACCCTGGCGCCGGGACGCGCCGAGCGCAGCGCCAGGAGCAGCGCCGGAAGGGCAAGCCCCAAGGGCAGCACCAGCTTCAGGAGAACCTCGGGCCGCCCAAGCGCATGGGCCAGGTCGGCACGCGGCCCCGCCAGCCACAGGAAGAGACCGACGACCAGGGCGACCGTGCCGAAGAGCCGGGCCGCGGCGCCGGGCGCCGAGAGCCGGGCCGGGGGCGGGCAGGTGGCAAGTTGCGCGATCAGCGCGTCGGTGGTGGGTCGCGTCGTCATTTCATCCTCTCTGCCAGGGCGGCAAGCCGTTTCAGGGCGCGGTGCAGCGCGATCCGGACCGCGCCCGCGCTGACGCCAAGGCCGGCTGCGGCCTCTTCGGGGCTCTGCCCCTCCAGCTTGACCGCGCGGACCAGGGCGGCCGAACGCGGGTCGATCATGCCCAGCATCCGCTGGGCGTCCCGGGCCGCCAAGGGCAAGGGCTCGGGCGTGGCGACCAGGAGATCCGCCACATCCTCGATCGGCAGCTCGATCGCGCGGCCGCGCCGCCGGCAGGCATCGACGATCTTGTGGCGCGCCACCGCGTAAAGCCAGGGCCGCACCGGCGTTCCCGGATGCCAGCTCTGCCGCTTGAGATGGACGGCCAGCAGGACCTCCTGCAGGATATCCTCGTGAAGATCGGCGGGCAGTCCGCCGGCGCGGGCCCGGATCAGGCGGCGCAGCATGGGAACCACCTCGGTCAGGAAGCACAGAAAGGCCGCCGCGTCGCCGTCATTGGCGCGCGCCAGCAATACCTCCCAGCTGACATCGGCGTTCAGGGCAGCCTCCTGTCGTCGTGCGGCGATGCGCAGGGTAGCGCCGCCCATGGGCCCCGGGCAATGCCCCGCACGTGTCAGGCCCAGCGCCTGTGTCATGACATCGCGGCCGCAAGCCCCTGGTCCAGCAGGGCCTTGATCTCGGCCCGGCCGGTGCCGGCGACGATGCGGCCGATCTCGCGGCGTCCGTCCAGCACCACCAGGGTCGACCGGCGCGGGATCGC
The DNA here is from genome assembly GCF_048538155.2 of Paracoccus sp. T5. Classification (GTDB taxonomy): domain Bacteria; phylum Pseudomonadota; class Alphaproteobacteria; order Rhodobacterales; family Rhodobacteraceae; genus Paracoccus. Next base: position 1,437,025 of record NZ_CM135809.1, read on the forward strand.
CAAGGCCCGCGACAGCTCGCCCCGGCCATGCTCGTCCCAATCCACGGTGATGAAGCGGATCGCCTTGTCATAGGCGGGATTCTCGGCCCGCAGAGCGCTGATCACCCGGTCCTGCGCCGCGCAGGTGCTGCACCAGCTGGCCCAGAAATCCAGCAGCATGACCTCGCCCCTCTCCATCAGCTCCTCGGCCATGCCGGGGACGTAAAGGGTCCGTTCGTTGCTCCAAGCCGCGGGGGCAATGGCAAGGGCGGCGGCAGAGACCAGCAGGGTTCGACGGTTCATGATGTCCTCGTGGTTCAGAAGGTGACGGAAAGATCGATGAGCCAGGCCGGCAGCCAGGCGATCAGCGCGGCCTCCGCCCGGTGATGCAGGCCCAGGAACAGGGCAAGCCCCACGGCGATGAAGGCCAGTCCCAGGGCCGTGCGCGCCCGGGCGGCAAGGCCGGCCATGCGCGCGGCGTTGCGGCGCAGGAACCCCCGCAGGCCGTAGGCGCCGGCCAGGATCAGGGTCGAGACACCCATGGCGAAGGCGGCCATGATGGCGCCCGCGCGTCCCAGGTCCTGGCCGGCGCTGGCCAGCGCGATGGCCGCGCCCAGGGTGGGACCGATGCAGGGGCTCCAGACCGCACCCAACAGCGTGCCGCCGAGGAATTCGCGACCGAGGCCGCGCCCCTGCGGCATCATCGCATCCGCCGAGCCTGCAAGCCCGGCCGTGGCGGCGGCAAAGCGACGGTTCAGGACGGGTGTCAGCATCACGGCGCCAAAGCCCACCATGGCCAGTGCGGCCACCCGGCCGACATCCTCGGGGTAAAGGCCCAGGGCCGGCCCAAGCGCCGCGACGCCCAGGCCCAAGGTGACGAAGGACAGGCTCATGCCGGCGGCCAGCGCCAGGGGGCCGCGGGGATCTGATCCGATACTGGCCGTCAGGACGATCGGCAGGACCGGCAGGACGCAGGGGTTGATCAGCGTCAGGAGGCCCGCGACATATGCGAAGGCAAGCTCCATCTCAGCGCAAGCCCGCGGGACGGTCGAGCCCCAGCAGGTGATCCAGCGAGATCCGCCCCGGCCCCAGCGCCGCCACCGCCAGCAGCGCCGCGGCCCAGAGCCCGTGCGTCACCCAGGCGTCGGGATAGACAAAGATCTGGATCACCGCGGTCATCCCCAGAAGTCCCAGGGCCGACAGCCGCGTCATCAGGCCCAGCACCATCAGCACCGGCAGCGCGTGTTCCGCCAGCGTCGCCATCACCGCAGCCCAAGGGGCGGGGATGATCGGCAGGGCGTATTCATGCTGGAACAGGAACCAGGTGCTGTCCTTGATCGAGAAGCCGTCGACCTTGGTGCGGCCCGATTGCCAGAAGACGATGGCCGGAAAGATCCGCAGCATCAGCGCCACCAGATCGACCGGGATGCGCGAGGCGAGGGTATTGAGGCGGTTGATCACGGCGCCACCTCCTTGATCCCGACGATGACGCCTGCGCGCATCAGGCTGACAAGGCGCGGCTGTGGATCGTGATCGGGCTGGACCCGCAGCGCTGCCTGCGCGGCGGCACCAAGCCTGCGGCCTGCCAGCATCCCTTCGACCAGTGCCGCGTCGCCAGGGCCGATCGCCTCGACCGGCACGGCATGGGACATGTCGCGCAGGATCAGCGCGGTCTGGGGCCCGCTTGGCAGGGGCAGGGACCGTGCCTGCGGCTGGTGGCGCGCCCAGATCGCCACCGCAGGATGTCCAAGGCGCATCACCATGACCGAAGGATGCAGGCGCAGGATCAGCTGTTCGGGATCGGCAGAGGCCGGATCGGCCGCATCCAGGGGCGGCATGTCCGCAGCGTGATAGGCCAGGCCGCGCGCGAATTCGATCCGCGCTACATCGGCCATATAGGACCAGCCTGCCAAAGGCGGGAAACGCGCCAGGAAATCGGGGAATGCAGCACCCCATTCGGCCAGCACGGGCGAGCGCGGGGGATCCCGATCGATGAAGGCGCGGGCAAGGGCGCGAAAGAAATCCTCGCCCACCAGTTGCCGGATGACCGGAAAGCGGCGCGCCAGGGCCTCCGACAGGCTGACGACGACATTGTTGCGATAGACCGCAAAGCGTCGCGGTGTTTCCGCAGGGTCGCATGCGGTCACGCCCGGCGGCAGTTCGCTGCCCCCAAGGGCGTGCTGAAAGCGGGTAAGGAACTCAGCATGCATGGGCCGGCACTCCGATCCCCGCCAGCAGCCGGGCGGTCCGGGTGGCCTCGGCTGCCAGGACCGGCCATTCGGGCAGGTCGTTGTCCCATTCGACCAGCGTCGGCCTTGGCCCGATCCGGGCGATCACCTCTGCATAGAGGGTCCAGACCGGATCCGCCACGGCAGCCCCGTGGCTGTCGATCAGCAGCGGCCCCGATGGCAGGTCCTCGGCCTCGTGGCCGCCCAGGTGGATCTCCCCGACCGCCGCCATGGGATAGTCTGCAAGATAGCCGCGCGGGTCGATGCGGTGATTGGTGCAGGAGACGAAGACATTGTTGATGTCCAGCAGCAGGCCGCAGCCGGTGCGGGCGACCACCTGCGCCAGGAACTCGGTCTCGGGCATCTGGGACTGGGCGAAGGTCACGTAGGTTGCCGGGTTCTCCAACAGCATCCGGCGCCCCAGGGCGGCCTGGACTTGGTCGACATGATCGCAGACCAGCGCCAGCGTCTCGGCGGTGTAGGGCAGGGGCAGCAGGTCGTTCAGGTAATGGTCGCCGTGGCTGGACCAGGCCAGATGCTCGGAAAAGCTCTCGGGTTGATACCGGTCGCAAAGCTCGCGCAGCCGGGCCAGGTGCCCCTTGTCCAGCCCGCGCGCACCGCCGATCGACAGGCCCACGCCGTGGACGGACAGCGCGTGATCTGCCCGCAGTGCGGTCAGCTGCGCATGGGGCGGCCCGCCCGCGCCCAGATAGTTCTCGGCATGGACCTCGAAGAACGAGATGCCGCGGGCGCCGCTGCGAATGGCGGCGAAATGTTCGGGCTTGAAGCCGACGCCGGCTCCCAGGGGCAGATCAGTCATGGCGTCCTCCAGGGAAAGGCGGGCGCGGCCCCGGGCCGCACCCGGCCGGCTCATGCCGGGATGTCACGCTCCAGCGGTTCAAGGGAACCTTCGCGCGCGCTGCCATCCGCAGCGGCGGGCAGTTCCATCGACTGGCAGGTGCCTGCCGGGACCAGCGTCCAGGCATTGCCCTGGTAATCCATGGTCGAGCTCCCCGCGCAGGTCGTGCCCGGTCCGGCCGCGCAGTCGTTCTGCCCGGCCATCGAGACGCCGTAGCATTTTTCCATCTCCTGCGCCTGGACGGCGGTGGCGGCCATTGCGCCCAAGGCGCAGGCCAGCGAGGCGCCCAAGGCAAGGCGGGACGAGGTTGCGGTCATGTTGATCTCCCCTGTTGTCGGAAAGGCCGAAGCGCCCTTCCTCATGCAAGTCGCAGCGGGCGCCTGTTTTGTTACAGGCTGCGCGGGATTTTTTTTAGGTGCAGTGGATGCGCGCTGGGCGCGCGGCTCCGGGGACGGATTTGGGAAGCAGCAAGGTCCGGCAGTGCCCCTGCGGCCATGCGCATTGCGGGACACCCTAAGCAACCGAGATCGCATCCCGGTGATCTGCAGGGTTGACGCCAGTCGCCGGTTGTTGGAGCCACAGCCGACAGGAGGCATCCGACTGACAACGCCGCAGGGGGCCGATCGCGCCGCGCGTACGGCAGCCCAAGGGAACCCAAGGCTGAACCGCCGGTTACATCCCGAGCCACAGCGGCCAGCCGTGGCGCCGAAGGACAGGGACAAAAGATACCGACATGAACGACGCGCCGATGCCCTATTGCGGCCCCGCGCCCGCGCCCGGACAGCTGTGGCAGGCCTGGAACCTCGACCTGCTTCTGCTGGTGGGGCTGGCCGCCTTTTCGGTTCTGCTGTGGCGCGCAGCCGGGCGCCAGGGCAGGGGCGGCGCTGCGCTGGCATTGCTGGCGCTGGTGGTGGCCTTCGTCTCGCCCCTCTGCGCGCTGACGGTGGCGCTGTTTTCGGCGCGGGCGGCGCATCACGTGCTGCTGACCACGGTCGCCGCGCCGGCGCTGGCTGTCGCTCTGCCCCTGCTGCCGCGCCTGCCGGTCAGCCTGTCGCTTGCGGCCCTGTCTGCCGCGATCATCGCCTGGCACCTGCCGACGGTTTATTGGGCCATATGGGCCTCGGACGGTTTCTATTGGATCATGCAGGCGGCCATGCTGGTGCCAGCCTGGATCTTCTGGTCGGGCGTCCTCAGCCCCGGCATCACGGCCGAGGCGGCCCTGCGCCGGGCCCTGTTCGTGGGCGGGCTGGCCGGGATCATGGGCCTGGTCGGCGCCGCGCTGACCTTCGCGCCGGGCGTTCTCTACATTCAGCATGTCGACGGCGCTGCGCGCTGGGGCCTGCCGGCGCTGGCGGACCAGCAGCTGGCCGGGCTGATCATGTGGGTGCCGGGCTTCCTGCCGCTAGCGGCGCTGGCCTTCCTGATGCTGCGGCGCGGCTGGCAGCGCGGGTTTGCCGCATGATCGCGTCGCTGAAGTTCGTCCATTTGGCGGCGATGCTGTGCTGGTGCGCGGGGCTGATCGCGCTGCCGCTGTTGCTGAGCCTCTATGGGGGCGCCTGGCGGCGGGACCGGGGTGGGGCGCAATTGCAGGCGCGTTATGCCGAATTCCGTCTGATCACCCATTACGGCTATGTGGGCTTTGCCACGCCCGCGGCGGTCATCGCCATCGCCTCGGGGACCGGGCTGATCTTTGCGGCGGGGGTCTTCGACCTGTGGTTCGCAGCCAAGCTTGCCCTCGTGTCCGGAATGGCGCTGGTCCATGCCTGGATCGGCCATTTTATCCTGAGTTCAGCCGAACAACGGGGTACCAGCCGCTTGCCCTCGCCCTTGATCGCGCTGGGAATGGCGCTGCCGCTGATCATCGGGGTGCTGTGGCTGGTCCTGGCCAAGCCCGATCTGTCGGGCGTGGCGGACTGGTTGCCGGACTTCATGCTGGAGCCCTGGGGTCAGATGCACTGGGGAGAGGCATGATGAACCCGCCCTCAGTCCTGCTTTCCCTGATGCGTCCCGATCTGATAGTCGAAGACCAGCTTGCCGCCGTGCCAGCCGGTGATGCCGGTCATACCCGCCCCCAGGGCCGAGATGAATGCGCCCCAGGGCAGCACCGCCCCCACCGGATCGCCAAGGCGAAAGCCCCAGTTCAGGCCCAGCACCGACAGCAGCATGACGGCCAGCACGAAATGCGTCCAGCTGGCGCTGCGGATGCGGATGCCCGACACCATCAGCAGCTCGAACGTGCCGGTCACGCCGGCCAGAACCCCCATGCCGAACGCGAAGCCCGCGGCCCACAGGGCGACCCGCGGCCAGAACTCGTCCCCGGTCAGCCAGTAGAACGCATCCGCGCCAAAGACCGAGAATGCCAGCGCGATGGGAAAGGCCACCATCATCGCGTGCAGCGGGTGACCGGCAAGGGCGATCTTGCTTTCGGTCTGGTCAAAGGCGATGTGCTCCTCGATCGGGTCCGTCAAGCGGCGGCGTTGCTTCCACGAATACTTCTGTCGCATGGGGGGGCCCTTCTGGTTCGCGCATTCAGGTACAAGCCCGCCGCTTTGCTGGCGGTTCCGCTGCTGGCGGGTTGCGATGGGCCGCTGAGCACGCTGTCGCCCGCCGGTCCCATCGCCTCCGAGATCGCCCGACTGTGGTGGGTCATGCTGATCGGCGCCGGCCTGATCACCGCGCTGGTGATGGTCCTGCTGTCGCTGGCGCTTTTGCGCAACACGCCGGGCGGGGATCCCGAAAGGTCGGAACGGCGGTGGATCTATGGCTGGGGCCTGGGCTTCACGCTGACCGGGCTGACCCTGCTGCTGGGCTTTGCCCTGTGGACGGGAGAGCGGATGCTGGCCCGCGACGATGACACCCTGACCGTGCGGGCGCAGGCCTCGCAATGGATGTGGGACTTCGTGCAGCCGGGTCCGGATGGCCAGCCGGTCGCGACCCGGGGTGTCCTCTATGTCCCCGCCGGCCGGCCCTTCGACGTCGTGATCACCTCGACCGACGTAATCCACGGCTTCTGGGTGCCGCAGCTGGGCGGCAAGATGGACGCGATCCCCGGCCACCCCAACCTGCACCGTCTGATGGCCGCGACCCCCGGCCGATACGAGGGCCAATGCGCCGAATTCTGCGGCCGCGGCCACCCCTTCATGCGGTTCGAGGTGGTCGCCTATGATCCGGCCGGGCCCATGCCCGATTTCGTCAGCGACCCGCAGCTGACACGCGAACCGCCCCTGTCGGGCACCCCCGTCACCGATCCGTCCGCCGAGGAAGCCCGCCCATGACCGATGCCAGCCTGACCTCGGGACAAGGGGAGACCACCGCCGACGCCCTGGCCGACATCGCCTCCAACCCGCCGCAGCGTGCCTTGGGCCTGCACCGCGAACTGGACCGGGTCTGGGCCGACCTGCCGGGCTGGCGCGGCTTCTTCACCTCGGTCAACCACGGCACGATCGGCCTGCGATTCATGGCGACGGCCTTTGTCTTCTTCGCCATCGGCGGCGTTCTGGCCATGCTGATTCGCGCGCAGCTGGCGACGCGGAATGGCGCCTTCCTGGACAATGACCTCTACAACCAGATCTTCACGATGCATGGCAGCATCATGATGTTCCTGTTCGCGATCCCCCTGCTGGAGGGGCTGGCGCTGTGGCTTCTGCCCAAGATCCTGGGCGCGCGGGACATGGCCTTTCCCCGGCTCAGTGCGCTCGGCTATTTCTGCTATCTCTTTGGCGGCACGGTGATCGTGCTGTCGCTGCTGTTCGGGGTGGCGCCCGACGGCGGCTGGTTCATGTATGTGCCGCTGACCGACAAGACCTATTCCCCCGGCATCAACGCCGATGTCTGGCTGCTGGGTGTTACCTTCGTCGAGATCTCGGCCATGGCCGCGGCCGTCGAGATCACCGTGACCATCCTGCGCTGCCGCGCCGCCGACATGCCCCTGACCCGGATGCCGCTGATGGGCTGGTACCTGCTGGGCACCTCCGTGATGATGCTGGTGGGGTTTCCTCCGCTGATCCTGGGCTCGATCCTGCTGGAGGTGCAGCGCGCCTTTGACTGGCCCTTCTTCGACGTGGCGCGGGGCGGCTCGCCCATGCTGTGGCAGCACCTGTTCTGGCTGTTCGGCCACCCCGAGGTCTATATCATCTTCCTGCCGGCGGCGGGCGCATTGTCGACCATCATTCCGGTGCTCAGTCGCACCCCCATCCTGGGATACGGGGCTCTGGTCGCGGCCGTGATCGGGCTGGTCTTCCTGTCCTTCGGCCTCTGGGTGCATCACATGTTCACGGTGGGCATCCCGCACATGGCGCTGGCATTTTTCTCGGCGGCGTCCGCGCTGGTGGCGGTGCCGACGGCGGTGCAGGTCTTTGCCTGGATCGGCACCATGTGGGAGGGCCGCGTCCAGTTCCGCCTGCCCATGCTTTACATCATCGGCTTCTTCGCGACCTTCGTGATGGGCGGGCTGACGGGGGTCATGCTGGCCATGGTGCCCTTCAACTGGCAGGCGCATGACACGCATTTCGTGGTGGCCCACCTGCATTACGTGCTGATCGGCGGCTTCGTCTTTCCGATGCTGGCGGCGGTCAGTTACTGGATGCCGCTGATCTGCGGGCGCTGGCGCGTCAGGGGCCTGGGCGAGGCCGCCTTCTGGCTGATCTTCATCGGTTTCCACGGCACCTTCTTCATCATGCACCTGACCGGCCTTCTGGGGATGCCCCGGCGTGTCGGCGTCTATCCGGGCAATCCGGAATGGGAATGGCTGAACCTGATCTCGTCCATCTTCGGGATGATCCAGTCGGCGGGTTTCGCGCTGTTCGCCTTCGACCTGTTCATGCAGTGGATGTTCGGGCGGCGCAGCTGGCGCAACCCGTGGCAGGCGCCGTCGCTTGAATGGGCGATGCCGATGCCGGCGCCCTCCTACAACTTCGCCTCGCTGCCCGGACCGCGACAGCCCGATGCCGGCGCCATGCTGCCCTTGGCGCGGGGCGAGGGGCTGCTGCCCGGCGCGCCGCGCGGCTGGCGCGAGACGCTGGTTGTCGAGCCCGGCAGCGGCCGGCCCCAGCACGTGGCGGTCCTGGCCAGCAACACCGCGCTGCCGGTGGCTACCTCTGCCGCGATCGGCAGCTTTTTCGCGATGATGCTGGCGGGCTTCTACTGGCTGGCGCCCCTGGGCATCCTGGCCACGCTGGTCGTCGCGTGGAAATGGGGCGCGATCATGGGCACTGACCGCGACCATGCGCCGGTCGATGTCGCCCCGGGCCTGCAGCTGCCGCTGCACTGGCAGGTGCGCAACACGCTTGGCTATACCGGGGTCGTGGCGCTGCTGGTGGCGGATGCGACGCTCTACGGCTCCCTGCTGTTCGGGGTGGGCTTCCTGACCGTCGTGGCCCCGAACTGGCCCGCACCCGCAAGCGCCATCGCGACCTGGCCGATGCTGGTGATGTCGGGGGGCGCGCTGGCGCTGATGGCCTTGGGCGCATTGGCCGCTTGGGTGGCCGAGGCGCGCCGGGCCACGGGCGCCGCGCTTTGGACGCGGATCGGGCTTTTGTCCTCTGCAGGCGCGCTTCTCCTGCTGGGCGGCATCGCCTTCGGCCTCGACGATCCGACCCGCCATGCCCGCGACGCCCTGCGGGGCGCGACGCTGGGGTTTGCCATGGTCCATGGCGTCATCGCGCTGATGCTGGCGCTGCGGGCCGACGCGGACGCCCGCAGCGGTCGGATCGGGGTGCAGCGGCGCGGCGCGATCCCGCCCTGGCAGCTGTTTCAGCTGTTCTGGCTGGGCACCTCGGCGGCCTCGATGGCGCTGATCCTGGCGCAGGAGGTGCTGTGATGGGCTGGCTGGCGCGGGCCTTGGCCGGGCCGATCCTCTGGTCGGCGCTTTTCGTGCTGGTCTATGCGCTGCACGGGACCGGGTGCAGCCTGGGCTGGACCGACCATCCGGTCTTCTTCACCGATCTGCATCACGCGGCGATGTGGGCGGTCTGGCTGGCGGGCCTTGCGCTGCATGTCGTGCTGGTGGTGATCCTGCCCACCGGATCGGGGCGCGCCCGCAGGGTCGTCGTCGCGGGATCCTGGATCGGCCTCGTCGCCAGCACCTTCACGCTGTTCCCGGTGATCGCGACCTCGACCTGCTTCTGAGATTGAGCGTACGGTCCGCGCCGTGCTAGTCCGGCGCCCAAGGGCCCGGTCAGGGCCGCCGGAAAGGCCCGTCGCATGTCCACCTCCTGTTCCCCTGCCGGGCCCGCCCGGTGACCCCCGCCGCCCGCATCGCAGCCGCCATCGGTGTGCTGGACGACATCCTGGTTGGCGCGCCCGCCGAACAGGCGCTGCTGCGATGGTCGCGGGCCAGCCGCTTTGCGGGCTCGGGCGACCGCGCGGCGCTGCGCGATCTCGTCTTCGGGGCGCTGCGGCAACGTGACAGCCTGGCGGCCTTGGGCGGCGGTCTGTCCGGACGCGGGCTGATGATCGGCCATGCAAGGGCGCAGGGCCTGAGGCTTTCGCAGCTGTTCACCGGAGAAGGCCATGCTCCGGCGCCCCTGACGGCGGCAGAGGACGCTCATGTTCCGCCGCAGACGTTGCCCGATGATCTGCCCGACTGGCTGCGTCCGGCCTGGCACCAGGCCCTTGGGGATGACGCCCCCACCGTGGCCCAAGCCATGACGGCCCGTGCCCCGGTCTGGCTGCGCGTGAACCTGTCGCGCACCGATCCCCGGGCCGCTGCCGCCGCCCTTCAGGCGGCCGGCATCCAGACGCAGCCTTGGCCCGCCTTGCCCTCGGCGCTTTGCGTCACCGCCAATGAACGCGCCGTGGCCCGGTCTGCCGCCTATCGCGACGGGCTGGTCGAGCTTCAGGACCTGTCGCCGCAACTGGCCTGCGCCCGGCTGCCGCTGTCGGAGGGCGACCGCGTTCTGGATTTCTGCGCCGGCGGTGGCGGCAAGGCACTGGCCTTGGCATCCCGACAGCCAAATGCCAGGGTCGTCGCGCATGACCGCTCGGCCCCGCGCATGGCCGACCTGCCGGCGCGCGCGGCCCGGGCAGGTCTGCGCATCGCGATCGACGCACGGCCTGCCGGCAGCTTCGACCTGGTCGTGACGGATGTGCCCTGTTCGGGGTCGGGAACCTGGCGGCGGACCCCCGATGCCAAGTGGCGCCTGACCCCGGCCCAGCTGTCGGAACTGCTGGCCGTGCAGGGCCAGATCCTGGACCAGGTGGTGCCGCTGCTGCGTCCGGGCGGGCACCTGGCCTATATGACCTGCTCGGTCCTTTCGGCCGAGAACGACGACCAGATCGCAGCCTTCTGCCAGCGCCATCCGCATTTCACCCTGGTCGAGAGGAACCTCTGGACGCCGCTGGAGGCGAGCGACGGCTTCTACATGGCCCTGCTGCGCGCGGAGGCGCAGAGCGGTTAACGCAAATTTAATCCCTCCCGCGCTATCGCAGGACCTGTGGCACGGCAGGGGGACGATTCGCATGGCGCATCTGGACGAACAGGCGGGACTGCCGCGGGGCGCCCTGGCGGCGCTGCCGCTGCTGCTGGCACCGATGGTCCTGGGCGCGTCTATCCTGATCGTGGCCCCCGCAGCCGCGACCGGGCGCGCGGCGGTGATCCTTTCGACCGTTGCGGTCGCCTGGTACCTGCTGGGCGGTGCGGTCGCGCTGTCGCATTTCGCGCGCGGCCTGGCGGCCCGCCGCGCGCTCGGCTCGATCAAGGGAGAGGTCGCGGCGGCCTCCGACCCGGTGTGGCTCTGTGATGCGGATGGGCAGGTACTCTACCAGAACGCCGCCTCCCTGCAGAAGTTCGAGGATCTGACGGGACGGTCGATCCTCAGCCTGATGGCCCGCCTCAGGGCAGACGCGCCAAGCGGGGCCGCGGACCTGACGCTGCGGGCGATGCGCCTCGGCAATGCCGAGCTGGAACTTCCCGACGGCGACATGCTGTCCCTCAGCTGCATGCCGGACGCGCCGCTGCACATCTGGGCCTTTCATCGCGCCGGTGCTGTTCTCGACAGTTTCGAGATCGCGCTGGCGATGAACGACGGCCCGCCCGCCGACGATTTCGAGGCGATCCCGGTCGCGCTGCTGCGCCTTGGGATGGATGGCGCGATCCTGCGCGCGAACGGCCACGCGCGGGCGCTGCTTGAGGGCATGGTGGCGCCCGATGACAGTGGCCAAACTCTGTCCTCGCTGCTGGAAGGGCCAGGGCGGTCGCTGACAAACTGGCTCTCCGACATCGCCGCAGGGCGGGCCCTGAACCAGACCGAGGTCCTGCGCCTGCGCCACCCCGACAGCCGCGTCAGCGACCTGCGGGACCGCCACTATCAGCTGTCGGTCGCGCGGGATCCGGGCGATCCTCACCAGCTGATCGCGGTCCTGTCGGATGCCAGTGCGCTGAAGACCCTCGAGGCGCAATTCGTTCAGAGCCAGAAGATGCAGGCCATCGGCCAGCTGGCCGGCGGCGTTGCCCATGATTTCAACAATCTTCTGACCGCAATCAGCGGACACTGCGATCTGCTGATGCTTCGGCGCGACAAGGGCGATCCCGATTATGCGGACCTGGACCAGATCAGCCAGAACGCCAACCGCGCGGCGGCCCTGGTCGGACAGCTTCTGGCCTTCTCGCGCAAGCAGACGCTGAAGCTGGAGACGCTGGACCTTCGCGACACGCTGGCCGACCTGACCCATCTGCTGAACAGGCTGGTTGGCGAACGCGTCGGCCTGACCATCACCTATGACCCCGCGCTGAGCGCCATCCGCGCCGACAAGCGCCAACTGGAGCAGGTTATCATGAACCTCGTCGTGAATGCCCGGGACGCCATGCCCGGCGGAGGCGACATCACCGTCCGCACCGAGAATCTTCGGCTGTCGGCGCCCCTGGTGCGGGACCGCGCGACCCTGCCGACGGGCGACTATGTCCGCATCACGGTCAGCGACCAGGGCTGCGGCATCGCGCCCGATCATCTCGACAAGATTTTCGAGCCGTTCTTCACCACCAAGCGCACGGGCGAAGGCACGGGTCTGGGTCTGTCGACCGCCTATGGGATCGTCAAGCAGACCGGCGGCTATATCTTCTGCGACAGCACGCAGGGGCAAGGGACATGCTTTTCGCTCTATTTCCCGGCCCATGCGGGGCCGGTGGCCAATGTGACGCCGTTGCCGATGCCTGCCAGCCGCGCGGCGCCCCAGCTGCAGACCGGGCCGCGCGCGACCGTCCTTCTGGTCGAGGACGAGGCCCCGGTCCGCGCCTTCGCCTCGCGTGCGCTGAAGCTCAAGGGCTATGACGTGCTGGAGGCCGCATCGGGAGAGGCGGCGCTCGAGCTGCTTCAGAACGGAAACCGGCAGGTGGACATCTTTGTCACCGACGTGGTCATGCCGGGCCTGGACGGGCCGGCATGGGTACGCGAGGCGCGCAAGCTGCTGCCCTCGGCAAGCGTCATCTTCATGTCAGGCTATACCGAGGACATCTTTGTGGAAGGGCAGGTGCCGGTGCCCGACGCGGTCTTCCTCGCCAAGCCCTTCACGCTGACCGAGCTGACCCAGCTGGTCGAGGCGCAGCTGGCGCGCCCCACAGGCGGCCGGCTGCACTAGGCCGCCCGTCCTCCCTCAGATCGACTGGTACAGTTCCAAGTCACGGGCCATGGCGGTCCGCAGCCCCTGTTCGGCGACCGGGTCCAGATGGACGTCGACACTGGGCGGGACGTTGATGCGGGGCAGTTCGATCGCGCAGTCAAGGCGGCCTTCCAGAAAATCCACGAAGTCCTGGATGCGCTCATAGGGAAAGATCCGGTCGACCGATCCCGCATCGTCGGTCAGGAACGCGCTCTGGCTGCCGATCCCCAGCTGGCCAGGACCGCCCTCGCGCGCATAGCTTGCGGCGAAGTCGGCAAAGAGGACGCCTTCCATCGCGTGCTGCGGATCGTCCTGATCGTCGCGCAGCTTGAAACGGTACCAGCTGCGCAGCCAGTCCACCGGCTCGCGCATCAGGGCGACGGTGGTGAAGTCTGCCCCCGTTTGCGCCTTGAGCCAGGGCCCCAGGTGGCGTCGGAAGGTCGAGATGCTGGTGTGCTTCACCTCCGCAGGCCGTTGCAGCGACACGGCCGCCAGCGATTCCAGCGCCATCTCGATCGCGCTGGACCCGGCCTTGGGGGTCGCCAGGAAGACAAGACGTTGTTCCCAGAAAATCAGCATCCCCGCCGCCTTTGATCTGTTTCATTTTCCCAGACCCGCGGTGGATAGCTGCCCCGCCAGCCACTGTAAACGCTTTGTTAACCGCTTTGCCGGCATGCTGAGTTCGATAGGGTTAGGCAATTCACCACGATGTCTTGAAATCCGCGTGGCTATGGCACATCTATGCGAACAGGACGTGAACATCCGGTCGGCCGAATTGATTGCCCCGCCCGGAGGGCTGTGAAATAACATGGGGAACCACATGGCACAGGCGAGCATCTTCGACATGACTGACAAACGCAGCGCGGACAAGCAGAAGGCCCTGGACAGTGCCCTGGCCCAGATCGAACGCCAGTTCGGCAAGGGCTCTATCATGAAGCTGGGCAAGGACAGCCCCATCGCCGAGATCGAGGCGACCTCGACCGGATCGCTGGGGCTGGACATCGCCCTTGGCATCGGCGGCCTGCCGAAGGGTCGAATCATCGAGATCTTTGGCCCCGAGAGCTCGGGCAAGACGACGCTGACGCTGCATGTCGTGGCCGAGGAGCAGAAAAAGGGCGGGATCTGCGCCTTCGTGGACGCCGAACACGCGCTGGATCCGCAATACGCCAAGAAGCTGGGCGTGAACCTCGATGAGCTGCTGATCAGCCAGCCCGACACGGGCGAACAGGCGCTGGAGATCGTCGATACGCTGGTGCGCTCGGGCGCGGTCAGCCTGGTCGTGGTCGACTCAGTGGCGGCGCTGACGCCAAAGTCCGAGATCGAGGGCGACATGGGCGACATGCAGATGGGCAGCCAGGCCCGCCTGATGAGCCAGGCCATGCGCAAGCTGACCGCCAGCATCGGGCGTTCGAACTGCATGGTGATCTTCATCAACCAGATCCGCATGAAGATCGGCGTCATGTTCGGCAGCCCCGAAACCACCACGGGCGGCAACGCGCTGAAATTCTATGCCTCGGTGCGGCTCGACATCCGCCGCACCGGCTCGGTCAAGGACCGCGATGAGGTGACGGGCAACACGACGCGCGTGAAGGTCGTCAAGAACAAGGTCGCGCCGCCCTTCCGGCAGGTGGAATTCGACATCATGTATGGCGAAGGCATCAGCAAGGTCGGCGAACTGATCGACCTGGGCGTCAAGGCCGGCGTGGTCGAGAAGTCGGGCGCCTGGTATTCCTATGGCGATGAGCGCATCGGCCAGGGCCGCGAAAATGCCAAGCAGTTCCTGCGCGACCGTCCCGAGGTGGCCTATGCGATCGAGGACAAGATCCGCGCCAGCCACGGCCTGGAATTCGGCTTCGACGGCAACAGCACCGATGATGCGCTGACCGAGGACTGATCTGGAACGACTGCCTGACAGATCGGGGCGCGGGGGCCATGCCTTCGCGCCCCTTCTTCATGCGCGGCCAGGCTGCGCAAGTTGACGCCCCGCGAGGGGTGTTGCTGGACAGCAAAGCCCGGCAGGGATAGACCATGCACCGACCCGGCACGGCCGGAGACAGCAGAACCGATTTGCGATGAAGGCCCGCCATGCCCAGTCTGAATGACATCCGCTCGACTTTCCTTGGCTATTTCGAAAAGAACGGGCACCGCGTGGTGGACAGCAGCCCGCTGGTCCCCCGCAACGACCCGACGCTGATGTTCGCGAACTCGGGCATGGTGCAGTTCAAGAACCTGTTCACCGGCGTCGAGACCCGCGACTACAAGCGCGCCACCACCGCCCAGAAATGCGTGCGCGCCGGCGGCAAGCACAACGACCTGGACAACGTGGGCTATACCGCGCGCCACCACACCTTCTTCGAGATGCTGGGCAACTTCAGCTTTGGCGACTATTTCAAGGAACAGGCCATCCCCTATGCTTGGGAGCTGCTGACGAAGGAATTCGGCATCCCAAGGGACCGGCTGCTGGTGACCGTCTACCACACCGACGACGAAGCCGCGCAGATCTGGAAGAAGGTCGCGGGCCTGACCGACGACCGGATCATCCGCATCCCGACCAGCGACAACTTCTGGCAGATGGGCCCGACCGGTCCCTGCGGCCCCTGCACCGAGATCTTCTTCGACCACGGCGACAAGATCTGGGGCGGCCCTCCGGGTTCGGCGGATGAGGATGGCGACCGCTTCATCGAGATCTGGAACCTGGTCTTCATGCAGAACGAGCAGTTCGAGGACGGGTCCATGCGCGCGCTGGACATGCAGTCGATCGACACCGGCATGGGGCTGGAGCGGATCGGCGCACTGCTTCAGGGCAAGCACGACAACTATGACACCGACCTGATGCGCTCGCTGATCGAGGCCAGCGCCCATGCGACCAGCGCGGACCCCGACGGGCCGGGCAAGGTCCATCACCGGGTGATCGCCGATCATCTGCGCTCGACCAGCTTCCTGATTGCGGACGGGGTGATGCCCAGCAATGAGGGGCGCGGCTATGTGCTGCGCCGGATCATGCGCCGCGCGATGCGCCATGCCCACATGCTGGGTGCGCAGGATCCGGTCATGCACAAGCTGGTCCCCGCGCTGGTGCGCCAGATGGGTGCCGCCTATCCGGAACTGAGCCGTGCCCAGGCCATGATCGAGGAAACGCTGCGCTCCGAGGAGACGCGGTTCCGCCAGACGCTGGATCGTGGCCTGCGTCTGCTGGACGACGAGCTGTCGCGCCTGCCCGAGGGTGCCGACCTGCCGGGCGAGGCGGCCTTCAAGCTCTACGACACCTACGGCTTCCCGCTCGACCTGACCCAGGACGCGCTGCGCGAAAAGGGTCGTGCGGTCGAGGTCGAGGGCTTTGACGCGGCCATGGCCGAGCAAAAGCGCATGGCGCGGGCGGCCTGGTCCGGCTCGGGCGAGGCGGCTGATGCGACCATCTGGTTCGAGCTGGCCGAAAAGCACGGGGCGACCGAGTTCCTGGGCTATGACACCGAGGAGGCCGAGGGCCAGATCACCGCGCTGGTGATCGACGGGTCCGACACGGCCGAGGCGGGCGAGGGGACCAAGGTCGCCATCGTGGTGAACCAGTCGCCCTTCTATGCCGAAAGCGGCGGCCAGGTCGGCGATACCGGGTTAATCAAGACCGAAACCGGCGCGGCCCGCGTCACCGACACCCGCAAGGTGGCCGGCGTCTTCATCCACCAGGCCGAGGTCACGATGGGCACCATCGCGCGCGGCCAGGGCGCCACGCTGAGCGTCGATCACCATCGCCGCGGCGCGATCCGGGCGAACCACTCGGCCACGCACCTGCTGCACGAGGCGCTGCGGCGCGCGCTTGGCGATCACGTTGCGCAGCGCGGCAGCCTGAACGCGCCCGACCGTCTGCGCTTTGACTTCAGCCACAACCACGCCGTCACGGCCGAGGAACTGGGGCAGATCGAGGCGGAGGTGAACGAGTTCATCCGCCAGAACAGCCCTGTGGACACCCGGATCATGACCCCGGACGAGGCGCGCGGCCTGGGGGCGCAGGCCCTGTTTGGCGAGAAGTACGGCGACGAGGTTCGCGTCGTCTCGATGGGCCAGCTGACCGGCAGCGGCAAGGGCAGCGACGGCGGCACCTATTCGCTGGAACTGTGCGGCGGCACCCATGTGGCCCGCACCGGCGATATCGGCGCCTTCGCGCTGCTGGGCGATAGTGCCTCCAGCGCGGGCGTCCGGCGGATCGAGGCGCTGACGGGCCAGGCCGCGCTGGACCACCTGCGCGATGCCGACCGCCGCCTGACCGAGATCGCGGGCATCCTCAAGTCACAATCGGCCGAGGTGGTGAACCGCGTGCGTGCGCTGGCCGACGAACGCAAGGCGCTGGCCAACGAGGTTGCGCAGCTCAAGCGTCAGCTGGCCATGGGCGGCGGTGGCGGCTCCGAGGCGCAGGATGTTGGCGGGCTGAAGTTCATCGGCCGCAAGGTCGAGGGTGTCGGCGGCAAGGAACTGGGCGCCTTGGTGGACGAGATGAAGGCGCAGCTGGGCAGCGGCGTCGTGCTGGTCCTGGCCGAGGCCGAGGGCAAGGCGACCGTCGCGGCCGGCGTGACCCCGGACCTGACCGGCCGCGTCAGTGCCGTGGCGCTGGTCCAGGCGGCCACGGCGGCCTTGGGCGGCAAGGGCGGCGGGGGCCGTCCCGACCGCGCTCAGGGTGGCGCGCCCAGCCTGAAGGCCGCGGATGCGGCCTTTGCCGAAGCCCGCAAACTGATCGAGGAAAGCGCATGACCGCCCTGTGGATCGCCCATGTCACCGTCACCGACGCCGAGGCCTATGGCCGCTATGCCAAGGAGGCAGGGCCGGCCATTGCCGCGCATGGCGGCGTCTTCCTGGCGCGCGGCGGCCGCTATCACCAACTTGAGGGCAATGACCGGGCGCGCAACGTCGTGGCGCGCTTTCCCAGCCTGGAAGCGGCGGTTGCCTGTTATCACAGCAGCGAATACCAGGCCGCCCTTGCCCATGCCAAAGGCGCAAGCGAACGCGATCTCGTGATCGTTGAAGAAACGCCACCGCCTTCCGCATAGGGTGATTATTTCATACCTTCATGCTAGATCTGTTACAAATCAGGCACGAAGGGGCAGGGCATGTGTCGCTGGGCCGCCTATCTGGGCGCACCGATCTTTCTGGAAGACATCGTCAGCCGTCCGGCCCATTCGCTGATCCGGCAGAGCCAGGGCGCGATGCGCTGCCTGACGCCGGTCAATGCCGACGGCTTCGGCATCGCCTGGTACGGCGAACGGCCCGAGCCAGGTCTTTATCGCGACGTCATGCCGGCCTGGTCCGACCCGAACCTGCGCAGCCTGGTGGCGCAGGTGCGCTCCGGCCTGTTTCTGGCCCATGTCCGCGCCTCGACCGGCACCGCGACCAGCCGCAACAACTGCCATCCCTTCACGGCCGGGCGCTGGTCCTTCATGCACAACGGCCAGTTCGGCGGCTATGATGGGTTCCGCCGCCATGCCGACGTGCTGATCCGGGACGAGTTCTATCCCCATCGCAAGGGCGCCACCGACAGTGAGGCGCTGTTCCTGGTCGCCTTGGGCGAGGGGCTGGACCATGATCCCAAGGGTGCCATGGAGCGGGCCTTGGGCCAGCTGACGGCCTTGGCCCGCCTGCGGGGCGAGGCGCCGCATGTGCGGGCGGCCTGCGCGCTGTCGGATGGGCAGCGCCTCCATGTGCTGCGCTACAGCAGCGACGACCACGCGCCCTCGCTCTACTACCGCTGGTCGGACACGCGGCAGGGCTGGGCCGTGGTTTCGGAACCCTTGGAAACGGACGAGGCCGACTGGCAGGAGGTTCCCGCCGGCAGCTTCTGCACGTTCGACGGTCAGAAGGTCCAGATCACGGATTTCCGCCCGGTCTCCCTCAGCGCGGCAGCCTGAAGGTCAGACCACTGGGGCCGCCCCTGCAGCAGTCGGACCCGCAGCAACCTTTGCCCGGCGAAAGACCAGCAGGTTGTGATAGACGGTGCTGCGCCCGGTCAGGCCGCTGCGCTCCTCGCTCGGAAGGACATCGGCGCGCAGGTATTCCCAGCCATCTGCCGCCATCCGGTTCAGTTCGGCGGTCAGGGTCGCGGCATAGCGCTCGGTCGGCGTCTTGGCATCCTTGCCCTTGTCGCCGCGCGTGGGGGCGGCAATCGCGATATAGTCGAAACCCTGGTCTGCCATGGCCGTCTGGATCCTGCGGTCGGGCCCGGGGCCCGCGATGGGGGAACGGTCCCGGCGTGGCGGGACCGCGGCTGCCTTACTGGCCCAGCTTGCGCGCGACCAACTCGTTCACGGCGGCGGGATTGGCCTTGCCGCCCGTCGCCTTCAGCACCTGGCCCACGAACCAGCCGGCCAGCTTGGGATTGGCCTTGGCCTTTTCGACCTGCGCGGGGTTGTCGGCGATGATCTGGTCGACCGCCGCCTCGATGGCGCCCAGGTCGGTGACCTGCTTCATGCCGCGGGCCTCGACGATCTGGGCCGGATCGCCGCCCTCGGTCCAGAGGATCTCGAACAGGTCCTTGGCGATCTTGCCCGAGATCGCGCCCCCGGCGATCAGGTCGATCACTCCGCCCAGCTGCACGGCCGAGACGGGCGAGGTGGCAACCGATAGCCCTTCCCTGTTCAGGCGCCCGAACAGCTCGTTGATGACCCAGTTTGCGGCCATCTTGCCGTCGCGGCCCGCAGCCACGGCCTCGAAGTAGTCGGCGTTCTCGACCTCGGCCGTCAGCACGCCCGCGTCATATTCCGACAGGCCCATGTCGCGGACAAAGCGGGCCTTCTTTTCATCCGGCAGCTCGGGCATCAGCGTGGCGATATCATCGACCCAGGCCTGCTCGATCTCCAGCGGCAGCAGGTCGGGATCGGGGAAGTAGCGATAGTCATGCGCCTCCTCCTTCGACCGCATCGACCGCGTCTCGCCCTTGTCGGGATCATAAAGCCGCGTTTCCTGCACGATGCTGCCGCCATCCTCCAGGATGGCGATCTGGCGGCGCGCTTCGTAGTCGATGGCCGCCTGGATGAAGCGCAGCGAGTTCATGTTCTTGATCTCGCAGCGCGTGCCCAGATGGCCGAAATCGCCCGTCTCCTGATAGCGCTCATAGGCGCCCGGCTTGCAGACGCTGACGTTCACGTCGGCGCGCAGGTTGCCGTTCTGCATGTTGCCGTCGCAGGTTCCCAGATAGCGCATGATCTGGCGCAGCTTGGCGACATAGGCGGCCGCCTCCTCGGGCCCGCGAATGTCGGGGCGGCTGACGATCTCCATCAGGGCGACGCCGGTGCGGTTCAGGTCCACAAAGCTCATCGTCGGGTCCATGTCATGGATCGACTTGCCCGCATCCTGCTCCAGGTGGATGCGCTCGATCCGCACGCGGCGGGCGACGCCCGGGCCCATGTCGACCAGCACCTCGCCCTCACCGACGATCGGATGGTACAGCTGGCTGATCTGATAGCCCTGCGGCAGGTCGGGATAGAAATAGTTCTTGCGGTCAAAGGCGCTGCGCAGGTTGATCGCGGCCTTCAGCCCCAGACCGGTCCGCACCGCCTGCGCCACGCAGAATTCGTTGATCACCGGCAGCATCCCGGGCATGGCCGCGTCCACGAAGGCCACGTTGCTGTTCGGCTCGGACCCGAAATTCGTCGAGGCGCCCGAGAAGAGCTTGGCCTTGGAGGCGACCTGCGCATGAACCTCAAGGCCGATCACCAGTTCCCAATCGCTTTTCGCGCCCTCGATCACCTTGGGCTGGGGGGCGGTATAGGTCAGGTCAAGCATCTGCGGCCTCGTCTGCGGCGAAAACGGTCTGGCGGCGGTTCTAGGACAAGGGCGCGGCAATGTCACGGGCTGCCGAGAGCCGCCGCCCGGCGATCTTCCTTTCGGCCCGCGAATCAGCACGATCGGAGGCAAAAGCTTAAATTTGTCCTAAACAGGACGAACGGATGGGGATCGTGGCAGGGCCATCGGCGGATTTCCGACCATCCCGCACCCGCGTCAAGGCATGTTCCCGCCTAGCGTGTGACAGGAATGTTGCCTTGTTGGGAACCTTCTTTAAGCCGGTGGCAGCGAAACAGCCCCTTGAGGTTTCAGATGCGCGCTGCGCTCTCCCTAGCTGCCCTGGCCCTGATAGCCGCCTGTTCCACCAGCCCCACGACAACGGCCGAAACGGCCGTTCAGGCTCAGGAACTCGCACTGGCCCAGACGCCTCCGATGCGGTGGGGAGAGCGCAAGGGATCTGATGAATGGACCAAGGCCACGCTGGCCGCGCTGGACCGCGAAGGCGTGACCATCCTGTCGCGCGTTCCCAACGACATCACCGAATTCTGCCCCAACTATCGTCAGCTGGCCGAGCCGGGGCGCAAGGCTTTTTGGGCGGGTCTGCTGTCGGCGGTGGCCAAGCACGAAAGCACCTACAACCCGCAGGCCGCAGGCGGCGGCGGGCGCTGGATTGGGCTGATGCAGATCGCTCCGGCAACTTGGCGGCATTACGGCTGCGACGGCAACATCCGCGACGGCGCCGACAACATGTCCTGCGCGGTCAAGATCATGTCGCGCCAGGTCGGCCGCGACAATGCCGTGGCGCGCGACGGCAGCGGCTGGCGCGGCGTCGCCCGCGATTGGGCACCGATGCGCAGCTCCTCCAAGCGCGCCGACATCGCCGCCTGGACCTCCAGCCAGAGCTATTGCAGCGCCTCCAGCTGAGCGCCGGGCATCAGGGTCAACACAAACAAGGGGCGCGCCGGGTGGCGCGCCCCATGCCGTTCAGCGCAGCGCCGACAGGATGCGCGCCCAGGAGCGCGCGCCCTTGGCAAAGCTTTCGACATCGTATTTCTCGTTCGGGGAGTGGATGCGGTCGTCGTCACGGCCAAAGCCCACCAGCATCGAATCCATGCCCAGGATCTGCTTGAAGTCCCCCGCGATGGGGATTGAACCGCCGGCGCCGATGAACGCCGCCTCGCGGCCCCATTCCTCGGTCAGGGCATCCTTGGCCAGACCAAAGGCCGGGTCGGTGATGTCCATGACACTGGCGGGGCTGGCGCCATGGTCGTGGAATTCCACCCGGCAGTCGGCGGGAACAAAGCGGCGGACGTGATCCTGAAAGGCCGCCCGGACCTTCTGGGGGTCCTGCTGCCCCGTCAGGCGAAAGCTGACCTTGGCCCGCGCCTCGGCCGGCAGCACGGTCTTGAACCCGTCGCCGGCATAGCCGCCGGCAATGCCGTTGATCTCGGCCGTGGGGCGGTTCCAGACCATCTCCAGGGCCGTGCGCCCGGCCTCTCCCACCGGCTGCGACAGGCCGACCCGGCCCAGGAACCCCGCCGCGTCAAAGTCCAGCGCCTGCCAGTCGCGCGCCAGTTCCGGCGTCAGGTCCTGCACCCCATCGTAGAAGCCGGGCAGGGTGACGCGGCCTTGGTCGTCCTTCAGGGCCGCCAGCGCCTGCGCCAGCACCATGATCGGGTTCGCCGCCAGGCCACCGAAGCTGCCCGAATGCAGGTCGCGGTCGGCGCCCTTGACCACGACCTCCTGACCCACCAGCCCGCGCAGCTGGGTGGTGATCGCCGGGCGGCCGTCGGCGTAAAGCCCCGTGTCGCAGATCATCGCCAGCGAAGCACGCAGGCTGTCCGCGTGCTCCTGCAGGAACGGCCGCAGCGAGGGAGAACCCGATTCCTCTTCGCCCTCGAACAGCAGGATCAGATCCGAGGGTAGGGCGCCGTGAACGGCCTTCCAGGCCCGGAACGCCTCCACGAAGGTCATCAGCTGGCCCTTGTCATCCGAGGCGCCACGCGCGCGGATCACCCGCCCCGCGGGCGTCTTCTCGATGGCGGGCTCGAAGGGGTGGCGGTCCCACAGCTCCAGCGGGTCGACCGGCTGCACATCATAGTGGCCATAGAACAGCAGCGGCCGCGCATCCCCCGGCTGCGACCGCGCCACCACCATCGGATGGCCCGGCGTGTCATGGACCTGCGCCTGAAAGCCCAGCCCGGTCAGTTCCTCCGCCAGCCAGTCGGCCGCGCGGCGCACGTCCCCTGAATGGGCCGGATCGGTCGAGATCGAGGGGATCTTCAGGAAGGCCATCAGCCGTTCCAGCGCCTCCTCCAGCCCCGCGTCAAGCTGCCTCAGGAGGTCCTGAACCCTTGCGGAATCCGTCATATTTCCTACCTTTTCGTCACGATACGTCGGGTTGTTTCATGCGCCTTTCGTCGAATATGACGTTTTGGGCCTGTTTTTTTCACGGTTTGACCTCTATCAATGTCGGGCCGCGCGTGTTCGGACAATGATCGCACCCAGCCAGCTCTGCAAGGGAACGCCAGCAATGAAATATGATGCCGCCCTCGACCAGGCGATTTCCCGACTGCATGAGGAGGGGCGCTATCGCACCTTCATCGATATCGAGCGCGCCAAGGGCCGGTTCCCGCAAGCCGTCTGGAACCGTCCCGACGGCGAGCAGCAGGAGATCACCGTCTGGTGCGGCAACGACTACCTGGGCATGGGCCAGCATCCGGTCGTCCTGGCCGCCATGCACGAGGCGCTGGACGCCACCGGCGCGGGCTCGGGCGGGACGCGCAACATCAGCGGCACCACGATCTATCACAAGCGCCTGGAGGCCGAACTGGCCGACCTGCACGGCAAGCAGGCCGCGCTGGTCTTTTCCTCGGCCTATACCGCCAATGACGCGACGCTCTCGACGCTGCCAAAGCTGTTTCCCGGCCTGATCATCTATTCGGACGAGCTGAACCACGCCTCGATGATCGAGGGGATCAAGCGCAACGGCGGCGCCAAGCGGATCTTCCGCCACAACGACCTGGCCCATCTGCGCCAGCTGCTGGAGGCCGACGATCCCGACGCGCCCAAGCTGATCGCCTTTGAATCCATCTATTCCATGGATGGCGACTTCGGCCCCATCGCCGCCTTCTGCGACCTGGCCGAGGAATTCGGCGCGCTGACCTATCTGGACGAGGTTCACGCGGTGGGCATGTACGGGCCCCGCGGCGGCGGCGTCGCCGAACGCGACCGGCTGTCGGGGCGCGTCGACATCATCAACGGCACGCTCGGCAAGGCCTTCGGCGTCTTTGGCGGCTATATCGCGGCCAGCGCCAAGATGTGCGACGCGATCCGCTCCTATGCGCCGGGCTTCATCTTCACGACCTCGCTGCCGCCGGCGGTGGCGGCGGGGGCGGCGGCCTCGATCGCCTTCCTCAAGACACCCGATGGCCAGAAGCTGCGAGACGAACAGCAGCTGCACGCGCGCATCCTCAAGATGCGCCTGAAGTCGCTCGGCATGCCGATCATCGACCACGGCAGCCACATCGTGCCGGTCCATGTCGGCCACCCGGTCCATTGCAAGGCGCTGTCGGACATGCTGCTGCGCGACTATGGCATCTATGTCCAGCCGATCAACTTCCCCACCGTGCCGCGCGGCACGGAGCGGCTGCGGTTCACGCCGTCTCCGGTGCATGATCCCAAGCAGATCGATCACCTTGTGCGTGCAATGGATGCATTGTGGTCGCACTGCGCGTTGAATCGCGCCGAATTGAGCGCCTAGCCGAATCCTTCGGTGAACTGCTCTCGCCTGCGTGATAACCTCTGTTTAAAGAAGCGTTGATAGCATCCGATTCGGGTGCTGATAATACAACGGGCACATGAGGCATTGTCGATGAGCAGGCTGCGGGCAGATAACCCGGCAGAGGAGTTCGTGCAGGTGGAGGAATCGATACCCTTCCTCGATGACGACACGCGCTTGGGGGACCTGATGCGCGGAGAGCGTGCGACCCTGGGCAAATCCCTGCTGGACGTGCAGCGCGAATTGCGCATCCGTGCCTCCTATGTCGCCGCGATCGAGAATTGCGACACCTCCGCCTTTGACACGCCCAGCTTCATCGCGGGCTATGTCCGGTCCTATGCGCGCTATCTGGGCATGGACCCGGACTGGACCTTCCGGCGCTTCTGCAAAGAATCGGGCTTCCTGCCCACGCATGGCATGGCGCCCGCGGCGGCCGGACCCAAGCCCGCGCGGCGTCCCTCGGACCCGGCGGAGGCGCTGGCCAATCCGCGCGCGCTGTTCATTCCGCAGGAACAGAGCTTCTGGTCCGAGATCGAGCCGCGTGCCATCGGTGCCATCCTGGTGCTGATCGCCGTGATCGGCGGCCTGGGCTATGGCGGCTGGTCGCTCCTCCAGGAAGTGCAGCGCGTGACCCTTGCACCGGGCGAGGACGTTCCGGCCGTCGTGGCCGAACTGGACCCGACTCAAGGTGCAGGTCTGGCCGATCCCGCGCTGGACAGCACCGACATCGCCAGCCGTCTTCCCCAGCCCGAGGCGATGGACCGGCTCTATCGCCCGCAAATCCTCGAGGCGCCCGTCCTGACGGCGCGCGATGGCCCCATCGCCGCCATCGATCCGGGTCTTCTGGAAGGCGAAGCCAACGTCGACGAGGTCATCGCCCGGGCCGGCGACGTGACCCAGGACACTCAGCCCGTCGCGGGAAGCCCCGGCCTGCAGGACGACCAGACGCAGATCGCCTTTGGTCCCCAGCTGCCCGCGGCCGAGCCGTCTGTCCGCACCCTGGCCCCCGATGCGGCGCAGGTCGAACTGCTGGCGGTGCGGCCGGCCTGGGTGCGGGTCTCCTCGGCCGACGGAACGGTGCTGCTGGAAAAGATCATGGACGCGGGCGAACGCTTTGCCCTGCCCAAGCTGGAAGAGGCGCCGCGCCTGCGCACCGGAAATTCAGGCGCGGTCTACTTTGCCGTCAATGGCCAAGCCTATGGACCTGCTGCCCCCGGCGCTCAGGTCATCAGCAATGTCGAACTGTCGACCGACAGCCTGACCGACCGCTATGCGCTGGCCGACCTGACCTCGGATCCTGCACTCGCGGAACTGGTGGCTGTGGCCCAGGCCCAAACCGGCACCGAAACCGCCACCGAATAGGCCGGGACCGGCATCACCGGCGGCCTCATTTATTCCAGCTGCGCTCCAGCACGCCGATCCAGTTGTCGCAGGCGATCTTGCGGATCAGCGTTTGGCCATAACCATGCGCCTCCATCGCCTCGACCAGGCGCGGCAGGGCGCTTGCGTCGCCCAGGTCGCGCGGCATCAGCGCCCCGTCGAAATCCGATCCCAGCGCCACGCCATCCTCGCCCAGGATGCCCAGCAGGTGATCCAGGTGCCGCAGCATGGTGCCCAGATCCTCCAGCGGCAGCCGCCGCCCATCCGGCCGCAGAAAGCTGGAGGCAAAGTTCAGCCCGACCAGTCCCCGGCTGTCGGCGATCTGGCGCAGCTGCCGGTCCGTCAGGTTGCGGCTGCTTTCGCAGATCGCGTGCACGCAGCTGTGGCTGGCGACCAGCGGCGCGTCGGACAGCTGCGCGATGTCGTCGAAACCCGCCTCGTTCAGGTGCGACAGGTCTAGCATGATGCCAAGCGCGTTGCATTCCCGCACCAGCGCGCGCCCCGCATCCGTCAGCCCGCCCCCGGTATCGGGCGAGGACGGAAAGGCAAAGGGCACCCCTTCCGCAAAGCGCGTCGGCCGCGACCAGACCGGCCCGAGCGAGCGCAGCCCCGCCCGGTGCCACAGGTGCAGCGCGTCGGGATCGCGGATCGCCTCGGCCCCCTCCATGTGCATGATCGCAGCGATCCGCCCGGCACCGATGCAGGCGCGCAGCTGCGCGGCATCGCGGATCACCTCCAGCGTGCCGGTCCGTTCAAGTGACAGCAGGGCCGCGGCCTGGGCAAAGGCATGGGGCAGGGCCTCGTCATGCGGGATCTGCGGGGGCAGGGGCATGGCGAAGGGCGGGTTCTCCATGATCCGAACGTGGTCGCCGGCATTCGGATCGTCGGGCGAAGGCACCCAGATCGCGAAAAAGCCGCCGACCATGCCGCCCGTGCGCATCCGGGGCAGGTCCAGATGGCCCGTCCCGTCGCCCTCCAGCCACAGGCGCGCGCCCTGGGGGCCCGCCGCCACCAGGCGCTGCAGAAAGTCGTTGTGACCGTCGAATACTGGGATCATGTCGGCACCTTTCACCGTCTCTGGCGCAGAATGCACGTCGTGCATCCCACCCGCAATGGGGCTTGCGCGGCAGTGCGGCGCCTCTAGGCTGAGGGGGCAGAGCCACGCCCAAGGGAGGACCGCCGCCATGCCCCGCATCACCCGCGATTTCCACGGCCAGACCGTCATCACCACCTTCGAGGTCACCCCCGGCAGCGCCCATGACGTGCTGGACCTGCTGACCGATGCCTGGGACCAGGTGATCAGCCGCCAGCCCGGCTGCCTGGGCGGCGCGATCCATCTGAACGACGCGCAGACCCGCATCGCCACCTATTCCCAGTGGCGGGACCGCAAGGATTACCAGGCCATGCTGCGCAGCGACGAGATGCGCCGCCGCAACCGGGAGATCCACGCCATGTGCAAGAGCTTCGAGCCGGTGATGTACGAGGTGCAGGCCGTCTTTCCCTGATGCTGCACCTGCAGAAAGGGGATGCATTCGCCCCCCCGCCTGCTAACCTGAGCGCCACATCACAGGAGGATCAGGATGGCAGGGCGGATCATCACCGTGGCCCAGCAAAAGGGCGGCTCGGGCAAGACGACGCTGGCGGTCAACCTGGCTGTCAGCCTGCATGCCCGGGGCCATTCGGTGGCGCTGGTCGATACCGATCCGCAGGGCAGCCTGGGCCGCTGGTTCATGGAGCGGATGTCCGCACAGGGCGAGGACGAGGCGATGGATTTCTCGACCTCCTCGGCCTGGGGGGCCAGCTACGAATCGGAAAAGCTGAAGAAGCGCTTTGATTTCGTGATCATCGACACGCCGCCCAAGATCGACAGCGACCTGCGCCCGGCCCTGCGCGTGGCGGACCTGGTCCTGGTGCCGGTGGCCAGCAGCCATGTGGACCTCTGGGCGACCGAAGGGGTGCTGGACCTGGCCCGGCGTGAAAAGGCCGAGGTGCTGCTGGTCCTGAACCGCACCCGTCCCAACACCAGGCTGGGCGCCGAAGTGGCCGAGAAAGCAGAGGAACTGGGCGCCGTCGTCGCAACCACCCAGATCGCCAACCGCGTCACCTATGCCGAGACCTTGGGCCAGGGCCTGGGCGCGATCGAGCGCAGCAAATCCGGCCCTGCGGTGGCCGAGATGGCCGCCCTGACCGACGAGGTCCTTGGCCGGATGGGCTGAGGCGCCTCAGCCGCCCACCAGTTCTTCGACCCAGGCGGGCACGGTGCGGCTGGCCGGTCCCAGGATGCGTCGGTCAAAGTCGAGGGCGTTCACGCTGTTTTCCAGGTTCAGTTCGACGCATTCCACCCCGTGGCGCCCGGCATGCTGGGCAAAGCCTGCCGCCGGATAGACATTGCCCGACGTGCCGATGGCCGCGAACAGGTCGCTTTCTTCCAGCGCCTGCCAGATCCGCTCCATGTGCCGGGGGATCTCTCCGAACCAGACGATGTCGGGACGAGTGGCGGGGGCCGCGCAGGCGGGGCAGGGATCGTCGGGCAACATCACGGCCGGCGCGGGCCAGCCGTGGCCGCAGGCCGCGCAGCGCGCCCGGTCCAGCGCGCCATGCATGTGGATCACCTCGGGGCTGCCGGCGCGTTCGTGCAGGTCGTCCACGTTCTGCGTCACCAGCACCAGGTCGTGATGGCGGGCCAGCCGGGCCAGCGCGTGATGCGCGGCGTTCGGCTGCGCCGCGGCCGCATTGGCGCGGCGCATGTTGTAGAACTGGTGCACCAGCGCGGGGTCGCGGGCAAAGGCCTCGGGCGTGGCCACATCCTCGATGCGGTGGTTCTCCCACAGCCCGTCGCTGGCGCGAAAGGTCGCCAGACCGCTCTCGGCCGAGATCCCGGCCCCGGTCAGCACCGTGATGCGCATGGGCCTCAGCGGCAGAGCCGTTCGGACTGGGCGGCAAAGTTGCGATAGCGCTTCCAGAAGGCGTTGTCCGTGTCGCGCTTGGAGGTGCGGACCTCCTGCGCGCGGTGCGGGTCGCGGAAGAACTGGGCCGCGCGGCGCTGGTCGGACCGCGACAGGGTCTGGTTCGCCACCTGCTGAATGCAGCCGCACAGGGGCGCATTGCCGCGCGCGCGGTCCGACCGGACGCAGGCGGTGTCGATCGGCCCTGCCATGGCCAGCGGCGTCGTCAGGACGATCGCGGCGGCGGCGATCACGAATCGGTTCAGCATGGACTGTCTCCTCGGTTACTGCTCTGCATCGCCGGGCGGCCGGTTTGGTCCGGTCTTGCCTGCCCTGGCTGCCGTTCCACCCTTAGCAAAAATCCGCGCCCCGCTCAATCACGCTGGCGTGACGCGGGGGATTTCAGGCGCCCTCGACGGGGCTGGGGGTGAATCCGGCCTCCTGCAGGCGGGAGCGGGCGGTTTCGGCGTCCAGTCCGGTGACGGTGACGCGCTTGGCTGCAAGATCCACTTGCGCCTGCCCCCCTGCACCTGCAATCGCTGTCTCGATGGCGGCCTTGCAATGGCCGCATGTCATGTCGGGAACGGCAAAGATCATGGGGACCTCCTGATTGTTGCCGGGCCATGATGCGGCCGGGCGGGCCGCGGCACAAGACGGAAGGACACGGCGATGATCGACGCCATCGGGCTGGATGCCGATGACACCCTGTGGGAGAACGAGACCTTCTTCCGCGTGACCGAGGCCGAGTTCGCATCGCTGCTGGCCGATCACGGCGAGGCCGAGGCCATTGCCGCGCGGCTTTTCGACATCGAACGCGCGAACCTCGCGCGCTACGGCTATGGCATCAAGGGTTTCATGCTGTCGATGGTCCAGACCGCGATCGAGCTGACCGATGGCGCCATCGACGGCCGCACCATCGGCCGCATCCTGGAGCTGGGCCAGGAGATGCTGGCCCATCCCGTCGACCTGCTGCCCGGTGTCGAGGAGGCGCTGGACGCGCTGGCGGGGCGCCAGCTGATCCTGGTCACCAAGGGCGACCTGATGGACCAGGAGCGCAAGGTCGCGGCCTCCGGCCTCGCCGAGCGCTTCAGCGCGGTCGAGATCCTGGCCGAGAAGACGCCCGAGGCCTATGCCCGCGCCTTGCTGGGGCAGGGGGTGGCGCCCGAGCGGTTCCTGATGGCCGGGAACTCGATGCGCAGCGACGTGATCCCGGTGCTGGACCTGGGCGGATGGGGCGTCTTCATTCCCCATGACCTGACCTGGGCGCTGGAACATGCCGAAGCACCCGACCACCCGCGCCTGCACCAGCTGACGGGCATCGCGCAGCTGCCCGATCTTGTCGCGCGGATCGAGGCGGGGGCATGAGCCGGGCCGCGGGCATGTCCGACAACGGCCGCGCGGCGCTGTTCATGACGGCATCCATGGCCATGTTCGCGGTCGAGGATGCCTTCATCAAGACGCTGACGGACAGCCTGCCGGTCGGTCAGCTGATGGCGATGACGGGGCTGATGGCGATGCTGGTCTTCTGGGCGCGCCTGGCGCGGCGGGGATTGGCCCTGTGGACCCGCGACCTGCTGCATCCGATGGTGATCCTGCGCAACCTGGGCGAGGTGATCGGCGCGCTGAGCTTTGTCACCGCGCTGGCGGTGGGGGAACTGGCCGTCACCTCGGCGATCCTGCAGGTGCTGCCGCTGACGCTGGTCCTGGGGGCGGCGCTGTTTCTGGGCGAAAAGGTCGGCTGGCGGCGGTGGGCCTCGGTCGCGGTGGGCTTTGCGGGCGTGCTGTTGATCCTGCGGCCGGGCACGGCGGCGTTCCACCCGTCGATGCTCTGGGCGCTGCTGGGGGTGGCGGGGCTGACGCTGCGCGATCTGGCCACGCGGTGCATCCCGCGCGGCGTGCCCTCGGACCAGCTCTCGGCCTCGGCCTATGGCGGCATGGTGCCCGCGGGGCTGCTGCTGGGCGCGGTGGCGGGGCAGGGCGCGGTGGCACCCGGCGCGGGGGACGCGGCGCTGCTGGCGGGAACGGTGGTCTTTGGCGTGCTGGGATATGCAACGCTGGTCGCGGCCTCGCGCTTGGGCGAGGCGTCGGTCGTGGCGCCCTTCCGCTATACCAGGCTGGGATTTGCGCTCCTGGTGGCGGCGCTGGTCTTCGGCGAGCGGCCGGATCTGCCGATGCTGCTGGGCGCGGGGCTGATCGCGCTGGCGGGCGGATATGCCATGTGGCGCGAGGCCGGTCTGCGCCGCCGCCCGGCACCCGCCGAGGTCAGTGGCCTGATCCGCAGCGGGTCACGCTGAGCGCCGTCCCTTCGGCACCGGGTCGGCGGGCCGCGCCGCGACGTCCTGTCAAGGAACCGCCGCGCCGGCAAGATCATTGTCTGCCCAACAGGCGTCCGGCCATTCCGGCCCGCGCTGTCATGTCCCCCAAAGGAGCACCCCATGCCCAAGGCCCTCATCATCCTGACGTCGCACGACCAGCTGGGCGACACCGGCAAGCCCACCGGCTTTTACTGGGAGGAGCTGGCCGCCCCCTACTGGATCCTGTCCGATGCGGGATACCAGGTCGAGCTGGCCAGCATTGCGGGCGGCAAGCCCCCGGCCGACCCCTCGTCCGAGGCCGATGACGCCATGACCGACGAGGTCCGCCGCTTTTGGGCCGATGACGCCGCGATGAACCGCCTGGCCAACACCGAGCGGGTCGAGGATGTCGACGTGGCGGCCTGCGACATCGTCTATCTGCCGGGCGGCCACGGCACCATGTGGGACCTGCCGAAATCCGAAACCCTGGGCCAGCTGCTGGCGAAGGCTTGGGAAAAGGGCGCCGTCGTCGGCGCGGTCTGCCACGGCCCCGCGGGCCTTCTGGCGGCGCGCCTGTTGTCGGGCGATCCGCTGGTCAAGGGGCGCCGCGTCGCGGGCTTCACCAATGCCGAGGAAGAGGCCGCCGGCCTCTCCGATGCCGTGCCATTCCTGCTGGAGGACCAGCTGAAGGCCCAGGGCGGCCAGCACGAGGGCGGGCCCGACTGGCAGCCCTTCGCCATCGCCGACGGCAAGCTGGTCACCGGCCAGAACCCGGCCTCGTCGGCAGAAGTCGCGCGGCTGATGCTGAAGGCCGCCGACCTTCCGACCGTGCCCTGATCCGCCGCCGCCTGCGGCAAAGATCGCGGGGCCGCGAAACCCTCTTTTCGCGGCCCTCGCGCCCCTGTATAGCCCGGCCATGACCGAGCTTTCCCTCATCCGCAACTTTTCGATCGTGGCCCATATCGACCACGGAAAATCCACGCTGGCCGACCGGCTGATCCAGCTGACGGGCACTGTCGCCGAACGCGACATGAAGGCCCAGATGCTGGACAGCATGGATATCGAGCGCGAGCGGGGGATCACCATCAAGGCGAACACCGTCCGCATCAGCTATCCGGCCAAGGACGGCCAGACCTATGTGCTGAACCTGATCGACACGCCGGGCCACGTGGACTTTGCCTACGAGGTCAGCCGCTCGATGCGCGCGGTCGAAGGCTCGCTGCTGGTGGTGGATGCCAGCCAGGGGGTCGAGGCGCAGACGCTGGCCAACGTCTACCAAGCGATCGATGCGGGCCACGAGATCGTGCCGGTCCTGAACAAGATCGACCTACCCGCGGCCGAACCCGAACGCGTCAAGGAAAACATCGAGGAAGTCATCGGCATTGACGCCCAAGACGCCATCCCGATCAGCGCCAAGACCGGCCTCGGCATCCCCGAGGTTCTGGAGGCCATCGTCACGCGCCTGCCCGCGCCCAAGGGCGACCAGAACGCACCCCTGACCGCCATGCTGGTCGACAGCTGGTATGACGCCTATCTGGGCGTGGTCGTGATGATCCGCGTCATGGACGGGATCATCCGCAAGGGCGACCAGGTCAAGATGATGCAGACCGGCGCCACCTACAAGCTGGACCGCCTGGCCGTCCTCACCCCGGCGATGAAGGACATCCCCGAACTGGGGCCGGGCGAGATCGGCGTCTTCACCGCTTCGATCAAGCAGGTCCGCGACACCCGCGTGGGCGACACCATCACGCATGAGAAAAAGCCCGCCCTGAAGGCGCTGCCGGGCTTCAAGCCGGCGCAGCCGGTGGTCTTCTGCGGCCTTTTCCCGGTCGATGCCAACGATTTCGAACCGCTGCGCGACGCGATCGAGAAGCTGGCCCTGAACGACGCCTCCTTCAGCTACGAGATGGAGACCTCGGCCGCGCTCGGCTTCGGCTTCCGCTGCGGTTTCTTGGGCCTGCTGCACCTGGAGGTGATCCGCGACCGGCTGGAGCGCGAATACGATCTGGACCTGATCACCACCGCCCCTTCGGTGGTCTTCAAGCTGCACATGCGCGACGGCGAGGTCCGCGACCTGCACAACCCGGCCGACATGCCGGACCTGACGCTGGTCGACCACATCCAGGAACCGCGCATCAAGGCCACGATCATGGTGCCCGACGACTATCTGGGCGACGTGCTGAAACTGTGTCAGGACCGCCGCGGCATCCAGATGGACCTGACCTATGCGGGCAGCCGGGCGATGGTCGTCTATGACCTGCCGCTGGCCGAGGTCGTGTTTGACTTCTACGACCGGCTGAAGTCGGTGACCAAGGGTTATGCCAGCTTCGACTACCAGATCAGCGAATACCGCGAGGATTTCCTGGTCAAGATGTCGATCCTGGTCAATGACGAACCCGTGGACGCGCTGTCGATCATGGTCCATCGCGATCGCGCCGAAAGCCGCGGCCGCGTCATGGTCGAGAAGCTCAAGGAACTGATCCCGCGCCACATGTTCAAGATCCCGATCCAGGCCGCCATCGGCAGCCGCGTGATCGCGCGGGAAACCCTGTCGGCCATGCGCAAGGACGTGACCGCCAAATGCTATGGCGGCGACGCGACGCGCAAAAAGAAGCTGCTGGAGAAGCAGAAGGCCGGCAAGAAGAAGATGCGCCAGTTCGGCAAGGTCGAGATCCCGCAGACGGCCTTCATCCAGGCGCTCAAGATGGACACCTGATCCGCCACGGGCGGCCGCGTCGCGATCGCCCGGCGGACCTTCGGGCATCGGTGCGCAGGCGCCGCTTGACCCAGATCAACACCCCCCGGAGCCATCGCGGCTAATGTGGCGTCACCTTGTAAGGGAGACGACCATGCCGCGACTGTTCCTGCTTCTTCTGACGATCATCATGTCAAGCCTTGCGGGGGCAGGGGTGATCCTTGTTCTGGTCCTGGGCCATTACGGGATGCTTCCAATCCTGCTGGCTGCCGCGGCAGGGGCGGTGCTGGCCGTGCCGGTCACCTGGATCGTCACCCGCAGAATCCTGGCCGCCGAACGCCAGAGGCCGGGCTGACAGCAGGGGCGATAGCTAAAACCCGCGGTGTTTTGTCCTTCGCGCGACAGGCATTTGCACGCTAGGTTTCGGGTGACCCCAGTATGCGAGAAGCCTCATGCCCGACAAGACCGCCGCCCTTTCCGGAATCGCCAGCCAACCGGCCGAAGCCGCCGCCATCCAGAACTCGCTCGACACTGTCCGCGAGCGTCTCGGGATGGAGGTCGCCTATCTTTCCGAATTCGTGGACGAGCGCGCGGTCTTCCGCGCCGTCAGCGCCCCCGGGCTCGAGGCGCTGATCCAGCCCAGCCAGAGCATGGATCTGCGCGAGGTCTACTGCAAGCATATCCTCGACGGCGGCCTGCCGCGGCTGATGCCCGACACCAGTGCCCATGCCATCGCGACGGACCTTCCGATCACCCAGATGATCCCTATCGGCAGCCATCTCAGCGTGCCCGTCCATCGCCCCGACGGCAGCGTCTTCGGCATGTTCTGCTTTCTCAGCCGAACGCCGCGCCCTGACCTGAATGACGAGGCGCTGGCCCTGGTCGAGACGCACTCGGCGCTGGTCTCGACAAGGCTCGCCCTGGCCCCCGACGCCTGATCGGAACTTTTCCCTCTTATCAAGCCTGTGTACGTGCTTTGCACGGGCTGTGGCCGCTCGGTGCATGACCCGTGCTGATGGATCACCAATCCAGAAAAAGGCCCCCTGCACCGGGTGCGGGGGGCCTTCATGGCATCAAGGTCGGGCAGGGATCACATCCCGGCCTGAACCTCGGCGCTTTCTTCCTGAACGACCTCACCGGCCGTCGAAAGATCGCGTCCCGCACCCTGCACGGTCTCGCAGGCGGCCAGCGTCATCATGGCCAGAATGGCGCTCAGTCCCAGAATCTTCTTCTGCATGGCATTGTTTCCTGTGCATAAATATCTGTGGCTGAACGCATCGGGGGCAAGGTGGTTCCCCTCAAAATGCGACACCGGACCAGAGGCAGATATTGGCATAGGGCGTGAACTCTCCCGTGCGGACGATCGCTCGCGCCTCGGCGGTCCGGGCCTTGAATGCCTCGTGCGAAAGCCGCGTCACCTGGCCGATCTCCCGCTGGCAAAAGCGTTCCTGCAGTGCGGGTGCGGCCTCCTGCGCCAGCGCAGCCCGCTCCACGACCATCTCGGCCAGAACCGCGTCCAGAACGTCGAAGACGCCGGGCATCCCGCGGGTGAGGGCCAGATCGATGCAAGTCACCCCGCGCGGCACCGGCAGCCCCGCATCCCCGATCACCAGCAGGTCGCCATGCCCCAGCCTCGCGATCAGGCCCGACAGTTCGCCATGGAGCAGCGTCGTGCGTTTCATCGTGATCCCCTATTCCGCTGGAAGGATGTCGGCCAGATAGGCCATCATGTTGCCGCCCATGACCTTGGCGATCTGAGCCTCGCTCAGCCCCTGGTCCAGCAGCGCCTGCGTCAGCGCCGGCAGATGCGCGGCGTCGATTGGCGAATCCACCGATCCGTCCCAGTCCGAGCCGAGCGAGACGTGATCCTCGCCCGCCACCTCGATCGCCGCCGCGATGGCGGCCGCAATGTCGGCGGGCGTGTCCCCGCAGACGACGTCCGACCAGTAACCGATGCCGATCAGACCGCCCGCATCGGCGATCCGGGCGACCAGGTCGTCGGGCAGGTTGCGGGGGCTGGAGCAGTGGCGGGTGATGCCGGTATGCGACAGGACGGGGCGCGTGCCCGGGATCGCCAGCACATCCTCGACCATTTGCGGCGCGGCATGGGTGACGTCGACGACCATGCCCAGCTGCATCATGCGATCCACGACCTCGCGTCCAAAGTGCGACAGGCCAGCCCCGCTGCCACCTTCGCCATGCAGGCTGCCGCCCAGCTCGTTGTCAAAGAAGTGCGTCAGTCCCATCAAGCGAAAGCCCGCATCGTAGAGGACCTGAAGGTTCGCCAGATCGCCCTCCAGCGGATGCCCGCCCTCGGACCCCAACAGGGCGCCCAGCAAGCGCTGGCCGGCAGCACGATCCGCCAGCAGGGCCTGCAGGTCGCCGCGGGTCCGGATCACGCGCAGCCGGTCGGGGGCACGCTCGGCCGCGCGGTGAAGGGCCTCGGCCTGGACCAGCGCCCGCTCCCGCAGGGAAAACCAGGCGCGGGGTGGGCGCAGCTGCCCGATGAACAGCGGCGTGATATTGTCGCCGGCTTCGCTGCTGTTCTGGTCATAGTTCTGGCCACTGGGACTTTTGGTGACGGTGGTAAAGACCTGCAGCGCCATGTTGCCGTCCAGCAGGCGTGGGACATCGCTGTGGCCCCGGTCCGCCCGCTCCAGCAGGTCGCGATCCCAGAGAAGGGCGTCCGAATGCCAGTCGCCGATCACCAGCCGATCATGCAGCGCCTGTGCCTCGTCCGAGACCGGCCAGCCTTCCGCCGGCATGGTCATCGGGTTCAGCGCGCGTTCGACATAGGCCGGGGCAAAGGCCAAGAAAGCCGCCAGGGCTGCCAGCACCAGCAGTCCCAGTGCCAGCAGCAGGCGTTTCAGCATGGTGCGCGCCGTTTGTCCCTGCCGCCGGACCTCATGCCTCCAGCGCCTCCAGCTGGTCGATGAGGTCCTCGATCATCGACAGTCCCTTGTCCCAGAAGGCCGGGTCCGACGCGTCAAGGCCGAAGGGCGCCAGCAGCTCCTTGTGATGCATCGAGCCGCCCGCCTTCAGCAGGTCGAAATACTTGGCCTGAAAATCCGGCAGCCCGTCCTCGTAAGCCGCATAAAGCGCGTTCACCAGCCCGTCGCCAAAGGCGTAGGCATAGACGTAGAAGGGCGAATGCACGAAATGGGGCACATAGGTCCAGAAGGTCTCGTAACCCGGCATGTAGTCAAAAACCGGCCCCAGGCTTTCGTGCTGCACCGACATCCACAGCGCGTTGATGTCGTCCGGCGTCAGCTCGCCTTCGGCGCGGGCGGCGTGCAGGCGGCATTCAAAGTCGTAGAAGGCGATCTGGCGCACGACCGTGTTGATCATGTCCTCGACCTTGCCGGCCAGCAGCGCCTTTTTCTGCGCCGGATCGGTGGTCCGGGCCAGCAGGGCGCGGAAGGTCAGCATCTCTCCGAAGACGGAGGCGGTTTCCGCCAGCGTCAGGGGGGTCGAGGCCAGCAATTCGCCCTGACCTGCGGCCAGGCGCTGATGGACGCCATGCCCCAGCTCGTGCGCCAGCGTCATCACGTCGCGCGGCTTGCCCAGGTAGTTCAGCAGGATATAGGGATGCGCCGTGGTGACCGTCGGATGGGCAAAGGCGCCGGGCGCCTTGCCGGGCTTGACGCCCGCATCGATCCAGCCCTTGTCGAAGAAGGGCCGGGCCAGATCGGCCAGTTCCGGCGAAAACCCGGCATAGGCGTCCAGCACCGTGTCCCTCGCCTCGGGCCAGTCGATGGTGCGCGGCGTTTCCGTGGGCAGCGGCGCATTACGGTCCCAGACCTGCAGCTTGTCCAGCCCCAGCCAGCGCGCCTTCAGCGCGTAATATCGGTGCGACAGGCGCGGATAGGCGTTCGTGACCGCATTGCGCAGCGCCTCGACCACCTCGGGTTCGACATGGTTCGACAGGTGCCGGCCATATTGCGGCGTGGGCATCTTGCGCCACTTGTCCTCGATGGCCTTTTCCTTGGCCAGCGTGTTGTGGATGCGCGAGAACAGACCGACATTGGCGGTGAAGACCTTTGCCAGCGCCCGCGCGCCCGCCTCGCGACGGGCGCGATCATGGTCGGTCAGCAGGTTCAGCGTCGCTTCCAGGCCAAGCGTCTCGCCCTCGACCTCAAAGGTCAGGGCGGCGGTGGTTTCATCGAACAGACGGTTCCAGGCGGCGGCGCCGACGACCGACGTGTCGTGCAGGAACTGCTCCAGCTCGTCCGACAGCTGATGGGGACGCATGGCGCGCATCCGGTCGAAGACAGGCTTGTAGCGCGCAGGACCGTCGGGCGCGGTGAAGACGGCCTGGTAGATGTCGTCCGGGATGCGGTTGAATTCCAGGCTGAAGAAAACCAGCGGCGTCGTCAGGTCGGTGATCCGGGACTGAAGGTCGCCCATCTGCTTGGCACGGGCCGGGTCGGTCGTGTTCAGGTAATAGCGCAGCCCCGCATAGGACATGATGCGCCCGGCCAAGATGTCGATCTGCTGATAGGTCTCAATGCAGGCCAGCATCTGGGCCGCAGACAGCTGCGCCAGCTTGCCCTGATAGTCGGCGGCGAAGGCCTGGACCATGCGGTCCAAGCTGTCGATGTCGGCGGCAAGCTGCGGGCTGTCCGGCGCGGGATAAAGATCGGTCAGGTCCCATTCGGGAAGATTTCCAAAGCTGTCGGAAGCCTGCGCCCGGTCCGTCGCGTCATATGCCATGATGCCTGCCATGATGGGTCCTTTCTGATGGTTGCCCAAGATGTGGACCCTGAGGCCGCCCGGCGCAAGGTCCGGTCAGAGGCGCGCGAAGGCCGGCGCCTGGATGACCGGCCCGCCGCCCGGCAGGTCGCCCCGGACCATCAGCCGTGCCCGTGCCGGCAGCGGCTGGAACCCGGCGCGCGCGCAGAAGGCCGCGTCGCCGCGCACCACCACCGGGCGTTCGCCCGCCTCGGCCAAGACCGCCGCCAGCAGTGCCTGACCCAAGCCGCGACCCTGCAGCGCCGGATGCACCGCAAGCGACGCCAGCGAAAAGCCGGGCCGGTCGTCCAGCAGCGGCGCCAGCGCGGCGTGACCGACCGGCAGGCCGCGCACATGCGCCACCAGCGACACGGCCAGATCGCCGTCGGCGCGCAGGTCGGCCAGCAGCTGCGCCTCTTCGGCATGGCCGAAGGCCGCGGTCAGAAGACGGTCCAGCCCCTCCTGGTCGGACGGCAGTTCCGGCCGGATCAGCGGGTGCAGGGCGTGGCGGTGCAGATCGCGGGAAATGCCTTGGCTGTCGCGGCCCCACTGGCTGTCCGCGTTGCGCGCCTGATGCGCCGCAAAGGCGGCCTCATCGGCAAAGACCTCGTCCAGCGTCCAGACCAGCGGGTCGTCCGCCTGCGCGATGTCGAACCGAAGGCAGCCCGGCTCGGCCCGGCTGAGTTCGACATGGCGCGGCAGCAGGTCCAGCGCCATCAGCATCTGGCCCATGTCCGTGCAGGTCAGCCGCCCCTCGACCGCGACCAGCGGCCGGGACAGGGTGACGGCGGTGCCGCTGGTGTCGGTCGGGGTCGGTGCGTGGGTTCCGCAGCAGCTACAGCTCATGGCGCATCCTTCCGATGGGTGTGGCAGAAGATCATCGGGCAGGGGCGGCAGGTCAAGCGGCGCGATGCCCGGAAACGCGTGCCTTGAGGGTCGGGACGCGCGGATCCCGCCGCGCATCGCCTTGGTGCGGGGCGGGCTTGGGCCGCCTCATTCCCACTCGATCGTGCCCGGGGGCTTGGAGGTGATGTCATAGGTGCAGCGGTTGATGCCCTTGACCTCGTTGATGATCCGCGTCGCCGTTTCGCCCAGGAATTCGTGGGTGAAGGGATAGAAATCCGCCGTCATGCCGTCGACCGAGGTGACGGCGCGCAGCGCGCAGGCGAAATCATAGGTGCGTCCGTCGCCCATCACGCCCACGGTGCGCACGGGCAGTATCGCGACGAAAGCCTGCCAGATCTCGTCATAAAGGCCGTGCCGGCGGATCTGGTCGATGAAGACCGCATCCGCCTTGCGCAGGATCTCCAGCTTTTCACGGGTGATCTCTCCGGGGCAGCGGATCGCCAGACCCGGGCCGGGGAAGGGGTGGCGGCCGATGAAGCTTTCTGGCAGGCCCAGTTCACGACCCAGTTCGCGGACCTCGTCCTTGAACAGCTCGCGCAGCGGTTCGACCAGCTTCAGGCCCATCTTCTCGGGCAGGCCGCCGACATTGTGGTGGCTCTTGATCGTGACGGAAGGCCCGCCGCTGAAGCTGACGCTCTCAATCACGTCGGGATAGAGGGTGCCCTGCGCCAGGAACTCGGCGCCCTCGATCTCTCCGGCATAGCGCTGGAAGACGTCGATGAACAGCCGGCCGATGGTCTTGCGCTTGACCTCGGGGTCGCTGACCCCTTCCAGCGAACCCAGGAACAGCTCGGTCTCATCGGCATGGATCAGCGGGATGTTGTAGTTGTCGCGGAACATCTTCACGACTTCCTCGGCCTCGTTCAGCCGCAGAAGACCGTGATCGACAAAGACGCAGGTCAGCTGGTCGCCGATCGCCTCGTGGATCAGCACCGCCGCCACGCTGCTGTCCACGCCGCCCGACAGACCGCAGATGACCTTGCGGTCGCCCACCTGCTCGCGGATCTTGCGGATCGCCTCGTCCTTGTAGGAGGCCATGGTCCAGTCGCCGGTAAAGCCCGCCAGCCGGACGAAGTTCTCCAGCATGATGCGGCCGTTCGGGGTGTGATGCACCTCCGGGTGGAACTGCACGGCATAGAAGTGGCGCGTCTCGTCCGCGATCATCGCCATGGGCGCATTGGGCGAGGTGCCGATCACCTCGAAGCCCGGGGCCAGGACCGTGACGCGGTCGCCATGGCTCATCCAGACTTCCTCGCGACCTGTTCCGAACAGTCCCGAAAAGATCCCGTCGCCCTTGTGCCCCGGCGCCGGCGCGATGAAGGCCCGGCCGTATTCGGCGTGGTGGCCGGCCTCGACCTTGCCGCCCAGCTGCTCCATCATGACCTGCTGGCCATAGCAGATGCCAAAGACCGGCACCCCCAGCTCGAACACCGCCTGCGGGGCGCGCGGGCTGCCGTCCTGGGTGACGCTGGCGGGGCTTCCCGACAGGATGATCGCCTTTGGCGCCATCTCGTGCAGGACCTCGTCGGTCACCGTGTTGAACGGGTGGATTTCGCAATAGACGTTCAGCTCTCGCAGGCGACGCGCGATCAGCTGCGTCACCTGGCTGCCGAAGTCGATGATCAAAAGGCGCTGGTGCTGGGTCATGGATGCGCTTTAAGCGCGGTTTCATGGCCTTGCAAGAGTTTCGCATCAGGCCGCAGGCGGAACCTGCGCCCGTGGCGGGCGTTGGCCCGCAACGTCCGCGCGCATCCGCGCCAGTCCCCAGAGGTGTCCCCGTGTTCAGATCCAGCGTCCCGTTTGCCTGCGCCCTTCTTCTTGCGGCCTGCGATACCGTTCCCTTGCCGCCCCCGCAGGATGCGCAGCCCCCGGCGGAACAGGCGCTGGCCGCCCAGTGCAGCGGCGATGCCACTCTGTCGGCGCGGCTCAGCAGCGCCGTGAACGCCGCGCGCTCGGCCGAAGGCAAGACCCTGCTGGAAACGGTGGCCCCGCTGGACCAGATCGCCCAATCCCATGCCTGCGACATGGCCCGCATGGGGCGCGCCAGCGTCGCGGGGTCGAACGGATCGAACGTGGTGGATCGGGCGCGCGCGGTGGAGTATCCGACCTGCGGCGTCGTGCAGCTGGTCGGGGCGGGCGGCACGCCGGAAGGCACGGTCTCGGCCTGGCTGGTGCCCGGCCCGCAGCGGGAGCAGGTCCTGGGCCAGCTGAGCTACCAGATCGGCAGCGGCGTGGCCCGCGGGTCCGATGGGCGCCTGTGGCACAGCACCGTCCTGGGCAACAACTGCCAGTAGTGCATCCGGGGCGATCCGGATCACCGACATGAAAATGCCCCGCCGGTTGATCCGGCGGGCCTTTCGCTGTTCGATAGTACTGCCTTATTTCTCGGGCAACAGCCCGCGCGGGGCAAAGCGCAGCACCAGCAACAGCACCAAGCCCATGGCGATGAAGCGCATGTGCGGGGCGCTGTCCAGCAGATGCGCCTTGAAGGCGCTGTCGGGCAGCGGGCCGGTCAGCAGGGCGATCAGGGCAGGGCCCCAGACCTCGGCCTTGATCCACAGGAACCAGATCGTGACCGATCCCAATACCGCGCCCCAGTTGTTGCCGGACCCGCCCACGATGACCATGACCCAGATCAGGAAGGTATAACGCAGCGGGTTGTAGCTGGTCGGCGCCAGCAGCCCGTCCAGCGTGACCATCATCGCGCCCGCGACCCCGATCACCGCCGATCCCAGGATGAAGACCTGCAGGTGGCGGCGGGTGACGTCCTTGCCCATCGCCTCGGCCGCGGTCTCGTTGTCGCGGATGGCGCGCATCATGCGGCCCCAAGGCGATTTCAACGCCAGTTCCGCCAGCAGGATGATGACCAGCAGCACCACCAGGAAAAGCGACATATAGCTGAGCTTGACCCAGATGCCCGACGCCTCAGCCGCCGGAAAGCCCCAGCCCGCCGCGAAATCGACGAAATCCGCGTTGCGCTGCAGGTCGACCTCCTGCGCGACGGGGCGCGGGATCGAGGTGATGTTCTTGACGCCGCGCGCCAGCCAATCCTCGTTCTTCATGACGGCGACGATGATCTCGCCGATGCCCAGGGTCGCGATCGCCAGGTAGTCCGAGCGCAGGCCAAGCGCCACCTTGCCGACCGCCCAGGCCGCGGCGGCCGCGAAAAGCCCGCCGACCAGCCAGGAGAACAGGACCGGCAGGCCAAGGCCGCCGATATTGCCGTTGCGGGCCGGGTTGTTGGCCTCGATCGCGGTCACGGCCGGATCGAACAGCCAGCGATAGGCCACGAAGCCCGCGATCAGGACGACCGTGACGATGATTCCGCTGCGGGTGCGCGTCCAGGCCAGCTTGGCCATGGCCAGCGTTCCCAGGCCGACCACCAGGGCCAGCAGCAGCCGGGGCACGCCCGCCTGCCACGCGCCCTCGACCGGCGGCAGCGAGATCAGGACCGGGGCCAGCGCGCCCATGGCCAGAAAGCCCACGACCCCCACGTTGAAGAGGCCCGCATAGCCCCATTGCATGTTCACCCCAAGCGCGGTGATCGCCGAGATCAGCCCCATGTTCAGGATCGCCAGCGAGGTGTTCCAGCTGCCCGAGAACATGCTGTTGCGGACGGTGCCTTCCAGCACGAACAGCGCGGCCAGCACCGCGAACAGGATCGGTGCGCGCCACGGGCTGGAGGAGGTTGCGGCCTGACGGTTGGTTGCCATGATGGTTCCCCCTTAC
Organism: Paracoccus sp. T5; assembly: GCF_048538155.2. Lineage (GTDB taxonomy): Bacteria > Pseudomonadota > Alphaproteobacteria > Rhodobacterales > Rhodobacteraceae > Paracoccus. The sequence continues at coordinate 1,479,913 of NZ_CM135809.1, forward strand.
ACCGATTTGCCGCGGAACAGGCCGGTGGGCCTGAAAAGCAGCACGACGATCAGAATGACGAAGCTGACCGCGAACTTGTATTCCGTGCCCAGCAGCTGCATCAGCCCGCCCGGCTCGTACCAGGGGGCCAGGTAGCCCACGACCTTGACCCAAGGGTAAGTCACGGCGACCTCGGAGAACGCCACCAGGAACCCGCCCGCGATGGCGCCGACCGGGTTGCCCAGGCCCCCCACGATGGCCGCCGCGAAGATCGGCAGCAGGATCTGGAAATAGTTGAAGGCCTTGAAGGATTTGTCGAGGCCGTAAAGCGTCCCCGCGATGGTCGCCAGGCCCGCCGCGATGATCCAGGTCAGGCGCACCACGCGTTCGGGGTCGATCCCCGACAGAAGGGCCAGGTCCTCGTTGTCGGAATAGGCGCGCATCGCCTTGCCGGACTTGGTCCGGTTCAGGAACCAGAACAGCGCGGCAACCACCAGGATGGCCACGACCAGGGTCAGGGCCTGCGTGCTGCGCAGGGCCAGCCCCTCGGGCAGGCCGGTCATCTCGCGGAAGGTGCGCACGTCCATGATGAACCGTGCCCCGTCGTCAAACCGGTATTCGTCCACCCCGATCAGCAGGCGCGTCAGGCCGTTCATGACGAACATGACGCCGACCGAGGCCATGACCAGGATGATCGGCGCGGCCTTCTGCCGGCGATAGAACTTGTAGACCGCGCGGTCGGTCCCCAGCACCAGCAGCGCGGTCAGCGCGATGCCGATCGGCAGGGCGATCAGCGCGGTGGGCAGCGGCCCGGCCGTGATGCCGAGGGCCTGCAGACCCCAAGTCAGCAGGATCACGGTCGCCGTGCCAAAGGCCATGGTGTCGCCATGCGCGAAGTTCGAGAACCGCAGGATGCCGTAGATCAGCGTGACGCCAAGCGCGCCAAGCGCCAGCTGCGCGCCATAGGCGGCCGCCGGAATGAAGACGAAGTTCAGAAAGACCACGAGGGCATTCAGGAAATCCACGGCTTAGCCCCCCAGGAAGGTGCGGCGCACCTCATCGTTCTGCATCAGTTCCTTGCCGGTGCCGGTATGGGCATTCGCGCCCTGCACCAGCACATAGGCCTTGTCGGCGATCATCATCGCCTGGCGGGCGTTCTGTTCGACCATCAGGACCGGCAACCCGCCGCGCGCGATGGCGATGATGCGGTCGAACAGTTCGTCCATGACGATGGGGCTGACGCCCGCGGTGGGTTCGTCCAGCATCAGGACCTGTGGCTGCGTCATCAGCGCCCGACCCACCGCCACCTGCTGGCGCTGACCGCCCGACAATTCGCCGGCGGCCTGACGGCGCTTTTCGGCCACGGCGGGAAAGAGGTCATAGACCTGTTCCATCGTGGCCTTGATCTCGTCGCGGCGGATATAGGCGCCCATCTCCAGGTTTTCCTCGACCGTCATGGACGGGAAGATGTTGTTCACCTGCGGGACGAAGCCCATGCCCGCCTTGACCCGGTCCTGCGGGTTCAGCGCGGTGATGTCCTGGCCGTTCAGGCGCACGCTGCCCTGGCGCAGGTTCAGCATGCCGAAGATCGCCTTCATCGCGGTCGACTTGCCGGCGCCGTTCGGGCCGACGATCACGGCGATCTGGCCCTGTTCGACCGCGATGGTGCAATCATGCAGGATGTCGGCACCCTTGCCATAGCCGCCGGTCATGTTCTCGCCGATCAGGAACGGATCGCCTGCGCGCCCCGCGCCCACAGGGCCGGACCGGCGGGTGCCGTCGATGGTGCCCATGCCCTTGCTGTTGACCACCGACGCGTCGCGGTTGCCGCGGTTGCCGAAGGTCGCATTCTGATCGCTCATGCGCCCACCATGTCCTTGTTCTTCAGGCCGGTGCCCAGATAGGCCTCGATCACCGCCTCGTTCTTCATGATGTCCTGAGCGCTGCCCTTGGCCAGGACCTTGCCCTCGGCCATGACGATCACCGGGTCGCAGAGCTTGCCGATGAAGTCCATGTCATGCTCGATCACGCAGAAGGTATAGCCGCGTTCCTTGTTCAGGCGGATGATCGCGTCGGCAATGGTCATCAGCAGGGTGCGGTTCACACCGGCGCCGACCTCGTCCAGGAAGACGACCTTGGCGTTGACCATCATCGTGCGGCCCAGCTCCAGCAGCTTCTTCTGACCGCCCGACAGGTTGCCGGCCTTTTCGTGGGTCAGGTGGCGGATGGTCAGGAAATCCAGCACCTCGTCCGCCTTGCGTCGCAGCTCGGCCTCCTCGCGCTCGATCCGGCCGCGCTGGAACCAGGTCTTCCAGATCGTCTCGCCCGCCTGCGCGCCCGGGACCATCATCAGGTTCTCGCGCACGGTCATGCTGGCGAATTCATGCGCCAGCTGGAAGGTCCGCAGCAGCCCCTTGTGGAACAGCGCGTGCGGGGGGAGGCCGGTGATGTCCTCGCCATCCATCAGCACGCGTCCCGAAGTGGGCGGCAGGACGCCCGCGATGACGTTGAACAGCGTCGACTTGCCCGCGCCGTTCGGGCCGATCAGCCCGGTGATCGATCCGGTTTCGATCGTCAGTCTGGCGCCGTCGACGGCACGGAACCCGCCGAAATGTCTGTGAAGGTCCTCGACCTTGATCATGCTTTCTACTTCCCTGTCTTCACATTCGGGGTGAAGATGTGCCGTCAAGCGGCTCTTATCATTGCAAAATGGCCCGGCACCCATAAGGTGCCGGGCCGTATCGCCTCAGCTGCGATCAGCGATAGCCGACGACCTCGATCTTGCCATCGGTGAACTGGATCTCGCGGTAGGAGCCGGCCGATTCACCGGCGCCCACCATCTCGACCGCCGTGGCGCCGACATAGTCGACGTCGCCGCCGCCGTTGATGATCTCCAGCGCCTTGGCCAGGTCGCCCGGCAGGATCTTTTCGCCCGGCTCGTTGGCGACATCCATGATGCTGCCCTTGTAGGAGGCGGGATCGGTGCTGCCGGCCTTCGCCATGGCCAGCATGATCAGCGCGGCCGCATCATAGGCCTCGGCCGAGAAGGCGCCCGAGCCGTCAAAGCCCGCCTCTTCCGCCATCGACAGGTACTTGTCGCGGCCCTCGCCCTCGGCGGCCGGGTTCTGGCCAAAGCTGCCGTCGATCTCGGTGCCGAAGTTGGTCTCCAGCGCGGTGCCGACCATGCCGTCCGGGAAGACGAAGGTCTCGAAGGCACCGGTGTCCAGCGCCGCGCGCACCACGCCCGAACCGCCTTGGTCCACATAGCCCGCCACGACCAGCGCATCGCCGCCCGCCGCCGCAAGGGCCGCAACCTCGGCCGAATAGTCGGCCTTGCCGTCGTCATGGGCGCTGTTGACGGTGACGGTGCCGCCCTTGGCCTCGTAGGCGGCCTGGAAGCTGTCGGCCAGCCCCTTGCCGTAGTCGTTGTTGGTATAGGTGACGGCCACGGTCTCGACGCCGCGTTCCATGAGGATGTCGGCCATCACTTCACCTTGGCGCGCGTCCGAGGGCGAGGTGCGGAAGAACAGCCCGTCATCCTTGATCGTCGAGAGCGCCGGCGAGGTCGCCGAGGGCGAGATCATCACGATGCCGTTGGTCTTGGCGACATTTTCCAGCGAGGCGATCGTCTCGCCCGAGCACATGCCACCAATGATGCCCTTGACGCCTTCGGAGGCGATCAGGCGTTCCACGGTGGCGGTGGCCGCCGCGGCATCGATGCAGGTGGAGTCGCCGGTTACCGGCGTGACGGTCGTGCCGTCCAGCAGCAGGCCGGATTCGCTGACTTCCTTCATGGCCATTTCGGCGCCCTGCTGCATCGCGGGTGCCAGGGATTCCAGCGGGCCGGTGAAGCCGAGCGAGATGCCCAGCTTGATATCTTCAGCGCCTGCGGCACCGGCGATCAATGCGCCGGCGGCGGTCGCAAGAAGAAGCTTTCTCATTCGATGTCTCCCAGTTGGAACGTTGTCCTGGAAGGCAGGTTAGAAGCGCGAAAATGAAAAAGAAAGTGCGATGTCGCGACGATTTGCATGGTCTTAAGGATAGATTGTCCAAGTTGACCTAACGCCACCCAAGCCTTTCGTCACGACGCACCAGGCGTCCGCCCAGGGTCATCACCAGCCAGCCGATCAGGAAGCCCAAGGCCGCGGCGACCAGCCCGGCACGGGTCAGGGGCAGGGCGGGGCTGAAATCGCCCCAGGTCGCGCGCAGCGTCTCGGTGTCGCGAAGGCGGTGCGGCAGCAGCATCCGTTCCAGCGGTCCTGCCAGGCGCAGCATCTGGAGGTCGGACCGCGCCCGGTCCAGCCTGCGGAAGGCGTGGCGCATGTCCTGCTGATGGGCGTCGCGGAAGGCGCTGCCGGACAGATCCGCCAGCGCCTCGGTCCGGGTCAGCCCGGCGCGGGTGGCGCTGGCGTCGAATTCCTCCGCCACCCGCGACAGCGCGTCGATCTGCCCGCCAAGGCGCTGCACATACTGGTCGCTGAAGGCCGGGAACTGCGACAGGACGGCGGCAAGGACCGCCGCCACCAACAGTCGCAGCAGCCCGATCATCTGTCCTGAACCGACAGGCCCAGCACCGGCTGATAGATCTGCTGCAGGCGCGCAATGGCGTCCTTGGGCGAGATCTCCTCGCTGGTGCCGGTGCGGCGGTTGGTCAGCTCGACCTTGTTGTTGGCCAGGCCACGCGGGCCGACCGTGATCCGCCAGGGCAGGCCGACCAGGTCCATCGAGGCGAACTTGGCGCCCGCCCGTTCATCGCGGTCGTCATAAAGCGGGTCCAGCCCGCGCGCCTGCAGCTCGGCATAGATCGCCTCGCAGGCGCTATCGGTCGAATTGTCGCCCTGCTTCAGGTTGACGATGCCGACATGGAAGGGAGTCACGCCCTCGGGCCAGATGATGCCGCGCTCGTCGTGGTTGGCCTCGATGATCGCACCCAGCAGGCGGCTGACGCCGATGCCGTGGCTGCCCATGTGGACCGGCACGCGCGCGCCGTCGGGTCCCACGACCGTGGCGCCCATCGGTTCGGAATATTTGGTACCGAAATAGAAGATCTGCCCGACCTCGATGCCGCGGGCGGTGCGGCGACGCTCTTCGGGGATCTGGTCGAACAGCGCCTGGTCATGCGTCTCGTCGGTGCGGGCATAGCGGCTGGTGAACTCCTCCAGCACGCCCTGGCATTCCTCGACGCTGTCATAGTCGATGGCGCGGTCGCCAAAGGTCAGGTCGGTGATCTGGCTGTCATAGAACACCTCGGATTCCCCAGTTTCCGCCAGCACCAAGAATTCGTGGGTATAATCGCCGCCGATCGGCCCCCCGTCGGCCCGCATCGGGATCGCCTGCAGGCCCATGCGCTCATAGCTGCGCAGATAGCTGACCAGGTGGCGGTTATAGGCGTGCAGCGCGTCCTCCTTGGTCAGGTCGAAGGTATAGCCGTCCTTCATCAGGAACTCGCGCCCGCGCATCACGCCGAACCGCGGGCGGATCTCGTCGCGGAACTTCCACTGGATGTGGTACAGCGTCAGCGGCAGGTCCTTGTAGCTGTTCACATGGCTGCGGAAGATGTCGGTGACCATCTCCTCGTTCGTGGGACCGTACAGCAGGTCGCGCTTGTGGCGGTCCTTCACGCGCAGCATTTCCTCGCCATAGTCGTCATAGCGGCCGGATTCGCGCCACAGGTCGGCGGGCTGCAGGGTCGGCATCAGCATCGGGATATGCCCGGCACGCTGCTGTTCCTCGTGGACGATCTGCTCGATACGCTTGAGAACCTTGAAGCCCAAGGGCAGCCAGGAATAGATGCCCGCCGTCTGCTGCTTGATCATGCCGGCGCGCAGCATCAGCCGGTGGCTGACGATCTGCGCCTCCTTGGGGTCTTCCTTCAGCACGGGCAGGAAATAACGCGACAGACGCATGGTCGGAGGTCCTTCAAAGCGGTTCGGGCGCAGGGTTAACGGATCGGCCCCTGCTTGCCAAGCATCGCGCTTGCAACCGCCGCGGCCCGGCGGCACATTCGCGACATTCACAGCAAAGGTCGAAACGATGCGCATCCCCGTTCGCAAGCAGGTCATGTGGTGGGGCATCGGCGCCTTTGCGCTGCTGCTGACGCTGTGGCTTCTGGGGCAGGCGGTGCTGCCCTTCATCCTGGGTGCGGGCGTGGCCTATCTGCTGGATCCGGTGGCCGACCGGCTGGAGCGTGCGGGCCTGTCGCGGACCATGGCTGTCGTGGCCATCACCTTCGTCGTCGTGCTGGCCTTTGTCGCGCTGGTGCTGCTGGTCCTGCCGGTCCTGATCCGCCAGGCCTATGCCCTGATCGAGACGGCGCCCCAGATGATCGAGCAGGGCCGCGCCTATGTCACCGCGCGCTTTCCCGACGTGATCCCCCAGGGCGCCGGGCTGGAGCAGACGCTGCTGGACATGCAGGCGACGATCGGGGAACAGGCCGGCCGGGTGGCCGGAACCGTGCTGGGCTCGGTCCGCGGGGTGATCGGGGTGATCGCGCTGCTGGTGATCGTGCCGGTCGTGGCCTTCTACCTGCTTCTGGACTGGGACCATATGGTCTCGGCCGTCGACCGGCACCTGCCGCGCGAACATGCCCCGACCGTCCGCCAGCTGGCCTCCGAGATCGACGACGCCCTGTCGGGCTTCGTGCGCGGGCAGGCGGTGGTGATCCTAATCCTGGGCACCTGGTATGCCTTTGGCCTGATGCTGGTGGGACTGCCCTTCGGCTTCTTCATCGGGATCATGGCGGCGGTTCTGTCCTTCATCCCCTATGTGGGCGTGCTGATCGGGGGGGCCACGGCGATCGGCGTGTCGCTCTTCAGCTTCTGGGGGGACCCGCTGTGGATCGGCGCCGTCGTCGCGATCTTTGCTATCGGCCAGATCGTCGAGGGCAACTATCTTCAGCCCAAGATCGTCGGCGGGCATGTGGGGCTGCACCCGGTCTGGCTGCTGCTGGCGCTGTCGGTCTTCGGCGCCTTGTTCGGCTTCGTGGGCCTGGTCATGGCGGTGCCGATGGCGGCGGCGCTTGGCGTGCTGGCGCGCTTCATGATCGCGCGCTATCGTGACAGTCCCCTTTACACCGGGCAGGCGGTGCCCCAAGAACCCGCGCAGCCGATCCTGGTCGAGATGGTCCCGACCGGCACCGTGGCCGACCGGCTGCGCGCCGCCCGGCTGGCGGTCGACCGCGTCCGCAGCCAGCAGGAGATCGACACGATGCAGGAAGACCTGATGCGCCGCAACACCGACTAGGCCCAGACCGCGTGACCCGTTTCCCCCTCTCGCGACAGCTGACGCTTGACCTGACGACGCCGCCCGCGCATGCGCGGGCCGATTTCCTGCCCGCGCCGGCAAACCACGCGGCCCTGGCGGCGCTGGACCGGCCGCAGGACTGGCCGCAGGGGCGCATGCTGCTGGTCGGACCCGAGGGCTCGGGCAAGACCCATCTGGCAGCCTTCTGGGCGGCCGAGAACGGCGCACGCCGCATCTCGGCCGCGGCGCTGCGGCCCGATGCCGCCGACCTGCTGGCGGCCGAGGGCGGGGCGGTCGTGGTCGAGGATGCCGATCACGCGGGCTTTGCGGCCGGGGCCGAACAGGCGCTGTTCCACCTGTGGAACCTCTGCGCGCCGCGCGACTGCCTGCTGCTGCTGACAGCGCGGACGCCGCCCCGGGACTGGGGCCTGGTGCTGCCGGACCTGCGAAGCCGGATGGACGCGATGCCGCAGGTGCATCTGGGCCCGCCCGACGAGGCGCTGCTGGCCGCCGTGCTGGTCAAGCTGTTCGCGGACCGCCAGCTGTCCGTGCCTGCCGGGCTGATCGACTGGCTGGTCCTGCACACCGATCGGGACCTGGGCCTGGCGCGCCGGCTGGTGACGGCCATGGACCATGCGGCCATGGCCCAGAAGGGTCCCGTGACGCGCCGCATCGCCGCAGAGCTTCTGGACAAGCTGACCGAGCGTGACGCATGATCCGGCCACCCCCGCAGACCGGATCACCATGACACAGGCCGATTTTCTCCGCTCTCCCTTTCCCGAACCCAAGGACCTGCCGGAGGGCCTGCCCGACGGCGGCGGCCGTTTCTTCAACCGCGAACTCAGCTGGCTGTCCTTCAACTGGCGCGTGCTGGACGAGGCGCGCAATCCCCGGGTGCCGCTGCTGGAGCGACTGCGCTTCGTGTCGATCAGCGCGACCAACCTGGACGAATTCTACACCGTGCGCGTGGCCGGCCTGCGCGAACTGGTGCGCGAGGGGAACACCACGCCCTCGGATGACGGGCTGACCCCGGCGGAACAGCTGTCCCTGATCAACGCCGACGCCCGCCGCCTGATGGGGGCGCAGCAGGGCGTCTGGAACGCGCTGCGGCGCGAGATGGAGCAGGAGGGCATCGTCATCCTGTCCCGCCAGCGCCTGACACGGGCCGAGGAAGAATTCCTGCACGATCATTTCGAGAACCGGGTCTTCCCGGTCCTGTCGCCGCTGGCCATCGACCCTGCCCATCCCTTTCCCTTCATCCCCAACACCGGCTTTTCCCTGGCGCTGGAACTGGCGCGCGAGACCGACGGCCGGCAGATGCAGGCGCTGCTGCCGATCCCCGCGCAGCTGCCGCGCTTTGTGCCCCTGCCGGGGGGCGAACGCTTTCTGCGGCTGGAAGATCTGCTGCTGATGCATCTGTCCAGCCTGTTTCCGGGCTACCGCGATGTCGGCCATTGCAGCTTTCGCGTGCTGCGCGACAGCGACCTGGAGGTCGAGGAAGAGGCCGAGGACCTGGTCCGCGAATTCGAGACCGCACTGAAGCGCCGCCGGAGGGGCAGCGTCATCCGCCTCAAGATCACGTCAGGATCGCCGCTGCGCCTGCGCCGCCTGATCATGGAGGAGCTGGAGGTCAGCCCGGACGAGGTGGTCGAGGTCGAGGGCCTGCTGGGCATGGCGGACCTTGCCGAACTGGTCCTGGACAGTCGCCGCGACCTGATGTGGCCCACCTTCATCCCGCGCGTGCCCGAGCGGGTGCAGGACCATGGCGGCGACATGTTCGCGGCAATCCGGCACAAGGACATGCTGCTGCACCATCCCTACGAGACCTTCGACATGGTGGTGCGCTTTCTGGCGCAGGCGGCGCGCGATCCCGACGTCCTGGCGATCAAGCAGACGCTTTACCGCACCAGCCGCGACAGCCCCATCGTCGACGCGCTTTGCGAGGCGGCAGAGGCCGGCAAGTCCGTGACCGCGCTGGTCGAGTTGAAGGCGCGCTTTGACGAAGCCGCCAACATCCGCCAGTCCCGTCGGCTGGAGCGGGCGGGCGCGCATGTCGTCTATGGCTTTGTCAACTACAAGACCCATGCCAAGATCAGCACGATCGTCCGGCGCGAGGGCGACGGCCTGGTGACCTATACCCATTATGGCACCGGCAACTATCATCCGATAACGGCACGCATCTACACCGACCTGTCGCTGTTCACCTGCAATCCGGCGCTTGGGCGGGATGCGACCAAGGTTTTCAACTACTTGTCCGGATATGTTCAACCGGCCGGGCTGGAGAACCTGTCGATCTCGCCCATCGACCTCAAGTCGCGTCTGATCGACCTGATCGGGCGCGAGGCCGAATATGCCCGTCAGGGTCGGCCTGCCGCGATCTGGGCCAAGATGAATGCCCTGATCGAAAAGGACGTGATCGAGGCGCTCTATGCGGCCAGCGCGGCGGGGGTCAAGATCAGCCTGGTCGTCCGCGGCATCTGCGGAATTCGCCCGGGTGTCAGGGGCTTGTCCGAGAATATTCGCGTGAAATCCATCGTCGGCCGTTATCTGGAGCATTCCCGGATCGTCTGCTTTGGCAGCGGCCACGGGCTGCCTTCGCCCAAGGCGCGGGTATTCATCAGTTCGGCCGACTGGATGGACCGCAACCTGAACCGCCGGGTCGAGACGCTGGTCGAATGCGTCAATGAAACCGTCAAGGCGCAGATCGTCAATCAGGTCATGGCGGCGAACATGGCAGACGAGGCCCAGAGCTGGCTGTTGCAACCCGATGGCCGCTTTCTGCGATATCTTCCGGAAGCCCGTGACGACCTGTTCAACTGTCACCGCTTTTTCATGGAAAATCCGTCACTCTCCGGACGGGGAACGGCCGGCGCCCGAGACGTTCCGGCACTGACCCATTCGGCGGATTGACGCTTTGCCCCCTGCGGGGCAGGAAGCGGGCAGAATATGGTGAAGGGCGTGAAGATGAACGGCGTGCGGACGACAAGTGGCCAGACGATCGAGCCATTCGGCAACAAGCTGCGCAAGCTGCCAAAGCGTGCCCTGACGCGGGTGGGGATCGTGGATGTGGGTTCGAACTCGATCCGGCTCGTGGTGTTCGACGGGGCCGCGCGGTCGCCGGCCTATTTCTACAACGAAAAGGTCATGGCAGGCCTGGGCCAGGACATGGCCCGCACAGGACGCCTGAACCCGAAGGGGGTCGAGCGGGGCTTTTCGGCGCTGGCGCGCTTTGCCGCGCTGGCCCGCAGCATGAATATCGAGCCGCTGACCTGCGTGGCGACCGCCGCCGTGCGCGAGGCCGAGGACGGCCCCGCTTTCCAGGCGCATGTCGAGCGCGAGACCGGCATGAAGATGTGGGTCATCGACGGCGAGGAAGAGGCGCGGCTGTCGGCGCAGGGGGTGCTGCTGGGCTGGCCGGACGCCAAGGGGCTGGTCTGCGACATCGGCGGAAACTCCATGGAACTGGCCGAGGTCGAGGCGGGCAAGGTGGGCCGGCGCGTGACCTCGCCGCTCGGGCCGTTCCGGCTGCAGCAGGTTCCCCCGGAGAAGCTCCGCGACCACATCGCCGGCATCCTGGCAGGCCTTGCCGAGCAGATGGGCACCGGCCACGAACGCATCTACCTGGTGGGCGGCTCGTGGCGGGCCATCGCGCGCTTGGACATGGAGCGCAGCGGCTATCCGATGACGGTGCTGCACGAATACCGCATGACGCCCGACGCCGTGGCCAAGACGGTGGACTGGATCGGCAAGCACGACCTGAACACGCTGCGTGCCAAGGTCGGCATCTCGTCGTCGCGGATCGAACTGGTGCCGCTGGCCTCTCAGGTGCTGTCGCAGCTGATCGAGGTGTTCCGGCCCGCCGAACTGGCCGTGTCCAGCTATGGGATCCGCGAGGGCCTTCTTTACGAGCATATGTCGGACACGCTGCGCCGCCGCGATCCGCTGATCGAGGCCGCCCGCTTCACTGAAAAGCAGATGGCGCGGCTGCCCGGTTTCGGCAAGAAGCTCTATCATTTCCTGCTGCCGCTGTTCCCGGACCTGCCGCCCGAACGCGACCGGCTCTATCGCGCGGCCTGCCTTCTGCACGATACGGCTTGGCGTGCGCATCCCGACTATCGGGCCGAGGCCTGTTTCGACAATGTGACCCGCGCCAACATGGCCGCGCTCAGCCATCCCGAACGGATCTTTTTGGGGCTGGCGCTGCTGCACCGCTACAAGAACAGCCGCGCGCAGTCGCAGATGGCGCCGCTGTTCGAACTGCTGGACGCGGAGCAGATCCGGGAGGCCGAGATCCTTGGCAAGGCCATGCGTTTCGGCGCGATGTTCGCCATTGACGACCCCGCCGATGCCGCCAAGCTGCATCCCAGTCCGGATGGACTGCTGGAATTGCGCCTGACCGGCACCGGCCGACAGCTGATGGGCGAGGTCGCGGAAGCGCGCTTCCTGTCGCTGTGCAAATCGATGGGGTTGGACTGCAGGATCACCTGATCCCGCCAAGCTGCCTTTTAACCGACAATGCAAAAAGGGCGCCCTGCGGGGCGCCCTTTCCGTCTGCCGGATGGCAGGGGGATGATTACATCATCCCGCCCATGCCGCCCATGTCGGGCATGCCGCCGCCAGCGCCCTGGCCCTTGGGCTCGGGCTTTTCGGCGATCATGGCTTCGGTGGTGATCAGCAGGCCGGCCACCGAGGATGCATCTTCCAGCGCGGTGCGGACGACCTTGGCCGGGTCGATGACGCCGAACTTGAACATGTCGCCATATTCTTCGGTCTGCGCGTTGAAGCCAAAGGCCTTGTCCGAGGATTCGCGGACCTTGCCGGCCACCACGGCACCGTCGACACCAGCGTTCTCGGCGATCTGGCGCATCGGAGCTTCCAGCGCGCGGCGCACGATGGCGATCCCCGCATCCTGGTCGCTGTTCACGCCCGTCACGCCTTCCAGCGCCTTGCCACCCTGAACCAGGGCCACGCCGCCGCCGACGACAACGCCTTCCTGAACGGCCGCACGGGTCGCGTTCAGCGCATCGTCAACACGGTCCTTGCGTTCCTTGACTTCGATCTCGCTCATGCCGCCGACGCGGATCACGGCAACACCGCCGGCCAGCTTGGCCACACGCTCCTGCAGCTTTTCCTTGTCGTAATCCGAGGTGGTTTCCTCGATCTGCTGACGGATCTGGGCAACGCGGGCTTCGATCTCGGCCTTTTCACCGGCGCCATCGACGATGGTGGTGTTGTCCTTGTTGATCGAAACCTTCTTGGCGCGGCCCAGCATGTCGATGCCGACATTCTCCAGCTTCATGCCCAGGTCTTCGCTGATGACCTGACCGCCGGTCAGGATCGCGATGTCCTGCAGCATGGCCTTGCGGCGATCGCCGAAGCCCGGTGCCTTGACGGCTGCGATCTTCAGACCGCCGCGCAGCTTGTTGACGACCAGCGTGGCCAGGGCCTCGCCTTCGACGTCTTCGGCCACGATGATCAGCGGCTTGCCCGACTGGATCACGGCTTCCAGCAGCGGAACCATCGGCTGCAGCGACGACAGCTTCTTCTCGTGCAGCAGGATATAGGCGTCTTCCAGCTCGGCGACCATCTTCTCGGGGTTGGTCACGAAGTAGGGCGACAGGTAGCCGCGGTCGAACTGCATGCCTTCGACGACTTCGACCTCGGTCTCCATCCCCTTGTTCTCTTCGACGGTGATGACACCCTCGTTGCCGACCTTCTGCATCGCGTCAGCGATGAAACGGCCGATCTGGGCTTCGCCGTTGGCCGAGATGGTGCCGACCTGGGCGACTTCGTCGCTGTCGTTCACGGGGCGCGAGGCGGCCTTGATGGCCTCGACGACCTTCGAGGTGGCCAGGTCGATGCCGCGCTTCAGGTCCATCGGGTTCATGCCGGCGGCGACCGCCTTCATGCCTTCCTTGACGATGGCCTGGGCCAGGACCGTGGCGGTCGTGGTGCCGTCACCGGCCTCGTCATTGGTGCGCGAAGCGACTTCGCGGACCATCTGGGCGCCCATGTTCTCGAACTTGTCGGACAGTTCGATTTCCTTGGCGACCGAGACGCCGTCCTTGGTGATGCGCGGGGCACCGAAGGACTTGTCGATCACCACGTTGCGGCCCTTGGGGCCAAGCGTCACCTTGACGGCATCCGCCAGGATGTTGACGCCCTTCAGCATGCGGTCGCGTGCATCCGTGCTGAACTTGACTTCTTTCGCAGCCATTTGATTCTCCTGAATTTATCGTTGAAGGAAGGGGTGCGAGATCAGGCGATGACGCCCAGGATGTCGCTTTCCTTCATGATCAGCAGCTCTTCGCCATCGACCGTCACCTCGGTGCCCGACCATTTGCCGAACAGCACGCGGTCGCCGGTCTTGACCGACGGAGCGATCAGCTCGCCCGAGTCCTTGCGCGCGCCTTCGCCGACCGAGATGATCTCGCCCTCGGCGGGCTTTTCCTTGGCGTTGTCGGGGATGATCAGACCGCCCTTGGTCTTTTCTTCGCCTTGGACGCGGCGGACCAGAACGCGGTCGTGCAGCGGTTTGAATGCCATGTGAACACTCCGATGTCTCAGGTTACAGTGTTTCGCTGTTGGCACTCACCACCGATGAGTGCCAATGGCGCTGATTTAGCTTTTGATCACCTGTCTGTCAACCGGGGACCGGCGAAGTTTTGGAGGGACGGGTGGCCCGTGGCGGGGATCTGTGGCAGGTTGCGCCCGCATCTAAGACGGAAGAAATCCCCATGCGACATGCCCTTTTTGCCCTTTTCCTGGCGATGTCTTCCGCAGGTGCGGTCCATGGGGCGCAATGCGAGGGCCGGAACCTCTTTCGCACCATGCCGGCCGATCAGTTGGACCAGATCGAGGCCGCGACCCGCGACGTGCCCTTCCGCCGGGGCCTCCTGTTTGAGGCGGTGCGGGAGGACCAGCGCATCATCCTGGTCGGCACCTACCATTTCGGTGATCCGCGCCATCAGCAGACGCTGGACCGGCTGCGCCCGCTGATCGCCGAGGCCGCCGCGCTGTATGTCGAGGCCGGCCCCGAGGAGGAGGCGCGCCTGACCCGCGCCCTGACCGAGGATCCGACCCTGATGGTCGACCCGACCGGCCCGACGCTGCCCGAACGGCTGAGCCCGCCCGAATGGCAGGCCCTGTCGCAGGCGATGTCGGATCGCGGCACCCCGGCCGTTCTCGTCTCGCGGATGCGGCCCTGGTATGTCGCGATGATGCTGGGCATCTCTCCCTGCATGATCCGCATCATGGCCGAGCAGGACGGAGAGACCGGCGGCCTTGATCACCTGCTGATCGCGGAGGCCGAGGCCGTGCGGATCCCGGTCCGCGCGCTGGAGCCTTGGGACACGGTCTTCACGCTGTTCGCGGACATGACGCCCGGGCAGGAGCTGGACATGATCCGCGCGGCGCTGCCTGCCGCCGCCCATGCCGACGACTATGCGGTGACGCTGACGGACGCCTATTTCGAGGAAGATGTCTGGAAGATCTGGGAATTTGGCCACTTTGACGCCTATGCCAATTCCGGCCTGCCGCGCGACGAGGTCGACCGCCAGATCGCCTTTGCGCAGACCCGGATGATGGACGAGCGCAACCAGGACTGGATCGAGCCGCTGACCGAAGGCGCGACTGCCGCCGCCCGGGAAGGCAAGCCCGTCGTGGCGGCCTTTGGCGCCCTGCATTTGCCCGGAGAGCAGGGTGTGTTGAACCTGCTGCGTCAGGAAGGCTTCACAATCACGCGCCAGCCGCGGTAACCCGTGCAGGCTGCCCTTTCAGGCCCTTATTGTCCGTTCAGCACCCCGAGCGCATGGGCCTGGTTGCCCTTCTGATAGGTGATCCGGCTGTCGCCGATGGCCGTGATGGTCCCGCCGTTGATGCGGTCACCGATGCGCAGGGTCAGGACCCGCCCGTTCGACAGCCGCACCAATGCGCGACTGGCCTGGCCCGCGCCGATGGTGCCGATGATCTGGGTGCTGTTCAGGCGGATGCCGTCCTTGACCGTAGCGCTGGCTGCGGCACTTCCCACGGCGGCCTTGGGAACGGCGGCCACGACATCGGGTTCCTGGTCGATTTCGGGCGGCTGATAGCGCTGGTTGCGGGAAGCGGCGGCGCGGGCCTCGGCCTCGGCTTGGGCACGGGCGCGGGCCTCGGCCGCGGCGCGGGCCTGCGCCTCGGCACGGGCATCGGCGGCGGCCTGGGATCGCGCCCGGGCCTCGGCCTGCGCCTGAAGTTCCGCATCCTGGCGCAGCTGTTCGGCTTGCGCGGCCTGGGCGGCCTGCGCCTCGGCCGCGGCCCGCAGATCGGCCGAGGAGGGGGCGGCGGCGATGGCGGCTGCAACCGGTGTTGCACTGGCGACCATCGCATTGGCGGCAAGACCGCCGGTCGCCGCGGCCACGGCACCCGCCGTCGAACCCACGCGCCGTGGGGGAAGGCTGGAAGAGGTCAGGGCCGTCAGCGGCACGCTGCCCGGGTGGGCCGAACTGCTCTCGATGGCCGAGGCGATGGCTGCGTCAACAGCACCCGCCGAAAGGCTCGCGGTGCTGGCGGTGGCGGTGGCGCGCAACGCGCCGGGGCGGCTGGCGGGACGGGCCGAACGGGCCATGCCGCCCGCTGCCGGAGCGGCGGCGGCGGTCTGCTTGCTGCGGCTCTCGGGGCGCTGGTCGCGCACCGCCTCCGATACCGCCTGTTCGACCGCCTGTTGCGAGGGCGCGCGAACCGCGACCGGCTTGCGCATCGGCCGTGCATCGGCCAGCTGGAAGACCAGGCCGCGTTCCGCAGGCGACAGACCTGTCGAACCGGCCTGGGCAGTGCGCAGGTCGCGCAGCTGGCGCTGGATCAGCCAGCGCTCGGCTTCGGTCAGCATCCGGGGCTCGGTGGCTTCGGGGGCGCTTCCCTCCTCCAGCGACGACAGGTCCTGCGGGCGTTGCGGGGGTCTGCCCGACAGGGCCGGGGCCGGCGCAGGGGGCGGAGCGGCAGCGGGCGTTTCCGCAGCCGGCCGTGCAGAGCGGCTGGGGCTGGGCGGACGTGCCGAGGCAGGCGCGGGGGCCTCAACCCGGCTGGCCCTGACCGGCGGCGCGGCAGGCGCAGCCGTCGGGGTCGCCGCGGCCGGCAGGGCGGCTGCCGGAGCAGCAGAGGGTCGTTCTGCAGGCCGGGACGGCGGACGCGAGCCGGTCACGGGGGCGGGCTGAGCTGCCGCGCGCGCCTCGAAGGGCAGGGGATTGGAGGGCACCACGGGGCGGCTGTCCGGGGCAGCAGGGGCCGCAGCGGCAGCGGGCGCGGCACGCGGCGGACGAGGCGAGCGGGCGAGGGCCGCAGCGGTCGGCGCGGCTGACACTGGCGCCGCAGCCGGCGCCCGCTCGGCGGCCGAAGGCGCGGTCGCGGCTGGTTCGATGGTGGGTCGTGGTGTCGGGGCTGGGGCGGGATTGGCCGGCAGCAGCGCAGAGGTTGCGGTGGCCGCTGCCAAGGCCGCAGCGGGGATGGGCTCGGCCACCGCCGCTGCTTCTGGTTCAGTGGCGGCGGGTTCCGGTGCGGCGGCTTCGGTGACGGACGGCTGCCCGGACGCTGCGGGTTCGGCATTGGCCGATGACACGGGTTTCAAGGGCAGCGGCGTCGTGCTGGGCTCGGCCGCACCCTGACCCATCGCCTCTGCCAAGGCCCGCGAGAGGGCGTCCTGCTCTTGTGCGGGCTCTGTTGCTGTAGGCTGCTGCGGGGGTTCGGTCACCGCCTCCTCTTCCACTGCGGCTGTGGATCGGGCCTGTGCCGGGGCCGGTGCAACGGGTTCGGTTGCGGGTTCTTCGGCAATGGACGGTTCGACAGGGGCGGGCTGGGGCGCCGGCGCCTCGACGACTGCCTGCCTCTCCGATTGTCCGCCCAGGAAAATCAGCGCCAACAGCAGCACCAGGAAGAGGCCGCCCACCATGACCGGCAGGCGCGCGGGATCAAGGTGCCGCAGCCGGTCGGCCAGGGTTGGGGCCGCCGCAGGCTCCGGATCCTCGGGCCGCCGCTGCGCGCGGGCGCTGGCGGCGCGGTTGTGGACCGCTTCGGCGCGGGGCGACAGGCGCTTGGCCGTCAGTGGGCCGGACTGGCCGTGCCGGATGACGGGGCCGGTCTGTGCCGCGGTCGCCGCGTCCTCATCCGCCTCGGTCGGAGCCGCGTCCCCGACGACAGGCGCTGCCTGGGGCAGGGCGACATGGGGCGTGATGCGCGAGACCGCCACCGCCGGCGCGGCGGCAGGCATGATGTCACCTTCGATGACCGGTGCGGTGACCCTGGCCTGGCTCAGGTCCGGTTCGCTGAAGGGGCGGCGGTTGAACTGTTCCTGCGCCAGTCGCGTGGGGCCGAAATCCGGCTGGCCCTCAAAGCGGTCGTCGCCGGGCCGGGCCTGAAAGCCCGAGGGGCGGAACCCCTGGGCGCGGGCGAATTCCTCGGCCTCTTCCAGGGTGCGCTTGGCAACGGCCGCGACGCGCAGCGTCTCGATATCGCCGTTGGGGGCGGGGCACCAGTCGAAGGCCAGGTCCTCGGCCCGGTAGGGGGTCAGCCCCTCCAGCGCGCGGGCGACGGTGGCCGCCGTGTCCGATCCGAAGGGCACCGTCAGCGTGGTATAGAGGATCTGGTCGTCGGGAATGACAAGTACCGTGTCCAGTTCGCCCGCCTGGCCGCCCGCCTCGTCGCGCAGCGCGTTCAGCACCGAGGCCAGGTCGCGACCGGCAAATCGCGCCTGACCAAGCGGCCGCCAGCTGCGTCCGTCCCGCCGTTCAAGCTGAACGGCCTCCTGGGTAAAGCTCATGGCGAATTCGGGAGGCGCGGCTCGCTGGTTCATGGATGGTTCGCTGCTCGATTTTTGCACCACGCGATGCTTGCGCATGATGTCGTTGACCTTGACCATCACTACCGCAAATTGTGGAACGTTGAAAGAAGAACTGGCACATCTGTGATTGCTTTCACCGCTGCCGGGACTAGGCGAAAGGTCCGCGCCGGGGCATGAAGATGACATCAGGCGAGCGATCAGAAAGGATCCCCCATGCCATCGATTTTTCGTGTTTCCAAAACCCGCGGACTTGCGCTTTCGGCCGCCCTTGCGGCGCTGCTGACGACGCCGGCGCTGGCCGCGCCCCAAGGCACGTCCTGCGGCCCGATGTCGGGCCCGTCGCGCCTGACGGTCACCGGCGAAGGCCAGTCGCGCATCGCCCCCGACATGGCCACGGTGCAGCTGGGCGTGACCAGCCAGGCCGAGAGCGCGGCCGCGGCGATGGAGCAGACATCGCAGCAGCAGCAGGGGGTGATCGAGGCGCTGACCGGCGCCGGGATCGATGCCGCGCAGATCCAGACCTCGGGCCTGAACCTCAACCCGCTGATGCGCTACGGCGACGGCCAGGCGCCCGAGGTGACCGGCTATCAGGCCAGCAACCTGGTCAGCGTGCGGGTGTCGGACCTTGCCCGCTTGGGCGAGGTCCTGGATGCCATCGTCACGGCCGGCGCGAACGAGATCAACGGCATCACCTTCAGCCGCGAGGATGGCGCCGAGGCGCTGGACCAGGCGCGGCGCGAGGCGGTGGCCGAGGCGCGCCGCAAGGCCGAGGTCCTGGCCGAGGCCGCCGGGCTGACGCTTGGCCCGGTCATGACGCTGCGCGACCAGCAGACCGGCGGCGGCGGGCCGCGCCCGCTGATGCGGATGGAGGCGGCGATGGCCGATTCCGTGCCGGTCCAGGCGGGTGAGATGGAGATGACGGCCCTGGTCGAAATCGAATACGCGCTGAGCGGCGACGCGGCCTGTGCCCCGATGATGGGCGGCTACCAACACGGCCAGATGGAGAGAGGGAAGGGCGGCCACGGCATGGGGATGGGCATGATGCATGCTGCCCCCGATGCCCCGGCGGGCGAGGCCGCGCCCGAGGTGGTGCCGCCGATGCCCGGCGATGGTGCCCCGGCGCCCGACGAACCCGTCGTGCCCGGCATCGTGGAGCCGCTGCCCGAGGCGCCGTCGAACTGATCGCATCCGGGGGTCCGTCACCGGACCCCCGCCACATCTCGGGCCTCAGGCCGTGGCTTGGGCCAGCGCCTGATCCAGGTCGGCGATCAGGTCCGCGGCATCCTCGATGCCGACGGACAGGCGCACCACCTCGGGTCCGGCGCCGGCGGCGCGCTGCTGGTCCTCGGTCAGCTGGCGGTGCGTGGTCGAGGCCGAGTGGATCACCAGCGACCGCGCGTCGCCCAGGTTCGCCACATGGCTGAACAGCTTCAGCGCATCGACCAGCCTGACCGCGGCCTGATACCCGCCCTTGATCGCAAAGGTGAACAGCGCGCCCGCGCCCTTGGGGTAGAGCCGCTTGGCCGTGGCGTTCCAGGGAGAGCTGTCCAGCCCGGCATAGGTGACCTTTTCCACGCGCGGGTCCTGTTCCAGCCAGGCCGCGACCCGGGTGGCATTCTCGACATGGCGCTGCATCCGCAGGCCAAGCGTCTCGATCCCCATCAGCGTGTAATGCGCGCCCTGCGGGTTCATGGTCATGCCCAGGTCGCGCAGGCCCACTGCGATGCCGTGGAAGGTAAAGGCCATGTTGCCGAAGGTCTGGTGGAAGACCATGCCGTGATAGGCGGGCTCGGGTGCCGACAGGCTGGGGAACTTGTCGCTGGCGGACCAGTCGAACCTGCCGCTGTCCACGACGACCCCGCCGGTGACCGTGCCGTTGCCGGTCATGTATTTCGTCAGGCTGTGCACGACCAGCGTCGCGCCCATCTCGATCGGGCGGCACAGATAAGGGGTAGCCAGCGTGTTGTCGACGATCAGGGGCAGGCCCGCCGCATCGGCGACGGCCGCGACGGCCGGGATGTCCGTCACATGGCCGCCCGGGTTGCTGATCGATTCGCAGAAGATCGCCCGGGTGTCGTCGTCGATGGCGGCCCGCAGCGCCTCCGGGTCGTCAAAGTCCACGAACTTGGCCGACCAGCCGAACCGGCGGATCGTGTGGCTGAACTGGGTCACCGTGCCGCCATAAAGGCGGGTCGAGGCCACCACGTTGCGCCCCGGCCCCATCAGCGGAAACAGCGCCAGGATCTGCGCCGCGTGGCCGGACGAACAGCAGACCGCGCCCGCGCCGCCTTCCAGCGCCGCCACCCGCGACTGCAGGGCGGAAACCGTCGGGTTGGTCAGCCGGGAATAGATGTAGCCGACCTCCTGCAGGTTGAAGAGCCGCGCGGCGTGGTCAGCATCGCGGAACGCATAAGCCGTCGTCTGATAGATCGGCACCTGCCGCGCACCCGTCGCCGGATCGGCCGCGGCCCCTGCATGGATGGCCTGCGTGTCGAAAGCCTGTTGGTCGCTCATTCGGTTCTCCCTTGATTTTGGCGCAGCCTATCTGCGGCGGGGCGGCCCCGGCAACGAGGAATGATCCTGCCGCCGGTTCCTGCGGGCGGCCTTACCGCCCCTGCCGGCGCGTCATGAAGGCCAGCTTTTCGAACAGCGCCACGTCCTGTTCGTTCTTCAGCAGGGCGCCGTGCAGGCGGGGCAGCATCGTCGCGGGATCGCGCTTCAGGTCTTCGGGTGCCAGGTCCTCGGCCAGGATCAGCTTCAGCCAGTCCAGGAACTCGCTGGTCGAGGGCTTCTTCTTCAGCCCCGGCGCCTCGCGCAGCGACACGAACTGCGACAGAGCCTCCTCCAGCAGGCGGGGCTTCAGGCCGGGGTAATGGACTGCCACGATCGCCTTCAGCGTCTCGGGATCGGGAAAGCGGATATAGTGGAAGAAGCAGCGGCGCAGGAAGGCGTCCGGCAGCTCCTTTTCGTTGTTCGAGGTGATGATGACGACGGGCCGGTGCGCCGCGCGGATCGTCTGGCCGGTCTCGTAGACGTGGAACTCCATCCGGTCCAGTTCCTGCAGCAGGTCGTTCGGGAACTCGATATCCGCCTTGTCCACCTCGTCGATCAGCAGGACGACCTTGGCAGGCGCCTCGAAGGCCTGCCACAGCTTGCCCTTGCGGATGTAGTTGCCGACATCGTGAACCCGCGCCTCGCCCAGCTGGCTGTCGCGGAGGCGGCTGACCGCGTCGTATTCGTAAAGCCCCTGCTGCGCCTTGGTGGTCGATTTCACATGCCATTCGATGAGGGGCATTCCCAGGCTGGCCGCGACCTGCCGGGCCAGTTCCGTCTTGCCCGTGCCGGGCTCTCCCTTGACCAGCAGCGGGCGTTCCAGCGTGACGGCCGCATTGACCGCCACGGCAAGGTCAGCTGGCGCGACATAGCGGTCGGTGCCGGTGAACTCCATGTAAACTCTCCTTTTGCGTGAGACGCTTGGCGCAATTTGCCCTGTCGGCGGCAGCATCTTGCAGATAACGCATGATTAGCCCCGTCAAGCCTAGTGACAAGCAGCACGTCATACTTTAAGGGGGCCGGCAAGGTGCCGGAATTTTTGCTCCGCCCGGCGCCGCCGGAGGACGTATGAAAGCCCAGACCTTCCTTCCCCAGGATTATCGTCCCGCCGAGGACGAACCCTTCATGAACGAGCGTCAGCTCGAATATTTCCGCCGGAAGCTGGAGGCCTGGAAACAGGAGCTGCTGGACCAGTCGGCCGAGACGCTGGAAGGCCTGCAGGACAGCGCCCGCAGCGTGCCCGACCTGGCCGACCGCGCCAGCGAGGAGACGGACCGCGCGTTGGAACTGCGCACCCGCGACCGCCAGCGCAAGCTGGTCAGCAAGATCGACGCGGCGCTGCGCCGGATCGAGACGGGCGAATACGGCTATTGCGAGATGACCGGTGAACCCATAAGCCTGCGCCGCCTCGACGCCCGCCCCATCGCGACGATGACCCTGGAAGCCCAGGAGCGGCACGAGCGCAAGGAACGTGTCCACCGCGACGAGTAATGTCGCGACCATGTGCCGGGCCCTGCCGATGATCCATCAGCAGGGCTTTTTCATGCCCGCGAAAGGAAGATCATGGCCGCTGTGCTGAGGGACCGCCCCGTGGTCGTGGTGGGCGCCGGGATCGGCGGCCTGACGGCGGCGCTGGCGCTGGCGCGGCGGGGCGCCGCCGTGACCGTGCTGGAGCGCGCGGCAGACCTCTCCGAAGTCGGCGCGGGCATTCAGCTGTCGGCCAATGCGGTGCGGGTGCTGGAGGCGCTTGGCCTGTCCGATGCGCTGGACCGCTGCAGCCTGCGAAACCGTGCCGTCCATCTGCGCGATGCCTCAGGCGCCTCGGTCCTGCGCATGGACCTGATGGCGCACCGCCCGCAGGCCCGCTTTTTGCTGATCCACCGCGCGCGCCTGATCGCGGTGCTGGCCCGGGCCGCGACGGCGGCAGGCGTGCAGATCCGGACGGGACAGGAAGTGACCGCGCCCCCCGATGCACCGCTTGTGATCGGCGCGGATGGGCTGAAGAGCCGCATCCGGGCCGCCCTGAACGGGCAGGAGGTTCCCTTTTTCACCGGCCAGACCGCCTGGCGCGCGCTGATCGCCGAAGACGTGGCCCCCCAGCCCGAAGCCCAGGTCTTCATGGGCCGCGGCCGGCACTTGGTCAGCTATCCGCTGGCAGGCGGCCTTCGCAATATCGTGGCGGTGCAGGAGCGGCGCGACTGGCAGGACGAAGGCTGGTCGCATCCCGACGCCCCGGCCAACCTCCGCGCCGCCTTTGCAGGATTTGCAGGACCGGTCCCCGGCTGGCTGTCGGCCGTGGAGGAGGTTCATGTCTGGGGGCTGTTCCGCCATCAGGTCGCCGCCCGCTGGCATGACGACGGGCGCGCAATCCTGGGGGATGCGGCGCACCCGACGCTGCCCTTTCTGGCGCAAGGCGCCGGCATGGCGATCGAGGATGCCTGGGTGCTGGCCGCCTGCCTGGATGCCGACGGGGATCAGGCGGCGGCCCTGGCCCTCTATCAGACCGCGCGCCAGCCTCGGGTGACGCGCATCGTCGAGGCGGCGAATGCCAACGCCCGCAACTATCACTTGGGGGGGCTCAAGCGGGTGGTGGGGCACGGGGTGCTGCGGCTGGCGGGGCGGGTCGCGCCCTCCTTCATGCCGGGCAGGTTCGACTGGCTCTACGACCACGACCCGGTGGCGCAGCACCCCTGAGCCGGATCAGCCGGCCGCGGCCACCGCATCGACGATGCCATCGACCACCTCGCGCAGCACGGTCTCGTCCTCGGCCTCGGCCATGACGCGGATCAACGGCTCGGTTCCCGATTTGCGGATCAGGACGCGGCCGTTTCCGGCCAGCCGCTGCTCGGCCTCGGCGATAATGCGGCGCACGGCTTCTGCCGCCAGGGGATCGGCACCCGTCGCATAGCGGACGTTCTTCAGCATCTGCGGCACCGGCTCGAACTGCGTGACCAGTTCGCTGGCGGGGGTGCCGGTTTCGGCCATGGCGCCCAGGACCTGCATCGCGGCCACCAGCCCGTCGCCGGTGGTGGCATAGTCGGTCATCACGATATGGCCGGACTGTTCGCCGCCCAGGTTGAACCCGCCCTCGCGCATCCGCTCCACGACATAGCGGTCGCCGACCTGGGTCCGCTCCAGCCGCAGGCCGCGACCGGAGAGGAAATGCTCCAGCCCCAGGTTCGACATGACGGTGGCGACAAGCGCACCGCCCGACAGCCGGCCCTGCGCGGCCCACCGCGCGGCCAGCAGCGCCATGATCTGGTCGCCATCGGCCACGCGGCCGGTCTGGTCCACGATCACCACGCGGTCAGCGTCGCCGTCCAGGCTGATGCCCAGATGGGCGCCGTGTTCGCGCACGGCCGCGACGCAGGCTTCGGGATGGGTGCTGCCGACGCCGTCATTGATGTTCGACCCGTCCGGCTTGACCCCCAGGGGGATCACGTCGGCGCCCAGTTCCCACAGCACGTCCGGGGCGGCGCGATAGGCCGCGCCATGGGCGCAGTCCAAGACGACCTTCAGCCCGTCCAGCCGCAGCCCGGCGGGCAGGGTGGTCTTGGCATATTCCATGTAACGCCCGCGCCCGTCATCCACCCGGCGTGCGCGGCCGATGTTCTGGGGCTGCGCGGGCTCGATCTCGCCCGCGACGATGGCCTCGATCTCGGCTTCGGCCTCGTCGGACAGCTTGAAGCCGTCGGGGCCAAAGAACTTGATGCCGTTGTCCTCGGCCGGGTTGTGGCTGGCCGAAATCATGATGCCCAGATCGGCACGCATCGACCGCGTCAGGAACCCCACGGCGGGCGTCGGCACCGGGCCCAGCAGCAGGACGTTCATGCCCGTGCTGGTCAGCCCCGCCGTCAGAGCGTTTTCCAGCATGTATCCGGACAGGCGGGTGTCCTTGCCGATCACCACGCGATGCCGGTTGCGCCCGTCGCGGCGGAAATAGCGGCCAGCCGCCGCGCCAAGACGCAGCGCCATCTCGGCCGTCATGGGATGGCTGTTGGCGCGCCCGCGCACGCCGTCGGTGCCGAATAGCTTCCTGGTCATGTCCCCGTCTTTCCGTCTTCGTTGAGGGCGGCGATCAGGCGCAGGCCCTGTGCATGTTCCGCGACATCATGGACGCGGTGGATCTGGATCCCCTGGCCGACTGCAGCGACCGTCAGCGCCAGGGTGCCTGCGACCCGGTCCGCCGGCAGGTCCGCGCCGCCGATCCTGCCGATGAAACGCTTGCGCGACACGCCCAGCAGGATCGCGCAGCCTAACCCGTGATAAAGCGAGATGCGCCGCAGGATGGCCAGGTTATGCGCCTCGGTCTTGCCGAAACCTATCCCAGGGTCGATCACGATGCGGTCAGCCGGAATACCGGCCGCGACCGCGCGCGCGATGCGCGCCTCCAGGGCATCATAGACGTCCAGCAGCACATCGTCATAGCGCGGATCGTCCTGCATGCTGTCAGGCAGGCCCTGCGCATGCATCAGGCAGACCGGCACACTGGCCCGCACCACCACGCCCGGCAGGTCGGGATCGAAGTCAAAGCCCGAGACATCGTTGACCATCCCGGCGCCCGCCTGCAGGGCCGCATGTGCCACCGCCGCCTTGCGGGTATCGACCGACACCGGAGCGGCCTTGGCGCCTGCCGTGATGACGGGCAGGATGCGAGCGGTCTCCTCCGCCGCGCGCACCTCGGCGGCGCCGGGGCGGGTCGATTCCCCGCCGATGTCCAGGACGTCGGCCCCTGCCGCCACCAACGCCTTGGCCTGCGCGGCGGGATCATAGCTGCCGCCGTCCGAAAAGCTGTCGGGGGTGGCGTTCACGATGCCCATCAGGCGCGGCCGGTCCAGCGTCAGTCCCAAAAGATCGGCGCGCGGCCGGGTCAGGGCGTGGATCAGGTCCTGGGGTGCGCTGTCGACGATCACCGGCTCGTGGCCGCGCTGCAGCCGCTCGAACTGGCTGAAGCCGGTCCAGCCGCCGGCCAGGCGCCAGCGGCCGCCGTGGGCCTGGGGGATCGGACGGAAATAGAGGCGGTCGCGCGACATCGGGGCGGACAGGGTCAGGCGGGCACGAGGCGGCCGACGACCAGGTCCGATCCGGCGGGGGCCACCGGCAGGGCCGCATCGGGCGCCAGAACGAAATCGATCCGTCGCGCCCCGAACCGGCTGGCCAGCCAGAAGCCCAACGACTGCGGCGTCTCGCCGGCCTCGGGCGCGTCGGCTGCCAGACGGGCAGGGGCCCATACGACGGGCTGGCGCATCTGGGCCGCGGCTTCCAGTTCGGTTCGCGTTTCGGCGATCTCGAGGCCCAACTGCCCGGCTAGCGCCCAAGCTGCCTGGTCCAGCGCCAGCAGCTTGATGCGGCGCGCGTCGCCCCCGACGGGCAGGGGCAGATCGGGCGCCTTCGGGACCAGGATGACCGCGCCTTTCGGCGCGACGCTGCCGGCGGCATGAACCTGAATTGCGACAGGTGCCTGCACGCCTGTCGCCTCGACCCGGCCACGATGGCGGCTGATCGAGACCCCCAGGGCACCCGGACCGCGATCCAGCTTTTCGACGGTGACATCGACCCGGGCCGCGCGTGGATGAACCAGAACCTCGGCCGCGATCTTTTCGGCCAGCGTCTCGACCAGGTTATAGCGCTGGTCGGCCAGGGCCACGTCCACGGCCTGCGTCAGGACGTCGTATGACAGGACCTCGTCCACGTGATCCTGGGCGCCCGAGACGCCCTCCCGCAGATCGACCGTCACGTTGAAGCGCAGTCGCTGCTTGGTGCCGCGTTCGGACTGAAAGGCGCCGATCTCGACCGAAAGGACGTGGTCGCGCAGAAATATACGGTCAGGTTGTTCCATATCCGCCATTCACAGGAAAACGGCGCCCACGGCAAGCCCCCTGCGCCGCCGCCCTCAGTTGGACGCGACGCGCTGGTTGGTGCGGTAGAAGATATGGCGGCCGATCTGGACGGTCCGCTGGAACCGGTGCGACCAGGAGGGGCGCACGGCGGGCGTGTGGAAATAGGTGGCGCCTCCGGTCAGCTGGCGGGGCGCACCCGACAGGGCATCCTGCGCGATGGCCTTGGCCCGCAGATAGGCCGCCTTGTTCCGGATTGGCTTGGCGCCGCCGATCGTGTAGCTGAACTGGCTGGGCTGGTTGATCACGCCGCAGACGGTCTTGGGAAAGGCCCGGCTGTCGACACGGTTCAGGATCACCTCGGCCACGGCATGCTGGCCCTGGACCCCTTCGCCGCGCGCCTCGTGATAGAGCGCCTCGGAAAGGCAGTCCAGATCCTGCTGCGAATACCGGGTGTTGGTGCTGGCCAGATGCAGTTGCGCGACGGGTTCGTCAGGTGAAAGTTCCACCTTCACAGGTTCGGCATCCATGTATAGAAGCGGCGTCGGACGCGGCGCGTTCGCCGCCGCCGTCAGGGTGCCGAACAAGCCGGCATTGGAGGTAAACAGCGAACCACTGCCCCCGGCAGCGGCGATCGAGGTCATGAGGGGCATGGCAGTGGCGGCACAAAGACAGGCGTGCGCCAGCCGGTGAGGCAGCTTGGGCATGGACAGTCCTATAAAGGTCACCCGTTGAAGGGGCGTTAACGCGACAGGGGCGGGAGCAGACCGCCCTGCCGCAGCTCTGCCGATTGGTTAGATTTTGCGCGCGGCCTCGCGCTACCCCACTTGCCCGTGAGATCCCTGTGAGGCCGAAAAATCAGCGAATTGCGCAAGAAACCGCCGCCGCTTCCGGGGCATTCCGGCATGATCCGGCGCAGTGGCGGATGTTCGCCGGCCAAGCCATGCGGGGTTTGAGCAACTGCTGATTGAAAGCTGGCTCGCGTCAGTCCGCCAGCCGGGTCCGAATCGCCGATTGCGCCGCGGCAAGCCGCGCCACCGGGACGCGGAACGGAGAGCAGGAGACATAATCCAAGCCGGCATCATGGCAGAAGGCGATGGATTCGGGATTGCCGCCATGCTCGCCGCAGACGCTGATCGTAATGCCGGGCTTTTGCCGCCGGGCGCGTTGGACGCCGGTCAGGATCAGCTCGCCGACCCCTTCCTGATCCAGGACATGGAAGGGATCCTCGGCATAGACCGCCTGGCCCACATAGGTTCCCATGAAGCGGCCCGCGTCATCGCGGGACAGGCCATAGGTCATCTGCGTCAGGTCGTTCGTGCCAAAGGACAGGAAGGCCGAATGCGCCGCAATATCGCCCGCCCGCAGCGCCGCGCGGGGCGTTTCAACCATCACGCCAAGGCGATAGGTGAAGTCGCTGCGCCGTTCGTTGCGTACGGCCGCTGCGACGGCGTCGATGCGGGTCTTGACCAGCTCGACCTCGCGCATGGCGCTGACCAGCGGGATCATGATCTCGGGCACGACCGGGTCGCCCTTGCGGCTGGCCTCGACCGTCGCCTCGAAGATGGCGCGGGCCTGCATGTCATAGATCTCGGGGACGGTGATCCCCAGGCGGACGCCCCGCATGCCCAGCATCGGGTTGAACTCGGTCAGGGCCTCGACCCGCCGGGTGACGTCCGACAGGGGCAGGTCCAGCGACTCCGCCAGCTCGCGCAGCCCCTCGCGGTCATGGGGCAGGAATTCGTGCAGCGGCGGATCGAACAGGCGGATGGTGACCGGCAGGCCCGCCATGATCTCGAACAGGCTGGTAAAGTCCTGTCGCTGCATCGGCAGGATGCGCTCCAGCGACAGGCGCCGGTCTTCGGGGCTGTCGGCAAAGATCATCTCGCGCATGGCTGGCAGGCGCTCGGCGTCGAAGAACATGTGCTCGGTCCGGCAGAGGCCGATCCCCCGGGCCTGGAAACGGCGGGCGGTCAGGGCATCCTCGGGCGTGTCGGCATTGGCGCGCACGGCCAGCCCCCCGGCGGCCGAGGCCCAGTCCATCAGCTGCGTGAAGGCGTCGTCCAGTGCCGGCGGCAGCAGCACGGCCGCCCCCGCCAGAACCTCGCCCGAGCTGCCGTCGATGGTGATCTCGTCGCCCTCGTTCAGGACCCGGTCGCCGGCGCGCAGGGTGCGGGCGCGGGCATCGATGCTGAGGCCGCTGGCGCCCACGATGCAGGGCAGGCCCAGACCTCGGGCAATCACCGCTGCATGGCTTGTGGTCCCGCCCCGTTCCGTCAGCACGGCGACCGATGCATGCATGCCCCGCACATCCTCGGGCGCGGTCTCGCGGCGCACCAGCACGCAGGGTTCATCCCGGGCCTGCGCCGCCTGCGCGGCCGCAGCGGAAAAGACGATGCGGCCGGTGGCGGCGCCCGGGCTGGCATCGATGCCGCGCGCGATCACGTCGCGGGGCGCCAAGGGATCGACCTGGTGGTGCAGAAGGTCGGCCAGGGCGCGCGGCTCGACCCGCATCAGCGCCTCCTCGTGCGGGATGATGCCGTCGCGGGCCAGGCTGACGGCGATGCGCACGCTGGCGCGCGAACTGCGTGCCACCCGCACCGCGTCGATGACCGAGATCTGCCCGCCGGTCACCACGAACTCGATCTGCATCTCCTCGCGCAGCCGCTCGCGCGCGGCGATGCCGAAGCGGACCAGGTCGGCGAATATCTCGGGCGCGGTATCCTCCAGCGCCGGGCCGCGCTCGTCGCGGGTCAGGAACAGCGTCTCGGCGCCCGATCCGACCGCCTCTCCGTGGTGCTGGCCGCGAAAGCGGCCGGTCACGCGGGGGGCGCCGGTCAGCGGGTCGATGAACTGGATCGTCCCCGATCCGCAGAGCCCGGGCCCGAGGGCCAGCGCCATTTCCTGCACGACCAGGCCCAAGGGGGCATCCGCGGGGGCACCCTTGGCCTGGCGCAGCAGCCGGGCGGTCGGCCCGTCCCAGGCTCGCGCCATCGACCGCAGCACCTCGGACAGCTGGACGGTCGGGTCCTGGGGAAAGGGCTCCTCCATCTCGTCACGATAGCGGCGCAGGGCCTCGCTCAGCGCCCCTTCGCCGTCCTGCGCGAACATGTCGGGATCCAGGCGGGCGATGTGGATGGCATAGCTCTGGACAAAGGCAAGATAGACCGCGTCGGCGTTTTCCTGCCCGATCTGCCCGGCCAACTGCCCGTGCAGGGCATCGTTGATCCCGACATTCAGCACCGTGCCAGGCCCGCCCCATTCGGGCATCACCGCCGACGGACGAACACTGACCAATCCGCTGCCGGCAAAGACCTCGCGCAGCGCCTCGGGGCGCACGGGGCGGCCCTGGGCGATCATGCGCACCGTGTCGGCGGAAATGGCGAAACTGCGGGGCACCGGCAGCGACATGCGCACCAGCCGCTGCAGGCATTTGGCCCGCCATCCGTGGCGCGCGCGGTCGATCCGCCCGGAGGGCGTGATCTCGGCTGCCTCGCTGATGTCCTGCATGTTCATGAGCCGGTAGAATGGCCGCGCGGGCGCCGTGCCGCAAGTGCGAAAAAGGGGGCCGAAGCCCCCTTTCCGCCAGTCGTCAGGAAGATGCCTCAGGCACCCTCTTCCTCGGTGCCGGCGATCGTGACGCTCAGCATGTAGTCGGGCGTTTCCACCGACCCATTGGCCGAGGCATCGCCCTTCTTGATGTTGTCCAGGACGTCCCAGCCCTCGATCAGCTGGCCCACGACGGTGTATTCGCCGTCCAAGAACGGCGCCGGCGCCAGGTCGATGAAGAACTGGCTGTTGGCGCTGTTCGGGCTCATCGCGCGGGCCATGCCGACGGTGCCGCGATCAAAGGTCGCGTCGCTGAACTCGGCCTCCAGGTCGGGCAGGTCCGAGCCGCCCATGCCGGCCATCGACGTGTCGCCACCCTGCTTGCCGTTGGCGACATCGCCGGTCTGGGCCATGAAGCCGTCGATCACGCGGTGGAACACGACGCCGTCATAGGCGCCCTGTTCGGTCAGCTCGACCAGGCGGGCGACGTGGTTCGGGGCCAGGTCCTCGCGCAGGTCCAGGACGATGGTGCCCTTGGACTTGCCCTCGGTATCGGCGACCTCGATCACCATGTTCGGGCCGTCGGTGTCCTCGATCTGCGGATTGGCGGCCTGGGCAAAGGCTGCGCCGGTGCCAAGCGCGATGAAGGCGGGGATCAGGGCCAGATTACGCATCGGCGGCCACCTTGACGCTGATCATGCGGTCGGGATTCACGGGCGGCTCGCCGCGCTGGATTTTGTCGACATGCTCCATCCCCTCGATCACGCGGCCATAGACCGTGTACTGACCGTTCAGGAAATGGTTGTCCTTGAAGTTAATGAAGAACTGGCTGTTGGCGCTGTTCGGGTTCTGCGACCGCGCCGCGCCCAGGGTGCCACGGTCATGCGGCAGCTTGGAGAACTCGGCCGGCAGGTCCGGCTTGTCCGATCCGCCCGTGCCGGCGCGGCCCGGGTTGTAGTCCTTTTCCATGTTGGCATGGGCCACGTCGCCCGTCTGCGCCATGAAGCCGTCGATGACGCGGTGGAAGGCCACGTTGTCATAGGCACCGGCGCGGGCCAGTTCCTTCATCCGCTCGGCATGCTTGGGTGCGACATCCGTCAGCAGCTCGATGACGACGCGGCCGTCCTTCAGCTCGACGATGATGGTGTTTTCCGGGTCCTTGATCTCGGCCATGCGGCCCTCCTTTGCCAGGTTCGACCCCTGATCTAGGTAATCGAAGGGCAAAGGGCAACGCGCGAAACCGTTATGAACGGGCCTTGGCGGGATCACGCACATGTCAGACCATCGCCAGAGTTGACGGGGCCCCTACCATGCGGGACAAGCCTCGGCGACGCCCCACAGCCCGAAAAGGACGCGACATGGCCAAGTTCAATACCATCGACGACATGGATCTTCAGGGAAAGGTCGTGCTGACCCGGGTCGATGTCAACGTGCCGGTCGAGAACGGCCAGGTCACCGACGCCACCCGGATCGAGAAGATCGTGCCGACCGTGAAGGACATCCAGGCCAAGGGGGGCATTCCCGTGCTGCTGGCGCATTTCGACCGCCCCAAGGGTCAGCGCGTGGATTCCATGAGCCTGAAGCAGATCGTCCCGGCGCTGGAGGCTGCCCTGGGCCAGCCGGTGGTCTTTGCCGACGACTGCATCGGCGGCGCGGCCAAGCGGGTCGTCGCGGCGCTGAAGCCGGGGCAGGTGGCCCTGATGGAGAACACCCGCTTTCATGCCGGAGAGGAAACGAACGATGCGACCTTCGCGGCCTCGCTGGCGGCACTGGGCAGCGCCTATGTGAACGACGCCTTTTCGGCCGCGCATCGGGCCCATGCATCGACCGAGGGGCTGGCGCGGCTGCTGAACGCGGGCGCCGGCCGGCTGATGGAGGCCGAGCTGAAGGCGCTGAACGCGGCATTGGGCGATCCCAAGCGCCCCGTCATGGCGGTCGTGGGCGGGGCCAAGGTTTCGACCAAGCTGGAGCTGCTGACGAACCTGATCGACAAGGTGGATCACTTGGTCATCGGCGGCGGCATGGCCAACACCTTCCTGGTGGCGCAAGGGGTCGAGGTCGGCAAGTCGCTGGCCGAACGCGACATGGCCGACACGGCGCGCGCGATCCTGGAAAAGGCGGGCCAGACCGGCTGCAAGATCCACCTGCCTGTCGACATCGTCGTCGCGCGCGAATTCAAGGCGGGCGCGGCGTCCGAGGTGCTGCCGGTTGCCGAATGCCCGGCGGATGCCATGATCCTGGATGCGGGCCCCAGCACCGTCGCCGCGCTGCGCGAGGCCATGTCCGCCTGCAAGACGCTGATCTGGAACGGCCCGCTTGGCGCCTTCGAGATCGAGCCCTTCGATGCGGCCACCAACGCCGCCGCAAACGCCGCGGCCGAACTGACGCGGCAGGGGACGCTTGTTTCCGTCGCCGGGGGCGGCGACACGGTCGCGGCGCTGAACAAGGCGGGCGCGGCCCAGGACTTTACCTTCATCTCGACCGCTGGCGGGGCGTTCCTTGAATGGATGGAAGGCAAGGTGCTGCCCGGCGTCGCAGCCCTCGAGGCGTCGCGCCGCTGAGGCGCAGAGCCGGCCGCCCGTGCAGGCGGCCGGCCCGACGGCTCAGTATCGGATGATGCCCAGGATCTTGCGGCTTGAGGCGGTGTCGCTGGTGCCGGAACCGGTGCCCGCCGTCGTCCCCGGTGCTGTGGATGCAGAAGAGGCCGTGCTGGCGGTCGCATCAGTGGCTGGCGCCTGTGCGCTGGCCTCCGGTTCGGGCGCCGCAGGCTGAACATCCATCGACGTCGGTGAAGCTGCACCATCCAGAGCCTGTGGTCGGAGATTAGCCTCTGCCGGGCCGGGGACAGCAGAGGCGGCTGCCACAGGACCCGTGCCGCCCTGAGCTGCCGCCTGAGCATAGCTGGCCGTCATCCGCTGCCATTCGTCCGCCGCCCTGTCTGCGACAACGGCAGGAGGGGGTCCCGCTTCTCCTGCGGGGCCGCCCGCCACCGGCCTCTGGAAGATGGGCCGGTGATCTGCCCCCAGCCTGACCGCGGGACTGGCCGGGGAAATTCCAAACAGCGACAGATAATGAGTATGCATGGGGCGCGTTCCATCGTTAAAACTTGTGACGAACTTGCGCCTAATCCAACAGGTTCACATGAGGCAGAACCCAAATACTTAAGACTTTATGAACGGGTGAGGCCGCCCTACAATCAGGCGGGACCGGGTCCCCATGTATCGGTCCAGGCAGACGGGTAACGAACAACGTCGTCACCCGTTAAGCCGACTGGCAGCGGGAGGCTCGCCCGCGAATGACATCGGAGCGCGGGCGGCGCCAACCGGACGACCCGACGGTGCGCTTACACTTCCTCGATCCGCAGCTCGACCGGATCGCTGACCAGGACGCCGGTCCGGGGCAGCGCCTCGATGGCGAAGTCGATGGCTTCGGGCGTGGTCTTGTGCGTCACCACCAGAACCGGAACGCTGGCCGGGCTGTGCTGGCCGTATTGACGCATCCGGTCGATCGAGATCCCAGCATCGCCCAGGACCGTGGCCACCTTGGCCAGCGCCCCCGGCTTGTCCTGAAGCTCCAGCCGGATGTAGTAGGCCGCGGGAACCGCCGTGCGCGCGGGCTGCGCGGCCATCAGCGTATCGGCAGGCTGGCCGAAGACCGGCAGCCGCACGTCCCGGGCAATCTCGACGATGTCGG
This sequence comes from Paracoccus sp. T5, assembly GCF_048538155.2. GTDB lineage: Bacteria > Pseudomonadota > Alphaproteobacteria > Rhodobacterales > Rhodobacteraceae > Paracoccus. Next base: position 1,513,576 of record NZ_CM135809.1, read on the forward strand.
ACAGGACCGCGCTGGCGGTGGGGCCTTCGCCCGCACCGGCGCCGCGCAGGACGATCTGGCCCACGCTGTCGCCCTCGATCACCACCATGTTGGTGCCGCCGACCAACTGGCCCAGCGGGCTGTCGGCCGGCACCAGGCAGGGCGACATGCGCTGTTCCAGGCCGCGTGCCGTCATCTGCGCCACGCCCAGCAGCTTGATGCGATACCCCATGTCGGCGGCGCGACGGATGTCGTCGATGCTGACCCGTTCGATCCCCTCGATCTCGACCGCGTCGAAGGACACCTGCGTGCCGAAGGCGATCGCGGACAGGATCGCCAGCTTGTGGCCCGCGTCAATGCCGCCCACGTCCAGGGTCGGGTCGGCCTCCAGATACCCCAGCTGCCGCGCCTCCTCGAAGACGGCGTCATAGGGCAGGCCCGCGCTTTCCATCCGTGTCAGGATATAGTTGCAGGTGCCGTTCATCACGCCCATGACGCGGGTGATGCGGTTGCCGGCCATGCTTTCGGTCATCGACTTGATCACCGGGATGCCACCCGCCACGGCCGCCTCGAACCGGATCACCCGGCCCAGGCTCTCGGCCAGTTGCGCCAGTTGCTGGCCATGCAGCGCTAGCAACGCCTTGTTGGCGGTCACCACGTCTTTGCCCGAACGCAGGGCGGCTTCGATGCTGTCGCGCGCGACCCCCGTGTCGCCACCGACCAGTTCGACATAGACATCCACGTCATCGGCCGTGGCGACGGCCATCGGGTCGGTTTCCCAGCGATAGGCAGACAGGTCGGCGTCACGGTTCTTCATCCGGTCGCGGGCGCTGACGGCGGTGATTGTGACGGCGCGCCCTGAACGGCGGGACAGCAGGTCCGCATGTTTCTGGACGATCTTGACGACACCGATCCCGACGGTGCCAAGCCCGGCGATGCCGAGGCGGAGGGGGGACGACATGGGTTCCTCTCATCCTTGATTTCGCGGGTGTTAGCGCGGCAGAGGTCGGCTTGCAACGCGCGAAAGGGCGCGGGCACCGAACAGTCAGGCGCCCGTGTCATCCTGGCCAGCCCACCGGCCCTCGATGCCGGTGGCGCGCATCATGGCGACCACGCGCCGCGCCGCCTCCAGCGTCCGGTCACGCACGGCCAGAACCTCTGCCGGCCCCAGGTCGTCGGGATAGCGTTCGCCGCGGGTATTGATGAAGGTCGGGTGCCACATGCCCGCCCGGTCGCCGGGCCGCCAGGACGCGTGGCAGAGCAGGTTGCGCGACAGGCGCAGCGGCGGCAGGTCCCGGGCCAGGACAGAGCGTGCCGGGCCCGCAGGCGCGGCCGCCAGGAACGCGTCGATCAGCGTCCCGAGCGTGTCGTCGGCGATATCCTCCATCCGCCGCAGCCATGCCTGCAGCGCGGTATCGTGCACCTCGTCGCCCAGATCCTGGCGGGTCAGGGAAAAGATCGCGCGCTTCAGCGCCTCTTCCAGAAAGCCGAAGGCGGCGACGGCATGGCCGATGGCCGCGGCCATGTCCTCGGGCAGGCGGTCGGGGGCGCGGGGCAGGGGCACCGGGCTATTCGCGCCACAGCTTTTGGACCCAGGGCGTGGGCCGGACGTAGTGGCGCAGATGCTTCCACGCGCTTTCGCGCCGGTCCCCTGTCCAGGTGGCGCGCAGATGTGCCAGCGGCGGCCGCGCCTGGTCGGCCTCGTCCCACCGGCCCAGGATCGCGTCGGGCGGGTTCAGGCTGCCGGGGAACATGACGATCCGGGTGCCCTTGGGGATGCGCGGGGCCATCACATAGTTCAGCGGAAAGACCGGCACGCAGTGAAAGCGGAAATGCGCCAGCCATCCCTTGGGCCAGAACTTGACGCCGCCGGGCGCGTTCCGGGTCACGAAGCGCTGCTCGTAGCGGTACTTGTCCGCCGCACTCTGCGGGTCGGCCGCAAAGATCTGCTGCAACGGCGCCAGCTTGCCCACGCGCATCCGATAGACCGAGGTCTGGCCCATCTTCTCGAAGGGCGTGTTGGGGTTCAGTCCCAGGATCGTGTCGTCGGGATCACCATGCGCGAAAAACGCGTCCAGATCGCCCGTCACGATGACATCAAGGTCCAGGAACAGCACTACCCCCGTGACATCCCCCAGATCGCCCCACAGCCGCGATTTGGGCCACTTGCCGCGTGTGTTCACCGGGGCCTCGTAGGCAAAATCGGGCAGCGGCCGCACGGCCACGTCTGGATGCAGCCCCTGGCCGTCGTCGGTAAAGCAGAACAGCCGGAAGGGCGGCGTGATGTTGCGCGCGATCATGGCGTGCAGGCGGTTCACGTATTCCGGCCCGAACTTGGTGCCCCACTTGATGCAGATGATCTGCTTGACCGATCCGTTGCGCCCGTCGCTCATGCCTGCCTCGTGCTGTCCGGTGGAGAGGGTTTCACAGCGGGGCCGCCAAGACAACGCCTCTTCTTCGTTGCCCAAGGACTCCGCGGGGGTCCGGGGGCGCAAAGCCCCCGGCCGCCGCGGGACGCAATCAGGGGCGCGTCTCGCGGATCAGGCGCAGGATGTCGGCGGCGGCCGAAGGGATGTTCGTGCCGGGGCCGAAGATCGCCTTGACGCCCGCGGCCTTCAGGAAATCATAGTCCTGCTGCGGAATGACGCCGCCGCAGATCACCAGGATCTCGCCGGCGCCGCGGGCCTGCAGCGCCTCGATCAGCTTGGGTGCCAGGGTCTTGTGGCCGGCTGCCTGCGAACTGATGCCCACCACATGGACGTCGTTGTCTATGGCATCCTGGGCGGCTTCCTCGGGGGTCTGGAACAGCGGGCCCACATCCACGTCGAAGCCGATATCGGCAAAGGCCGTGGCGATGACCTTGGCGCCCCGGTCATGGCCGTCCTGGCCCATCTTGACGACCAGCATGCGCGGGCGGCGACCCTCTTCCTCGGCAAAGGCCTCGACGTCGCGCTGGATCTGGGCAAAGCCCTCGTCGCCTTCATAGGCGGCGCCATAGACGCCTGCCAGGGTGCGCACCTCGGCCCGGTGGCGCCCGAACTCGTCTTCCATGGCCATGCTGATTTCTCCGACGGTTGCGCGGGCGCGCGCGGCCTCGACCGCCGCCTCCAGCAGGTTGCCGCCCATCCGGGCGCGGCGGCCAAGCTCGGCCAGGGCGGCATCGACCGCCCCCTGGTCGCGGCTGGCACGGATACGCTCCAGCCGCGCGATCTGGCTGTCGCGAACCTTCACGTTGTCGATGTCCAGGATGTCGATCGGGTCCTCGCGGTCCTTGCGGTACTTGTTCACGCCGACGATCACGTCCTCGCCCCGGTCGATCAGGGCCTGCCGGCGTGCCGCCGTCTCCTCGATGCGCAGCTTGGGCATGCCGGAGGCCACGGCCTTGGTCATGCCGCCCAGTTCCTCGACCTCCTCGATCAGCGCCCAGGCCTTGTCGGCCAGTTCCGCCGTCAGGCTCTCGATGTAATAGGACCCGGCCAGCGGATCGACGACATGGGTGATGCCGGTTTCCTCCTGCAGGATCAGTTGCGTATTGCGGGCGATGCGAGCGCTAAAGTTGGTGGGGAGGGCGATCGCCTCGTCCAGCGCGTTCGTGTGCAGCGACTGCGTGCCGCCAAGGGCCGCCGACATCGCCTCATAGGCGGTGCGGATGACGTTGTTGTAGGGGTCCTGTTCCTGCAGCGACACGCCCGAGGTCTGGCAATGCGTCCGCAGCATCAGGCTGGACTGCTTTTTGGGTTCGAATTCGGACATGATGCGATGCCACAGCAGGCGCGCGGCCCGCAGCTTGGCGATTTCCATGAAGAAGTTCATGCCGATGGCGAAGAAGAACGACAGCCGCCCGGCAAAGGCATCCACGTCCATGCCTGCCGCGATCGCCGCCCGGACATATTCGCGGCCGTCGGCCAGGGTATAGGCCAGTTCCTGGACCAGGTTCGCCCCGGCCTCTTGCATGTGGTAGCCCGAGATCGAGATCGAGTTGAACCGCGGCATCTGGCCCGACGTGTATTCGATGATGTCGCTGATGATCCGCATGCTGGGTTCGGGCGGATAGATATAGGTGTTGCGGACCATGAACTCCTTCAGGATGTCGTTCTGGATGGTCCCGGACAGCACCGCGCGGTCATGGCCCTGTTCCTCGCCGGTGACGATGAAGTTGGCCAGGATCGGGATCACCGCGCCATTCATGGTCATGCTGACGCTGACCTGGTCCAGCGGGATGCCGTCGAACAGGATCTTCATGTCCTCGACGCTGTCGATGGCGACCCCGGCCTTGCCGACATCGCCGACCACCCGCGGATGGTCGCTGTCATAGCCGCGATGGGTCGCCAGGTCGAAGGCGACCGAGACGCCCTGCTGCCCCGCCGCCAGCGCCTTGCGATAAAAGGCGTTCGATTCCTCGGCCGTGGAAAATCCCGCATATTGCCGGATCGTCCAGGGGCGGCCCGCATACATGGTGGCGCGTGGACCGCGGGTATAGGGGGCGATGCCCGGCAGGCCGCCCAGGTGGTCCAGCCCCTGGGTGTCGGCCTCGGTATAGAGCGGCTTGACGGGAATTCCCTCCAGCGTCTGCCAGGTCAGGCTGTCGGGTTCGCGGCCCTTCAGTTCGGTCCGGGCTAGCTTGCGCCATTCCTCGAGCGTCGGTTTTGTCATGATCCATCCTTTCCCGCGGCCCGTTCTGCCCTATATTCAAGACATGACGAGGTGCCGATGAAGTTGAAATTCCTGATTTTTGCGGTGGCACTGGCCGGAATGGGTCCGGGGCGCGACGCGCCTGCGCCCGATCCCGAAACCATCCGCGACAGCACGCCACAGCGCAATCCCGCCCGTCTGCCGCCGGTCAGCCAGCTGCCCGAAGCCCCGCAGGAGGTGGTGTCCCCGCTGGCCGCAGGCGCCCCGCCGCTGCTGAATGCGGCCGAGGTCGAGCCGCAGCAGTTCCTGTGGACGGCGCGGCCGGTGGTGGTCTTTGCCGACACGCCCGGTGATCCCGCCTTTGTCGAACAGGTCGAGGCGCTGTGGCTGGACGGGCGCGCGCTGGCGGCACGCGACGTGGTGATCGTGATCGACAGCGATCCTTCCGCCAACACGGTCTGGCGCCAGCAGCTGCGCCCGCGCGGCTTTTCGCTGGTGCTGATCGACAAGGACGGGCAGGTCAAGATCCGCCGCCCCACGCCCTGGGACGCCCGCGAGGTCGGCCGCGCGATCGACCGGCTGCCGCTGCGCCGGCAGGAGATCGGCCGGGGCAGCATCCTGCGGTAGGGCCTGCAGGGCGGAAACTTGTGGATTTGCGGCGCGTTCCCTATATCATGAACAGTGTCGGACAGGGTGTCTGACCAGACGGAGGAGAGGATCATGGCAATTCCGCACGCAGATCGCGGCGCCAAGCCGCAGGCCGTTCCCGCCCGGGTGGTCAAACCCTTGCGCAGCGAAACCGCCCCACGCCCTGAGGCCAAGCCCAAGCCCGCGGCCATCAGCCGCGCCAACGAGATCGTGCGGGCCATCGGTCTGCGCCCCATCACCGGCCTCTCGGGTCCGAAGATCGGCTACTGATCGCGTCCAGCCGGCCGCGCATTTCCGCAATCTCGCCCGGCAGGCGCTGTGCCAGCTGTGCCAGCGCCGCGGCCTCGTCCTCGTCCAGCATCCGTTCCACCGCATCCGCCCCGCCGCGCAGGCTTTCGGTCAGAACCCGAATGGCCTGGATGCCGCTGTCGCGGGTCTCCTCCATCAGCGACAGGTAATCGGCCATCATCTGCGCCGCGCGCCGCCCGTCGCTGCGGGCGATGCGCCGCAGGTCCGTGGCCAGCGCCCCCATCACCGACAGCAGCCGATAATACAGCACGATAGGGTCGATGACCGGCGCCGGCAGGATGTGGATGTCGGCGATCACCGCCGTGAAGATGCGGTCGTTGCCGTGCTGGGGCAGGGTGGGCACGAAATCCCCCGACCGGATGCGCGCGATCAGCGCCGCCGCATCCTCGGGATCGGGGCTTTGCTGTTCCAGCGCAAAGACATGGGCGCGGATTTCGGCCAGCAGGGCGCGCTGGATATCCGCCTCGCGCGCCCGGCGCAGGCCCGCGTCGCGACGGCGGGTCTGCGACGCGACGACCACCCAGCCTATGGCCACGAACAGGCCGGTGATGACCGCCTGCTGCAGTTGAGGGCTGAGGTAACTGTCAAGTGGCGGCACGGCCGGCCCCTTTCCGACGCGTGCCCGGGCAGGTAAATTCGCTGTGGTTAGACGCGCTCCTCATGACCGCTCCGTCAGGCGCAGTGCCGCAAGCTCTGCTGCCAGATGCACCCCGGCCTCGGCCCAGAGCGCGGCGCGCGGCGCAAGCCAGCCCTCCAGCATCAGGTAAAGACCGCCGCCCCACAGCAGCGCCGACAGCGGCAGCGCCACCATCCAGAAACGCGACCCGCGCCACCGGTGCGCACTCAGGCCGAAGACCAGCTGGAACAGCGCCAGCGCCACCAGCGGCGTCAGGACATAGACCAGCGGGATCTGCGCCAGGCCGACACTGAAGGTCGTGCCGCCCGCCAGCAGAACAAAGCCGCCCGCGCCCGTCAGGGCCACCAGCGACGCGGCTGCAAAGGCGGGCAGGCTGCGGGTCATTCGAACTCCATGATGATGTCATCCACCTTCAGGCTCTCCCCCGGCGCCGCATTCACCGATTTGACGGTGCCGCGGCGTTCGGCGCGCAGGATGTTCTCCATCTTCATCGCCTCGACCGTCGCCAGGGCCTGTCCTTCCTGTACCTCGTCGCCGGCGGCCACGTTCACCTTGACCACCAGTCCCGGCATTGGACAGAGCAGGAACCTGGAGGTGTCGGGGGGCAGCTTTTCGGGCATCAGCCGGGCCAGTTCGGCGGCGCGCGGGCGGCGCACCTGCACCCTCAGGTCCGCCCCGCGGCTGCGAAGGCGGAAACCGGCGGGGATCTTGTCCACCTTCAGCACCAGCGGACGGCCCCCCACCTGCATCCGGGCCAGCGACTGCCCAGGCAGCCAGTCCCCCTCGACCCGCAGATCCTCGCTGTCGATCCGGACCGTGGCGCCGTCCCGGTCCGCGCCGATCCGCACGGGGAATTCGCGGCCGCCGACAAAGACCACCCAGTTCTCGCCGACGTGGCGTTCGTGGTTGCTCAGCCGGCCGCTGATGCGCGCGCGCCGGATCTCGGCCACGCGATGCATGGCGGCGGCGGCGGCGGCCACGCGGCGCAGCTCATCCTCGCCGCAGGGGGCGCCGTGGAAGCCCTCGGGATATTCCTCGGCGATGAAGGCGGTGGTGATGTCGCCCGACACGAATTTCGGATGGTCCATCACGGCCGCCAGGAAGGGCAGGTTGTGGCCGATCCCCTCGACCTCGAACTCGTCCAGCGCCAGGCGCATCGCCTCGATCGCCTCGCCGCGCGAGGGGGCCCAGGTGCACAGCTTGGCGATCATCGGGTCATAGAACATGCTGATCTCGCCGCCCTCGAAGACGCCGGTGTCGTTGCGCACGGCGGCCGCACCCGTGGGCGTACCCAGGGCCAGCCACTTGCCCCCGGCCACCATGGGACCGGCCGCGACTTCTGCGGGCGGGCGATAGCGGGTCAGCCGCCCGATCGACGGCAGGAAGTTGCGATAGGGATCCTCGGCGTAAAGCCGGCTTTCCATGGCCCATCCGTTGATCTTCAGGTCCGATTGCGCAAAGGGCAGCGGCTCGCCGGCGGCCACGCGGATCATCTGCTCGACCAGGTCCACCCCGGTGATCAGCTCGGTCACCGGATGTTCCACCTGAAGGCGGGTGTTCATCTCCAGGAAATAGAAGTTGCGGTTCCCGTCCACGATGAATTCGACGGTGCCGGCGCTGGTGTAACTGACGGCCTTGGCCAAGGCCACGGCCTGTTCGCCCATGGCGCGGCGGGTCTCGGCGTCGAGGAAGGGCGAGGGGGCCTCTTCGATGACCTTCTGGTTGCGCCGCTGGATCGAGCATTCGCGCTCGTGCAGATAGACCGCATTGCCGTGCTTGTCCGCCAAGACCTGGATCTCGATGTGGCGCGGCTGCGTCACGAACTTCTCGATGAAGATCCGGTCGTCGCCAAAGCTGTTGGCGGCCTCGTTCTTCGAGCTTTCGAACCCCTCGCGCGCCTCCTCGGCGTTCCAGGCGATGCGCATCCCCTTGCCGCCGCCGCCCGCGCTGGCCTTGATCATCACCGGATAGCCGATCTGGTCGCTGATGCGCGCGGCCTCCTCGGCGTCGGCGATCAGGCCCATGTAGCCCGGAACGGTGCTGACGCCGGCCTCCTGCGCCAGCTTCTTCGAGGTGATCTTGTCGCCCATCGCCTCGATCGCGCCCGAGGGCGGGCCGATGAAGACAACGCCCTCGGCCTCCAGCGCCTCGGCGAACCTGCGGTTCTCGGACAGGAAGCCATAGCCGGGATGGACCGCCTCGGCCCCGGTCTGGCGGATCGCGTCCATGATCCTGTCGATCACGATATAGGACTGGTTGGCAGGGGACGGGCCGATATGCACCGCCTCGTCCGCCATCCGCACATGCAGCGCGTTGCGGTCGGCATCCGAATAGACCGCCACGGTGGCGATGCCCATCTTGCGCGCCGTCTTGATGACGCGGCAGGCGATTTCGCCCCGGTTGGCGATCAGGATCTTCTTGAACATGGGCTCCCCCCCAGGACGGAACGTGAAAAAGCCGCCCTGGGCGCAGGGCCCGGGGCGGCTTGAAGAACCGGGCGCGCAGGTCGCGCGCCGCAGATCAGGTGATTACTGGCAGAGACGGACGTCGTTGCACAGTGCGCCGGCAGCACCGCCGATGGCCGCGCCCTTGACGACGTTCTCGCCGCTGACGCTGGCGATGGTTGCGCCGACGCCGGCACCGATGAGGGCGCGGTCAGTGTCGGTCGGATTGATCCCCTGGGTGCAACCCGCGACAGCGGTTGCGCCGACCAGGGCGGCGATGGCAAGAAGCTTGGACATGATATTAATCCCGTGACGTGAGTGGCAGGAGCGCAGGACGCTCCTGGCTGATGTGTTGGTATGAGGCCGAAGCGATCAGTAGCGACGCTGGCAGACGCCCGCGTCGTCGCACAGCGCGCCGCCGACGGCACCGATGGCCGCACCGGTCGCCAGGTCTTCGTCAAGCGCCTTGGCGATGACTGCACCGGCCACGGCACCACCAGCCGCGCGCTGCGCGTCCGGAGAGATGCCGCCGCCCTGATAGCCCGGCTCGCAAGCCGCGAGGCCTGCCGTGGCCAGAGCCAGAGCGGCAAGGCGAAGTGCAAAGGTTTTCTGCATGATGGTCTGCCTGTCTTGAGGGGCCCGTTGGGGGCCGGTTGTAGGTCCTGACGGGTTATCGCACAGCCGCACCCCGCGTCAAACTGACATGCGTGTGACTTCAAAGAGTTCGGCGCGCGATTGCCCATCAGTCTTCGTCCGCGTCCGCGTCATCGTCCCAGCCATCCTCGTCGTCCCAATCAAAGGCCGGCGGGGCGTCCTGGACGAAGAGTTCGGGAAACGAGGCCTCGGCCAAGGCCATGTCGACCTGCAGAAGCTGGTCATAATCGGCGGGATCGAATTCCCCCACCGGCTTGACCTCGCGGCCGATCAGCCAGGACAGGCGCCCGGCATCCAGGTTGCCGCGAACAAAGGGTTCATCGCCGAACTTGGCGATCAGCGCGGACAGAAAGCCGGCGTCCGCGCGCTTGTCGGCGGGCTTGCGGTCGCGAAAACGTTCCCGCCGGGTGATGGGCGTCGCGCCCTTCTTGCGGTTCTCGCGCCGGATGACGAATTGAAAGTCGGTGCCGGGCAGACGCCCGGGAAATCCACGATGCTTCAGCATGGCAGTGCCCCTGTGCTGGGGCGCGCGGGGCCTGCTGCTGCGCACGGGCAGGCTGGCCGCCCGTGCGCGATGGTCGGACGGAAGGTCTTAGCCGAACTTGCCCTGATAGACGGGCTCGGTCGTGACGGGGTTGACCATCGGCGCTGCCGGTGCGGTCGGCACGAAGACGTCGGGCTGCTGACGCTGGCAGGCGGCGAAGGCGGACACCAGCACGAGGCCGAGGATGATTTTTTTCGACATGGAATTTCGCTCCTGTGAAGCGGGCGGGGATGCGCCCTGCTGCTCTGATTGCGGCCGGCTTGTTTGGGGGCCGGTCCGCGCGCGATGATAGCCGCGCCCCGGCAGGGCAGACAGGCGGAGGCGTTGGCCGGAGGCAAAGAGCCCCCGCCCTGTGGCGCTGCTGCATCAATCACGATCTTGTGCATCCCCGTCCCCTGTCCCCGCGACTCACAGCGGAATGTTGTCGTGCTTTTTCCACGGGTTCGTCAGCCGCTTGCCGCGCAGGCTGGCGAATGCGCGGGCAACGCGCTTGCGCGTGCTGCGGGGCTGGATCACCTCGTCGATGAAGCCCTTTTCGGCGGCGACGAAAGGGTTGGCAAAGCGATCCTCGTAATCCTTGGTGCGGCTGGCGATCTTGTCGGGCTGGTCCAGTTCGCTGCGGTAAAGGATCTCGACCGCGCCCTTGGCGCCCATGACGGCGATCTCGGCCGTGGGCCAGGCATAGTTGAAATCGCCGCGCAGATGCTTCGACGCCATGACGTCATAGGCCCCGCCATAGGCCTTGCGGGTGATCACCGTGACCTTGGGCACCGTCGCCTCGCCATAGGCAAACAGCAGCTTGGCCCCGTGCTTGATCACGCCGCCATATTCCTGCCCCGTGCCGGGCAGGAAGCCCGGAACATCCACCAGCGTCAGGATCGGGATCTCGAACGCATCGCAGAAGCGCACGAAGCGCGCCGCCTTGCGCGAACTGTCGATGTCCAGGCAGCCCGCCAGCACCATCGGCTGGTTTGCCACCACGCCCACCGTCTGCCCCTCGATCCGGATGAAGCCGATGATGATGTTGCCCGCGAAATCCTTCTGGACCTCATAGAAATCACCCTCGTCCGCGACCTTGGCGATCAGCTCCTTCATGTCATAGGGCTGGTTCGGGTTGTCGGGGATCAGCGTGTCCAGGCTGGGCTCGATCCGGGCCGGGTCGTCGAAGAAGGGCCGCGTGGGCGCCTTCTCGCGGTTGTTCAGCGGCAGAAAGTCGAACAGGCGGCGGATTTCCGACAGCGCCTCCACATCATCCTCGAAGGCGCCGTCGGCGACCGATGATTTCCTGGTATGCGTGCTGGCCCCGCCCAGCTGTTCGGCCGTCACGACCTCGTTGGTGACCGTCTTCACGACGTCCGGGCCGGTGACGAACATGTAGGACGTGTCCTTCACCATGAAGATGAAGTCCGTCATCGCCGGCGAATAGACCGCGCCGCCCGCGCAGGGGCCCATGATGACGCTGATCTGCGGGATGACCCCCGAGGCCATGATGTTGCGCTGGAACACGTCGGCATAGCCCGCAAGGCTGGCCACGCCCTCCTGGATGCGCGCGCCGCCCGAATCGTTCAGCCCGATCACCGGCGCGCCGTTTTGCATGGCCATGTCCATGATCTTGCAGATCTTCTGGGCATGGGTTTCCGACAGCGACCCGCCGAAGACGGTGAAGTCCTGGCTGAAGACATAGACCATCCGCCCGTTGATCGTGCCCCAGCCCGTCACGACGCCGTCGCCATAGGGGCGGTCCTCCTCCATGCCGAAATCGGTGCTGCGATGGGCGACGAACATGTCGAATTCCTCAAAGCTGTCCTCGTCCAGCAGCAGGTCGATGCGTTCGCGGGCGGTCAGCTTGCCGCGCGCGTGCTGGCCATCGATCCGCCGCTGGCCGCCACCAAGCCGGGCCTCGCCGCGCCGCCGTTCAAGCTCTTGCAGAATGTCTTTCATCGCGGGCCCCCTCCAACTGTTCCGGGCAAGGTAGACCGGGATGCAGGTGCAGCAAAGGAAAATTGGGAAAATTTGCAAAGCATGTTGTCCGGCTTCTGCGCAAACTGAAAAGCTGCAAATCCGCTCGGCGCTTTTGGCCCTCTTGACGCGCGGCCTGGGCGCGGGCAATCGGACAGGATGGGATTGCAGATCGATATTCCGGCCGTCCTGGCCAATCATGCGGCGCTGGCGGCCAAGGCCCCCGGCGCCCGGGCCGCCGCGGTCGTCAAGGCCGATGCCTATGGGCTGGGCGCCACCCGCGTGGCTCCGGCGCTTTATGCGGCAGGGGTGCGCGAATTCTTCGTGGCGCTGGCGCATGAGGGGCGCGCCATGCGGGCGCATCTGCCGGAAGATGCGCAGATCAACATCCTGTCCGGGCATATGGAGGGCGAGGATCTGGCCGGCCTGACGCCCGTCCTGAACAGCCCGGCCCAGTTCTTTCGCGATCGCGCCATGCGGCCGGGGGGGCGCTTTGCCATCCAGCTGGACACCGGCATGAACCGCCTGGGGATGGAGGCCGCCGAATGGGCCGCCATCCGGGACGAGGCACTGGCGGCAAGGCCCGCCTTCATCATGTCCCATCTGGCCTGCGCGGACGAACCCGACCACCCGGCCAATGCGGCCCAGTTGGCGGCCTTTCGCGCCATGACCGACGAATGCGGCGTGCCGCGTTCGCTGGCCGCGACGGGGGGCATCCTGCTGGGCCCGGACTACCACTTCGATCTGGTGCGGCCGGGCATCGGCCTCTACGGCGGCTTGCCCTTCGCCCAGGCGCAGCCGGTCGTGCGCCTGTCGCTGCGCGTCATCCAGACCCGCGACGTCAAGGCCGGCGAGATGGTCGGCTATGGCGCCAGCTGGCATGCCAGCCGCGACAGCCGGATCGCCACGGTCGACGCGGGCTATGCCGACGGGGTCCTGCGGGCCCTGTCCTCCAGCGGCGTGTCGCTGTTTGCCGGCGATGCGGCTTGCCCCGTCGTCGGGCGCGTGTCGATGGACCTGATCACGGTGGATGTCACCGACCTGCCGGAGGTGCCGGACGCGCTGGACCTGATCTGTCCGCAGCAGCCGATCGACCGGCTGGCGGATCTGGCCGGCACCATCGGCTACGAGATCCTGACCTCCCTCCGCCAGCGTTACCAGCGGACCTATCTGTGACCCCCATCCGAGCGATCGGACGCCCGGCGCTGCGCCTGACGCGCGGCACGGGTGCGGTTGCGATCTTTGCCGCCCGTGGCCTCGGCGGCCTCAGTCCGTTCCCCGGCAATGCCATCCTGCGCCAGCTGGTCCAGATCGGCTGGCTGTCGCTGCCGGTCGTGGGGCTGACGGCGCTGTTCACCGGGGCGGCGCTGGCGCTGCAGATCCATTCGGGCGGGCAGCGGTTTCAGGCGGGCGACGTGGTGCCCGCGATCGTCGCCATCGGCATGGTGCGCGAACTGGGGCCGGTTCTGGGCGGGCTGATGGTGGCCGCGCGCGTCGCCAGCAGCATCGCGGCCGAGATCGGCACCATGCGCGTCACCGAACAGATCGACGCGCTGGTGACGCTGTCCACCGATCCGGTGCGTTGGCTGGTTACGCCGCGCCTGTGGGCCGCGATCCTGTCGCTGCCGGTGCTGGTCGCGGTGGGCGACATCATCGGGATCATGGGCGGATGGCTGGTCGGCACCCTGTCGCTTGGCTTCAACTCCGCCACCTATATCGCCAACAGCTGGGCCTATCTGGAGGTCTGGGACGTGACCTCGGGCCTGATCAAGGGCGCCGTCTTCGGCCTGATCGTGGCCCTGTCCGGCTGCTGGTTCGGGATGCGGTCGGGTCGCGGTGCGGCAGGCGTTGGCCGCGCGACCACCAGCGCGGTCGTGGCGGCGGCGGTCGGGATCCTGGCCGCGAACTTCGCGCTAACGGGCCTGTTCTTCGAATGATCCAGGTTCGTGGCCTGTCAAAGTCCTTCGGTGCACAGCAGGTTCTGGACGGACTGGACCTGGACGTGCCGCAGGGAGAGAGCCTCTGCGTGATCGGCCAGTCGGGCACAGGCAAGTCGGTCCTGCTGAAATGCATTCTGGGGCTGGAGACGCCCGATGCGGGTCAGGTCCTCTGGCAGGGCCGTCCGCTGCGGGGGGCGGAACGCGCGCGGTTCATGGCGCGCTTCGGGATGCTGTTCCAGGGGGCGGCCCTGTTTGACAGCCTTTCGGTCTGGCAGAACGTGGCCTTCCGCCTGCGCCAGCGGATGGGCGACCGGCCGGCGCGCGCCATTGCGATCGACAAATTGTCCCGCGTGGGCCTGTCCCCCGAGACCGCCGATCTGATGCCGGCCCAGCTGTCGGGCGGCATGGCCAAACGCGTGGGCCTGGCGCGGGCGATCGCCGACGATCCGCAGGTCATCTTCTTCGACGAACCCACGACCGGCCTCGACCCGATCCGGGCGCGCGCCATCAACGCCCTGATCCGCGGCATCGTCACGGAAACCGGGGCGACCGCCATCACCATCACCCATGACATGGATTCGGTCCGTGCCATCGGAGACCGGGTCGCGCTGCTGCAGGGCGGCCGGATCCTGCATGACGGGCCGGTCGCCGCCATGGAGCATGCGCCGGCACTGGCCCAGTTTCTGGGCAGGGACCCGGACGGTTCGGTTCAATTTGTCTGAACTTCATGCAACTTTTACCGCCGCCGCAGGGTTTTGCCGGAAACGGGGGCACAGCTGCCCGCGCCCTTCGCAACATCGCCTTGTGCGAATCCCCACGGCTTGCCACCATAGAAACCGACGCCTGAGCAGGAGAAAGATTTGGGCCTAACCCCGACGCCCCCCGTTGCGACCCCTTCGGCTGAAACCCTGCTGGAATTCCCCGACAACCGGCTGCTGATCGACCTGTGCGGCGCCAATGACCGCCACCTGGCGCGGATCGAGGAAGCGCTTGCCGTGCATATCCTGCGCCGCGGGAACCAGCTTGCCATTGTCGGCGACCCCGAGGCCCAGGCCGAGGCGGCCCAGATCCTCGGCGCCCTTTATGCCCGCCTGGAGCAGCAGCGGCCGGTCAGCCTGCCCGAGATCGAGGCCGCCCTGCGCATGGGCGTGGACCCCGTCGCCGAGATCACCCCGACCGAACAGCTGGAGATGTTCGCACAGGGCAATTACGAGCTGCGCACCCGCAAGAAATCGGTCGAGCCGCGCACCGATGCGCAGAAGGCCTATGTCCGCGCCCTGTTCCAGAATGAACTGGCCTTTGGCATCGGTCCGGCCGGCACCGGCAAGACCTATCTGGCGGTCGCCGTGGGCGTCACGATGCTGATCGGCGGCCAGGTCGACAAGATCATCCTGTCGCGCCCCGCCGTCGAGGCGGGCGAACGCTTGGGCTTCCTTCCCGGCGACATGAAGGAGAAGGTCGATCCTTACATGCAGCCGCTCTATGATGCGCTGAACGACTTCCTGCCCGCCAAGCAGATGCAGAAGCTGGTGGAGGAAAAGCGGATCGAGATCGCGCCCTTGGCCTTCATGCGCGGGCGTACGCTTTCACGGGCTTTCGTGGTGCTGGACGAGGCGCAGAACGCCAGTTCGATGCAGATGAAGATGTTCCTAACACGCTTGGGTGAGGGGTCCCGCATGGTCATCACCGGCGACCGGACGCAGATCGACCTGCCGCGCGGCATGCAGTCGGGCCTGGTCGATGCCGAAAAGATCCTGGCAGGGGTCAAGGGCATCAGCTTCAGCTATTTCACCGCCGATGACGTTGTGCGCCACCCGCTTGTCGCGCGGATCATCAAGGCCTATGACGCCGAGGAAGTCGCGGCGGTTGCCCGCGGGGAAACAGAAGGGCTGCGGGGGCAATATGCACCCCGTCGGCAGATGCGGAACGATGCCTGACCAGATAACTGCCGATTGCGTCATCGAAGACGAGCGATGGGAGGCCGCCGGCCTTGAACAGCTGGCGGCCCGAGCGGTCGAGGCGACGCTGCGCTGGCACCGGATCGGCGGCGAGGTGGTCGTCATGGGCTGCGACGACCTGCGGATCTCGGCGCTGAACGCCGATTTCCGGGGCAAGCCGCGCGCGACGAATGTGCTGTCCTGGCCCTCGGTCGAGCATCTGCCGCACCCGCCCGGTGCGCGCCCGGTCATGCCTGACGAGGACGAGCTGGGCGACATCGCCATCGCCTACGAAACCTGTCTTGCCGAGGCGGCAGAGCAGGGCAAGCCGGTTGCCGATCACGTGACGCACCTGCTGGTTCACGCGACGCTGCACCTGCTGGGCTATGACCACGAAAACGATCCCGATGCCGAATTCATGGAGGCGACGGAGCGCGCCATCCTGCAGGATCTGGGCATTGCCGACCCCTACAGGGAGACAAGCTGATGAGTTCCGAGGCCCGATTACCCGACTACTCCTCCGATCAGGCGCCGCAATCCGGCCCTGACCGAATGTCGGAGGAGGAGCAGGACGCCCCCAGTTCCAGAGGCTTCTTCGGGCGCGTCCTGCATGCGCTGACGGGCGCCGAGGCCGATCCTCCGGCCGAGGTTCAGCGACACGGCCCCGGCAAGCCCGGCCTTCTGAACCTGCGGCGGATGCGGGTCGACGACGTGGCCATTCCCAAGGTCGAGATCATCGCCGCACCGCTGAACATCACCTTGGACGACCTGGTCACGATGTTCCGCGAACACGGCTTTTCGCGGATCCCGGTGTTCCGGGGCACGCTGGACAGCCCGCTTGGCATGATCCACCTGAAGGACCTGGCGCTGAAGCACGGGTTCGGGGCAGGGGGAAAGTTCACCCTGCGCCCCATGCTGCGGCCGCTGCTTTACGTGCCGCCCTCGATGCCCATCGGCGTCCTGCTGCAGCAGATGCAGACCAAGCGCATCCACATGGCGCTGGTGATCGACGAATATGGCGGCGTCGACGGCCTGGTCACGATCGAGGACCTGATCGAGCAGGTGATCGGCGAGATCGAGGACGAGCATGACGAGGATGAAGGCGGTCTTTGGGTCAGGGAAAAGCCCGGCCAATGGCTGATCCAGGCGCGCGCGGGCCTGTCGGATGTCGAACAGGAAACCGGGCTGCGCCTGATGGATGCGGATGAAACCGAGGAGGTCGACACGCTGGGCGGCGTGATCTTCATGCTGGCCGGCCGCGTGCCGCTGCGCGGAGAGGTGATCGCCCACCCCTCTGGCGCCGAGTTCGAGGTGGTGGATGCCGATCCGCGCCGGCTCAAGCGGATCCGGCTGCGCCTGCCAAGCGTCGCGACCCTGACCGGCAGTCGTGCCACACCCCCGGAGCAGAAGCGGGGCGACTGAGGCTCAGTCTTCCTCGAACCGGGCCAGCATCGCGTCGAAGAACCGGGCGCGCAGGTCGGGCGTCTCCATCATCACCTCATGGCGGGCACCGGCAACCTCCAGCAGATGGCCGCCGGGCCAGCGGGCGGCGCGGTCGCGAATGGCGCCGGGCGAGACGACCTTTTCCTCGGAGCCGAGCGACACCAGCATCGGTTGCGGAGGCGATGGAATGCGCGACAGGCGGACACATTCGTTCAGCGCCTTGCCGACCCAATCGAAGCTGGCGCCGCCGATGGTCAGGTCGGGCCAATGCGCGGCCTCGCGCACCATGCGGGCCCATTCATCCGGGTCCTGTGTCAGCAGATTGGCGGAAAAGCTTTCATCGAGGACATAAGTGGTGTCCCCGCCGCCGCTGCCCGGCGCCGCAAACCCGCCGCGTCCGACGCGCCCGGCCAGATACGCGATCCCCAGCGCCACCCCGTGCTGCATCCGACGCAGGTTGATCCCCCACATGGGCGCCGAAAAGACCGCTGTCCGGACCGGCAGACCGGCTTCCAGCGCTGCCAGCCCGATGCAGCCGCCCATGGAATGGGCCAGCAGGTGCCAGGGACGCGGCAGGTCCAGTTCACCGGCCGCCACCACCGTTTCGATCACGTCCTGCTGATAGTCGGAAAATTCGCCGATATGGCCGGGGCGCGGATCGCGCTGCAGCCGGTCCGACAGGCCCTGTCCGCGCCAGTCCACCGCCAACACGTCATAGCCATGCTCCACCAGCAGGCTGGCAATGGGGGCATATTTCTCGACATATTCGGTGCGGCCGGGAAACAGCAGCACGCTGCCGCGGCACGCAATCCTGTCGGTCTGCCAGAAGGCGAGGCGCAGGCGGACCCCATCCTCGGCCCGGACATAGAAGGCACGCGCGGGCGCGCGCGGATCGTCGGGCAGTTGATGGAAGGGCGCCTGCTCCATCAGGTCAGGAGAGCTTCTGCCCCAGCTGCATCGCCACGCCCATCGAGCCGTCGATGGCCAGCTTGCCGGTCATGAAGGCGGTGGCGGGGTTCACGTCGCCGTTCAGGATGCCCTCGAAGGTTTCGCGCGATGCGGTCAGCGTCACCTCGGCCTCTTCGTCGCCGGCGCGCACGCCGGATTCGTCGATCATGATCGCGCCCTCGTCCTTGATCACGAACTTGGCGGTGGATTCGAAGCTGTCGATCTTCTGGCTCAGTTTCTCGACGGCGGCGTTCACGACTTGGCTCATTTTGATCCTCTTGATGCGCTTGGGCTGGCGCCCGACATGCGGGCTGGGTTACACCCTTCATATGAGCCTGGACCGCCCCGTTTTCCAGAATGCCGTCGCGGCACTGCGTCACAGAGTTCTGACGATTTTCCTCATTTTTGCAAGCATCTTGCCGGTGGCCGGTTGGGCCGCGCCACTGGACGATGCCTTTGCCCGTCTGGCCGCCCCGGAGGGCGAGGGCTGGCGGATCGCGGAAAGCGACATCCTGCGGGAATGGTCGCGCTCCGGGTCCCCCGCCATGGACCTGTTGCTGCGCCGGGGCGAGGAGGCGCTGGACATGGGCGACATCCCGACCGCGATCGGGCATCTGAGCGCGCTGACCGACCATGCCCCGGATTTCGCGGCGGGGTTTCAGGCCCGTGCCGCGGCCTTTGCCGCATCGGGCCAGTTCGGCCCCGCGCTGGCCGACCTGGCGCGCGCGCTGGAACTGGAACCGCGGCACTTCGCGGCCCTGACCCAACTGGGCGCCATGCTGGAGGAGATGGGCGAGGATGACCGCGCCCTGACCGCCTATCGCGAGAGCCTGAAGATCCATCCCCACCAGCAGGAAGCAATTGATGGCGTCGCACGTCTGGAACGCAAGCGCATCGGCACCGATATCTAGGCCATGAACATGTCGTCTCGCGGCCGGGTCACCGCCATTCTGGGCCCCACCAACACCGGCAAGACCCATCATGCGATCGAGCGCATGCTGGGCCACCGGACCGGGGTCATCGGCCTGCCGCTGCGCCTTTTGGCGCGCGAGGTCTATGACCGGATCGTCAAGGCGCGCGGCCCCTCGGTCGTGGCGCTGGTCACCGGAGAGGAGCGGATCGTCCCCGACCGGGTCCAGTACTGGGTGGCGACCACCGAGGCGATGCCCGAGATCGGCGCCGATTTCGTCGCCATCGACGAGATCCAGCTCTGCGCCGACCCGGGGCGCGGCCATGTCTTCACCGACCGCCTGCTGAACATGCGCGGATTGCACGAGACGCTGTTCCTGGGCAGCGACACGATGCGCCCGGCCATCGCGGCCCTGGTCCCCGAGGCGCAGTTCATCCGGCGCGAGCGGTTCTCGAACCTGTCCTGGGCCGGGTCGAAAAAGCTGTCGCGGATGCCCGCGCGCAGCGCCATCGTCGGCTTCAGCGTCGATGACGTCTATGCCATGGCCGAACTGCTGCGCCGCCAGAAGGGCGGCTGCGCGGTGGTGATGGGGGCGCTGTCGCCGCGAACGCGCAATGCGCAGGTCGAGATGTACCAGAACGGCGAGGTGGATTACCTGGTCGCCACGGACGCCATCGGCATGGGCCTGAACCTGGACATCCGCCACGTGGCCTTCAGCGCCACGCACAAGTTCGACGGCCGCCGCGTCCGCCCGCTGTTCCCGCACGAGATGGGCCAGATCGCCGGACGGGCCGGGCGGCATACCGAATCCGGCACCTTCGGCGTCACCGGCGAGGCGCAGATCCTGGACGAGGGCCTGATCGACGCGCTGGAGAACCACCGCTTTGCCCCGATCCAGCGGCTGACCTGGCGCAACACGCGATTGGAATTCGGCACGATGGACCGGCTGGTGGAAAGCCTGGAGGCGGGGTCGGGCCACGAACTGCTGGGCCGGGGTCGCGAAGCCGACGACCTGGGCGCGCTGAAGCTGCTGCGCGAGATGCCCGAGATCCGCGACCGCGTGCAGGGCGGCAAGGATGTCCGCCTGCTGTGGGACATCTGTCGGGTGCCTGATTTCAGGGGCATTTCTCACATGGAACATGCCACGCTGCTGGCGCGGCTGTTCGGTTTCCTGCAGGACGGGCACATCCCGGCGGACTGGCTGGACCGCGCGATCAAGCGCATCGACAAGACCCAGGGCGACATCGACGCCATCTCCAAGCGCCTGGCCTTTATCCGCACCTGGACCTATGTCGCGCAAAGAACGGGCTGGGTCGCGGACGAAAAGCATTGGCGCGGGGAAACGCGCGCTGTAGAAGACCGCCTGTCAGACGCGCTGCACGCGGCACTGACCCAACGATTTGTGGATCGGCGCACATCCGTGCTGTTGCGCCGGCTCAAGCAGAAGGAGAGCCTCGTGGCCGAAGTGAACGACAAGGGCGAAGTGACCGTCGAGGGCGAATTCGCCGGCCGTCTGGAGGGTTTCCGCTTTCGCCCCGACCAGACCGCGACCGCGGACGAGGCAAGGATGCTGAACCGCGCCAGCTATGAGGCGCTGAAGCCCGAATTCCACCTGCGCGCGGACCGTTTCTACAACGCGCCCGACACAGAGATGGACTATACCGAGCAGGGCGGCCTGATGTGGGGCAGCCATGCGGTCGGCAAGCTGGTCAAGGGATCCGATCCGCTGCATCCCGGCGTCGAGGTCTTCGTGGACGAGGAGGCGGGCCCCGAGATCGCCGACAAGGTGCGTCGTCGCCTGCAGCATTTCATCGACCGCAAGGTGGCCGCGCTGTTCGAGCCGCTGCTGACGCTGCAGAAGGACGAGGCGCTGACGGGCCTGGCCCGCGGCTTCGCCTTCCGCCTGGTCGAGGCGCTTGGCGTCCTGCCGCGCGACGGCGTGGCGAACGAGGTCAAGGAGCTGGACCAGGAGTCGCGCGGCGCGCTGCGCAAGCACGGTGTGCGGTTCGGCCAGTTCACCATCTTCATGCCGGCGCTGCTGAAGCCCGCGCCGACGCGTCTGCGGCTGGTGCTGTGGTCGCTGGCGCAGGGTCTGGACGAATTCCCGGAAAGCCCCCCGCCGGGCCTGGTGACCATCCCGCATCTGGATGAGGTTCCGGACCAGGTCTATACCCTGTCGGGCTATCGCCCTGCCGGCGAACGCGCGATCCGCATCGACATGCTGGAGCGCCTGGCCGATCTGTTGCGCGCCCAGGACACGCGCGGCGGCTTTGAGGCCAATCCCGACATGCTGTCCATCACCGGGATGACGCTGGAGCAGTTTTCGGGCCTGATGCAGGGCCTGGGCTATGCCGCCGAGAAATCCGAGCGTGCCAAGGTCAAGGCCGTGGAAGTTCCCGTTGTGGCCCCCGCGCCCGAGGGCGAGGGTTCGGTTGCCCCGATGACCGAGGAAGAGTCGGTCCTGGCCGCCGAGACCCGTGCCAAGTGGGAGGCCGAGCAGGCCGAAAAGCGCGCGGCCGAGGCGGCGGATGCGGAGGCTGCCCCCGAGGCAGAGGCTGCCGAGGCGGCCGCACCCGAGATGGAGGTGTTCTACACCTTCAAATGGGCGCCCCGTCCGCGCGGCAACCGCCATCCGCGCGGCGACCGCCCGCAGGGCGATCGCGGCCAAGCCGACCGGCCCCAAGGCGACCGCCCGCAAGGCGAGCGCCGCGGCCCCCGGCGCGATGCCCCGGTCAAGGATGCGGCGCCGGGCGACCGCCCGCGCGGGGATGCCCCGCAGGGAGAGCGTCGGCGTGGGCAGGGCAAGCCGGGCGGCAAGTTCGAAGGCGGCAAGAAGGGCGGCGGCAAGCCATCGCACAACGCGCCCAAGACCTTTACCTCGCGCCCCGAGAAGAAGGCTGATCCCGACAGCCCCTTCGCGATCCTTGCTGCGCTGAAGGACAAGACCTGACGTGACCGAAGCGGCCGAAGGGCTGCGGCTGGACAAGTGGCTGTTCTACGCGCGGATCTTCAAGACGCGCGGCCTGGCTGCCGACCGCATCGAGGGCGGCGGCATCCGGGTGAACGGACAGCCCTGCCGCAAGCCGGGGCGGGCGGTGCGGCCGGGGGACCGGCTGACGGTTTCGGCCCATGGCCGGGTGCGCAGCCTGACGGTGACCGGGCTGACCGATCGTCGCGGCCCGGCGCCGGAGGCGCAGCAGCTGTATCTGGAAGACCGCGACGGGTTGATTGATCCGACCGAAGCGACTAGTTGACACCGCGAACACCAGGACAAGAGTGCCCAGATGACCTATGTCGTGACCGACAACTGCATCATGTGCAAATACACGGACTGCGTTGAAGTCTGCCCCGTGGACTGTTTCTACGAGGGAGAGAACACGCTGGTCATCCACCCGGACGAATGCATCGACTGCGGCGTCTGCGAGCCCGAATGCCCGGCCGACGCCATCCGTCCGGACACCGAGCCTGCCATGGAGCAGTGGGTCGAGTTCAACCGCAAGTACTCCGAGCAATGGCCGGTGATCACGCGCAAGAAGGACCCATTGCCGACCGCCGCCGAAATGGACGGCCAGGAAGGCAAGTTGGAGAAGTATTTTTCGGAAGCGCCCGGCGAAGGCGACTGATTCGGTCAGTCAAGGATCCCGCTGCCGAAGATGTTGGCGCTAAGGCGCTCAAGAACCATAAGAAAGCGTCCGCGCGCCGGCTGCACCCGGCATCAGTGCTGACGCTTTTTTTTATGGCATTTTTGTGTTATGTTAGCCGCAGACGCGCCTCTGATGCAGGTCAGGGGCTCTCGGGAAGTGCCCGAAGCTGCCGTCCCCCACGCCCTCTGCCGGGCAGGGGCAACATATACAATTCAAAACGGACCGAAGGGGGCCGACGCCTCCTCCGGCCCTTTGTGCCCGTCAAAGGGCGCTGTCCAAAGGAAGCCAGATGTCGAAATCCAAGAAGAACGAATTCCGCCCCGACGAGTTCGTCGTCTATCCCGCGCATGGCGTGGGCCGGATCGTGTCCATCGAAGAACAGGAGGTCGCAGGCCTGCGGCTGGAAATGTTCGTCATTTCCTTCGACAAGGACAAGATGACCCTGCGCGTTCCGACCGCGCGTGCCTCCGAGATCGGGATGCGCAGCCTGTCGACGCCTGATCTGATCGACCGTGCGCTGGAGACGCTGAAGGGCAAGGCCCGCGTCAAGCGTGCGATGTGGTCGCGCCGCGCCCAGGAATACGAGCAGAAGATCAATTCCGGCGACCTGATGTCCATCGCCGAAGTGGTGCGTGACCTGCACCGCAGCGACGACCAGCGCGAGCAGTCCTATTCGGAACGCCAGCTGTACGAAGCCGCGCTGGACCGGTTGACCCGTGAAGTGGCCGCCGTGGCCGGGCTGGACGAAGGCGGCGCGCAGAAGCGCGTGGAAGACGTGCTGACCTCGCGCGCGGCCTGATCTTTTTCTGGAATTTGCGGCAAGGGGCGTCCTCAGGGGCGCCCCTTGCTGCATCGACCCGCCCCAGAACCGTTGTTCCCGCCGTGGACAACGCTTGGGCAGCCGCCTATAACCCGCGCAAACTCCCACTGCGAAACGCTCGAGGCACACCATGATCAAGGTTTTCGGCCATACTTCCCCCGACACGGATTCGACCGGCTCGCCCATCATCTGGGCCTGGTACCTGAACGAGGTCCGCAGGACCCCCGCCGAAGCCGTTCTGCAAGGCGAGCCGAACACCGAGGCGCTGTGGATGCTGAACCGCTGGAACCTGGCCATGCCGCAGATCATCGCGGACGTGGCTGCAGGCGACCAGTGCGTCATCGTCGACACCAACAACCCGGCCGAGCTGCCCGCATCGCTGGATCAGGCCGACGTGATCGAGATCATCGACCACCACCTGCTGGCCGGCGGCATCAAGACGCGCTCGCCCATCAATATCACGATCCGGCCGCTGGCCTGCACCGCCACCATCATGCATGACCTGATCGGCGAGGACATGGCCCGCGCCCCGGAGACGATCAAGGGCGCGATGCTGACCTGCATCCTGTCCGACACGCTGGAGTTCCGCAGCCCGACGACGACCGAGCATGACCGCGCGGTGGCCGAGAAGCTGGCCGCCGACCTGGGCGTCAACATCACCGATTTCGCGGCCGAGATGTTTGCCGCCAAGTCCGACGTCAGCGCCTTCAGCGACGAGGCGCTGCTGCGCATGGACAGCAAGGAATACGAACTGGGCGGCAAGCAGCTGCGCGTTTCGGTTCTGGAAACCACCGCGCCGCAGGTCCTGCTGGACCGCAAGATGTCGCTGATGGCGGCCATGCCCAAAGTCGCGGCCGATGATGGCGCGGACGAGGTGCTGCTCTTCATCGTGGACATCCTGCGCGAACAGGCGACGCTGCTGGTCCCTAATGCTTTCGTCAAGCAGGTAGCCGAGCGCAGCTTTGCCGCGACCGTCGACGGCGACACGGTGGTGCTGCCGGGCGTGATGAGCCGCAAGAAGCAGATCATCCCGGTCCTGGCCGTCTGATGCCGCGCATCATCGCTTCGCTGGCCGAGATCTCGGCCGGCTACGACGCGCTGTTCTGCGACCTCTGGGGCTGCCTGCATAATGGCAAGCAGCCCTATCCGGCGGCCGTCGCGGCGCTGCAGGCGTATCGGGCTCAGGGCGGCAAGGTCTGCCTGATGACCAATGCCCCACGCCCCAGCCAGTATGTCATCGCACAGCTGGACCGGATGGGCGTGCCGCGCGATGCCTGGGATCTGGTCGTCAGTTCCGGCGACGCGGCCCAAGACGCGATGTTCGCGGGCGCGGTGGGCCTGAAGGTCTGGCATATCGGCACCGAAAAGGACCTGGGCTTCTTTGACGACGTGCCGGAGGTGCATGCGGCCGCAGCGCCGATCCGCCGGGTGCAACTGGCCGAGGCCGAAGGCATCGTCGCCTCGGGTCCCTTCGACGAGATCAAGGAGACGCCGGAGGATTACCGTGCCCGCTTCATCGATGCCCGCGACCGCGGGCTGCCGATGCTCTGCGCCAATCCCGACATCGTGGTCGACCTGGGCGAGACGCGGATCTATTGCGCGGGGGCCCTGGCCGAATTCTACGAAAGCTTGGGTGGGCAGGCGCTCTATTTCGGCAAGCCGCATGCGCCCATCTATCAGCGCGCGCGTCAGTTGATGGGGTTGGGCGCCGAGGCCCGGTACCTGGCCGTTGGCGACGGGATCGGGACCGACATCCTGGGCGCCGAGCAGCAGGGGATCGATTCGATCTTTGTCACCGGGGGTTTGGCTGCCGAGGCCTTTGGGACGGATGTGGAAGATCCCGATGCGGGTCTTCTGGACGAATGGCTGGCGGTCCAGCAGCGACGCCCGACCTACGCGATCGGGCGCCTGCGGTAATGGCATTTTCCCAACCGACAAAAGGCCCGCGCCCCAGGCGCGGGCCTTTTGCGTTGTGCCTCCCGCTTTTTTGGAAGCAACATACGGTCCTAAAGTCTCATTGAATTGATATTTTATTGCGCTATGATGTTAATGCTGCTATGCGGCATTCATCCCTGGGCTGGTCAAGACAATGGATCCCAAGATGCTGGACAATCTTCCGCGCGGCACGATCGTCATCGAGGATCTGGAAGTGGGCATGATGCGCCACCTGCAAAAGCTGGTGACGGACCGGGATATCGAACTGTTCGCGGAGGTGTCGACCGACCGGAACCCGGTGCATCTGGACGATGCCTATGCGCAGGACACGATCTTCGAGGGCCGCATCGCCCATGGGATGCTGACGGCGGGCCTGATCTCGGCCGTCATCGGAGAGCAGCTGCCGGGGCACGGGACCGTCTATCTGGGACAGACGCTGAAGTTCATGGCGCCCGTCCGCCCCGGCGACATGGTGCGGGCCGAGGTGCAGGTCGAGGCCATCGATCACGCGAAACGGAGGGTCACGCTTGCAACCCGCTGCCTCGTGGGCGATACGGTCGTGCTGAAAGGCGAGGCGGTCGTGCTGGCCCCGAGCCGCAAGTTCGACTGAGGGGGCGCGCGGGCGTCCCATTGGGGGCGCATTGCAGATCCACCGCGACTGGACTGGACTTCCGACCGAGGCGCGGGGCGCCTCGATCGCCATGGGAAATTTCGATGGCGTCCACAAGGGCCATCGCGCTGTCATAGATGCGGCCCGGGCCGCCTCGGACGCGCCCTTGGGCATCCTGACCTTCGAGCCGCATCCGCGCCAGTATTTCGCCCCCGACGCCGCGCCGTTTCGTCTGATGAACGCCGAGGCGCGGGCCAATCGTCTCTGCCGCCTTGGCGTCCAGCAGCTTTACGAACTGCCGTTCGGTCCGGTTCTGGCGGGCCTGACGCCGGAATGCTTTGCCCGCGAGGTGTTGACCGAGGGGCTGGGTGTCGCGCATGTGACGGTCGGGGCGGATTTCTGCTTTGGCAAGAACCGCGCGGGCACCGCCGCAACGCTGCAGGAACTGGGCGCGCAATTCGGCTTTGGCGTGACGATCGTGCCGCTGGTGGGCAACGGCAAGGCCGAGTTCAGCTCGACCGCGATCCGGCAGGCGCTGACCGAGGGACGGACGCATGATGCCGAGCGGATGCTGGGACATTGGCACCGCATCGAGGGCGAGGTCGTGCATGGCGACAAGCGCGGTCGCGATTTTGGCTGGCCCACCGCCAACATGCGCATGGATGACCTGCACCTGCCGCGCCTTGGCGTCTATGCGGTGCTGGTCGACGTGCTGACGGGGCCCGACAGGCTGTCCTGCCGGGGCGTCGCCTCGCTCGGGGTGCGGCCGATGTTCGGGCGCAATACCCCGAACCTCGAAGTGCACCTGTTCGACTATTCGGGCGACCTTTATGGTCAGCACCTGTCGGTGGCGCTGGTCGATTTCCTGCGCGACGAGGCCAAGTTCGACAGCATCGACACCCTGATCGCGCAGATCGCGCAGGATGCCGAGGACGCCAGGCGTCTATTGGCAGGCCGCTGATGCGGGACCGCTTCTGGGAACTGCCGTTGCCCAAGCTGGCCGCCGACGAGTGGGAGGCCCTTTGCGACGGCTGCGGCAAGTGCTGCCTGAACAAGATCGAGTTCGAGGATACGAACGAGCTGGCCTTCACCCGGGTTGCCTGCAAGCTGCTGGACGGAGAGGCCTGCCGCTGCAGCAGCTATGGCAACCGCCACAGCTTCGTGCCGGATTGCGTGGTCCTGACGCCGGCCAAGATCAAGGAGATCGCCTGGTGGCTGCCGGCCACCTGTGCCTATCGCCTGCGCCACGAGGGAAAGCCGCTTTACCCGTGGCACCACCTGATTTCGGGCGACCCCGAGACGGTGCACAGCGCCGGGGCCAGCGTGCGCGGCTGGACGGTCAGCGAGCTGTCGGTGACCGAGGACGATTGGGAAGACCACATCATCGAGGACCTGTCGTGAATTTCGCCTCGGACAATTCCTACGGCGCCCATCCCGCCGTCATGACCGCGCTGGCGGAGGCGAACTCTGCCGGACCCGTGATGGGCTATGGCGCGGACCCCGTAACGGCGCAGGCCGCCGATGCGATCCGCGCGCTGCTGGAGGCGCCGGACGCGGTGGTCCGTTTCGTGGCGACCGGAACGGCCGCCAATGCGCTGGTCTGCGCGCAGCTGTCGCCCCCCTTCGGCCGCATCTATTGCCACGAGGACGCGCATATCGAGACCAGCGAATGCGCCGCGCCCGAGTTCTTTGCCCATGGCGCCAAGCTGATCACCTTGCCCGGCATGGGTGGCAGGCTGGCGCCGCAGACGCTGTCGCAGGCGCTGAAGCTGGGGGCCGATGGCGGGCTGAACGGTGGGCGGAACGCCCTTGTGTCCATCACCAATGCCACGGAATGGGGCACGGTCTATGCGCCCGCCGAAGTGGCCGCGCTCGCGGCCGTCGCGCAAGAGGCGCGCGTACCGCTGCACATGGACGGCGCGCGGTTTGCCAATGCCGTGGCGTCGCTTGGCTGTTCGGCCGCAGACCTGACCTGGCGCGCGGGTGTCGACGCGCTGTGCCTGGGCGGCACCAAGAACGGTGCCATGGCGGCCGAGGCGGTGGTCTTCTTTGACCCGGCGCAGGCCGAAGGGTTCGACTATCGCCGCAAGCAGGCGGGGCATGTCTTTTCCAAGAACCGCTTCCTGGCGGCGCAGATGCTGGCGCTGGCCAATGATGGTCTGTGGCTGGAGCTGGCCAGGCTGGCCAATGCCAAGGCCGCGCATCTGGCCGAGGCCCTGACACAGGGCGGCGGACAGTTGCTGCAGCCGGTCCAGTCGAACGCGGTCTTTGCCGCCATTCCGGCCGAGACCCATGCCCGTGCCCGCGCCGCAGGGGCGATTTATCACCTTTGGCCCGACAAATCGGCCGAAGGGCTGGACCCGGTGCCGCTGCGCCTGGTCTGCGCTTGGGACACGCCCGATGGGGATGTCGAGGCGCTGGCGGCGATCCTGCGCGGCTAGCCCCTCAGGGCGTGCAGCAGCATCTGCAGCGCGTGTTCGACCGTGGCGGCCCTGACACGATGGCGGCCGATGGCGCCGAATTCCACGGTCTCGGTGCGCGTGCCGAAGGGTTCGGCGATGCCGAAGCAGACGCGACCCTCGGGCTTGTGTTCCGACCCGCCCGGTCCCGCGATCCCTGTCACCGAAATCGCGATGCCCGCCTGCGAATGGCGCAGCGCCCCGGCAGCCATCTGGGCCGCAACCTCTTCGCTGACGGCGCCTTGCGCCTCCAGCGTGTCGGGCCGCACACCCAGCATCTGCATCTTCGCGGCATTGGAATAGGTGACAAAGCCCCGATCCACTGCATCCGACGATCCCGGAACCTCGGTCAGGGCGCCGGCGATCAGGCCGCCGGTGCAGCTTTCGGCGGTGGCGATCATCACGCCGCGCGCGCGGGCGGCGTCCAGGACATCGGCGGCCAGGGTCATAGCATCAGCGGGATGTGGAACGCCGCCGCCGCGACCATCGTGGCAAGACCTGCGAAGAGGCCCGCCCAAAGGTCGTCCAGCATCACGCCCGCCGGGTCACGGCGCCGGTCGGCCCGCCCGATGATCCAGGGCTTCCAGATGTCGAAGAGCCGGAAGAAGACAAAGGCCGCGACCCAGCCCGGCCAGGGAAAGCGGTCAGGGCCCAGATCCATCATCCAGAACCCGAAGGACGGGAACAGAAGCGCGATCCACTGGCCCGCCACCTCGTCGATGACGATCTCGCTGCGATCGGGATCCTCCATCCCGGCAGTGAAGCGCCGCACGGCCCAGAAGCCCAGCAGGATCACCAGGCCCGTGGCCAGGGCCAGCAGCGGGAAATGCCCCAGCCGGTGAAGCAGCAGCCCAAGCGCCACCGCGACGGCCGACCCCCAGGTGCCGGGGGCGGGGCGCAACAGCCCGGCGCCGAACCAGATGCAAAGCAGGCGTTCCATGCGTCAGTCCTTGATCAGGGTGGCGGTGGCGATGGCGGCGATGCCCTCGCGGCGGCCGGTAAAGCCCAAGCGCTCGGACGTGGTGGCTTTGACGCTGATCCGATCCGCGTCGAGCCCCATGATCTGGGCCAGCCGGTCCTGCATCCGGGCGGCATGGGGGCCGATCTTGGGCGCCTCGCAGATCAGCGTCACATCGGCATTGCCAAAGCGGAAGCCGTGGCTGCGCGCCAGTTCGGCCGCATGCGCGAGGAAGATGGCG
The DNA here is from genome assembly GCF_048538155.2 of Paracoccus sp. T5. Taxonomy (GTDB): domain Bacteria; phylum Pseudomonadota; class Alphaproteobacteria; order Rhodobacterales; family Rhodobacteraceae; genus Paracoccus. Next base: position 1,543,227 of record NZ_CM135809.1, read on the forward strand.
CTGTCGGCGCCGTTCCATTGCGGATCACTGGGCGGAAAGTGGCGGCCGATGTCGCCTTGCGCCAAGGCGCCATAGATGGCGTCGGTCAGGGCATGCATACCCACGTCGGCATCCGAATGCCCCACCAGTCCCGCGTCATGCGGGACCTTGATCCCGCAGAGCCAGACATGGTCGCCCGGACCAAAGGCATGCACGTCGTAGCCATTGCCAAGGCGGATATCCATCGTGCCTCCCAGGATGCGTTCGGCCCGCGCGAAATCGGCGGGAAAGGTGATCTTCAGATTATCTTCCGAGCCCGGCGTGATGACAACCTCGACCCCGGCCTTGCGGGCCAGTTCCACGTCGTCCGCGGCGTCCCCGGGATAGGTGCGGTGGGCCTTCGCGATCCGCGACAGCAGGAAGCCCTGCGGCGTCTGCGCGCGGAACAGGCCGCTGCGGTCGGTGGTGCCGGTAACGCTGCCCTGGTGACCCTGCCAAAGCGCGTCGGAGACGGGCAGGGCGGGTGCGGCGGCCTCGGCCCCCGATAGCAGCGCATCGATCACGCCCTGGATGACGTTGTCGCCGACCAGGGGGCGCGCTCCGTCATGGATCAGCACATGGCTGGCCTGACCCTCCAGCGCCGCAAGACCGGCCCGCACGCTGTCCGCGCGGGTCTGCCCGCCGGTGACGATGGCCGCCAAACCGGCATAGCGGGCCATCGCTTGGTCCATGTCGTCGGGGCTGACGACCAGCACGACCTGCTGAAAGCCGCGAAAGGCCGCCAAGGTGCGATCCAGGACGGGCTGGCCGGCCAGCACCTGCCACTGCTTGGGCTGATCGCCGCCCGCACGGGTCCCGCGACCGGCCGCGGTGATCAGCGCGGCAAAGCCGGCAGGGGCCCGGACGGTCATGCGTGGTCCGGCATGTCGCCCCGGATGGCGCGCGCAAACGCGCTGCGGTAGAGGGCCGACAGTTCGGCCAGGGAGGCGCTGTCGGCGCCGAGCGTTACGCTATCCCCGCCAAAGTGGCCGACCGTGGCAATGGTGACGCCCGCTGCGGCGGCAGCCGCCGTCAGCGCCTCGGCCGCCGGGGGAGTGCATGCCACCAGATAGCGGGCCTGATCCTCGCCGAAGAGCTGGCCGATGTCGCCGCTGTCCAGCGTCACGCCCCGACCTGCCGCTTCGGCCATTTCGAAGGCTGCCAGCGCCAGCCCGCCCTCGGACAGATCGGTGGCCGAGGAAACCTGCTTGCGGTTCAGACGCAGGAATTCGCCGTTCTTGCGTTCCGCCTCCAGGTCCACATGCGGGGCATCGCCCGCCTCGATCCCGAAGGCCTCGAAGGCCAGCGCCGACTGCTCCAGATGGCCGCGCGTCTCGCCGATGACCAGGGCCAGATCGCCCTCGGCCGGAAGCCCCGCGATCAGGTCGTCCAGGTCGGCGATCAGGCCGACGCCGCCGATGGTGGGCGTCGGCAGGATGCCCTTGCCGTCGGTCTCGTTGTAAAGCGACACGTTGCCCGACACGATGGGAAAGTCGAGCGCCTTGCACGCTTCGCCGATGCCCTTGATGGCGCCGACCAGCTGGCCCATGATTTCGGGCTTTTCGGGGTTGCCGAAGTTCAGGTTGTCGGTCGTGGCCAGGGGCAGGGCGCCCACGGCGGTCAGGTTGCGATAGGCCTCGGCCACGGCCTGCTTGCCGCCCTCGAAGGGGTTCGCCTTGACATAACGCGGGATCACGTCGCTGGTGAAGGCCAGCGCCTTGCGGGTCCCGTGGACGCGCACCACGCCCGCGCCCATGCCGGGACGGCGGATCGTGTCGGCGCCGACCTGGGTGTCGTATTGCTCCCAGACCCAGCCCTTGTGGGCGTGGTTCGGGCTGCCGATCAGCGCCCGCAATCCGTCGATGGGGGCGATGGCCGGCAAAGTCGGCGCAGGGGCGGCGGCGGGCGTTTCCACCCAAGGGCGGTCATATTCCGGCGCCGATGAGCTGAGCTTGGACAGCGGCAGGTCGGCCATGACCTCGTTGCCATGCAGGATCAGGAAGCGGTCCTCGGGGATGGTCTCGCCCACGATGGCGAAATCCAGGTCCCATTTTTCAAAGATCGCCCGCGCCTCGGCCTCCTTTTCGGGCTTCAGCACCATCAGCATCCGTTCCTGGGATTCCGACAGCATCATCTCGTAGGCCGTCATGGCGGTTTCGCGCTGCGGGACGTGGTCCAGAACCAGCTTGATCCCTAGGCCGCCCTTGTCGCCCATCTCGACGGCCGAGCAGGTCAGGCCGGCGGCGCCCATGTCCTGGATCGAGATCACGCTGCCCGAGGCCATCAGCTCCAGGCAGGCCTCCAGCAGGCATTTCTCGGTGAAGGGGTCGCCGACCTGCACGGTGGGGCGCTTGTCCTCGATCGTATCGTCGAACTCGGCGCTGGCCATGGTGGCCCCACCGACGCCGTCGCGACCGGTCTTGGCGCCCAGATAGACCACCGGCATGCCAACACCCGAGGCTGCCGAATAGAAGATCTTGTCGGCATCGGCCAGGCCTGCCGCGAAGGCGTTCACCAGGCAGTTGCCATTGTAACTGGGGTGGAAACGGACCTCTCCGCCGACGTTCGGAACGCCGAAGGCATTGCCATAGGCGCCGATCCCCTCGACTACGCCCTTGACCAGATGCGCGGTCTTGGGATGATCCGGCATGCCAAAGGACAGCGCGTCCATCGCGGCGATTGGGCGGGCGCCCATGGTGAAGACGTCGCGCAGGATGCCGCCCACGCCGGTTGCGGCGCCCTGGTGCGGCTCGATATAGCTGGGATGGTTGTGGCTCTCCATCTTGAAGACGACGGCCTGGCCATCGCCGATATCCACAACGCCGGCGTTTTCACCAGGTCCGCAGATGACCTGCGGCCCATCGGTCGGCAGGGTGCGCAGCCATTTCTTCGATGACTTGTAGGAGCAGTGCTCGTTCCACATGGCGCTGAAGATGCCCAGTTCGGTGAAACTGGGCTCGCGCCCGATGATCTGCAGGATGCGGTCGTATTCGTCGGGCTTGAGCCCGTGCGCGGCGATCAAATCCGGGGTGATCGTCGGTTCCTGCATGGTTCGGGCCCTTCCTGCGCATGAAATCACGCGCCTTTTACGGCCTGCCTTCGGGCATGGGAAGGACGCGCGGGCTGTCGAAAACAAAAAAAAGCCGGGCACGAGGCCCGGCCTAAGTCCAACAGGGAGGTAGAAGGTGATGCGCGGTTACGCGGACCATCGCCTTCAGAGCCCGATTTATGTGCACGCTGTGAACTTCGCAAGAGAAACGACGCTGCATGTGCAGCATAGCCGCCATGCAGTGATGTAATGGCTACACGCTTAAGTAGAATTGACGTTGGGGGCGGCATCGGCATGAGGCCGGGTCGCCGGGGCCATCACTCGATGCCGGATTCGCTCTGGTACCGGCGATAGGCCTGAATCTCTTCCAGAACGAAGTCGCGAAAGACCGCGACGCGCCGCGTCTGCCGAAGTTCTTCGGGATAGGCCAGAAACACCGGGACTTCGCCCGATTCCACGTCAGGAAAGACGCGCACCAGATTTGGATGATCTGCGGTCAGGTAATCGGGAAGCACGCCGATGCCCAGATTGGCCAGCACCGCCTGAAGCACGCCGAAGTAGTTGTTGACGGTCAGGGTGGAGCCCACGTTCTGGGCCATGAGTTCCTGGACAAGGCGGGCACCTGCCGCCACCTGCGGAAGGTCGGGCTTTTGGCAGATCAGCCGGTGCTTGGCCAGATCCGTCAGGGCGCCGGGTTCGCCGCGCGCCGCCAGATAATCGGGGCTGGCGTAAAGCCGCATCCGGATGTTCAGAAGCCTGCGGCGGATCAGGTCGGACTGGCTGGGCTCTTTCATGCGGATGGCGACATCGGCCTCGCGCATCGGCAAATCCAGCACTCGCTCCTCCAGCAGCAGGTCGATCCGCAGGTCGGGAAATTTTTCGTAGAGCTTCACCAGGCGCGGGGCCAGCCACAAGGTGCCAAAGCCGACCGTGGTGGTCACCTTCAGTTCGCCAAAGACGTTCTGCTCGCTGTCGCGGATGCGGGCCGAGGCGCTGTCCAGCTTGCGTGCCATGGCCGAGGTCGCGTCAAACAGCAATTCGCCCTGCTCGGTCAGAATCAGTCCGCGCGCATGACGGTGGAAGAGGGTGGTCCCAAGCGATTCTTCCAAGGCGCGGATCTGCCGACTGACCGCCGATTGCGACAGGTGCAACGTGTCGCCGGCATGGGTCAGGCTGCCGGCATCGGCCACCGCGTGAAAGATTCTGAGCTTGTCCCAGTCCATCCTTTACAATCCTGTCATAACAGCCATGCGCTTTTTGCAGACCTGTCCATCACCTGCGGTGCCGGGCCGCTCGCGTCAAGAACTGAATTTTATGTTCTTCGGTCAGCCATTCTGACCTATACTGATCCAGGGAGCCGCAAGGCATTGGAGGAGAGCAACATGAGCAAGCAGGAATTCACGCTGGCCGACCGGTTCGACCTGTCGAAGCCGCATGTGCTGTTGAACGGGACGCAGGCACTGGTGCGGCTGATGCTGATGCAGGCGGCACGCGACAAAGCCGCGGGGCTGGATACGGCGGGGCTGGTGACCGGCTATCGCGGATCGCCCCTGGGCGGGGTCGATCTGGCGATGATGCGTGAGGCCAAGCGGCTGGAGGCGGCGCAGGTCCGCTTTCAGCCTGGCCTGAACGAGGATCTGGCGGCGACCGCGATCTGGGGCAGCCAGCAGGCCGAACTGCGCGGAGAGGGACGCCATGAGGGTGTCTTTGCCCTGTGGTACGGCAAGGGGCCGGGCGTCGACCGCACGGGCGACGTGATGCGCCATGCCAACATGGCCGGATCGTCGCGCCATGGCGGCGTCGTGATGGCCATGGGCGACGATCATACCGGCGAAAGCTCGACCGTGCTGCACCAATCGGATTGGGCGATGATCGATGCCTATATCCCGGTTCTGTCACCCGCAGGTGTGCAAGAGATTCTGGATTACGGCCTCTACGGATTCGCTTTGTCCCGGTTCGCCGGCGTCTGGACCGGGCTGAAGACGATGAAGGACACGGTCGAGGCGACCGCCGTGGTGAACGGGGATCCCCACCGGCTGAACTTTGTCACCCCTGCGACATTCGCCATGCCGGAGGGCGGACTGAACATCCGCCTTGGCGATACACCGGTCGCGCAGGAAGCGCGGATGATCGACCACAAGCGATGGGCGGCCGAGGCGTTCAGCCGCGCCAACCGCATCGACCACCGGGTCTGGGGCAAGCCCGGCGCCAAGATCGGCTTTGTCGCCGCGGGCAAGAACTGGCTGGACCTGGTTCATGCGCTGTCGCTGCTGGGCATCGACGAGGCGGAGGCCGAGCGTCTTGGCCTGACCACCTACAAGGTCGGGCAGACCTGGCCCATGGACATGAAGTCCATCCAGGAGTGGTCTGAAAACCTGGAGCTTATCGTCTGTGTCGAGGAAAAGCGGAAGCTGATCGAGGTGCAGCTGAAGGAAGCCATCTTTGACAACCGCCGCGGCCGCCGCGTCCATGGCTGGAAGCACGACCGCAGCGGAGAGGAGCTGTTCCCGACCCGCTATGCGCTGGACCCGGTGATGATCGCCCAGAAGATCGGCGGCATCCTGATCGAGGAGGGGCGTGGCACCGACCATGTCCGCGCCGGGCTGGAGCGCCTGAACGAGGTGCGCCGCAACGACAACGCGCCCGAGATCGCGACGCGCACGCCCTGGTTCTGTTCGGGCTGCCCGCATAACAGTTCAACCCGTTTGCCCGAAGGCAGCCGTGCCTATGCAGGGATCGGCTGTCATTACATGGTGCAGTGGATGGGCCGGGATACAGAGGGCTTCACCCATATGGGCGGTGAGGGTGCCAACTGGATCGGCGAGGCACCCTTCAGCACCAGAGGCCATGTGTTTCAGAACCTTGGCGACGGTACCTATAATCATTCCGGGGTATTGGCCATTCGGGCTGCGCTGGCCGCGGGCACCAACATCACCTACAAGATCCTTTATAATGACGCGGTGGCGATGACTGGCGGCCAGCCGAACGAGGGCGGCCTCTCTGCTCCGCAGATCGCGCGCGAACTGGTGGCGATGGGGGTCAAGCCGCTGGTGGTCGTCTATGACGAGAAGGAGGAGGTCGACCGGACGCTGTTCCCCGCTGGCCTGCGCTTTGAGGAGCGCGCGCAGATGATGAACGTCCAGCGCGAGCTGGAAACGGCGACCGGGGTCAGCGCAATCCTCTATGTGCAGACCTGTGCGGCAGAGAAGCGTCGGCGGCGGAAGAAGGGCCAGTTTCCGGACCCCGATCGCCGCGTCTGGATCAACCCTGACGTCTGCGAGGGCTGCGGCGATTGCTCGGTCCAGTCGAACTGCGTCTCGGTCGTGCCGCTGGACACGGAACTGGGCCGCAAGCGCCAGATCGACCAGTCGAGCTGCAACAAGGACTACAGCTGCGTCAACGGCTTCTGCCCCAGCTTTGTGTCGGTCAAGGGCGGCAAGCTGCGTCGTCCCAAGGCCGAGGCATTCGATCTGCCCGCCTTGCCCGCGCCGGAGCTGCCGGTCATCCAGGGCACGCATAACCTGGTGATCACCGGCGTCGGGGGCACGGGTGTCGTGACCATCGGTGCCGTTCTGGCGCAGGCCGCCCATATGGACGGAAAAGGCGCCGGAATGATGGAGATGGCCGGGCTGGCGCAAAAGGGCGGCGCGGTTCACATCCACCTGCGCCTGGCCAACCGGCCTGAGGATATCAGCGCGATCCGCGTCGCCGTGGGTGAGGCCGATTGCGTCATCGGCGGCGATCTGGTGGTGACGGCGGGGGCCAAGACCATCGGCCTGATGACCCAGGGCCGCACCGGCGCGGTGGTGAACGATCACGAGATCATCACCGGCGACTTCACCCGGTTTCGCGATTTCCAGGTGCCGTCGGACCGGCTGAAGCTGTCGCTGCAGGCGCGGTTGCAGGATCGCGTGGCCTTCCTGGATGCCAACGAACTGGCGCTGCGGATGCTGGGGGATTCGATCTATTCAAACATGCTGGTCCTGGGCGCCTGCTGGCAGCGCGGCCTGATCCCGCTGAGCGAAGAGGCGATCATGGAGGCCATCCGCCTGAACGCCGCCAAGGTCGAGGAAAACCAGCGCGCCTTTCAGATCGGCCGTTGGGCCATAGCCTTTCCGGACCAGGTGCGAAAGCCCGCCGAAGTGACGCAACTGCCCCCGGACCCGGTGGAATATCGTGCGGCGCGGCTGGTGGATTATCAGAACAAGCGTTTGGCGCGCCGGTTCCGCAAACTGGTCGATGCGGCCCCCGCGCCGATGCGTGAAAGCGTCGCAAGAGGCTATTACAAGCTGTTGGCCTACAAGGATGAATACCAGGTGGCCCGGCTTCACCTGACGACGGCAGAGCAGGTGGCGCGGCAGTGGGAGGGTGACGTGAAGCTGTCGCTGCACCTGGCTCCCCCCATGCTGACGGGAACCGACGCCAACGGCCGTCCGCGCAAGCGCGAATTCGGACCCTGGATGCTGTCGGCATTCCGGGTGCTGGCCCGGATGAAGGGGTTGCGCGGCACGCCGCTGGATCCCTTCGGCTATGGCGCCGAGCGGCGGCGGGAACGGGCGATGATCCGCGACTATGAAGCCGACATGGCTGAGGTTTTCGCCAAGGTCACCGACACCACCATGCCGATCGCGATCGAGCTGGCCGAGCTTCCCCTGTCGGTGCGTGGTTTCGGTCCGGTCAAGGAGGCTGCCGCAGACAGCGCGGCCGAACGCCGGGCCGAGCTGCTGGCGCAGTTCCGGGCGGGACATGCACCCATCCGTGAAGCCGCTGAATGATCTGAATCATTTCCAAAGGCTGCGTGTCGCCCTATGAAGGGCGCCACGCGATGCGGGAGGGCAATCCATGGCGGTTGGGGTTTTCGATTCTGGACTGGGCGGACTGACGGTGCATCAGGCCATTGCCGCGCGCCTGCCGGACCTGCCCCTGGTTTATCTGGGCGACAACGCCCATGCCCCCTACGGCGTCCGCACCGCCGACGACATCTTTGACCTGACCTGCCGCGGGGTCGAGCGGCTGTGGGACGAGGGCTGCGATCTGGTGATCCTGGCCTGCAACACGGCCAGCGCCGCAGCCCTGCGGCGCATGCAGGAAACCTGGCTGCCCGAGGGCAAGCGCGTCCTGGGCGTATTTGTCCCGATGATCGAGGCGCTGACGGAACGGGCCTGGGGCGACAATTCGCCGCCCCGCCGGGTGGCCGTCAACAATGTCGCCCTCTTCGCGACGCCTGCCACCGTGGCCAGCCGGGCCTTTCAGCGCGAGCTGGCCTTTCGCGCCGTGGGTGTGGACGTCGAGGCGCAGCCCTGCGGCGGTGTCGTCGACGCCATTGAAATGGGAGACGAAATCCTGGCCGAAGCGCTGGTGACCAGCCATGTCGAGGCGCTCAAGCGGCGGATGCCCTTTCCCGAGGCCGCGATCCTGGGATGCACCCATTACCCCCTGATGGAAGAGGCGTTCCAGAATGCCTTGGGTCCCGATGTGACGGTCTACAGCCAGGCGGGTCTGGTGGCAGAGAGCCTGGCCGACTATCTGCAGCGCAGGCCGGAATTCGTGGGGCCGGGAACAGTGTCCAAATTCCTGACCACGGGTGATCCGGTCCGCGTTTCGGGCAAGGCCACGCAATTCATGCGGCGCTCGATCCCGTTCGAGGCGGCCTGAACCACATCTGAACCAGGGAGGGCCGCATGGCCGGCATGAAATCACTCAAGAAACAGCGGCGCATCCAAGTCTTGGCGGCAGCTTCGGTGGCCTTGGTGATGGCAGTGGGCCTGATCGGCTATGGGTTCAGCGACGGCATCAACCTCTATCGCTCGCCCAGCCAGGTTGGCGAGGCCGCGCCGGACCCGGAAGAGTTTTTTCAACTGGGCGGCCTGGTCAAGGACGGCTCGATCGTGAACGGCGAGGGCGTGGGCTTCGACTTCGTGATCACGGATGGCGTGGCCGAGATTCCGGTGACCTATATCGGCCGCGATCCGCGCCCGGACCTGTTCAACGAGGGCCAGGGCACGATTGCCAAGGGCTGGTACCGCGACGGCCGCTTTGAGGCGCGCGACCTGCTGGCCAAGCATGACGAAACCTACATGCCGCGAGAGGTGGTCGAGACGCTGAAGGCCAGCGGCGTCTATCAGGAGCCCGGCAGCTGACGCAACGCACGGGCCCTTAACCCCCGCTTAACCGCAAATCTTCAGCATTCCCCCTGCGGCCCAGAGCGGTGGCCGGAACGGGGGATGCATGCAGAGCGTCGAAGAGATTGCGCGGCAGATCGTTGCGCGCGAAGGGGGCTATGTCAACGATCCGGACGATCCGGGCGGAGCCACCAATTACGGCGTGACCATCGGGACGATGCGCGCGTTGGGGATGGACCTGAACAAGGACGGGCGGATCGACGCCGTCGACGTGCGGGCTCTGACCCGCGCCCAGGCCGAACAGGTCTTTGTCGAACATTATTTCCGCAAGCCGGGTCTGGGCCAGTTGCCCCTGCCTTTGCAGGCCAGCGTTTTCGACATGTATGTCAACGCAGGCACGAATGCGGTCAAGATCCTGCAGCGGCTGATCACACGCATGGGTTATCCTGCCACAGCCGACGGCATCATCGGACCCAGGACAATCGCCGCAGCCCAGGATGCGGCCGAGGCCGCGCCGCAGCATCTGGCCGATGCCTATGGGATCGCACGGCGCGGCTATTATTACGCCTTGGCGGATCAGCGCCCGGCCAGCCGCAAGTTTGCCCGGACGAAGACCGGCGGCAAGGGCGGCTGGATCACCCGGGCCGAGGAGTTCATCGCTCCGCGCTATCGCCTGACAGACGCAGAGCACCGCCAGAGGATTGCCGCATGGGCCTGATCGACCGCTTCATCGGGGTTGCCCCGACCGTCACCGCCCTTGGCAGCGCCGCGACCGGCATGGCCGAGGTCTTTACCCAGAACGCCACCCGCCGGATGGAACTGGACGAAGAAGCCTATGCCCGCGCCATCGGCCAGCATGGCCAGGAATTCGCCCAGCCTGCGAACGGCTGGTTCGACGGGCTGGTGAATGGGCTGAACCGCCTGCCGCGGCCGCTGCTGGCCCTGGGGACCATGGCGCTGTTCATCTATGCGATGATCGAACCCGTGGGTTTCGGCCTGAGGATGGAGGGGCTGCAGGCGGTGCCGGAGCCGCTCTGGTGGCTGATGGGTGCCATCGTCGGCTTCTATTTCGGCGCGCGAGAGGCGCATTACTTCCGCCACCGCGTCTGGCCCGATCGCAAGGCGACGGGCGATGCGGCATCTAGCCCGGCATCCGCGACGACCCCGCGGCCCGTCGTGCTGCCCGATGACGATTTCGCGGATAATGCCGCGCTGCGGGAATGGCGGAGCAGTCTGCGCGAATAGGCCGCATCACGTTTCACCCATGCCGCACCACCGACACGAAGGGAGGACTTTCCCCCCCTTCGTCTGGAGCTTATGCTGCGGACAACGGAGGATTGCCCCAGATGATCGCAGAATTCGGCCATTTCGCCCTGATCATGGCCTTCATGGTCTCGATCTACCAGATGACGGTCCCCATGGTCGGCGCCGCCAAGGGCTGGCACGGCTGGATGGACAGCGCGCGGCCTGCCGCCTTGGCGCAGCTGATCCTGATGGCGATCAGCTTTGGCGCGCTGACGATCGCCTTTGTGACCTCGGATTTTTCGGTCCTGCTGGTCTACGAGAATTCGCATACGTCCAAGCCGCTGATCTACAAGATCAGTGGTGTCTGGGGCAACCACGAGGGCTCGATGCTGCTCTGGGTGCTGATCCTGGCCGTGTTCGGGGCGGCGGCGGCGCTGTTCGGGGGCAACCTGCCGCCCAGTCTGCAGGCACGGGTGCTGGGGGTCCAGGCCTCGATCAGCGCGGCCTTCTACGCCTTCATCATCTTCACGTCCAATCCGTTCTGGCGCATGGGAAATCCACCCTTTGACGGGCGCGACCTGAACCCGTTGCTGCAGGACCCGGGCCTGGCCTTCCACCCGCCGTTTCTCTACCTCGGCTATGTCGGCCTTTCGATGGCGTTCAGCTTTGCGGTTGCGGCCCTGATCGAGGGGCGCGTTGATGCAGCCTGGGCGCGTTGGGTGCGGCCATGGACGCTGGCGGCCTGGGTCTTTCTGACCATCGGCATCGCGCTCGGCTCCTGGTGGGCCTATTACGAACTGGGTTGGGGCGGCTTCTGGTTCTGGGACCCGGTCGAGAATGCCAGCTTCATGCCCTGGCTGCTGGCCGCCGCGCTGCTGCATTCCGCGATCGTCGTGGAAAAGCGTGAGGCGCTGAAAAGCTGGACGATCCTGCTGGCGATCATGGCGTTTGGGTTCTCGCTGATCGGGACGTTCATCGTGCGCTCGGGCGTCATCACCTCGGTCCACAGCTTTGCCAACGACCCCGAGCGGGGGATCTTCATTCTGGCGATCCTTGCGGTCTTCGTCGGCGGCGCCCTGACCCTTTACGCGTTCCGCGCGGCAGAAATGACCGCCAAGGGCGTCTTCGCGCCCCTGTCGCGGGAAGGGGCGCTGGTCCTGAACAACGTCCTGCTGGCCGTGGCGGCCTTTGTCGTCTTCATCGGCACCATCTGGCCCCTGGTGGCCGAGATGGTCTGGGGCCGCGTGCTGTCGGTCGGTCCTCCGTTCTTCAACCAGGCCTTCACGCCCTTCATGATCGTCCTGGCGCTGGCGCTGCCGCTTGGTTCGATCATGCCGTGGAAACGCGCCAGCATCGCCCGCGCGTGGAAGCCGCTGCGCGGCGCGCTGATCCTGACCGCGGCGGTGATGGTGCTGGTTTATGCCGTCTCGACCGGGCGCTCGGGTCTTGCGGTCATCGGCGCGGGACTGGGTGCCTGGCTGGTCTTTGGTGCGGTCGCGGAACTGTGGCTGCGGACAGGTTCCTCGGGCATCGGGCGTTTGCTGCGGCTGCCGCGGGCGGACTGGGGCAAGGCCGTGGCCCATGCCGGGCTGGGGATCACCTTCCTTGCCGTGTCCCTCATCCAGGCATGGCAGGTCGAGGATGTCCGGGTGGCGCAGATCGACGAGCCGTTCCGGGTCGGCGCCTATGACCTTGTGTTGCGGTCCGTCGAACGTGTCGACGGGCCGAACTACCTGTCGCAGATGGGGGTGATCGAGGCCAGCCGCGACGGACGCGCGGTCGCGACGCTGACCCCGGAAAAGCGCGTCTATCCGGTGCAGGCGATGCCCACGACCGAGGCTTCGATCGACTACGGCTTCTGGCGCGACCTCTATGTGGTTCTTGGAGACGAGCAGCCGGCCGGCGGGTGGGCCGTCCGTACCTATGTAAAGCCCTTTGCGAACTGGATCTGGGGCGGCTCGATCATCATGGCCCTGGGTGGGCTGATCAGCCTCAGCGACCGACGCTACCGTGTGGCGGCCGGGGCCGCGCGACGCTCCGACACCGGCACGGTGCCAGCGGAATGAAACGCGCGCTGCACCTGATCCTGTTGATCCTGGTCCTGGCAGCGGCGCCGTCGCTGCCGGTCTTGGCCGTGCAGCCGGATGAGGTCCTGGATGATGCGGGTCTGGAGGCGCGGGCCCGGCAAATTTCGCAGCGGCTGCGCTGTCCGGTGTGCCAAGGCGAAAACATCGATGAATCGAACGCGCCGATCAGCCGTGACCTGCGGCTGTTCGTGCGCGAGCGCCTTGTCGCCGGCGACAGCGACAGCGAGGTCGTGGACAATGTCGTCGACCGTTTCGGTGAGTTCGTTCTGTTCGATCCCCGACCGACCGGCAGCAACCTGATCCTGTGGCTGGCCGGGCCGCTGATGGCGCTGATCGCGGCGGCTGTGGCCCTCAGGTTTCTGTGGGGCCGCAATCTGGCAAGCCCGGAGGTGACATCTCTGGACGCGGACGAGCAGCATCGGCTGGATGAGATCATGCGCGGCAAGTAGGCCCTGACGCAGGGTCGCGCTTTCGGCAGCCGGATTTTCCTGCATGATCCTCCCAACCGGGGAGGCCAACATGCACCATGACACCATTCTGTTTTCCATTGAGGACGGCGTTGCAACGCTGACCCTGAACCGCCCTGCGGTCATGAATGCTCTCAACCGCCAGATGCGGCAGGAGATGACACAGGTGCTGACCTCGCTACCGCCCGAGGTTCGCTGCGTGGTGATGACAGGCGCGGGGCGCGGTTTCTGCTCGGGCCAGGATCTGACCGATGCCTCGGCCGCTGCGGATCTGGAAGGCACGCTGCGCGACGAGTACGAACCGATGCTGCAGGCCGTGAGGCAGTGCCGGGCGCCGGTCATCGCTGCCGTAAACGGTGTCGCAGCAGGGGCCGGAGCCAACCTGGCGCTGGCCGCCGACGTCGTGATCGCCACCGAAAGCGCAAGTTTCATCCAGGCCTTCACCCGGATCGGCCTGATCCCGGATGCGGGCGGCACCTGGATCATTCCGCGTGCCGTCGGTGCGGCGCGCGCGATGGGGATGATGCTGTTCGCCCAGCCCGTCAGCGCGCGGCAGGCCGCCGATTGGGGCCTGATCTGGCAGGCGCTGCCCGACGCGGAGTTCGTTGAGGGCGTGGCCGCAAGCGCGCGTGCCTTGGCCGAGGGGCCGACTGGCGCCTATCTGGCAATTCGCGAGGCGGTGACGGCCTCTTTCGAGCATGACATGCCTGCCCAGCTGGCTCTTGAGGCCCGACTGCAGGGTCAGGCCGGGCGCAGCGCGGATTTCGGCGAAGGAGTGAGTGCATTCCTGCAAAAGCGCCCGCCCGTCTTTAGCGGTCGCTGATCACGCGATCTGGCAAAAACGCGGAGAGGCGCCGCGATTGTCGAAGAACGGAACGGTGACCGGGCAAGGCAGCCGCTGGCCGTGCTTTGCCGCGGCCAGCAGTTCCGACAGTTCGGCCAGCACCACTTCGGTGATGAAGGGCAGATCTAACTGCCGGGCCTGGCTCAAGGGCACCCAGTGCAGGTGGGAAAGTTCGTCGCAGGCACGGCTGAAATCTTCCAGGTCGCCCAGAATGTCGGCTGCATCGACGACGAAGAAATGTGCATCAAACCGGCGCGGCCGGCCAGGCGGGGTGATGGCGCGAAAGAAATAGGTCAGGGCGCCAGCATCGGGGCAAAGCCCGGCCTCGCGATAGCCCGGCCAGTCGCAAGCGGCGCCCGTGTCGCGCCCGACCAGAAGCCCGGTTTCCTCGGCAAGTTCACGCAGTGCCGCGGCCGCGATCGCGTCCGGACCGCTGCCGGGCTGGCCGCGCTGCTCGGCCATCAGCCGCTGCCGGCACGTGTCGGGCAGGGTACGCGCCAGTGGCGCCGTCGCATCCGATGCATCGACTGCACCGCCCGGAAAGACGTACTTGGACGGCATGAAGACGGCCTTGGCTCCTCTCATCCCCATCAGGACAGAGGGTTCAGGGCCATCGCGCCGTACGGCCAGGATCGAGGCCGCATCGCGGATCGGCAGGAGGTTCGTGGCTGTCACGCGCTGACGCCGCTGGAGCGGCTGCCAAATCCGTGCATCCGCCGGGCCCATTGCAGCCCGACCATTCCACCCTTGATCACCGGCAGCATGGCAAGCGACAGGACAATGGAGCCCAGGCCAAAGGCAACCAGCATTGTCATCGCACTCGGTCGCCAAGCCACGAAGGAGGCCAAAAGCAGCGGCGCCCCGAGATGCGAGACGATCAGGATGGTCAGATAGGCCGGCCCGTCATCGGCCTGCTGGTGGTGCAGGGCCTCGTTGCATTCGGAGCAATGGTCCGCGACCTTCAGGTAGCGGGTGAACAGGCGACCCGCTCCGCAGGCCGGGCAACGGCCGCGTGCACCTCGCAGCATCGCGTCCTTGGTGGGGCGCTCGGCCTCGTCATTCCCTGCCATGTCTGCGGCAAGGATCTGTCCTTGGGTCATGTTCCGTACTCCTTCGACGGGGCGGATCCCGGCCCCGCCGGCCAATCTAGGAAATCGGCGCGGCATTTGAAAGTGCCGCTTAGGCCGCCCAGTCCGGCTGCGACCGCATCACGCGGTTCCGTCCTGCCGCCTTGGCAGCGAGCAGGGCGCGGTCGGCCCGCTCCAGGGCGACCTGCGCCCTCTGTTCGGGCCAGCCGCCTTCTTCGGAAGGCTGGACGACGGCCATGCCAACCGAAGCAGTAACCCTGACCTGCCCGCCGCCGCACAGGCCCGGCAGCGCGACTGGCCGCACCTGGATCGCGCGCCGCAATGCTTCGGCCGTGTCCTGCGCCTCCGCTTCGCTGCAGTGCTCTAGGACCGCCAGGAACTCCTCCCCGCCCATCCGGGCCACCATGCCGGTCGAAGGGAGCGCTGCCTTTAGCCGCCCGGCGATCTCGACCAGGACCACGTCGCCGGCCGAATGGCCGTGGCTGTCGTTGATCGACTTGAAATGGTCCAGGTCGATGGCGATGACGGCGAAGGCATGATTTGCAATCAGGGCATCGCGCACGATCTCGCCCAGCTTGGGCAGCGCGTATCGGCGATTGTAGAGTCCGGTCAGCGGGTCCGTCATGGCCCAGACCATGTGGCGCTGAACCTCGGCCCGCCGCTTGTCGCTCCTGGACTTCCGCTGCAGCAGCATCTGAAGCGACATTGCGGCCGCGTCCGCGCCCTCGGCACCTCCCAGGCTCTCGAAAAGGACATCGCCGGCCCCGAGGTCAAGCGCGATGGCGGCAAGATCGGAACGGTCCGGGGCAATCGCGATCACGAAGCCTGCATCCCGCGAGCCTTGGCGCGAACGCAGTTCGGACAGCAGCCGCAGCCCATCGCCCTTGGCGCGTATATCGCCGGAGATGAGATAGAGATCGGCGGTCCTTCCGGAAGTGACCGACCCCAATGCCTCGTCAGGATCACGGATCTCGAAGCGACAGTTCATCCGCTCGGCCAGCATCTGACGCCAGCGCAGGGCGCGGGCGTGACTGTCGGCCACCAGCGCGATCAGGGGCCGCACCTCATGCACAAAGGCCGCCGCCGGTTCGGCCATTCCCATGGGGGCGGCCTGGGGCATTTCGGTCTCGCGCAGCAACCCGCGGACCCGCGCCATCAGGATCTGGTCGTCGACATCGGGGTCCAGCGCGGCCGTGGCGCCCGCTTGAAGCGCCGCCAAGCGCGAATCGGGCGGGACCAGCATCATGATCGGCACATCGGCGCAGCGGGGGTCCCGGACCAGTTCCGCACAGATATCGACCGGAGGCCTTTCGGAAAATCCTCCACCCAGAATGATCAGGTCGGGACGCGCAAGATCCAGCTCCTGATGTATTTTCGCGATGGAATTGACGGCTGCGACGTCGTAGCAGACAGCGCTCAACCGGACCTTCAGGGTGATCCGAGACGTTGCCACACCGTCGGCGATAAGGATTCGTGCCGTCATTTGTTTCATCCAGCGGGTCTTGACAACTGGGTCCCAACTTGAACCCAAATGTTTAATAAAGTGTTTCTGGACATCTCGGCTAGTGCGAGAAACCTTACCGAAAGACAAAGTTATGGCCATTACCCAACAGCGTGCGCGAGATCTTGCCGTCGATATCCTGCTGCACCTGGCCAATGATCCCGAAGAGCTGACGCAGTTCCTGTCGGTCAGCGGCCTGCAGCCTGCCGATCTGCGCAGCCTGCAGGACCGGCCGGAGGTCGCGCTGTTCCTGCTGGATTTTCTTGCCGAGGACGACAGGCGCATCTGTGACTTTGCCGCGGCGCTGAACATGCGGCCGCAAGACATCATGGCCGCACGAACGGTTCTTTCAGGTCCCGGCAGCTATGGCTGGACGGCAGACTGAAACCGGTGACTGTTTCCGGTTTATTTACACCCTGATGCTAGCTTCGGTCGAAACCGAGGTAGAGCATGAACGGTCTGATAAATCGCGCCATCGAGGAGTTTCTGAAGTCCACCTATGGCGAGGGGCTTTTGCAGGCCGTCGCCGACGAGATCGCAGTGGCCGCGGGCATGTCGTCGCCGCTCTGGGTCGATTTCGGCCCGGCGGCGCTCAGGCGTGCGTCCTTCCGGTTGGCCAAGCCCGGCTCCGAGATGTTCGAGGATATGGGCGCCTGGATGACGCGAATCGAGCCGATCCGACGCCTGCTGCGCTTTTCGGGCCGCGACTTTCGCGACTTCCTGCTGCGCCTGGATGAACTGCCCGGTCGGGCCCATCTGGTCGTGCCCACGCTGAAGGTGCCGCGTCTGGAGGTGGAAGCGAGCGAGCAGATCGTTCGCGTGGTGCTACTGAACCCGGATCCAGAGTGGCAGTACGTGCTGGCTGGCCTGATCCGGGGCATGGCGGATGACTATGGGGCGCTCTGCCTGATCTCGGTCGAAGAGGGGGCCATACGGGTGGACATCTGGGATGAGCAGTTTGCCGAAGGGCGCTTGTTTTCGCTTCAGAACGCGACCTTGCAGGGTCCGGCGGTGCAGGGATGACGACGGATGAGGCGGTTCCCGTGCGGACATTGGCACGCCTGATGCCGATGCATCTTTTGCTGGCTTCTGACGGTCATGTTCTTTCGGTCGGTCCGACCTTGGACAAGGTCGTACCAAATCTGGGCACAGGGCTTGCGGGGCGCCTGGCAGGGGCACGGGGCGGTGGGGATCCGGTGGCCGAGATCAGGACCGCCATCGACCAGAAAAGCCGCCTTTTTCTGCGGGTATCCTGCACGCCGGATCTGGTGCTGCGAGGGAATGGCGTGCGGGCCAGCGCAGGCTCGATGCTGTGCAACTTGGGGTTCGGCATCGGGATCCATCGCGCGATCCGGAACGCGGGACTGACCGACGGGGATTTCGCACCCTCCGAGCTTGCGATGGAGCTGCTGTTCCTGCACGAGGCCAATCGCGGGGTCCTGACCGAGTTGTCGCGCTTCAACGATCAGCTGGTACAGTCCCGGCGCGTCGCACTGCTGCAGGCGCAGACGGATCCACTGACGGGCCTCGGGAACCGCCGCGGGCTGGAAATGGCCTTGGCGATGGCACTGAGGTCGGCCGGAGAGGGGCCGGACGCCGAACCGGCGCCCTTCGCCGTGGTGCATCTGGACCTGGATCACTTCAAGCAGGTCAACGACATCCTGGGGCACAAGGCCGGAGATGACCTGCTGCAGGCGGTCGGAGGGGTTCTGCGTGCGCAGGTGCGCAAGGCCGACACGGCTGCACGCATCGGCGGGGACGAATTTGTGCTGATCCTGAGCGGCATGACCTCGGTCGCCGCGCTGCACGAGCTGGCCCGCCGCATCATCGAGGCTATCGGCTCACTGACTCCGCCGGGCCTGGGAGAGGTACGGGTCTCTGCCAGCATTGGCATCGTCGTCTGCCGGGGCGAGCCAGGCGCAAGCCCCGGGGATCTGCTCGTCCGGGCCGACGAGGCGCTATACGAATCCAAGCACAAGGGAAGGGGATGCGCCACGATCAGGCAGTGACCCGAGCGGAAGCGCCCTCATCCGCAAACGATGCACCGGCAACCCTCCTGGCGGATATTGCTGGCTGATCCCTTTCACCTTCGGCTCGTTGCAAGCGGCATCCGGAAAGGCAGGTGCCTCGCGGCCCAGCCTCAGCGGAACAGCAGCACCGGCAGGCGTGAGTCGATCAGCATCTGCGTCGTGGTGGAGCCGATGATCAGCCGGCGCAGGCGGCTGTGGCCATAGGCGCCCATCACCAGCAGGTCATGTCCTTGCTGTTCCAGATGCGCGGTCAGGGCGGCCTCCGGCGCGCCGGTCAGGAGCCGCATGTCGGCGCTCAGGCCGGCGGCGCGCAGGCGCAGGATCGCCTCGTCCAGCTGGCCCTGTGAATCCCGGGACCCGGCATGGGCCATGGCGACCTCGATCTGCAAGCCCTTGAAGGTCGGGCTGGCCGCGATATGATCGACGGCCTTCATGGCCGAGGCGCCGCCGTCGAAGGCAATCAGCACCTTCTGGATCGGCCGGAAGGCGCGGGACGCCACCAGCACCGGCACGCGCGCAGCGCGCACGATCCGTTCAAGGTTGGACCCCAGGTGGCCCTGCGCGAAATCCGCAGCCGCGCCACGCTTGCCCAGCACGATCAGCGAGGGATCGGCCTCTCGACCCGTCGCCTGTTCGATCAGGTCGCCCTGTTCCAGCCGGGTGGTCACCTGGACGCCGCCTGCGCGCTCTGTCAGCTTGCGCGCATCCTCCAGCAGCGCACGCCCCTGGGCATTGGCGATCCGCGACCGCTGTGCGTCCAGCGTCGCCAGTTCATCCAGAAGGGCGCTTCGGGCGCCGAGGCGGATGGTGCCCGAGAGGTCCTGCCGCCCGGCAGCCTCGCGCCGTCCAAGGACATGCAGCAGTTCCACCGGAGCCGGCCTGCGGGCCGAGGCCCAGGCTGCATGTTCACAGACCGAGGTGGCATAGATCGAATCGTCAACCAGCGCGATGATCTTGTTCGTCATGTCTGCTTTCCCCTCAATGCGCGACCAGTTTATCCATCGCCCCCGGCTTGTCATGTGTTGCAAGCCGGTCCAGCAAGGTTTCTGACGCTTTGTTCAAACCGACAAGCTGGACCTGGGCGCCGTCCCGGCGGAATTTCAGGATCGCCATGTCCAGCGCCTGGACCGAACTGATGTCCCAGATATGCGCCTGGCTGACATCGATGGTGACCTGGTCCAGCGGCTCGGCAAAGTCGAAGGCTGCCATGAAGTCCTCGACCGAGCCATAGAACATCTGCCCCTCGACCACATAGGTGCGCGCACGCCCGTCCGCCGACAGGGTGGACGTGACGCGGAACAATTGCGCGATCTTGGCCGCGAAGAAGATGCCCGACAGCAGCACGCCCACCATCACGCCGATCGCCAGATTGTGCGTCCAAACCACGGTCGCCACCGTGGCCAGCATCACCACCGAGGAGGATCGCGGATGCGTCCGCAGGTTGCGGATTGATGACCAGCTGAAGGTCCCGATCGAGACCATGATCATGATCGCCACCAGCGCGGGCATCGGGATCTGGCTGACCAGGTCGCCCAGTCCCACCACCAGGATCAGCAGGAACACCCCCGCCACGAACGAGGACAGGCGCCCCCGGCCGCCCGATTTGACGTTGATCATCGACTGGCCGATCATCGCGCAGCCTGCCATGCCGCCGATGAAGCCCGTCGCCGTATTGGCAAGCCCCTGGCCGATGCATTCCTGGTTGCGGTTGCTGCGCGTGTCGGTCAGCTCGTCCACCAGGTTCTGCGTCATCAGGCTTTCCAGCAGCCCCACGATGGCCACCGCGAAGGAATAGGGCAGGATGATCTGCAGCGTCTCCAGGTTCAGCGGCACGTCCGGCAGCAGGAAGACCGGCAGCGTGTCGGGCAGGGCGCCCATGTCGCCCACAGTCCGCACGTCCCATCCAAAGAACATCGCAAGCGCCGTCAGCACCACGATCGTCACCAGCGGCGATGGGATGGCCCTGGTCACCCGCGGGAACAGATAGATGATCGCCAGCGAGGCGGCCACCAGCAGATAGGTGAACCAGGTCACGCCCGCTGTCGCCGGGTCGAGTTCGGGCAGTTGCGCCATGAAGATCAGGATGGCCAGCGCGTTGACGAACCCCGTCATGACGGATTTCGAGACATAGCGCATGACGAAGCCCAGCTTCAGCAGGCCGCAGCCGATCTGGATCAGCCCGGCCAGAACGGTCGCGGCCAGCAGGTACTGCAGCCCGTGGTCGCGCACCAGCGTCACCATCAGCACCGCCGTCGCGGCCGTTGCGGCCGAGATCATGCCGGGCCGCCCGCCGGTGATGGCGGTGATGACGGCGATCGAGAAGCTGGCATAGAGGCCGACCTTGGGATCGACGCCGGCGATAATGGAAAAGGCGATAGCTTCGGGGATCAGGGCCAGTGCGACCACCAGGCCCGACAGCAGGTCCGGGCGGATATTGCCCAGCCATTCGTCCTTGTAGCGAGAGAGAGAAGACATGAATCATCCGTTCCTGACGTTGGCGGGTGCCCCGCACCGGCCTTGCAAGCGACATCGGTTCGAATTGTCCGGCGGATCGGCGGCCGGAAGAGCCACCCGGAATCTCACCGGGTCCATGCGTTTGAGGGCTGATAGCCGCAAGACCGCAGGGATCGCAACCCTGCGGGCATGAAAAAGCCGCCCCTGCGATGAGGGGCGGCAGGGAAGGCGAACCGGTTCAGCCCCGGGTGCGCAGCAGGCCCATGATGTCCTTGGTGTGTTCCAGGATCGGTGTCGCCACCGCCGCGGCCCGGTCCGCTCCCTGGGCCAGGACCGCGTCGATCTGCGCCGGGTCGGCCATGAATTCGGCCATGCGCCGGGTGATCGGCGACAGCGCCTCCACGGCGACTTCGGCCAGGGCGGGCTTGAAGGCGCCAAAACCCTGGCCCTCGAAGCGTGCCAGGACCTGGTCGGGCGTCTCGTCCGACAGGGCGGCATAGATGTTGACCAGGTTCCTCGCCTCGGGGCGGTCCTTCAGCCCGTCCATCTGGCCGGGCAGGGGGTCGGCATCGGTGCGCGCCTTGCGGATCTTCTGCGCGATGGTGTCCGCGTCGTCGGTCAGGTTGATGCGGCTGGCATCGGACGGATCGGATTTCGACATCTTCTTGGACCCGTCGCGCAGCGACATGACCCGCGTGGCGACCCCCTCGATCAGCGGCTCGGTGATCGGGAAATGGGTGACGCCATAGTCGTGGTTGAACTTGGCGGCGATGTCGCGGGTCAGTTCCAGGTGCTGCTTCTGATCCTCGCCCACCGGCACGGCGGTCGCCTGATAGGTCAGGATGTCGGCGGCCATCAGCGCCGGATAGGCCAGCAGGCCCAGGCTGACGTTTTCGGTGTTCTTGCCGGCCTTGTCCTTGAACTGGGTCATCCGGTACATCCAACCGACGCGGGCGACCGTGTTGAACAGCCAAGCCATCTCGGCATGGGCGCTGACCTGCGACTGGTTGAACAGGATCGATTGCGCCGGGTCCACGCCCGCGGCCATGAAGGCGGCGGCCGCCTCGCGGATGCGGGCGCGCAGCCCCTCGGGGTCCTGCCAGACGGTGATGGCGTGCAGGTCGACGATGCAATAGATCGTCTCGGCCTCGCCGCCCTGAAGCGCGGCAAAACGCTTGAGCGCGCCCAGGTAGTTGCCAAGCGTCAGCCCGCCCGAGGGCTGGATGCCCGAAAAGATGCGGGGACGGAATTGGCTGTTGTTGGGTTCGGACATGACCGGCCTGCCTTGGAATTTCCTGCGGGCTGGCTTAGCGGTTGGCACCAACCTTCGCAACCGTCAAGGAAAGCCCATGCGCTCCGGCCTGACCGAATCCCCGCTGAACCCGCTGCCCCCCGTGATCTGGCTTCTGGTCCTGCCCGTGGTCGCCTCCGAGGCCGTCTTTGCCCTGGGAACCGCCGGCCTGATCGGCGGGGCCGAAGGGGTCGGGCTGCGCCTCTCCGCGATCCGCCTGGCCGCCTTTCCGCCCGAGCTGCTGCAGCGCATCTGGACCCTGGGCGCGGTCGATGTCGGACAGATCTACCGCATCCTCAGCTTCAGTTTCGTGCATGTCTCGCTGACCCATGCGCTGTTCGTGGGGGTGTTCACGCTGGCCCTGGGCAACATGGTCGCGCAGAACTTTCGTCCGGCCGCGGTGCTGGGGCTGTTCTTCGGATCGGCCATCGGCGGGGCGGCCATCTATTCGGCCCTGCTGCCGCTGGTCGCGGACCGGGCATCGCCGCTGATCGGCGGATACCCGGCCGTCTACGGCCTGGTCGGCGCCTTCACCTTCCTGCTCTGGACGCGTCTGGCGGCGGCGAACGCCAACCGCCTGCGGGCCTTTGCGCTGATCGGCATGCTGCTGGCCTTCCAGCTGACCTTCGGGCTGGTCTTTGGCGGCGGCGGTCATGGCTGGATCGCCGAGATCTCGGGCTTTGCCATCGGCTTTGGACTGTCGTTCCTGCTGGTCGACGGCGGCGCCCGCCGCGCCCTGGCGCAGATCCGGCAGCGTTAATTGCGTCGCACCGCCGCCTTCAGTTCGGACGGGCGATAGCCGGCGATCACGAAGGCCAGCGTGAAATAGATCGCCGCGCCGCCGAAGACCAGGATGGCCAGGCTAACGCCACGGCCCAGGCCCGCGTCCTCCAGCCACTCCCGCCCGACCCACAGTGCCCCCGCCATCAGCGCCGAGGCCAGCAGGATCCGCGGAAAGGCGCGGCTCAGGCGGGCGTCGGCACGTGCGGCCTGGCCCATGTCTCGCGTGCCCCACCACAGCTGCCCGACCATCAGCCAGGCCGCGACGGTGGTGCCGATAGCCGCGGCCAAAAAGCCCAGCAGTGGCATCAGTCCAAAGGCCACCACCGCATTCACCACCATCGACAGCAGCGCATAGCGGAAGGGCGTCCGGGTATCTTCGCGCGCGAAATAAAGGGGCTGCAGGATCTTTTGCAGCACAAAGGCCGGCAGTCCCAGCGCGTAGACCACCAGCGCGGCGGCGGTCTGCTGCGTGTCGAAGGCGGAAAAGGCGCCGCGTTCAAACAGCGTCGCCACCATCGGCTGCGCGATGACGGCGATGGCGAAGGCTGCGGGCAGCGTCAGGAACAGGCCGAATTCGGTCGCGCGGGAATAGGCGGACTGGCCGCCGGCGTGATCCTCGGCCCGCAGGCGCCGGGCCAGCTCCGGCAGCAGAACCACCGCCACGGCCGCCCCCACGATGCCAAGCGGCAGCTGATAGAGCCGGTCGGAGTAATAGAGCCAGGTCACCGCGCCTTCGAAGCGCGAGGCGACCTGCCGGCCGATCAGCAGGTTGATCTGGACCACGCCGCCTGCGAAGGCGGCGGGCAGCGCCACCGCGATCAGGCGCCGCATGTCCGGCGACAGGCGCGGCCGGCGCGGCCAGAAGACATATCCCGTGCGGCGCGCGTCCCACCAGACCAGCGCCAGCTGCGCGATCCCGGTGACGGGCGTGGCCCAGGCCAGGGTCAGGCCCAGGTCCCAACCTTTCCAGCGGCCCAGCCACATCGCCACGATGAACAGCAGGTTCAGCAGCACCGGCGCCGCCGCCGCCGCCGTGAAGCGGCCATTGGCGTTCAGCACGCCCGAGATCATCGAGGCCATCGAGATCAGCAGGATATAGGGAAACGTGATCCGCCCGTATTCCACCGCCAGGTCAAAGCGTTCGTCGCCCTGAAAGCCCGAAGCCATCAGCCAGACCAGCCCCGGCATGAAGATCATGGCCACCGCCGACAGCGCCAGAACGGTCAGGAACAGGCCCGAAAACGCCTCGCGGGCGAAACGCTGCGCCTCGTCGGGGTCCTGCAGCTTTTTCGAGAACATCGGCACGAAGGCGGTGTTGAACGCGCCTTCCGCGAAAAAGCGGCGGAACATGTTGGGCAGGGACAGGGCCACCACAAAGGCCTCGGCCACGGCGCCGGTGCCCAGCCAGGCCGCCATCAGGATGTCGCGCACAAAGCCCGACACACGCGAGATCAGCGTCCAGGTTCCCACTGCCAGGAACCCCCGCACAAGTCCGGTCTTCATGCCTGTTCAGCCTCGGCCCTTTTCACGCCGTCGGCAATGGCCGCGCGCAGTTTCTTTTCCAGCGCGTCCCGCTTGGCGGGGCTGTGCAGCTTCAGCCCGAACATGTCCTTGACATAGAAGCTGTCGACCACCTGCGCGCCAAAGGTCGCGATGACGGCGCTGACGATCTGGATATGGTTGGCCGCCAGCGTCCGCGTCAGGTCATAGAGCAGGCCCGGACGGTCGCGGGTGTCGACCTCGATGATGGTATAGATGTCGCTGCCTTCGTTGTCGAAGGTGATATGCGTCGGAAACTTGAATTCCCTGTTGCGCTTCTTGGGCTTGTCGCGGCTGGCGAATGCCTCGCGCGCCACGATCTCTCCGGCAAGCGTGCGCAGGATGGTCTGGCGCAGGCGGGGCAGGCGGTCCTCGGCAAAGGGATGGCCCTCGGCGTCCTGCACCCAGAAGACCGCGGTCGCATAGCCGTCCCGGGTGGTATAGGTGCGCGCGTCGACGACGTTGGCCCCGGTCAGGGTCAGCGCCCCGGCCAGCCGCGAAAAGATGCCCGGATGGTCCGACAGCACGAAGGCCGCCCGCGTCGCGTCCCGGTCGGGATCGGCCCGCAGGTCGATGCGGATCTCGTCGGGACCAAGGTTCGTCAGCAGTTCCGCAAAGACGGCCTGGGTCTGGGTGGGCAGACCGGGCCAATAGGCGTCGTAATGCCGGCCCAGTTCCGCCCGGATCGCCCGCGCGTCCCAGCCCTTGGCGACCAGCATGTGGCGCAGGGACCGTTTGGCCTCGGCATGGCGCTTGTCGCGGTTCAGCTCCTCCAGCCCGTTCTCCAGGGCGGCAGCGGTTTCCTGGTGCAGCTTGCGCAGCAGGGCGGCCTTCCAGTTGTTCCAGGTGCCGGGTCCGACGCCGCGGATGTCGCAGACGGTCAGAACCAGCAGCATGTCCAGCCGCTTGCGCGTCTTCACCGCCTTGGCAAAGTCGCGCAGCGTGCGCGGGTCCGCGATGTCGCGCTTTTGCGCCACGTCCGACATCAGCAGGTGGTTGCGCACCAGCCATTCCACCGTGTCGATGTCGTCCTGGGCAAAGCCGAAGCGGGCGGCGATGCGCCGCGCGATGCGCGCGCCCAGAATTGAGTGATCCTCGGGGCGGCCCTTGCCGATATCATGCAGCAGGGTCGCCAGATACAGCACGCGCCGGTTCACCCCCGCCTCGATGATCTCGGAGGACAGCGGCAGATCCTCGGGGTGTTCGCCCCGCTCGATCTCGGCTAGGGCGGCGACGCATTGGATCGAATGCTCGTCCACCGTGTAGTGGTGATAAAGGTTGAACTGCATCATCGCCACGACCGGCTCGAATTCCGGGATGAAGGCGGCCAGCACCCCCAGCTCGTTCATGCGGCGCAGCGCGCGTTCGGGGTTGCCGTGCTTCAGCAGCAGATCCATGAAGATGCGGATCGCCTCGGGGTCGGACTGCACCTTGTCGTCGATGCGGTGCAGGTTCGCCGCGACCAGCCGCATCGCGTCGGGATGGATCAGCACGCCGGTGCGCAGCGCCTCCTCGAACAGGCGCAGGATGTTCAGGGGACCGGCCAGGAACTGCGCCTCGTCCTCGAAGGACAGCCGGCCCTGCTGGTCGACAAAGCCCGCCCTCACCTTGCGGCGGCGGCGGAAGATGCGGCCGATGAAGGGCGCGCTGCGGACATGGCGCGCCTCCAGCTCGGTCAGAAAGACCCGGGTCAGTTCGCCCACGCGGGTGGCATGGCGGAAATAATCCTGCATGAAATATTCCACGCCACGCCGTGCGGCGGTGTCGGCATAGCCCATGCGGCGGGCGACCTCGACCTGCATGTCAAAGGACAGCACGTCCACCGGACGGCCTGCGATCAGGTGCAGGTGGCAGCGCACGGCCCAGAGGAAATCCTCGGCCTGCCAGAAGGCCAGATGCTCGTCGCGCGTGAAGACGCCCAGTTCGACCAGTTCGACCGCGCGATCCACGCGGTGGATGTACTTGGCGATCCAGTAGAGGGTCTGGAGGTCGCGCAGCCCGCCCTTGCCCTCCTTGACGTTCGGCTCCAGCACATAGCGCTGGCCGCCCTGCCGCTGATGGCGCCGGGCGCGCTCGTCCAGCTTGGCCTCGATGAATTCGGGGATGGTCTTCTCGAACAGCTCGGACCACAGCCGGTCGCGCAGGTCCTGCGCCAGGGGCGCATGGCCGGTCACCAGCCGGTGTTCCACCAGCGAGGTGCGGATGGTCATGTCGCTGGCGCCAAGCCGCAGGCATTCGTCGACGCTGCGGATCGAATGGCCGATCTTCAGCTTTAGGTCCCACATCATGTAGAGCATCGATTCGACGACGCTCTCGGCCCAGGGGGTGATCTTCCAGGGCGTCAGGAACAGCAGGTCCACGTCGGACGACGGCGCCATCTCGGCCCTGCCGTATCCGCCCACGGCCAGCACGGCCAGCCGCTCGTTCTCGGAATGGATGTGCTTGGGGTGCAGGCGGGTGGCCGCGACGTGATGGATCGCCGTCACGATGGCGTCGGTCAGCGTCGCGATGGCGCGCACCGTCTCGCGCGCGGCGCGGGGGTGGCCGGCAAAGCTGCGCTCGATCGCGGCCATCGCCTCCAGCCGTGCGGCCGAGAGCAGGGCCACCGTGGCAGCCCGGATCTGGCGCGGTTCAGTCAAATTGGCCAGCCGTTCGTCCAGCTGCGCCAGAAGCAGATCGGGAGCGGGGCTGCCCAGGGTCACGGCCATGCCCAGCCCGCCCGCGCCGTCAGAAGCCATCGTCAAACGCGCCCGGTCGCCATCACGACCCGAAGCCGCGGGTGCTGCGCGGGGCGGGGTCAAGGATCACCAGCTGCTGGTTGCGGATCGTGGCAACCGCAAGGCTGCGCTGGACCGTGCCGTCGCGCTGCAGGCGGAAGACGCCGCCGACGCCCGAGAAACCCGCCCGTTGCGTCAGGCCACTGGTGGTCAGGGCGTTGCGCTGCCCGTTGCGGGCCAGCGAGGCGATGGCGGCCACGCCATCATAGGCCAGCGATGCCAGCTGGTGGGGCGCCTCGCCATAGGCCTGGGCATAGCGCGCTTCGAACTGGCGCTGCAGGCTCTGGTCGGGGATCGCGAACCAGCCCTCGGCCAGCTGAGGCATCCGCAGGCGGTCGTTGGGCTGGTCCCACCGGGTCAGGCCCATCATCTGCGGGCTGGGGGACCGGACGCCCGCCGCGGCCAGGGTCTCGGTCAGATAGGGCAGCACGGCCTGGTTGTTGGCGGTCATGAAGACCGCATCCACATTGCCCGAGGCGGCGGCCTGGGCGATGCGCGGGGCCGCGGCATCGATGCCGCTGATCGACACCGGATGGTTCACGCGCCCGGCCAGACGGGCGCCGTTGCGCGCGATCGCCGCCTCGATGGCGCGCCCGCCCAGCTGTCCGGCGACGTCATCCTCGGCCACGACCAGGACGTTGCGCTTGCCCTGCCGGGTGCCATAGCCCACCAGCCGATCGGCGATGTTCTCGAAGCTGTTGCCCAGGATGAAGACGTTGCCGCCGGCGATCTGGGTGTTGTTGGAAAAGGTCAGCACGTTGATGTTGCGCGGCAACATGGCATTCCCGACCGCATTCGCGCCCTCGGCGAACAGCGGCCCCAGGATGATCTGCGCGCCTGCATCGGCGGCGGCGTTGGCCTGGGCCACGGCCGTTTCCGTCGATGCGGCCGTGTCATAGATGCGCAGGTCGATGCTGGCGCCCTGCGCATCGCCCGCCGCCATGCGGGCCGCGTTCTTGAGGCTGCGCGACAGCCATTCCAGGTCCTGCGAACCGGTCCCCGCCGGCACCAGCAGCGCGACGCGCACCGGTTCGGACGGGTTGATCAGCTGGCCGGTCTCGGGCCCGCTGGCCCGGTCGGTGGCCGCCATCGGATCGCAGGCAGCAAGGAAGAAGGCCGAGACGATCGCCCCGCTTTTCAGGATGGCGCGGCGCAGACCCGAGAAAGGCCGGGTTGTGGCGGAGGCGAACATGTGAAACTTCCCTGCTTTGTGTTATCGAGGCGCGGTGCCGGCAGACTAGGACCTGCGCCCGCGATTGGCAATCAGCGCCGGCCCGCCCGAGGCGCCTTACGGAGGCAGGATGACGTCCCGCAGCGACAGACCCGATCCCGAACCCGCGCGCCGCATCGCAGCCCATGTCGAGGCCGCGCGGCTGCAGGCGGGCCTCTATCTTGTGGCCACACCCATCGGCGCCGCCCGGGACATCACCCTGCGCGCGCTGGACGTGCTGAACGGTGCCGACCTGCTGGCGGCCGAGGACACGCGCGTGCTGCGCCACCTGATGGACATCCACGGCATCCCGCTGCGCGGGCGGCGCATCCTGTCCTATCATGACCACAACGGCGACCGGGCCCGGCCGGCGTTGCTGGCGGCCCTGGCCGAGGGCGGCAGCGTGGCCTATTGCTCGGATGCGGGGACGCCGCTGGTGGCCGACCCGGGATACCGCTTGGCCCTGGATGCGGCCGAGGCCGGCGCGCGGGTCCATGCCCTGCCGGGCCCCTCGGCGGCGCTGGCGGCCCTCAGCCTGTCGGGTCTGCCAAGCGACCGTTTCCTGTTCCTGGGCTTTCCTCCTTCGACGGCCACCGCGCGGCAGACGTGGCTGCGCAAGTGGCTGGCGGTCGATTCGACCCTGATCCTGTTCGAAAGCCCCAGGCGCGTTAACCGCACGTTAGAGGATCTGTGCCAGATTGACCCCCACAGGATCACGGTCATCGCACGCGAGCTGACGAAGAAGTTCGAGGAGGTCATTCGCGGAACCGCGGCGGAACTTGCCGCCGATCCCCGGATTGCCACGCTGAAGGGCGAGGTGGTGATGGTTCTGGACCGCCCGTCCGAGGTGGTCGTGGATGACGACAGGTTGCGCCAGGTGCTGGAGAGGCACATGGCTACGATGTCGATCAAAGATGCGGCTCGCGAGGCCGCGCAGGAACTGGGCCTTCCGCGGCGGGATGTCTATCAGCGCGCGCTGGAACTGGGCGGCCAGAAATAGGATTGCCGCAACGGGTGCCGGCTGGAGGCAGGATGGTGCAGGGACCGATCACCGCAACTGCCGCCCCCAGTGCGGCCAGGCGCCAGCGCGGCAGGACCGCCAACCTGACCGGCGCGATGGCCGAGGAGGGCGTGACGCGGTTCTATCTTGGACGCGGCGCGACCCTGCTGGCCCGGCGCTGGCGGGGACAGGCAGGCGAGATCGACATCATCTTCCGCGAGGGGCCGGATGTGGTCTTTGTCGAGGTAAAGGCCTCCGCCACCCATGCAGGCGCCGCGCAGAGCCTGCAAACGCGCCAGATGCGGCGCATCGCCGAGGCGGCCTGCGAATTCTGCCAGCGCCAGGGATGGGAGGGACCGGTCCCGATGCGCATCGACGTCGCGCTGGTGGACGGTCAGGGCCGGGTCGAGCTGATCCCGAACGCCTTCGGCGAGATGTGACCCGCAGGCTTGCATCCCCACCGGGCGCACGCCACAACGTGGCAAAACCTCAGGAGGGCAGGATGAGCCTTTACGTTGCCTTGCAGATGGACCCGATCGAGCATGTCTCGATCGACGCGGACAGCACCTTCCGCATCGGGCTGGAGGCCGAGACGCGGGGCCATCGCCTGTTCCAGTACACCGTCGACCAGTTGCGCTATGACGAGGGCAGGATCATCGCGCGCGGCCGCCCCGTGACCCTGCGCCGCAAGCAGGGCGACCACGTGACCTTCGGGGACTGGGCCGAGGTCGAGCTGACTGAGTTCGACGTCGTCTGGCTGCGCCAGGACCCGCCCTTCGACATGGGCTATGTCACCTCGACCCACCTGCTGGACCGCGTCCATCCCGGCACGCTGGTGGTCAACGACCCGTTCTGGGTCAGGAACTGCCCGGAAAAGCTGATGGTCCTGGATTTTCCCGACCTGACGCCGCCCACCATGATCGCGCGCGACCCGGCCGCCTTCCGCGCCTTCCGCGCCCGCCACGGCGAGATCATCGTCAAGCCGCTTTACGGCAATGGCGGGGCGGGCGTGTTCCACCTGCGGCCGGGCGATCCGAATCTGTCCGCCCTGCTGGAAACCTATGCCGACATCAACCGCGAGCCGATGATCGCGCAGAAATATCTGCCGGCGGTGGTCAAGGGCGACAAGCGGATCATTTTGGTGGACGGCGAACCCGTCGGCGCGATCAACCGCGTCCCCCAGGACGGCGAGGCGCGGTCGAACATGCATGTGGGCGGGCGCGCCGAAAAGGTCGGCCTGACCGAGCGCGAGCACGAGATCTGCGCCCGCCTGGCGCCCGTCCTGCGGGAAAAGGGGCTGATCTTCACCGGCATCGACGTCATCGACGGCTGGTTGACCGAGATCAACGTGACCTCTCCGACCGGGATCCAGGAGCTGGAGCGCTTTGACGGTGTGAACGCGGCCGAGGCGATCTGGCAGGCGATCGAGCGGCGCGTGGAGGCTGCGCGCCGCTGAGGCGGATCAGCCGCCCGCCACGAAAGGCAGGCGATAGCTGATCGCCTCGGCCAGGTGGTGGCTGTGGACCTTGTCCGACGTCTCCAGGTCGGCGATCGTGCGGGCGCTGCGCAGGATGCGGTGATAACCCCGCGCGGTCAGGCCCAAGCGCTCGGCCGCCTTGTGGATCAGCGCGCGCCCGGCATCGTCGGGGGCCGCCACCTCCTCCAGCAGGGCGCCCGAGGCGTCCGCGTTGACGCGATGCGGGCCGTGGTCGCGATAGCGGTCGGCCTGGATCTGCCGCGCTGCGGCCACCCGCGCCTTGACCTGCGCCGAGGTGTCGCCGCCCGAGGGCAGGTCGAGGTCGCGGAAATCCACCCCCGGCACCTCCAGCCGCAGGTCGAAGCGGTCCATCAGCGGGCCCGAGATCTTGGCCAGGTAATCGCTGCCGCATGTGGGCGCGCGGCTGCAGGCGCGGGCGGGGTCGGCCAGAAAGCCGCAGCGGCAGGGATTGGCCGCCGCCACCAGCAGGAAGCGGCAGGGATAGCGGATATGGGCGTTGGCGCGGGCCACCATGACCTCGCCCGTCTCGATCGGCTGGCGCAGCGTGTCCAGCACCTGCCGCGGAAACTCTGGCAGCTCGTCCAGGAACAGCACGCCGTTATGGGCCAGGCTGATCTGGCCGGGCTTCGCGCCACGGCCGCCGCCCACGATCGCCGCGGTCGAGGCGGTGTGGTGGGGCTCCTGGAACGGTGCGCTGCGCGAGATGCCTCCTTCGGACAGCGTGCCAGCCAGGGAATGGATCATCGAGGTTTCCAGCGCCTCGCGGGGCGACAGCGGCGGCATCAATCCGGGAATGCGCGCGGCCAGCATCGACTTGCCGGCGCCGGGCGGGCCGACCATCAGTAGATGGTGACGCCCGGCGGCGGCGATCTCCAGCGCCCGCTTGGCGCGTTCCTGGCCCTTCACCTCGGAGATGCAGCCGCCCGCCGGCCCGTCGAGGACGGTGCCCGGTTCCGCCCGCGACAGGGGCGCCCGGTCCGTCAGGTGGTTGATGACGTCGCGCAGCGAGTTCGCCGCCAGGACCGGCACCGACTCGATCCAGGCGGCCTCCGGTCCGCAGCTGCGCGGGCAGATCAGCGCGCGGTCGTCCTCGGCTGCGGCCATGGCGGCGGGCAGGGCGCCTGTCACGGCAACCAGCCGCCCGTCCAGCGCAAGTTCGCCCAAGGCCAGGCAGCGTTCGACCTCTTCGGCGGGCACGATCTCCAGCGCGGCCAGGACCGCCAGGGCGATGGGCAGGTCAAAATGCGACCCTTCCTTGGGCAGGTCAGCGGGCGACAGGTTCACGGTCAACCGTCGGCTTGGCATTGCGATGGCAAGGGAGCCAAAGGCCGCGCGGACCCGTTCGCGCGCTTCGCTGACGGCCTTGTCGGGCAGGCCCACGATGGAAAACCCCGGCAGCCCGGCCGAGACCGCGCATTGCACCTCGACCAGGCGGGCCTCCACCCCTTCGAAGGCAACCGAATAGGCGATGGCCACCATGTCCGCTCCATGTCTTTGCCAAGATGGTTAACGCCCGGCCGTTAAGGAGAGGTTAACGGCCCCGGCTTCCTTGCGGCAGGGCCCGGCGGGCGCTATCTGTGCGGGGCGATCGATGCGGCAGGAACGGACGGGACGGCGATGCAGGGCAAGCGGATTTTGTTGATCGTGGGCGGGGGGATCTCGGCCTACAAGATCCCGCAGCTGATCCGCCTGTTGCGGGGCGCGGGGGCGGCGGTGACGCCGGTCCTGACGGCGGCGGGCGCGCAGTTCACCACGCCGATGACCCTGTCGGTGCTGGCCGGAGAGCCGGTCCACGACACGCTGTGGAACAGCGGCGACGAGGCCGAGATTGGCCATATCCAACTGTCGCGTCGTGCCGATCTTGTGGTGGTCGCACCGGCGACGGCGGATCTGATGGCGCGCATGGCGCAGGGACTGGCGGGCGATCTGGCCTCGACGTTGCTGCTGGCGACCGACAAGCGGGTGCTGATCGCGCCCGCCATGAACGTGCGCATGTGGAACCACCCGGCCACGCTGCGCAACCTGGCCACGCTGAAGGGCGATGGCATCCTGACCGTGGGGCCCGACAGCGGCGACATGGCCTGCGGCGAATACGGCCCCGGCCGGATGGCTGAACCGGAAGCGATCCTGGAGGCAATCCGCGACGCCCTGACCCCGGCTTTGCGGCCCTTGGCGGGGCGGCACGTGATCGTCACGTCGGGACCCACGCATGAGCCGATCGATCCGGTGCGCTATATCGCCAACCGGTCTTCGGGCGCGCAGGGGGCGGCGATCGCGGCGGCACTGCGGGATCTGGGGGCGCGGGTCAGCTTTGTCACGGGACCGGCGGCGGTTGCCGCGCCTGCAGGGGTCGAGGTGATTGCGGTCGAGACCGCCCGGCAGATGCAGGAGGCGGTTGCGGTTGCGCTGCCCGCGGACGCGGCCGTGATGGCTGCGGCGGTCGCGGATTGGCGGGTGGTGAATGCCAGCGCGCAGAAGGTCAAGAAGGACGGTCAGGGACAGGCGCCGGTTCTGGAAATGGCTGAAAATCCCGACATCCTGGCCTGGGTCAGTCGCGACGAGGGGCGGCCCCGGCTGGTGGTGGGTTTTGCCGCCGAAACCGAAAATGTCGTGGCCCATGCGACGGCCAAGCGGGCGCGCAAGGGCTGTGACTGGATTCTGGCCAATGACGTGAGCCCCGGCACAGGGATCATGGGCGGGACCGAGAACGCGGTGACGCTGATCACGGACGAGGGCGCAGAGGACTGGCCGCGCATGAGCAAGGATGCCGTCGCGGCGCGATTGGCGGCGCGGATCGCGGAGGTGATCGGATGAGGACCTATCTGGACTGGAACGCCACGACGCCGCTGCGTGACGAGGTCAAGGCGGCGATCCGCGAGGCGTTGGAGATCTCGGGCAACCCTTCCTCGGTCCATGCCGAGGGGCGGGCGGCCAAGATGGCGCTGGAACGGGCGCGCGAACAGGTGGCGGCGGCGCTTGGGGCCGAAGGGGCGGATGTGATCTTCACCTCGGGCGCGACCGAGGCTGCGGCCATGGTGCTGGCAGGGCGTGACATGCGTTGTGCGCCCGTCGAGCACAGCGCGATCAAGGCGTGGTGCGAGCCGTCGCTGCCGGTGGATCGGGACGGGATCGTCACGGTCGCAGATCCCGCGCAATCCAGCCTGCAGCTGGCCAACAACGAGACCGGCGTGATGCAGGATCTGCCGCAGGGCCTGGCCTCCAGCGACCTGACGCAGGCTTTCGGCAAGGTGCCCTTTGCCTTCAACTGGCTGGGGATCACCGCGGGATTCGTCAGCGCGCACAAGCTGGGCGGTCCCAAGGGCATCGGCGCCCTGATCGTCAGGAAGGGCACCGATGTTCCCGCCCTGATCCGGGGTGGCGGGCAGGAGCAAGGGCGGCGCGGCGGGACCGAGAACCTGATCGGCATCCTGGCCTTTGCGGCCGCGGCGCAGGCGGCGCAGCGGGATCTGGAGGCAGGCCTGTGGGCGCAGGTGGAGGCGCGTCGCGACGCATTGGAGGCGCGGCTCTGCGACGTTGCGCCCGAGGCCGTCGTGGCGGGAAAAGGGGCGCGGCGCTTGCCGAACACGACCTGCCTTCTTACATCGGGATGGAAGGGCGAAACGCAGGTCATGCAGATGGATCTGGCGGGCTTTGCCATCTCGGCGGGGTCGGCCTGTTCGTCGGGCAAGGTCCGGGCCAGCGGGACGCTGCAGGCGATGGGGGTTGACGATAAGCAGGCGCAATCGGCGATCCGGATCTCGATAAGCCCGGCTTTGGGCGACGATCAGATCAACCGATTTGCGGATGCGTGGGAAACAGCGTATTCACGCTGGCGCGACAGGGCTTTGGCGTGACAGGACAGGGTGGGCAGGGGCCCGCCCCCAAGGAAGGACATGGGATGACGGCAACCACCGATCTTGACGTGCGCGAAGGCGTCGACCGCGAAACGGTCGAAGCCGTGCAGAACATGGGCAGCTACAAGTATGGCTGGGACACCGAGATCGAGATGGAATACGCGCCCAAGGGCGTGAACGAGGACATCGTCCGGCTGATCTCGAAGAAGAACGACGAACCGGAATGGATGACCGAATGGCGGCTGGAGGCCTATCGCCGTTGGGTCACCATGACCGAGCCGACATGGGCGATGGTGAACTATCCCGAGATCGACTATCAGGACCAGTATTACTACGCGCGCCCGAAAAGCATGGACATCAAGCCCAAGTCTCTGGACGAGGTGGATCCCAAGTTGCTGGCGACCTATGAAAAGCTGGGCATCCCCCTGAAGGAGCAGATGATCCTGGCCGGTGTCGAGGGTGCCGAGGCCATGCCGGCCGAGGGCCGCAAGGTTGCCGTAGACGCCGTTTTCGACAGCGTCAGCGTGGGGACGACCTTCAAGGACGAGCTGGCCAAGGCCGGCGTCATCTTCTGCTCCATCAGCGAGGCGATCCGAGAGCATCCCGAGTTGGTGAAGAAGTATCTGGGCAGCGTGGTGCCGCAGTCCGACAACTATTTCGCCACGCTGAACAGCGCGGTCTTTTCGGACGGCAGCTTCGTCTATATCCCCGAAGGCGTGCGTTGCCCGATGGAGCTGTCCACCTATTTCCGGATCAACGCCGAGAACACGGGCCAGTTCGAGCGTACGCTGATCATCGCCGACAAGGGCAGCTATGTCAGCTATCTGGAAGGCTGCACCGCTCCCAAGCGGGACACGAACCAGCTGCACGCAGCCGTGGTGGAAATCGTCATCCTGGAGGATGCCGAGGTCAAGTATTCGACGGTCCAGAACTGGTTCCCCGGTGACGAGGATGGCAAGGGCGGCATCTACAACTTTGTCACCAAGCGGGCCGATTGCCGCGAGGCGCGGGCGAAGGTGATGTGGACGCAGGTCGAGACCGGCAGCGCGATCACTTGGAAATACCCCTCCTGCATCCTGCGGGGCGAGGAGAGCCAGGGCGAGTTCTATTCCATCGCCATCGCCAACAACTGGCAGCAGGCCGATACCGGGACCAAGATGATCCATCTTGGCAAGAACACCCGCTCTCGCATTGTTTCCAAGGGGATTTCTGCCGGTCAGGCGCAGAATACCTATCGCGGGCTGGTCACCATGCATCCGCGCGCCACGAACAGCCGCAACTATACCCAGTGCGACAGCCTGCTGATCGGTGACAAGTGCGGCGCGCATACGGTGCCCTATATCGAGGTCAAGAACAGCTCGAGCCGCGTGGAGCACGAGGCGACGACCAGCAAGGTGGATGACGACCAGCTGTTCTATTGCCGCAGTCGCGGGATGGACGAGGAAGAGGCCGTGGCCCTGGTGGTGAACGGGTTCTGCCGCGAGGTCCTACAGGCGCTGCCGATGGAATTCGCCATGGAGGCGCAGTCGCTGGTCGCGATCTCGCTGGAAGGTTCGGTGGGCTGACCGCCAGGGCCGGGCCTGCCGCCCGGCACCCACGCTATCACGGCGCCCCCTGCGGCGCCTTCGCCGTTTGAGGGAAAAATGCTGAAAATCAACAACCTGCATGTCAAGCTTGAGGAAGAGGACAAGCAGATCCTGAAGGGTCTGACGCTGGAGGTCCCGGCCGGAGAGGTCCATGCGATTATGGGTCCGAACGGGTCGGGCAAGTCCACCTTGTCCTATGTCCTGTCGGGCCGCGACGGCTATGAGGTGACCGGGGGCGACGCCACGTTGGACGACCAGAGCCTGCTGGACATGGAGCCCGAGGAGCGTGCGGCCGCCGGCCTGTTCCTGGCCTTCCAGTATCCGGTCGAGATCCCGGGCGTCGGCAACATGACCTTTCTGCGCACTGCCGTGAATGCGCAGCGCAAGGCACGCGGCGAGGCGGAACTGTCTTCGGGCGATTTCCTCAAGCTCGTGCGCGCCAAGGCGGCGGACCTGCAGATCAGCCCCGAGATGCTGAAGCGCCCGGTCAATGTCGGCTTTTCGGGCGGCGAGAAGAAGCGCAACGAGATCCTGCAGATGGCCATGCTGGAGCCGCGCATGTGCATCTTGGACGAGACCGATTCGGGTCTGGATGTCGATGCGATGCGGCTGGTGTCCGAAGGCGTGAACGCCCTGCGCAGCCCCGACCGCAGCTTTCTGGTCATCACCCACTATCAGCGGCTGCTGAACCACATCCAGCCCGACGTGGTCCATATCATGTCGAACGGCCGCATCATCAAGTCGGGCGGCCCTGAACTGGCGCTGCAGGTTGAAGAGAACGGTTATGGCGATCTTCTGGCGGAGGCCGGCTGATGTCCGAGATCGCCGTCAAGACCAAGGCCCAGCAGACGCCGCAGGTGACCGGCGCGCCCAAGGCTGCCACTGCGCTGGATGACCGCCTGGCCGCGATGACCCTGCCGCAGGGCGGGTTCACGGCGCCTGCGCGGGCCGAGGCGCTGTCGCGTCTGCGCGCGATGGGGCTGCCCGGTCCGCGGGACGAATACTGGCGCTATACCGATCCGCGCCTGTTCAACGTGCCCGGCCCGCAGCCCCTGCCCTTCGATGCCAAGGCGCCGGAATCCCCGCTGTTCCAGGAGCGTGACACGCTGACCCTGGTCTTCGTGGACGGTGCCTTCGATGCCGCATCTTCGGATGATCTGGCGCTGGAGGGGATCGAGATCACCACCTTGGCCCAGGCCGATGCTGCGGGCGATCATTGGGCCGCCGGGCTCTATGGCACGCTGGAATCGGCCGGGCAGCAGCCGGTCAAGCGGCCCTTCGCGGCGCTGAACTCGGCCGCCGCGGCGGACGGAGTTCTCATCCGCGTGACCGGAACGCCGGCAAAGCCCGTGCACATCCTGCACCGCCGCGCCGATGATGCGGCTGATGCGGTCTGGCACCATGTGATCCGGCTGGAGGAGGGGTCAGAACTGACCTTCCTGGAAAGCGGCATGGTCGGCGCGCGATCGAATGCGGTGATCGAGGTGGACCTGGCGCCGGGCGCCAAGCTGCATCACATCGCGGCCAAGCGTGCCATCGACCCCAAGGTCGGCCTGTCGCACCTGTTCGCGCGGGTGGCCGAGGGCGCGGTTCTGAAAAGCTTCAGCCTTGCCGTCAACGGCACGCATATGCGCCACGAGGCGGTCATCGACATGATGGGCGACGATGCGGTGGCGCATGTGGCGGCCGCGGTGCTGGGCGACGGCGCGACGGGTCGTTTCCATCACGACGACACAGTCTTCATCACCCACGGCGCCGAACGCGGCGAAAGCCGGCAGGTTTTCAAGAAGGTGCTGAAGAACGGCGCGACAGGCGTCTTTCAGGGCAAGATCCTGGTCAAGCAGGGCGCACAAAAGACCGACGGCTACCAGATCAGCCAGGCGCTGCTGCTGGACGAGGCCAGCCAGTTCCTGGCCAAGCCCGAGCTGGAGATCTATGCCGACGACGTGAAATGCTCGCACGGCTCGACCACCGGCGCCATCGACGAGCAGGCGCTGTTCTACCTGCGCTCGCGCGGGGTGCCGATGGACCGGGCGATCGTCTTCCTGGTGCTGTCCTTCCTGGCTGATGCCCTGGAAGAGGTCGAGGACGAAGGGCTGCGCGCAGAGATCAACGAACGGCTGGAAGCGTGGCTGACCAGTCACACCTGAGGCCAAGGCCCGCGCGCGGCGGCATGGTGCTGCGCGTGCTGCAAAGCTGGTGGGCCCCGCGCCGGGTGGTGCGGGGCCTTGCTGGCATGACCGATGCGACGCTGCTGGCGGTTCTGATGCTGGCGATGGTCCTGACGCTTTTGGCGCAGGCACCGTTTCATGCGCGGGCCGCGCAGTTGGACCCCTCGATCCCGCTGGATGCCCGCTTGGGTGGTGCGGCCATGGGCGCCATGTTCATGATGCCGCTGCTGGCCTATGCCTTGGCAGGGCTGGTGGCGATCCTGTCCCGGACGACGCCGTGGCGGCTGGACGCGCGGTCATCGCGCATCGCGCTGTTCTGGGCGCTTCTGGCGGTGGCGCCGGCGATGCTGCTGGCGGGGCTGGTGGCCGGGCTGATCGGGCCGGGGCCGGCCCTTGTCCTGACCCGCAGCGTGGCGGGCCTGGGCTTTTTGTTCATCTGGGGCGCCGGCATTGCGGCGCTGGCGAGACGCATATGACCTTTGACGATTTCAAGGCGCTGACGCGCCAGACGCTGCGCAACCCGGAAGCCGCGGCCCATTGGCTGATGGGGCAAGGGTGGCCGATGCAGGCGCGCTGGATGGCATTGGTCGCCGCGGTCGCCGTGTCGGGCGTGCTGGCCTATGTCTCGTCCCTGGCCTTCCCGATCCCCGAGGGCGAGGACGTGCCGGCCATGATGGGGCTGAGCCGCCAGCCGCTGGTCCTGGCCGGGATGCAGATGGCCGCCATCGTCCTGGGGGCGGGGCTCATGTCCGGCGTCGGCCGCATGTTCGGCGGTCATGGCCGGTTCGAGGATGCGTTGCTGCTGACCGTCTGGATCGAGGTCATGCTGCTGATGGTCCAGCTGGCCCAGATCGTGCTGTCGCTGGCGCTGCCGGCCTTGGCGGGCCTTCTGGGCATTCTGGCCGTTGCGCTGTTCCTGTGGCTGACCGTGCAGTTCACCAAGGCGCTGCACGGCTTTACCAGCGGCCCGAAGGTGCTGCTGGTGATGTTTGCCACCCTTCTGGCGATGGGCTTCGTGCTGTCGTTTTTCGCCGCCTCGCTTGGTCTGCTGCCGGAGATGCCGCAATGAGTTTTGATGTCGATGCCGTCCGCGCCGAATTCCCCATCCTGTCGCGCCGGGTGAACGGCAAGCCGCTGGTCTATCTGGACAGCGGCGCCAGCGCGCAAAAGCCCCGCGTCGTGATCGATGCCATCACCCGCGCCTATGAGGGCGAATACGCCAATGTCCACCGAGGCCTGCATTACCTGTCGAACCTGGCGACCGACAATTACGAACGCGTCCGCGCCACCATCGCGCGGTTCCTGAACGCCCCGCGCGAGGATGAGATCATCTTTACCAGCGGCTCGACCGAGGCGCTGAACCTGGTCAGCTATGGCTGGGCGGCGCCGCGCCTGCAGGCCGGGGACGAGATCGTCCTGTCCCTGCTGGAACATCATGCCAATATCGTGCCCTGGCATTTCCTGCGCGAACGTCAGGGGGTGGTGCTGAAATGGGTCGAACCGGAGCCGGACGGCAGCCTGCCGCCCGAAAAGGTGCTGGCGGCGATCGGGCCCCGCACCAAGATGATTGCCGTCACCCATATGTCGAACGTCACCGGCACCGTGGTGGACATCGCGGGCATCCGCGCGGGCACCGACCTGCCGATGGTCGTCGATGGCAGCCAGGCGGCCGTGCACATGGCGGTCGATCTGTCGACGCTTGGGGCTGATTTCTACTGCATCACCGGGCACAAGCTTTACGGTCCCTCGGGGTCGGGCGCGATCTGGATCCGGTCCGAGCGGCAGGCCGAGATGCGCCCCTTTATCGGTGGTGGCGACATGATCCGCACCGTCGGCCGCGATGCGGTCACCTATGCCGACCCGCCGCTGAAGTTCGAGGCGGGGACGCCCGGCATCGTCAACCAGATCGGTCTGGGCGCCGCCTTGGACTACATGATGGATCTGGGGATGGAGAACATCGCGGCGCATGAGCGCGCCTTGCGCGACCATGCCCGCGCGCGCCTGCGCGAACTGAACTGGTTGCAGGTTCAGGGTGACGCACCGGGCAAGGGGGCGATCTTCTCGATGACGATGGAGGGCGCGCATGCGCATGACATCTCGACCATCCTCGACAAGAAGGGCATCGCGGTGCGCGCGGGCAGCCATTGCGCCATGCCGCTGATGGAGCATCTGGGAATCGCCGCCAGCGCCCGCGCCAGCTTTGCCATGTACAACACCCTTGAGGAAGTCGACGCTCTGGTCGAAGGTTTGAGCTTTTGCCGCGAGCTTTTTGCCTGAATCTTGCGAAGATCGGGAAGAAGGCCGCAGAAAGCACGTTAGTTCTTGCCGCAGGCGCGCCCTATCTGCATCGCTGGCGTCACAAACAGCGAGGAGGCAGGCATGGCCGAAGTTCTGGTTCTTGGTGCGGGGATGGTCGGCGTCTCGACGGCGCTGGCGCTGCAGGCGCGGGGACACGATGTCACCATCGTGGAACGCGGGGTGCCGGGGCGCGAAACCAGCTATGGCAATGCCGGCCTGATCCAGACCGAGGCGGTCGAGCCCTATGCCATGCCCCTGTCGCCCGGCGCGCTGTTCCAGATCGCCCTTGGGCGCGGCTATGATGTCAAATGGACGCCGTCGGGCCTGATCTCGCAGCTGGGGGCGGTGGCGACCTATGCCTGGAACTCGCTGCCGGCGGCGCACAAGCGGGCGTCGGTAACCTGGGGCAAGCTGATCCGCCAATCGACGGAGCGGCACGGTCCGCTGGTCGCGGCGGCGGGGGCGGACAACATCATCCGCCGCAACGGCTATATCGAACTGCATCGCAGCCCGGCCAAGCTGGACCAGGCGCGCGCCACGGTGGAGCGGTTCCGGAGCCAGTTCGGCGTCGAGGCGCGTCTGCTGGACGCAGGCGAGCTGCGCGGTCTTGAGCCCGCGATCAAGATCGAGGTGGCCGGAGCGACCCATTGGTCCGACAGCTGGAGTTGCGCCGATCCGGGCGGTCTGGTCGCCAGCTACGCGGCCCTGTTCCAGAAGCGGGGCGGGCGCATCGTCAACGGTGACGCGGGCGACCTGCACCGCCACGGCGCCGGCTGGCGCGCCGACGAGGCCACCGCCGAGCATGCGGTGATCGCGCTTGGGCCGTGGTCGCCGATGGTCACGCAGCGGTTCGGGCTGAAGGTGCCGATGGTCTACAAGCGCGGCTATCACAAGCATTACCACATGGAGCTGCCGCCGAACCATCCGATCGCCGATTTCGGCAATTCCGTGGTGATGTCGCCGATGCGCCGCGGGTTGCGCATTGCCACGGCGGCGGAACTGACCCCGCATCCGCGCCTGTCGCCGCCGCAGCTGCGCCACGGCGAGAAGGCCGCGCGCGAGCTGTTCGACATCGGCGCCCCGGTCGAGGCGGAACCCTGGACCGGCCGGCGTCCCTGCATGCCCGACATGCTGCCGCTGGTGGGGCGGGTGCCGGACCAGCCAAACCTCTGGGCGCATTTCGGGCACGGGCACCAAGGCTTTACCCTGGGACCTGTCACGGCCGAGATTCTGGCGGATGAACTGTCGGGCGGCCCCGGCTGGCAGGAACTTCAGCCGGCGCGCCTCAAGCGCGGTTGAAAAGCGGAGGGTTCCGACACATCTTGGGGGCAACCTCGAACGGATCAGGAACCTCATGGGTCACAACAACACCAACGCGCCGGTGCTGCGCCCCATCGAAGTGACTCGCCCCAAGCTGGAGGGGGGCAAACGCTTTGTCATGCAGAGCGAGTTCCAGCCCGCCGGCGACCAGCCGACCGCGATCAAGGAGCTGGTCGAGGGCGTGGGACAAGGCGAGCGGGACCAGGTCCTGCTGGGCGCCACGGGCACGGGCAAGACCTTCACCATGGCCAAGGTGATCGAGGCGACGCAGCGCCCGGCGATCATCCTGGCGCCCAACAAGACGCTGGCCGCTCAGCTTTACGGCGAGTTCAAGGGCTTCTTCCCCGAGAACGCGGTCGAGTATTTCGTCAGCTACTACGACTATTACCAGCCCGAAGCCTATGTGGCCCGCAGCGACACCTATATCGAGAAGGAGTCGCAGATCAACGAGGCCATCGACCGGATGCGCCACAGTGCCACCCGTGCGCTGCTGGAGCGCGACGACGTGATCATCGTCGCCTCGGTCAGCTGCATCTATGGCATCGGCTCGGTCGAGACCTATTCGGCCATGACGCAGGACATGATTGTCGGCGAAAGCTATGACCAGCGCGAATTCCTGGGGCAGCTGGTCGCACAGCAGTACAAGCGCTTGGATGCCAGCTTTCAACGCGGCAGCTTTCGCGTGCGGGGCGACCTTGTCGAGGTCTGGCCCGCCCACCTGGAGGACCGTGCCTGGCGCTTTGACTTCTTTGGGAACGAACTGGAGGCGATCACCGAATTCGACCCGCTGACAGGAACGAAGTCCGATAGCTTCAAGCAGATCCGCATCTATGCCAACAGCCACTATGTGACCCCGCGCCCGACGATGCAGCAGGCGATCAAGGGCATCAAGAAGGAGCTGGCCGAACGGCTGAAGCAGCTGACCGACGAGGGCAAGCTGCTGGAGGCGCAGCGCCTGGAGCAGCGCACCGCGTTCGACATCGAGATGCTGGAGGCGACCGGGGTCTGCAACGGCATCGAGAACTACAGCCGCTATCTGACGGGTCGGGCACCCGGAGAGCCGCCCCCCACGCTGTTCGAATTCATCCCCGACAACGCCATCGTCTTT
This sequence comes from Paracoccus sp. T5, assembly GCF_048538155.2. Taxonomy (GTDB): domain Bacteria; phylum Pseudomonadota; class Alphaproteobacteria; order Rhodobacterales; family Rhodobacteraceae; genus Paracoccus. The sequence goes on from NZ_CM135809.1 coordinate 1,586,567, forward strand.
GCCGACGAATCCCACGTCTCGGTGCCGCAGATCGGCGGCATGTACCGGGGCGACTTTCGGCGCAAGTTCACGCTGGCCGAGCACGGCTTTCGCCTGCCCAGCTGCATGGACAACCGTCCCCTGAAGTTCGAGGAATGGGACGCGATGCGGCCCCAGTCCGTTTTTGTGTCGGCCACGCCCGCGCAATGGGAAATGGACCAGACCGGCGGCGCCTTTACCGAACAGATCATCCGCCCCACCGGCCTTCTGGACCCGCAGATCGAGATCAGGCCGGTCGAGATGCAGGTCGACGACCTGCTGGACGAGGTGCGCCGCGTGACGGCCGCCGGTTACCGGACGCTGGTCACCACCCTGACCAAGCGCATGGCCGAGGATCTGACCGAATACCTGCACGAACAGGGCATCAAGATCCGCTACATGCACAGCGACATCGACACGATCGAGCGGATCGAGATTCTGCGCGACCTTCGGCTTGGCGCGTTTGACGTTCTGGTGGGCATCAACCTGCTGCGTGAGGGTTTGGACATTCCCGAATGTGGGTTGGTCGCAATTCTGGATGCGGACAAGGAGGGCTTTCTGCGGTCCGAGACCTCGCTGATCCAGACGATCGGCCGGGCGGCGCGGAACGCGGATGGCCGCGTCATCATGTATGCGGACCGCATCACCGGCAGCATGGAACGCGCCATGGCCGAAACCGAGCGGCGGCGCGAAAAGCAGATGGCGTATAATGTCGAACACGGGATCACGCCCCAGACTGTCCGCAAGAATGTGGATGATGTCTTGGCGGGCCTGTGGCAGGGCGACACGGATCAGTCGCGCGTCACCGCCAAGGTCGACCGGCCCCTGATCGGAGCGAACCTTGCGGCGCATCTGGATGCGATGCGGACGCAGATGCGCAAGGCGGCCGAGAACCTGGAGTTCGAGGAGGCTGCGCGTCTGCGCGACGAGGTGAAGCGTCTGGAGGCGGTGGATCTGGCCATCTCGGACGATCCGCTGGCGCGTCAGTCGGCGATCGAGGAGGCGGCCGAGGCGGCCGTCAAATCCTCGGGCCGATCAACGGCCGGGCGGGCAGGGCAGCGGGGCGGCAACAAGCGGTCGAAGCGCGGGCGCTAGCCGCAGGCCACCCGCGTCACGAAGCCCTTGGCATCCACAAACATGGTCAGCCGGGCGGGATTGAAGTCGTTGGTCATCGCGCCCGACGCCCAGACCTCGCGCTTGCGCAATGTGGGGGGCAGCATGATCTCACCCACGTTGCGGCCGACCAGGACCTGGTGCTGGCTGGGGCTGCACTGGCGGGCATCGACATCATAGGGGCTGCCGGCGCAGGCAGAGAGGCCAAGAAACAGAAGCGGCATGGCCATCGCCTTGCCGCTCAGGCTGCGTATCCGGGTGGTGGTCGTCATCTTGGTTGCCTCTTGCGTGACGGGTCGTGGCTGATCAGGGCAGGGCCCCAAAGGCCCGGCGCGGAACGCCGGACCTGGATGTAGGCATTATTCGCGGGTCAGGACGCCGCAGGCGATCCGGTCGCCGGCGTCGCCGGCGGGCTGGCTTTCATAATCGTCGGCCTTGGCGTGGATGATGAAACCAGTGCCGTCCTCATCGTCCAGAACCTCGGGCGTCAGGTCCGCCACGAAATGCTCGACCATGGCCGTGCCGCCTTCGGCCACATGCAGGTTGGGCAGGTCGCCGACATGCGGGCCGCCTTCGGCCATGACACCATGGTTTTCGCCGTCCATGGCCAGATGGCCGCCCGCGCTCTTGAAATCGGGGCCTTCGCAGGCGCCGGTTTCGTGCAGGTGCACGGCCACGACGCCCTGCGGCAGGTTTTCCAGCTCCAGCGTCACGACGCTGACGCCCGATGCGGTGGGCTGCACGGTGACGGTGCCATGCGAGGTGCCATCAGCCGCCTCAACCTGCGCGCGGAAGGCGCCGCCAGATGCGGACATGTCGGAACCGCCGGTCGCGGCTTCCATTTCGGTAGCCGGAGCCTCGGCTTCGGGTGCGGCAGCCTCCTGGGCGGAGACAAGACCTGCCGACAGCAGCAGAGCGGCCAGGGCGGGGACGAATTTGTGGTTGGACATAGGGACCTCCTTTTGTCGTCATCCACCCGCCGAACGCCGGCGCCACCGCGATGTTCCGCAGGACTTGAACAGATGCCCGAATTTCGCGATAACCCTTGGGCCATCAGCCGAAGGACAATCCATGCTCGTGCGTATCTACCAGCCCGCTCGCAATGCCATGCAGTCGGGCACCGCGAAGACCAAGGGCTGGGTGCTGGAGTTTCCGCCCGCCGAACAGCGCGAGGTCGATCCCCTGATGGGCTGGACCAGCAGCCATGACACCCAGAGCCAGGTTCGCCTGCGCTTTGACACCCGCAAGCAGGCCGAGGATTACGCGCGCGAGCACGGGCTGGAGGTCGTGGTGCAGGAACCGCATCGCCGCGCCCCGAACGTGCGCCCCCGCGGATATGGCGAGAATTTCGCGACCGACCGGCGGATGCCCTGGACGCACTGAGCAGGCAGGCCGATCCGTGGGGCAGGCATCGTCGCGCCACGGCTTTTGCAACTGATTGATCTTTCGCTGGCCGCCCCCGGGCGGTCATCTGCTTTTTCGGATGAGGCCCATGACCATCACCCATCTTGTCACCCATTCCGGCGGATTTCATGCCGACGAGCTTCTGTCATCCGTTATCCTGACCCGGCTGCATCCCGCAGCCACGATCATCCGCACCCGCGACGCCGCCTGGATCAGCCCGGCGCCGGATCGAGTGATCTATGACGTGGGGCGTGACTTTGACCCCGCGCGGCTGATCTTTGATCATCACCAGAAGAACCCGCCCCTGCGCGCGGATGGCCAGCCCTATAGTTCCTTCGGCTTGATCTGGCGGCAGTTCGGGCATGATTACCTGCGCGCGCTGAACCTGCCAGAGGGCCATCTGTATTGGGTGCATGCCGATTTCGACACGGACTTCGTGCGACCCATCGACCTGGTGGACAACGGTGCGCTGTCGCCCACCGGGCCCTTGGCTGACCTGTCCCTGCCGATGCTGCTGGAGAGCCTGAAGCCCGTCTTTGACGACGACACTGCGGATGCGGAGGATCGGGCCTTTCACTGCGCCCTGGCCATCGCGCGCGCCTTCGTCGAGGCGGCGATTGCCCGCAAGGTCGCCAAGCGGCGCGCCGAGGCCGTGGTGATGGATGCCATCCATGCGGCGGGCGAGGGTCGCGTGCTGGAACTGCCGAGGGGCATGCCCTTTCGCGCAGCCGTTCTGAAGGCCAAGGCCGATCACCTGCTGTTCGTGATCCATCCCCGGGAAACAGACTGGGCTCTGACCGGCATCCGGCGCGACGCCGACGGCTTTGCCCTGCGGGCGGATCTGCCCGAGGCCTGGGCCGGGTTGACAGATGCGGCCTTCGAGGCGGCATCGGGTGTTCCCGGCGCGCGCTTTTGCCACAACGCCCGCTTCATTGCCGTGGGTGCGGATCGTGCGGCCGTGGCGGCATTGGCCGATCTGGCCGTCGCCAGCGCCGTACCCGCCGAAGTGTGATGCCGAGGCCAGAGGGGCTTGGCGCCCCCGCGGCCCCGGCGGTCCATCCTACAGGCGTTGCGCCGAGCGGCTGCGCATCACATAGATCACCCCGCCCAGCAGCGCGCCGATCAGCCAGGCATAGCCCGACAGCTGGCTGAGGAAGGGCACCCAGACCGCCGCGACCGAGAAGATCGCCGCGATGGCGAAGGCCACCAGCGCGTGGTCGTTCCAGCCGTTGCCATAGTGATAGCGGCCGCCTTCGGTGCGATACAGATCCTCGACGCTCAGCTCTTGTTTGCGCAGCAGGTAGTAGTCTGCGATCAGGATCCCGTAGAGCGGGGCCAGCGTCGCGCCCAGGGTGTTGACGAAGCCGTCGATGCCCACCTGGCTGATGAAACTGGTCCAGAGCCCGCCGATGAACAGCGCAAAGACCGAGGTGATGATTCCGGCGCTGCGAAAGCTGATGCGGCTTGGGGCCATGTTGGCGATGCCGTTCACGGCCGGGATGAAGTTCGCGACCAGGTTGATGCCCACGGTGGCCGCAAAGAAGGTGATGGCGGCGATGATGGCCAGGATGACGCTGTCCGTGCGCTCGACGATCTCGGTCGGGTTGATCAGCGCCTCGCCATAGACGACGGCCGCGCCCGCCGTGGTCAGCAACGCCAGCGCCGAGAACAGGATCATGTTCAGCGGCAAGCCCGTGAGGTTGCCAAGTGTCATCGCGCGCCTGTTGCGGGCATAGCGCGAGAAGTCGCTGAAGTTGATCATGACGGCCGCGAAATAGGCGACCATCGTGCCCACGATCGCGATGAAGCCCGCGACCTCGGTACCAAAGGTGCTGTCGGCGCTGGTGAAGATCGTCTGCGCCTGTGACAGCAGTTGCCCGTCCGCGCGGTTCCACAACACCACGACCAACCCGATCATCACCAGGTAGACGAACGGTCCGGCGATGTTGAGGAATGTCTCGACCCAGCCCATGCCGCGCCAGAAGATCAGGATGTGGAACACCCAGACCAGCAGGAACGACATCCAGTCGATGCCGCTCATGCCCATGATCGGTGCGCCGTCGGTGATGCCCGTCAACGACCGGATCAGCAGGGCCAGCGCCGTCGACGCGAAATAGACCTGCACTCCGTACCAGAAGACCGCCACGATCGCGCGCAGCAGCGCCGGTAGGCGGGCCCCGCGCAGCCCCATGCTGGCGCGCGCAAAGACGGGATAGGGGATGCCGTATCTTTCACCCGCCGCACCCGACAGGTTCACCAGCACCATGACCAGCAGCCCTGCCGTGATCAGCGCGGCGAATGCGGTCCAGCCGCTGACACCGTAGGAAATGAACAGCGACGCGACCAGGCTGTAGCCGAACAGCGACTGCACGTCGTTGGCCCAGACGTTGAAGATCGCGAACCATCCCCAGCTTTTCTCGGCCGGCGTGACCGGCCTCAGTGTGTCGTGATTGGCCGTGACCGGCTGCGCTGGCTGCGTGCTGTTCTGCATTCTGTCCTCTCGGGTGGGGCCTTCTGGCCGTTGAAACCTGATCCCTAAGGTGACGGCTGTCCCTCATGTTGAGATTGATAGACCGCCCAGGAGGTTTTGCAAGGAATAACAACCGCATCGAAGACCCATCACGACCTGCGGGGATTTCCGGGCAACCCGTCCATCAGTTGCGCATGTGAGGCATGTTCTTTGAGCGTCGTGCCCGGCAATCCCATACCTTCGTAACCTTGCGGCCACAGGGTTTTGCATTTCTTGGCAGCTTGAGGCGGGCGCAACTCGAAAAGCTGGAGGAGAATAAGACGTTCCTGAATCTAAACAGACGATTCAGTTTACTTTCCCTCAGCCGTTGCGTGCACGATCGGTTAACAGTTTCTTAAAGTCTGCACTAGAAAATATATGTTGATCAACACGTTATGGTTGTATAACGGTGCGGCTGTGAAAGTCGCATAACGTTTAACGAGGACGGATGTATGCCATATACTGCGCCTATTATATTTACCGGTGAACATCTCGCGCAGTTCTCGAAGATGGCCCAGGTGGGGCATCCCGGCGACAGCAATTTCTCGATGCGTCTCAATGATGTCCAAGCCATCGGGACGCCGGATGACGTGTACCGGCTGGTCTGGACCAAGAACGTGGATGCGCGCGCCGACAAGTTTCTGAACGGGCAGTTCTGGTCGATCCAGAAATACGATCCGGCCCAGGATCCGGATGGCAACCCCTCAATCGGCGAGGCCGGTTGGCCACCGCTCGGAACGGGTTATCTGATCGAAGGCCTGCAGCCAAAGCCCCAGATCATGTCCGGTCTGGGCGGCGGCGACGACTACATCGTGTTTCACGCGGGCGGCAACGACTACCTGATTTTGGACATCAACCGCAGCTTTGCAACCACGCCCACCCAACTGACCTATGGCGCTGCATATAACGGTGCTCAGTCGACGGGAGGAGAGATCGGGCTGAGCTTTTCCGAGCTTGCGGCGGTCTGCTATCTGCGCGGCACCCTGATCATGACCGATCGTGGCGAAGTCCCTGTGGAACATCTGCGCGAGGGCGACATGGTCCTCTGCCGAATGGGCGGGTTGCGCGAGATCCGCTGGATCGGGCGACAGAACTTTGCCGGACCGAAGGTCTTTGGCAAGGAGGCGATCCGCTTTGCGCCCGGTGCCATCGAACAGGGGATGCCCCGCAGGCCGCTGTTCGTCTCGCCCGGCCATTCGATGCTGATCGGCGAAACGCTGGTTCTCGCCGGCGACCTGGTGAACGGCATCACCGTCACGCGCGAGGCCAGTCGAGAGCGGTGGGATTACTTCCAGCTGGACCTGGGCGTGCATGACCTGGTCCTGGCAGATGGTGCCTGGTCCGAGACCTTCGCCGATTGCGGCACCTTCCGCGACCGGTTCGACAATGCCGCCGACTTCCGGCGTCGCTTCCCCGGCCATGTCGCTCCGGAGGCTCCGCAGCTTTGTGCACCCCGGCCCACCGAAGGGCCCGTCTACATGGATGCGCTGCAGGTCATGGCACGGCGCGCGCTGATGCGGCGGGGTCCGGTCGAGCTTGGACAGCTGGAGGGCCGCGTGACGTCGGTGGCCGCTCCCTGCCGTGCCGAAGGCTGGGTCCGCGATGCCGGGTTGCCGGGTCAGCCGGTCGAACTGGAGGTCGTGCTGGACGGCGCCATCATCGGCACCACCATCGCCTGCCTGCCGCCCAAGGATTCGGAAAAGCGCAGCATGCTGGCCTTTCGCTTCGAGGGCGAGCGTGCGCTGTCGGCGGCTGAACTGAAGCGGCTGGTCGTCCGCCGCAGCATCGACGGACAGCGTCTTGCCGGCGTCGCGGACCGGGCGCCCGGTGTTCTGGGCGGACATCTGGACCGGGTTGATGCCAAGGGTCGGCTTGAGGGTTGGGCACGGGATGCGGCGCATCCGGACCAATCCGTCGTCCTGGAGGTCAGGCTGGGCGACGAGGTTCTGGGATCGCTGGTGGCTTGCCGACCTCGCCGCGACCTGACGGATGCCAGCTTGGGTCATTGCGCTTTCGTCTTCGACTGCGGGCGCAACCTGACGCGCGAGGATGCACTGCAGCTTCAGCTGTGCCGCATCGAGGATGGCGCCCCTTTGTCCAAGGCCAACACGCGCCTGCCCGCAGATGCCGAATTGACCGACGCCGCCTGAAAATACTGTCCACGAATAGATGTAGCGGCTGGCCTGTGCCACACAGGCTGGCCGCTTTGTCTTTATGCCGAATCGCCGGTTTTTCTTTCGTCGGAACATTGAGTCCGAACGAGTGTTCCAGATGTTCCCTTTGGCAGTTGGCCAGTTCGCATCCTGAGAAGACCGCGCCTTGCGGATGCAAGTTGACCTAGGCGCTGCCGCAAAAGGGGAGGATTCAGCCGAAGAGGCCCGCTGACCGACATGCAACAAGGACTACGAATGCTCAGCTTCCAACCTGCCAGGCAGAATGTGCCGCAGCTTGTTGCGCCGACAAGCCCAGACTGCACTTGGAAAAGTGGCGGAGGAAGTGCCCTTCCAACTAGACCGTCTCCTGTGACCCCTGAGGGAGCTCCGGCAGGATTACGTGTCTTAAGATGTTCTGACGGAAATTGCGTGATCTGACATGGCCTTGGCCTGAAACTCGCGGCTGCGCGGACCGTCCGATAGGCCCCGCCCGCAACGCGCAGCTTCCCGCAACACACTGACTTGAATACGTTTTCTTTCTACGCATTCGTTGTCGTGCGACCACGGAGGTCGTTCGAAAGGAAACGAAGATGCGAGAAATTTGCCTCAGTCAAATCGATCTGGCTGCCCGATGGAGAATTAGCCCGAGGACACTTGAGCGGTGGCGGTGGACTGGCGAAGGACCGAGCTTCATGAAGCTCGGCGGGCGCGTGATTTACCGCCTCGAAGATGTACTGGCGTTCGAAAATCAAGAATTGCGCGACCTGGAGGAGATAAAGGCCGGGCGCTGAATCCCGCGCGGGCATCGTCAGCAAAACCCTGCGCGAGCATCGTGTTGGACGCGCAGGGAGTTTGCATTTCGGCCGTTGAGGTCGCACGAAAGGAAACGAAAATGACTGACACACGCCTGACCCAGATTGAGCTGGCAGCACGATGGAGGATCAGCCACAGGACCCTCGATTACTGGCGCTCCCTTGGTGACGGGCCTCGCTTCATCAAGATAGGACGCCGCGTTGTCTACCGGATGGAGGATGTCGTGGCATTCGAAAACCGGGAGTTGAGCGAGATCGCACCGGACGAGGCCAGAGGCTGAACCATGCAGCCTGACGTCCCCTGTGCTGCGTGCTGCAGGGGAGCTGAGCAGTGAGGACCGCCATCAATGCCTGATCGGTGACTGCGCGGTCCCTGCTGAAACTAGGCCCCGCCTACAAGCCCCAGCAATATCAATCGCTTTACGCGCAATTTCGATTGCGCGCGCTCACCCCGTCGGATAGCGTCGGCTAGAATCCAATAATTGGGCGCGCATAGTAATCGTGCGCATCGACCAAGGCGGGAGCACGTAGTGGAAATCGACAGGTCGGAACTTCGCTGGGGGGTCGAGCAGCGGCTCGAGTTCATCGAGTTTCGCCTGTTCTGGGAGGGGCATGTGAACCGAAGCGATGTGATGGAGCAGTTCGGGCTGTCGGTGAACCAGGCTTCATCCGACCTGAATCGCTACATCAGCTTTGCCCCCGACAACATGACCTACGACAAGAGCGCGCGCACCTATGTGCGCGGCCCGGGCTTCAAGTCTGTGTTCGGGAAGCTGGACGCTGGCCGCTACCTGGCTCAGCTGCGCTCTCTCGAGGATGGGCTCCTCGACCGCGATGATTGCTGGACCAATGACCTGCCGGCCTATGCCTCGACGCCAACTCCTGTGCGCGGCGTTCATCCTGAAACCTTACGCGCGGTCGTTGGTGCCATTCGCCGCACCGAGGCGATAGAGGTCAACTACCAATCCCTGTCCCATCCCGAGCCACGCTGGCGCTGGATTGCGCCCCATGCCATCGCTTTCGATGGATTTCGTTGGCATGCGCGAGCCTTCTGTATGACGGACGATTGCTTCAAGGACTTCCTGCTGTCGCGGATGCTGGAAGTGCGCGGGGCTTCTGAGGCTGTAACCACTGCCGCCGAAGATGCCGATTGGCATTCGGAGGTCACGCTGGAGGTGGGGCCCCACCCGGACCTTTCCGAGACACAGGCCAAGGTTATCGCGCTCGACTACGGCATGCAGGACGGTAAAGCTGAGATCAAAGTTCGCCGCGCGCTGCTCTATTACACGCTCAAGCGCCTAGGGTTGGACACGGATCCATCCGCCAGGAAGCCGCAGGATCAGCAGATTGTGCTGTTGAACCGGGAAACATCATTTCCGGCGCAGCCGGCAGAACGAATTGGAGAGGCTTAAATGCTTGGTTTGAAGCTGAGGGATGAGTTCAAAGGGCGGCGCCTCAAAGGGACGGCGATTGAGCTATCCAACGATGCGAATACAGGGGCAACACAGGTTCCGGCCCGTGACTTTCTTGAGATCACGTACCCTACGCTCGATCTATTGAAAGGCATAGAAGCCGTTGGCCCCCAGCAAGGTCGACCGGTTGTAGTCATTGGTGAACGCGGCCTCGGTAAGTCACACCTTATGGCGGCTCTCTATCATACTGTTAGTGATCCCGCCTCAACCGGGGATTGGTTGAAGAGCTGGTCCACTACCCTGTCTGACCCGGCGATCGGTCAAATCCCGCTGCGGAATGGCATGCTCGTCATCGGGGAAAGCCTCCATCGTCAGCGCTATAAGTTCCTCTGGGACATTCTGTTCGAACGACATCCGCACGGCACGTATATCAAGGGGAAGTGGGAAGGTATGGGTGCCAGCAAGACTGACATTCCGTCCGACCAGCTCATCCTCGAGATGCTGCGGCATTCGCCGACGATGCTGCTGCTCGACGAGTTTCAGACTTGGTTCGACGGTCTCACGAATACCAAGCAGTATCCGTGGAAAAACTGGGCGTTCAACTTCATCCAGATCCTCTCTGAGATTGCAAAGGAGTACCCCGAACTACTCGTGCTCGTGGTTTCGGTTCGAAACGGGACAAGCGACGCATACCAGCAGATCCACAGGGTGAACCCCGTTCAGGTGGATTTCCGTGCTGGCGGTAGCCCGGACAAGATCCAGCATGATCGCCGTCGCATGCTCCTCCATCGGCTGTTTGAAAACCGGCTGCAGATCGGCTCGTCGGCAATTGAGGGCGCCCTCGACGTTCATATCAACGAGTACTTTCGGCTGCTCGGTACGCCATCTTCGGAACAGGACAGGAAGCGGCGAGACTTTGTCGAATGCTGGCCCTTCGCGCCACACCTCCTGCAACTCTTGGAGGATCAGGTGCTTGTCGCTACAGACGCCCAAGAGACGCGCGACCTCATCCGCATCTTGGCGAACCTGCATAAGAGCAGCGGCGAGAACGCGCCAGTTTTGACAGCTGCCGATTTTCGGCTCGACGACGATGCATCTGGGATCGGAGCACTTCTGGACTCGGTTGCCAATCAGCAACACCGCGCCCTACGCGACAAAGCCCTTCGCAACCTTACCTCTGTAACTGAAGCCGTGCCGGACCACGCCTCGAAGGTCCCACATCTTCAGGAAATCATCGGCTCGCTGTGGCTTCGGTCAATAGCGGTCGGAAACATGGCCGGCGCAGAGCCTTCGGTTCTGCAAATCGACCTGACGCGTGCAAAACCAGTCGATGACAATGCTTTCCAGGTTGAGCTCGCAACGGTCATCGAGAACAGCTTCAACATCCACCAAGATGGAGCGCGGCTCGTCTTCAAGGAAGAGGAAAACCCGCAGGCCAAAGTCATGGCCTCCGCGAGAAATGACAAGCTTTTTACGGACGGATCGGACCTCATTCAACTCGCGAAGGAAACCCGCTACGTCATCGGTGGCAGCGAGGAAGTCGCCAAGACATTCCGTGTCATAGCGTTGCCCCGCAATTGGCTGAATGACCCTTGGACGGGCTTGGACGAGAGTGAACAGCCCGAGCGTTGGGACGACAGGCTACCGATTTTGGTGCTCCCGGAGGAGCCGGATCGCATTGATGAGCGCCTTGGACGGTGGCTCAAAGATCACCTCCAGAAGCGTCGGAACACGGTTCGGTTCCTGATCCCTCGGAGTGGGACTTCGAACGCTTTCTATGATCGTGACCTTCTCGTCCTCGCTAGGGCGGAAATGAAGGCGCAGGAATGGGGCGCGCAGAATGCGGAGTATCGTAAGCTGCAGTCGAAATACCAAGGTGAGCTGCGGGACATTCTCAAGAAGCGGTTTGATCGTTTTGCCGTGCTGCACACTTGGAACTTTGGCGACCCGTCGAAATGCGAGTTCCATATCGAGACACTTCGCGAGCAAGGAGCGAAGGTTCCGGAAGCGATTGAAACTGCGATGACGAACGACCTGTTCGTCCCAGAGGATTTTGAACACCTAGTGCTTGAGGCCGCAATCAATAACAGTTCGGTCGGCAAGCTACTCAAGGAACTGCAAGAGCCTCGCCCGGCAGGCCAGGATTGTATCCCATGGTTGGGCGAGACGGCCATGAAAGAGCGGATCTTGCGTCTCTGTGCCAAAGGCAAGATTGCGATCAACCTTCGGGGAATGGAGTATCTTCAGGCCCAGTCAGGCGAGGACGAAGAGACCGCGTGGCGACGCTTGCGGCCGAAGCTTTCGTACACGGGACGACAGCTTGACGAGGTGTTCATCTTGCCGCCGTCTGCTGTTCCCGCGACCGGGGGGGCAAATCCGCAGCCAGCTCCGGGAACGCAAACCCCTAGCGGGCTCTTCGGCGGGGGCTCAGAGCCGACGCCTGCGTCTCCGGGAGGAATGTCTGAGAATCCGGGATCAGTGCCAGGCGTGCCTGACCCGATGCCGCAACCTAGTGGCGGCATCTTCGGCGGTGGCGCCAGCTCTGGCGCGCCTCGTATGCCCTTTGCCGCACCCGCGACCTCGCCGCTCAACCTTATCGGGAAACTCGAAGGTTGGGGAATTGGTCCAGCAACGCCTGTGAAAGCCGTCACCATAAAGGTGGACGCTGCGACTGGCGCGCAGCTGAAGGAACTCCTCAAGAAACTGCCTGATGGCATGACGTTCGAGTTGTCACTCGACAAGGAGGGCAACTGATGGCGCTGGACCTGGAAGCGATTGAGGGCCTGACCACAACTCCTGATGATAAGGCTTGGGCCACAATCATCGAGCGCGTCATGTCGATCTGCGGAGCACCGCTGGATGCCGAAAAGGCGCCTGGAGAAGTGACCCGACGGGATCGTGCCATCGGCGAGATCGACCACTTTCTGTCGTCGGCGGCATGGGGGTTGTGGCAAACCTTTGGGGACGCCGCCCCGCGGAATGCTGATAAGATCGTTGAATGGTGGTCCGCGCCTTACAGCGCCAAGGCCGTCTTGATCCTCGATGGGCTTAGTCTGCGAGAAATACCTTGGCTTCTCGAGGGCGCAAAGGAACGCGGGTTTGTTGTCCACACCGCTGCCGCCTACGGTGCGGAAATACCGTCGGAGACGAATTCCTTTGCCAAAGCGCTAGGATTCGCAAGCCGGAGCCAGCTTCAAAACAACGGCGGTGGGCTCGTCCACAAACTGGCACCCGCCAGAACCGAGACGATTGACCTGCCGTGGAAGGACTGCGCCGGTCTGATCGACCCCTCGCCGAACTGGGTGTTCTGGCACCAATGGCCCGATAGCAAGCTGCACGACGGTGCCGGTGCCGGTCAGGGTCTGGATCTCCTCACGCGCGATATCGCAACGCAATTGACCAGCGATGATTTCTGGGAGTTCGTCGAGCGCCTCGCGACCGGTCGTCGTTTGGTTATCACCTCTGATCATGGGTATGCCGCCACGGGGCTTTTCTATGATGCGATGGACGAACAGGCCTCCTTCCTGAAAGGCGCGCTGAAGAGCGGCCGTCTGCTATCGGGCGAGCACGATCCCGGTCCCTTTGTCCCGCCTGTTGCCCTTTCGGTGGATAGCCAGCACGGCAAGCACCTGCTCGCGGTCGGGCGCTGGAAATGGAAAAGCCAGGGCGGCTACCCCACCCTCGCGCATGGCGGCTTGTCCTTGCTCGAGATGCTCTGCCCGTTTGTTGAATTGACGAAGTAAGGAATTTACGCCCATGGCGACCAAGAAAGAACAGATTGCCCAAGAGGTCGCGCGTGCTGTTGGCGCCGGCAAAACCGTCGCGATGGAAACTGTCGATTTCAGCGACCCAAACCGTCCGAAAACCTGCCTTGAGGTGGATTTTCCAATTCTATCAATTAACCAAGTGGCCGCGATAGAGGGCCCGTCTAGTAAACCTATCTACCAAATGTCGAAGTGGTGGGCGCGTCGTCGATCGAGCGTGTTCCGCTCGATGCTCATCGCGGCCGCGACCAAGGCGCCCGAGGATCCGTCCCATGCGGCCAAGCTGGTCTGGGACAACTACTACGCCAACCACCAGAAAAAAGGCGCCTTCAAGCACCTGAAGGTGGCCGACATCTTTATGGGCGGCGGCACGACGCTGGTCGAGGGATCGCGCCTCGGCATGCAGATGTCGGGCAACGACTTGAACCCGGTGGCCTGGTTCGTGGTGAAGCAGGAGCTGGCCGATGTCGATCTCGATGAGGTGCACCGCCTCCTGGCCGATATCGAGGCCGATGTAAAACCGCAGATCATACCGTTCTACTACTGCGACGGCCCGAACGGCGAGAAAGGCACATGGACGCACAAGCCCTCCGGCACGGTTATGGGCACGGATTTCGATCCCTTGGCCCTGAAGCCAGAAGAGAGGACGGACTACGCTTACGATGGGCCCGAGATCATCTATACCTTCTGGGCGAAGCACGGGCCCTGCCAGGTAACAGGCTGCGGCCATCGTACGCCGGTCATGACCAATCCGGTGATGGCGGTGAAAACCCTGACCGTGAAGCATTGGACGCACAAATGTACGTCATGCAGCGAGCGCTTCGACATTGAGGATGCGGAGGCGCGCATGGCGCCGGACGCTCCGCTCTATGTGGCGCCCGACGAAAAGCCCTACTCCATTCTCGACCCAAAGGGCCGGGTGATCTGCCCCCATTGCGGCCACACCGAAATGGTGAAGCTCGACAAGGGCAAGAACAAGAAGGTGGAGCTCTCGCTTCTTGTCCATCCTCAATGGCTGACTGGATCGGGATCCTCTGATGCTCAGAACCAAAAATTTGGTGGGGCGTCTCAAGATACCGCAGATTCCACTAAGTCATGGAATACGCATCGAGCGAGCGAAGCCGTTTTGGTTGAGGTGCGAGGAAATCTACCCGACGAAGTGATTTGCCCACAGACCGGGATCGCGATCCGAACCGGAAAAGAAGGTGGTACCGTACCGGGCAAGGCGAAATTCACATGCGCCTCATGTGGAGCGGTCAATGACGTTTTGAGCGCCGTCAAGGAAACCGGAAAAAACGGACCAATGGCCGCCTACGCGAAACACGCATATTCGTCGAAACGCAAATCCCAAGGCGCGCCCTATAACGGACGCTACTTTTCACCGTTTTCAGCGGCTGACGCCCGCCAAATGAATGCTGCAATAGATGAGTGGGAGGCAAGAAAGAACGATGATCTAAGAAAGTATTGGCCAAGAGAGGAAATACCGGACGGCTTTATGACAACCCATAACAATGGGGACATTAAGAATGGACACGGCTATCACTTCTGGTCCGACATGTTTAATTCGCGCGAGCTTTTGGTACACGCCCTACTGCTGAAGGCGATCACGACCATTGGCAATTACGACAGCAAGGTTAGAGAATTTGTTCTCGGCTGCTTTCAGCAGTACGTGCGAAATAACAACAATTTTACAATCTGGAATACTCAAGCAGACCAGCTTGAGCCAATGTTTTCGAACAACAATTTCCACCCAAAACAAACAACAGTTGAAAATTGTGTATTCGGTGAATACGGGCGCGGGAATTGGAATGGTTGCGCCAGGGGAATAGTTGAGGGGCTTGAATGGTCGAGAATGCCATGGGAGATTGTGGCCAGATCAAATCTCGAAACGTCTGGTCGTAGTGACCTCTCGGATGAAATAGCCAGCAAGGGGATAAAGGTCGAGCCAAAGGATCCTGTACTAAACGTGGACGTTTACTGTGCTTCGTCTACGCAATTGGATCATTACGAAGACCAATCGGTCGACTTGATAATTACAGACCCACCTTTTGGCGGATTGTTGCATTACTCGGAGTTGAGCGATTTTTTCTACGTTTGGATCAAACTAGGCTTATCTGAGATTTATCCGGAACTCTTCTCGGGCAGCGCAACGCCAAAGGCACTTGAAGCAGTCTCCAATCGAGCGAGGGAACCCGAAGATCCGGATGGGTTCTACAAAAGGATTTTGACAGATTGCTGGAGGGAAGCACATAGGATACTTAGGCCGGCGGGAACGCTAAGTTTCACCTTTCATCACAGCGCTGATGAACCTTGGATTGCAGTTCTTGAGTCTCTTTTTGAGGCAGGCTTCTACCTCGAAGCAACCTACCCAATAAGATCTGACGAGACCAAAGGAGAAGGCGCAAAACCGGGAACGTTTGGATCCCAAACTATCGAATATGACATCGTCCATGTGTGCCGGAAACGAGTACATGAGCCCAAGTCCGTAAGCTGGGCACGCATGCGCCGCGAAGTCCTCGCAGACGTCCGTCAGATTCAGGGGTTGTTGGAGAACCACTCTCGGCGCGGTCTGCCGGAAGCCGATATTCAGGTCATCCGGCGCGGGAAGGCGCTCGAATATTTCTCGCAGCACTA
Source organism: Paracoccus sp. T5 (assembly GCF_048538155.2). Classification (GTDB taxonomy): domain Bacteria; phylum Pseudomonadota; class Alphaproteobacteria; order Rhodobacterales; family Rhodobacteraceae; genus Paracoccus. The sequence continues at coordinate 1,602,386 of NZ_CM135809.1, forward strand.
TGGGAAGGTCTATGTCGACGAAGGCCGGCCGATCTCGGTCAAGGATGCCCTCGTCGGCATCAACCAGCTGATCGACGAAGACGCCAACAAGGCCTCCGAGCCGCCGCCTGTGACCGCAGAGCCGATCACCCGTCAATTCCTGCGCATCTTCGACGGCAAGACAGAGCTGGCGCGCGACCAGATGCAGAAGATGCTGCGCGGCTCGGGTATCGCACCGGATGAATTCGTGAGCCGTGATTGGGCCCGCGAAGAAAAAAAGGTGTTCTACCTCAACGACCCGTTGGCAATCGCGCAGGATTGGCAGGGACGGCACCGGCGCAAGCTGTCGGCCGACCTAGATCAGACCTTCGTTCTGATGGGGGCCTGTTATGACGGCAGCGGTATCAACGCGGCCGACACACTGAAGAACGAGAACTTCAAGCCGCACGCGGCGCTGAAGAGCCTTCTCGAATGGATGAGCAAACGGGGGCAGACGCAGCAGATGCGCAACGCCGCCTCGCGGGCGCTGAGCATCTACAACAACTGGGCCGCCAGCAACAAAGAGCAGGTCCAGCAGCTGTCGTTCTTCTTGGAGGATTGAGCATGAAACAGGTGCTCGACAGCGTCTGGCAACGTCGGGGCGTCAGCTGGATTTGGGACGACGACGCCTTCGCGAAGGTTGCGCGGGCGAGCGAGGTCTACAGCCTGCGCCAGCTGATGCTTGCCACCAAATCGTGGCCGGACGAACTGCCGAGCAACGGCGGTGACACATTGGTCGTGGCGGGTCTTGATGCCTGCCTCGATCTTCTGTCACCCACCGACGCCGATGCCTGGCTTGGCGGAGCCCTGAAATCGGCGATCCTGTCCTTCCAGGATTTCTACGATGGCCTGGCATCGCTGGTGTTCTGGCTGCCCAACGGCCAGAGGCGAATGCCCATCGACCTTGCGACCGATGCCGTGCGGTGGCGGTGTTCTGCGCCATTTTCCAGCGAGACGATCGATTTCGGACGGGTCTTGTGGGGAGAGGCTTGGGAGTATCCGCAAGAAATCATTCTCGCGCAGGGCGGCAAGTCGGTCGGCCTATTCCATTTGAGGATCACCTGATCGTGCAAATGGAACAGACCACCTTTGGCCCTGGTGAGCGGATCACCCATTTCGATTTCGGCGCTGGCGTTGTGCTTGAGGCACCGCGCGACGGCTACCTCCGTGCATTCTTCAGCATCGGAGAGCGCCGTGTTCCGATCGCCAGCGTTCAGAAGGAGCTTTCGCGCACAGAGCGCATTCTGCGATCAGTTGAAGGCACGGCCGAACGGGCTCGATCCGTCTGGCTATCCTATGAGGCCCATGCATTACCCGTGATGGAGAGCGCGTCCGCGCTTACATCCGCGCGGATCGACCTTCTGCCCCACCAGGTCGTCCTGACACATCGCATCGCAACAGCCTCGCCTCGTCGCTTTCTTATCGCCGACGAGGTCGGGCTTGGAAAGACAATCGAAACCGCGCTCGTGCTCCGTGAACTGGCAAGCCGCGGTGAGCTTGATCGTGCCCTGATGGTTGTGCCTGCGGGCCTCGTGAACAACTGGCACCGGGAGCTGAACGAAGTCTTCAGCCTGGACTTCGAGGTCTTTGGGTCGGAAGGCGATATTACCGACCGCAAAACAAACGCGTTCGCGAAACACGACCGGCTCATTGCCAGCATTGACACATTGAAGCGGCCAGCGCGCATCAAGCGCCTGTTGGAAGCCCCGCATTGGGATCTTGTTGTCTTTGACGAGGCGCACCACCTGACCGCCTATCGAACGGGTGGGAAAGTTCGGAAGACGGAAAACTACAAACTCGGCGAGGCTTTGAAAGGTCACACCCGAGACCTCCTTCTCCTCTCCGCGACGCCACATCAAGGAAACCACTTCCAGTTCTGGATGCTCGTCCAACTGCTGAATCCCACCCTCTTCGGCAGCCCTGAGGAGATGTTGGAAAATCGACATCGTTTGAATACCGTGATGTTCCGACGGACCAAGGCGGACGCTTGCCGCCCGGATGGTGACCCGCTCTTCGCACGCCGGTGGGTACATACAGAGTCCTTCCTGATGGGTGACGAGGAGCGACGCTTTTATGAGCGGCTGCGCGAATACCTCGAGGAAGGTTTCGACCTGGCCAAACGGAAAGGAAACCAAGGGCGAGCCTTGGGCTTCCTCATGGCGATTTTCCAAAAGATCGCAGCGTCCAGCTTCGCTGCCGTGAGGCGAACGCTCAAGCGACGTATGCTCATGCTCACCCTGCACGAGGCGCTCCTGCGGGACAAAGAGCTTGATATTGAAGGCCGCGAGCGACTGTTCGATGAAGCGCGAGAGCTGATTCATGCCGAATGGGGGCTTGAAAGGGATCCGATCGGGAAAAGCGAAGTCGACCGGATAATGGCCGACCTAAAATATCGGCTCGCAAAGAAGTTGGACGAGGAGGCGCTGGAGATGGCCTCCGATCCTTATGGCTCGGAGTTTGCGTCTTCTCACATGGAAGATGTCGCCTCGGCAGCGATCGACCTGCATCTCCCGGAAGAGCGGTTGCGAATTGCGGACTTGCTCTCGGTTTTTCCGGTGCAGCGTGAAACCAAGGTGCAGAAGCTCCTCGACGGCCTTGGCACCTTGTGGCGACAAAATCCCAACGAAAAGATTGTGATCTTTGCCACGTACTTGGGGACAGTTGACCTCTTGGCCCGTGAAATCGAGGCGACATATCCTGGTCAAGGTGTCGTAGTTCTCCGTGGCGGTGATCACGGCGCCAAAGCCGCTGCCGAACGCCGCTTCAAGCTGAAGGATGGGCCTCGTGTAATGGTCTGCACCGCAGCAGGCCGCGAGGGCATCAATCTGCAGTTCGCGCGCATCCTTTTCAATTTTGACCTGCCCTGGAATCCGATGGATATGGAACAGCGGATCGGTCGAATTCATCGCTATGGCCAAGCGCATACCGCGCAAGTCTACAATTTGGTCCTTTCGGATACGATCGAAGGGCGCATTTTTCTTCTGCTTGATGACAAGCTTACGGAAATCGCGAGAACGCTCGGGAAAGTCGACGATCAAGGCAACGTTGCAGAGGATCTGCGTTCTCAGATACTTGGGCAGCTGTCAGAGCGATTGAATTATGACCGGCTTTACCAAGAGGCTCTGGGGGATCCCGAGCTGAAACGGACCGCGGTTGAACTTGAGGCGGCCTTGGCAAACGCACGCGAGGCACGGGAAGTAGTATTCGACCTCTTCCAAGATCTCGAAGGCTTCAGCCTGGATGATTACAAGCCGTTCTCTGATGTTTCCACAGGCTTGGAGCGGTTGGTTGATTTCTTGTCGGCGGCCATGGCGGACCGGAATCTAAGACTCTCGAAGGTTGATGCAGAGACTATTGATTTACTTACGGTCGATGGTGCCCGCCGCATTCGGTTTACACTAAACCGCGATGTCGCAACTTCCTCCGATACGTGCGATCTGCTGGGGCTTGATCATCCGGCGGTCCAAGAGGAACTGGGCAGGTGGCGTTCGCTCAACCCGAATTTGCTCGGAGTAGCCCTTGAGGGGGATGGGATTGAACCAGCCATCCTCTCGTTGTGGCTTGTGGAAGCGACCAACGGTCAAGGTGAAAAACGGACAACCATACAATCTATCGCGATCAGCCCTGAGGGGACAAGGCTTCCTGCAATTGAGCGCCAGGTTGATCAGGTGCTCAGGTTGTCGCCCTCTCGACCTTTCCTGGGCGAGGATGAGCGGATCAGCATATTTAGCAAGATCGTCGAGCCGTCCCTTCAACGAGAGCTCAAGCATAAGGGCACAGCAAGTGGAGATGGAAGTTATTCCGCGGAGCTCATTGGATACGTTGAGATTGTATAGCTGCCTGCCATCATTCCCCGCTCAGTAGTCCGTCTCCACATAGACCCCCGAGCAATCATAAGCCACCGCCGCCGCTGTCGCGCCGTTGTTCATGAAGTTGCGCGGGCTCAGGAGTTGCGTGGCGGCCGGGATGTCGGTGTCGAGCATGACCTCGACCACTGCTCCGCTGACTTCCTCGACCACCCGGACGCCGATCTCGCTGCTGTTCGGGGCGGCGAAGAGCGTGAGGGTCAGGACGTTCGTCGTGCTCGCGACCGGAAAACTCGCGCCCAGATCGGTGAGCGTAGGCGCGCCAGAAGCGTCGTTCTGCACGAGTTGCCAGTTCGTATGGGTGCCGCGCTGGAAGCCGATGCCGATGCAGTTCACCACGGCCGAGAGCGTCAGGGTCGTGGCCAGCGCCGTGGTCGAGCCGTAGAGGCCGAAGAAGCCCATACCGGTCGCCTGCAGCGTCACCAGCGAGAGCCGGTTCACATAGGTGAAGCCGCCCAGCCCATCGGCGTTGCCGCGCCAGCACACCCAACCCGCTGAGCGTTCCTCGGCCGCCGCATCAGCGGTGGCTGCACTGGTCACGCGCCAGCGGCGCATCGAGGTCGAGAGATTGGTGGTGGCGAGCGTCGGCGTTGAGACGGTGCCGACCGCCGTGCGCGGCATGCCGTTGGTGTTGACCGTGGTGCCGGTGGACGGCGCCCAGGTCGCGATCCGGTTCACCCCGAAATGGGGCTGCAGCGGGAAAAACCGGCCCGAGGGGCGCTGGACGTCGAGCCATCCCGCCCCGGCGCGGTCGCGGGCATAGAGGGCGAGCTTGCCGCTCGGTGGCGGCGCTGGGACGGCGCTCACCGCCGGGAGCACGACCGGTTCGGGCATCTCGACCCGACCGGAGCTGCGGTCGATCCGGATCGCCTCGTAGAAGGCCGAGCCGTCCGGGCTGACCTTGAAGCTGAAATCGTCGCTGCCCAGAAGTCCGATCAGCGCCCGGGCCGACCAGTTGGTCTTGAAGGCGAAACTCGCGTCGTTGGCGGGCGCCGCCTTGTTGACGGTCGCCTCGATCCCGGCGCCCGCGTTGTTCAGGAGCACCGCGGGCGTGTTGACCGACAGCCGGTTGTAGCTGTCGGCCGTCGCCCCACCGAGGCCCAGAAGCTGGGCGGTCAGGTTCGCCTGGGGCATGCCGACCTGCGTGACGGCATTGGCGAAGGTCACTGTCGGCGTGTTTACCACCGTCGTGCCGTTCGCGCCCGAGGTCGCGGGGCCGATGTTGACGACCGTGGTCGACCCCGACGCGCCGCCGGTGCCGAGGTTCACGGTCTTGGTGAGGCCGGTGGTCGTCGCCCCGGTGCCCATCCCGTAGGTCGCGGTGCCTGTCGCCGTGCCGATGGTCGCGGACGCGGCCGAGACCGTGACGGTGCCGGAGGCCGTCAGCGTGCCCGAGAAGGTCTTGTTGCCGGTGAAGGTCTGCGTGCCCGCGAGGATCGCCAGTTCCGACGAGGTGTTCGGCAGCGTGTAGCTGCGGGTCGTGCCGGTGCTGATACCGGACAGCGAGAACACCGCCTTCTTTGTGGGATCGGCGTCGTTGACGAGGCTGAAAACAGCGTCAGAGATGTCGCTCGGCTCGCCCACGACCTCCCATGTAGCGCCGGTCCAGACGAGCAGTACGGCCTCGTCCTCGACCCATGCCCGCCAGCCGGTCCGGGGTGGCAGGTGCAGCCAGGCACCGTCGGTCCAGAGGGCGATGTTCAGATCCCACCCCGCCCAATCGCTCGTCGCCCCCGAGGCGACAATGTAGCGGGCGCCATCGGAAGGGCTGCCGGGTGGCACGGTCAGGTCCCGGTCGAGGACCGAGAGCTGTACCAGCCCGTCGAGGATCCGCAGCGCCTCGTTGTGAGTGATGTGCTTCTGGGCCTGCGCCGCGAGGATGAAGGGCAGCAGCAGATGGGTCGTGGCGTCGGACATGGGATGGCCTTCAGAGTATCAGCGTGACGGTCTTGGGTGCGCCCCGCCCGACAAGGGCGGAGAGCTGGTAGATGCGGAGGTCGAGCGTGTCGCCCGGGCCGAGCAGCACGCCCCAATCGGCAGTCTGCGCGGCGGCGGTGTAGATCGCGCTCGTGGTGGCGGCGCTCAGCACTCGCTTCACGGTCACGCCGTCGAGGATCTCGATCTCATAGGCCTCCAGCTCCTCGGCCATCGGCACCTCGAGCCCGCCCCAGCTGTCGGAAGCGAGCGCGCGCGACCGGCGCGTCCAGCGGATCGTCAGGTCGCCGGGTGTGCGCGGTCTGCGCCACGGCTGCTCGACATGCGCGACGGAGAACGGTCGCAGTCCGATGCCCGCGGGCATAAAGGCCCGCCCGACATAAGTTTCGTCGCTGACCGGACGGCTGGCCGGACCGATGCGCCAGTTCCACGGGATGCCGAGATCGGCCTCGGCGATGGGCAGAGACGCGAGCGCGGTGTCCAGCACCACAACCCGCGCGCCCGCAGGCGCCGGATTACCCATGGCGCCTTCTGTGCCGCGCTGGCCGCGCAGGAGTCGGGTCAGGCGACACCGGCTGGTGTCGATCAGTTTGGCCGCGCCCGCCTGCACGATCTCCCAGACACCGGGCGCGCTCTCGATGGCCAGCGCGTTGGCGCCGCCGAACAAGGTCAGGTCGGTGACGCTTTCCAGCGTGCCGGTCAGCAGATCGACCACCAGCGCATTGCCGAGGTCGAAGCGTGAGGTGGGGCCGCCGTAGAAGTCCGAAACCAGCGTGCCGATCCGGGCGCGGCTGCCGAACGTCGTCAGCAGGTCGAAGCCATCCGTCGAGGGACTACGGTAGACCGCGATCTCGCCGGGCCAAGGCACGGCGTGCGCAGCGGCGAAGGGCCGATGTGCGGGCTGGTCCTCGGTGAGCTGCGGCAAATCGAGGAGCATGACCTCGGGCGCGCCGAAGACCACCGCCTGCGACAGCGCAGAGGGTCGCGGAGCGCCGGGCGGCAGGTCGTAGGCTTCCCGATCCTGACGCACGGCCTCGATGCCGCGCGCGTCGGCATCGGCAATCGAGATGAGCCTCAGCGGGACGGATCGGCCGTCATGGGCGAGCATCACCACATCAGCGGGGTCGAGCGCGAGCCGCGAGGGCGGCAGCCGGAATGCCGCGCTCTCGCGACCGGTCCAGGCTTCCATCAGCGCGCGGCGGCAACGGCGCTCGGCCTCCTCTGGCGGCACTGCCATTGGGAAGCTCTCCGAGGCGATGCGCGTCGTGTCGACGGTGATCCGCCGGGCCTCGACCTGCGCGGCCTCGTAATCCTCGTCCGCGCGGACCACCTGCCATTTCAGGGCCTGGGGCAGCTCGGTCTCCTGGCCGCGGGTCAGCTCGAGAACGTCGCCCTCGCGAAGCGCGACGAGATCGTCGAGGCTGACGGTGGCCACCGAGGCGCGGCCGCGCATCACGAAGCGGATCACCCCCTCGGTCTCGACGGCATCGAATCCGAAGTGCCGCGCCAGCGTGGTGATCGAGGCGCGCGGGGACTCAAGCGCGCCGATGGCATAGCCCTCGACCGCGCCCCAGAGGCCGGTGACGTCGATCCGGTCCTCGGGCAGCCCGGCGCGCAGACAGAGGTGCCGCACAAGGGCCGCCAGTGACACCGCGCCAAGGCGGCCGGTCAGCCAATGGCCGAGGCGCCAGTTCGGTCCGTCGGTCCAGACATCGGTCAGTTCAGGGAAGAACGGGTATGGCCGGGCGTCCCAGGTCCATGCGGCGCATTCCGGCACATGCACCATCCGGCCGCCGTAGACCGAGGACACCGGGTTGTTCGTGGCGTCGTTCCAGAACAGGTAGGTCGCCTCGAGATAGGCGCGCTGGATGGTGTCGTCGCGCCAGCCCCGTGAGAAATACGGCGTGAAGCTCTCCGACGATTTCGGGTCGAAGAAGACATTGGGCTGGTTGGTGCCGCGGTCGATGGCCGGGCAGCCGAGTTCGGTGAAACGGATGGGCTTCGATTCCGGCACCCATGCCGTCGGCGTGCCGCTCTCAACCCCGCCGGGGCGGTTGTAATGCGGGTTCGACCACCAGCTGCGCAGATCCTTGTAGCGGAAGACCCATGGCTTGCCCGCAGCGCCATCGGTAATCGGCGTGCGGACTTGCGCCGACCGATCCGCCGCCGATGCGTAGAACCAGTCGAAGCCTTCGCGGCCCGCGATGTTCGCTTGCAGATAGGCCCGGTCATAGATCGCGGGCCAGCCTTCGGCCGCGTCTGCATGCCCAAACCCGTCCCGCCAGTCGGAGAGCGGCATGTAGTTGTCGATCCCGATGAAGTCGGTGTTCGGATCGGCCCAGAGCGGATCGAGGTGGAAGAACACATCGCCCGAGCCGTCGCCCGGCTGGTGGCCGAAGTACTCCGACCAGTCGGCCGCATAGCCGATCTCCATGCCTGCCCCGAGAATGGCGCGCACATCGGCGGCGAGCGCCTTGAACGCGGTGACAGCGGGATAGGTGCTGGCACCCGAGCGAATGGTGGTCAGGCCGCGCATTTCCGAGCCGATCAGGAAAGCGTCGACCCCGCCCGCCACGGCGCAGAGATGGGCGTAGTGCAGCATCATCCGGCGCAGGCCCCAGTCGCCGTACGGGCCGGTCCAGGAGACCGTCTCGCCCGAAATCGCGAAGTCGGAGGGGCTGGCGCTGCCGAAGAAGGCCGCGACCTGGCTGGCCGCGGTGGCCGTCTTGTCCACGCTCCCGGCATAGCCCGCTGCGGGCGAACAGGTGATCCGGCCGCGCCAGGGGAATATGGGCTGGCCCGTCTCGGCGGCATTGTCGGAATACGGGTTCTCCAGCGTGTTGCCGGGCGGGACGTCCATCAAGATGAACGGGTAGAAAGTGACGCGCAGGCCACGCGCCTTCATCTCCCGGATCGCCTGCACCACCGCGAAATCGGCGGGCGTACCCCCATAGACCGGGCGGTCCTGGTCGTCGCGGCTGACCAGGAAGGCATTCGCCCGGCTGACGCCATTGACCGACCAGCCGACCGGCGTCGTGGATTTGGCCGTGACCTCGACGCCCGGGCGCAGCTTGCAGGTTCCCGCCCGCAGGTCGTCACCGAACCAGGCGACGACGAGGCTGACGCTCTCGACGGCCGGCGCCATGGCCTGGAGCCGATCGAGTGCGACGACCATGTCGGCGGTGTCGGGCAGCGCGTTCAGGTTTTCGGCCTGCGTCGCGCCGCCCGAGGATTTGCGAATTCCTTCGGTGGCATATGTGAACTCGCCCGAAGCCGGGATCATGGTGACGGCGCGGGTCAGCCCTTCGGCGGTGTCGGGATCGGACAGCGGCCGGAAGACCTCGAAGGAGAGCTGCGGCAGGCGGTTGCCGTAGCTCGACATCGGCAGTTCTTCGAAGACGACATAGGCGGTGCCGCGATAGGCTGGTGTGTTGGCCGCGCCCATCTTCGCCGCGATGAACGGATCGGCCGACTGCGCCTCGTCGCCCGGATACCAGCGCCAGGTGACGCCCGAGAGGTCCATCGGCTTGCCGTCCGCCCAGACGCGGCCGATGCCGGTGATCGGCCCCTCGCAGAGCACCACGGCGAAGGACGCGTAGTAGAGATACTCGGTCGTCTTGACCTTGCCGCCCCCGCCGCCCTTGCCCCCGCCCTGCGTGGTGGTCTTGGTCTCCTCGCGAAAGTCGGTGGCCCAGATGATGTTGCCGCCAATCCGCATCCGGCCATAGAGCCGCGGGATCACCGCCCCCTCGGTCGAGGCCGTGATGCGCAAGCTGTCGAGCCGCGCGCCTTCGATCCGCTGCGTCGGCGCGAGCGAGGACACGATCCAGCTGTCGACGACCGAGCCGATGGTGGAGCCGATGAAGCCGCCGATGGTCGCGGCACTGACGCCGAGGATCGCGCCACCGATCGAGCCGCCGATGGCGGCACCGGCGGCGCCGAGAATGAGGGTGGCCATGTCGGGGTCTCAGCGTTGCGGAAACAGGAAGGCGAAGGCGATGCGCCGCCGCCAGGGTGCCGTGAGCGGCTCCTCGAGCACGCCGAGCCGCTCGTAGGCATGGAGGAAAGTGCCGGGGCCGGTCAGGATCCCGACATGCTTGGCGATGGCGCGGCTACCCATGCGAAAGAGGACCAGCGCACCGGGACCGGCATTTGCCGGGGTGATCTCGGGCATCATACGCCGCGCGCCGTCGGCCAGAACCTCGCGCGGGCGGGTCTCGCCCCAGTCGCGGCTGTAGGGCGGGATCGGGAACGGCTCTGGGCCGACGATCTCGCGCCAGACGCCCCGCGCCAGCCCGAGGCAATCGCAGCCGACGCCGCGCAGGCTGGCCTGATCATGATACGGCGTGCCGAGCCAGGACCGCGCCGCCCCGATCACCCGATCCGGATTGGCTGGCTTCACAGCACACCTCCATCGTGGCCGCCATCCTTGGTCGCGTAGCGCAGGACCGCATCCTGCCCTGGGATATGCGGAAAACCTCGGAAGTTGGCGGTATTGGCGAACTTCGCCCCGCAGGTCTCGATCCGCTTGTCGCAGCCCGCGCGGATCGTGAAGCCGTCGCCCTCGGCAATCGCGCGCACCGGTGCCTCGAGAAGGGTCAGCACGGCGATGCCGTCCGTGACGTCATGGCCCAGCACTTCGGTGCGCCGGCCAGCGTTTGCGCCAGAAGTCCATTCAATTGTGCCGAAGATGAACCAGCCGGCTTCGAAGGCGCCAAGGCCGGAGGCAGTGAAGGCGCGGTCGCGCAGCAGATCGATGACGGCGCCGGTTCCCTTGAAGGCTGGATCCGCCAGATCGACGCCGCAGCGCGCATCGCCTAGCGCGGCATCGCAGGCCGCCTGGAAAGTCCGCCCGACCGGCTGGCCCAGCACATGGGCCAGCGAGCGCACCTCCGCGACGAAGGCAAGCCGCCCGCGCCGGATCTGACCGATGGCTCCGCGCCGCATCAGCACGCGCTGTCCGGTGTCGGCCCAGTTCACCCGCCAGACCTCGACGGCCGCGTTGTCCCAGCGGCCGTCGAGGATATCGGTCTCGGTGATCCGGTCCGAGGTCAGCACGCCTTCGGCGTCCTGCGCATCGACGGACAGGTCCGAGCCGGAGCGGACCTCGGACGCCGTCAGCCCGCTCTCTGGTTCGAACTCGGTGCCGTCGAAGCTGAGCGTGCGGTCGTGGTCGGTGAAGCCGAAAGTGACACCATCGGCCCGGGCGATCCGCCAGCACCAGGCAAGCGTCGTCGTGCCCTCGTCGAGATGGGCCCGCAGGGCGGGCGAGAGGGATTTCATCGGCAGGTTCCCGTCATTCGGTCGTCGAGACCGGCGATCCAGTCGGCCCAGTCCGTGGGCACGGCGGCGACGGCAGAGGCAGGCGGCCGTGCCAGCCGCGCCTCGGCATAGGAGGCGCAGCCCGCATCACCAGCGCCCATCGTTGCGGCGCAGCCGGTCAGCAGGATCGCCAGCACCGCGACCGTCACGGACTGCATCCCGCCCACGCTCGAAACGCTTGCTCTTGTCTTCCTTGGCATCGCGTTCCGCCTCCCATTTGCCCGTGCGTTTCCCTTCCACCTGACCCCAGATGCGGCCGAGGACGACGCCCCCGACCGCGCCCAGAGCTGCGATCAGCCAGATCAGGAACTCAGCCATCGTCCCGCTCCCCGTGCGCGGCGGCCACGCAGAGGGCGACGACGAAGACGCCGAGGCAGCCGCCCACGACCAGACCTGCGAGGAACTCAAGCATCGCCGCGGAACCCGCGCTCGATCCGGTCACGCAGGCCAATCAGGCCAAGCCCGAGGAACATCAGCCCCGCGGGCGAGGCATCGCCCGAGCCTGCGAGCAGCGCGACGAAGCGGGAAAGTTCACTAAGCGGCCCGGTGGCGGGCAGCGCGAGCGAGGCAATGCCGGTGAGCATGGCGAGGCACCCCGCCCACCAGGTGAGCGAGGTCAGTCGGATGTAGCGCATGAGGATCAGGCCCTCCGGATCAGGGTGGAGAAGAAGGAGGTCAGCCGGGTAAACCAGCTGATTGCGGGTTCAGGTTTGGCGGCAGGCGCGTATGGTCTCGGTATCGGCACGCCTGCGGGGCGCAACAGCGCCAGCGCCTCGTCCTCGGTCAGGCGCCGGATCGGTCGCGAGAAATCGACGCGGCCGCTGCGATCCACCGACCAGACCGGGATGGTCCCGGTCGGATAACGGCCTTCGGCGAAGAGATCGCGTTCGGCCTCGCGGCGCGGACGGATCGCGGCGGGTTTGAGCCAGCCCATGAAGGCTGCTGCGGCGGCAGCCCGGTCGCCCGCGTTCAGGTGCAGGGTGAGCGCCGCCTTGGCGATGCCGCCTGTGTTGTAATGGAAGGACACCAGCGCGTCGAATTCGTGCGGTTCGAGCGGGACCTTCACGGTGCGCAGGACTGCGGCCTCGTAGCGCGCAAGGTCGGCGCGGAACACCCGGAACGCTTCCCTGATCCCTGCGTCGAGATCGGCAGGCATGCCGCGCGGCATCGTGGCGGGATCGGGTGCACCGGCTGCGGCGGTGTGGCCGATGCCGAAGGTCCAGACCCGTTTCACATCCGTGTAGGGTCCGGGCACGATGCCTTCGTGCCGGACAAGGGCCAGAAGGCCCCGGTCAGTCATCTGCATGAAGATTACCCCAGAAGCGAGAGGATCAGGATCAGCGCGGCGATGGCGATGCCGACGCCCAGGCGGTGGCGGAAGGCCTGGCCGGGGTCGGCCAGGTCGCAGCGGAGGGAGCGCGCGAGGCGGAGAAGGTCATGCATCGCCGTCGCCTTTCCCGGCATAGCGCAGACGGGCAAGCAGCACCTCGATGAAGGCGGGGCCGAAGACGCCAACCAGATAGGCGGCCGATCCGGCCGCGCCCCCGGCCGGGATCGTCTCGGGCGGCAGGCCGAGCCAAGACGTGATGATCGCCATCGACAGGCTGCCCATCCCGGCCGCGATCAGGCCGCCAAGCAGGATGTGGCGCAGCGCGTCGCGCAGCCGCATCTTCGTCGTCAGCGCGTTGGTCGCGCCCCCGAGCGCGCCCCAGGCGGCAAGGATCACCGCCGTGGAGGCGAGCAATTCCTTCAGCGCCGCCGCCAGAAATCCGGTTTCATCATTCATCGTCGGATCTCCAGAAGCGGGATGGAGGTGATCGAGCCCAACCGCTCGAGGTCGAGCGTCACGTCGAGCGCGTCCGTGTCGAAGCGAACCGGGACATCGAACTCGAAGCCCGCAGTAACGTTGACGCCGGAACCCGGCGCGGTGGTGAAGGTGATGACGCCAGTCGTGGTATCAACGGACCAGCCGGAGACCTGCGGGGTGCCATTCAGGGCGACGGCGACCGAGCCCGCGACCGGCTTGGCAATGTTCCGCACCCACGACTGGCTGCCCGAGGCGTAGCGCTTCACCAGCTGGAAGGTGGTCGTCGCGCCGTCGCCGGTGCCGATCGCCTGGTCGGTCGGCGATGGCGTGCCCGAAGGCAGACAGGACTTGTGGTCGCCCCAGTCCTTGAAGCGGAACCCGTGGAGCCTGCCGTTGCGGGCCTCGAAGAATGCGACGACCGCCGCCAGATCGTCGGCGCGGCGGATGCCATAGGCGATGTCGTAGCGGCGGCGCGAGTTGGCCCAGCTGGCGTTCCTCTCCTCGTCGCCCGAGGCGAGCTCGACGATCTGGGTGCGCCGCTCGGGTCCGCCACGCGCGCCGCGACTGATGTTGTCGGGAAACCGCACCTCATGGAACGCCATCACATCCCCCTCCGCCCCAGCGAGACCGCCCGGGCGATGTCCGCCGCGACCTGCGTGCGGGACTGCCGGAAGCTCTCGGCGTCACGGGCCATGATGGTGACGTTGATCCCGCCGCCCGCGCCGTAGCTCTGTGCTTCGCGGCGCGAGAGCACCCGCTCGCCCCGTTGCAGGGTCGCGGGCACCTCGTCGTGCCGAAGACCGACGGCGCCGCCCGAATGCATCCGCGGTGCGGTGGCGAAAGCCATGGCCGGGACCATGCGCGAGGGGCCGGACGAGCCGACCATGCCGCCCGCGTGCAGGATGTTGGCGAAGATGCCGCCCGCGCCACCAAGCGCACCCGAGAGCGCGTTGGCGATGGGGCCGAGGATGAAGCGCCGCGCCGCCAGCTTCGCCAGATCGGCGATAAGAGAGGTCACCAGATCGCGGAAGTTCAGCTTGCCGGTCTTCACGAACTCACCGACCGCGTCCTCGGCCGACTGGAAGGCGCTGACAAGGCTCTGGCCGATATCGCCGCCGATCTCCCGAGCCCGGCCGGCATAGTCCGAAAGCGCCGCCGTCACGGCCTGCCATCCGGTCAGCGCACGCTCGGCCCCTTCGCCAGCGGCGGTTCCGGCATCGCGGGCAGCACCTCCGGCGCCATTGGCCGCGGCAGTCGTGTCGTCGAGCCCGGCCGCGAGTGCATCGGCGGAGGTCGCGGCATCCGTCAGCGCTGTTTCGGCCTCCGCGCCGGCCCCGGTCACGGCATCCTTCAGTGCCTGCCAGGCGGCAAGCGGTCGGGTCGCGGCATCGGTCAGCATGCCCGCGGCTTCGCGATAGGCATCGGCACGGGCGCGTGCGTCATCCGCCATGGCGCCGAGCCCGAGATCGGGCGGCGCGATGTAAGTCTTGGCAAGCGCCGCCGAAAACGCATCGGCCGCCGCGGTGCCGGCCGCCGTCGCCGCCCCCTCGAACGGGTTGTCGATCCGGCTCAGGTCCACTGCGTCGAGCGTGCCGATCCGCACGCCGCCTTCGCCGGTTGCCCATTCGGGCAGCAGGGCCAGCGCGGCGTTCAGCGTCTCGATGAAGCTGTTGATGCGGGTGACGACGCCGTTCAGCATCGCCTCCACCCCGCCGATCAGACCGTTCGCGGCCTGGTAGGCGAAGTCGCCAATGGCGCCCGGCAGGCTGCCCCAGATCGCCACCGCGCCGTCATAGACGCCCTGGAAGATCGCAACGGTGCGGTCGCCGAAACCCACGACGCCTGCGACGGTGCCATCGAGCGCCGAGAGCGCGGCGGCCCTCAGCCCCTCCCAACCGGCCGCCATGCGGGCCAGCACTGCGTCGAGCGCGAGCCCGACCCTCGACCAGACATCGGAGGCCAGATCGGAGAGCAGCCGGAACGCTTCGCCGACCCCGCCCACGCGGGCGACGATTTGGGAAAGTTGATAGATCAGCTCCCCGACGCCGACGATCAGAGCGCCGATGCCGGTGCGGATCAGCGCCCCGCGCAACACGACGAGCGCCGTGGCAAACCCACGCACCGACAGCGCGGCGGCGGCCAGTCCGGCGACCCAGCGCCCGGCAAGGAAGGTCGCGAAGGTCACGGCATAGGTGGTCAGGCGGCCGATATTGTCGAAAAGGCCGCGAATGGCGATGCCGAGCGGGCCGGTGCGGCTGGCGATGGCGGCCATGGCGTTGGCGACCGCTTCCAGCGCGGGGGCTGCGGCGACGGCGAGCTGGTTCGACAGCCCGCGCCAGATCAGCCCGAGCCGGGAGATGGCATCGTTCGTGCGCTCGATCTGGTCGGCGTCCTGTTCGGAAACGACGACGCCGAAGGCAAGCACGTCCTCGGTCGCCTGGCGCAGTGTCGCCGTGTCGATGCGCGACATGGCGATGGAGCCTTCCTCGCCAAAAAGCTGACCCGCGACGGCCGCACGCTCGGCGGCAGGCACGAATTTCTCGATGGCGGCGTTAATCGCGCCGACGCGCTGGTCCAGCGGCAGCGCGATCAGGTCGTTGGCCGAAAGACCCAGCCGGTCGAGCGCGTCGGCCGCGGGACCGCTCCCGGCGGCCGCCTGGCTGAGACGGCGCGTCAGATCCTTGGTGGCCTGCTCGATGCCGGACATCGACACGCCCGCCAGCTCGCCCGCGCGCTCCAACTTCTGGATCGAGGCGACGGTGGTGCCGAGCGACTGCGCGAGTTTTGCCTGCGCATCGACGGTCTGAAGGCCAGAGCGGATCATCGCCACGCCAGCTGCGGCGGCCGCTGCCACGGCGGCTGCGGCGGCCACACGCACCCGGCGGGAAAAGGCCGCGAGCCGGGTGTTCGCCGCTTCCATCTCGCGGCTGAGCCGTCCGAAGCCTCGGGCACCGGCTTCGCCGACGCCTTCCAGTTCGGCGCGTACCTGCCGACCACCGACCGCCGCAAGGCGGACGCTGACGCGTTTTTCAGCCATGGGGGCGTTCCATCTGTTCGTTGAGTTTGGCGACCATCACTGCTTCGATGACGGGCAGAAGTTCGGCAGCGACGGCGGGCGGCACACCGAGGGCGTCGCCAAGAGAGAGCGCGGCAGTCAGGTCCCAGCCAACGATGGCGCCGGGGGTCACCCGCAGCTGACCCCCGAGGCGGCCGACGAGGTCCCAGACCTGCCAGCCTTCATGCGTCAGCGGCCGGTTCAGCCGGCTTGGGCAGTCTTCGCACGCTTGCGCGCAGGCTTGGCAATATCGGTCGCCCCCGCCGAAGGACCATTCGGCAAGGGCGCGGAGACGTTTTTTTCCTGTTCCAGCAGCAGGCCCTTCGAGACGTAGGTCAGCTGGAAGGCCTCGAAGATCGGCCAGACGTCGAGCAGCGCGTCGATGGTCTCGGGGCTCGGGTCGATGGGATTGTCGTCGGCGTCGCCGATGCCCTCCCATCCGAGCACCGCGCGGCGGGCCAGCGCCTTGGCGAAGGCGACGGCGCGCTCCTCGTCGGAAGCCTCCTCCGGAACTGCCTCGACGGCGGAATCGCTGCGGGTCGCCACCATCAGCGCGGTGGTCAGCGGGCGCAGCTGCACCCGGACGCCGGGGGCAAGGTCATGCCAGCGCGGCGCGTTGGTCAGGTCGAGCGTCAGCATGTCAGTAGGTCTCCACGTCGTTCACGAGGGTTGCGGTGCACATCCGGCCGACGACGCTGTCGCGGGCGGCCTGCCAATCGAAGGTCGCCTGCACGCCCTGCGGCCCGGAAATCTCGATGCGCGGGCGTGGCAGGTAGACGGCGTGCACGGTGAAGGTGAAGCTCTCGCCCGAGGGCAGGACGTAGGCGAATTCCATCTCGCAGGGATCGCCGTTGATCGCCTGCGTCACCAGTGTGCTGTCGGAGAAACGGACTTCGATGGAGCCCGTCAGCGCGGCGATGGACGGGTCCGCGCCGTCGATCCGGCCGTCCGAGCGGATGGTTTCGATCCGGTCGAGGTTGTTGGCATAGGTGATGTCAGCCGAAACGACGTTGCCGAGAGCCGAGCCGTTCCGCGTGACCGACCCGTTGAAATGGCCGAACCTCTTCAGCTCCAGTGCGGCGGGCGTGCCGGCGCTCGTCGTGGTCCCGACCGTTTCTCCCTGTGCCACCAGTCGGGCGGTGGCGGTCAGTAGGCCAGACCGCTGCATCTGCCAGGTGATCTGGTCGAGCACGCAGCCCGAGTACATCGCGTAGCGCGGCACCTCAGGCATGCCGGTCTCGATGGAGAGGCTCGGCAGGGTCCAAGCACCCGACTGGAACTCGTGCGTCCAGGGGCCGGTGCCGGTCGTCGTCGGCGCCCCGAATGCAGCCTTCAGCCAGAAGCCGAAAGCCTCGGCGTCGAGCGGCACGACGACATCGCCGTCGGCCGTCACCGCATCCTTGATCGGCGCCAGCGGATCGCGGCCGTAGCCGAGAAGCTCGGAGTTCAAGAGCGGCTGCTCGGCGCCGAGAGTGGTGCTGGCGAAGGGCATCTTCGTGAAGCCGCCTGCGGGCGGCGTGCCATAGACGGTCTCGAACGCAAGCGCCATCTGCGCCCGCGCCCCTTGGGCTCGTGCCATGGTGTTCTCCTGTTGAAGGTGGGATCAGCCGAGCGGATCGGCCGTGGTGTAGTGAAGGACGACCGGAATGACGGCGGCCTTCAGGCTGGCCGCACCCTCGACCGGCAGATCGACCGGCCTGGGCGCTTCCGCCTCGACCCAGTCGCAGAGCCCGCCCAACGTCCGGTCGGCGGCGAGCGCCGTGCCGATGCTGGTGGTCAGTATGTCGAAGGCAGCGTCACGGTCGGAGCCCTGAACGACCGCCTCGATCTCGGCCCGGTGCTGGTAGTGATAGCGCAGCGGCGACAGCGTCACCTCGGGTTCCCCCGGCTCGCCGTCGCGCAGGATCAGCAACCCCTCGGCCGGGACGCGCTCGGGCAGCACGTCACCCCGCAGCGCGGTGGCGGGCAACGCCGAAAGCCGCGCGTGCAGCGCGGTGAGGATAGTTTCGCGGGGCGTGGGCATAGGAACTCCAATGCAGCAACGCTCAGTAGCGCCGATGCGCTCGGACCATTACGCCTACGGGCATGCCTTGGTCCCGGTCGATCGCAACGACAACGCGGGTTTTCGGTTCTTTCAGGACCTTGATCGCCTCAAAGAACGATGTATCCGCAGGCAATGTCCGAAAACCCATACCGACCGCAGGGTCGGTCAAGACATCCTCGATCGAGTGGTCATTCAGGTCGATAAGGCCATCGAGTTCAAAAGCCTTGAGCGTAAGGTAATTTGACAATTGTTGGTGTGAAAACGCCGCTGTGGCTTGGCCGTCCTCGACACAAACAAACGCCGCACAGCTCTGCGCTTCTTCTCTGCAAAGTTCTATCAAGCTCGTGGTTCTTGAGACGACATAGAACCGAGGGTCTGCTCTGTTCGCGAGATTTACCGGTGCAGATCCCGACAGGTTCGGCCGCGAACGCATGACGATGTTCACCGTCGCATGATGCCGCATCCAATTGGCAGTGACTTCGCACCGAAGCTCCACCAACTTGATGATCTTCGACTGAATGTCGGGGACATTCATGTCCAGAATTGGCTCGTGATGCGCAACCCTGTTCCGGAACCGGTTGATCTCCCTTACCAGCGACTGGATTTCATGACGCCCTTGGCCGTGGGACAAGCCTGGAAACGCGATATTAGACTTGGTTCGCCACAGATCAGCGTATTCATTGCGAAACAGGTTGGACCAGAAGTCGAAGGTGAGCTCGGCAATCACCTTCCCGCGCTCGTTAGACCGAGCTCTTTCCATTGCCTTGTCCAGAGCCCCTAGGCTCTCCGGGGTCAGCACGTTATTACGGAAGTCGCCATCCTGGTGCCATTCATCTCCATGAAGCTGACGAAGGACGCCATCCACGGCGTTGCGCAAGGTCACTTCTGCGACGCTCAAAGGGAACAGGAACGATTTCGCAAGCCTTGCGTTGTACAGATAGAGTGCGAAGGCAAAATGCTCGTTTCCCGCCGCTTTTGTGAGGTAGGTTGCGAATCTTGGCTCAGAGAGCGATGCCTTGAGTGAAGCGATCGTTGCCGCATCGTACGGGTATGGAACTTGACTCTCGGCCATAGCGGCGGTACATACCCTTCCAGAGCAGTCGAACTGGCCCCACTGGCTCATGCTAAGCGCCGTCGACATCAGATTAAGGCACCAGGTCGGGCGAGCCCCCACCTGGTGTTTCTATTTTGGCGACTTTGTTTCGCATTTTCAATGGCTCACGCAAGCTGGTTTCGCGCAAGACGGCCATCCACCCAGTTCACGACAATCAGCCCTGGCAGGCTGTCCAACGCACGATCTGCATCCCGCGCTAGGTTCAGGCGCTTCGGCAGCTTGACCTGCGGGACCAGCAGAAAGATCGGCGCGGTGACCTTTCCGCGCCCGGTCTTCGAGCGCGACACCACCGCCTGACCCTTCGAGTT
Organism: Paracoccus sp. T5; assembly: GCF_048538155.2. Lineage (GTDB taxonomy): Bacteria > Pseudomonadota > Alphaproteobacteria > Rhodobacterales > Rhodobacteraceae > Paracoccus. The sequence continues at coordinate 1,621,855 of NZ_CM135809.1, forward strand.
CAGCCTTCCCTCGGCGACCAGCAGGCTCGGCCCGGTGCGGCGATAGACGAAGCGCAGGCGCAGCCCGCGTCGTCGTTCCCACTCGCCGGGGGTGATCCGGCCGCCGCGCAGGGATTTGCCTGCGGCGGGCAGCGGGATCGCCAGCCAGAACCCATCCTTGGAACGGATCAGCGGGCCGGTGTCATGCGCACCGACGATGAACGGCGCCTGAGACCAGACAAGCGCGGCGGCGTCGAGGCTTTCGCCAGACTTCGGAAACGTCTGGTTGCGGATCGTGTTGGCGAGCCGGAGCCCGAGCCCTGCGCCGGTGACCTGCAAGCGCCACGCAGCCTTCAGCCCGGTCCCGGCCTCGCGCATGGCGGCGGTCACGGCGCGTTCGCCCGTTGCCACCTCCGCCTGCATCATCGCGACGATGTCGGGATCGATGTCGAGCTTCAGTTTCATGTGGGCCTCAGATCGACGGTCCAGACCAGCCGCTCGCGGTCGCGGACGGGCTCGCCCTGGATGAGGAAGGCGTCGCCATCGATCTCGATCCGGTCGCCGCGGCGCGGGTTCGCCACCTCGGCCACTTGCAGATCCACGCGCGTGGTCTCGGACCAGATCCTTGCATCGCCGAAATCCGTAACCGCATCCGCGCGCCGGGCGACAACGCGCACCAGAACGGGCGCGCCGCCCTCAGGCGTGTAGACCGCATCCCTGCCTATGTTCGGATCGGCGAAGAGCGCGCTGACGGCGGCAGCGAAAGCGCTCATCAGAACGCGCCGTTCAACCGCACCCGGCCGACGGTGTCACCGGCCCCGCCCGCGACCGCCTCGGTGGCGACACCGATCAGCGTGTTCGAGGTGGCCACGTTGGTGGTGCGCTTGTTGGTGTCGTCCCAATAGATTTTCGCGCCGGCCGTCCAGGCCTGCGAGCCGATCTTGGTGATGTCGAAGACGCCGGTGAGCGCGGCCTCGACGGTTTCGCCGAGGGCGGCAGTGCCTGCCGCTACGCCGAAGATGGAACCGACGAGCAGGCCATCGCCGGAGGCGACGGCATAGGGCGCGGTCAGGGTGATGGTGTTGCCGGGCTGGACGAAGTTTTTCATGGGGAGGATCCTCGTGGAAAGACGAAGGGCGGCCCGATTGGACCGCCCACATGTCGGGGTTCAGGAAGCGCGCCTTAAGCGCCCGGGTTCTTGTAGAGGCCGCGCCAGTCGATGGCCTTGGCGCCGAAGTCGAGGCGGCACTTGATCTCGACGCCGTCGACATCGAAGCCGTTGCGGGTCTCGATGTACGCACCCTGCTGGCCCTCGAGATAGGCGTATTCGATGGTGTCGATCTGGTTCGGGCTTGCGGCCAGATACCAAGCGGTGGCGCTGGCGGCATCGAGGCGCGGCTCGCTGATCGGCGAGAGCGTGCGGATCGACTGCGGCACCACGCTGGAGGTGGCGGCAGGCATGAGGTTCTGCGCGACCAGCTGCTCGGCCTTCAGTTCCAGCGCGGCGGGCACGATCAGGAAGGCAGGACGGATGTTCAGCACCGTCTTCTTGTCGAGCCCGGTCTGCAGCGCCATCGCGGCACGGGCCGCGCCCACCGCATCGACGGCCAGCGCCGCGCCTGTGCCGGCGAGGTTCTTATGGTTGGTGTGGAACAGCGCCGTGCCGTCGGCCATGGCCGGGTTCGCGGTGATGATGCCCCAGACGACATCGCTTTCCAGCTGGGCGATCGAGTTTCCGTACATCGCCGGGATCCGGGTGAAGGCGTCGAGATCGTCGTTGATCAGCACCTGCCGGGTGATCGCGACGACGCGGCCATAGGTCTTGACCTTGTAGCTCTCCTTGCTCTCGCCCAGCGTCCCGCGCTTGAACTCGCCGCTTTCGCCAACTTCCAGCAGTTGCGGCGCTTCGCCGAGTTGGACCCGGTGCATCGCCTTGAAGTCCGTCGCCAGAACCTGGCGGCAGAAGAGCGAGAAGGTCCGGGGATAGGCGTCATAGGCCTGCCGGAGCGTCTTGTTGGTGACGGCCGACAGGATTTCGGGAAAGTCCGATGTCGAATGTAGCGCGCGCGTTGCCACCTCGTCGCGCGACAGGCCGCGCGTGATCACCCCGGAGTTGCCGAGGCTTTCGCGCGCCAGTTCCAGAAGCGTCATGCCACGATACTGGCGCGCGGCATCCTCGAGCGGGAACAGCGTCGGGCTGTAACGGTGAAGGAGCGCGTTCGCCACGGCATCGCGGCGGGTGATCCGCTCGTCACGGCCACCGAGGGGGACCGAGACATGGGGGAACGTCCGGGTCTCGTCGGACTTTGCGGCGACCTGATCGAGGATCAGGCGACGGGACTCGTCGACGCTGACTCCGCGCTTGACCAGATCCTCGGCGAAGCCGCGCTCGAGGTTCAGGCGGCCCGCGAGATCGTAGATGGTGGAGACGCGGTCGCGCTCGGCCTCGCGGGCACTGGTCGCGATGGCTTCGGTATCGGGGGCTTCGGGCTTGGGGGCCTTGGGCTGGCTGCGCGTCTCAGCCGTGCGCGTTGGCGCCTCGGTCGCGCCGGTCTTGTCGTCGGGCATGGTGGTCTCCTCGGTCGCTGCCGTATCGGTTGTGTCGTCGGCCGGGGCGGCCGGGGTCGTCTTGTCGGTCATCGGGGGTGCTCCTTCGCTGGTTTCGGCGTCCCGGCGATGGAGGACGCAGTCGTGATGTTCGCCCTTGGCGCGAAAGCCCGCGGCGGGGTCGGCGCCGACCGGCACGGCCGAGATCTCGAACGGCGTCCAGTCGACCGCCCGCCATAGCTCGCGCCCGCCATCGGGTTTCGAGATGTCGAAGCGGTGGACCTGATAGCCGATCGAGACCGCGCGGATGTGCCCGGCCTGGATGTCGCGCCAGATCGGCTCGACGTCGGCGCGTTCGCTGATCCGCACCTGCGCGATGCCCCGGCCGCTCTCGATCCGCGCCGAGCCGGGCACGACCGAGCCGATGACGGCGTCGAGCGTGTCGATCTCATGGACCTTCAGGAAAGGCGCGCCTGCGTTCAGCCGGTCGAGCCTGACATGGGCGGGATCTAGGCTCAGTTCCTCGTCATAGGGCTCGCCGAAGAAGCTGGCGCGACGGACGCGGGCGCCTGCCGACCAGATCACTTCGACGGTGCGCGCATCATTGTCGACGCTGTTCGGCGCAAGCTCCGCCGACCGGCGCAGGGCCGGCAGTTCGATCATTGTATCCATGGGGTCAGTCCTGTTGGTCGGCCTGCGCCGGTGTGGTTTCCGGATCGACGGGCGCTGTCGGGTCGCCCGCCTGCGCGCTGCCGGTTTTGGTGACGCGGCGCGGGTCGCTGTCGAGCACCAGCCCCAGCGCATCAAGCTTGACGTTGGTCGCGGCGATCTCGGCCAGCACCGCATCGGGGTTGCGGCCCTGTTTAGCGATCACCTCGGCCAGCGTCATGGTGCCCGAGCGGATCGACAGCAGGTTCGCCATGGCGTCCTTCTGTGGATCGACCGCCTCGAACTTCGGCGGCGACCATTCGACCGGCACGGTCGGCGACGGGATCTGGCCCGCGGCCCACGCGGCCTCCGTGAACCACCGCCAGACGGGTGCGCAGAACATCGGGATGAAGAGCTGCCACTGCACCGCGTCGATCTGGCGGCGGAACTCCACGAGCCCCGCCCGGATCGAGGAATAGTTCACCTGGCTGAGATCCCCGGTCAGCAGCTCGTAGGGCACCCGGAACCCGGCAGAGATCGTGTGCAGGCTGGCACGCTTGTATTCACCGTAGCCGCCGGTGGCCGACGGCTGGTTGAAGCGGATGTCCTTGCCGCCCCGGGCATAGGCGATCAGCCCCGGTTCGAACTGCTCGACCCGGTTGCCGTCGGCATCGACCACGGAGGGCGCGATGCCCTGCTGCGCCTCGTCATCGCCGAAGACGATGGCGGTGACGCAGGCCTCGGTCTTCTTGCGGACCAGTTCGGCTACTTCATAGTCGTCGAGATCGCGCAAGCTGCGGATCACCGGCGCGCCCCAGGGCACGCCGCGCGCCTGCGTGCGCTGCTTCTCGTAGACATGGGCGATCTCGGTCGCGGAGACCGGGCGAGACCCGAGCCCGCCCTGCAGCGCGCCCCAGGCATCGCCGGGGTGCTCGGCATGCAGCCAATAGGCCCGGCGCTTGCCGACCGGATCGAACTCGATCCCCTGCACCAGCCGCCCCGCGCCGAGGGCGCCTGATTTCGTGGCGTCGAGAAAGTCGGCCTCCAGAACCTGCAATTGCAGCGGCACCGGCAGGCCGTCACTGGCGCGCCGCAGGCGTCGGCGCACCAGGACCTCGCCTGCCTCGACCATCTCGCGGCAGATCAGCGTCTGCAGGCCGTAGAAGTCGAGCTGGCCGTCGGCGTCGCACTCCGCCGTCCAGCGGGCGAACAGCGCATCGACTGTTCGGTCCAGCGTGTCGTTGCCGCTGGCGGCGCGCGGCATGATGCCGGCGCCGATGATGTTGTTCACCAGCACCGCCACTGCCTTGGCCGCATGCGGGTTGTTGCGCACGAGATCGCGCATCCGGTCGCGCAAGAGCGCCCCGGCCACGCCGATCTCGGTGTCGGCCGAGGATCCCGGCGCGCGCCAGCCGTCCGTGCGGCGGCCCTTGGACGCGCCGTCATAGCCGCGTGTCAGGGTCTCGAAGGCCTGACGTGCCAGCACGCGCCGAGCAGCCATACGCGGCGCCACCGAGGCGATGGCGTGGTCCATCCAGTTCGCGGGCATCAGCGATCCCCGCGCGAGAAGCCAGCAAGCCCGGCCACGGGAAGCGGCCGCGCCGTCCCGGCGATGGCGCGTTCGATGGTCCGGATACGGCCCAGAAGGTCTTCGGCCGAGCCATAATCCACCGATTTGCCGTCATAGCTGACCCGCGTCGTGCCGCTGGCATAGGCCCGGCGCAGCGCCGAGAGCTCGGTTTCCGTCCAGTCGGTCATCAAAACCATCCTTCGCGCCGCCCGAGCCAGTCGGAGCGGCGCTTGCCTAGTGGGGTTTGTCCAGGCCGGTGAATTTGCCCGGCCGGATCGGTGTCACCGAAAGGAGCGGCCTCGAGCTGATCCTCGAGATCGCGCCATTTCTCCTCAGTCCAGCGGTCCGCGCCCGCGATCCACGCGGCGGCGCGGGCATAGACCCGGCAATCCAGCGCCTCGTTGCGTTCGCGGAGCTTCTGCCATTCGAGTTTCGCGAAGCCGCGCTTGGTGCGGACCGTCACCAGTTGCTCGGCCACGACCTGCTTCAGCCACTCGCTTTCCACCCATGTTGGCAGGTGGATCGTGCCGGGCGAAAAGGCCGCGCCTTCGGCGCGTTCTTCCTCAGTCGGCCGTTCAAGCCGCAGGAAGCGGTAGGTCTCGGCCTTGAAGGTCGACACCGCCACCGTCCAGAGCCGCGCCCCGCGCCGCAGACGTTTGCCGCCCTCTGTCGCATCGACAAACGTTGGCCCCGACACCGGGCTCGAGCGGTTGAACCCCTCGACGCCTTTGACCGGCGACACCTGCGCGAACCCCTGCGCCCGCGACCAGGAATAGACCGCCGGAGCCTCGTAACCCGTGTCGATAGCCAGCCGCGCGATCCTGAGATGGGCGCCGCGTTCATGCGGCCAGCTTCGGTCCAGGAGCGCGCTCAACTCCGACCAGGCGTCGTGCCGGTCGGGCCCGCCCTCGATCACAACGTGATCGACGAGCCAGCTTTCGAGCCCGCGGCCCCAAGCCCAGACATCGACCTCGATCCGGTCCTTCTGCACATCGGCCCCGGCGGTCAGGAACAGCCCGCCGGCAGGCACCGTGCCAGGTTTCCAAGCCTCGCGCCGGTCGTAGAGCCGCTGCCAGTCTGGGGCTTCCCCGGTCTCGACCCAGGTCTCGCCCAGCGACGTATTGACGAAGGTCTTCATCGTCTCGTCCCCGCCGGAGCGCGCCGAGAGAAAGGCCCGCACCATCGCCTCCAGTCTGACCCATGGCGAGTAGATCTCGTTCAGGTGAAACCCCGCCACGCCCGCGAAGGGCTGCTCTGCCACCCAATGTCCTTTTGAGACGGCCGCCCAGCGGGTTTCGTCCCGCCAAGCCGCATCGCATTCCGCGCAGTGGTAGCGCGCGGTTTCGGGCCGGTGATCGCCCTCGGGCCCCTTGCTCCAGCGCACCTGTGTCCAAGTCAGCACCTGTTCCACCCCGCAATCCGGGCATGGCACCCAGAACCGGCGCTGATCGCTTTCCTCGAAGGCCGCCTCGATCCGGCTGGTGCCCTTGTTCGTGGGCGTCGAGACCAGCACGATCTTGCGGTTCCAGAAGGTCACCGTGCGTTTCCTGGCGAGGTTGACAGGATCACCCTCGGCGCCCGCGCTGAACGGGTAGCGGTCCACCTCGTCGCAAAGCAGCAGGCGGATCGGGCGGCTGGCCAGACCCGAGGGTGCGTTCGCGCCCACGATGGTCAGGTGCCCGCCCGGAAACCGCTTGTGCAGGATCTTGTTGTTGCCGTCGCGCGAGCGCGGATCGGCGATCTTGCCCTGCAGACACGGCGTGTCGCGAGCCATCGGCGAGAAGCGGTCCTTCGACCAGGTTTCCGCGTCGCGCTCGGTCGGCATCACCACCATGATCGGCGCGGGATCCTGATCGATATGATAGCCGCAGGCGTTGTTCAGAACCTCGGTCTTGCCGACCTGGGCGGAGGACATGATGACCACCGTCTCGGTCGAGGCGTCTGAAATCGCCTCCATGATCCCGCGCTGATATTCGGCCCGGCTCGTGCGCCATTGTCAGGGCTCGGCGCTGGCCTCAGAGCTCAGCCGTCGGTTCTGGTCCGCCCAATCGCTGATCGTCAGTTCCGGCGGCGGGCGCAGCACCTTCAGCGCCGTCTCCACCGCCCGCTTCAGGATCGGGGAGCCCGTCAATGTCAGCGCTGGCTTCGAGTTGGACATCTGGCTGCGCGAGATCATCGAGCACCTCGCGGATGGTCATTCGGATCAGGTTCCGGGTGTCTCCGACGGTTGATTGTTCAAAAACCTGCGGCGCCAACCGGTCCGGCAGCGCGAGCAAGCGGGTGCGCAGAAGCGCCAGAACGGCGATCCAGGCAGCCTCGATCTGTTCGGCCGAGATCAGCGCGCCGCGCTTTTCCTCGGCCTCCATCTCGGCAAGATCAGCCCGCGCCCGAATGAAGCGCGCCCGCTCGGCCGCGTAATCCGGCGCACCGGCCTGCGCCTTCGTGGCCTGATCGCGCAGGTAGCGGACATAGCCGCGCACCGAGCCGATCAGGTCGTACTGGCCGCGCTCGGCCTTCGGGATCACGCCCTCTCGGCTCAACTGCTGGACCCGGCGCTCCGAGAGATCGAGGAGCCGCGCGATCACGCCAATGGGTTGCGTGGCTGACGACATGAGATGATCCGCGCGATCCGATTAAAGCTATGTAATTGCTGCGATTATACTGGATGATGTGCCCCGGAAGAGCGAAGCTGATCCTACGAAAACGATGCACCCCACGGAGCCTGCCATGACCCTCGCCGAACGCTACAATCTTGAGGCCGCCCGCCTGCTTCCGCACATGGCCGCCGACCTTCAGGTCGATCCCGCCATCACCCGCGCGACCGAGATCGACGAGATCGTCTTCCGGCGCGGCGAGTTTCTGGGCGGCATGGCCTGCGCGATCCTCGCGATGATCGAGCAGAAGAACTGAGGGGCAAGATGATGATCGACCGCCACCAACTCCACGCCGAAAAGGCCCGCAGGAACCAAGAAGACGCACTGGCGGCCTTCATCGGCAAGAAGGCCGAGATCGACGCAATGCTCGCCCGCCTGCAGAGGCTGAGCGATGACCACTTCGACGCCCAGCCCGACGAGATCAACTGGGGCCACGTCGGCACCCTCGAACACTACGCGAGCCTGTTGAAGCGCATCACCGACAGCGCATTCGGCGAAGGCGAATTCGCAGACTGACCTCCGGCATCTCCGGACCTTTGCCGCGCGGGTGCGCGGCTTGGAGTCGCAGAAGGATCGCGACGGCCGCGACCCGAATACGGAGACGACCCCATGACCCAGCTTTCCGATACCCAAGCCATCATCCTCAGCGCCGCCGCACAGCGGCCCGAGCACATCGCCCTGCCGCTACCCGAGAGCCTGCGCGGCGGCGCCGCCGCCAAGGTTGTCGGCGCGATGCTCACCGCAGGCTTCCTCGAAGAGGTCGACGCCGACATGCGCAAGGGCGAACCCATGTGGCGCGAGACCGGCGACGGGCACGGCGTCACGCTGGTTGCCACCGACGCAGGGCTCGCGGCCATTGGCATCGAACCGGACACCTCCGCCGCCCCCGAACCCTCACCCAAGACGCGCACGCCTCGCGAGGGCACCAAGCAGGCGACCCTGATCGCCATGCTGCGCATGCCGAACGGCGCGACCATCGAGGAGATCATGGCCGCGACGGGCTGGCAGTCGCACACTGTGCGCGGAGCGATGGCAGGCGCGCTGAAAAAGAGGCTCGGGCTCGAGGTGTCCTCAGAGAAGATCGAGGGGCGTGGGAGAGTGTACAGCCTGCCGTCGGCCTAGAAACCAAGAAGCGGATTCTTACTGCTGAACCGCGACTACGTGCGGCTCAGCCCCACCAATAGGGCTTTGAGCAGATCCTTGGAACGAAGGGCTGGACAACTACATCACATTGATCACGCCCGGATGCGTCGAAAGCCTTCCGGACGTGGTCGCCGATTTCAGGCGTCTCGACCCATGCACCCAAGAGATAATCCGGGTGGACAGGGTTCATGACCTGCACTTCGGCGTCTGGAAAAGTTGGCCAACCCGTTGGCAAGCCATGCGCCTCTCGAAACCCGGTCCCGCGCGGATCCATCATCATTGAGCAATCGTCAAAAAGGCGTTCCAGCGCAAACCCGCCGTACCTCTTGCCGTGCTCGTATTTGGTTGCATTCGTTGATGCGCCATTCCGGTAGAACAGACAGTGATGGGTCCACAATAAGCTGGGGTCGAACGCAAGGATAACCCACGGCGCGTTGCCAGATCGATATCGTTTCGCCTCGAACATCTTTGGATAGAAACAGGAGATGGACATGGATATTGCGCCATCCTCTCCATCCAATCTATCTACGTCACTGGCAAATACGTCGTAATCCGCGTCTTGAAGGATTGCTCGGCTGAGGAGCCCATTCCTCAGAATGCCCGGCAGATTTTCTAGCAGCGTGAAGTGCAAGATATGCTCGATATTTCGGGCCTGCACTACCGCGGCGATGTGATCCGCGATCTTTTCGCCATAGGTCTTTTTTCGTGCCATTGCTCGCCCTACCGCCCCTGCAGTAGTTGCATACGAAATGCGATGCCGGGCGGGAAGCCGCTTTGCATTCTGGCGGTTCAGATATTCCGAAGTTGATGCAGCCGCCGCTATTTCAACGCGATCTATTCAGGTATGGTCCGTATCCGGATCGCCTCGAACAGCCGCCGAAGGGCGAAGGAACGGGCGATCGACACCACCGTGAATATGGCGCCCATCTTCAGGTTCTGCGCCAGCGTCGTGTGCAGCCCGAAGATCGGGAAGATCAGGATCTGTGTGACGACCGCAATGCCGTAGCCCACGATCACGTTGGCGACGGACTCCACCAGCGACATGAGGCGCGACTGTTTCATGCCGCTGCCTCATCCATCGGCCAGCAGTTCAGCTGCCAGAGTTCGAAGCGCATGCGCCGCAACCAAGGGGACCACGCCGTTGCCACAGAGGCGAAGGCGGTCCACCCGGTGGGCCAGCCCATCAGCGCCTCGACGAACAGCGGGTTCAAGGTCCGGCGCGGCTCGGAGGTATCGCGCCCAGCCATCGGCGTCGCCAGGACCTGGCGGCCAAGCAGGCCGTTCACCGGCGCATTCGCCAGCGTCGTCGCGCCGTCCTTGTGATCGCGCGCCGTCGGCGTCATCCACATGCCCGCCGCATGGGTCAGATCGGCTGTCTTGCGCTTGCCCCCGCTCGGTTTGCAGCCGTCGTTCGCCATCGGCGTCGGCCAGTCCCGCGCCATCCGGTCCAGACCCTTCTCGTCGCGCCGTTCGCCGCCCCGGCTGCGAAAGCTGTCCGTCTGCGGCGTCGGCCACATCGCGGCCGTCGTCGCGAGGTTCATGCCGTGCTGGCCCGCTGCCTGCGAGGGCGTCGGTTTCGTCTGCCGGTTCTCGTTGGCGCTGGCGCGGGGTGTTGGCCAGAGCCGCAGCAGTTCCGTCCGGTTCCCGCCACTCGACCGGGTGCCAGAGCAGGCGCGCGGGGTCGGCCAGCTCGTCGCCCTCTCGGATGGCGAGAATGAAGAGCCGCTCGCGCTTGTGGGGCGCGCCGACTTCCGCCGCCGTGAAGAGGCCTGCCGCAAGCTTGTAGCCCATGCTGACCAGTCCTGCGGCGACTTCGGGGAAGCCGAGGCGGAGATGATGGGCGACATTCTCGAGGAAGACGAAGGGCGGTTCGACCTCGCCGATGATGCGGGCGACATGCGGCCAGAGGTGGCGCGGATCTTCCGCGCCCCGGCGCTTGCCTGCGACGGAGAAAGGCTGGCACGGATAGCCCGCAGTGACGATGTCCACCGCGCCGCGCCATGGGCGGCCGTCGAAACTGGCAACGTCGTCCCAGACAGGCGCGTGATCCAGGGCCGCGTCTTCCATCCGGGCCACGAGAATGGCCGCAGCGTAGGTTTCCCGTTCGACATGGCCCACAGTTCGATATCCGGGCAAGGCGATGGTGAGCCCAAGGTCGATGCCACCGGCGCCGGAGCAGAGCGAGAGGCCGAAAAGGCATGCGTCGCCTGTTCCGTCAGGCAGGCCTGCGGAAGGTAAAGCCAGGTCATCCATCCCTCAGCGGTCTTTGGTCTTGAGGTCGTCGTAGGGCGTTTCATCCCCGTCGAGGACGGCCTGCTTCCCGGTGAACTTCTGCCAGCGCTGGACGGCCACATCGACATAGGCCGGGTTCAGTTCGATGCCGTGGCAGACGCGGCCCGTGGTCTCGGCCGCGATCAGCGTGGTGCCCGATCCCATGAAGGGCTCGTAGATTGCCTGACCCGGGCTCGAATTGTTGAGGATCGGCCGGCGCATGCATTCCACTTGCTTCTGGGTGCCATGGACGGTCTTTTCGTCCTGATCCTTGCCCGAGATATGCCAGAGCGTCGTCTGCTTGCGGTCGCCCGCCCAGTGGCCTTTGCCGGACTTTCGGACGGCGTACCAGGCGGGCTCGTGCTGCCAGTGATAATCGCCCCGGCTCAGAACCAGCCGCTCCTTGGCCCAGATGATCTGGGACCGGATGGTGAAGCCCGCGACCTCGAGGCTTTCCGCCACGGTCCCCGCGTGCAGCGCGCCGTGCCAGACATAGGCGACATCGCCCGGAAACAGCGCCCAGGCCTCGCGCCAGTCGGCGCGATCATCGTTCAGCACCTTGCCGGTGCGCTTGGTCTTGGCCGCCCCCGCCTCATTGCGCCAGCCCGGGTCATATTCCACGCCGTAGGGCGGATCGGTGACCATCAGCAGCGGCTTCACCGGGCCGAGCAGCCGCTCGACATCGGTGGCGACCGTGCTGTCGCCACAAAGAAGCCGGTGGTGCCCGAGCAGCCAGAGATCGCCGGGGCGGCTGACGGGATCTTCCGGCGTTTCCGGGATCTCGTCTTCGCCTTCCTGCGGACCGGTGCCCGTATCGAGGCTCGACATCAGCGCGTTCACCTCGTCCTCGGTGAAGCCGGTCAGGCCGAGGTCGTAATCCGCCTCCAGCAGGTCTGCCAGTTCGAGGTTCAAGAGGTCCTTGTCCCATTCGGCATTCTCGCCCGAGCGGTTGTCCATGATCCGGAAGGCGCGGGCCTGCGACGCGGTCAGCCCCTTGGCGACATGCACCGGCGCGGTCTTGAAGCCGAGCTTGCGCGCAGCCTCCAGCCTTGTGTGCCCGGCTAGCACGACCATTGCCTCGTCCACGACGATGGGCTGACGCCAGCCGAACTCCTGGATCGAGGCCGCGACCGTGGCGATGGCCTGCTCGTTGCGCCGGGGATTGCGCGCATAGGGAATGATCTGCTCGAGCGGCAGGTCGACGACGTCCATGGGAATGTCCTTGGGGTGCCGGGCGGCGAAATGGGGCGCGTGAACCGAAAAGACCCCGCGGGGCCGTTTCGGTTCAGGAATGGGGTTTCCGGCGGTCAGACCCTGTGCTCGTTGCCGCAGTGGCCCAGGCGAAACGAAACGGGTATTTTCCGGGGTGTCACTGGGAAACCCTCGCGCTTCGCCCGCCCGCATAGGGTGGACGCCGGGAAGGACCCGCCGATTTCAGGGAAATGCGCATCGCGTCGGCCCTGCTGTCGCGGGTCCGCGCGAACGGAAACGGGGAGAGCCGTCTTCCGACGCACTCTCCCCATCATATCCTTCAGATAGCACGGATATGTTGCAGCTGTCGAAGATCAAAGTGTTGCAACACTTCATGCAGCCGCAGCATTCAGCCGCGCGGCGATCTTGGTGAGCGCGAGCTTGTGCTGGCGCCATGCGGTGCTACGGTCGATGCCCAGCTCATGGGTGATCTGCTTCCACGGCCGCCGGGCGGCACGCCACCAGATCAGGCGTCGTTCACTCTCGCCGAGCCAGAGCACCCAGTCGAAGGTCTGCTCGAGCCGCGAGATCGCGGCGGCCGAGGGCCAGACCCGCATCGGTTCGGGCTCCATCGCGAGGATCTCGCGCTCGGTGCGGATGACCTGCGGCCAGGCGTTGAAATAGCCCTGCACCTTCACGGGTGGCAGTTTGCGCAGGGTGCGGAACGCCTCCTCGAAATGATCGGCGACGTCCTCGGCGGTCCAGATGGGCTCAGCCATGGCGCAGCTCCTCGGCCGGTCGCGGACCATAGAGCCGCGTGCCCAGCTGCTCGACGAGTTCGCGCTCGGGCCAGGTCAGGCGCTGGTCATCCACGTTGATGGCCAGCAGGCCCTGTTCGCGCCAGCCGTCGCGCTTGACCTCATCAGGCGACCGGCGCTGGCCGCCATAGCCCTTTGGGTGGAACCTCATGCCGCACCTCCCCGGGCGTCGAGGGCCCAGAGCAGGATGGCGATGGCATCGGCCTCGTTGTCGTCTTCGGGGCTGAAGCCCTTCGCGCGGGCCGCTTCGATCATGGCCTGCTTGGGCGCGTTGCCCTTGCCGGTGGCGTGGCGCTTGATGGTGCCCACCGGCACGCCCTCATAGGGGATGCCCCGCAGCTCTCCCCAGCTGGTGAGCGAGGCCATCAGCCCGCCATAGACATGGGCTGCATCGGTTCCGGCGTGGCGGCGGACCTCCTCGAACCAGATCGCGGCGACGGGCCCCGACAGGCGGTCCAGTTCGGTCAGCCAGTTGGTGAAACGCAGATAGCGCATGCCGCCGCCGTCATAGCGCCCGGGCCGGAAACTGGCGGTGCCGCTGGTGATGAGCCCCTCGTGGCTACGCAGCGCCCAGCCGGTGGTGGTGCCGAGATCGAGCGCGAGGGTGGCGCAGAACCGTGGTCCCTGTGGGGCCGCGTAAGTCTGCGTCACGCGCGGGTGTTCGTTGGATTGGGTCATGAAAGACCTCCTCTTCGCGTTTTTGAGCGAGGCGAGCGGGCTGGCCGGTGAAGGCTGCGGTCTCGCCAGGCCACGAAGGGTGGTCTGGTCAGTTCATGGGCTGGGCAGCTGGACCGCCCGGCAAATCCTTCAGAACCTTCAGAGGGGCGTCTTTAAAGATTTCCGCCCCTAAGTGGTTGTCCTGTATGTGTAATATATAATCTTTCAATTATTCAATATTTCAATAGGTACCTGTCTCTCTCTTTGAGAATGCGCGTGCACGCGTATAGGGGAAAGGGGTCCTCTTGAAAGATTGAAGGATTTGAAGGATTCCGTTTTTCCCTTTCATTTCGGCTGCTTGTCGGCATTTCGGCTTCAAGGGCCGCTTCAGGCGGATTGAAGGATCTCCGGTCACCCGCCCCAACGCGCCATCCGGTAGACCATGGCCTGCTTGGTCGAGGAGCCGCGCATGCCCGTCGTGATGTCGCCGCTCTCGATCAGCGTCAGCAAAATTTCGTCGCGGTCGCGCGATTTCAGCCATTGGGAGGCGCGGGTGATGTCGGATTTGGTGATCCCCTTGGGCCCGGCGGCGCGGACGATTTCCTTCAGACGCTTCAGATGCGCCTCGGTCTCGGTGTCTGCCACATGGCGCTCGACCGCCTCCATGGTGCGCCTCGCGTAATGGCGCACGAAGCCGATGGCCCAATCCGCCGCGGTGATGTCGATCTCGGGGCGCGCAGGATCGCGCCCGACGGCGACGATCAGCGCCAGCTTCAGCGCGTTCTCTCCGATCCGGGCGAGGATGGCGGTAAAGGCCGTGCCGGCCGCTGCCCGCAGCTCCTCGGTCAGGGTGTCGCTGAGGTCGGCAAACCGGGCGCGCGCCGCGTCGGACATCGGCACGGTCATTGGGTTCACGGCGGTGTTCTGATCGGCGGTCTTGCCGGTCAGGTTGCCCTTCACGGTCCCGCCGCCGCTCGCGACCAGCTGGAGCGCCTGGATCAGCGCGGGCGGCGCCTGCCGGATGCCCACGGCGAGGTTCTCGTCGGGATAGTCCTCATCGCTCGGCAGGATCAGAAAACGCGCGAGCGAGCCGTCGACCACATTCGCGCCCTGCAGCGCGCCCCAGAAATGCAGGGGCGTCGTGGTGCCATAGACGCAAAGGCAGGGCTGATTGATGTCGCGCCGCTCATTGGTGCCGTCGCGGTTCGCATATTCCGCCCCGAGGAAGATCCCGCCCGCGGCCGTGAAGAGCTCGGTCATGTTGTCGAGGATCTCGGTGATATGGCGCGGGCTGCGCTTGCGGTCGGCGGCGGCCGACAGGAACATCCCGAATTCGTCGATCTGGAACAGGATCGCCGGCTGGCGGTGGAGCGCGGTCAAGAGCCCCGCGCCGGAGGCTATCTTGTTGCCGCCGAGATGGTGCGCAAGACCCGCCTCGAAGAAGACCTCGTTGATGATCTCGCGGGCGTGGTTCTTGCCCGAGCCGCTGTCGGCGATCCCCACGACATAGAGGTTCGAACGCAGGTTGCTGGTCGTGCGATACCGCCGCCCCATCAGCGCACCGATGGCGCAGAGGCTCGCCCCGACGCTGGTGGCGTCGAAGGACGTGTCGAAACGTGCCATGGTCTTGTCCTTGTTCAGTTCATTGGGATTGGGGCATGGCCGCGAGGAACTCCGACCACATCAGCGGCAGGGTGTCCGGCAGGCCGTAACGGTTCTTGGCGAGGAAGGCGGGGCGCTCTTCGGTGTGCATGACGCGCGCACCGGACCCGAGCGCCCGGGTCACCTTCTTGTTGAAGCCGACATCGGATTTCGCGACCGAGATCTGATAGTTGGCGAAGAGCACCACGTCCGAATGCTCCTGCAGCAGCGCCGAGGCGCGGGTCTGCAGCTTGATCACATAGCGGTCGTAGGGCTCGTGCTCGGGGCTGTCGAAACGCTTGATGTCGGTATGGGCGATCTGGATGACCACCATGCCTTTGCGGTCGCGCAGCGCGTTGAGCCGGTCGAGATATTCGCGCCAGATGGTCAGCGCCTCTGCATAGCCCTTGCCGAACCCCGGCGCCTCGATCGAGGCCCAGCCGTTGCGCTTGCAGGCCTCGGCCCAGATCAGCGGCTCCAGCCAGTCGACGCTGTCGACGACGACCGTGCCGAAATCGTGGTCCTCGTTCAGCAGCGCGTCGAGCGCCTCGGCCACCTCCGCATAGCTGGTCGCGAGCGGAAAATGCGGGACCTGCAGCTTGCCCAGGCCATCCTCTGTCATGAGGAAAACGGGCCGGTCGGCATCGGCCGCGAAGGTGGATTTGCCAACCCCGGCCACACCGTGGATCAGGATACGCGGCGGGGTCAGCACCGAGGTCGTGCGCAGGGACGCGAGCGAAATGGCCATCAGCGCACCTCCTCGTTCAGCAAGAGGCGGAACTTCGGCTTGCCGGTGCGGACCGTGCGCGCGGGCTCGAAGCCCTTACGCCAGCTTTCCGGCAAAGCGCTGTATTTGCGCTCGGAGACCGAAAGCTTGGTCTCGATGAATTCCGCCGGGTCCTCGCCCGCCGAGGCGATATTTTCGGCGATCTGCGCCAGCAACGCCTGATCCCAGTCGATGCGCTTGGGCAGTTCGGCGATCACGGTGACGCCGTCATCCTCGAACCGGATCGTGCCGGTGTCCTTGCCCGCCTCTTGGCGGGTGTCCTGGGCGCGGTCCGCGTATTTGAGGGAGATGGCGCCGTCGAGCCAGTCCGCGACCGACTTCGCCTGCGTCAGCTGCTCCTCCGCCGCGCCTTTCAGCAGCGCGAGCTGATCGGCGGACAGCGCCGCGATCTGGCCCACCGGCATGCGGTGGATATCGGCTAGGGTGATGTGATTGGAGATCGTCATGTTCCGCCCCCTCACGCCGACATCGGCCGATGGGGTTCGTGATCCACGCCGCGGATCTGTTCGGCCTCGAAGGCCTCGACATCCTCGAGCCGGTAGATCACCCGGCCGCCGAGCTTGATGAATTTCGGGCCTTCGCCCGTCCACCGCCAGCGCTCCAGCGTGCGGTGCGAGATGTTCCAGCGAGCCGCCAGCTCGATCTGGGAAAGGTGCCTGGTCGCCATGTGAACCTCCTTGGGATTTCTGCGAACACTTGCGGGTTCAACATGGCGGAGGGGGTGGTAGGGCTGAGGGAGGGCACCAGTAGGGAAGCCGGTAGGAAAGTCACAAAAGCAAAAGGCCGCCCTGATGGACGGCCTTCGGAATGGCGATGGCTGATCGGATCAGGGCTCGATCCAACAGTTTCCGTCGGCGTATTTGATGAACGAGCGCCAGTCGTCGCGACCGCTGAACACCTTGGAGAATGAATTCGTGCTGTCTCCGTAGCCCGCTTCGAAAAGCACCACCGCCGTCCGGCATTCAGGCGAACCCGACCAATAGGCGTTGAACAGCAGCCCCAGGAGTTGCCGCTGCTTGTCACTGCCGAAGGTAAGGGTTTCGCCGCGCAGCCATACGATGCCGTAGTCATCGGAATGATCGATCGGGAAACGACGCTGCGCTTGCCCGGGGAACACCCGAGCCCCGAGGACCTGTGGCGAGATCGCAAGCGTGGCCGGATCACCAGCAACATCCGCCACGTTGATGATGTGGCTGCGTTTCTGGGCCGTCTCGGGAATGCGCTCGCCGGATGTGGAGGTCAGAATGATGCGGATTTCCTGCGGCGGCTTGCGCCCGATCAGCGCCTCGAGCTGCGTCCAGACCCCCGGATCGCCAAGCCGCCGGGCAAACCAGACGGGCACCGGGGCCTTCGCTCCGGCGAGCTTGATGGTTCCAACCTCCCAGACGAGATCCGTGACCAAGGACGTCGGGCGTGAGGGCCCGGCACGCTCGAACGCCACCAGCATCTTGGCAAGGGCCAGACCGTAGTCGACCCTGCACGCCGCGATGTCCTCATGGGCGACCTTGACCCAACGGCCGGTGCTGTCGTGATAGCCATATGAATTCAGCTCGGCCGACCAGGTGGCCTCGACCGGTTCATCCTCATAGTCATCCATCGCGGCGACGACCGGGACGTGCCCGCTCGGCACGAGCAGCTTGGCCGCGATCAAAGCGTCGGTCGCGCTGCGCGAAACCTGGTGCAGCGCCGATGTCTGGAGCGACATGCTGTGGGCTTCCATGGCCCGCAACAGAAGGTCGATCGCACGCTTACTCAAGAACGTCGCCTTCATCGTTATCGTCCTTCAGGATGCCCCAGAGCCGCAGATACTTTTCGCCGATCAGGCGCTCTTGCGGGGTCATGTCCTTCAGGTTGCAGCCATGCGGCATGGTCACGGTCAGCGACAAAGACTTGCCCCGCCCGCCATCGGGGCCCGGGTGGAACTTGATGGTGAAGCGCGCACGGGTGACCACCCATTCCGCCACGTCGCCGGTGCCACCCAAGACACGCGCGCCTCCGCCGATGTCGAGGCCGATCCGATGTTCCGCCATCCGCCAGATTGTCCGGTCGGCACCCGACATGGATTCGAGCGTGATGCGCTCCTTCGCATCGCCCAGATCCATCAGGCGCAATTCCTTGACAGTCACGCCGGCAATCCCGTCGCCCGGGTCAGTCGGGAAGTCGAAAGGCCGCAGCAGCATGCTGAGATCGTACTCGCGCAGCGAAAGCGACTGCTCTTCATCGAGGGTGATGCCCAGCAGGTCGCGCGCCATGTACCGGGTCAGGTCGATCCGGTCCTCGCGCGTCTTGGCCACGACCTCGATTACGCCGGTCGCGGCCTCATAGGTCAGCGCTGCCTCGAAGACCGGCTTCACGATCCGACGCGACAGGGTGCTGTTGGCGTCGAAGCCCAGCGTGTCCTCGGGACGCCCCTCCCGGTAGACCGCGACCTGGACCAGTTCGCATTCCTCGCCCTCGAGGATCACCCGGTGGCGGTCGAAGATGTCAACATGGACGTTGGGCGTTTCGAACCGCGCACGGATAGCGGCCGTGAATGCGGCGAGCGAGACCGGGTCTTTCTTCACCGCGAGATCGGGATCGACGCCGAACCCGCTCCACGACCGTCCCCGGCGGCGCTCATCATTGTAGCGCACCTCTTCGGCCAGGCGGAACCGGTCGTTCTCGTTGAGGAAAACCCAGAGCGAGCGGTTGTTGGCCCCTTCGAGCGTATCGAAGACGGCGCGGTTCACGACGACGTTCTGCAACGCGTTCTGGCCGGGCTCATCGGCCAGCGCCGCCACGCGGGCCGCATCGAGGACGACGCGCTGCTTTTCGTCATCGGACATGGCGTCGACGGCCTTGATCAGCGACTCTACCACCTCGGGCTCGGGCTTCGGCCAGTCGATGGGCGCAAGCGAGGTGAACCCGCCAGCAGTGAAGTAATCCTGCAGACGGATCACGGGGGTCTTGCGGAGAAACGCCGCGATGGCGGTCATGAGAGCCCTTTCTTTGGCCGGGGAGGAGGACAGAATCGCGAAAATGCGATACGATGTTGTTCGATATATATCGAACAAATCGCCACGTCTACTTGCATGGAACAATCTTGTTCGGCATAGCGAACAAGCGTTCTCCAACCAAGGAAACCAAGGATGATACGATGACCACGTCCCTCGGCGCGAAGATCAAGCGTCACCGTCAGGAAAAGGGATATTCCCTCGACAAGCTCGCCGAGCTGACCGACTCCAGCAAGAGCTATCTTTGGGAACTCGAGAACCGCGATACGCGAAAACCGTCGGGCGAGAAGCTGACCCGCATCGCCCAGGCTCTGGAGGTCACGACCGACTACCTGCTGGATGACAGCGAGGAGCCCAGCGACGAGGTTCTGAAGGAGGCATTCTTCCGCAAGTTCAGCAAGCTCGCCCCCGAAGACCAGCAGAAAATCAACCAGATGATCGACATGTGGGGAAAGAAGGATTGAGTCTGCCGACGACGCCGAAGGGGTGGGCTATCCGCCTGACACAGATCCTGTCGATGGTCCAAGGAACCCATGGCCTTCCGCGGTTCCCCATCGATGTGGCCGCGCTGGCGCAGGATTTCTCGCGACAGGTGTTTCCGGACGCGCCAATCACGATGGTGCAAGGGCTGAAACTCTCCAAGGGCGTCGAAGGCATGCTGCTGCCAAATCCGCATTGCGCGGGCGAGTGGGGCATTGTCTACAACGAGACCATCCGGTCGGCGGGGCGGCGCAACTTCACGCTTGCGCATGAGCTGGGGCACTACCTCCTCCACCGGCAGGCCAACCCGCGTGGGCTGGAATGCACCAGCCGTAACATGGCCGACTGGGATGAGGCCCGGAACAGGATCGAGGCGGAGGCGAACACATTCGCCTCCTACCTGCTGATGCCCCTCGACGATTTCCGCGAGCAGATCAAAGGCCGGATCATCGATATCGACGTGATGACCGAGCTCGCGGATCGCTATGCCGTGTCGCTGACGGCCGCGATCCTGAAATGGATGACCATCACCGACAAGCGCGCGATGATCGTGGTCGGCAAGGAGGGCTTCATCGATTGGGCCTGGTCCAGTGAACCGCTGTTGAAGTCCGGGGTTTTCTACCGGGCACGGCAAGAGGTGATCGAATTGCCGCCAGCCTCGCTTGCCGCGCAAGAGGTGGACGGGGATGACGGGCGCCACGGCTGCCACCATCCGGGCGGCATCTGGCTCGGCTCTGAACCGGTCCACGAGATGACTGTGTTCTCGCCCAGCAATGACCAGATGACGATCTCACTTCTGCTCTACCCCGACCGCGCCCCATCGCGATGGGAAATGGCCGATCTGGAGGAAGAGCCGGTCCTCGACAGCTTCGACAAGTTCATGGACGGCCGGACGGGTTGATTCGCCACGGCCGTCCGACCGAGAGGAGAGCGCAGGGACATATCAGCTACGCAGATTTTCGCCACGGCGCGCAGCGACCGCATGAGTCCGTAATTAGCTGATTTACTTGATATTTTTCCGATTTCGCGACACATTTCGCCTATCACAACAGTCGCGAAAACCCGCCATGTCCATTCCCTCCGAAGACCCGGTTTCCGGGCCCAATCCTCTATACCCTGAACGCATGTCCCCTGATGCCCGGCTTGCCGAGTTGGGTCGCATCCTCGCCGCAGGCGTCGTTCGCCTGAATGCCGGGAAGTCCAGTTCTTTATCGCCCGCCGACGGAGACAGTTCCGTGGACTACCCGCTCCGAAAGAGCGGTGGTCGTCGCAGGAAACGCATCCGCATCGGAGGAATTGATGAAGCATCACAGTAAGATAACGCCGCCTAAACCTAGGCAGGACGCGCGCCTGGACCACAGCGTCCTGTCGCGCATCGTCGCGCTCAAGGCCATGTCGGTGAAAGAGCTGAAGGTTGAATGGGAACGGCTTCTCGGCAGCACCGCGCCGAACAACAGCCGCGCCTTTCTCGAGGCCCGCATCGCCTATCGCCTGCAGGAACTCACCTATGGCGGCCCTGATCACGAGACCCGCCGCATGCTGGACCTGCTTGCCGACGAGGTCGAGGGCGTCTCCCGCCGCAAGAACCAGATCGCGGATCCCCGCAATCCGGTGGCAGGCACCCGGCTGATCCGGGAATGGAACGGGGTCGAGCACACCATCACCGTGTTGAAGGACGGTTTTGAGTGGCAGGGCCGCAAGTACAAATCGCTCTCGGGGATTGCCCGTGAGATCACCGGCGTGCGCTGGAACGGATATCGCTTCTTCGGGCTGCAGGTCCGATCGCGGGAGGTTTGACCATGGACATGAACACACGCCCCGGCCGCCGCCTGCGCTGCGCCATCTACACCCGCAAGTCGAGCGAAGAAGGGCTCGACATGGAGTTCAACAGCCTCGACGCCCAGCGGGAGGCCTGCGAAGCCTATATCGCCAGCCAGAAATCCGAGGGCTGGGTCGCAACCCGCGACCGCTACGACGATGGCGGATTCTCGGGCGGCAATCTGGAACGGCCCGGCCTGAAGCAGCTGCTGGCCGACATCGACGACGGGCTGATCGACGTGGTCGTGGTCTACAAGATCGACCGGCTCAGCCGCGCCCTGATGGATTTCTCGAAGCTGGTCGAGGTCTTCGACCGCAATGGCGTCACCTTCGTCTCGGTCACGCAATCCTTCAACACGACCACCTCTATGGGGCGCCTGACGCTGAACATCCTGCTCAGCTTCGCCCAGTTCGAACGCGAGGTCATCGGCGAACGCATCCGCGACAAGGTCGCCGCCTCGCGCAAGCGCGGGATCTGGATGGGCGGCTATGTGCCGCTCGGCTACGATGTGCAGGACCGCAAGCTGGTGATCAACGAGGCTGAGGCCGCCTCGGTGCGTCGGATCTTCGAGCGCTTCGTCGAACTCGGCTCGGCCACGATGCTGGCGAAGGAACTGCGGCGCGAGGGGTTTCGCAGCAAGCAGGGCACGTTGATCGACAAGGGCTACCTTTATCGGGTGCTCCGCAATCGCGTCTATCGCGGCGATGCGGTCCACAAGGGCAAGGCCTATCCGGGCGAGCACGAGGCCATCGTCACCGACAAGGTCTGGGATCAGGTCGACGCCATCCTGCAGGGCAACCGCCACGCCCGGTCCAACAACAGCCGCATGCAGACGCCCGCGCCGCTGAAGGGCCTGATCTTCACTGATACCGGCGCGGCCATGACCCCGACCGCGACCAAGAAACGCGGCAAGCTCTACCGCTATTACGTGTCGATGGATGTGATCAAGAACCGCACCACGGAGGACGACAGCGGCGATCTCGCGCCGACCCGCCTGCCAGCGGGAATGGTCGAGGACGCCATCGTCACCGAGGTCCGGCGCATTCTGCAGACCCCCGAGGTGGTTACGCAGGTGCTGGCGGCGCTGAAGCGCGATCAGGTGTCCGAGGCCGAGGCCATCGCGGCGCCGCATGATTTCAACGCGCTCTGGGCGCAGCTGTTTCCGCTCGAACAGGCGCGGATTATCCAGCTGCTGGTCCGGCGCGTCACCGTCACCGCCGCCGGGCTCGAGGTCGACATCCGCCGCGAAGGCGTCGCAGGCGTCATCCGCGAGATGATCGCGCCGCGCGACATGGAGGCCGCCGAATGACCCGAGGCAATGACACGATCCGTGTGCTGATCCCCCTGAAGCTGCGCAAGAAGAACGGGCGACCCAAGATCATGCCGCCCGCCGATTACAGCCCGAGCGAGGATCAGACGCAGGATCCGCACATCCTGCGCGCAATTGGCCGGGCATGGGGCTGGCGGCGGCGCATGGAGGCAGGCGAGTTCGCCACGATCCAGGAACTGGCCGAGGCCGTCGGTCTGGCCGAGCGCCACGTCAGCCGCCAACTGCGCCTCGCCTATCTGGCGCCAGAGGTCCTCAAACGCCTGACCTGCGGCCGCGAGGCATCGGCGGTCAGTCTTTACGACCTGTGTTTTCTGGCAGGGGAGACATGGCAGGAGCAGGTCGAGAAAGCAATCAACGCCGATCAATGACGGCTACTAAAAGCCTCAAACGACCGAAATCACTGGTCTAACCGAAATTTAATGAGTCCTTCCGCTGCCTTGATGTAAGGATTTTCTTCAACGGGAACGGTCCTCGTTATATCCTTGTAGCCTGACCAAGTGCGCCCATATTCTGACAGCTCGGGCGCTGAGCAAACGACCGTCAGCCAACTACCTTCCGGGCTACGCTTGAGCCGCGTCAGCGCAGCGTAAACGGAAGCCAACCCATCGCTGCCGATGGCATGGCCGACATGAACAACCAAAAGCCGTGTCTCCCACCCTTTGAAACTATGCAACGTTGTGGCTTTGACGCGCGCATCGCCCATGAAGAATCCCATTTTCTTCCGGGTCTGCTCGAGTTTGCTTCTCTCGAACGTATGGACTGTACGGACACCGCTGTAGGTGCCAAGCTCGTCGACAACTTTTCGACCAAAATCGATGTCGTTGCATATGAAAGTAATGTCCGCGTTCGCGAGGCCAGCCTTTCCGGTCTCTCGCATCATCGCAAGCGTGGCGTCGACACATTGACGTTCGGAGTCCTCAGGGCTGCACTGAACCCATTTTAACGTACATGGCTCCACCTCCAGATTTCCCTGAGCAGTATCCGGAAGATCAATCATGTCCTTGGGAAGAAACTTGGTTGCGAAATCTTGTGATGCCTTGAGCGCGTCAAATGGAAGTCGATAGCTGACTTCAAGTCTGGACCAATCGCCCGTAAAACCTGCACCGGTCATGGCTTCATCGGTCCAGCTGCGCGCTGTGCCGTAAATATCTTGGGTGGTATCTGCTACGAGCACCATCTCGCCATCGGATTTACGACCATTCCGCAAGGCGTTCCACCACAAGGGAAGAAAATCCTGTCCTTCGTCGACCAGGATCGCGTCGTACTTCGTGCTTTCGGCGCTTTTAGCCGCTTCGGCTGCCAAACTCGGCACGTCAATATTCAAGATTGGAGTAAGTAATCTGTTGAGTTCCCGCTGCAGTGGCTTCAGGAGGTCCCTTTCCCGTTGCGGTGGCAGCTTCTGCGCCCGTATACGCTCTATCTCGGCGTTGAGCGGCCAGATTGGCTTGAACAACTCATCGTATGCTTCGCCCATGTCAGCCTCAAGGCACACGTCCTTACACCAATCGTGAAAGTGAGCAAAAACAACATTCTGCATCTTGCCGCGCACAGGAGAACCTCTCACCACGAGGTCCCGCAAGTAGTGCCAAAGCGTAATATTGAATGTGACGATCAGAACCGACTTATTCTCTGCTATCAGACGCGAGGCGCGGGCAGCGAGGACAAGAGATTTACCGGAGCCAGCAGGGCCTTTGATGCGTCGAAATCCGGACTTCGTCCGTGTATCGGCGAGATCACTTTGACGAGCGTCCAGCGCCAATTTCTTTCTCTGCTCTTTCGCAAAATCTGGCTCGACCAACCAGCCGCGCAAATCATCCGCAAGGGCCGGACGCATCAGGTTCGAATGAGACAATGTTGCATCAGGAAAAACCGCGGCCAGATCTCCTGTCATCAACTCATGACGACCGCTGACTGGCAAATATCGACCTGCCGACTTAACCTCACCGTCGCTGAGGAAGGATTTTTGCAATTCACGAACGCGTTTGCCATCCGCAAATGGGAAGATCACTCCTCCGGTAATAGCCGCAAATCCCGCGTTTTGTTGCAGTCTGGGGCAATAGAGATTGTATATTCGTTCCTTTTAGCGGGCTATTGCCGAGAAGGGATTGCTTCGCTCATGAGAAAAATCTCTCCCGTCCTTCCGCGCCCAAAGCTCCGTCCGATGGGAGTTAATGTGCTTCGGAAAGTACTCCATGGCATCCAAGTTCCAGTCTTTTACTTCGAAAACTGCGATGCCAATAGCGGGATGCATCAAAACAAAGTCAGGACGTAAGCCGTTCAGGTGAGGCTGAACATATATTTCCCATTTCGGGTCAAGATTTCGATGAAAAAAATCAAAAACGATCCGCTCGCCTTCCGTCATTTCCTGGCGCAGGCGCGGAAGGTCTTCTAAAGGCGGCTCAATAAACCGCTCGGGCAACTCAATCATAGCAAAAGCTCCGTGCGCGGCGCATCTGGTTAAACGCCCCACTAGTCGTCGATGAACCCCACGGTACGCCCTGGTTCACCTTTGGGCTTGAAGCTGGACCTTCGTTCTGCATCTTGTTGATACTGTGAAAATTCTTTGGCGGCCGGGAGCGCAAGACTTGTACAAAAGATTGGCTGAGGGCCACGCTACGAAGTTCATCCAGGATCGTCCAGACCGTGATAACAGACTGGTTGAACTCGCCGCGGCGCAAGGCCGCACTGTCCGCCTTTCATGAATCCGTTCCCTCAAAGAAGCCCGGCCGCGTGATCGAGCGCGTATCCAAGAATGTGCGCCCTGCGTTTGGTAGCGTCCATTTGGCCCAATGGGACAAGGTCATGAAGGCTGTGTTCGCCGTTCGGATGGCGTCTGCCCGTGAAACTGATGTCTTTGCAATGACCGGAGACGAGGAGAAGGCCTTTTCTGAGCGATCGGTCATTCTTGCCGATCTTTTGTGTATCGCGCGCGCCGGAGAGAGTAATTCGCACATCAATATCGCCGCCAATATTTCGCACCACGCCATGTCGAGGTTGATGGAGCGCGGTGCTTCGACCCCCGAGACACTGAAGGCCGATGTTCTCCAGATCCTTCAGAAGGCACGCTCCCTTCGCACCATGTTGTCTTCAGGCTTCGAGCACAACCTGACCAAGCTGAAGGACGACATGACGTACGACATGCTCATGCCTCACGGTGACGGGGCATTGGTCTTGCGCACGCTGCGCGTGAATGCTGCGGCCAAGTCATTCTTTCCAGACGCCATGCCAGTTTTTTCGATCCGGACATACTTGGAAAGATCGATGCTGGGACCGCGCGATCTTGAACGCATGGCAGGTTTCCGCATCTCCCGCGATGCAACGGTTTCGGTAGAGGACTCGCGGCACATCCTTGCATGGATTCAGGGGAATGCCGAGGAAACGGATCCTCGGCGAAGGCTGGTGATCTCCCAAGAACCTGGTGAGGGCTCACCCGATAGTCTGCCCTGATCCCGGGCGAGGCCCCTTCACACCGGTTGCCTTTTGATCTGCTCTATCTCTACAGTTCCCCGGAAGCTTCGCGCAAAACTCCCAAGACATACCAACGACCACGCCGCCCGTTTCGTCGCTCCGTCTCTATCGAAACAAGCCGGAACCAGCGAAACGCGGGCGCAACGCGACCCCGTCAGTTCATTGAAATGTATGGGGGTTTTGAATCCGTCTCGACGCAAGCGAAGGGCGGGTGGAAAGAGACGGTGGGCGTTCGGAGACCGATCTCGCGCGGCAGGCCAGTCTCCAAAGGGCGGGTGGTCCTTGCAAACCCCTTTGGCACATAAAGAAAAAGGCCCCGCGAGGGACCTGTTTTCGGGTTTGCAATGTGCAAGTGGCGGAGGGAACAGGCCTGACGTCCAACCTTCTCCAAGCCAAACTATTGTTTTCGCGAAAAAGCTCTTGTGCCTGATAAGGTTCAGAGCGGCCAGTTTGGGGCGCATGCGGCGATCGCATTGAGCAGCCAGACGGACCGAGCCTGATCCAGATCAACGTAAAGCCTGCCTCATAGTGTAATGCAGGTCCTGAAACATCCAATTTTGGGAGCCGTCGCGATGCCAAGCCGGACAATTGCTCCTTCTTCAAAGAAGATAACGGCCCAGGCTCTTATCCTTTTTCTCGTCGTGACGTTCTTGATCACGTGGGGGCTCATCGGGATCTATGTTTTCGCACCCGAGATGGCGGCTGCCACCTTCGGCGAGATCAGCGGATCACATCCGTTCTTCTTTCTCGCTACATGGTCCCCGGCGATCGCGGCCTTTGTCGTGGTGTTCTTCCATTCAGGCGCGTCCGGCCCCCGCGCCTTTTTCTCCCGGCTGTTGCTATGGCGATGCTCGTGGGGCTGGGCGGCATTCATTCTGCTCTTCCTGCCGCTCGTCTTCGTCACGGGATCGCTCATCAAGGGAGGCCCGATCCTTACGCCCCTGCCGCCTGAAGGGGCCGGCCCGATGGTGGCGGTGCTGTTCATGATGCTTCTTTTGGGTCCGGTCGAAGAGTTTGGTTGGCGCGGCGTCATGCAGCCACTGCTCCAGCATCATATGGCGCCAATCTGGGCCGGCCTTGTCATCGGCGCGACCTGGGGGTTCTGGCACCTGCCGGCGTTCTTCCTCTCCAGCACGGTCTACGCCGACTGGAACTTCCTTCCCTTCTTCATCGGGAACGTGACGCTCGCTGTTCTCGTCACGCCGATCTTCAACAGTACGCAGGGCAGCCTGCTCTGGCCGATGCTGTTCCACTGGCAGCTCATCAACCCATTCTGGCCGGATGCGCAGCCTTGGGACACGATCATTCTGGTCGCCGTGGCCGTCGTCGTCGTGTGGTGGAACTACGGCACGATGTTCACTCGTGATGGCGCCGTGACCGAAGTCATCCCGGCCGAACGCGCCTTCGCCCCAAGAACCGCGAAGTGACCGCATGCGCAACGTGGCCATCGCATCTTATGTTCTGGTGCTGGCCGGTTTTGCAGCTCCGCTCATAGCGCAGGATAACTCGGATCTTGCCATACGGCTGGAGGCAACCCTCGGGGATTTTCACGACCGCTACGGCTTTCCGGGCGTAACCGCCGCGATCGTCCTACCCGAGGTAACGATCGTGTCCGCAGCGACCGGGCTTGCGGACCTCGAGAACGGCCGCATCATGACGCCCGAGACACCAATGCTCGCCGCGAGCATCGGCAAGACCTTCGTCGCTGCGACCGTTCTGTCGCTGCAAAACGAGGAATCGCTGTCCCGCGCCGACCTCCTGTCCGCGCATCTCGGAAATCGCCCGTGGTTCGACGCGCTGCCGAACGCGGACACCATCACCATCGAACAGCTTCTGCACCATTCCTCTGGGCTGCCCAATCATGTGCATTTGCCCGCGTTCCAGGAGGAATGGGCACGGCTCGCGACGGACGAAGAGGACTTCAATCCGGAGCGGCTCGTGACGTTCGTGGCCGGAGAGGACCCGCTGTTCGAGGCCGGCATGGACTGGGCCTATAGCGACACGGGCTACGTCCTGCTTGGCCTCGTGATCGAGGAGGTTACCGGACAGCCGTGGCATGAGGCCGTCCGCAGCCGCTTTCTGGGTCCGCTCGCTCTGAGTGGCACAGTCCCGTCGGATCGACCAGATCTGCCTTGGCTCGCGGTCGGCTATGTCGCCGCCAAAAATCCGTTCGGCATGCCCGAACGTACTGCGGATTCGGACGGACAACTCCTGTGGAACCCAGCCGTGGAGTCCGCGGGCGGAGGTTTCGCCTCGACATCGGCCGATCTTGCGAGGTGGGGTCATCTCCTCTTCGGCGGCGAAGCGATGACCGAACCCTATCTCGAGCGGCTGCTGGACGGCGTGCCTGTCGCTGCCGACTCGCCGGGCATCCTCTATGGCGCAGGCGTCGCGATCTACGCCGATACGCCGCGTGGGCCGGTCTGGGGCCATGGCGGCTGGATCCCCGGCTACGTCTCCAGCCTGCGCCACTACGCCGATCACGGCGTCACGGTCGCGTTTCAGATCAACACCGATGTCGGTATCATGGATGACACGACCGACCTCGTCCCCGAGCTTGAGGCCGCACTCGGGGATCTGGCGATCAGTTCCGGCGATGAAACGGGCCAACCATGAGCATCACCCGCAAACCCTTTCTGATGCCCAATGTGCAGATTTCCCGCGTGAAGACCGGCAAGATGCTGTTCACGAGGTGGCCCTCATGCCCTTGATCAGACGTCGCCGATTTCTCTTCGCTCTGGCCGGTGTCGCCTTGATCGCGGCAGGGATCAGGGGCGCAACGTGGCGTCCCGCAACCTTGCTG
This sequence comes from Paracoccus sp. T5, assembly GCF_048538155.2. Taxonomy (GTDB): domain Bacteria; phylum Pseudomonadota; class Alphaproteobacteria; order Rhodobacterales; family Rhodobacteraceae; genus Paracoccus. Next base: position 1,650,654 of record NZ_CM135809.1, read on the forward strand.
ATCACCTCCGCTTGCAAGGGAGACAACCAGATGACCAACAGGATCCTCGTCGCTTATGCAACCCGTACGGGGTCCAGCGCCGAGGTGGCGGAAAGGATCGCCCGGCACCTCTGCGAAGTGGGCCTTGCTGCCGAGGCACGGCCGGTGGGCGAGGTCACGGGCCTCGACGGCTATTCGGCGCCGTTCTGGGCAGCGCGGCGTGTTACGGACCCTGGTTGCCCGAGATGACGGACTTTGTTTCCGAAAATCACGGGGCACTGTCTGCCATGCCGGTGGCCTACTCCACGATGCACATGCTGGCTCTCGGCGGCGATCCCGCCGCGGCGGCCGAGCGGGCGAAATACACCGCGAAGGTGCGTGATCTGATCTCGCCGACCGACGAGGCTTTTTTCAAAGGTGTGGTCGACCCCGCGCGCCTGTCCTTCTTCGACCGCCTTGCTGTTCGTCTCGTAAAATCGCCGGTGGGCGACAGACGAGACCGGGACCGGATCGCCCCGTGGGCGGATGAGCTTGCGCCGCGACTGGCGTCGGCACCGGCATGACGGCGCGGCGGAGCCTCCTGCTGGGTCTCGGCGGGCTGGCGCTTGCCGGTGGCGGCCATGCAGCGGGCGCCTTTCAAGAGGCGCGCAGGCAAGCCGACAGTCGGCTTTTCGGGCAAGCCACAGTGATTGACGCAAGCGCCGGGCCGCTGGAGTATGCGGTTGCGGGCGAAGGCGTGCCGCTGATGATGATCCACGGAACCGGCGGCGGGTTCGATCAGGGGCTCCTGTTCGCGGCCGGGCTCCGCCGGAGCGGCTTTCGGATTGTTGCGCCGTCGCGCTTCGGCTATCTCGGCAGCGCCTTTCCCGACGACGCCTCGCCCGCCCGTCAGGCCGACACGCTGGTCGAGTTGCTCGACCGTCTGGGCACTGGTCGCCTCCCCGTCATCGGGGGCTCGGCCGGGGCACTGACGGCGGCCGAATTCGCGCTTCGGCATCCCGACCGGTGCTCGCATCTCGTGCTGATCGTCCCGGCCGCAAACCTGACGAACCGCGACCCGGTGGAGTTCACGGCGCCGCAGCGGCTTGCCATGGGGGCCGTGCTCGGGTCGGATTTCTGGTTCTGGTCGCTGTCGCGTCTGGCACCCGGGCAGATGATCCGCACTCTGCTGGCGACCGATCCGACCCTGCTGGACCGGGTGCCCGAGGCCGAACGCCTGCGGGCCCATGCGATCCTTGACCAGATCTTCCCGATCAGCCGCAAGGTTGACGGGCTGAGGAATGACGGGTTCTGGGCCGGAACACCGACGCCCACGGCCTACGAGCGGATCGCCGCGCCGACGCTGATCCTGTCCTGCGAGGACGATCTCTTCGGCACCGCCGGCACCGCGCGCCTGCTGGCCGACCGCATCCCCGATACGCGCCTGATCCTCTACCCCGACGGCGGTCACATCTGGCTGGGCCATGACGATGGCCTGACTGGCGAGATCGCAGATTTCATCCCGCGAACGGAGCGTTCGTGACCACAAGGAGACACTCGATGCCCTGGACCCGTGTCAGACTGAACGCCTTTGGTGGCCCAGAGGAACTGGAGCTCGACACCCTCACAGACCTGCCGGAGCCCGGCCAAGGCGAAGTGCGCGTGCGCATTCTGGTGACAAGCGCTGCATTCACCGACGTCATGATCCGCAAGGGAATGTATCCGGACGTGAAGGACAGGCCGCCCTTCACCCCGGGCTATGACATGGTCGGCCTTGTCGATGCCAGCGGCCCCGGCGCGACCCGCTTCCGTCCCGGCGAGCGGGTGGCGGACCTGACGACCATCGGCGCCTACGCAGAGTACATCTGCCTGCCCGAGGACCGGTTGACCCCAGTCCCCGAAGGCGTGTCGGACGTGGATGCTCTCGGCATGATCCTGTCGGCTCTCACGCCTTTCCAGATGCTGCACAGGGTGGCGAAGATGCAGGCGGGCCAGAGCCTGCTGATCCACGGCGCCGGCGGCGCGGTCGGGACAGCAATGCTGCAGCTCGCAAAGGACGCGGGCATCAGGGCCTTCGGCACCGATATTACCGCGAAACACGATCTGATCCGCAGGCTCGGTGCGACGCCCATCGACGCCGACGCGCCGGAAGAGGCGCTTCGGGCCGCAGTCGGCGAGGGCGCGGATTGTGCATTTGATCCGCTCGGCGGGGAAAGCCTGTCCCGCTCGCTCCATGCGCTGAAGCCGGGCGGGATGCTCGTCGCTTTCGGTTTCCAGAATGAGGTTTTAGGACGCGGCGGCTCGATCCCGATGGATTTCGTAAAGCTGAAGCTCTGGGACTGGCTGCCGAACGGCCATGCGACGGCGTTCTATTCGATCGGCGCCATGCGGCGGAAACATCCCGACTGGTTCCGCGAGGATCTGGCCACGCTGTTCGAGATGCTGGCCGAGGGCCGGATCGCCCCGGTCGTCGCCAAGGTGCTGCCGTTGTCCAAGGTGAGGCAGGCCCATGCCCGGGTCGAGGCGGGAGATGTCGCCGGAAAATTGGTCCTGCGGGTGTCGCAGCCATGAAGCCGGTCCCGACGCTCACCCTTGCGGCATCCCTGGGCCTCGGATCGGCTGCAATGGCCGAGACCACGCTCTTGACCGATGTGACGATCGTGAATGTGGAAACCGGCCAACTTTTCGGCCCGACGTCGGTCCTGATGCGCGACGGCATGCTTGCAGAGATCGGCATCAGCATTCCGGCAGAAGATGCCGCCGTCGTCGATGGGAGCGGCGGCTTCCTGATCCCCGGTCTGTGGGATTCACACGTCCACATCTTCTCCACGGCAGACGAACCCGAGACGGCGCTGCCGCTCTACCTGATCAACGGTATCACCGGCATTCGCGACATGGGCGCGCTCTGGCCGATCCAGCAACAGCAGGACCTGCAAGCGCGGATAGAGGCGGGAGAAGTCCCGGGGCCGCGCCTGATCCTCTCGGGCGCCTGGGTCGATGCCGCGCCGGGCTCGTGGCCGGGCATGTTTCTGGCTGACACGGAAGCGGAGGCGCGCACGGTCGTCGAACAGGTGGCGGAGGAGGGCTGGGCTGCAGTGAAGTCCTACTCGATGCTGGACGAGCCGACCTATCTGGCGCTCGCCGAAGCGGCCGCGGAGCGGACTCTGCCGCTGGTCGGACACATCCCCGAGCGCGTCTCGCTCGCGACGGCGCTTGCGGCAGGACATGACGGCATGGAGCATTTCGGGCGCGTCACCATGGCCTGCTCCACCGACGAGGAACGAATGCTAGACGACCTGCGGGAGGCGATGGCCGAAGGTGCCGACCTGGCGCGCGTCTTCGAGATCATGGCCGCGCGCAACCGGATCATCCTTGAGACGTGGGACGACGCGCTGTGCGACCGCGTCCTCGGTGCGATGGTGGCGGAAGGGATGCATGTCAGCCCCACGCTCGTCGTCGCCGACTTCTACACCGGCAACCGCCCTGAGCCCGACGCCCCTCGCATGCGGATGATCCCCGCGGAGGTCCGCGAGGCATGGGGCCGGCCGGACTTCCGCCTCGAGGCGATGACCAATGACGTGCGCGCGCTGGCCGACGAAAGCATTGCCCTCGATCGCCACACGTTCCTGATGGCCCACGCCGCAGGAGTGCCGATCTTGGCCTCGAGCGACGCCTCTTTCGCCAACCCCTACCTGTTTCACGGGTTTTCGCTGCTTGACGAACTCGATCTCTACGTCACGATTGGCCTTGCCCCGAGAGAAGCGCTCTACACGACGACGGTCGCGCCACCCCGCTTCTTCGGCCTTGTGGATCAGGACGGGATAATCGCTCCGGGCCGCCGGGCCGACCTCGTCCTGCTGGACGCCAATCCGCTCGACGGGCTCGACACGCTGCGCCGTCCGCGCGCCGTGATCGCCGGCGGACGCCTCTTCGACCGTGACGCCCTCGACGATTTCGAGGCGCAACTGCGCGAGGCGGGGGAGTGACGTGCGCCTCATGACCATCATCCTTCTCTTCCTCGCCGCTCTGCTTGTCGCTGGATTGGCCTGGCTCTTTGCCGTCAGCCCCGGCCGTCCCGACCCGCTGCGTGACGCCGCAGGCAACGTCATCCCGGGCAGCATATCGGAACGTGTGACCCTGGACATCGGCGGCATTCCGCAGGGCATGTTCATCCAGGGCGTCGACCCCGCGAACCCTGTCCTCCTGTTCCTGCACGGAGGGCCCGGCATGGTCGAGTTCTTCATGGAGCAGGAGCACCCCACCGGTCTAGAGAACCACTTCACCATGGTTTGGTGGGAGCAGAGAGGTGCGGGCATATCCTTTTCACCGGATATACCGGCCAAGACCATGACGGTGGCGCAGATGATCTCGGATACGGTCGAGGTCGCCGACTACCTTCGGACGCGGTTCGGGCAGGACCGGATCGTCCTGCTCGGCCATTCCTGGGGCGCCTATCTCGGCATCCAGGTCGCCGCTGCCGCGCCCGACCGCTTCTTGGCCTATGTCGGGATGGCCCAGATCGTGCACCAGCTCGAGTCCGAGATCATGGCCCGCGACTACATGATCAAGGCCTATCGTGCGCGCGGCGACGAGGCCATGGCTCGCCGGCTCGAGGGCGCGTCCGTCAGCATGGAGGCGGGCACGTCGCCCGAATGGATGCGGCTGCGCGACGGCGCCATGCACAGGATCGGCGTCGGCCACACCCACGACATGGACTCGGTCATCACGGGCATCTTTCTGCCCATGTGGCGGGTGCGCGCCTACACTGTGCCGGAGAAGATCAACATCTGGCGCGGCAAGCTCTGGTCCCGGCCGTTCTTCTGGGACGCCCTGATCCGGGACGATCTGCGGAACCGCCTCACCGAGTTCGCCCTCCCGGTCTACTTCTTCGTCGGCCGGCATGATCAGACCGCCAATCCCGAGCTCTCGCGCGCCTACTTCGATGCGATCAATGCCCCCGTGAAGAGCTTCTACATGTTTGAGAATTCTGCTCACAGTCCGCTGTTTGAAGAGACCGAGCGGGCCACCATGATCTTGTTGAACGATGTCTTGGCAGGAACGAATGCGCTGGCGGACGCGCGGTAATGCGTTGCAGCGCGAGTAGAGGCGAGGTCGATGACACAGATTGCCGATGCACAGTTCGCCCGGGTTTTTCTGGCACGGCTGCATGCCGCGGCGAATTTGCACGACGCTGACGCTGTGGCGGCATTGTGCTGCGAGGACGTCGTCTGGGACGGCCGGGCCGCGTCCAGGCCGCTGCAAAGACGCGAAGCCGTCAGCCGCTTCCACCGGGAGACGATGTCCCGCGCCCTCCCTGACGTTCGGATCGAGATGATCGACGGCCCGTATCATGCGCTCGATGGGACGGGGGTCTTGGCACGGTTGAAGATCAGTGGCACGATGACCGGCCCGCTCGTTCCGCTGGCCTTCGCACCGACGAACGGCTCACTCGTGTTCGAGACTGCCGAATTCTCCCGCTTCGAGGGTGGTCTGCTGTCCCGGCACACCGTGATCATCGACATGCTGGGGCTCGCCCGGCAGATCGGTGCCGTGCCGCCGCTCTGGATCGCGCTTCGGCGCAGGCCACGCCCGCGGTTGGGGCGGGTTATGTTCGGCGTGACCGCCGCATTACTGACCCTTTGGCCACTCTGGGCCGCGGCGCAGGACTACCTGTTCCTGTTCTCGATCCTCCTTGGCTTCTGGTCCTGGCCCGGCACGGCCCCGGCGTCGCAGGCGCGGGCTTTGCGGCGACAGCCCTCGGACCGGCGTAGGCAATGAGGGCCCTCCGTCTCGTCACTCTGGTCTTAATCGGGCTCTTGGCTGCCGGCCTGGTCTGGAAGATACTGCCCGCGCGCACCGCGCCCGTGGTCGGCCCCGATCCAATCGCCGAACTTGTCCCCGCCGAGATCGGCGGAATGACCCAGTGGTTGCTGATCCGCGGGGCGGACCGTAAGGCTCCGATCCTGCTGTGGCTGCACGGCGGGCCGGGCGCGGCTCAGATGCCACTCCACTCAGCCACCGCAGCGCTGGAGCGCGATTTCGTCGTCGTCCACTGGGACCAGCGCGGCGCAGGCAAGTCGAACCCGCCAGGCTTCGATCCCTTGACTATGACTTTCGAGCGGTTCCTGTCCGACGCGCGCGAGGTCACCGCGCAATTGCGTGAGCGGCTGGGAGATCAGCCGCTGATCGTGCTCGGCCATTCCTGGGGGACGATGCTCGGCGCCCGGCTCGTGGCGCGATGGCCCGAGGACTATGCCGCATATGTCGGCGTCGGGCAGCAGGTAGACGAGATGCGCGCCGTAAAGCTCGAGCTGGACTGGGTGCACGAAGTCACGCCTGATTCATATCTTGCGGCTATGGCGCCCGAGGCGTTTCACGATCATGACCTTTACGTGCGCCTTAAGCAGGCCGTCGAGGCGCATGACGGCGGGATGAACGTCTCACTCCTGTCGCTGCTGCCGCGGGCGCTGGCCGCCCCCGAATACCGGCTGTCGGATTATCGGCACTGGCTTAATGGGGCAAATCGCGGCAGCGGGCCGATGTGGCCCGAGTACCTGCAGCGCGACCTTATTGCGGAGGTCCCCCTCATGCCCGTGCCGATGCTGCTCCTCTCCGGCACGCAGGACATGAACACGCCGGTCTCCCTGGTGCGGGAATGGGCCGACGCGGTCGAAGCTCCGCGGGGCAAGCGGCTGGTCGTGTTCGACGCGTCGGGCCACGCGCCGTTCCTGACAGAAACCGCGCATTTCGTGGAGGCGGTGAGGGACTTTGCTGCGGACGTCGCGGTGGAGACGGCAAGATGAGGTTGGCCGCCTTGGGCTTCCAAGCCCACCTCCATATCCTTAGGCCGGTGATGGCATACCATTGGAGATAGGACCACGTGAACACCCGCTCGACGAGGCCCACGTTCGTCTCCCCGCGGGCCACCGTCAAAAGCGCAGTCGCAAGACCAAGGCCCTGCGGTGACATAGGTATAGCGCCCGAGCGCGGGAAGCCGTCGCAAGGCCCGTTCGTCAACCAGTTGCCGATCAGGATCGCGATACCCATCGGACGGCGATGAAGATATTAAGCGTGCAGCGCAGGCTCAGGAATGGCGCGCAGCCCGGATCGCAGGGTAAAAAAGAGCGTCAGGACGACTCCCGCCCTCCCCGTGAGGCCGATCAGCAACGGTCCTGCAAGACCGGGCGTCTCCCGCGGCAGCCCACGGTGCAGCCCCTCCGCAAACGCGGATAACGAGACCGCGGTAAAGGAGGAGCAAGGGGTGGACAACCTGTTTCGCCGGGGCGCCACGTTCCATTAGTTCGCTGATGGCCTGCCCCACGGGAGAATAACCGGGTGTCATGGCCACCCCGCAGGATCGGTCGCGAACAACAGGGCTGCTACAAGCGGTCCGAAGAGGGCCAGCGCCTGAAGCAACCGGTTGCGTCCCGTCCCATCGGTCATGGCATCAATTCCTTTACCGCCGGTCGTTCCGCCGCCAGAAGACCTCAGGACGGGAGCCCTCTCCGCCTGATGAGCAGATCAAGCGCGATGAGGACCAGAAGCGTGATCAAAGCGGTCCCGATCAGCGGCGCCTGAAGGGTTTCGAACGCGGCGAGGTTGTCCTGCGCCACGACAGCTTGAACGACCCCAAAGACACCTAGAAAGTTGTGGAAGACGACTGTGGCGTAGACATCGTGTGACGCAAAGAAGAAAGCGCTGGTCAACAGCCCGATCACGCTCAGAAAAATAACCATAGACACTGTGTTGAACGGAGCGCTATGAGCGAAATGGTAGATACCGAACAGAACGCTGGCGACGATGCCCGCGATCGGAAAAGCGATCCATCTTGACCGCTCTATGACGAGTGCCATGACGCCTGCCACGACCGACCAGCAGACAAGCACCTCTGCCGTGGAGACGACGAAGACCTGAGCAAATGCGTTCAGAATCACTATCGCATCTGTCGAGGGCGCACCCTGTGCGAAGAAGAGAGCAACGCTGAGGGCCCCGCCAAACGGCACCCAAATTGCGGTCCGACTGACGTTGCCCCCTGCGCCTAATCCAGTTTGAGGTAGACTCTGGCCCAACCAAGAGGACCAGAGATGAAGCGCAGCAGGTTCACCGAAGATCAGATCATCGGCATTTTGAAGGAACATGAGGCAGGAGTTTCCGTCGCCGATCTGTGCCGCAAGCACGGCGTCAGCGATGCGACGGTCTACAAGTGGAAGGCCAAGTATGGCGGCATGGACGTCAGCGAGGCCAAGCGCCTGAAGGGGCTTGAGGACGAGAACGCTCGCCTGAAACGGCTGCTGGCCGATGCGATGCTCGACACTGCGGCGCTGAAAGATCTCCTGGGAAAAAAGTGGTAGCGCCCGCCGCGAAGCGGCAAGCGGTCGCACATCTGGTGGCAGGCCACGGGATGAGCGAACGGCGGGCGTGTCGGGTGATCGGCTGTTGCCGGATGACCATGCGGTATGAGGCGATCCGGCAGGACGATCCGGTGCTGCGCGAGCGGCTCAAGGAACTGGCGCGGGTCCGTCGCCGCTTCGGCTATCGGCGGCTGCATGTGTTCCTGCGCCGCGAGGGGCATGAGGTGAACCACAAGCGTCTGTTCCGCATCTACCGTGAGGAACGGCTGCATGTCCGGCGCCGCGGCGGGCGCAAGCGGGCCATCGGCACACGAGCTCCGATGTCGCGGCCACTGATGCCGAACCAGCGCTGGTCACTGGACTTCGTCTCCGACCAGCTGACCGATGGCCGCCGCTTCCGCGTGTTGACTGTGGTCGATGACTGCACGCGGGAGTGCCTTGCCCTGATCGCCGACACATCGCTGTCCGGTGCGAGGGTCGCGCGGGAACTGGCAACGCTGTTCGATGTGCGCGGCAAGCCCGGAACCGTGGTCAGCGACAACGGGACCGAATTTACGTCGAACGCCATCTTGACCTTCGCTGACGATCGCAAGATCGAATGGCACTACATCGCGCCCGGCAAGCCGACCCAGAACGCCTTCATCGAGAGCTTCAATGGTCGGTTGCGCGACGAGCTTTTGAACGAGACGCTGTTCCCGTCCCTGAGCCATGCCCGCGCCACGCTCGCAGCCTGGCGCATGGACTACAACATCGAACGCCCGCATTCACGCCTTGGCTGGCAGACGCCAGCCGAGTTCGCCCAAACCTTCACCCCGCAACGGGGCCTGACGCTGCGCAACCCGCAAAGCTCCGCGCCAGCCCCCGTTGCCCAACCCGTCCAAAACGGCAAAACTCAAACTCGGAGTCTCGCTCACGCTGGATAAAAGTCGGGGGCAACGTCACGACCCAAAGAGCCGAATCCCGCGATTTTCCACTCCGACCCCGCCGCGCTCAGAAGCCATCGCAGCAGTACCATCGCCCCAATGATTCCGAAGAGCAGATTTGCGACGAGAGTGTATATCAGGCGGTCGGCAAGCGCGTCCGGCCGGTTGAATGTCTCGATCCGGCCCTCGAGGAGCCAGGTGGCGAGGGTCCAGACGGCCCAGAGCCCGAAAGCGTACAGCACGGCAGACCGGTTCAATGCGCATCCTCCGATAAATGCACCTGCGTCGTGTATACTCACCGCCGGCTAAAGATGCCTTGAGCTACATCAAGGGGGACGGCAAAGCGTCAAGCGCGCGGTCGCGCCCATTCAGGAGAACCACACGACGAGGAAGCGGGCGAGCGCCAAGCCTCCGACGGCACGGCCGGCATGGTCGTTGCGCGGAGCACAAACACAATGATGCGATGCCACGCTGCGAAGCCGGCTAGGACCCACGCGGCTGAGGGCGCCAAAAGGGTGACGCCACCGGTATTGACGTGGCAGGGCGGCGGCGCCCGCGACGGGCGACTTCAGAGTTTTGCTGCTCGGAGCAGTTGGGATCATGCCCCTGCTCTGTCCCGATATCGTTTTTGCCGCCGTGTCAGTTGAACGCGTGGAGTACTTACTCACAGGTGCCGTGCGCACCTGAACAACTCGGGCCGGTCAGCGTGCGCGACATCACGGCAAGGGTTCACCTTGACAAGAGCATGGTCAGCCGCGCGGCAACCCGGCTGGTGCAGAACGGCATCGTCAGCATCTCAACGCATGGAACGGATCGTCGTCTGGTCGTGCTGGAATTGACGGAAGAGGGTCGGACACTGATGCGAAGGCGGGGCCCCATTGCCGAGGCGTTTCAGGCCAAGCTTCTTGACGAACTGCAGGACGACGCAGTCCCCCTGCAGCGCGCGCTGCTGCGCATCAACGCTGGCCTTTCCAGCGAATAGCAGGCAATCCGTCACATGGCCTGCAGTGGCAACCACAGCGCCAACGCCGGGAATGCCACCAAGAGCACAAGCCGCAGGATATCGGCCAGAATGAACGGCAGGATGCCACGGACTACCGTGCTCTGCGGCACATCTTGCGACGCAGCCTGCACTACGAAGAGGTTCATCCCGATGGGTGGCGTGATCAGGCCGATTTCGGCCACAGTGACGATGATGATGCCGAACCAGATCAGGTTGAAGTCCATTTCCAGCGCAACCGGCGCCAGAAGCGGCACCGTCAGCAGGATCATTGACATGGAGTCCATAAAGCAGCCCAGGACGATATAGAACACCAGAATTAGCGTCATCACCGTCATCGGTCCCAGCCCCGCGGAGCGGATCTGTTCGATCAGCAACTGCGGCAGGCCAGTGTTCTCAAGGAAGAAGTTGAACAGCGCGGCACCAATCAGGATGAAGAAAATCATCCCGGTCAGTCCAGCCGTCTCTTGGACCGAAGCCTTCAGGGTGTCACGGTTCAGCCCACCCGAAAACAGCGCCAGGACGAAGGCGCCAACCGCGCCGACTGCCGCGGCCTCGGTCGGAGAAAACCAGCCAAGATAGATACCGCCAATTACCACGCCGAACAGCAGCAACACCTGCCAGATGCGGCCAAGCAAACGCAGGCGCGAACGCCACCCGGTCCGTTCCGCTTGGGGCGCAAGCTTGGGGTTCAGGCGCACCTTGATCATGATGGCACCGGCATAGAGCACCGCGCCCAGAGCCCCCGGAACAAGTGCCGCGATGAACAGCTGACCGATCGAGCTTTGCGTCAGGAGGCCATACACCACCAGCAGGATGGAAGGCGGGATCAGAACGCCCAAAGTTCCACCCGCCGCCACCGTGGCGGTCGCAAGCGAAGGCGCATAGCCATGGCGCTTCATCTCTGGCAGGGCGACCCGACCGATGGTAGCGACCGTGGCAAGCGATGACCCACAAATTGCCCCGAAGAACGCGCTTGCCGCGATCGACGTGATTGCAAGCCCACCCTTGCGATGCCCGATGAAGGCATTGATCGCCGAATACAGCGACCGCGACAGCCCGGCATGCGACGCGAAGTCGCCCATCATCACGAAAAGCGGGATGACGGAGAAAGAATAGGGGAAGATCGATTCAAACGGGCTGGACCCGAGGATGTAGGACGCCCCCATCCATCCGTTCAGGTACCAGTAGCCCAGCACGCCGATCACCCCCATAGAGACAGCCACCGGAAGGCCAAGCGCGATCAGCAGCAACGCGGCGGCAAAACCCCACACCCCCAGAAATGGATCAGTCATCTTCAGGATGCCCTTTCGACGGTGACACAAACTGCAGAACGATTGCCAGAAGCGATATCGCCAGTCCCAGAAGCAGAGGATACCAGTACCAGTCGATCGGAATTCCCAGCTGCTGAGACCTGTCTCCGAACATCGTCCTTGTCAGGAAGGTGGTGTAACCCTGCCACAGCATCAGCGCGACAAGCCCTAGTGACAGCGCCGCGATGGCGACCTTCAACGGTGCCGCGAGCGCGCGAGGCAGAAGGTGCAGTAGGAAATCCACACCCACGTGACTTGCCGTCATGAACGCATAGGGCATGACAAGCCAAGCGCCGGCGATGAAGAACAGCTGGACGAGATCCACGACGCCCTCAATGGGCAGGCCGAAGCGGCGGCCGATCACGTCAGCCACCGTCACCAGCGCCGCCGCTCCGTAGGACAGGACGCCAAGCGCCGCCAGCGCGGATATGAACCAGCGCCCAAACGTAAAGAGCTGTTCCAAGGTCGACATTCTCCTGCGTGAAAGCCCTGGCTCCTGTGCCAGGGCTTTCATCCCGGTCTACTGGTTTGCCTGTTCGTATTCGGCGATCTTGTCCTTCATCGCCTGATAGATCTCTTCAGCGTTGTCGACGCCCTGATCCTCTACCGATTGGATGTAGCTGGCCATCATCGGCTGCAAGGTCTCTGCCCAGGCCGCGCGCTCTTCATCCGAGAGGACCGAAATCTCGTGACCGGCGACTTCGGCTTCGGCCCGACCTGGCTGGTCCCACTGGTCCCACCAATCGCCGAATTTGGACACCAAGGCATCGCCGGAATACTGGTCGACGCAAGCTTTGGCCTTGTCAGTCAGCCCGTCATAGGACCGCTGGTTCATCACGAAAAAGAACGACACGGTATAGGCACCCAAGTCCAGGTGATAATCCAGAACCTCGTTCAGGCCGAAGCTTTTCACCGGGTCCCATGGGAAGACGGTGCCGTCAATCACGCCGCGCTGCAGGCTTTCATAGACCTCGCCGGGCGGGAGACCCTGCGGATCGGCGCCAAGGGCCGACAGCATTTCGGACACTGCCGGAGACGGCGTGCGGATGCGCAGCCCACGCATGTCCTCCATCGTTTCAACCTTGGTGCCCGTGGTATGCAGCAGGCCGCCGTTATGGGCGTAGAGCGCCAGGACTTTCACGCCCTCGTATTCTTCCGCCAGATAGTCAGGGAGAAGCTCCCACAGCGCATAAGTCGCCGCGCCGGCGTCTACGGTCAGGAACGGCATGTCTATCAGGGACGTGCGCGGAAACCGTCCTCGGGGGATGCCGGTCAGGCCGTTGGCAATATCCACGACACCGGCCATGACCTGTTCCTGCTGGCGTGCGACATTGCCCAATTGCGACCCCGCCGGAAAGATCTCGAACTGCACCTCGCCTTCGGTGCAAGCGGTGATCTGTTCGGTCCAAGGCAGGATAAAGTCCGTGTGGATGCCATGGACCGAAGGCAGGTAGTGGCTGACCTTCAGCGTCACCTCGGCCTGCGCCGTTGTCGCTATCAGCGCCGATGCCACGGCGACACCGGCCATTAGCTTATTTGCAGGTTTCATTCGGTCTCCTCCCATAGATGTATAGCGGCTTGTCGCTTTGTCATACCGCCGGACGAGCCCTTACAGGGCCAACCGGATCCTTCCGCCGTTCCTCGCACGCGAGCAGCAGCTCATCATGCGCTGGTTCGCGGCACGTTCGGCCGGTGTCAGGACCATGTCGCGGTGATCGACCTCTCCCTCGACCACGGCGACTTCGCATGATCCGCACAGCCCCTCGCAGCAGTCATGCGGCACATCGATGCCAGCCGCCAGCAGCGCATCGAGCAGCGTCTTGCCGGCATCGACTTGGAGGATCATCCCGCTGTCAGACAGTTCCGCCTCGAATGCCTGCTCCTTGCCCGGATCAATACTTGAGCCGGCCGCCCTGAAGTGCTCGGACCGAAAGGTGCCCTCTGGCATGTCTGCGGTCAGGCCCTCCAGTTCAAGCAGCATGCGACTGGGGCCGCAGGCGTAAATTTGTCCTCCCGTCAGCAACCGGCCCACCAGCGCCGCAAGCTTCAGGGCCCGCCCTTCGTCGCCGGGATACAGCGTCAGCGCATCGCCATGGTCTGCATGCAGCCGCGTCAGAAAAGCCATCGTCTCCCGGGAACGGCCGGCATAATGAAGCTCGTAAGAGCGTCCCTCCAGCTTCAGACGGTCGGCCATCGCGATGATCGGCGTGATGCCGATCCCTCCAGCGACCAGCACGTAATGGGCCGCACCTTCAGACAGACGGAACAGGTTCGACGGTCCGCGCAATTTTATTTTATCACCGGCCTTGAGAGTATCATGAATGTGACACGACCCGCCCCGGCCCATGTCCTCGCGCCGAATTGCGACCTGGTACGTGCCAGCCCCGGGATCCCCGCACAGTGAATACTTGCGGTCGAAATCGCCGACACACAACTCGACATGGGCACCGGCGCTCCATCGTGGCAGCGCCCGGCCGTTGCCATCCTCCAGCGTCATGCCTAGGATCCCGTCGGCTTCGCGGCGCAGTTCCGTCACGCGTACCTTGCGGGCAATGTCGCGCCGGGCCGGGGCCCCCACGGGGAAGACGCAAGCCTTTGCGCTTATGTCGGGATCGCGTCGTTCGGGATTTCGAGCAGGATCCCATTCCACCCACAGTTCCTCTGGACCTCGGAACGAGGTGTTGGGCATATAGCTGAAGGTCTGTTCGGCCAGCCGCAGGTGGGGCAGACGGCGCGTCACCTCCTCCAGGAAGATCCGCATCTCCATACGACCGATGTTCTTGCCCATACACTGATGGGCCCCATATCCGAAGGTCAGGTGGTCGGCGGCATTGTCACGATAGATGTCGAATGCCTCTCCATTTTCGAAGTGCCGGCTGTCCTGGTTGCCCGAAGCCTGCACGATCAGCAGCTTTGCACCTTCGGGGATGGCAACGTTGCCGATCGTAGCGGGTCCGGTGCTCTGGCGACGCCATGCGACGATCGATCCTGCATAGCGCAGGCATTCTTCGACCGCGTTCGGGATCAGCGAGGGGTTGGCGCAGATATCCTCCCACGCGTCGCGATGCGTCAGCAGGGTTTTGAACATGTTGGCAGAGGCGAGCGAGGTCGTCTCATGCGCCGCTACAATAATGGCCATCATCATGGAATGTACGTAGCTATCGGTGACCACGTCGGGCAGCTCCGCGTTCATGCGGATTGTGTGGTGCATCCAGCCGGTGCCGTCCGGTTGTGCCCGCATCTTCTTGATAACGTCACCCGCATATTGCCAGAAGCGGCCCACGTCGTGGGCGACCTGTTTCTGCTTTTCCGCAGACGGTCGGCCCCAGGTATTGACTGAATGCGCAACAGAGAATGTCTTCAGCGTTGCAATCTCATCCTCGGGAACGCCCAAGAAATGAAGTGCTACCAGCAGCGGCACTTCGTAGAGCATGGCATCTACCAAATCGACACGACCGTCGTCGATGAATTCATCGATCTTCTCGCGCGTCAGCTTGCGGACCATGTCCTGCTGTCTCTCGAGGTTATGGGGTAGAAAATGATCCAGCAGGACGCGGCGGCGTTCCATGTGCGCCGGCTCGTCCTCGTTCACCAGCGTGCGGGCCATTGCATAGTCGTAGCCCCTCAGGATCTCCTGCGCCCCTGCGGTTGCCGGCGAGATCTTCTCAAGAACGTTCTTGGGCGAGAACAGGATGTTGTTACGAAACACAGCTTTGATGTCATCGTATCTGCTGACAATCCAGTAGCCTACCTTAGGAGAGTAGAAGACTGGCATCTGATCACGGGACCAGCGCAGCGCCTCGGCAGGATCGACCTGATAGGGCCCTTCGAAAGGATCAAAGGATCGAACCATTGCTGCAGGATCGACTGGGCAGCCGGCCGCCATGGCGCTGTTACCTACCGGACAACTGGCCTTGGCTTGCACGATGCTGCGTTCCGTCATCACGCCGCCTCCTCGCTTCGGATGATACCGTTGCATACGCAACCACTGGCGAACAAGCAATCTCTTTTATAGGAACCCCTGTCTCACTATTCGCCACCGTTCTTGCTTCACTGTCCCAATACTTGCTACTTCTAGTCATGCAGCAGTTCCTCGGCAGGGATTAGGACACAGGTGACAAGCTACAGCTTACTCCAGACGCTTGATCGAGGAATTGACGCACTCTTGCTTGTTGCCCGCAGTCCCGGCGAGCTTAGGGTCAGTGATATTGCCCAGCAACTCGATCTGACGAGGGCGGTCGCCTATCGAATCGTAGCCACGCTGTGTCATCACAACATGATAAGACGCCGTGAAGATGGTCGCCTGACATTGGGTGGGGCTGCGTTCCAGCTTGCTGCGGCAGCAACAGATACTGTGCGCAGAGCCGCCCGGAACGTGTTGGAACAACTAGCCGAGGAAAGCGGAGCCACGGCTTTTCTTTCCGTTGCAGAAGGCTCGGAATGCGTCGTGGCAATGACGGCCGAACCCCGTAATGCGGTCGTCGCGATACACTATAAGGTAGGTGTGCGCCATCCGCTAAACCGCGGTGCTGCCGGATTGGCGATCCTTGCGGGGCGGCCAGCGTCGCCGGATGAGCCCGAAGAGGTGTCCGTAGCGCGCCAATGTGGTTTTGCCCTCACGCGCGGGCAGTTGCATCGTGGCGCAGTCGGGGTTTCCAGCCCCCTGATCCTTCCGCCGGGGCTAGACCAACTTGATTATTCAGTAGGGGTGGTGGCACTGGAGGCGCTGGACACAGACATGGCCTCTCGCACGGTTTGCAATGCTGCGCAGCGACTGAGTGCCATGCTGGCTTGAGCAAGCGACATATCGTGTGGCCGTCGCTGTTAGCCGGTGGGCGGTTGGCGGTTGGCGGTTGTCCGAGAGGGCCCAGGAACGCTGGAAACATGCGACGCATCTGATCCTCGCCATAGCGGAAGGAGGTGCTTTGACAGGGTCAACAGATACAAGCGCGCGTCAGCTCCGATCCAACAATGTCGCGCGCGTGCCGATGCCCCGCAAGCGCGTCGATAAAGGCTAAGAGCGTCATTCGCTCATGCTAGCGCATCTTGAGTCCTTCCGGCGCATCTTCGTATGCGGTGGGCGTTGTCGCGCAAGTTCCCAGAAGCTGGGTCCGCACCCGGTTCGCAGTTCGCACGTGCCGCTCAGGATCGTCGCTCCTCGGACACGTCTCCTGCCGCACGGGCAGGTTCCCAAGGCCTCTTCCTGAACGCGACGTCCTGCCGGAAGAGCGGGAGCTCTTGCTCATGCGTTGAAGTTCAATAAGCGCCACGCCAACGCCGGCGCTGAACTCTAGCGCCTCGCAGCTATCGAAGCCGTCAGGTCGAGCTTGCATGATCTGCAGGGACGGTGCTCATGGTCTGTTGGTATTTTCCCGCCCGAGAACTGCAGCGAAACTGGCCCGCGCGGAGGCCTGCGCTCTATCCACCTCCGAAGGCTGGGCGGCAGGGTCTACGGGTGCCGACCGACGGATGATGCTCAAGCTGTATTCGAGATCCCGGGCGATAGCTCCGAAGGCGGCGCATTCGGGGAGGCGGGCACCTGCCTTCAGTTGCGTGGCATGGTCATAGGCACGGCCAAGTCCGTCGATGACTTCGCAGAGGTCCGCGTCGGACATGCAGGCGATGGAAGTCCTAACCTGCTTTTGGTTCATACTCTTTCTCCGTTCCTGCAACCTTGGCTATGGTCAGATCGAGAAATCAGAATACTTGGATATTCGCCGGTGGCTGCTCGCATCATCAAAGGCGGTTGTCGTCAGTTCAGAATACCCTGTTCGGAAGATGAAGCGATTGATTCCTCAATTTTGTTATCTGTTATTTGGCAAATCCCTACACGGCCGAAGCTCAAGGCGGCCGTAAGACAGGGTAGAATGACAGTGAGTTGACCATCAGGTGCTTTATCGCCATAAAGATGATATCAATATTATCTTCCCGAGCTTTGGTTGTTGCGCGCTTGGCATTGCGCCATGAGCGACCCCCCCTTGAAGGATTGGCGTCTTTAACCGCACTGCCTGTGCGTGGCATTCGCCGATAGGTCGATGAAAGGGTTCATCACGCGTACGGGCACAGTCATGAAATAAGCTCCTCCGACGGGTTTGGATCTACCCATCAGGACAACTGGCGTGCTGACGCATCTGTCTGCGTCTTGGCCGCCGAACTGGCCGGAGTGCGCCCTATCGTCTGAGGTCAGAAAGCCATCGCGATCACGAATGCGACACAAGCTGAACCGGCAGATCCGAGACGAGGGGGCCTCTCTCGTTCCCCGCAGCCGCCGAATGACAGGCACAGGCGAAAGCAGATCGGGCCGCGACGCCTGGCAGGCTGCCCGGTGTGATTATTGCCGCTCGCCTGGCGAGCATTTCAGCGAGGATAACATGACCGAAAGCTACAGCAGGCAGCGCCAGAGGGCAGAGATCGCGTTCGGCAAGATGCAGTCGCCCCCCACCGCGCGCGAACGAGCCTTCGACGAACTCGACGCGATGAAAATCACGCGCGAGGAAAAGACCCTGAGGCTGCGCGAGGCGCGCCTTGCGAAGGAACGGCAGGACCGCTCAGAACGCGGTTGCACCGCACCCGAGAAACAGACACCGAAGCGGTGACCTCTTCAGAAACAAATCTTAACTGGAACAGAACCTTGAAACACACGAACAAGAACGACCTCTTTGATCGCCGCAGCGCTGCTACCGATGCAAAGGCCGCCCGCCTTCAGGCCTATCAGTCCGCCAGGCAGGCCGCTGAACTGGGTCGCGATGCCCGGCAGATGGAGCGGATCGCCCTCGCCGAAGCACGGGAAGCGCGTCGCGTTCTGCGCGAACAGACGAAGCTGGAGGAGCAGGCTCGGATAGAGGCGGAGAAGCGTGAGCAAGACGCAGCCGCTGCAGCCGCTGCCACAGCTGAGTCCGACGCCCGTGCCCAGGCTGCCGACAGCCGGATTGCCCGCGTCATTGGCGATGAGGCCACCCGCAAGGCCGAGCGTGACCAGCGTTACGCCAACCGCAAGGCGCGGCAGGCCTGAAGGACCCAAGGCCGCGCGGTGTGCTTCCTTCATCTTGAGGCATACCGCGCCTTTGCCCCGACAACGCCCTGGCAACCTGC
This sequence comes from Paracoccus sp. T5, assembly GCF_048538155.2. Lineage (GTDB taxonomy): Bacteria > Pseudomonadota > Alphaproteobacteria > Rhodobacterales > Rhodobacteraceae > Paracoccus. The sequence goes on from NZ_CM135809.1 coordinate 1,669,291, forward strand.
ACAATCCCCTGCGTCACGTCGGAAGAATTCTCCCCTCGCATCGCCACCTGCGGCGAGGGAGCGCATCGGCCCCTGCTGCGGATCAGGGCATCAGGAATCATGAGCCATCCCCCACAACCAGCGCGGTGGCCAGCAGTGCAAAACCCGGACCTGAACAATCTTGCTCAGGTCCGGACGCCCTTTCGTACCGAAGGGTACAAGACATAGCCCTACGTCAACACGACCACTCGCAGCCAATCCCCCTGCGCCAGTCCCACCATGATGAAGATGAGCCCGGAGCCGGATCAGGCCGTTGACTAGCCATGCCCGTCGCCTCCTTTCCTGGTTGCGCTCGTGTGGTGGCAGTCAATGTCGCAGCTCTCCGCGAAAGCCAGTCAGTCATGCTCACCACGTTGTGCAGTGGGCTGCTACGGTCCGCAGCCGCACAGTCGTTGATCCACCGAAAGTGCCCATCAGGTCCGCTGGCTATGTAGCATGACATGCAGCCGGAATGATGAGGGTCTGTACGATCAAGTTGGTTTCCGCAGATACTGCACCACACTCTTCATCTCCCGATTGTCCTCTCATAATGGCGCCAAGCGATTGCTTGTCCGTGAGCAGAAGAGCAGCAGCCCGATGGAACACAGCGTGGGGTCATCTGTTGATCTGGACTCCCTGTTGGAACTGGCCCCGCCGTGACTGCCGGAGCTTTTTTTCCTGTGCGAGGGGCAGTCATACCTGCCGGAGGATGCAACCATGGATCTGGAACGCGCCATTGAGATTGCAGCCGGTGCGCATCGTGGTCAGCGCGACAAGGCGGGGGAGCCCTTCATCCTGCACCCGCTGCGTGTGATGCATGCCTGTTCGAGCGAACCGGAGCGCATCGTGGCCGTGCTCCATGATGTGGTCGAAGACACTCATTGGACGCTCGATGACCTGCGCAGGGAGGGTCTGGCCGAAGAACTGGTGGCCGCGGTTGACGCGATGACCCGGCGCGAAGGCGAGAGCTATGCCGATTTCGTAGACCGTGCGGCGCGCAATCCCATTGCGCGCGCCGTGAAGATCGCGGACCTGCGCGACAACCTCGACATGACCCGCATTGCGGATCCCACCCAGTCCGATGTGCAGCGGTCGCGGAAATACCTGCAGGCGTTGAGGTCGCTGGGCGTGTCGCCCGAGTGACGCAGCAGGGCCTCTCCGGCACGTTTCCGGCGTCCCTACCGCTCGCCCTTCCGCCAGTCCCAAGGCATGACGAACTCGCTGCTCCAGACCCCCCGCTGCGCCACCCGGGCCACGACCTCTTCCGGGTCATAGGTCCTGCCGCCATATTGCCGGTAGGCGACCGCCCAGCCGTTCTCGACCATCCACGCGTTCAGGTTCTCGGCCCCGGCCCAGCAGATCGCGATGCTCCGTTCATAGCGGTCCCTGTCCTGCTCCTCGCATCTGACCTGTCGCCCGGCGATCACGGAAACAAGGGCCTCTTCGGCCTCCGCCCCGCAGGCCCAGTTGCGACCGCCCCGCCGGCAGCTCTGCGCCGCTTCGGGGGCGTCGATACCAAAGAGCCGCACGCGCGATCCCGCCACGTCCAGCGTGTCGCCATCGATGACCTTGGCGTTCCCTGCCTGTCCTGTGGCCGGGGGCTGGCCGCTGCCAAGCTCCTGCAGCATGTCCTCCAACCCCTGGCGCAGCCGGGGATTGTCGTCGCCGATCAGGAACAGCGTGGACCTGTCACGTATTTGTGCCGCCCCGAGTGCTCGTTTAGGCCGCTTTCCGTTCGAAGGCGACCGGGCTTTTCCAGCGCAGTGCCGAGTGTCGGCGGCGGGGATTATAAAAGCCGTTGATGTATTCAAAGATCGCCATCTCAGCCTGCCGCCTGGTTTCCCAAGACCGCCGCCAGATCAACTCGGCCTTGATGGTCTTGAAGAACGTCTCGACGGTGGCATTGTCATAATAATTGCCCTTGCCGCTCATGGACACTCTAAAACCACGCTGGCGCAGGATCATCTGGTAGTCATGCGAACAGTATTAGCTGCCTCTGTCGCTGTGAAAGATGCATCTCTTGGGCGGCGAAATTGAGGGCGATGGCCATCTTCAAGGCTCGGATTGCCAGATCGCGCTTCATACGGTTGCTGACGGCCCAGCCAATGACGTGCTGGGAGTGCAAATCAAGGATCACCGCCAGATACAGCCAGCCCTCTCGGGTCCAGATATAGCTGATGTCGCCCGCCCATTTCTGGTTCGGCCCGGCTGCACCGAAGTCGCGGTCCAGCAGGTTCGGAGCGATGTTGAACGTATGGTCGCTGTCGGCCGTGGCTTTGAACTTACGCGTTCTTTCAACGATGATCCCGTTTTCGCGCATCAGGCGACCGATGCGCCGATGCCCTACATCGACACCAACCTCTTTCAGCTCCTCCGTCATCCTAGGGCGGCCATAGCTACCCAGGCTCAGACGGGACTGTTCCTTGATATGCGCCAGAACAACCATATCCATGCGCTGCCTGCGGCTGGCTGGACGGCTGCGGAACGCCCGTAATCCACGTGAGCTGACATTCATGACCTGGCACAGCCGGTCAATCGGGAAGTCCCGGCGCTGTTCCTCGACGAACCTGAACCTCACGGCTTTTGGCTCGCGAAGAACTGGGTGGCATTTTTTAGGATGTCCCTCTCCTCCTTGAGAATACGTATCTCGCGCCGAAGCCTTTCGTTCTCACGCACGAGTTCACGATCCTCTGTGGACACTACATCCGTATCCCGGTGCGCATTCACCCATTTGTTCAAGGTCGACACCCCGACCCCAAGATCATCCGTAATCTGGCGCCGCGAAAGCCCGCTCGTCAGCGCGATCGGCACCGCATCCTTGCAAAATTTATCCGTCCTGACTGTGCCCATGGTTCATCTCCTTTGCTGCACATTACGTGGTCAAAGGAGCGGCACCAAACCGTGACAGGTCCAGGGTGATGTGCAACAGAGCGAGAGCATCGGCAATGCCAGATGCTCAGGATTTGGATAGTCCGCGAATGCAAGCAGATGTGGAGGCCAACCGAATGCGAGACCCATTCCCGAGGCAACTGGCAATATGGGAACCGCCCCGCCTGCTTCATCCAACCTGCATCCGCCTGCTGAACAAGAGCGCGGCCTGATCCGGCCGTACAGCCCACCCTCAGGCGCTACCCAGCACCTCGAGCTTCACGCGCCCGACGCCGGTCGAGACGAGGCCGATGTCTTTTGCCGCTTCCTTCGAAAGATCGATCACACGGCTACCTGCGTAGGGACCACGATCATTAATGCGCACCACGACCGACTTGTCCGTCGCTTCGTTCGTCACCCGGACGCGCGTGCCGAAAGGCAGGCTTCGGTGGGCCGCGGTCAGATCGTTCATGTCGAAGGTCTCACCGTTCGCCGTCTGGCGCCCGTGAAAGGCGGCTCCGTACCATGAAGCCATTCCGGATTTCAGCTTGCCGGCAGAGCTGCTCTCATGCGCCAAAGCTGCAGGTACCAGAGCAAGGGAAGCAACTGCCGCAATTGCGGCCTGACGAAGGAATGTCGGCTTGATCAAGGGTCAACCTCTCGAAGGGAAATGTCGCGCTGTCAGCTGCCATTTGGAGGCTCGCCGCTGCAGGGGCAATGCAAGGAAGCTATCGGTTCCACCTACGCTCCACTTCAAGCGAAGCCTTGCCGCTGGTGCCTGCCGCGGACGGCATATATCTGCCGCCGCCGACGCCACCTCGTCGAAACGTTACCGGTGGCGCCCTTGACGGAAGTCGAGTGGAAGGACTCTTCCAGCCTAGCATTCATCTTCCTACGGGAGTTCATCACGCTCTCCAGCTTCATGCAGGCGGCAGGCCTTTGGTCATCTCGCTCATGCCAGCGGCGCCTGCTCAGTCTTCCGTGGGTTCGACGTGATGCTCACCCTGACGAGGAGCGTCCTGCCTCATCGGCTGCCCGGTTAACCACGTGTCTTTCGCCACCGGAACCTCAAGCCGACGTAGGGAATTTGCTTTGATAGCTGGCGTTCAGGCTCACGCTTTCACGGCGCCGCACCTAGCCCAAGCAGGAGGACAATATGATGAAGCGCCTTCATCTTTCTGCGGCCGTTGCAGGCCTGATCTTGATAAACGGTCAACCGGCTCAGGCCGACCCGGACCTAGGGGAAGTGGTCGGCACCATTGCCCGAACCGTTCTGGAGCAGCAGCAGGCGGCCCACGAGCGGGCGCTCTGGGAAGGGGTCGTTCAGAATGGGTCTGCCGCAGCCTATCGGCAGTACCTGGACACCTATCCGCAGGGGCCGAATGCAGAAGAAGCACGGGAGCAACTGGCCCAACAGGAGGCAGCGACCGCGGCAGAAAACCGGGCTGCTCAGGCCGAGGCGCGCCTTTCTCTGTCAAGCGCCGACCGTGTCGCCATTCAGCAAAGGCTGGCTGCGCGTGGCTATTACAAAGGCGGCATCGACGGCGTGGTGGGTGCGGGGACGCGGCGCGCGATAACAGCGTGGCAGCAAGCCAATGACTTCAAGGGCACCGGGTATTTGAACGCAAGGCAACTGCGGATACTGCTCAATCGCGCCGGAGCAACGCCAACTTCCCCTGCTCCCGCGGCAGACGGTCGTGACATTTCGGCTGCACAAGCCGAGCTCGATCTTGGTCTGACGCGGACCCGGCGGGTTCAGATACAACGCGACCTTATCGCCTTGGGGTATGACCCCAAGGGGGCGGACGGCCTGTTCGGCGCTGGAACGCGCGAGGCTATCCGAACATGGCAGCGCAATACCGGGCAGCGCGCAACGGGGTATGTAACGGCCGCGCAGGTGGGTGCATTGCGTTCAGATGCCGAAGCGCGTGGTTCGGAGACAGCAGGAAGCCGTGCGGAAGCGATCGACGAAGACCTGCTGGGCCTGACACGAGCCGAGCGTATGAAGATCCAAGAACGTCTCATCAGCCTGGGTTATCTGAGGGGCCAGGCTGATGGCGTATTCGGTTCGGCGACGCGGAATGCCATCGGCCGCTGGCAGGGCGACAATGGGCTGGAGGAGACTGGGTATCTCAAGGCGGAACAGGTGAGGACGCTGCAGGAGCAGGCCCGTATCTAGCTGCTCCGATCCTCGGTCGCTGCAGCCAGGTCTCATCAAATGACAGCGGAGATCTCCATGCTTGGCCGCTGGGCCTTTCCCATGGTCTCCTGCGTTCGTTGGCCTTTGGTCTTGCCCCCGTTTCACCGGACACTCAGGCGGTTGCGGTTTGAGCGGCGATGGATTCGCGGGGCGAGCGCATCTTCAGCCCTGAGTGTGGGTGGTTGTCGTTGTAATCTTCGACCCAGCTTCCGATCAATCCCAGAGCGGTCTCTGCGTCGGGCAACGGCGTTACCTGGACGTAGTCGCGCTTGAGCGTCTTCACAAAAGCCTCTGACATGCCGTTGCTCTGCGGGCTGCGGATTGGCGTGAAGCAGGGCTTCAGGCCGAGCTGACGGGCGAAGATCTGGGTGTCCTTGGCGATGTATGGCGACCCATTGTCGGTCAGCATTTCGATCGCCGCCGGTGCTCGCAGGGCGCCAAATCGACGTTCCACGGCTTCGAGCATGATGTCGCGAATGTCTGACCCGCTGATACCGGCATTGACCACAGCCTTCCAGGCGATGATCTCCCGGTCATGAGCGTCGATGATGAAGGCGCCGCGAATGATGTCGCCGTTCCGAGCGGGGTGAACTCGAAGCCGTCGCTGCACCAGCGGAGGTTCGAGCACATAACGATGACCTTGCCGTCATGGATGTGCTCCGGCCGCTCGGAATACTTGCGGGCCAAAAGCAGATTGTGCGCCCTCATGATCCTGTAAGTGCGCTTGTGGTTTACCGGTGCCGAACCTTGCGAGCGCAGTTGGCGGTTCAGGATCGCCGTGATCCGCCGGTAGCCGCAGGTCGGTCGCGCCGCGACGAGCGCTGTAATGAGCGGCACAACCGCCGCGTCTTGCGCCTTGTGATAGCGTTGCCGCGGCTTCGTTTTGCCCTTCAGTCGGTCGACCAGGTTGGAGCGGGAAACCTCCAACGTCTCGGCCACCGCCATCACTGGAAATCTCCCTTCAGCGGCGACCGCACGAGCAAGGTCGGTTTTTTTACGCGCGACTTGTCCAAAGCCTCCCGCAAGATCTCGGCCTCCAGCGTCTTGCGGCCGAGTGCGCGTTCAAGTTCGCGAATGCGGTCTTCAAGCTGCCGCACAACCTTGTTGCTGGTGACAGCATCGTCCTCGGCCACGGCAACACTTCCCCCTTCGAGCATCAGACGCCGCCAACGATAGAGCAGGTTGGGCGCCACGCCATTGCGGCGCGCTACCACTGAGATGCTGGCGCGGTCGTCTAGCGTCTCCTCGACGATCCGGAGCTTCTCGGCAGCAGTCCAGCGGCGCCGGCGACCACCATCGGTGATGATTTCGATCTCTGACATAAGCACGTGCTTAGACATATGCCTAAGCCTCCATGGTTATGCCCAAGTGTCCGGTCGAAACAGGGGCCAGTTCAGCCTTTCACTTACGGCTGTGGGCTTGAGCCGACTTTTTGAGCACTGCCGATGCATTCGCGGCTCCGACAGCCATTCTTCATAAGAGAATGCGATAACGCATCAGGCTCTCAGGATGAACGTCTCGTCCTGCCCTTACCGCCTGCAGCACGGCCTCGCGATGCGCGGCCAAACGGGCAGCGCATCCAATTTTGGAAAAGTATTCAGACTGAGACAGGACCAGGCCGTTCTCGTCTGCTACGAGGTGAAAATCGCGCCCGATGCCTAGCCCCCGGTGGGCGGGAAACACGATTGGTATGCGATTGCGAACACCCCCCCGCGAGCTTGTGTGTCTTCGCGCAGACGGCACGCACGACCTGGTACGCTGGGGCGTAGATACGGCAGGTCAACCGGCAGAAGCTAAGAAATACTAAATTGAGAAATGTGGCATTGCGTTGCGATCAAGCACTTTCCGGTAGGCGGGTCCCACGGCGGGTAGAAACCAGAAATGCGCATATTTAATTTAGGATACAGACGTTTATGGCGGAGTGGTTGGGTCCTGACGTCGAACGTTCTCCGGTCCGCCGCGCACCCTCGACACTCCGCGCGTTTCTGTTTCGAGCGAAGGTGAGTCAACGGAAAGCTTTTCCGGGAAGAGGGCGATGATACGTCGAAGTGATCAGCGCCACCTGAGCGGTCCAAGTTCAAATTGAGCGAGGAGGTGATCTATCGAGCATCTACGCCCAATGATATCCGGCTTGGCCGAGAGATCTTTGCGTATGGAACCTGGAACTTCCGAGAACTTTTGAAAGATCACGACTACCATCGCGGCATACACCCTAGATTTCTGACTGAAGCGTCACTGTTGGTCAGCGAAACAGAGCTCGGAATTGCACATTTCCAGGATGGGCGGGTCCAGAAAAAATATTTAGACTTCTTCGAGCGCCTGAAGGCCTTTGTCGACTATTTTGGAATGCATTCATCACCCGAGCGGTTTGGATCTGTGATGCTGCAATCCGTCATTCCAGCCAGCCATTTTAATGAAATGAATGAATGTAGGCCCGCATCATCAAGCTGAGATTAATGAAGTAAATCGGCTAGCTACTGAAGCTTGGAAAGCCATGCGGCCTCTCATAACGGAGATTAAAGAACGAATTCCCGAAGTGTTCGACGAACAGATTAGGGGCGGTTGGATCAGAAGTCCCGAAGAGTAAAGAGCGTCGACGCGCGACATGCCGCAATTGCCACGTCTGACACCCGCGTCGCTGTCAGTGAAAACTCGCCTGAAAGGACGTCGCGGTCAGCGAAACATGCGCGTTCAGCGGCGGGTGCAGTTCGAACGCCTTCAGCTCGCGGGCGAAGTTCCATAGGCGGAACAGAGACCATTCCGAGCGCCGCTCCTCGGCCACGGCCAGTTCGTTGCGACTGATGTGGAAAGGGGTCCGTTCCCAGCCATTCGTCGTCTTCACCTCGATCAGGCGCGGACGGCCATCCGGCGCGAAGCTGGCGATATCGTAGCCGGCACCATCGCCATCCTCCTCCGACACCCACCGGACCTTGCGCACAAGATCGTCGCGGCCCGCTGATTTCAGGGCGGCCCGTTCGTGCGCCAGCACGCGTTCCTCACCGGCACGGCCGAGGGCGCGGTTGCGCTCGTCTCTCGCCGCGACATCGAATTTGCGGGCGATGTGCAGCATCTGCTCTAGCTCCTGCGGCGGCGGCTGGTTCGACAAGGTGGGTGGCGGCCCGATCCAGATCGGCCGCGCCTCCGCGAGGCCTGTCGGCGCTCCTACACCCGGATGGCGGCCGAGCCACGCCGAGTTCAGCGCCAGCCAACGCGCCACGGCGTCCACTATCGTCATCTGAAAATTGAAGGCAGGCTTGTAGCCCGGGATCCAGTCTTCACCCAGCCCCTTCAGCACGGCGCTGATGTTCTGGTGCTTGAACTCGACCGATCCTTCGGAGCGTCCGTTCAACAGCGGCAGAAGTCCGCGCCGGTGCTCAGCCTTGTTGTAGGGGCGACCTGAGACGTCGTCGGCCAGCATCGCGAAGTAATCCGCGACGATCAGGTCGTTCTCTTGATCGGTCCAGGCCCCATTTGACATTGCGCCAGGCTAGGGGGCAAAACTGTGTTTGTCATCAGAGACTGCGCGCAAGTCTCCCAAGGCGTACCAACGACCACGCCGCCCGTGTCGCGTCGCCATCGGCTTTGAAACGAGCCGGAACCAGCGAAACGCGGGCGCAATGCCATCCCGCCAGTTCATTGAAATCTATGGGGGTTTTGAACCTGTCTCGCCGGGAGCGAGAGGCGGGTGGAAAGAGACGGTGGGCGTTCGGAGACCGATCTCGCGCGGCAGGCCAGTCTCCGAAGGGCGGATGGTCGCCGCAAACCCCTTTGGCAATAAAGAAAAAGGCCCCGTCAGGGACCTCATCTCGGGTTCGCGATGTACAAGTGGCGGAGAGGGTGGGATTCGAACCCACGGAACCCTTGCAGGCTCAACGGTTTTCGAGACCGCCCCGTTCGACCACTCCGGCACCTCTCCGCGCTTTTGGGTGGTGAGGCGGGAATTAGAGGGGCGGGGGTTGAAGCGCAAGGGGGTTTGAACGAAAAAAAGCGGGCTGTCGAATTTTTCCACGAAAGGTGCGGGCGATGCTGATGATTCTGGGTCTGGTGGGAGCGTTTGCCCTGCCCGCATTGCCCCTTGGTTCTGCCGCCGTGGGACTGAAGCAGTGGCAACCTCCTTGGCAGATGCAGGCCGGGCTCGACGCTCGCCGGCAGACGGACGTGATGGCCAGGGTCCTCACAGTGGCCGGGCAGGAGGCACCGGAGCAGCGCATCTGGCACGGGCTGGATATGGGCGCGATGATGCCCATCCTGCGCGACGAGGCCGTGCGCGAAGCGGGTCGCCTGGAGGAGGAGGGGGTGATCCAGGGCAATGGTCCGCCTTGGCCGTCCATCGTCGCACGCATCCACGACACCGGACGGCTGGAAGAGATGTTTCGTGCCGGGGCGGTCGATGCGCTGGATCGCGTGAACGGCGACCGTCTGGATGCAGGGCTGCGCTTCTACGAAGACGGCTTGGGCCAGCGTCTGGTTGCGCTTGAGACGGGCGCCCGGCGCAACCTTCTGGACGAGGAAACCGAGGCCGAGGCACTTGAGGCCTTCGAACGTGCCCTCGATCAGGATGCACCCCGTGCCGAGCAAATCCTGCGGTTGATCGACCGTGCCGACTTGGTCGCGCCGAACGTGGCCAGCGGTCTCAATGCCTCGCTGGCCTTTTCCCGCGGTTTTGCCGATGGCGGGGGCTTTGACATGCCACTGACCGATGAACAGGCCATGGCCGAGGCTTGGGCGCAGCAGGAGCAGATCGAGGTCGATGCGACGGAATGGCTGCAGGGTTTCCTGATGCTGGCCTACGCCCCCCTGACCGATGCCGAGATGGAGACCTATATCGCCTATGCCAGTTCTCCCGAAGGGCAGGCGCTGGCGCAGGTGCTGTTCGCTGCCTTTGACCGGGTCTTTGCCCAGACCTCCTACGACATGGGTCTTGCGGCGGCCTTGCGGCTGCAGGGCCGGCAGTTGTGAGCCTGGTCCTGACGGGCCCGCTGGCCACGCCGCGGATGCTGCAGGTGCTGGGCCTGCAGGGGACTGATGTGCAGCTTGGCGGCCGGCTGCTGGGTGGTGCACGCGCCGGGCTGGATCGCGACGGCTGGCCGGCCCTTGTGCCCGGCCCAGAGCCGCTGGCGGGGGTCGAGGTCACGCCCAATGCTAAGCTGGATCGCTATGCCGCGGTCATGGGTCTGCGGCCGCAGGATCACCAGGGCCAGCTGGTCATGGGCGTTGCGCCGCAGGGCGAAGGCGCGATGTGGGCCTTTGATGATGCGCAGGACCTGCTGGCGGCCGAGATCGCGGCACAGGTCCTGGCGGCGCCGCCGGATGTCTGTGCCGACAGTCTGGCCATGCGCCTGCCCATGATCGGCATCTGGGCGGGCAGCCGGCTACGGGCGCAGTCCATGGAGCCTTCGGGCGGCGACCTGGTGGCGCGGCGCCCGGCGGGGGCGGTGACGATGCTGCGGGGCAGGCAGCCGTTCGCGGGCTTCTTCGCGGTCGAAGAGCGCCAGTTGACCCATGCCCTGCATGAGGGCGGCGAAAGCCGGCCGATGATCCGCGAGGGATTCATGATGGGGGATGCCGTCGTGGTGCTGCCCTGGGACCCGGTGCGCGACCGGGTGACGGTGATCGAACAGTTCCGCTTTGCCCCCGCCCTGCGCGGCGATCCCCAGCCCTGGCTGCTGGAGCCTGTCGCCGGACGTGTCGATGCCGGCGAGACGGTGGAGGAGGCTGCCCGCCGCGAGGCGCTGGAGGAGGCGGATCTGCGCCTGGACCGTCTTGTCCCCTGCTTTCATGCCTATCCAAGCCCGGGCGCTGTCTGCGAGTTTCTTTATCAGTTCATCGGGATCGCCGACCTGCCGGACGGATGCGCGGGCATCCACGGGCTGGAGGGCGAGGCCGAGGACATCCGCGGCCACCTGCTGCCCCGAGCGCGACTGTCTGCGATGGTCGATGCCGGAGAGATCACGAACGGGCCGCTGGCCACGCTGTCGCTGTGGCTGGATGCCCGCGCCGACCGGCTGCGGGCGGAACTTGCAGGCGCCTGAACCCGTTGCTGCCCCGCAGCCCTCGCAGGGGGCCCCCGGGGTTGCCCCCCGACACCCTGCATGTGTAGGTATTCGGGACTGTGAACTCACCCGGAAAGAAGGTCGATCGCCATGCGAATCTGTTCTGATCTGGCCGACGCGATCGGCAACACCCCGTTGATCCGCCTGAAGCGTGCCAGCGAAGAGACCGGCTGCGACATCCTCGGCAAGGCGGAATTCATGAATCCCGGCCAGTCCGTCAAGGACCGCGCCGCGCTCTATATCATCAAGGACGCGGTGGCGCGGGGCGAACTACGGCCGGGCGGCACCATCGTCGAGGGCACGGCCGGCAATACCGGGATCGGGCTTGCGCTGGTCGGCGCCTCGATGGGCTTCAAGAGCGTCATCGTGATCCCCGAGACCCAGAGCCAGGAAAAGAAGGACATGCTGCGGCTGGCCGGCGCGATCCTGGTCGAAGTACCCGCCGCGCCCTACAAGAACCCCAACAACTATGTCCGTTATTCGGGGCGCCTGGCCGCGGAACTGGCCAAGACCGAGCCGAACGGCGCCATCTGGGCCAACCAGTTCGACAACACCGCCAATCGCCGCGCGCATCTGGAAACCACCGGCCCCGAGATCTGGGAGCAGACCGGCGGCAAGGTCGACGGCTTTGTCTGCGCGGTGGGCTCGGGGGGGACGCTGGCCGGCGTGGCCGACGCGCTGCAGCATCGGGGCGTCAGGATTGGCCTGGCCGATCCGGAAGGCGCGGCGCTGCATTCCTTCTACACGACCGGCGAATTCGACAGCCCCGGCAGCTCGATCACCGAAGGCATCGGGCAGGGGCGCATCACCGCGAACCTGGAAGGCTTCACCCCGGATTTCAGCTGGCGCATTTCGGACGAGGAGGCGCTGCCGATCGTCTTTGACCTGCTGAAGAACGAGGGGCTGTGCCTGGGCGGGTCGTCGGGGATCAACGTCGCGGGCGCCATCCGCATGGCGCGCGAGATGGGGCCCGGCCACACGATCGTCACGATCCTGTGCGATTACGGCACGCGGTATCAGACCAAGCTGTTCAACCCCGAATTCCTGCGGGCCAAGGGGCTGCCGGTGCCGGACTGGCTGACCAAGACGCCGCCGCAGCTTCCCGAAGTCTTCGAGGGCTGACCTGATCCATGCGCCATATCATTGCCTGCCTGCTGGCTGTCCTGCTGGCGGTCACTGCCGTTCCCGTCATGGCCCAGCAGGCCGAGACGCCCAACTACCAAACTTGGGAACTGGTCGCGGAGCGGGCGGAAGGCCTGACCACCAACGCCCAAGCCACGAATGAGGAGCTCGGCCAGACACGTGCCCGGATCGTCGAGTGGCGTGATCGGCTTCAGGCGGGGCAGAACGTCAATGCCGACCGCATCGCCACGCTGCGCAACCAGATCGAGGCGCTTGGCCCCGTTCCCGCCGAGGGCGAGACCGAGGATGCGGATGTGGCCGCGCGCCGCGCCGAACTGAACCAGCAGCTGTCCACCGCCCAGGCCCCGCGCCTGGCGGCCACGGAGGCTGCCAGCCGCGCCAATTCCATCATCGCCCAGATCGACGAGATCATGCGTCAGCGGCAGGCGCTGGAGCTGGCCAAGCAGACGGACTCGCCGCTGCTGCCGGGCAGCTGGGCCGAGGCTGCCAATGATGGTCTGACCCTCCTCGACGGCGTGGCCGCCGAGATTTCGGGACGCGATGCCGCGCCCGAGACATGGCAGAACCTGCGCGGACAGATGCTGCAGGTCGCCTTCTACCTGATCGCGGCGCTGCTGCTGCTGACCTATGGGCGCGCCTGGATCGGCAGCCTGCCGTCGCGCCTGTCGGCCCGCGCCTCGGAATATTCGCGCGCGGTGCTGGCTTTCGTCGTCTCGCTCGGGCAGATCGCGATTCCGATGGTGGGGATCTTTCTGGCCATCAATGCGGTCAAGGCGACCGAACTGCCCGGCGCCTGGACCACCCCCTTTTTGAACGCCCTGCCGGTCGCCGGCGTGATCCTGTTCAGCGGCATCTGGCTGGCACGGGCGCTGTTTCCGCGCCAAGCCATTGCCTATACATCGCTGCACATGGGCGAGGGGGCGCGCGTCTCGGCCGCGACCATGGTGCGCGCGCTGGCGCTGGTCATGGCGGTGCATCACGTGTTGTCCCGGGCCGTCCTGCCGCTGTCGGGCCTCTACGAGCAGGGCGAGGCGCAGGTGGGCCGCGTGCCCGTGCAGTTCTCGGAAGCCTCGGCCGGGGTCTGGCACCTGGTCCTGATCACGCTGGCCGCCTTGGGGATGGTCCGGCTTGGCAACATCCTGCGCCGCCTGACGCGCGATGCCGTGACGCAGGACCTGTCCTACCGGCACTGGATCGTGGCCTGGGCCGGACAGCTGACGCGGTTCCTGGCACCGGTTGCGGTCGTCGTCACCGCGGCCGGCTTCGTCAACCTGGGCAACCTGATGGTCTGGCCTTGGCTCTTGTCGCTGGCGCTGGTCGGGTTGCTGATCCTGCTGCAGGATTTCATCGCCGATGTCTTCAACATGCTGCAGCGCGGAGCCGAGGGCGCGCGCGAGGGGCTGGCCCCGCTGCTGACCGGCTTCGCGCTGGTCCTGCTGTCGGTGCCGCTTTTCCTGTTCATCTGGGGCGCCACCTGGGAGGAACTGGGCGAATACTGGCTGCGCTTCCGCACCGGGATCAGCCTGGGCGGCGTCAACCTGTCGCCTGGCGCGATCCTGACCTTCCTCGTGATCTTCGCCATCGGCTATGTCCTGACCCGCGGCCTGCAGGGTGCGCTTCGCAATTCCATCCTGCCCAAGACCAGGCTGGATGCCGGCGGTCAGAACGCGGTCGTCTCGGGGATGGGCTATATCGGGATCGTGCTGGCGGCGCTGATGGCGATCACCTCGGCAGGGATCGACCTGTCGGCCTTTGCCATCGTCGCGGGCGCGCTGTCGGTCGGCATCGGTTTCGGCCTGCAGAACATCGTGTCGAACTTTGTCAGCGGGATCATCCTGCTGATCGAGCGCCCGGTCAGCGTCGGCGACTGGATCAGCGCAGGCGGCCAGCAGGGGATCGTCAAGCGCATCTCGGTCCGCTCGACCCAAGTCGAGACCTTCGACAAGACCGAGGTGATCGTCCCGAACAGCGACCTGATCAGCCAACCGGTCATCAACTGGACGCGGCACAACAAGGTCGGCCGCATCATCATCCCCGTGGGCGTCGCCTATGGCAGCGACACCCGCAAGGTCGAGCGCATCCTGCGGGAACTGACCGAGGATCATCCGCTGGTCTCGATCGATCCCGCGCCGGCGATCCTGTTCCGGGGCCTCGGGGCGGATTCGCTGGACTTCGAGGTCAGGGCCATTTTGGCCGATGTCGGAACGGGACTGGGCGTCACCTCGGACCTGCTGCACGAGATCGTCCGCCGCTTTTCCGAGGAAGGGATCGAGATCCCCTTTGCGCAGCGTGACATCTGGCTGCGCAATCCCGAAACCCTGCACGGCGGCGGGGCCCGGGATGATGCGCCCCGCGAACCGGCCCCGCCGCTGAAGATCCCCGACCCGCGCCTGACGCGCGACGAGGGCGCCGATGCGCCGGGCCTGCCGGACATTGCAGCCGACAGCGAAGGGCGCTGAGCGTCCGGCGCATCCCAAAAGGGGTGCGCCGCCTGCCCGTGGGTCAGGCCGCGATCTTCGCGTCGTCGGGATCTCCGCTGCCGTCATCGGGCAGGCCTTCGCGCGACAGCATCACCGCGACGGGGCGCAGCCAGGGAATGTGGGCACAGACGATCATCAGGGCGACCATGATCGGCACGGCCAGGAACATTCCCGGTATCCCCCAGACCGCCCCCCAGAAGGCCAGCGACAGGATGATCCCGAAGCTGGACAGGCGCAGCGTCTGGCCCAGCAGCATCGGATCCAGGATGTTGCCGATGACGAATTGCACCACCGTGATGGCGATGCCGATGGCCACCGTGATCGTGGTGTCGCCGGTCAGCACGAAGACCAGGATCGTGCTGATCACCGTCGCCGCGATCGAACCCACTGAGGGCACGAAGTTCAGCACGAAGGTCAGGATCGCCACGGCGGTCGCAAGCTCCAGCCCGGCAAAGTTGAAGATCGCCCAGACCAGCCCCGAGGTGACGGCGCTGACACCGGTCTTGACCACCAGGTAGCGGTTCACCCGGTGCATGATCGAGGCGATGATGCGCCGCACCTGCACGGCGCGTTCGGCGTCGCCCGTCAGCCGCTCGACCTTGACCGGGAACCAGACCTGTTCGGCGAACATGAAGCCCACGAAGAGGATCACCAGCACACTGCCCGACAGGATGCCCGAGGCCTGTCCGGCCAGCGACCGGATCCAGCCGGTGATGTTGAAATTGGTCAGTGCGGTGATGATGCGTTCCTGCGCCTCGGGGCCCAGACGCTCGGTCAGGGCGGGCAGGGCGGCCTGCGCGCGTTCGGCATAGGTGATCGCCAGGAACACGATCTCGTTGACCTGCGCAAGGATCGTGGTCGAGATCCACAGCAGGCCAAGCGCGATGCCGATCAACGCCAGGGTCGTGGCCAGCCAGTTCGGCACCCTGAGCCGCGTCGAGATCGCGTAGATCGCATCAGAGGTCAGCGAAAACAGGATGATCGCGATGGCCAGAGAGATCAGGATGAACCGCGCCTGAACCAGCATGAACATCAGCAGCGAAAAGGCGATGATCCCCAGAAAGCCGGTCTGCAACCGCTCTCGCAACACCGAGTCATTCGCTTGATCCAAGTCCGGTCCCCGCATGCAGATCAAAAAAACCCGGCCCTGCATCGCAGGGCCGGATCGTCATGGTGTCAGTCCTGATCCTCTTCGGTCAATGCCTCGGCATCGCCCTGTTCGGCAATGCGGGCGACCGAAACCACCACCTCGCCATTGCTGGTGTTGAAGATCCTGACACCGCCGGCGCTGCGCGAGCGGAAGCTGATCCCCTCGACGGGCACGCGGATCGACTGGCCGGTCGAGGTGGCCAGCATGATCTGGTTGTCGCTTTCCACCGGGAAGCTGGCGACCAGGGGTCCGCCGCGCATGCCGCGGTCCATGGCCATCACGCCCTGACCCCCGCGTCCGCGCACCGGATAGTCGTGGCTGGAGCTGGTCTTGCCCGTCCCCTTGGCGGTGATGGTCAGGATCAGGTCCTCGGCCGCCGACATTTCGATATAGCGCTCCTGGGTGATGACGCCTTCGGCCGGCGCATCCTCGTCCTCATCAGCCTCGGCCCCGTCGTCCAGCGCACCTGCAACCGCGCGGCGCATCTTCAGATAAGCGACCCGTTCCGACGGATCGGCCTCGAAGTGCCGGATGACGGCCATGCTGACCACGCGGTCGCCCGCCGCCAGCCGGATGCCCCGGACGCCGGTCGAATCCCGGCCCTTGAAGACACGGACCGCCGTCGTCGGAAAGCGGATCGCCCGGCCCTGGGCGGTCAGCAGCATCACGTCATCCTCGGTCGTGGCCATCCGGACGCCAATCAGGCTGACGCCCTCGGGCAGCTTCATGGCGATCTTGCCGTTCGACCGGACGCTGCCGAAATCCGACAGGGCGTTGCGCCGCACGTCGCCGTCCGAGGTGGCGAAGATCACCTGGTAGCTGTCCCATTCGGCCTCGGGCGCATCCACCGGCATCAGGGCCGCGATGCTGACCCCGGCATCGATCGGCAGGATGTTGACGATGGCCTTGCCCTTGGACGTGCGGCCGCCCAAGGGCAGGCGCCAGGTCTTGAGGCGATAGACCATGCCGTCCGTGGTGAAGAACAGCAGCTCGGTATGCGTGCTGGCCACGAAGAGCGTGGTCACCACGTCGTCTTCCTTGGTGGCCATCCCGGACAGGCCCTTGCCGCCCCGGCGCTGCGCGCGGAATTCGGCCAGCGCGGTGCGCTTGATGTAGCCGCCCGAGGTGATGGTCACGACCATGTCCTCGCGCTCGATCAGGTCCTCGTCCAGCATGTCGCCGGCCCAGTCGGTGATCTCGGTCCGGCGCGGCACGGCGAACAGCGTCTTAACCTCGGTCAACTCGTCTGAGATAATGGCCATGATCCGCTCGCGCGAGGCCAGGATCGCCAGATAGTCGCGGATGCTGTCGGCCAGCGACTGCAGCTCGTCGGTGACCTCCTTGACGCCGATCTGGGTCAGGCGCTGCAGGCGCAGGTCCAGGATGGCGCGGGCCTGCACCTCGGAGAGGTTGTAGGTGCCATCCTCGTTCACCGGGTGCAGCGGGTCGTCGATCAGCCGCAGGTATTCGACGATGTCATGGGCCGGCCAGCGCCGCTCCATCAGGCGCGTGCGGGCCTCGGCGGCATCGGCGCTGCTGCGGATCGTGGCCACGACCTCGTCCACGTTGCTGACGGCGACGGCCAGACCGCACAGCACATGGCTGCGCTCGCGCGCGCGGCGCAGTTCATAGGCGGTGCGCCGGGCCACGACCTCTTCGCGGAAGGCGATGAAGTAGGTCAGGAAGTCGCGCAGCGCCAGCTGTTCGGGCTTGCCGCCGTTCAGCGCCAGCATGTTGCAGCCGAAGGTGGTCTGCAGCTGGGTGAACCGGAACAGCTGGTTCAGCACCACGTCGGGCGTCGCGTCGCGCCGCAGTTCCACCACGACCCGGACACCCTGCCGGTCGGATTCGTCCTGGACCGAGGCGATCCCCTCGACCCGCTTTTCCTTGGCCAGTTCGGCGATCCGCTCGATCAGGGTGGACTTGTTCACCTGGTAGGGGATCTCGTCCACGACAATGGCAAAGCGGTCCTTGCGCGGCTCCTCGATATGGGTCCTGGCGCGAATGATGACGCTGCCGCGCCCCTCCAGATAGGCCTTGCGCGCGCCCGACCGGCCCAGGATCATCGCGCCCGTCGGAAAGTCGGGACCCGGGATCATCTCCAGCAGGCGTTCGGTCGGCAGGTCCGGATCGGCGATCAGCGCCAGCGTGGCGTCGATCACCTCGCCCAGGTTGTGGGGCGGGATGTTGGTGGCCATGCCGACGGCGATGCCGCCGGCGCCATTGACCAGCATGTTCGGAAAGCGCGCCGGCAGGACGGTCGGCTCGCGGTCCTTGCCGTCATAGTTGTCCTGGAAATCGACCGTATCCTTGTCGATGTCCATCAGCAGGTAGTTGGCCGGCTTGTCCATGCGCACTTCGGTATAGCGCATCGCGGCCGCCGGATCGCCGTCCATGCTGCCAAAGTTGCCCTGGCCGTCCAGCAGCGGCAGCGACATCGAAAAGTCCTGCGCCATCCGCACCAGCGCGTCATAGATCGCGCTGTCTCCATGGGGGTGATACTTGCCCATCACGTCGCCGACCGAGCGTGCGGATTTGCGATAGGGCTTGTCTGCGGTGTTGCCGCTTTCGTCCATCGCATAGAGGATGCGGCGGTGAACCGGCTTCAGACCGTCGCGCAGGTCGGGGATGGCGCGGCTGACGATCACCGACATCGCATAGTCCAGATACGAGGTCCGCATCTCGGAGCTGATGTCGATGACGGGCCCGTCGTGATGCATCACCACACGGGTCCCGGCGTCACCTTCTTCGCCGTTCTCGGGGGTTTCGGGCAGATCGTCTTCTGGGGTGTCGGCCACGGGTATTCCTCAACATCTAGTTGGTGTTCGGTATAGCCGAGCCGCCGGCGCGGGGCAATCGCGCCCCCGCCCCGGAACCGGGAAAAGCGCCCTTTTGACGTTCAGTTGCCCTTGCGGGCCGCAACTGCCCAAAGCCCCGCAAGCCCCGCCGACAGGATGGCGTTCCAGCCCGCCATCGAGACGCCGAGGAAGCTCCAGGCGATCTCGTCGCAGCGCACCACGGGGGCGGCCTGCAGGCGGGTCATCAGGTCCTGCGTGGTCAGGCGCGCCAGGTCGCCGACCCCGCCCGAACAATGCGACGGTCCCGCCCACCAGGCCAGTTCCACGCCCGTGTGATAGAAGGCCAGAGCCGTGGCCGTGGCCGCCGCTGCCAGCCCCAGGATCGCCAAGGCGCGGGTGCGGCCGGTCAGCCAGATCAGCCCCGCGATAACGGCGGCCGCGACATGCGGCCAGCGCTGCAGGATGCACAGCTCGCAGGGCGCATAGCCCGCGGCTTGGAAGCCAAGTGCCGCAATCAGCAGCAGGGCCGACCCCGCGCCCGCCAGAAGGGAAAGCTGTCTGCCCGTCACAGGAACCTCACCGCTGCAAGTCCGCCGACCAGGCAGACCATGAAAATCGTGAACACCAGGCCCAACCGGCGTTCGATGAAATCGCGGATCGGCGGCCCGAAGCGCCACAGAAGCCCCGCAACCACGAAGAAGCGTCCCGCGCGCCCCAGGATCGAGGTCAGCACGAAGACCGGCAGGGACAGGCCGACGGCGCCGGAAAAGATGGTGATGACCTTGAAGGGAAAGGGCGTCAGCGCCGCGATCAGCACCGCCCAGCCTCCGTAGATCTCGAAACGTTCGGCCAGCTGCTGATAGGCCGCCTCCTTGCCATAGGCGGTCAGGACCCATTGCCCCAGCGTGTCCATCAGCACCGCGCCGATCCAGTAGCCCAGAAGCGCGCCCAGGACCGACCCGATCGTGGCGATCGACGCGATGATCCAGGCCCGTGCCCGCTGCGCCAGCACCATGGGGATCATCAGCACGTCCGGCGGGATCGGAAAGACCGAGCTTTCGATGAAGCTGATGGCGAAGAGCGACGAATCCGCGTGCTTGTGACCCGCCAGGCCCATCGTCCAGTCGTAAAGCCTGCGCAGCATGTCCGTCCCTTCGATCGTTGCCCTGTGCATCCGCGCTTCGCGGTGCAAGGTCAAGCCTCTGCGTGGCAGGTCGCAGCGCTGTGATGGGCGGGGGAACCGGTTGTTCTTCCGGGCGTTCGGCGCAACAGGCCGGTTCGGAAAAGGGTGTCGAAGATGAAATGGCGGGGCAGGCGGGGCAGCAGCAATATCGAGGACCGGCGCGGCATGGGTGCGGCGGGCGGCATCGGGGTCGTGGGGACGCTGGTGGTGCTGGCGGTGGGGTATTTCTTTGGCGTCGATGTCAGCCCCATCGTGCGCGAACTGGACCAGCAGGGTGGCAGCACCGAACTGAGCCAGCGCGACGAGGAATGGGGCCAGTTCGTGTCGGTGGTGCTGGCCGATACGGAGGAGGTCTGGGACCCGCTGCTGCGCGACCAGGCGGGTCTTGCCTATCAGGACCCGACGCTGGTCCTGTTCCGGGGCGCGGTGCAGTCGGCCTGCGGCGGCGCCTCGGCAGCGATGGGACCCTTTTACTGCCCCGGCGATCAGCGCGTCTATCTGGACACCGATTTCTTCGACATGATGGGCGAGCGGATGGGTGCGGGCGGCGACTTTGCGGCCGCCTATGTGATCGCGCATGAGGTCGGGCACCATGTCCAGAACCTGACCGGCGTCCTGGGCGCGGTGCATGGAGAGCGGGGCCGCATCTCGGAGGTGGACTCGAACCGCCTGTCGGTGGCCACCGAACTGCAGGCGGATTGCTATGCCGGGATCTGGGCGCGACATGCGCAGGAACGTTTCGGCAGCCTGGACGTTGGCGACCTGGAAGAGGCGATGCGGGCCGCCGAGGCCGTGGGCGATGACGTGATCCAGGCCAGCGCCGGACGCACCCCGATGCCGGACAGTTTCACCCATGGCTCGGCCGCGCAGCGGCGGGAGTGGCTGGAGCGGGGGTTTGGCTCCGGGGACATGGCCCAGTGTGACACCTTTGCCGCGCAGAATCTTTGACCGGGCCTGCCCAAGGAAACAGAGGACAGAATGACCACCATCGTGATGCTGTTTGGAGTTCTGACAGCCTTTGCCATCACCCTGCGCTTGGGTGCGCCCAAAAGCCGCGTGACCGCCACCAAGGACTAAGGGTCAACGCGGCATCCGCGGGGCTCCCCGCGGATCAAGCGTCGCCCATTCGGGCCAGAACCCCAGCTTTTCCAGCGCCACCAGCGCCAGCCCGCCCGCGACGATCCCCAGGACCAGCTTGACCATCCGGGCACTGGGGGGACGACGTGCCCATTTGGCAGCCCGCAGAAGCCAGATCATATTGTTCATCGCGCGCCCCGCCTGCTAAGTGCTGGCGCGACTCGAACCAGACGCCGCGCCGAAACTCAAGAGCTTGCCCTTGCCCAACCATCACGACAGCCGAAACCTGCCCTATTCCGCGCGCCAGATGTACGATCTTGTCGCCGATATCGAAAGCTATCCGCAGTTCCTGCCCTGGAACAGCGCGGCCCGGATCAGGTCCCGCCAGACCCGGCCGGACGGTGCCGAGGAAGTGGCCGCCGATCTGGTCATCAGCTTCAAGGTGTTCCGGGAGCGCTTTGGCAGCACGGTGGTGCTGTGGCCCCGGAATGATCAGGGCGAGTGGAAGATCGACACGGAATACCTGGACGGCCCCTTCAAGTACATGCGCAGCGGCTGGACCTTCACCGACCTGCCCGAAGGCGGCTGCCATGTCGACTTCTTCGTGGATTTCGAGTTCCGCAACGCGATTCTGCAGCGGCTGATCGGCGTGGTCTTCCACGAGGCCATGTCGCGTATCGTGCGCGCCTTCGAGGACCGGGCCCGCAAGCTCTATGGGGCGCCGCAGCGCTGATCGCGAAAGGGCCGCCCCATCCGGGCGGCCCTTGTCATTTCAGCTCAGCGCCGCTTTCAGCGCCTCGGCCTTGTCCGTCCGCTCCCAGCTGAAGGCGGTGGCGCCGTTCAGCGGGTGGGGGGCACGACCGAAATGGCCATAGCTGGCCGTCGGGCGATAGATGGGGTGCAGCAGGTCCAGTTCGCGGATGATGGCAAAGGGCCGCAGGTCGAACACCTCGCGCACCGCCGCCACGATCCTTTCGACGGGCACGGTTTCGGTTCCAAAGCAGTTGAGGCTGAT
This sequence comes from Paracoccus sp. T5, assembly GCF_048538155.2. GTDB lineage: Bacteria > Pseudomonadota > Alphaproteobacteria > Rhodobacterales > Rhodobacteraceae > Paracoccus. The sequence goes on from NZ_CM135809.1 coordinate 1,691,276, forward strand.
CGAGGTGGGCTCGGCCACGCCGATGGCATAGCTGACCTGGATCTCGCACCGGCTGGCCAGGCCCGCCGCGACGATGTTCTTGGCCACCCACCGGCCTGCATAGGCGGCCGAGCGATCGACCTTGGACGGGTCCTTGCCCGAGAATGCGCCGCCGCCGTGACGCGCCATGCCGCCATAGCTGTCGACGATGATCTTGCGCCCGGTCAGGCCGCAATCGCCGACCGGGCCGCCGATCACGAACTTGCCGGTGGGGTTGATGAAGTACTTGGTCTGGTCCGACAGCCACTCGGCCGGCAGGACCGGCTTGATGATCTCCTCGATCACCGCCTCGCGAAGGTCGGCCAGCGCAATCTCGGGGTTGTGCTGCGTGGAGAGCACGACCGCGTCGATCCCCGAAGGCCGGCCGTCCGCGTCATAGCGCAACGTGACCTGGGATTTCGCATCGGGGCGCAGCCATTCCAGCGTCCCGTCGCGGCGGACCTTGGACTGGCGCTCGACCAGCCGGTGGGCATAGGTGATCGGCGCGGGCATCAGCACGTCGGTTTCGTCGCTGGCATAGCCGAACATCAGGCCTTGGTCGCCCGCGCCCTGTTCCTCCAGGCTCTCGCGGTCGACGCCCTGGTTGATCTCGGGCGACTGCTTGCCAATGATGTTGATGACCGAGCAGGTCGCCCCGTCAAAGCCCACGTCCGACGACGTGTAGCCGATGTCGTTGATGACCCCGCGCACGATGGATTCCAGGTCCACCCAGGCACTGGTCGTGATCTCGCCCGAGATGATGGCGACGCCGGTCTTGACCATGGTCTCGCAAGCGACGCGGGCGCGCGGGTCCTCGGCCAGGATCGCGTCCAGGATCGCGTCGCTGATCTGGTCGGCGATCTTGTCGGGATGGCCCTCGGAAACGGATTCCGAGGTGAACAGGGAATATTCGGTCATGTCACTCAGTACCGGTAATGATCGGATTTGAAGGGGCCTTCGGGGGTGACCCCGATATAGGCGGCCTGTTCCGGCGACAGCGTCGACAGTTTCGCGCCCACCTTGTCCAGGTGCAGGCGGGCCACCTTCTCATCCAGCGCCTTGGGCAGGATATAGACGCCGGGCTTGTAGTCCTCGCCCTTGGTCCACAGCTCGATCTGGGCCAGAACCTGGTTGGTGAAGCTGGCCGACATCACGAAGGACGGATGCCCCGTGGCGTTGCCCAGGTTCAGCAGGCGCCCCTGCGACAGCAGGATGATGCGACTGCCCGAAGGCATCTCGATCATGTCCACCTGGTCCTTGATGTTGGTCCACTTGTGGTTGCGCAGGGCGGCGACCTGGATCTCGTTGTCGAAATGGCCGATATTGCCGACGATGGCCATGTCCTTCATCTGGCGCATATGCTCCAGCCGGATCACGTCGCGGTTGCCGGTGGTGGTGATGAAGATGTCGGCGCTGTCCGCCACATCCTCCAGGGTCACGACCTCGAACCCGTCCATGGCGGCCTGCAGCGCGCAGATCGGATCGACCTCGGTCACCTTCACCCGCGCACCGGCGCCCTGCAGCGACGCCGCGGACCCTTTGCCCACATCGCCATAACCGCAGACGACCGCGACCTTGCCGGCCATCATCACGTCGGTGGCGCGGCGGATGCCGTCGACCAGCGATTCCTTGCAGCCGTACTTGTTGTCGAATTTCGACTTGGTGACGCTGTCGTTCACGTTGATCGCAGGGAAGGGCAGCTGGCCGTTCTTCTGCAGATCATAGAGGCGATGGACGCCGGTCGTGGTTTCTTCGGACACGCCCAGGATCTGGTCGCGCGTTCGGGTGAACCAGCCGGGCGACTGCGCCATGCGCTTGGCGATCTGCGCCTTGATCACGGCCTCCTCGTCCGATTGCGGCACCGGGATGATATCCTCGCCGGCCTCGGCACGGGCGCCCAGCAGGACATAGAGCGTGGCGTCGCCGCCATCGTCCAGGATCAGGTTCGGGCCTTCAGCGAACTGGAAGGAACGGTCCAGATAGTCCCAGTGCTCTGCCAGGGACTGGCCCTTGATCGCGAAGACGGGGACACCGGCGGCGGCGATCGCCGCGGCGGCATGGTCCTGGGTCGAATAGATGTTGCACGAGGCCCACCGCACGTCGGCCCCCAGCTCCACAAGGGTTTCGATCAGCACGGCGGTCTGGATGGTCATGTGCAGGCTGCCGACGATGCGTGCCCCCTGCAGCGGGCGGGCCTCGCCATATTCGGCGCGCAGGGCCATCAGGCCCGGCATCTCGGTCTCGGCAATATCCAGTTCCTTGCGGCCGAATTCTGCCAGCGCCAGGTCCTTGATGATGTAATCGGTCACGTGATGTCTTTCGTCATACCCAGGTTGCCCCGGGGATAGCGCATGCCCCCCCTCTTCGAAAGGGGCTATTCTGTCACCCCGGCCTGTTCATGCGGGTAGCCGTTGGCTGCTGCGCGCGACGCGCAGGATGAAATCCCGCGTCAGCATCTTGGCCGTCGCAACAGGGTCGTTGCCCAGGGTGCCGTCCACCATCCGGTCGTCCACGACCATGCGGGCCAGCCCATAGGCAAAGCTGCGCGAGGACAGGACCAGCAGGGGAATATCTTCCTTGGGATGGATCAGGCCTTCGGTTTTCGCGCGCGTCAGCATCCGCGTCATCAGGTCGGTGACCGAGTCGACGTAGCGGCGCAGGCCGGCGACGTTCATCACCTCCAGCAGCCGCTGGTCGGACATCAGGCGGAACTGCGCCCGGTGACAGTCCGCCCAGTCAAGATAGGCTTCGCCCAAGGCGATGAACTGGGCCATCGGGTTGCGGGGATCGACCCGGACCACGGCCCTGGTGCAGGTGTCGATCAGGATGATCAGGGCCTGCTCGACCGCGGCGATCAGCAGCGTCTTGTCGTCGGGAAAAAGCCGCGCGATGGCTTCCGGCGGAACGCCCAGGGCCTCGGCAACCTCGGCCCGCTTGGGGGCGCGCGACTGGCTTTCCTCGACCAGGGACATGGTCACATGAACGGCGCGTTCATGAAGTCTCATGGCATCAATATCTTGGCTGGAGTGGCTCATTTCTTCTGGCCCCGGTTTCGTTGGCAGCATGAGGCGAAGCAAAACAGCTCAATCTGAAATGTGACCCAAGTCTGAAATGGCAGAATCCGTCCGCAATATGGACGAGGAATTGCGTCTGATAACCCCACCATACCACGAACAAAACAATCCGTGATATGACTAAAAAGACAGGTTCGGGGCCTCAGAGTCAATTCGCGGCCCCGAGGGGCCGCGAATATAATTGCAGGAATGGTAAATCAGGCGTCGGCGCGGGCCTGCCGCTTGCGCTCGTGCGGGTCCAGATGCCGCTTGCGCAGGCGGATGTTCTTGGGCGTCACCTCGACCAGTTCGTCGTCGTTGATATAGGCGATGGCCTCTTCCAGCGACAGGCGGACCGGCGGCGTCAGGCGGACCGCCTCGTCCGTGCCCGAGGCGCGGACGTTGGTCAGCTGCTTGCCCTTCAGCGGATTCACTTCCAGGTCGTTGTCGCGGGTGTGCTCGCCGATGATCATGCCCTGGTACAGCTGTTCCTGGGCGCCGATGAAGAACTTGCCGCGATCCTCCAGCTTCCACAGCGCATAGGACACGGACACGCCGTTCTCCATGCTGATCAGGACGCCCTGCCGACGGCCCTGGATCGCGCCCTTGTGCGGGGCCCATCCGTGGAAGATGCGGTTCAGCACGCCGTTGCCGCGCGTGTCGGTCATGAACTCGCCCTGGTAGCCGATCAGGCCGCGGGCCGGGACATGGGCCAGGATGCGTGTCTTGCCGACGCCGGCGGGGCGCATGTCGACCAGATCGCCCTTGCGTTCCCCGGTCAGCTTTTCAATGACCACGCCGGTATATTCGTCATCAACGTCGATGATGACTTCCTCGATCGGCTCAAGACGCTGGCCGTCCTCTTCCTTGTAGATCACGCGCGGACGGCTGATCGACAGTTCAAAGCCCTCGCGGCGCATGTTCTCGATCAGGACGCCCATCTGCAGTTCGCCGCGGCCCGAGACGACAAAGGCCTCGCCGCCCGGCGTGTCCTCGACCTTGATGGCGACGTTGATCTCGGCTTCCTTCATCAGGCGCTGGCGGATGACGCGCGACTGGACCTTCTTGCCGTCCTGGCCGGCCAGCGGGCTGTCGTTGATGCCAAAGGTCACGCTGATGGTCGGCGGATCGATCGGCTGCGAGGGCAGGGCCTCCATCACGTCCGGATGGCACAGCGTATCGGCGACGGTGGCCTTGGCCATGCCCGCGATGGTGACGATGTCACCGGCCTCGGCCAGGTCGATCGGGGTCTGGGTCAGGCCGCGGAAGGCCATGATCTTGCTGATGCGGAACTGCTCCAGCCGCTCGCCGTCACGCGACAGGGCCTTCAGCGTGTCGCCCGCCTTGGCGGTTCCGGATTCGACGCGGCCGGTCAGCAGGCGGCCCAGGAAGGGGTCGGCGCCAAGCGTGGTGGCCAGCATCTGGAACGGCTCGTTGGCGCGCGCGATCTGCTTGGGCGGCTGCACGTGCTTCAGGATCAGGTCGAACAGGGCGTCCATGTTCTTGCGCTCGCCGTCCAGCGTCGCATCCGCCCAGCCGCCGATGCCCGAGGCATAGACATGCGGAAAGTCCAGCTGTTCGTCGCTGGCGCCCAGGTTGGCGAACAGGTCGAAGACGTCGTTCAGCACGTCGTCGGGCTCGGCCGCCGGCTTGTCGACCTTGTTCAGCACCACGATCGGACGCAGGCCCAGGGCCAGCGCCTTGGAGGTCACGAACTTGGTCTGGGGCATCGGGCCTTCGGCGGCATCGACCAGCAGACAGACGCCGTCCACCATCGACAGGATGCGCTCGACCTCGCCGCCGAAATCGGCGTGGCCCGGCGTGTCGACGATGTTGATGCGGGTGCCCTTCCATTCCACAGAGGTCGCCTTGGCCAGGATCGTGATCCCGCGCTCGCGTTCGATGTCGTTGCTGTCCATCGCGCGTTCCGCGACGGCCTGGTTTTCGCGGAAGGCGCCCGACTGACGCAGCAGCTGGTCCACCAGGGTGGTCTTGCCGTGGTCGACGTGGGCGATGATGGCGATGTTGCGGATATCCATGACGGCCTTGATCATTAGGTTTCGCGGCTGCCCTAGCGGATCGGGGCCGCAAAGGCCAGCCCGCAAATGGCACGGGCCCCCGCCATGCCGGCGAGGGCCCGAGTTCCGTGGCGTCCCTGTCGCGGCCCGCGCGGGGCCGCCTTCGCTCAGCGCAGGCCGAGGAAGGACAGCACGAACAGGACGACGACGACAAGGCCGACAATGTAGATGATCGAGTTCATGATGTATTCCCTTATGCTCAGGTGCCGTCCTTGGGCGTCTTGCCCGCGGACATGCGGCACGTCCCTTTCGCAACGGTGACCGGTCGCAACGGGTTCCGGCCTCGGCGGGAAAAAATCGCGCCCTTGCAGATAGCTGCGCCCGGATCCATGTCTCAGCCGGTCGCCCTGTCATTTGCGCGACGCAGCCAACCCAGGCCCGACAGGCTGTGCCGGGCCGGGTGGTATTCGGCACTGACCCAGCCGCGATATCCCCAGTCGTCCAGCTCGGCGAAGAAGGCGGGATAGTCCAGTTCACCGTCATCCGGCTCGTGCCGGCCCGGATGGCCCGCGATCTGGATGTGGCGCACCAGCGGCGCCACCTTCCGCCAGCAGGCCGTCATGTCGCCGGTGATGATCCGCGCGTGATAGCAGTCCAGCTGCAGCCCCAGGTTCGGCGCGGCGATCCCCTCGATGATCTCGGCTGCCAAGTCGAAGTCCGAGAGGAAATATCCGGGCATGTCGGTCCGGTTGATCGGCTCGATCGTCAGGCTGGCATGGGGCGCGCGTTCGGCCGCCCAGGCGAGGTTGCGGCGGAACGTGTCCAGCGCCTCCGGCCCCTCGGCAACCCCGGCCATGACGTGGATGTGGCGGGCCCGCAGCGCCTGAGCCACGCGCAGGCTGCGCTCGAAGTCGCGCTGGAACCGTTCCTCCAGCCCCGGCACGGCGGCAAAGCCGCGCGGCCCGCCGGCCCAGTTCGGCGGCGGCGTGTTCAGCAGCACCATCTCCAGCCCGGCCGCCACGGCGCTGCGATAGATCTCGGCCGCCGCGATGTCATAGGGAAAGAGGATCTCGACCCCCTTGAAACCCGCTTCGGCGGCCGCCGCGAAACGCTCGCGCATCGGAAGCTCGGTGAACAGCATCGTCAGGTTCGCGGCGAAACGGGGCATTCACGGCTCCAATGCGAAAAACTGACCGGCCGAGACGATCCCGATCTGCCCGTCCGGCCCGATCTCGGCCGCATCCGCCAGCCGGTAAAAGGTCTTGCGGTCGATCAGCGCCTCCAGCCCCGCCCGGACATGGACATAGGGCCGCGGTTCGCCCGCATCGCCCCGGACCATGATGGGGTGATCGGGACCCGCCGTGACCTGGTCCCCCACATTCGTGGAAAAGGTCACGGTGCCGTCCGAAATCTCGGCATCGACGGCCAGGAAGGGCGCGTCCTGCACCCGGATGCCGACCTTTTCCACCGGGGTCACCAGGAAGAAGCTGTCCCCTTCGCGCTTGAGGATGGTCGAAAAGAGCCGCACCATCGCCGGCCGGCCGATGGGGGTGCCCTCGTGGAACCACGTCCCGTCGGCGCGGATCTCGATGTCCAGTTCGCCGCAATAAGGGGGATTCCACAGATGCACCGGCGGCAGGCCGCCTTTTGCGGCCTTGCTGGCGGCTGCCGCCAACCCCTCGGCACTCACGCTTTTGTCACCGTTTTCCGCCATTGGATCTGGTCGCCTCCACTTCGACTGCCTATGCTCCGGCTTAAAGCAGCAGAAGGGCATTGTCATGACGTCGGACGAAATTCTGGTGCAAGAGGTGCAGGCCCTGGCCGCCCGCCTGGCCGAGGCCCGTCTGAGCGTCGAGCAGCGTTTCGTCGGACAGCACGAGGTCGTTGAACAGGTGCTGGCCGCGATCCTGGCGGGCGGCCACGCGCTCTTGGTCGGACAGCCCGGCATGGGCAAGACGATGCTGGTCGCGACCCTGGCCACGGTGATGGGGCTGGACAGCCAGCGCATCCAGTTCACGCCCGACCTGATGCCCGCCGACATCCTGGGGTCCGAGGTTCTGGACGCCTTGCCCGACGGCAGCCGTGCCTTTCGTTTCATCGAAGGGCCGGTCTTTACCCAGCTGCTGATGGCCGACGAGATCAACCGCGCCAGCCCGCGCACCCAGTCCGCCCTCCTGCAGGCCATGCAGGAACGCGAGGTTACGATCAGCGGCCGGCACCGGCCGCTTGGGCGGCCCTTCCACGTGCTGGCCACCCAGAACCCGATCGAGCAGGAGGGTACCTATCCGTTGCCCGAGGCGCAGCTGGACCGCTTCCTGCTGCAGATCGATGTGGGCTATCCCGACCGCGACACCGAACGCCAGATCCTGCTGACCACGACCGGCCTGGAGGAGGGCGCCCCCCATGCCGCCTTCGCGGCCGGCGACCTGATCGCGGCGCAGCGCCTGATCCGCCAGATGCCCGTGGGCGAGGCCGTGGTCGAGGCGATCCTGGACCTGGTGCGCGCCAGCCGCCCCGGCGCCCCCGAGGCCGCGCCCTTCATCAGCGACGCGCTGGTCTGGGGACCGGGGCCGCGCGCGGCGCAGGCGCTGATGCTGGTCACGCGGGCCCGCGCCGTGCTGAACGGCCGCTATGCGCCGACGCTGGACGACGTCCATGCGATGGCCGCGCCGGTGCTGCGGCACAGGATGTCGCTGTCCTTCTCGGCCCGGGCGCGGGGCGAGACGGTGGACGCGGTCATCGCGCGGCTGCTGGACGACCGGATCGGCGGCCGTCGCGCGGCATGACCCGATCGCCCATCGATCTGCGGGCCGGGGCCGAGGCGGCAGGCGGGCACCTGCCCGCGCTGGTGCTGTCGGCCGAGCGTCTGGCCGCCCTGATCGCGCCCGGTGCCCACGGCCTGCGCCGCGCCGGACCTGGTGAGGATTTCTGGCAATACCGCCCCGCCGCCAGCGGCGACGAGATGCGCAGCATCGACTGGCGGCGCTCGGCCCGGTCGGACCAGGAATTCGTCCGCGACCGTGAGGCGCAAAGCGCGCAGGCAGCGGCGATCTGGGTGTCCGGCGGGCAGGGCATGAACTATTCGGGCGGCGCCGACCGGCCGACCAAGGCCGACCGCGCCCGGCTGCTGGGGCTGGCGCTGGCCATGCTGCTGCTGCGCGGCGGTGAAAAGGTGGGCCTGCTGGGCCAGCCCGCGCGCGCCGGGCGCATCCAGGCCGACCGGCTGGCCGAGGCGCTGGCAGCCGCCCCGGCAGGCACCGCCGAAGAGGAGGCCGCACCGGCCGAAGGGCTGCGCCCCAACCAGCGCGTGATCGTGCTGTCGGATTTTCTGGCAGATCCGGCTTGGGTGCAGGTGCTGCTGGTCCGCGCGGCAGGTCTGGGCGTGACCGGACTGCTGTTTCAGGTCCTGGACCCGGACGAGGCGCATTTCCCCTATGACGGCGCGGTGGAATTCCGCTCGGTCGGCGGAAGCCTGCGCCATGACAGCCGCGATGCGGGCGGGCTGCGCGCTGCGTATCTGGCGCGGCTGGACGAACGCCGGGCTTGGCTGCAGGCCCGCTGCGACGAGGCCGGCTGGCAGTTCGGCCAGCATCTGACCGATGCCGCGCCCGCGGCCGCCCTGGGGTGGATGTGGTCTGCCCTGGGCCGCGAGGCCGGGCGCTGATGCTGCTGCTGGGGCCACTGGGATTTGCGGCGCCCTGGGTGCTGGCGGCGCTGATCGCGCTGCCGGTGCTGTGGGTGATCCTGCGCGCCATGCCGCCCGCGCCCCGGCGGATCGTCTTTCCGGGCGTGGCGCTGCTGGCGGGCCTGGCCGATCGCAACCCTGTCGCGCGGCGCACGCCCTGGTGGCTGCTGCTGCTGCGGCTGGCGGCCGTCGCGGCGCTGATCCTGGCCTTTGCCGGCCCGATCTGGAAGCCGGTCCCGCAGGAACCAGCGGATGGGCCGCTGCTGGTTGTGATGGACGCGGGCTGGGCGGCGGCGCCGGATTGGGCGGCCCGTCAGGATCGTGCCGAACGGGCGCTGGTCGCGGCCGCCGCCGCGGGCCGACCGGCGGCGCTGATCCTGGCGGACGGGCGTGACGGGGCAGGGGCACTGGCCTTCGAGGCCGCTGATGGCCTGATCGCGCGGCTGCGGGCGGCGCAGCCCGTGGCCTGGCCCTCACGCTTGCCCGAGGATCCCCAAGGCGCGCTGGCCGCCGCACCAGAGGGCCGGCTGTCGACCCTGTGGCTGACGGATGGGACCGAACATCCGAACCGGCGCGCATGGCTGGCGGCGCTGACGGCGCGCGGTTCCGTCACCGTCGTGCCGCCGTCGCGTCCGCTGCGGACGCTGGCGCTGGCGCAGGGGGACGCGCCGTCGCTGACCCTGACTTCCACCGATGACGCGGCCCCGGCGGTCCTGGCCATCGGTCCCGATCCGCAGGGGATCGAGCGTGAACTGGCCCGGCTGGTCCCGGGCGATGCAACCGATCGCGACGGCACCTGGGTCCGCCCCGTGGCCATCGACCTGCCGCCGGAACTGCGCAACCGCATCACCCGCTTTCGGATCGAGAACGAGGCCCATGCCGGGGCGGTCGTCCTGGCCGATGACCGCGTGCGGCGGCGCAAGGTGGCGCTGGTCGGCAGTCCCGCGGGTCAGGCCGAGGGGCAGGTGCTGCTGGCCCAGACCCATTACCTGCGGCAGGCGCTGGCCCCATCGGCGGATCTGGTCGAGGGTTCGCTTGGCGACGTGCTGGACAGCGCGCCCGATGTCATCATCCTGGCCGACCAGGTGCAGCTAGCCGAGATCGGGGAACTGGCCCAATGGGTGGATGCAGGCGGCCTGCTGATCCGCTTTGCGGGTCCCCGCATGGCCGGGTTCGAGCGGCTGATGGACGAGCCCCTGCTGCCTGTCATGCTGCGCCAGGGCGGGCGCGACATCGGCGGCGCGCTCAGCTGGGGCGACCCGCGGGGGCTGGCCCCCTTTTCGGCCGACGGACCCTTTGCCGGACTTCCCGTGCCCGACGATGTCACCGTGCGTGCGCAGCTGATGGCTCAACCCGCGCCGGACCTGTCGGCCAAGACCATCGCGGCGCTGTCGGACGGCACGCCGCTGATCACCCGCGACAGGCTGGGGCAGGGCCAGGTCGTGCTGGTCCATGTGACCGCCAACGCAGAGTGGTCGAACCTGCCGCTGTCCGGTCTGTTCGTCCAGATGATGGAGCGGCTGGTCGCGACCGCCCGCCTCAGCCCGGCCGACGCGGCCGGTGACGACCGCCAGCAGCCCTTCTGGACAGCCGAAACGGTGCTGGACGGGTTCGGGAACCCGGCCACGGCCGAAGGGCTGGCACCTGTCGCCGCCGAGGACCTGGCCCAAGGACCGGGGCCTGATCGTCCCGCCGGCATCTATGCTGCGGGCGAGCGGCGCCAGGCGCTGAACGCGGGCGGACCGATCCTGCAGGCCCAATGGCCCGGCGCGACCGTCGAGGCCGCGCAGGCGGCGCCGGGCCGCGACCTCAAGGGCGCGCTGCTGGCGGCGGCGGCGCTGCTGCTGGCGCTGGATGCGCTCGGCTCGGCCTGGCTGGCACGCGGCGGGCGGGTCGCTGTGGCGCTGATCCTGGCACTGTCGCTGATGCCGCGTCCGCAGGCGGTCCTGGCCCAGGACCTGGACGCGGAGCTGATGCGCGCCGCCACCGAGGTCGCCCTGGCCTATGTCGTCACCGGTGAGGGAGAGGTCGACCGTGCCTCCGAACAGGGTCTTTGGGGTCTGTCGCTGGCCCTGCGGCAGCGCACGTCGGTCGAACCAGGCCGGCCCATCGGCATCGACCTGGACCTGGACGACCTGTCGCTGCTGACCTTCCTCTACTGGCCTGTGACCCAGGGGCAGGCGCCGCCCTCGCCGCAGGCCTATCTGCGGCTGAACGCCTTTCTGCGGTCGGGCGGGATGATCCTGTTCGACACGCGCGACGGGGATATCGCCGGGATCGGCGGTCCCGACATGTCCGACGCGCTGCGCCGGCTGGCCGCGCCGTTGGACATCCCGCCGCTGGCCCCCGTGCCCGAGGATCACGTCCTGACCCGCAGCTTCTATCTGCTGGGCGATTTTCCCGGCCGCTGGCAGGGCAACCCGGTTTGGGTCGAGGCCCCGCCCGTGGGCGCCGAGGCCGAGGCAGGCGTCCCCTTCCGGCAGCTGAACGACGGGGTGACCCCGGTCGTGATCGGCGGCAACAGCTGGGCCGAGGCCTGGGCGGTCGATGACAACGGCTATCCCACCTTTCCCATCGGCCGGGGCTGGGAGGGCGAGCAGCAGCGCGAGATCGCCTTCCGCTTTGGCATCAACCTGATCATGTATGTGCTGACCGGGAACTACAAATCCGACCAGGTGCATGTCCCGGCACTGCTGGACCGGTTGCGGACCGAGGAGATGCTGGCCCCATGACGGCAATCCGTTTCGATCCCGCGCTGCCCTGGTGGGCGATCGGTGTCCTGGCGGCGCTGGCCCTGCTGGTCGGCGGCTTTGCGCTGTGGCGCGGATTGCGGGGCTGGGCCTGGCGCGGGCTGGCGGGCCTGGCGGCGGCCCTGGCCCTGGCCGGACCCGCGCTGGAGATCGGCACGCGGGCCGGGCTGTCGGACATCGTGATCCTGATCGACGACCGCTCCTCCAGCCAGGACCTGCCCGAACGCGGCGCGCAGTCGGACGCCGCCGTGGAACGCCTTTCGGCACAGCTGACGGCGCTGCCCGACACTGAACTGCGGAGGGTGACCCTGGGCGATGACCCGGACGGCACCTTGTTGGCCACCGCGATCAGCCGAGCCGCCGCCGCCGAGCCCGAGGCGCGGCTGGCGGGCGTCATCGCCGTCACCGATGGCCGCCTGCATGATCCGGCCATGCTGCCCGCCGACCTGCCGGCCCCCGTCCATGTGCTGCTGACCGGGCGGCCACAGGACTGGGACCGGCGCCTTGTCATCGAGGAGGCGCCCGCCTTTGGCCTGATCGACCAAGAGGTGACGATCCGCCTGAGGGTGGAGGATCAGGGCGCGCTGCCCGGTGAGCTGCCCCGTGGCAGCGTCAACCTGCGCCTGTCGGTCGATGGCGAGGAGGCGCAGAGCGTCGCGGTGCCCCTGAACACCAGCCTGGACTTGCCGGTCATCCCCAGCCATGCCGGGCAGAACGTGGTCCAGATCGCCGTCGATCCGGTGCCGGGCGAGCTGACCGACCGCAACAACGCCGCCGCCATCAGCATCAATGGGGTCCGCGACCGGCTGCGCGTGCTGCTGGTGTCGGGAGAGCCGCATGCCGGCGAGCGCACCTGGCGCAACCTGCTGAAATCCGACGCGGCGGTGGACCTGATCCACTTCACCATCCTGCGCCCGCCCGACAAGTCCGACGGGGTCCCGGTCAGCGAGCTGTCGCTGATCGCCTTTCCCACGCGCGAGTTGTTCCTGGAGCGGATCGACGATTTCGACCTGATCATCTTTGACCGCTACAGCGTGCAAGGCATCCTGCCGGCGGAATACTACCTGAACATCGTGCGCTATGTCCGTGAAGGCGGGGCGGTTCTTGTCTCTGCCGGCCCCGAGATGGCCTCCGTCGAAAGCCTGAACCTGTCGCCCCTGGGGCAGATCCTGCCGGCGCGCCCGACCGGGCGGGTGATCACCCAGCCCTTCATGCCGCGCCTGACCGAGGACGGGCAGCGCCATCCCGTGACGGCCGCGCTGCCCGGCGGCGGGCAGGAGGGTTCACCGCAGGATGGCGCACCGGATTGGGGCCGCTGGCTGCGCATGACCGAGGTGACGCCTGATCCGCAGGCTCAGGTGGCACTGACCGGGGCCGAGGACCTGCCGCTGCTGATCCTGGACCGGGTGGAGGAGGGGCGCGTGGCGCTGCTGACCTCGGACCAGGTCTGGCTGTGGGGGCGCGGGTTCGAGGGAGGCGGGCCGCAGCTGGAGCTGCTGCGCCGCATCGCCCATTGGTCGATGAAGGAGCCTGAGCTGGAGGAGGAGACGCTGATCTCGGACATTCGCGACGGGCTGTCGGTGCGCTTTACCCGCCGCACCATGGGCGACAGCGCGGGGCCGCTTGTCGTCACGCGCCCCGACGGCAGCACCGAGGAGGTCGCCCTGACCCCCGACGGGCCGGGCCGCTTCATTGCCGACTGGACGGCGCCGGAGCCGGGCCTCTACCGGCTGCAGGACGGCAATCTGCGCCGTGTTCTGGCCCTCGGCCCCTCGGCCCCCCGCGAATTCGAGCAGACCGTCGCGGATGCAGCCCTGCTGGCACCCTTGGTCGAGGCGACCGGCGGCGGCATCCACCGCCTGTCCGACGGCGTGCCCGACCTGCGCCAAACCCGCGCGGGACGCGCCGCCAGCGGAACCGGCCTCGGCGGCGGCTGGATCGGCATCACCCCGCGCGACGCGGCGACCGTCACCGGCCTCGAACGCCGGCCGGTCCTGCCGGGCTGGGCCTGGCTTGCGCTGGTGGCCGGCCTGATCCTGACCGGCTGGCTGGCCGAAGGCCGCCGCGGGCGGGCGGTCTGACGCCGATGGTGCCCCGGTCCGTCCGCCCGACGCGCTTGCCAAGCCAATCCCCGGTTGGTAACCGGTTTGAAACTGCCCGAAGGAACGCAAATGGCTGACGATACGCGCAATCCCGCCCCCTATACCGAGGCCGACCTGGCGCTGATCAAGCGGATCATCCCGCACCGCTACCCGTTCCTGTTCATCGACAAGGTGCGCGACATCGTTCCCTTCGAGGGCGCGGTGGGCATCAAGAACGTGACCAGCAACGAGCCGCATTTCCAGGGCCACTTTCCCGATCACCCGATCATGCCGGGCGTCACCATCGTCGAGGCGATGGCCCAGACCGCCGCCATCGTCGTGGGCATCAGCATGAACGTGGTCGACAAGGAAATGCAGACCTATTTCATGGGCATCGACGGCTGCAAGTTCCGCCGCATGGTCGTGCCGGGCGATGTGCTGGAACTGCACTGCCGCGCCATCCGCGGCGGCGGCAAGATCTGGAAGTTCGAAGGGCGCGCGATGGTCGATGGCCAGCTTTGTGCCTCGGCCGAGTTCACCGCCATGATGGCGCCCAAGACCGATGGCTGAAGCGCGTATCCACCCTTCGGCCGTGATCGAGGAGGGCGCCCGGATCGCGCCAGGGGTCGAGATCGGGCCGTTCTGCGTCGTCGGATCCCAGGTCCGGCTGGCCGAGGGCGTGGTGCTGAAATCGCATGTTGTGATCGCGGGTGACACGTCCATCGGACCTGACACCATCGTCTTTCCCTTCGCCTCGATCGGTGAGGTGCCGCAGGACCTGAAGTTCCGGGGCGAGCATGTGCGGCTGGAGATCGGCGCCCGCAACCGCATCCGCGAATACGTGACCATGAATCCCGGCACCGAAGGCGGCGGCGGCGTCACCGTCGTGGGCGACGACGGGCTGTTCATGGCCGGGGCGCATGTGGCCCATGACTGCCGCATCGGCGACCGGGTGATCCTGGTGAACAACGCCTCGGTTGCCGGCCATTGCGTGCTGGAGGATGACGTGATCGTGGGCGGCCTGTCGGGCGTGCATCAATGGGTCCGCATCGGGCGCGGCGCGATGATCGGCGCGGTCAGCATGGTGACGGCCGACGTGATTCCCTATGGCCTGGTGCAGGGGCCGCGGGGGCATCTGGACGGTCTGAACCTGGTCGGCCTCAAGCGTCGCGGCGCCAGCCGGGCCGAGATCCTGGCGCTGCGCGACCTGCTGGGTGCCCTGGGCCAAGGGTCGTTCCGCGACACCGCACGCCGCCGCGCGAGCGGTGAGGTGACGGGGATGGAGCGCGATGTGCTGGACTTCATCCTGGGCCCGTCGGACCGCAGCTTTCTGGCGCCGCGGCCCGCATGAGCAGGATCGCGATCATCGCGGGCCAGGGGCGTCTGCCTGCGGTCGTGGCCGAGGGGCTGGACGATCCGGCCGTCTTCGCCTTGGACGGCTTTGCACCAGACGGTCTGGACGCGACCGTCTTTCGGCTGGAGCGGCTGGTGCCCTTCCTTGACGAGCTGATCCGTCGTGACCTGCGTCAGGTGGTCTTTGCCGGCGCCATCCGCCGCCCGCGCCTTGAGCCCGAGGCCTTTGATCCGCGCACGGTGCAGCTGGTCCCGCGCATCTTGGCTGCGATGCAGTCGGGGGATGACGCGGCCCTGCGGACGGTCCTCGATATCTTCGAGGAGAATGATCTAAGCATCTGCTCGGTCAGTGAAATACGGCCCGACCTCGTTCCGAACGAAGGTGTACTGGCAGGCCAGGTCTCGGATGCCGATCGACGCGATGCGGCGCGCGCTGCCGAAATCCTGTCGCAGACGGGGGTGTTGGACCTGGGTCAGGGTGTTGTCGTGGCGCAGGGGCTGTGCCTGGCGCTGGAAACCCTACCCGGGACCGCCGCGATGCTGGAATTTGCAGGCCGTCATCAGGGCCTGCGGCCGGATCCTTGCGGAGGGAAGGGCGTCTTCTACAAGGCCCCGAAGCTTGGCCAGGACCTGCGCATCGACCTGCCGACGCTTGGCCCCGACAGCGTGGATCAGGCGGCCGCCGCGGGACTGGCGGGCGTCGCCTGGCAGGCGGGCGGCGTCATCCTGATCGACCAGGCCGAGATGATCCGTCGCGCGGATGCGGCCGGCATTTTCCTTTGGGCAGCAGGACCCTTCGGCTGAAGACGGGGTGCGACCGGAAATGGCTGGCCTCGGCGCCTTGACCGACATACCCATGACCCGACAGCAGCAAGGCGGAGCGGCATGAAGTATTTCCTGATTGCGGGCGAACCTTCGGGCGACCAGCTGGGGATGTCGCTGATGCAGGGTCTGCGCCAGCTGGACCCGCAGGCTGGCTTTCTTGGCGTCGGAGGTGAAGCGATGACCGGGCAGGGGCTGCAGAGCCTTTTCCCGATGGACGAGCTGAGCCTGATGGGCATCTGGGAGGTCTTACCCAAGTACCGCCACCTGAAACGCCGCATCGCGCAGACGGCGCAGGCGGTCATCGACGCGTCACCCGATGTGCTGATCGGCATCGACAGTCCGGATTTCTGCCTCCGCGTGGCGCGGCTGGTGCGGGCGCGGCGGCCTGACCTGCGGACCGTTCACTACGTGGCGCCGTCGGTCTGGGCCTGGCGGCCCAAGCGGGCGGTGAAGATGGCGCAGGTCATCGACCATGTCCTGGCGATCCTGCCCTTCGAGCCGCCGCTGATGCAGGCGGCAGGCATGACCTGCGACTTCGTCGGCCATCCGGTTGCAACCGCCGAGGTGGCGGGGCCCGACGAGGGTGCGCTGTTCCGCAACGCCCATGGCATCGCCCCCGATGCGCCGGTGGTCCTGTGCCTGCCCGGATCCCGCAGGTCCGAGGTGTCGCGCCTCGGGTCCCGCTTTGACGAGGCGCTGATGCGGCTGCGCGACCGCGTGCCCGAGATCCGCGTCGTGCTGCCGACCGTGCCCGGCGTCGCGCAGATGGTCCGCGACATGACCCGCCGCTGGCCCACCGCCCCCATCGTCATCGAGGAGCCGGATGAAAAGCGCGCGGCCTTTGCCGCCGCGGACCTGGCGCTGGCGGCCTCCGGCACGGTCAGCCTGGAACTTGCGGCGAACCGCATTCCCATGGTGATCGGCTATGACATGGCGCCGCTGAGCCGGGTGATCGTGGGGCTGCTGCTGCGCACCGACACGGTCACGCTGGTCAACCTGGTCAGCGACACGCGCGCGGTGCCGGAATTTCTGGGCCGCAACTGCCAGCCAGGACCCTTGGCGCAGGCCCTGCAGACCGCGCTGGAGGATCCGCTGGCCCGCAAGGCCCAGTTGGATGCCATGGACCTGACCATGGACCGCTTGGGCAAGGGAGGAGAGGCGCCGGGCCTGCGCGCGGCGCGCTCGGTCATGGGGGCGATTACAGGACCGCGGTGACGATGATCTCGACCTTGTAGTCGGGGGTGGCCAGCGCCGATTCGCCGGTTGCGCGGGCGGGCGTGTGACCTTGGGGCACCCAGGCATCCCAGACCGCGTTCATCTCGGCGAAATCGGCCATGTCGGCCATCCAGACCTGGGCCGAGACGATGCGCGTCTTGTCGGTGCCCGCGCGCGCCAGAAGATCGTCGATCCGGGCCAGGATCGCGGTCGTCTGCGCCGTGACCGAGGTGCCCGGTTCGCCCACCTGGCCGGCCAGGAAGACGAAGCCGTTGGCGATGACGGCCTGGCTCATGCGGGCGCCGGTTTCGATGCGGGTGATGTCGCTCATTCAGGATGCTCCTTGAAACGCAAGAGGATCGGCGGTGGACCACCCCCCGCGCGATGCCGCGGCGACGCTATACGCGCCATCGGGCCGCAGCAAGGCGGCTTGCGGCTGTTTCTGCTTCGTTCTAATCTGCGCCCCATGACCGCCCAGCCCCTTCCCCTGCCGCCCATGCCCGGCCAGCCCCTTCCCCTGCCGCCCATGCCCGGCCAGCGCCTTGCCCGCGGGACGGGCCGGATGCTGCGCAGCATGGACCACGCGGTTCTGACCGAGTTCGTTCCCGCCCGCGGGCTGCGGGTCGACGTGATCAGCCTGGGCCCCAAGGGCGAACTGTGGATCGTCGAATGCAAGAGCGGCCGGGCCGATTTCCGGTCCGACCGCAAGTGGCAGGGCTATCTGGAATGGTGCGACCGCTATTTCTGGGCCGTGGACGGTGATTTCCCCGTGGACCTGCTGCCCGAGGATACGGGCCTGATCCGCGCAGACGCCTTTGGCGCCGAGATCCTGCGCATGGCACCCGAAACCCGGCTGGCCGGTGCGCGCAGGGTCAAGGTGCAGCGCGATTTTGCCCGCGCCGCAGCCCTGCGACTTCAGGGTCTGTGCGACCCCGATGCCTTCATCGCCGGGGCTTTTTAGCGCCGCCCGACTTGCCGCCCATGCTGCGGGCGGCATCCGCTGCGGCCAGCAGTTCCTCGGCGATCTCGGCCGCCTCCTCGGGATCGAAATCCATCGGCAGATCGACGCTCTCGCCCTGGATGTAGATGCGGACCATGCCCTGGTCCGTCGGCCCGATCTGCAGGTTGGCCGTGATGTCGCTTTCGCTGTTGATACCCATCGGATGTCCTTTCCCAATCAGAACTTTCTGTAGCGCGGTGGCATTTTCGCGGCAAGCAGGGCTTGCAACCGAGCGCGAGCGGGGCTAAAGAACCGCCCTGTGCCGCCTTAGCTCAGTTGGTTAGAGCGCTAGATTGTGGATCTAGAGGTCGCCCGTTCGAGACGGGCAGGCGGTACCACCTTCCCCCTGTCGGAACTGGACTTTCTGCGCTGCAGCATCTTGCGGCTGCCGCCTTCGGCTGACAGGCTGGTCCTGCATCCGGAACGGAGGGATCCATGGGCCTGCTGGGCATCTTCCTGTCGCTGATCTTGCTGATGTACTTGGCCTATCGCGGGATCACCGTGCTGGTGCTGGCGCCGCTGCTGTCGCTGATGGCGGTGATGATGTCGGGCGGCTTGCCGGTGCTGGCGACCTATACGCAGGTCTTCATGCAGTCGCTTGGCAGCTACGTCATCACCTATTTCCCGCTGTTCATGCTGGGCGCGATCTTTGGCAAGGTCATGGCCGATGGCGGGGCCGCGCGCAGCATCGCCGAATGGATCGTGGACAGGCTGGGGGCGGGGCGTGCCATCCTGGCGGTGGTGCTCTCCTGCGGGGTGCTGACCTATGGCGGGGTGTCGCTCTTCGTCGTGGCCTTTGCGGTCTATCCCATCGCCAACGCGCTGTTCCGACGCGCCGACATCCCCAAGCGGCTGCTGCCGGCGGCAATCGCCCTTGGCTCCTTCACCTTCACCATGACCGCCATTCCGGGGACGCCGGCGATCCAGAACGCGATCCCGATGCCCTTCTTTGGCACGAATGTCTTTGCCGCGCCGCTGCTGGGCAGCCTGGCGGGGATCATCATGCTGGCCGGCGGCACGCTGTGGCTGTCCGGGCGCGCAGCGGCCGCGGCGACCCGCGGCGAGGGCTATGGCCAGCACGAGGCGACCTCGGCCGATGCCAGCCTGCCCGAGGATGCGGATCTGCCGCCCTTTGCGCTGGCGATCCTGCCGGTCCTGTCGGTCATCGTCATCAACGCGGTGTTGACCTGGCTGGTCTTCCCCAATCTGACTGCCAGCTATCTGGCGCTGCCCGAATATGGCGGGACCGAGCTGGCCGCCGTTGCCGGCATCTGGGCGATCATCGTGTCGCTGGTCCTGTCCATCCTGCTGGCCATCGCGCTGAACCTGCGCCGCTTTGGGAATTTGCGCGAAAGCGTGAATGCCGGCACGATGGGGTCGCTGCTGCCGATCTTCAACACGGCGTCCGAAGTCGGCTATGGCGCCGTCATCGCCTCGCTGCCGGCCTTTGCGCTGATCCGCGACGTGGTGCTGGGCCTGTTTCCGGGCAACCCGGTCGCCTCGCTGGCGGTGGCGGTCAATGTGCTGGCGGGCATCACCGGATCCGCGTCGGGCGGCATGTCCATCGCGCTGAACACGCTTGGAGAGCAGTTCGCCGCGATGGGGCAGGCGCAGGGCATCAGCATGGAGCTGATGCACCGTGTCACAGCCCTGTCCTCGGGCGGGTTCGACGCGCTGCCGCACAATGGCGCGGTGATCACCCTGCTGGCCATCACCGGGCTGACCCACAGGAAAAGCTATGCCGACATCTTTGTCGTCGCCGTGGCGATCCCGCTGGTGTCGCTGGTCACCGTGATCGTGCTGGGCACGATCTTCTAGCGATAACCTTGGGCCTGCAGCTCGAACAGTTCCTTGTAGCGGCCGGGGCGGGACAGCAGTTCCTCATGGCTGCCCTGGTCCTGGACCCGTCCGCCCTCCAGCACGATGATCCGGTCGGCCATCCGCACCGACGAGAAGCGGTGAGAGATCAGCAGCGCCGTCCGCCCCTGCGTTAGGTCGCGGAACCGCAGGAAGACCTCGTATTCGGCCCGCGCGTCCAGCGCCGCTGTCGGTTCGTCCAGCACCAGCAGCTGCGCGTCCCGCATATAGGCGCGGGCGATGGCCAGTTTCTGCCATTCGCCGCCCGACAGGTCCAACCCGCGCGCGAAACGTTTGCCGACCATCTGGTCATAGCCCTGCGGCAGCTTGGCGATGACCTGGTCCGCCAGCGCGCGTTCGGCCGAGGCCACGATCCGCGGGCGGTCGTCGCGGGCGTCGATCCGGCCGATGGCGATGTTTTCCGCGGCGGTGACGGCATAGCGCACGAAGTCCTGGAAGATCACGCCCACCGTGCCGCGCAGCTGGTCCAGGTCATAGTCGCGCAGGTCGCGCCCATCCAGCGTGATGCGCCCCTCGTCCGGGTCATAAAGCCGCGCCAGCAGCTTGACGATGGTGGTCTTGCCGGCCCCGTTCTCGCCCACCAGCGCCACGGTTTCCCCGGCCCGCAGGTCCAGCGTCATGCCGCGCACCGCCCAGTCCTCGCGTCCCGGATAGCGGAAGCCGACGTTGTCAAAGCGAAAGCCCTGCCGGATCGGCTGCGGCACCGGCAGGGGATGGGCGGGCGATGCGATGACCGGCGTCGCGGTGAAGAAATCAAACAGGTCGTCCAGATACATCGCCTGTCCCGCCATGCTGGAAAAACTGGACAAAAGCCCCTCCAGCAGGCTGCGCAGCCGCAGGAAGCTTCCCGACAGGAAGGTCAGGTCGCCGATCGTCAGGGTGCCGGTCAGGGTCCGCGCGATGATCCACAGAAAGGCGCCGTAATAGGCCAGCGTGCCAAGCGCCGTCAGCAGCGCCATGACCGACAGCTGGCGGCGCTGGATGGCCCGGTTCTCGATGTAAAAGCGGCGGGCCAGCGTCAGATACCTGTCGCGCAGCCAAGGGCTTAGACCGAATATCTTCACCTCTTTCGCGGTTTCGGCGGTGGCCGCGATCATGCGCAGATAGTCGCGCTCGCGCCGGTCCGGCGCACGGGCATGGTTCAGCGCATAGGTGCGGGCGTTGAAGTGCATCTCGCCCAGCAGGGACGGGATCAGCGCCAGCCCCAGCAGCAGCACCAGCCAAGGATTGTAGATCAGCAGGCCGATGGCAAAGCTGGCCACCGTCACCACGTCCTGCAACTGCTGCATGATCTGGTTCAACAGCGGGATGCGGCCCATGGTCTGGCGGCGGGCGCGGTCCAGCCGGTCCTGGAAGGACGCATCCTCGAAACTGGCCAGGTCCAGCCCCGCGGCGTGGTCCATCAGCCGGATCGAGATGTCGATCACCAGCTTTTCCTGCAGCAGCGCGTCGGCATAGCTGACCAGCCGCCCCAGGATGTCCTGCGCCAGCGCCAAACCCAGCTCCAGCGCCACCAGCGTGATCACCGGGCCGGCCAGGCCGCTGTCCCACCAGCCCGGCAGCGTCGTGGGTGCCTGCGGCAGCGCCGACAGCGCCACGACCTGGTCGATGATCAGCTTGCCGACCCACAGCATCGCCACCGGGATCAGCGCGCGCATCAGCCGCAGCGCGATCATCGCCAGGGTCAGGCCGGGGCTGGCGCGCCAGACCATCGCCAGAAAGGGCGGAATGTTCTTCAGGGCGGCCCACCGCGCCGCATAGCCGGGCGTGGCGGGCGTACCCAGGTCAGGCGGCATCGGCACTCCGCGCGCGGTCGATCTCGGCCTGTGTCAGGGGCCCGGGAAAATGGCAGGCCACGGCGTGATCCCCGCCCAGCAGTGCCGGAACCTCGGCCGCGCAGCGCGCCTGCGCCCGCGGGCAGCGGGTGCGGAAGACGCAGCCCGAGGGCGGGTTCATGGGCGAGGGCAGGTCGCCCGTCAGCGGCACGATGGTCTTGGCCGTCTCGATCGTGGGATCGGGGACCGGCACGGCCGACAGCAGCGCCTGCGTATAGGGGTGCTGGGGGGCGCCATACAGGTCGTGCGAGGATGCGATTTCCATCACCTTGCCCAGATACAGGACCATCACGCGGTCGCTGATATGTTTCACGACACTCAGGTCATGCGCAATGAAGATCAGCGACAGGCCCAGATCCTTCTGCAACCGGATCAGCAGGTTGATGACCTGCGCCTGGATCGACACGTCCAGCGCCGACACGGGTTCGTCGCAGATGATCAGCCGCGGCTCCACGATCAGGGCGCGGGCGATGCCGATGCGCTGGCACTGGCCGCCGCTGAATTCATGGGGATAACGGTTGATCTGGTTGGACAGCAGGCCGACCTTTTCCATCATCGCCTTGACGCGGTCGCGCACCTCGGTCCGGCCAAGGTCGGGGCGGTGCGTGGTCAGGGGTTCGGCGATGATCTGGCCCACGGTCATGCGCGGGTTCAGGCTGGCCAGCGGGTCTTGGAAAACCATCTGGATGTCCTGGCGATAGGCCATCATCTGGCGCGGGGTCAGCGCCAGCAGGTCGCGCCCGTCCACCCATTGCGCCTTGCCGGTCGCGGGGACCAGCCCGATCAGGGCGCGGGCCAAGGTGGATTTGCCGCAACCGGATTCGCCCACCACACCAAGGGTTTCCCCGGGCCGAAGGGTGAAGTCCACCCCCGCAACCGCGTGCAGCGGATGGGGCTTGGCCCAGGGCAGGTCGCCCTCGCGCCGGATCTGGAAGGTCACGCGCAGGTCGCGCACGTCAAGCAGCTGGCTCATTTCTGTCCCTCCACGGTGCTGGGGGTTCCGGCGGCACCGGCGCCGGCCACGGCGCCCCGCGGGATCGGCTGAAGCGGGTCCGCGCCGGGATGTGCGGCAGGTTGGTCGTCGCCGGGATCGCGCAGGGTCTGGCGGGCCAGGACCTCGGGCACCGGGGCGTGGCAGGCGCGGGCGCGCAGGGGCGCGAACTCGGCCAGCGGCGGGTCGTCGCTGATGCAGATGTCGCGCCGATAGGGGCACCGCGGCTGGAAGGCGCAGCCCGAAGGCGGGCGGCTCATGTTCGGGGGCTGGCCCGGAATGGCGCGCAGCTCGTCGTCGTCCTGGTCCACGCGCGGGATCGCGTCCAGCAGGCCTTGGGTGTAGGGATGGGTCGGTTCGGCAAAGATCGGCCCCACCGGCCCGGTCTCCCGGATGCGCCCGCCGTACATGACCGCCACGCGTTCGCAGCTGCCGGCCACAACGCCCAGGTCATGGGTGATCAGGATCATCGCCATGCCGAAGTCGCGCTGCAGATCGGACAGCAGCCGCATGATCTGCGCCTGCACAGTCACGTCCAGCGCGGTCGTGGGCTCGTCCGCGATCAGCAGTTTCGGCCGGCACAGCAGCGCCATCGCGATCATCACCCGCTGGCGCATGCCGCCGCTGAATTCATGGGGATAAAGCCGCACGCGCCCCTTGGCATCGGGAATCTTGACCGCGTCCAGCATGCGCACGGCTTGCGTGACAGCCTCGCGCTTGGACATGCCCTTGTGGAGGGTCAGCACTTCGGCCATCTGGTCGGCCACGCGCATGTAGGGGTTCAGCGAGGTCATCGGGTCCTGAAAGATCATCGCCATCTGTTCGGCGCGGATCCGGTTCAGGACCTTGGGCCGGGCGTTCAGGATTTCCTGCCCGTCAAAGGTCACGCTGCCGCTGGCGCGGCCGTTCCGGGCCAGCAGACCCATGATCGCGAAGGACAGCTGCGACTTGCCGCTGCCGGATTCGCCGACGATGCCCAGGGTCTCGCCCTGGTCCACGGTCAGGTTGACGTTGTTGACCGCCCGCACCTCGGCGTCGTTGGTCTGGAAGCGGACCGAGAGGTCGGTGATGTTCAGCAGGGCCATCTCAGCGCTCCTTCGGGTCAAGGGCATCGCGCAGGCCGTCGCCCACGAAGAAGAACCCGAACAGGGTGATGACGAAGAAGAACAGCGGGAACAGCAGCTGCCACAGCGTGCCATAGTTCATCGTGCCCGCGCCTTCCGAGATCAGCGCCCCCCAGCTGGTCAGCGGTTCCTGGACGCCCAGGCCCAGAAAGCTGATGAAGCTTTCGGTCAGGATCATCAGCGGCACCAGCAGCGTCGCATAGACCGCCACCACGCCCAGCAGGTTCGGCACGATGTGGCGGATGATGATGCGGAAGGACGAGACGCCCGTGGCCCGCGCGGCCTCGATGAATTCGCGGTTCTTCAGCGACAGGGTCTGGCCGCGCACGATGCGGCTCATGTCCAGCCAGGAGATCAGGCCGATCCCCAGGAACAGCATCGACATCGACCGCCCGAACATCACCAGCAGCAGGATCAGCACGAACATGTAGGGGATCGACATCAGGATATCGACCGTGCGCATCATGATCTGGTCGGTGCGTCCGCCCACATAGCCGGCTGTCGCGCCGTAAAGCGTGCCGACGACGACCGCGATGCCGGCGCCCACGATGCCGACCATCAGGCTGATCTGCGTGCCCTGGACGACGCGCGCATAAAGGTCCCGGCCCAGGTTGTCGGTGCCGAAATAATGGCCGTTCTCCAGCGAGGGCTGGCCCAGCTGGGCCACCTGGCCCATGATGCTGAAATCCAGCTCCTCGTTCGACCACTGTGCGAATTGCCCGCCCAGGATCGCGAACAGCGCCACCAGGACCAGGATGGTCAGGCCCAGCATGGCGGCCCTGTTCTTCCAGAAGCGGCGGCGGGCATCGGCCCAGGGGCTGCGGCCCTTGACCTCGTCCTGGACCAGCCGGTCGGACAGGGACTGCATCTTTGTCTGATCGATCACCATGACCTCAGTACCTGATCTTGGGGTCGATCCACGCGTAAAGCACATCGACGATGAGATTGAAGAGGATGGTCAGCGCGCCCACCAGGATGGTGACGCCCATCATCACGGCATAGTCGCGGTTCAGCGCGCTATCGACAAAGGCCTTCCCGATGCCGCCGGTCGAGAAATAGATGTCGATCACCACCGATCCAGTGATCATCGACACGAAGACCGGGCCCAGGTAGCTGATCACCGGCAGCATCGCGGGCTTCAGCGCGTGGCGGATGATGACGCGATGTTCGGGCATGCCCTTGGCGCGGGCGGTGCGGATGTGGTTCGAGCCCAGCACCTCCAGCATCGAGGACCGGGTGATGCGCGCGATCGAGGCCATGTAGCTGGTGGCCAGCGCGATCACCGGCATGATCCAGAAGCTGGGATCGGTAAAGCTCCAGCCGCCGCCGGGCAGCAGCCGGTACCAGAGCGTGAAGACCAGCACCAGCAGCGGCGCCATGACGAAGTTCGGAAGAACCTGCGCGCCGATCGAGATGCCGACGGCCAGGTAGTCGACCCAGCTGTTGTGCCAGATCGCGGCCACCACGCCCAGGGAGACGCCCAGGACGACCGCCGCCACGAAGGACAGCCCGCCATAAGTCAGGGTCACGGGAAAGCCCGCCGCGATCAGCTGGTTCACGCTGCGGTCGGGATAGACAAAGCTGGGGCCGAAGTCGAAATGGACGACGATCCCGTAGAGATAGTTCCAGATCTGCTGCCACAGCGGGTCGTTCAGCCCGTACTGGGCCTCCAGGTTGGCCAGGACCTGCGGGGGCAGGGCGCGCTCTCCGGTGAAGGGGCCGCCGGGTGCCAGATGCATCAGCACAAAGGAAAAGACGATCAGCAACAGCAGCGTGGGTACCGCCACCGCCAGTCGTCGCAAGATGAATGCGAACATCGCGAAGGGACTTTCCTGCGGAATCGAGGAATCGGGAAGGCCGAGGCGGGTAAGCCCGCCCCGGCCTATGCTGTCATGTCAGGATCGTCACTCGTCGGTGCGATACAGGTCCTTGGCGTACCAGGTGTTCAGCAGGTTCTCGCGCGGGAGGCCCTTGATCGCGGGGTTGATCATGTCGACCTTGGCATAGTGATAGACGAAGACGGCCGGAACCTCCTCGGCCAGGATCTCCTCGGCGCGCTGATAGAGCGGCGTCGTGTCCTCGGCCGTGGCGGCCTCGGCCAGCAGGCGGTCATATTCCTCGTTCGACCACTTGCCGCTGTTGTAGCCGTCGGTGCGGAACCAGTCCAGGAAGGTCGATGCCTCGTTATAGTCGGCGCACCAGGCATAGCGCGCGACCTCGAAGTCCTGGTTCTGCAGGCGGTCGGTATGGACCTTCCACTCGACGTTGTTCAGCTCGATCTCGATGCCCAGGGGGCGCCAGAACTGCTGGGCCGCAATGGCCAGCAGGCGGTGGCTGTCGTCGGTGTTGTACTGCAGCTGCAGCTTGACCGGGTTGTCGGGACCGTATCCGGCCTCGGCCAGCAGCTCGCGCGCGCGGGCCATGCGGTCTTCCTGGCTCATCCCGGCCATCCCGCCCTCGGGCGCGGCAAAGCCGTTGATGGCCCAGTGGGTCCAGCTATAGGCGGGGCGCTGTCCGCCCTGCAGCACCTGGTCCACGATCACCTCGCGGTTCAGGCCAAGCGCCAGGGCCTCGCGGACGCGCTGGTCCTTCAGCACCTCGGGACCCTTTTCCGACAGGTTCAGCACATAGGCATAGGAGCAGCCATAGGGCACTGACACGGCCTGGTCGGGGAACTGTTCCGACAGGCGCGGGAACTGGCCGGCGGGGATCTGCACGCGGTCCAGCTCTCCGGCCTGATAGCGGGTCAGGGCGACGTTGTTGTCATTGACGGTGACGCCGCGGACGGTCTCCATCAGGACGTTCTCGGCGTCCCAGTATTCGGGGTTCTTCTGAAAGGCGATCTCGACGCCCAGGTTGTGGCTGGCCAGGGTATAGGCGCCGTTGCCGACCAGGTTCTGGGGCTGCGTCCAGGCATCGCCATGTTCCTCGACCACGGCGCGCGGCACGGGATAGGCGGTGGTGTGGGACAGCGTGTTCAGGAAATAGGGCGTGGGCTTGGACAGTGTCACTTCCAGCGTCTTGTCGTCGACCGCCCGGACGCCCAGCTGGTCAGGCGCCATCTCGCCCGCGACCACGGCGCTGGCGTTCTCGATGTTCATCAGCTCCATGTACCAGGCATATTCCGACGCCGTCTCCGGGTTCACGACGCGCTGCCAGGCATAGACGAAGTCCTGGGCCGTCACCGGCTCTCCGTTCGACCAATTGGCGTCGCGCAGCTTGAACGTGTAGGTCAGCTGATCGTCGCTGACCTCGTGGCTCTCGGCCATGCCGGGTACCATCGCGCCCGAGGCATCCTCGATCATCAGCCCCTCGAACAGCGAACGGAGCGCATCCGAGCCTTCGACATCCGTGTTCTTGGCCGGGTCCAGCGACTTGATCGCGTCCAGCAGCCAATAGGTATAGGTCTGGTTTTCGGCCAGGGTCTCGCCGTCGGCGGGCTGGACGGCATAGGCCGGCATCGCCAGCGTGGCGATGAGGGCGGTGGTTGCGAAAAGCTTGGTCATCCCAACTCCTCCAAGTTGTGTGTCGGCATTTTGTTCACCGGAATTCGCCGACGTTACGCAAAGCCCGGGCACAGGCAAGCCGCGATTGCCGCTTTCAAAGCCGCCCGCCCTGTGGAAAAGATGCCCGCATGACGGACAGGGGATATATCACGCTGGTCACCGGCGGCGCGCGGTCGGGAAAGTCGGCACTGGCCGAGCGGCTGGTTGCACGCCATGCAATGCCGCGCATCTACATCGCCACCGCCGAGGCGCGCGACGGCGAGATGGGCGAAAGAATACAGCAACATCAGAACAGTCGCGGCGAAGGCTGGATCACGGTCGAGGAACCGCTGGACCTGGCGGGCGCGCTGATCCGCACGGAGGGGCAGGGTGTGCGACTGGTCGATTGCCTGACGCTGTGGATGTCGAACTGCATGGGTTCGGCGGATATCGGCGCGCTTCTGGTGACGTTACGTCAGCAAAGCTGTCCTGTTGTGCTGGTCACCAATGAGCTGGGCCAGGGGATCGTTCCCGACAATGCGCTGGCGCGGCGGTTCCGCGACGATCATGGGCGGATGAATCAGGCAGTGGGCGACCTGGCCGACGAGGTCTGGATGGCGGTCAGCGGCCAGCCCCTGCGGCTGAAACCTGCACGAGAGGCGATTGATGAGCGACTTTGACGAAGGCGCGGCCGAGGCTGCCCGGGCGCGCCAGGCGCAGCTGACGAAACCGGCGGGATCGCTTGGCCGGCTGGAGGAACTGGCCATCTTCATGGCCGGCTGGCAGGGCCGCGAACGGCCCCGGCTGGACCGTGCGCAGGCGCTGGTCTTTGCGGGCAACCATGGTGTCGTGGCGCAGGGGATCACGCCCTTTCCCGCCGCGGTGACAGCGGCCATGGTCGCCAATTTCCAGGCGGGCGGCGCGGCGATCAATCAACTCTGCCGCACGGCGGGTGCGGACCTGCGGGTCGTGGCGCTGGACCTGGAGCGCCCGACCGGCGACTTCACCCAAGGCCCAGCGATGAGCGCGGCCGAGGTTCAGGACGCCATGACCCGCGGTGCCGACGCGGTCGACCCGCAGGCGCAGGTCCTGATCCTGGGAGAGATGGGCATCGGCAATTCCACCGTCTCGGCGGCGCTGGCGGCCGCGAGCTGCGGCGGACGTGCCGAGGATTGGGTCGGACCCGGCACCGGCGCGCAGGGCGAGATGCTGGCCGCCAAGGTGCACGTGGTGACCGAAGGGCTGGCCCTGCATGCCCCCGCGACCACGGCCGAGACGCTGGCGGCGTTCGGCGGGCGGGAGCAGGCGGCGATCTGCGGCGCGATCCGCCGCGCGCGCGACTTGCGCATTCCCGTCATCCTCGACGGCTTCATCTGCACGGCGGCAGCGGCGGTGCTGACGCGGGACGATTCCCAGGCGCTGGCCCATTGCCTGATCGGCCACGAAAGCGCCGAGCCCGGCCACAGGCGCCTGATCGCGGCGCTGGCGATGCAGCCGGTCCTGTCGCTGGACATGCGGCTTGGCGAAGGTTCGGGCGCGGCGCTGGCCCTGATGGTGCTGCGCGCGGCGCTCGACTGCCACAACGGCATGGCCACCTTTGCCGAGGCTGGGATTGGCTAGGGTCCACCAGCTGCTGCTGGCGCTGGTCTTCCTGACACGGCTGCCGCTTGGCCGCCTTCTGCCGCCCCGCCTGCTGCCGCTGTCAGGGGCGGCCTGGGCCTTTCCTTTGGCCGGCGCGATCGTCGGCGCCATTGCGGGCCTACCCTTGTGGCTGCTGGGGCCGGGGCTGCTGCCGGCGGCGCTGTCGGTGACGCTGGCGGTCTGGCTGACAGGCGCGCTGCACGAGGATGCCTTGGCCGATTTCGCCGATGCCGGCGGCGGGCGCGACCGGGCGGACCGTCTGCGGATCATGCGCGACTCCACCATCGGCAGCTATGGCGCAATGGCCCTGGTCTCTATCAGCCTGCTGCGCGTCGCGGCGGTGGCGCTGCTGGGGCCGTTGGCCCTGGTGGGCGCGGCGGCGCTTGGGCGGGTTGCGCCGGTGCTGCTGATGCGCAGCCTGCCGCCCGCGCGGGCCGATGGGCTGGGGCAGGGGGCGGGCCACCCCTCGCGCCGCGGGGTCGCGGTCGCTGCGATCATCGGCGTGAGCCTGCTGATCCTGACCGCCCCCTCGGCAGGCGCCGGGCTTTTGGCGCTGCTGCTGGCAGGCGTCGCCGTGGTCGCCGTGTCCCGCCGCGCCTGCCGCCTGCTGGGCGGCCAGACCGGCGATGTTCTGGGCGCAGCGGCCATTTTGGCCGAGACCTCGGCCCTTCTGGGCATGGCCATCTTGACGTAGCGGCATCCGGTCGAAAAACTTGACCGGTCGGGCCCCGATGGCCCATACCCCGGGGGCAAAGAACCACCGGATCAACCGGTCACCCTGCCCCGTCACGGGCAGCGCCTTGAGGGAGAGAGATATCATGGGCGGCCTTTTGGCCCTGTCGCGCGGCATCGACCGCGTCACCACCGTGATCGGCCGCAGCGTGGCTTGGCTGATCCTGCTGGCGATCGTCGTCAGCGCGGTCAATGCCATCGTCCGCAAGGTCTTCAGCATGTCCTCCAACGCCTGGCTGGAACTGCAGTGGTATCTCTATGGCGGCGCCTTCATGCTGGCGGCGGCCTATACGCTGCTGGAGAACGAGCATATCCGCATCGACATCATCTATGGCCGCTGGTCGCGCAGGGCGCAGCACTGGATCGACCTTGTCGGCACGCTGCTGTTCCTGCTGCCCTTTACGGGCATCATGCTGTGGCTGACTTGGCCCGCCTTCACCCGCAGCTGGTTCAACGGAGAGATCTCGATGAACGCGGGCGGGCTTGCGCTGTGGCCCGCGCGCGGCATCCTGGTGCTGGGTTTCGGCCTGCTGTTCGCCCAGGGCATCTCGGAGCTGATCAAGAAGATCGCCATCATGCGCGGCAGGATCCCCGACCCC
Source organism: Paracoccus sp. T5 (assembly GCF_048538155.2). GTDB lineage: Bacteria > Pseudomonadota > Alphaproteobacteria > Rhodobacterales > Rhodobacteraceae > Paracoccus. The sequence continues at coordinate 1,721,559 of NZ_CM135809.1, forward strand.
CACCACCATGTCTCGCCCCACGAGGCCGGGCTGAAAGAGGCCGGCCTGATGACCGCGGGCCGTGACCAGGACCTGGCGGCCGACACGCCGCCCTCCGACCCGGAGAACCGCGCGTGATCGACCTCATCGCCCATAACTTGGCCCCCATCATGTTCTTCTCGATGGTGGGCTTCCTGCTGCTCGGCTATCCGATCGCCTTTGCCCTGGCGGCGAACGGCCTTCTGTTCTTCTTCTTCGGGGTCTTCCTGACGCCGCTCAGCGACCAGGTGAACCTGGGCTGGAACCTGCTGGGCGCACTTGGCGACCGCGTCTTTGGCGTCATGCGCAACGACACGCTGCTGGCCATTCCGTTCTTCACCTTCATGGGGATCGTGCTGGAACGGTCGCGCATGGCCGAGGAGCTGCTGGACACGATCGGACAGCTGTTCGGCCCCGTCCGCGGCGGCCTGGCCTATGCGGTGATCCTGGTCGGCGCGCTGCTGGCGGCCACGACCGGCGTCGTCGCGGCCTCGGTGATCTCGATGGGCCTGATCTCGCTGCCGATCATGATGCGCTATGGCTATGACAAGCGCATCGCCTCGGGCGTGATCACCGCCTCGGGCACCTTGGCGCAGATCATCCCGCCCTCGCTGGTGCTGATCGTGCTGGCGGACCAGCTGGGCCGTTCGGTGGGCGACATGTACAAGGCCGCGATGGTGCCCGCGCTGGCGCTGACGGGCGTCTATATCGTCTATGTGATGGTCATGTCGGTGATCCGTCCGAATTCCATGCCGGCCCTGCCGCCCGAGGCGCGGCCCCTGGGGTCGGGCGGCTGGTCGCTGATCCTGGCGATCCTGGCGGCCGTCGGCATCTACTGGCTGACCGAACGCTGGCTGGGCGCCTCCCTGGGCGATGACAGCGCCATCTGGGCCGCCGCCCTGACGGTGCTGATCATGCTGGCCCTGGCGATGATCGACCGCAGCCTCAAGCTGAACGTGATGTCGCCGATGACCCGGGAGGTCATCATCGTGATGATCCCGCCCCTGGCGCTGGTCTTCCTGGTGCTGGGCACGATCTTCCTGGGCATCGCCACCCCGACCGAGGGCGGCGCGATGGGCGCCATGGGCGCGCTGATCCTGGCGGGCCTCAAGAGGCGGCTGTCCCTGGGCATCGTGAATCAGGCGCTGCTGTCGACCGTGCGCCTGTCGGCCTTCGTCATGTTCATCCTGATCGGGGCCACGGTCTTTTCGCTGACCTACTACTCGATCAACGGCCATATCTGGGTCCGCGACCTGCTGACCGCGCTGCCGGGCGGCGAATACGGCTTCCTGATCGCCGTCTGCGCGATCATCTTCTTCCTGGCCTTCTTCCTGGACTTCTTCGAACTGGCCTTCGTCATCGTGCCGCTGCTGATCCCGGCTGCCAATGCGCTTGACATCGACCTGGTGTGGTTCGGGGTGATCCTGGCGGTGACGATGCAGACCTCGTTCCTGACGCCGCCGGTGGGGTTCGCGCTGTTCTATCTGCGATCGGTCGCGCCCCGGAAACCTTATCAGGACAAGGTCACCGGCAAAATGATGTCCGAGGTCTCGACCCTCGACATCTATCGCGGCGCCGCGCCCTTCGTGGGGCTGCAGGTCCTGATGATCGCCGCGGTGATCGCCTTCCCCGGCATGGTCATGCACTACAAGGGGCCGGTCGTGGACATGTCGAACGTGCGGATCGAGATCCCGATGGGCGGCGGCGGTCTGGGCGGTGGCCTTGGGGGCGGTCTGGGCGGCGGGCTGGGCCAGCAGGGTCAGTCCGGCCAGCAGGGCAGTGGCGGCTTTGGATCGCTTGGTGGCCTGGGCGGCTCCCCCTTCGGCCAGCAGCAGCCGGCCCCGGCGCAGCCTGCGCCCGATGCGGCTGCTCCGGCCGAGGCCCCTGTGCCGCAGGAGGGCGGTGCGGCACCCGGCGGCTTGGGCCTGGGCCTGGGCGGCCCGCCGCCCGGCCTGTCGGGCAACTGACCCGCAACCCCGGGTCCCGGACATGAAAAAGCCGCCGCGACAGGATCGCGGCGGCTTTCTTCTTTTCAGTCGGTTCAGCTCTTGGATGCCAGGGCACCGTTGCGCTGCTGGATCATCATGAAGGTATCGAAGGTGTATTCCGCGGTCTGCTGGTACAGGTACCAGTCGTCGCGGAACTGCAGCATCGCCTCGTACTGCGTCTTGAACGCCTCGTTCTCGGCCGAGATCTCGTCATAGACCTCGTTCGCGGCGGCGAAGGAGGCTGTCAGGATCTCCTCGCTGAAGGACCGCAGCTGCGCGCCCGATCCGACCAGTTCCTTCAGGGCGGTCGGATTCAGATAGTCGTATTTCGCCAGCATGTTCTGGTCGGTCGCCTGCGCGGCGGTGCGGAACAGCGACTTGTAGCTGTCGGGCAGTCCGTCCCACTGGCCCTTGTTCACGAAGAAGCTGACCGTCGGCCCGCCTTCCCAGAAGCCGGGATAGTAGTAATAGGGCGCGACCTTCTGGAAGCCCAGCTTGCTGTCGTCATAGGGTCCGACCCATTCGGCCGCGTCGATCGTCCCGCGTTCCAGCGAGGGATAGATGTCGCCGCCGGCGATCTGCTGCGGCACGACGCCCAGCTTTTCGACGACCCGGCCCGCCAGGCCCGAGATGCGCATCTTCAGGCCCTGCAGGTCGGCCAGCGAGTTGATTTCCTTGCGGTACCAGCCGCCCATCTGCACGCCGGTATTGCCGCCCGGATAGCTGACCAGGTCATACTGCTCGAGGAAGGTGTTGTAGTTCTCGATGCCGCCGCCCTGATAGTTGTAGGCAGACTTGGCGCGGGCCGAGAAGGTGAAGGGCAGGTCGGCGCCGCAGGCGAAGGCCGGGTCCTTGCCCCAGTTGTAATAGCCCACCGAATGCGAGCATTCGACGGTGCCGTCGGTCGTCGCGTTGATCGCGTCGAGACCCGGGACGATCTCTCCGGCCGAGAAAACCTGGATCTGGAAGCGGCCATCGGTCGCCTCGGACAGGCGCTTGGACAGCTCCTCGGCGCCGCCATAGATCGTGTCCAGAGACTTGGGGAAGGACGAGGCCAGCCGCCAGTTGATCTGGGGTGCCTCTTGCGCGATGGCGGGTGCCGCCAGCACGCTTCCCGCCGCGGCCGCCGCGCCACCCACGGTGGCCTTTGTCAGAAAGGACCTGCGGCCCAAGTTTTTGGATTGGTTCATGTATCTCTCCCTTGGCTCGGGTCGGGTGGCCCCTTTGGTCCAGAAGAACCCGCCCAGCATGAGCGGCAGTTTAGCCCCAGTTCCGGGCCTGTCGAGTGTCGTGCGCACCTCGACGGCTAAATATTGATCGGCTGGTCGAAAACACCCGGCGCGGTTCCATCTGGACGATTGCCGGTTCTGCGGCGCGGGGCTAACAATCGGGCGGCTGGACAGTTCGGCCAAGGGGGACGCGTCATGGGGATCGAGGATTGGCAGCCCGACCTTGAGGGGCAGGGCGGCCCCAAGTTCCGGGCGCTGGCCAATGCGCTGCGCGAGGCGGCGCGGTCCGGCCAGCTGGTGCCGGGGACGCGCCTGCCGCCGATGCGCGATCTGGCCTGGCGGCTGAAGGTGACCACCGGGACGGTGGCGCGCGCCTATCAGGTCGCGGCCTCCGAAGGCGTCATCGAAAGCCATGTCGGCCGCGGCAGCTTCATCGCCGTCCCGCGCCCCCGTCAGCCGGCACCGCAGCCGCTGCTTTACGAAAGCCTGGATGCCCCGGCGCGGCCGGACGGGCCGGTGGATCTGCGCATCCCACAGCTGCCAGATTGCGGCCAGCCCGCGATCATCGGCGCCCATCTTGCCGCCGTGGCCCAAGCTCTGGGATCGTCGGTGCTGGATTACACGCCGCTCAGCCAGGACCTGGACTGCCGCCAGGCGCTGCTGGACTGGCTGTCGCCCCGGAACCTGGGCCCGGTGGAGGTCTCGGACCTGGTGCTGACGCAGGGCGGCCAGCATGCGATCACGCTGGTGATGTCGCTGTGCCTGGCCGACCGGCCCGCCAAGGTCATGGCCGAGGCGCTGACCTATCCCGGCATGCGCCATGCCGCGCGGCTGATGCGGGCCGAGACGCTGCCGGTGGCGATGGACGAGCAGGGATTGCGCCCCGATGACCTGGACCGGGTGGCGCGCCGGTCAGGGGCGCGGCTGGTCTGCCTGACGCCCTCGGCCCAGAACCCGACACTGGCCGCGATGGACACACCCCGCCGGATGGAGATCGTCGAGGTGGCGCGGCGCCACGACCTGCAGATCCTGGAGGATGAGTGCTATGCCGCGAACCCCCGCCCGGACGCACCGCCGACCCTTCGCAGCCTTGCACCCGAGCGGGTCTGGCATGTCTCCAGCCTGTCCAAGATCATCGCTGCCGGCCTGCGCTTCGGCATGCTGATCTGTCCCGAGGGAATGGGGCAGTCCGGGCGCGTTGCGGCCCAGCACAGCCACATGGGCCTGTCGCTGCCGATCACGGGGCTGGTGACGCGGCTGATGACCTCGGGCGATGCGGTGCGGATCGCGGACAAGGTCAAGGATCAGGTCGAGGATCGCCGGCTGCTGGCCCTGCAGCAGCTTGGCGGATTGCGGCCGGTCAGCCAGCCGGGCGTGCCGATGCTGTGGCTGCCGCTGCCGGCGCCTTGGCGGGCCCAGAATCTGGTGGCACGGGCGGCGGGGGCGGGCGTCTTTGTGCGGCCGGCCAGCGATTTCACCGCCTCGGGCACTGATGATGCGGGGGTGGAGGGTGTGCGGATCGCGCTGAACTGCCGGATGCCGCGCGAAAGGCTGGCCGAGGCGCTGTCCCTGCTGGGTCAGATGACCGCGGCGGGCCCGCAGGTCTGCCCCGCCTGAAGGAGCGCGCGACCGGCCGGAACCGGTCGCGCAAAAGGATCAGCGCAGGATGCTGCGGCCTGCATATTCGGCGGTGGCGCCCAGCATTTCCTCGATGCGGATCAGCTGGTTGTATTTCGCCAGCCGGTCCGAACGCGCCAGCGATCCGGTCTTGATCTGGCCGCAGTTGGTGGCGACCGCCAGGTCAGCGATGGTCGCGTCCTCGGTCTCGCCCGAACGGTGCGACATCACGCTGGTAAAGCCCGCGCGGTCGGCCATGCGCACGGCGTCCAGCGTTTCCGACAGCGTGCCGATCTGGTTGACCTTGACCAGCAGGCTGTTGCCGCAGCCCTTGGCGATGCCCTCGGCCAGGCGCCTGGGGTTGGTCACGAACAGGTCGTCGCCGACCAGCTGGATGCGGTCGCCCAGCTTGTCGGTCAGCATCTTCCAGCCGTCCCAATCATCCTCGGCGCAGCCATCCTCGATCGACAGGATCGGATAGGCGTCGCAGAGCGCGGCCAGGTAGTCGACGTTCTCGGCCGGCGACAGGGATTTCCCTTCGCCCTTCATCTCGTACTTGCCGCCCCTGAAATATTCGGTCGAGGCGCAGTCCAAGGCCAGCATGATGTCGTCGCCGGGCTTGTAGCCGGCCTTTTCGATGGCCTTCAGGATGAAGTCCAGCGCATCGCGGGTAGAGGACAGGTTGGGGGCAAATCCGCCCTCGTCGCCGATGCCCGTGGACAGGCCCGCCGCCGACAGTTCCTTCTTCAGGGTGTGGAAGATTTCCGACCCCATGCGCACGGCCTCGCGGATGTTCTCCGCGGCGACGGGCATGATCATGAATTCCTGGATGTCGATCGGGTTGTCGGCATGTTCGCCGCCGTTGATGATGTTCATCATCGGGACCGGCAGGATGCGCGCCGCGGTGCCGCCCACATAGCGGTAGAGCGGCTGGTTCGTGGCCTCGGCCGCGGCCTTGGCCACCGCCATCGACACGCCCAGGATCGCGTTGGCGCCAAGGCGGCCCTTGTTGGGCGTGCCGTCCAGCTCGATCATCATGGCGTCGATGGCGCGCTGCTCGGTCGAATCCTCGCCGATGAGGGACTCGGCGATCTCGCCGTTCACGGCCGCCACGGCCTCCAGCACGCCCTTGCCCATGTAGCGGGCCTTGTCGCCGTCGCGCTTCTCGACCGCCTCATGCGCGCCCGTGGATGCACCCGACGGCACCGCGGCGCGGCCCATCGTTCCGTCTTCCAGCGTCACGTCGACCTCGACGGTCGGGTTGCCCCGGCTGTCCAGGATTTCACGGGCGAAAATGTCGATGATGGCAGTCATGAAGCCCTCCGTTGATCTGCGTCGCGGACTTCATAGCGGGCCGGGGGTCTATCCGAAAGTCGCAATATTCAGGGCAACTTGATCCGTGCCCAGATAGGCAGGTGGTCCGAGGCGTCGCGCGCCTCGGGCGTGTTGAAGACGCCCGTCTCGATCAGGTCCAGGTTGCGCGACATGGCCATCCGGTCCAGCCGCAGCTGCGGCAGCGGCGCCGGATAGGAGGGACCGGGCGCGATGATCCGGAACCCCGCCAGCGATTCCAGGCCGCGATCGTCGCGCCATTCGTTGAAATCGCCCATCATCACGATGTGATCTTCCGAGATGCGGGCCGCCTGCGCGGTGATCCGCGCCAGCTGCGCCCGGCGGGACGAGCGTGCCAGGCCCAGATGGACGCCGATCACGGTCAGGCCCGGCAGGCGCAGCGCCACCGCGCCGCGCGGCTCCAGCCCCGGCAGCGGCAGGCGGCGCAGGACCGCGATTTCGGCCAGGTGGGGACGCATCAGGATCGTCTGCCCGTGCCAGCCCAGGCTGCTGTCGGTGGTCCCGGTCAGCCGCGCCGGCACTAGTCCCGTTTCGGACTGGATCAGCTTGCGGGGCAGGGCCTCGGGGCGGACGCCATAGCGGAAATCGACCTCCTGCAGGGCAATGATGTCGGGGTCCAGCGCCCGGATGACCGCCAAGTTGCGTTCCGGCGCATGGGGACCGGTGACGCCCCGGCACTTGTGCAGATTGTAACTGGCCAGTTTCAGCATTGTCCGCGCATTCGTCCCGCTGTCATGTCACCCGATCCTTGCGACTTTTGCGTCCACCGCAAGAGCGGTCGCACGATGCCGGCCTCAGGTACCGCAGAAGGTATGATGGACCACCTCCTGCTCCAGCGGGGCATGGGACAGGTCTGCCCAATCGTCGCGCAGATCGCGCGGATGCGTGACCGCCTCGAAGAGCCTGTTGAAGGTGGACATGTCGCCCGCCACGGCGGATTCGATCGCCGCCTCGATCCGGTGGTTGCGCGGGATGCGGCGCGGGTTGGCCTGCAGCATCATCGCCTGGTCGGGCGACAGCGCCTGCCAGTCGCGCGCCCAGGCGTCGAAGGCCGCGCGGTCGGTGAACTCGTCCCGTGCGGTGCCGTCCGAGAGGCCGGCGAAGACGCGGGTGAAATCGCCGCGCTGCTGCGCCATCAGCGACAGCAGGGCTTCGATCAGCGGGCGGTGCGGCTCTCCCTCGATGCCCAGCTTGGCGCCGAACCGGCGCATCCAGGCCGCCTGGTAAAGCGGCGCGAAGCGGTGGACCGAGGCAGTCGCGGCCTCGACCGCGGCCTCCTCCTCCCCCATCAGCGGGATCAGGCAGGTCGCGAACTGTGCCAGGTTCCAGACCGCGATCTGCGGCTGGTTGGCCCAGGCATAGCGTCCTGTCCGGTCGATCGAGGAAAAGACCGTCGCCGGGTGATAGGCATCCATGAAGGCGCAGGGGCCATAGTCGATCGTCTCGCCCGAAATGGCCATGTTGTCGGTGTTCATCACCCCGTGGATGAAGCCCAGCGACATCCAATGGGCGATCGTCTCGGCCTGCCGCGCGACGACGCGGTCCAGCAGGTCCAGCGCGCCCGTGGCATCGGGATAGTGGCGGGCGATCACGTGGTCGGTCAGGGCCGCCAGCGCATCCTGGCGGTCGCGGACCGCGAAATACTGGAAGGTGCCGACCCGGATATGGCTGGAGGCCACGCGCGTCAGGACCGCGCCGGGCAGCCCGCCCTGTTCGCGCCAGACCATGTCGCCGGTGGCCACCGCCGCAAGGGCGCGGGTCGTGGGCACATCCATCGCCGCCATGAACTCGCTGACGGCATATTCGCGCAGCACCGGGCCCATCCAAGCGCGCCCGTCGCCGCGGCGCGAAAACGGCGTCGGCCCGGAACCCTTCAGCTGCAGGTCGAAGCGCGCGCCATCCGGGGCCACGACCTCGCCCAGCAGCACCGCGCGCCCGTCGCCCAGTTGCGGGACGAAACCGCCGAACTGGTGCCCGGCATAGGCCTGCGCGATCGGCTCGGCCCCCGGCGGCAGGGCATTGCCGGCCAGCATCTCGACACCGGGGCCCGAGGCCAGCAGGTCCCGGTCCAGCCCCAGCCGGTCCGCCAGCGGCCCGTTCAGCGCCAGAAGCCTGGGCGCCGAGACGGGGGTCGGGTTGACGCGGGCGAAGAAGCCCTCGGGCATCCGGGCATAGCTGTTGTCGAAACGGATCATCGCGGTCTCCTTTCCTCATTACATAGGAGACGCGCCTGCCATTGCCACCCCGCGACCCTTGCGCGACGTGACGCAAGGGCGTATCGCCTGACCGCAAAAGGAGCCTTCAGATGAAATTTCTCGACCTCGCCAAAGTCTATATCCGCTCGGGCGGCGGTGGCGCGGGCTGCGTGTCCTTCCGGCGCGAGAAGTTCATCGAATATGGCGGCCCCGATGGCGGCGACGGCGGCAAGGGCGGCGATGTCTGGGCCGAGGCGGTCGAGGGGCTGAACACGCTGATCGATTTCCGCTATCAGCAGCACTTCTTCGCCAAGTCGGGCCAGCACGGCATGGGCAGCCAGATGACCGGCAAATCGGCCGATGACGTCGTGCTGCGCGTGCCCGTGGGCACCGAGATCCTGGAAGAGGACGAAGAGACGGTCATTGCCGACCTGACCGAGGTCGGGCAGCGCGTGCTGCTGGCCAAGGGCGGCAACGGGGGCTGGGGCAACCTGCATTTCAAGTCCTCGACCAACCGGTCGCCCCGCACCGCCAATCCCGGCCTGGAGGGCGTGGAGCGCACAATCTGGCTGCGGCTGAAGCTGATCGCCGACAGCGGCCTGGTGGGCCTGCCGAATGCCGGCAAGTCGACCTTCCTGGCCGCGGTGTCGAATGCGCGCCCGAAGATCGCCGACTATCCGTTCACCACGCTGCACCCGAACCTGGGCGTCGTCGGCGTCGACGGGCACGAATTCGTCATGGCCGACATCCCGGGCCTGATCGAAGGCGCGAGCGAGGGCAGGGGCCTGGGCGACCAGTTCCTGGGCCATGTCGAGCGCAGCAACGTGCTGTTGCACCTGGTCGACGGCACGTCCGAGACCGTGGCCGTAGATGCGCGCACCATCCTGACCGAGCTTGCGGCCTATTCTCCCGTCCTGATGCAGAAGCCGCGGGTGACGGCGCTGAACAAGATCGACGCGCTGGAGGACGAGGTCCTGGCCCAACGCCGCGCCGAGCTGGAGGCCGAGCTGGGCCACCCCGTGTTGCTGATGTCGGGCGTGGCGCGGACCGGCGTGACCGACGTGCTGCGCGCCCTTTGGGCCAGGATCGAGCCGACGCGGGCGCCCACCCGGTCCGACGACGCCGAAGGGGCATGGCAGCCGTGACGTCGCCGGCGCTGGCACAGGCGCGGCGGCTGGTCGTCAAGGTCGGCTCTGCACTTCTGGTGGGGCCGGAGGGGCTGCGGGGCGAATGGCTGCGCGGGCTGTGCGACGACGTGGCGGATTGGCGCGCGCGCGGCTGTGACGTGGTGCTGGTGTCATCGGGCTCGATCGCCCTGGGCCGGCGGGTCCTGGGTCTGCCGCCGGGAACCCTGCCGCTGGAACAGGCGCAGGCCGCCGCGGCCGTGGGCCAGATCCGCCTGGCACGGGCCTATGAGGAGGCGCTGGCCCCGCATGGCGTGACCACGGCGCAGGTGCTGCTGACGCTGGAGGACAGCGCCGACCGCCGGCGTTACCTGAACAGCCGTGCCACGATGCAGACGCTGCTGGCCCTGGGCGTCGTGCCCATCGTGAACGAGAATGACACGGTCGCCACGGACGAGATCCGTTTTGGCGACAACGACCGCCTGGCCGCGCAGATCGCGGTGACCTGCGGCGCCGACCAGTTGCTGCTGCTGTCGGACGTGGACGGGCTTTATACCTCGAACCCCAAGACCGATCCCGCCGCCCAGCACCTGCCGCTGATCGAGGCGATCACGCCCGAGATCGAGGCGATGGGGGGCGATCCGGTCTCGGGCCTCTCCAAAGGCGGCATGAAGACCAAGCTGATGGCCGCGCGCACCGCGGTGGCGGGCGGCTGTGCGATGGCCATCGCCGAGGGTTCGGTGCTGCGTCCGCTGTCGGCCGTGGCTCAGGGCGCCCGCACCAGCTGGTTCCTGCCCGAGGCGGACCCGCAACTGGCGCGCAAGCGCTGGATAGCGGCGATGAAGCCCAAAGGCACGGTCAGCATCGATGCAGGGGCTGTGCAGGCGCTTGGGCGGGGGAAATCGCTGCTGCCCGCCGGCGTCGTCGCGGTCGAGGGCAGTTTCGGGCGGGGCGATCCGGTGGCGATCGCCGGCCCCCAGGGCCAGCGGCTGGCGACGGGCCTGATCCGCTACACCGCCGTCGAGGCGCGGCTGATCGCCGGCCACCAGTCGGCGCAGATCGAGACGATCCTGGGCTATCCCGGCCGCGCGGCGCTGGTCCACCGCGACGACATGGCGCTCTGACGGCTTTCCTGGATCGCGTCACCCGCCCACGGGCTTGCCGCGCCCGGCCGGCAACAAGGTGCTGCGGGTCTGGACAAGGCTGACCGCATCCGGCCCCGGCTCGGGCAGTGCCAGGACCGCCCGGCGCAGCAGGTCGATCGCCTCCTCGCTGCTGCGGGGCAGATCGGCCGCGGCGATCGGCGCGCCGATGGTGACGCGATAGGATTGGCGGGTCTTGTTCAGCACCTCGTTGAACAGCGTCACGTCGCGCAGCGTCGGGTGGATGCGGTCAAACAGGTAGAACAGCGCTGAGTTCCGGGCGCGGATGCGCAGCGGGATCACCGGCACGTCGAACTTGCGCGCGATCATCGCGGCGCTGGCCATCCACGGGCGTTCGTGCAGGGTCAGGCCGCGCCGCTTGGCCAGCCGGCCCGAAGGGAAGATCAGGCCGATCCGGCCCGCGCCCAGGGCGTCGCGCGTGTAATCCATGGTCGCGCGGGTCTTGGCATGGCTGCGCTTCTCGACCCGCCATTCAACAGGGGCGATCATCTCGATCATCTGTGGCAGGACGCGGATCATGTCATGGTTGGCATAGATGAAGAGGTCGTCGCGCAACTGCGAGATGACGGCATTGAGGAAGATCCCGTCCGCGATGCCCGTCGGATGGTTCGCCACGATCAGCGCCGGGCCCGTTGCCGGCAGATGCTCGATCCCCTCCACCCGCAGGTCGCGAACCACCAGGTCGCACATGCGCCGGAAGATCTCGGCCGACGGCAGGTCGCGGAATTCGGTTCCCAGTTCAACGGTGCGGGGATAGCGCAGCAGATGCATCATCAGGCGCCGTGCCGCCCGGTGATGCACGCGCCCCGAAAACAGCCAGGGCGCGCGCTCGGCGATCAGCGGGTCGAGACGCGCCTGCATCTCGGCCCTGGTTTCGTCAATGGTGGTCAATCGCTTCCCCCTCGCGGCCCTCAGCGGCCCGCCGCGATCATGCGCGACACCATCTCGCGCGTGTTACGGCTCAAACCCTCAAGGCTCGCGATCCGTTCCAGCGCGGCCCGGGCATGGGCCCGCCGTTCGGCGTCATAGCGGGGCCATGTCTCGAAGGCGGTGGACATGCGGGCGGCGATCTGCGGATTGGCCGCGTCCATGCGGATCAGCCAGTCGGCGGTGAAGTCATAGCCCGAGCCGTCGGCGGCGTGAAAGCCCGCATGGTTGGCCGCCAGCCCGCCCAGCAGCGCGCGGAAGCGGTTGGGGTTCTTCCAGTCGAAATCGTCGCGGGCCGCCAGATCGCGGGCGATCCGCGCCGCGTTCTGGGGCGGTGCCGCCATGACCTGGATGCTGAACCACTTGTCCATGACCAGACGGTTGCCGCCGAACTGATCCAGCAGGACCTGCAGGGCAGCATCCCCTTGTCCCAGCCGCAAAAGCACCGCCAGCGCGGCCATGCGCTCGGTCATGTTGCCGGCAATGCCGAACAGGACCTCCGCGCGCTCGCCCCCGTCGATCCGGCCCAGCAGGCCCAGCGACGCGATCCGCAGCGACCGGCGCGCGGCCGCGTCGGCATCCGGCGAATAGGGGCCGGTGACGGCCATGTCGTCATAGATGTCGGAGAGCAGTTCCTGATGTGTCAGCGTCATGCGCCGCGCCAGGTTGCCGCGCGCGTCATGGATCGCGTCGGGATCGGGCGTGATGCCCTGCGCGGCCAGACGGATCGCGATCTCTTCCTCGCCGGGCAGGTTCAGGCACAGGGCCCGGAAGGCCGGATCGGCCGAGCCGTCGGCCGCCAGCGCGCCGATGGCCTCCACGTAATCCGCCCCCGCGTCGCGCCCCTGCGCCAGTTCGGTCAGCGCGGACAGCGCCAGTTCGCGCCCCGCCTCCCACCGGGCAAAGGGATCGCTGTCATGCGCCAGCAGGAAGGCGCGTGTCGCGTCGTCCAGATCCCGGCGCACCATGACTGGCGCCGAAAAGCCGCGCAGCACCGAGGCCACCGGACGCGCGCCAAGCCCGTCAAAGGCAAAGCTCTGCCGTGCCTCGGTCATTTCCAGGATGCGGGTGGGCACGACCTCGTCGCCATTGGGGCCGATCAGCCCCACCGCAATCGGGATGACCCGTGCGGGCTTGTCCGGCTGGCCGGGCGTGGGCGGCGTCGATTGCGCGAAGGTCAGCGTCAGGGTGCCATCCTGCCATGTCTCGGACATTTCCAGGATGGGGGTGCCTGCATCGGTGTACCAGCGGGAAAACTGCGACAGGTCGCGCCCGGTCGCGTCCTCGAAGACCTTCAGCCAGTCCTCGATGGTGGCCGCGTCGCCGTCGTGGCGGTCGAAATAGAGGTCCAGCGCCCGCCTATAACCTTCGTCGCCCACCAGCGTCTTCAGCATGCCGATGACCTCGGCGCCCTTTTCATAGACGGTGGCGGTGTAGAAGTTGTTGATCTCTTCGTAGCGGTCGGGGCGCGGGGGATGGGCCAAGGGGCCCTGATCCTCGCGGAACTGGCGGGCGCGCAGGGTTTGGACATCCTCGACCCGCTTGACGGCCGCGCTGCGCAGGTCACTGGTGAACTGCTGGTCGCGAAAGACCGTCAGCCCCTCCTTGAGGCATAGCTGGAACCAGTCGCGGCAGGTGATCCGGTTGCCGGTCCAGTTGTGGAAATATTCGTGCGCGATCACCGCCTCGATCCGCTCGTAGTCGGTATCGGTGGCCGTCTCCGGAGAGGCCAGGACCAGTTTCGAGTTGAAGATGTTCAACCCCTTGTTTTCCATGGCACCCATGTTGAAATCTTCGACCGCGACGATGTTGAACACGTCCAGGTCGTATTCGCGGCCATAGACCTCTTCGTCCCATTTCATCGACTTGATGAGCGATTCCATGGCAAAGCCCGCCCGGTCCTGATCGCCGGGCCGCACCCAGACATTCAGATCGACCGGCCGTCCCGAGCGGGTGGTGAAGCGGTCGCTGACCGCCACCAGATCGCCAGCGACCAGCGCGAAGAGGTAACAGGGCTTGGGCCAGGGGTCGTGCCATTCGGCCCATCCGTCGCCCGAGGCGACCGGGTTGCCGTTCGACAGCAGCACCGGCAGGTCGCTGCGCACCGTCACGCGGAAGGTGGTCATGACGTCCGGGCGGTCGGGATAGAAGGTGATGTGGCGGAACCCCTCGGCCTCGCACTGGGTGCAGAAGATGCCGCCGGACAGGTAGAGACCTTCGAAGGCGGTGTTGTCGGCGGGATCGATGGCGACTTCGGTGGCCAGCGTGAAGGGGCCGCGGGGCAGGGCGGCGGCGTGGATGGTCAGACGTTCGTCGGTCCGCGTGACATGGTCTTCGGAAGGGGCCACCCCGTCGATGGTCAGCGCCAGCAGCCGAAGGCCGGCACCGCCGTCCAGGACCAGATCCCGGGCTGCCCCGGTCAATGCGGGCACCAAGTCCAGTTCGGCCCGGACACGGGTGTCCCGCGGGGCCAGCGTGACATCAAGACGCGTCTCGGCCAGGGTGAAGGGATAGGGGCGATAGTCGGCAAGATACTGGACGGGCTGCGGTTTCGTCTGTGGCATCAAGGGCAACCTTTCCTGAAATAATCCGACGCTTGCCGGAACTCGCGCCTATCGGCTGTGTTAATCGCATGAAGGCCGGGTCGCAAGCCGGGCCCCACACCTTAGGATTGACAGCCGGTACGGACTGAACCAGAGGTTCGCGACCTAACCCGGTAAAAACAAAGTCTGAACTGGAGGCCAGCATGAGCTATGATCCGAACGACCCGAACCGCCCGACAACCGGCACGCGTGACCACAAGGAAACCTATGTCGAGCCGGTCGAGCGCCGCTCTTCGGCTCTGCCGCTGATCATCGGGGTTCTTCTGGCACTGGCGCTGGCCTATTTCGTGCTGCAGCGGTTCATGGCCGATGACACCGTGGCCGTCGAAGGCGACACCACGACAGTGACCACCACAGAGACCGAGGTCGAAACGGCAGACCCCGTCGTCGTGACCGAGCCTGCAGAAGAGCCCGCCGTAGAGCCCGCTGCCGAGGCCGAGGTCGAGGACACCGCCGTCACGCCGTTGGCCACGGATACGGACACGACCGTGGTCGAAGTCGAGCCCATCGAAGAGCCGGCCGTTGTCGAAACCGAGCCCGCTGCAGAGACGGCCGTCGATCCCGTTGCGACCGAGCCCGCACCGGCGGGAACCCTGACCACGGACGCGCCCGCGACCGAGGAAGAAGTCCCAGCCGAACCCACCACCACTCCGCTGCCGGACGCGACCGAGCCCGCAACGGAAGAGACCGCACCCGCGAACTGATCCGTTCGACGCCGAAGAACCGAAAGCCCGGTGGCCCCAAGGCCCCGGGCTTTTTCGTGTCGCAAGGCAAAAAGACGCAGCGTCGTTTCCTGTGGCGGTGAGGTCGCTTTCGACCTTCGTCGTGTTCCCCCGGCCTTGTGAAAGATTATTACCCGATGCTATGTGTTCCGCGACAGCGAATTGAACAAGGCGGGGGGCGATGAAGCCATGAAGATCGGCGCGTTGAAAGAGGGCTTCGACGGCGAGGCGCGGGTGGCCATCACCCCGTCCTCGGCGGGGCATCTCGGCAAGCTGGGACATGACGTCCATGTTGAAAGCGGGGCGGGCCAACGCGCCGGCTTTTCGGATGAGGATTATCGCGCCGCCGGCGTCACGGTCTGCCAGACGGCAGCCGAGCTGATCGCCGCGGTGGATGTCGTGGCAAAGGTCCGCCAGCCGACCGAAGCCGAGATCCGCCAGATGCGTGCCGGCCAGACGGTGATCTCGTTTTTCTATCCTGCGCAGAACGCCGAGTTGCTGGCGCTGGCCAAGGAGCAGGGCGTCACCGCCATTGCCATGGACATGGTGCCCCGGATCAGCCGCGCGCAGAAGATGGACGCCCTGTCGTCGATGGCCAATATCGCCGGCTATCGCGCGGTGATCGAGGCTGCAAACAACTTTGGCCGCTTCTTCACGGGCCAGGTCACCGCCGCGGGCAAGGTCCCGCCGGCCAAGGTGCTGGTCGTGGGCGCCGGCGTCGCGGGCCTGGCCGCCATCGGGACCTCGGTGTCGCTTGGCGCCCAGGTCTATGCCTTTGACGTGCGCCCCGAAGTGGCCGAGCAGATCGAATCCATGGGCGCGGAATTCGTGTTCCTTGAATTCGACCAGCCGGTGCAGGATGGATCCGCGACCGGTGGCTATGCGGCGCCGTCCTCGCCGGAATTCCGGGAAAAGCAGCTGGCCAAGTTCCGCGAACTGGCCCCGCAGATGGACATCGTGATCACCACCGCGCTGATCCCCGGCCGCGATGCGCCCAAGCTGTGGACCGCCGACATGGTCGCGGCCATGAAGCAGGGCAGCGTGATCATCGACCTGGCTGCCGAAAAGGGCGGTAACTGCGAGCTGACCGTCCCGGACGAGCGGATTGTCACCGACAACGGCGTCGTGGTCATCGGCTATACCGATTTCCCGTCGCGCATGGGGGCGCAGGCCTCTGAACTCTACGGCAACAACATCCGCCATTTCGTGACCGACCTGACCCCCAAGAAGGACGGCGTCATCCATCACAACATGGAGGATGACGTGATCCGGGGCGCGACGGTGGCCCATGATCATGACGTGACCTGGCCGCCACCGCCGCCCAAGGTCGCGGCCATCGCGGCGCAGCAGCCGAAGGTTCGGAAAAAGGACCCGACCCCGGCCGAGCGTCGCGCCGCCGAGGCCGCGGCCTTCAAGGCCGACACACGGAACCAGGTCCGGCTGCTGGTCGGCGGGGGCCTGCTGCTGCTGCTGATCGGGTTGGTCGCGCCCGCCAGCTTCATGTCGCATTTCATCGTCTTCGTGCTGGCCTGCTTCATCGGCTTCCGCGTGATCTGGAACGTCGCCCATTCGCTGCACACGCCGCTGATGGCGATCACCAACGCCATCAGCTCGATCATCATCCTCGGCGCGCTGATGCAGATCGGCAGCCAATCCGGGTGGGTGGTGCTGCTGGGCGCTCTGGCCGTGCTGATGGCCGGCGTCAATATCTTTGGTGGCTTCATGGTCACCCGGCGCATGCTCGCCATGTTCCAGAAGTCGTAAGGGGGCAGGAATGGAATACGGATTCACCACCGCGGCCTATGTGGTCGCCTCGGTCCTGTTCATCCTGTCGCTTGGCGGGCTGTCGGGACAGGAAAGCGCCAAGCGCGCCATCTGGTACGGCATCGTCGGCATGGCGCTGGCCGTGCTGGCCACGCTGATCGGGCCGGGGGCCGGCAACTGGTTCCTGTCGCTGGTCATGATCGCCATCGGCGGCACCGTCGGCTGGATCGTCGCCAAGCGCGTCCAGATGACTGAGATGCCGCAGCTGGTCGCGGCCATGCATTCGCTGGTCGGCCTGGCAGCCGTCTTTGTCGGCTTCAATGCCCAGATCGAGCTGGCCCGCGTCATGCGTTCCCGCGCCGAGGGCGTCCCCGAGGTCTTTTACGGCTTCGCGGCACTTCTGGCGCACAAGACCTCGGCCGAGATCGCCATGCTGAAGATCGAGGTCTTCCTGGGCATCTTCATCGGCGCCGTCACCTTCACCGGCTCGGTCGTGGCCTTTGGCAAGCTGTCGGGCCGCGTCGACGGCAAGCCCAAGAAGCTGCCCGGCGGCCACATGCTGAACGCGGGCGCGCTGGCCCTGTCGATCCTGTTCGGCATCCTTTATTTCACGGGCGTCGGATCGGGCGTCTTCTGGCTGATCCTGATCACGGCCCTGGCCTTCTTCATCGGCTATCACCTGATCATGGGCATCGGCGGCGCAGACATGCCGGTCGTGGTGTCGATGCTGAACAGCTATTCAGGCTGGGCCGCGGCCGCCATCGGCTTCACGCTTGGCAATGACCTGCTGATCGTCACCGGCGCGCTGGTCGGATCTTCGGGCGCGATCCTGTCCTACATCATGTGCAAGGCGATGAACCGTAACTTTGTCAGCGTGATCCTGGGCGGCTTTGGCGGCGAGACGGGACCCGCGGCCGCCATCGAGGGCGAGCAGACCGCCATCGACGCAGACGGCGTGGCAGCGGCTCTGAACGATGCCGACAGCGTGGTCATCGTGCCGGGCTATGGCATGGCCGTGGCGCAGGCGCAGGGCGCGGTCAGCGAGCTGACCCGCAAGCTGCGCGCCGCGGGCAAGGAGGTTCGTTTCGCGATCCACCCCGTCGCGGGCCGCCTGCCGGGCCACATGAACGTGCTCTTGGCCGAGGCGAAGGTGCCCTATGACATCGTGCTGGAAATGGACGAGATCAACGACGATTTCCCCTCGACCGACGTGGTGATCATCATCGGCTCGAACGACATCGTGAACCCGGCAGCGCAGGACGATCCGAACAGCCCCATCGCCGGCATGCCGGTGCTGGAGGTCTGGCGCGCCAAGCAGGTGTTCGTGTCCAAGCGCGGCCAGGGCACCGGTTATAGCGGCATCGAGAACCCGCTGTTCTTCAAGGAGAACACGCGCATGTTCTATGGCGATGCCAAGGACAGCATCAACAAGCTGCTGCCGATGATCGACTGATCGGGCACCCGAAACAGGCTGTTCGACCCTTTGCGCCCGCCGGATCCCTCCGGCGGGCGCTTCTCAATTTTGCGCGGGACCGGATATGGGCTTGCGCTGGACCCGGGGCTGCGCACAACTGGGGCAGGGGGCCGCTGCCCGCCGATAAGCTCGAGGGATAACAATGGGTCCGGCGACCGAACATCCGCTGCGCTATGCGCTTGTGAACGAACTCCACGCGCGCCCTTCGCCGCAGATGCCCGTTCCGTCGACAACGGTCTTTGTCGCCTTCAAGGAGCCGCAGGACGCCGCCAACCGGGACCGGGGGCTGGACGCGGCCCATCTGCAGGAACTGGTGTCGCGGCATGGCGGCCCGCGCCCGGACGCCGATGACAGCCATTACCAGGGCAGGCTGGGCCGCCATGACCTGAAATGGGAAAGCCATACCGAGTTCGTAAGCTATATGGCCACGACACCCGGCCTGCCGATCCGCCCCTTTGACCCGTCGGCCGCGTCGATCTTTCCCGAGGAATGGCAGCGGTCGGCCCCCGGCCGGCGCGTGGCCGCGGTCATCGTGCAGGTCGACCTGCTGCCTGACGATCCTGCCGAGGCCTTGGCGCGGATCGGCGGCTGGTTCGCCCCCGACAGCCTGGCTGCAGTCTGGGTGCTGGACGAGGCCGCGGTGGTGGCCGGCGATTTTCGCATCGATGCCGACGGCTGGATGCGGTTCGCGGTCTTCGTGCGGCCCGGCACGACGCCGGGCAGGGTGGGCCGGCTGGCCCATCGGGTCGTGGAACTGGAGACCTATCGCGCCATGTCCATGCTGGGCCTGGGGCGGGCCCGCAGTCTCAGCCGTCGCCTGAACGAGCTGGAGCCGCGGCTGACTGCGATCCTGGCCTCGATGAATGACGAGGCGCAGCCGGCCGAGCAGATGCTGCACGAGCTGCTTGCGGTCTCGACCGAGCTGGAGGCGCAGGCGGTCCAGCATTCCTTCCGCTTTGGCGCGACCTCGGCCTATGAGGCGATCGTCCGCGACCGCATCAGCGCGCTGCGCGAGACGCGCTTCCTAGACCGGCAGATGCTGACCGAGTTCATGCGCCGCCGCTATCAGCCCGCGATGCGGACGGTGAAGTCGGCCGAGAACCGGCTGGACACGATGCTGGAACGCGCGGCCCGCGCCGCCGAACTGCTGCGCACCCGCGTCGATGTGGAACGCAGCGCACAGAACCAGAACATCATGGAGCGCATGGACCGGCGCGCCGACCTGCAGCTGCGCCTGCAGCACACGGTCGAGGGCCTGTCGGTCGTGGCCATCAGCTATTACGCGGTCGGGCTGCTGGGCTATGCGCTGGCGCCCGTGGCGGGGCTGGCGGGGGTGGAGAAAAGCCATCTGATCGCCGCGCTGACGCCCCTTGTGGTTCTGGTCGTCTGGTGGGGCATGCGCCGCGTCCGGCGCAGTCTGCACGGGGCCGAACATGGCAGCGGCAATTTGTAGCTTGTGGCACGGGAGCGGCAACGTGATAAGCCATGACCTGCATCACACGGAGCCCGTTCCATGCGTCTCACCCTTGCCCTGCTGACCATTCTGAGCCTTTCCGCCTGCGGCATCCCCTTTGTGCCCTTCATCTGAGAGACCGCCATGTCCAAGACGCTGACGATGTTCGGTCTGGCCCATTGCTCGACCTGCCAGAAGGCACAGGCGGAGCTTGAGGCGCATGGTTGGACGGTCCAGTTCCGCGATGTCCAGCAAGAGCCGCTGTCCGAGGAGGAGCGCCGGTCCCTGGTGTCTGATTTCGGGGATAAGATTATCAACCGGGCCAGCCTGACTTGGCGCGGCATGTCCGAGGATCAGCGCTCCGCTGATCCGGTGGCGATGATGGGCGAAAAGCCAAGCGTCATGAAGCGGCCCGCGATCCGGACCGGTGACAGGACGCTGCTGGGCTGGACGGCCAATGTGAAGCGGGCGCTGGACGTGCCTGCCTGAGGATCAGCCCCTGCGGCTGGCCAGCGAGGCCAGCAGCGGGCGCACGCCGGTCAGGTCGTAGCCCGCCTTGGCGGCTGTCTCGATGATCTCGTCCTCGGGCAGCTTGCCGGCCTGGTTCAGCGCCCAGAGCACGGTACAGCGGTTCCCCGATCGGCAATAGGCAATGACGGGTCCACGGCCGACCGTTGCGGAGCCGAAGTCCGAGATCAGCTGCGGCGTGACCTGGCCGGGGTGGAAGGGCAGGTAGTGATAGCTCATCCCCGCATCGGCCGCCGCCTGCGCCATCACATCATGGTCGATCTCGGGTCCGACCTCGTCATCGGGCCGGTTGTTGACCAGGACCTTGAACCCGGCCTCGGCCAGGACGGGCACATCCTCGGGCATGATCTGCGGCGAGACGGCAAGGGTGGGGCTGAGCTGACGCAGATCCATGGGCGGCCTTCCTGCAAGGTGACATCCGCGACCTGCCGGGTTTGCGCCACGCTTGTCAAGCTGCTGTCGGCCCCGCGCTGGCCGGTCGGCGGTTACGCGGCCACGGTTTCCATGATCAGACGGGGCAGCTCGTCGAAGCTGTCGAAGGAGGCCAGATGCGGCAGCTCGCTGACCGGCCGCAGCCGATAACCCCGCGTGAAGATCAGGAAAGGCACCGGCACGGCCGCGGCACAATCGGCGTCGAATTCGCTGTCGCCGACATAGATGGCATTCGGTGTGTCGCCCGTGACCCCCAGAAGATCCAGCGCCGCGCGGAGGGGGGCAGGATCAGGCTTTTTCTGCGGCAGCGAGTCACCCCCGATCACCGCCGACATCATCGAAGCGAGCCCGAAATGTTCCAGGATCACGCGGGTGGGCCCCAAGGGCTTGTTCGTGCAGATGCCCAAGAGATGGCCGGCATCGGCCAGGCGCCCCAAGGCTTCGGTCACCCCGGGGAAGACCCGTGTCAGCGCCGTCGCATCATGATAGCGGGCCATGAAGGCCGCAACCAGGTCCGGCCTGTGCACCGGATCAATGCCCGTGGCCGCGATCACCCGCGTCCAGAGAAGGTCGACGCCCCCTCCGATGAAGCTGCGCACCCGATCGAGACCAAGCGGAGAGATCCCGTTCTGGCGCAGGACCGCGTTCACACAGGCATGAATGTCCGGCGCGCTGTCGATCAGCGTGCCGTCGAGGTCAAAGACGATCGGGCAGGGCGCCAGCATGTTCATTCCGCTTTCCATTTTATAGAACAACCTATTGATGCTACTTGCGCTTTCGGTCCTTGACCAGTCTCTGCGATCATGATCATGGCCTCAAACAGCTCGCGCCGCGCATCACCTGGTCCCGGGGTGCGGCCCGAGGCATCGAGGCGGCCCCGATACTGCAACCGGCCCTCCGAGTTGTAGCCGAAAAAGTCAGGTGTGCATTCCGCGCCATAGGCACGCGCCACGTCCTGATTTTCGTCATAGAGGTAGGGAAAACGGAACCCCATGTCTTGCGCAAGGCGCGCCATCTCTTCGGGTCCATCCTGGGGATATTCGGCTACATCATTGGCAGAAATTGCCACGACGCCGATCCCGTAATCCAGCAGCTCGTGAGCGTCCCTCACGATGCGGTCGAGGATCGAGCGGACATAGGGGCAGTGATTGCAGATGAACATGACCAAGGTCCCGCGCGACCCCTTCAGTTTTTCAAGGCTGCTGAATGTGCCTAGACCATCGGGCAGCGAGAAGTCGTGCCACGAGGTGCCGAAGTCACAGAAGGGCGGCGAAACAGCCATGGCATTCTCCGATGTTACCAAGTCGAATGTGTTCGACCGGGATTACTTCAGCAACGTAAAAAATGGTGGCAACCTAGCTACATTTGGTGCTGTTAATTACATAATACTGATTATTCATGATACGGCTTAGACTGGGTATGCGCTGTCTTGGAGCGCTAATTTGAGACCTTTCGATGAGAAAACAACATGCGAGTGAAGGTCCACTACAGCCGCCTATTCCTCTCTGAGCACCGCGAAGTTGAATGGGTGCGGCGGATGAGGCTCAGCCTTGACGAGATGGCGCACAGCAATACCGGCAGCGCAAGCGTCGGCTTCCGAATTTTGCGCCGGAACTCCGCATCTTGCTCCGCCCAGCTAACATCGCGTCGCAAGCAGTTCTTTACTGAGAGGCAAACTTTGTGCTTACCCGGCTGAGTACGGCCCCGCAAATGCCACCACGATGATCGAGCGCACTAGCCGCTTTCTGGGCGCTTTGAAGAACACCGAAAAGCACACCAAGCCGATCATGACGAAGATCGCCCGATCGCTCACGCCCCTGCCCTGCATGCCTGCCGATCGATCACCGGCTCCGAGTTCATCGGCTGGCGGCATCTACAAGCCCAAGGTCGGTCCGCGGACCAGCTTTGCGAAGCACAGGCGTCGACTGATCGGCGCATCTTCGGAAAAGCCATCCTTAGGGACAACCGCGCAAGCAGACAGCCAGTTCCAAACGGCGGGGCCGCCCTGCCTACGTTTCAGACTGGGGCTCAGCCGACAAAATACCCGCCCCTGTAAGATGCATTGTTAAGATAAGCTCACGCCAATGCAGCAAAGGGAACTCTCGCGACTTCGCAGGAGTCTAACCAAGGACACACGAACTTAGACAAAAGGAACATCATCATGCGTATTGTTGCAGCCGGTCTTCTTGGCGCCGCCCTGCTGGTTTCGGCCTGCGGAAACACCGTCACCGAACGTGCCGCCACGGGCGGCGTCGGTGGTGCCGCGATGGCGGGTCCGGTGGGTGCCGTTGTCGGCGGAACGGTCGGGGCCGTCAGCGCGGTCAACTGATCTGCCGCCTTTCTTCACGAACGGCCGCGCCTTACCGGTGCGGCCGTTCTGCATGGTCTTGCGACCGGGCCAGCCATCGCCTACATCTGTATCGAGCGATAAGAGGACCTGTTCATGGCGATGGAAGCGCATGATATCGAAGCCCTAATCCGGGCAGCCTTTCCCGATGCGCGGATTACGATCACCGACCTCGCGGGCGACGGCAACCACTATGCCGCCGAAGTCGTCGATGAAAGCTTCCGGGGCCAGAACCGTGTGCAGCAGCAGCGTGCCGTCTATGCCGCGCTTCAGGGCAGGATGGATGGCCCCTCGGGCGCCCTGCATGCCTTGGCGCTGACGACCAAGGCCCCTGACTGAGATCGGGTACCCCTGCCCCACGACCTTCAAGGCCCCACCTGGGTCTTAGACCAAGAGGACTTCCCAGATGAGCGACGTCACCAACCGCATCCAGGATCTGATCGACCGCAACGACGTCGTCCTGTTCATGAAGGGCACGCGTGACATGCCCCAATGCGGCTTTTCCAGCCGCGTTGCGGGCGTGCTGAACTACATGGCGATTCCCTATCAGGATGTGAACGTCCTGTCCGATGCGGATATCCGCCAGGGGATCAAGGATTTTTCCGATTGGCCGACGATCCCGCAGCTTTATGTGAAGGGGGAATTTGTCGGCGGATGCGACATCATCACCGAAATGACGCTCTCGGGGGAACTGGACCAACTGCTGGACCAGAAAGGCATCAGCTTCGACAAGGCCGCCGCCGACAAGATCCGCGAAGCAAACGCCTGATCGCGCCTAGCTATCAGTTCGCCGCTAAGACCTTGCGGGTCTTGGCGGCGAATTGATTTAAATTTGCTTGCTTCACTCATCCGGCGGTGGAACTCTGGGCGCAGCATGACGCACCCGCATTTCACCTTTGTCGTCCTTGAAAAGGATCATTTCGTGGCGCAGGACATGTGCGCGGGCTTGGTCGATGCGGCACCGGGTTGTCAGTTCCTTCATCTTGCAGTGTCCGACATTCCTGATGACCTGCTTGCGACGCTGGCCGGCAGTAGCGGCTTGCCGGTTCTGGTCACCAAGGCGCAGATCAGCGAGATGGACGGGTGCGCCTTGGTTCGCGACTGGACCAGGAACGGCTGGCCCATTGTTCTGAGGCTCGGCATCGATCCCGTCGAGGATATTCGCGCACGCGGATGGTATTCCTTGGCAGCGCCCTTTACCCGTGACGACTTGGACGACTTGGTGCGGCGCTTGACGCTTGGTGAAAAGGATCGCCGGTTGGCATGAAAAAGGGCGCCCGAGGCGCCCTTTTTTGTTGATCACATAAGGTCGTCGGGATCATGATCACCATCACGCCTGCGGTTTTCCTGCAGCTTTGCCGCCAGCGTGATGCCCACCGCCAAGGCTCCGATCGCCTTGGCCATGCCGGCCGAACCTACAGTGGTGGGCCTGGGGTTCAAGGACGGCTGAGTGAAAACATGGCGTGGAGGCCGGGGCTGCTGCCCCGACAGGCCGACGGCGCGCGCAGTCTCCCGCACTGTTCCGAAGACCTTCTGCTCCGCATCACTCGCCAGCTTCGACGCGCGATAGCTTGCCTGATCCATCAGCGCATGCGCCTTGGTTTCGGCCATGTCCATCACGCGTGCCGCCTCGGCGCGGGCCTTGGCGGCGGCTGCGTCCGCAGCCAGCGTCACCCGGGCCTCCACCTCGCGCTTGAGGTCATCCGTGCTGGGCATCTCGTGCTTGCGACGCGATCCGATTGCGATCAGCAGCGCCGCGATCACGCCCAGCAGGACCCCGACCGCCAGCGATGCCAGCGCCGATCCCCAGCCAAGCTCCGTGGCCAAGAATGACCACAAAGCTGCCAGCAGGAAACCTCCCGCGATCAGCGCCACCACCCCGGCTCCCGCCTTCAGGGCAGTGCGCCGCGCAGTGTCGCCCAGAGCCAGTTGAACCTTTCGCGCGAAGTCGAACATGCTGGGACCCCTCAGCGGCGCGCGATCAGCAGGCCGACCAGAAAGCCGATGCCGGCCGCGATGCCCAAGGCTTGGGCCGGGTTGCGGCGAACCATTTCCGACACTTCGTCATAACGCTCTTCGGCGTATTGCGCGACGTCCTGCGCACGCTGCTGACCGGCCTCGTAAAGGCGCTCGGCCTCGACGCGCGCGCGGTCGGCATATTCGCGGCCCGCTTCCATCGCGTTGCTGGCCATGGCCGCGCCACGCTCGCCAAGGCGGTCGGCCGCGTCATTGTCGGACAGGTTGCTCGCGGTCTTGCGGGCATCGTCGGCCATCCGGTCTGCACCTTCCTGCAGATCGCGCTTGGCCTTGTTGGCGGCGGCGTTGGCGTCGCGTTTCATGTCGTCTGCGGTGGGGTTCTGTGCCATGCTAAGTCCTTTCACAGGTGCAATATCACCTTCCGTGACCAAACCGTCAGGTGATGATGATCGTTCCCTGCGGACGCAAATTCTTTCATGGAATTCAGCGGAGGAAAGGAAAGAGCGTGGTAGGGGCGGCCGGACTCGAACCGGCACTCATTGCTGAAACGGATTTTGAATCCGTCGCGTCTACCATTCCGCCACGCCCCCGAAACATCGGCGCTCTTTCGGCGCGGCCCCTGCGGGCCTGGTTGATCGGTAAATCCACCGGCGGGAATTTGCAAGGGGCAGACACGCGGGCCCCCTGCCCCTTTTCATCAGCCGCTCAGGCGCGGCCCAGCTTGGCCAGGCGCGCATCCCGCAGTCGGCTGAAATCGTCCCCGGCATGATAGGAGGACCGCGTCAGCGGCGTCGCAGAAACCATCAGGAAGCCCTTGCCATAGGCGGCTTTCTCATAGCCCGCGAACTCCTCGGGCGTGACAAAGCGGTCCACGCGATGGTGCTTGGGGCTGGGCTGCAGATACTGGCCGATGGTGATGAAGTCGATATCGGCGGCGCGCATGTCGTCCATGACCTGCAACACGCCCTGACGATCCTCGCCCAGGCCGACCATGATCCCCGACTTGGTGAACATGGCCGGGTCCAGTTCCTTGACCCGCTGCAGCAGCCGCAGCGAATGGAAATAGCGCGCACCGGGCCGCACCGACGGATAAAGGCCGGGCACGGTCTCCAGGTTGTGGTTGAAGACATCGGGCCGCGCCTCGACCACGGTTTCCAGGGCGCCGGGCGTCGATTTGAGGAAGTCGGGCGTCAGCACCTCGATCGTGGACTGGGGAGAGCGGTGGCGGATCGCGCGGATGGTCTGGGCGAAATGCTCGGCCCCGCCGTCGTCGAGGTCGTCGCGGTCGACGCTGGTGATCACCACGTGGTTCAGGCCCAGCTTGGCGACGGCATGGGCCACGCGGCCGGGTTCGAACGCGTCCAGCGTCTGCGGCTTGCCGGTGGCGACATTGCAGAAGGTGCAGCCGCGGGTGCAGATCTCACCCATGATCATCATGGTCGCGTGGCCCTGGCTCCAGCACTCGCCCACGTTCGGACAGCCCGCCTCCTCGCAGACGGTGGACAGGCGGTTTTCGCGCAGGAGGTCGCGCGTCTGCTTGTAGCCGGCCGAGGTGGGCGCCTTGACCCGGATCCAGTCCGGCTTCTTGGGCTGGGCCTGGTCGGGGCGATGCGCCTTTTCCGGGTGACGCTGGTCCGGGAGCCTGAGGTCGCGCAAGGTCATGGTCCTTTCGGTCGCGGTTCTGTCGGAAATACAGGTATTTCTTTTGCTTGGCAACGCGCGGAGCTGGCATGCCTCCGCATGGCAGCCATGACTATGCGCTTTTGCCGCGCCGCGGCATTGCCCTTGCCGCGGCGCGGCGTTACTTCTGCGCGCGAAGGGGCGGCCGTTATGCCGCCTCCGTGACGCCCGACGACAGACAGGAGCCACCATGAAACCCGGATCGAAACTGCCCGACGTAACCTTCCGCACGCGCGTTCGCGACGAAGCCGTGGGCGGCCCGAACCCCTATCGCTGGCAGGACATGACCACGGCCGATTATTTTGCCGGCAAGCGGGTCGTCCTGTTCTCGCTGCCCGGCGCCTTCACGCCGACCTGCTCGACCTACCAGCTGCCGGGCTTCGAAAAGGCCCATGGCCAGCTCAAGGATCTGGGCATCGACGCGATCTATTGCCTGTCGGTCAATGACAGCTTCGTCATGAACCAATGGGCCAAGTCGCAGAACCTGCAGAACGTGACGGTGATCCCGGACGGTTCGGGCGAGTTCACCGAGAAGGCCGGCATGCTGGTGCGCAAGGACAACCTGGGCTTTGGCCCGCGCAGCTGGCGCTATGCCGCCGTGGTCAATGACGGCGTGGTCGAGGCCTGGTTCGAAGAGCCCGGCCGCTGCGACGACTGCGCCGAGGACCCCTATGGCGAGACCTCGCCCGAGGCCGTCGTGGCCTGGGTCCAGAACGCCCGGGTGTCCGAGGACGCCTGAGCCCGCCGACAGGCACGACGACCCTAGGGGCCGGCCATGCGCCGGCCCTTTCCTGTTCGTGATGCCGGAGCTTTGAACCGTGGCGCGCCGGGCGGGGTGGCGGACCTCCTCCTGCCTCGGATAGTCTGGTCCCGGTGCTGCAGCCGGCACGATTTGGGAGAAGCCATCATGCAGTCTTCGGCACGGCGCCAGGCCTTGCGCGCGGGAACCGATGACCTGCACCGCCTGCTGGATGACCAACTGGGCGACCTGACGCAGCCGCGGGATTACCACCGCTACCTTGCTGGCACCTGGGCCTTTCGCGCGGCGCTGGAACCTGCCCTGACGGCCGCGCTGACCGATGCCGGCCAGTCATGGCGCCTGCTGCCCTTGGCAGAGGCCCTGCAGGCGGATCTGCGCGATCTGGACCAGCCCCTGCCCGCCCTGCCCCCGGTCCCCGACCTGACGCATCCCGCCACCCAGACCGGCGCGCTTTACGTGCTGGAGGGCTCGGCCCTGGGCGCGCGGCTGGTCGCGGCGCGGGCCGCGGATCTGGGTTTTGACGCCACCTTTGCCGCGCGCCACCTGGCCCGGCAGACGGAAGACAAGACCCGCTTTCGGTCCTTCCTGACATGGCTGGACACCGCCGCCTTTGACGCGGAGGCCAGCGCGGAGGGCGCTCGGGGCGTGTTCCGAATGGCGATCCGCGCGCATGGCCTCACCCCAACCGACGCCTTTGCTGCCCAGAACGGGGCAAGCGCAGGGGGCTGATGCCTGTCATGCACCCGCCGAGAAATTCGGCGGAACTTGGCCGATCGCTTTGCATTTATGGGGGATTGATGTGCCCTCGCGTTCCTGCGGTGCCATATGCGGAAGGAAAGAATGCTTCTCCCTGTTGAACGGCGCCTCATTTCATGGACCAGATAGTTCCCACCGATTTCCCCGGGCTTTCCACCTGCGATGCCGAGCCCATCCACATTCCGGGCTCGATCCAGTCCTACGGGCATATGCTGATCGCGCGCCGCAGCGACCTGGTGGTC
The DNA here is from genome assembly GCF_048538155.2 of Paracoccus sp. T5. Taxonomy (GTDB): domain Bacteria; phylum Pseudomonadota; class Alphaproteobacteria; order Rhodobacterales; family Rhodobacteraceae; genus Paracoccus. Next base: position 1,749,911 of record NZ_CM135809.1, read on the forward strand.
GTGGGTGCCGCAGGTACGCAGGATGCCTGGTCCCGTGACGCCATGGGCCAGAACCTGGCCGGCCTCTTCGGCGGCGCCTTTGCCGACCTTGACCCCAGCCGACTGACGGAAGCCAAGCCCAAGGTCCTTGACCCTGTCCGCCACCAGGACGACACCTGCGATGCCATCGCCTATCTCAGCGGCGACCATGTCGTGATCGAACTGGCCCCGCGGCTGGACGGGGCCGTTCTGGATGCGGGCTTCCTGTCCCGGCTGGAGCTTTCCGGCGCGGCGATGGAGAGGTCCTCGAACCTCGCCGACCTCTACCGAAAGGCCGCGCGCCAGTTCCAGGACCTGACCGGCTTTGACAGGGTGATGATCTACCGCTTCGGCGATGACGCGTCCGGCGTCGTCGTCGGGGAAAGCTGCGCGCCGCATCTGGCGGGCTTCATGAACCATCATTTTCCGGCGACCGACATTCCCCGCCAGGCCCGCACGCTTTACGTCCGCAACCGGGTCAGAGTCATCGCGGATGTGAACGCGCCCGTCTCGCCCATCACCGGAACGGAACCGGGCATCGGCGGCATCGACCTCAGCGACTCGATGCTGCGCAGCGTGTCTCCGGTCCATCTGCGCTATCTTCGCAACATGCAGGTGGCGGCCTCGGCATCCATGTCGATCGTCAAGGACGGAGAGCTCTGGGGTCTGGTTGCCTGCCATCACGCGGAACCTCGGGTGCTGTCGCTGACCACGCGCCTGGCCTGCCAGGCCCTGGCCGACAGCCTGTCGCGCCAGATCAAGCTGCGCGAGGAAACCGAGCTTTACCGCGAACGCATCCGCCTGCGCGCGCACGAGGACATGGTGCTGGGCCGCCTTGGCCCCGACGATTCCCTGGCTCAGTTCTTTGCCCATTCCGCCGACGACCTGGCCGGGCTGGTCTCGGCCGACGGCTTCGCGGCGGTGCAGGGCGGGGATCTCTTCACCTTCGGCACCTGCCCCGAGGAGGACGATCTGCGGGCGCTGGCGGATCACGTCTGCCATCCCGGCTCGCTCAAGGCCTATCACAGCAGCTGCCTTGGCCGCGATCATCCGCCCGCGCAGGTCTACAGCGACCGCGCCAGCGGCCTGCTGGCGGTGACCATGTCGACCGAGGTGCCCACGATCCTGATGTGGTTCCGCGCCGAAAAGCTGCAGGTCGTCACCTGGGCCGGCAATCCCCACAAGAACGTGCCCGCCACCCCCGGCGCGGTGCTGGAGCCGCGGGCCTCGTTCGAGGCCTGGTCGCAGCAGGTCAGCGGCTGTTCGCGCGAATGGTCGGCGGCCGAGACGGAATCCGCGACCCGGCTGGTCAAGCTGATGCTCGGCGCGCGCAACAACCGCCGCATCCGCCAGCTGAACGCCGAACTGCGCACGACGCTGCGCGAGAACGAAAGCCTGATCCGGCAAAAGGAATTCCTGCTGCGCGAGGTCAACCACCGCGTCCAGAACAGCCTGGCCCTGGTCGCATCCTTCCTGCGCATGCAGGGGCGTTCCGCCGAGCCCGCGGTAAAGGCGCAGCTGGAAGAGGCGCAGAACCGCCTGACCGCCGTCAGCCTGGTCCACCGGCGCCTCTACCAAGACGACAGTTCCGAAATCGTCGACCTTTCGATCTATCTGGCCGAGCTGATGAAGGAGCTAAAATCCTCGCTGGATGGCGGCTGGAATCGCCTCATCCAGACCGACTTCGCGCCGATCCTGGTGTCGACCGACAGGGCCGTCAGCATCGGTCTTTTGCTGAACGAACTGATCGCGAATGCCGCGAAATATGCCTACGCGGGGCAGCCGGGCCCGGTCTCGGTGTCGCTGCGCCAGACCCGCAACCTTCTGCGGTTGGAGGTTTCCGACCAGGGGATCGGCACGGACGGAACCACCAAGGGCACCGGGTTCGGCATGCGCATGGTCGAAGCCCTGGTCGACCGGCTAGAGGGAGAACTGTCGACCGAGGACAACAGCCCCGGCCTTTCGGTCATCGTCAGCGCACCCACCGGCTGAGTGCTCAGGCCCTCAGCATCGCCAAGGCGGGTGCGGCCACAAGGCTGCCGGGCGCGGCCGGTACCGGCCCGGTCTCGTGCATCACCCGGTCCAGATAGGCCAGCGCGGCGGTGACGCCCATTGAGGTGAAGGGCTTGGCGATCAGCCCATGCGCGCCGGCGAAATCATCGGGGATCTTCTTGGGATTGGCGGTCACGAAGACGACGATGGTCCCGGGCCAGCGCGCCTGGATCAGCGCGTTGACCTGAAGCCCGGTGGTGTCGCGCGCCAGCTGCATGTCGACAAAGGCCAGGTCGGGCCTGCTGTCACCGGGCAACGCCTCGACATCCTGCAGCGAAGCCGCGCTGCCGATGACGCGGTGGCCCGCATCCTCGATGATCATGCCCAGATCCATGGCGATCAGGAACTCGTCCTCGACGACAAGGATGTCCAGTGGGGTTGCAGGGCGTGTCATGGGGCCTCCCGGGTCGCGGTAACATGCAGTCTGGTGCCGGTTTCGGTGGCCTGCCAGCCAACCTGGCAACGGGCCTGGGCCGCCAGCCGGGCGATGATCATCGCGCCGAGGCCCGACGGCGCAACATCCCGATTGCCGTCGATGTCGATCGTCAGCTGCGCCTCCCGGCCCTCGGTCGTGGCGCTGATGGTGACGACGGCCTGCGTCGACAGTCCCTCGGCCGGTGCGATGGCCAGCGTCAGGATCTCGTTGATGATCAGACCGATGGCCGATGCCTGCCCGGCCGGCACCTCCGCGCGGCTCAGATCGGCGCGGATGCGGATGTTGCTGTCGGGATGAACCTGCCCCAGGTCCTGGGCCAGGTTAACGGCATAGGTGCCGATGTCAAAGCGGGTGATGTCGTCGGACTGGTAAAGGCTTCGATGCACCGCGGCCAGCGCGTCGATCCGGGCCATCATGGCCCGCAGCAGGACCTTAGTCTGGGCGTCGTCGGCCTCGCGCATCTGCAGCCGCAGGATCGAGCCGATCATGGTCATGTTGTTCTTGACCCGGTGGTCCACCTCGTGAAGCAGCAGCTTCTGGGCGTCCAGCGAATGGCGCAACTGGGCCATGCGGCGGTCGACCTCGGCCTCGACGCGCTCCTTCTCCTCCTCGATCTTCGACTGGTTCTCCACCCGCGAGGTGACATCCATCTGCGAGGCGAAAAAGAACCTGATGCGCCCCGCATCGTCGCGCACAGGGCTGAGGTAGAGGGCGTTCCAGAACGGCGTGCCGTCCTTGCGGTAATTCAGCACGTCGACCGAAAGGTCCTGACCCTGTTCCACCGCGTCCCGCAGCCTTGCGATGGTCTGCCGGTCCGTGTCCTGTCCTTGCAGAAAGCGGCAGTTCCGGCCCCTGACCTCGTGCAGGTCATAGCCGGTCAGAAGCTGAAAGGCCTTGTTGGCAAAGACGATCGGATTATCCGGCAGTTGCGGGTCGGTGATGATCATTGCCATCCGGGTCGCCCGCACCGCCGCGGCAAAGGGGTCGCCCCGGCCGTGGTCGTAATCCAGCGCCTCGGTGAGGGTCCAGTCCAGGCGCTGTTCCAACCGGTCACTCCATGTCAGGCCCGCGGCCATGTGTTGCGATAAGGAAAGCTTGGCCCGCGGGGGAAGGTTCCGCATCCCATCCCAAAGCGCGCCGGAACTCTACGGAAGTGTAGCCCTTGAGACCCGGGATGAAAAAACCGGCAGATCGCGCGACTGGTAGTTGACGTAAATACTAAAGATTAATATGCCTGCACTGCCAGCATCAGCCAGCCTCTCTCTGTCCCAACCGGCCCTTGCGGCCGCCACGACCCGAGGCGCTGATGACCCTGCCCGACCTTGCCGAAATCGCCGATCCCCTCGATCGCGGCGACCCGGACCGCATTGCGGATCTGGCCAGCCTGCGTGCCCTTCTGGCCTGCGACCGGCTGGAGCTGGGCGGCGGCCGCGACCTGATCCCCGTCGCCGGCGGATGGATCGAGCCGCGCAGCAGACAGCCGATGCAGACCGGCCAGGCCCGGCTGCGGCAGCTGATCCGCCACGCGGCGGATGGTGCCCATACCATCGACGCATCTGTGGCCCTGGCGCTGATCCTGGACCGCATCACGCGCGATCATGGGACCCTTGGCGAGGCCTTGGCCCGCCGGGTGCGCGCCAGCCGTCAGCGCATTGCCGAACTGGCCGCCCACCGGTTGTCGGTTCCCGACGCCGCGCCGGATTACCTGACCGCCGAACAGGCGCTGATCTTTGGCCATTGGATGCATCCCTGCCCCAAGGCGCTGTCGGGCATGACCCTGCCCGAGGAACGCGCGATGACCCCGGACTGGCGCGGCGCCCTGCGCCTGCACGCGCTGTCGGTCCGCGCCGACCTGGTCGAGGGCACGGACCCGGACCTCGTCCGCGACCTTCCGGGAATGGACCTCGGGACCGCACCGGGCCGGGTGATCCTGCCCGCGCATCCGCTGACCTGGGACCGCGCCCGACGCGACCCGCAGATCGCCGCGTTGGTCACGTCGGGCGACATTCTGGATCTGGGACCCACAGGCCCGGGCTGGTGGGCGACCTCCTCGGTCAGGACCCTCTGGCGCGGCGACAGCCCCTGGCAGGTCAAGGTCTCTCTGCCGGTCACGGTGACGAATTCGCAGCGCGTGAACAAGCGCCATGAGCTGCTGGCCGGGGCCGCCATGGCGCGGCGTCTGGGCGCGCTGAACGGCCGCTTCGGCCCGCTGAGGATCGTCGCGGACCCGCACTGGATGACGCTGCGCCTGCCCGGTCGTGCCGAAAGCGGGTTGGAGCTGATCCTGCGCCAGAACCCCTGGCGCGGCGCGCGTGGCGGCAAGGTGATGCAGGTGGCCGGGCTGGTCGCCGAACCGCTGCCGGGCCGCGCCTCGATCCTGTCGCAGGTGGTCGCGGGACACGATCCCGCCCTGTGGCTGGACGCCTATCTGGACTGCGCCGTGGCGCCGCTGCTGCGGCTTTACGATGCCACCGGCATCGCGGTCGAGGCGCATCAGCAGAATGCCCTTCTGGACCTGTCGCGCGGCCTGCCCTGCCGCTGCGACATCCGCGACAACCAGGGCTTCTATGTCGCCGAGGACATGGCCGATACCGACCTTTGCGCCATTCCGCAGCTGGTCTATCCCCGCGCCGAATGTGAGGATGCGCTGGCATATACCTTGATCGTGAACCAGGTCTTTTCGGTCATTCATCGCCTGGCGCTGGACGGCTTGCTGCCCGAGGGTCACGGCCTGGCGCGGCTGGCCTCCCATCTGGGCATGCTTGGCAGGCTGCCGGGCCATGGCGGCGCCCTGGCGCGGCGCTGGCTGACGGACCCGCATCTGCCGGCCAAGGGCAACCTGCTGACGCAACTGGGTGGCGTGGACGAGCTGCTGATCCCCGGTGAACGCGCGCCGATGATCCGCGTGCCGAACCCCCTGCCGGCTCATGCGGCTGCACGGGCGCTGGCCGATGTCGCCTGAGACCCCCGAAAGCCGCTGCCTGCGGCAGGCCATCGAGGCGCTGGCCTTCGAGGGCATCCTGAACCCGATCCGGGGTGGCTGGATCACCGGCGGCCTGACCATCCGCGCGCCCCATCGCCTGCAGGCGACGGGCCGGGTCCGGCTGTCGGCCCCGCCCGTGGATGACGCTGGCCATCCCGTCACCCTTGGCGCGCTCGGCCGCGGCCTGACGGATGCCGGGCACGACCCGCAGATCCTGCTGCGCGCCATCCGGCGCAGCGCGCATTTCCTGCGCGCGGCCGGTCCGGTCCCGCCCGGGCGCCTGCATTTGCAGGGGCTGGCGCTGGAGGCCGCGCTGATCGAGGGGCATCCCTATCATCCGGGCTTCAAGTCCCGCATCGGCTTTGACGATGCCGACAACGCAGCCTACGGACCCGAGGCTGCCGCGCCCATCGCGCCGCTGTGGCTGGCGGTGACTCCGGATCTGGTCACGCGGACCGGCACCGACCCGGCCGCGGGCTTTGCCCCTGACGGCGCGGTTCCGGTCCATCCCTGGCAGTGGCGCCAGCTGCAGGCCGACCCCATCATCCGCGCCTGGCTGGCCGCCGGGCGGTTGCGTCTCCTGGATCATCGCGGGCCGGCGATGCAGGCGACGTCGTCCCTCCGCACGCTGGCACCCCTGGACGGGGGCGACCACCTCAAGCTGTCGCTGGGCGTCGGCGTGACCAGCTCGGTCCGCGATCTGGTGCCCTGGTCGGTGGCGGTGGCGCCGGCGATCTCGGACTGGCTGGCGCAGGTGGTGGCCGCGGACCCCGCGCTGGCGGGCCTGACGATCCTGCGCGAACATGGCGCGGTCATTGTCGGACGGGCGGAACTGGGCGGTCGCCTGGCCGCGATCCGCCGCACCGCCCCGCCGCAGGACGCGGTCCCCCTGTCCGCCCTGACCCTGACCGAGCCCGACGGGGCACCGCTGATCGCCCCCTGGCTGGCCCGGCACGGCACGCGCCCTTGGGTGGCGCAGCTGCTGGCGGTGCTGCGGCCCGTCTGGCACCTGATGACCCATCATGGCATCGCGCTGGAGGCGCATGGCCAGAACCTGCTGATCCGGCACCAGGACGGCTGGCCCACAGGGCTGATCGCCCGAGATTTCAGCGAAAGCCTGGAATATGTGCAGGACCGCCTGGCCCGCCCCGACCTGCGCCCGGACCTGAACAGGATCGAGCCCGGCTATGACGCCGCCCCCGACGGCACATATCACCGCATGGCCGATGCGACCGATCTGCGCGACCTGGTCATGGATTGCCTGGTCACGCATGTCCTGTCGGATCTGGCCGACCTGCTGCACCGCCGTCACCTGCTGCCCGAACCCGCCTTCTGGGCCATGGCGCGCGCCGCCTTTCCGCCCGTGCCCGGCCTGCACAGCGACGCGCCCACCTATCCGGCCGAAAGCCTCGCCGCCGGCCTGCTAGGCCGCGCGGGCAGCCACCCGGCCCCCAACCCCCTGAGGACCCCCGACCCCATGCCCGATCTTTTCCGCCTGAACGACCGCCTTGTCGACCCATGGGCACTGGACCTGCCCGACCTGCTGGCCGACCGCGATCCCGACAGGAGCCGCGTGGCCCTGCACCTCAGCGACCGCGCCGCCTGCCTGGCACAGATCCTGCGCCTGAGGGCGGCCGGCGCCTCCTGCTATCCGATCCACCCCGAAACGCCCGCCCAGCAGGCGCGCGATCTGGCGCAACGGGCCGGCTGCGACCGCCTGGCCCACGACGGCGGGCTGGAGGAGCTGGGCCGCGTGGACCTGCCCCGCCTCGGAGGCGTGCTGATCCAGATGAGTTCGGGCACCACCGGCGCGCCCAAGGTCGTCGCCCGCAGCTGGACCGCCATCCAGATCGAGATCGACGCCTATATCCGCGCCTTCCCCGAGGCGCAGGACATGACCCCGGTCATCGCCGCGCCGATCACCCATTCCTATGGCCTGATCGCCGGCGTGCTGGTGGGGCAGGCGCGCGGCCATGTGCCGGTGGTCCTGGACAGCGCCAACCCCCGCGCGATCCTGCGCCAGCTGGCCGAGGTCCGTGACCCGCTGCTCTATGCGGCGCCGCCGCTTTTGCATGTGCTGGCGCGCCTGGCGGGGCCGGTTGGGATGCATGCGGTGATGTCGTCGGGGACCGTGCTGCCGCAGCCCTGGTTCGATGCGATCCGGGACGCCAGCCGGCACATGTTCCAGCAATACGGCTGTTCCGAGGCCGGCTGCCTGGCCATCGCCGCAGACCCCCGCACGCCCGACGACATGGGTGCGCCGCTGCCTCATGTGCGGCTGACCGCAGGCAGCGCCGCGCCGGGGCCGGTCGTGGTGCAGGATGCGGGGGCCGAGATCCAGACCGGCGATCTGGGCGTGATCGACCCGCGCGGCCACCTGATCTTTGCCGGACGCGCCGCCGAGGTGATCGATGTCGCGGGCCTGAACGTCTATCCCGCCCAGATCGAGGCAGCCGCCATGGCCCTGCCCGGCATCCACGACGCCGTGGCCTTTGCCATTCCCGACCCTGCGGCCACGCAGCGCCCCGCGCTGGCCTATGTGGGCGACCTGTCCGAGGCAGCCCTGGACGTGCATCTGGCCGGCGTGCTGTCGCCGCGCCAGCGGCCTGCGCGCCTGATCCGGCTGGCCGCCCTGCCCCGTGGCGCCAACGGCAAGATCGCGCGGCGCGACCTGGCTGATACGCTGCTGGAGGTTGCGCCATGACCGATCCCCGCCCCATCGCCTCGCCCGAGGCCATCCTGGCCGCGATCCGCCAGATCCTGGCGGGACCCATGGCCTGCCCGCGCATGGAGGCGTTTGGTCCGCAGGCACGGCTTGGTCACGACCTGGGCCTCGATTCCGTGGGTCTGATGACGCTGATGCTGCATCTGGACGAACAGGGGATCGAGATGGCCGAGGACACCTTCGACCGCGCCCCCGGCCTGACCGTCGGCGCCCTGGCCCAGGCCCTGGCCGGGGCCACGCCTGCCTTGGACGAGCCCCTGGACATCAAGGTCCATTGCGTCGTCAGCTGCATCTGCCAGGGCCTGAAGGATCGCGGCGGCATCGACCACCGGCCGACGTATCTGGGCCTCTGGGACGGCGAGGTCGTCGTCGACGACCGGATGCGGCTGTCCTATCACGCCGAAGCCATCGACCACGACTTCTACCGGCACTGGGCGCAGCGCCTGTTCGGGCTGACCGTGACGCGCTGGTACGATCCGGCCGCGTCCAAGTCCGACAACCTCGACCGGCTGCATCGGCTGCTGGCGGAATGGCGGCCCGGCCGCTACGTGATGCCGATGATCGACATGTTCCTGCTGCCGCAGCGGGACAACAAGTTCGCCCAGGACCCTTTCCCGCATTACGCGCTGATCCAGCCCACGGATGACCCCGACCGCTGGCTGATGCGCGACCCTGACTTCCGGTGGGAGGGCGCGCTGCCGGCCCGCGACCTGCGTGCGGCATTTCTGCGGGATACGGTCGCGGGCGGCTTTGCCTTTGACACGGCGGATGCGCATCCCGCCACGCGCACAGATATTGCCGCCATGCATTGCGCGACCTTCGACGCGCAAGCTACGCCGCTGATCGACGCGCTGCGCCGTATCCTGCACGCGCACGGGGGTGACCTGCCACGGGCCGATCTGGAGGTCGCGCTGCGCGAGTTGCCGGTCATTGCCATCCGCAAATACGCCTATGAACACGCGCTGGCGGTCTTTGGGGATATCGAAGGGGCGGATGCGGAGGCTTTCGAGGACTGCTGCGACCGCATCGCGGCCCTGACATCCGGCCTGAACGCGGTGCACCTGCGGGCGGTGGCCTTTGCCCGGGGCGGCGATGCCCACGACCTGGCGCGCGCCCTGTCCGATCTGGACGCGCTGGCCGACCTGGAGCGTGGCATCAAGGCCACCGTCGCCGCCTGGTTCCACCGCTGGCAGGAGGCCGGGGCATGAGGATCCACGCCTGTTCGGTGGCCTTCCGCCACCTGGAGGTCACCGCCGCCGACCTGGCCCGATATGTCACGCGCGAAGGCTTTGACGGGCTGGAGATCTGGGCCCCCCATGCCCGCGCGATGAGGGACGACTGGCGGGCGCTGGCCCTGCGCCCGCGCGTGCCGATGCTGGCAGGCTACCTGCCGCTTGGCACGGGCGATTTCAGCCGATCCGAGGCACAGGCGCTGGTCGACCTTACCGTGGGCTGGAGCGCCCCCAAGCTGCGCCTGTTCGCGGGTGGGCTGGGCTGGGACCGGGCTGATGCGGGGGCTCGCGCCGCCATCCTGCGCGACCTGCGGCTGGTGGCGGACATGGCCGGCGATGCCGGCCTGCGCATCGCGGTCGAGACGCATCCCGACACGCTGGCCGACAGCCTGCCGGCCACGCTGGCCCTGCTGGACGGGCTGGATCATCCGGCGGTGGGCATTAATTTCGACGTGCTGCATGTCTGGGAAGGCGGTGCCGAGCCGCTGGAGGCGCAGGCCCTGTTGGCCCCTCATATCCTGCACTATCACCTGAAGTCGGTGACGTCCCGCGACCGGCTGGAGGTGTTCCACCCCGGCAATGTCCACGACCCGTGCGGCCATCGGGGCGGGATGTGCGGGCTTTTCGACGGCGCATTGGACTATCGCCGCATCCTGCGAGGGTTTCCATGCATAGCGGAGGGGTCGCTGGAGTGGTTCGGGCCCAAGCCTGCCGCCACGATGATCGCCGATCTGCGCCGGGTGCGGGAACTGGGCATGACCGAGGCCGCCTGAAAGGGTCGGTGTGCTGGCGGGCGTGGGTTTTGGACGCGGGCCTGCTGGGCGACCGGGGACGCTGCTGTCGTTGCCCTGCAGGGGCACTCCAGCCAAGCTGTGACAGGGCGTGCAAGGTTGCTGATGATGAAGGTTCCGCAATCTGCACTGGCACGGTAGCGGGCGGCGACAGAGCGGCCGAGGCGTGGGCTGTGCTACAGCCCCGAAGAGCTGCAAAGCTGACCGCCGGGAACAAGGGCGGGGTGGGCCGTGTTCGGACCGGGAAAGGAGACCACCATGACCCAATCCCACACCACCCGCGACCATGACACGATCCGCAAATGGGCCGAGGCCCGTGACGGGCACCCCGCCAAGGTCGATACCGGCGGCAAGGGCGGCATCCTGCGCATCGACTTTGGAGAGCCCGAGGATTCGCTGACCCAGATCGAATGGGACGAGTTCTTCCAGATCTTTGATGAGAACGACCTGGACTTCCTTTATCAGGACAAGACCGCGGATGGCGGCACCAGCCGCTTCAACAAGTTTGTCTCGGGCAGCTGAGGCTCAGGCCGGGTCATCGGCCAGAAGGGGCGCGGCTGCAGCGGACAGGACCTGCGCCAGTTCGTCGAACCACCCGTCGCCAGAGGTCGTGGCCCGGCGCATCAGCATCACCTGCCGCGCCGGCTGCGGCTTTGGAAACGGGATGGCGGCCAGACCGGGTGCGGCCGCCAGTTCCTGCCGCCGGGCGATCTGGGGCAGGAAGGTCAGACCCATGTCCTGCGCCGCCAGACGGCACAGCGTGGCCAGCGAGGCCGCGCCCAGGTCCAGGCGACTGCTGCGGCGGCCCAGCCCGCAAACCTCCAGCGCCTGATCGCCCAGGCAATGCCCTTCGTCCAGCAGAAGCAGCTGGCCAGGATCCAGCGACCGAGGCTGGATCGCTCCGGCATCCAGAGCGGCGATGCGCTCGGTGCTGCCCGCCAGCAGGAAGGAATCGGTGAAGAGCGCCACGGCCTCGACCGAAGCGTCCGGCGGCGGCGTTGCCACCACGATCGCGTCCAGGCGCCCGCCTGCCAGCTCCTCCAACAGCTGATCGGTCTGCGCCTCGCGCAGGTGCAGGTCCTGGCCTATCTGGCGCCCGCGCAGGACGGGCAGCGCCTCGGGCAGCAGATAGGGCGCGACGGTGGGGATCATTCCCAGCATCAGCCGTCCACCCTGCCCCGGCTGGCGCAGCGCCTGTTCCAGGTCCGTCATGGCGGCCAGCACCCGCAGGGCATGGCCTTGCAGCGCCCGGCCTTGCGGCGTCAGCACGACACCTGCGGGCGTGCGTTCCACCAGCCGCGCGCCGACGATCTCCTCCAGCGCGCGGATCTGCATCGACAGGGCCGGCTGGGTCACATGGATCGCATCGGCGGCCCGGGTGAAGCTGCCGTGCTGGGCCAGAGCCAGGAAATAGCGCAGGTGGCGCAAGGCGATGTTCATAAGCGGTCCTGATCTTCTTCAGCAGAACTTACAATTTCAAATTATCCTGCGGGGGCTTCATCTTGCAATCGGCAAAACCGAAGCAAGGGACAACATCATGAGCCAGCACCCCCCGTCCGGCCGCCCGCGGATGACCACCACCGCAGGCGCCCCCATCGCCTCGAACCAGAACAGCGAGACTGCGGGCCCGCGCGGCCCGCTGCTGATGCAGGATTACCAGCTGCTTGAAAAGCTGGCGCACCAGAACCGGGAGCGGATCCCCGAGCGTGTCGTCCATGCCAAGGGCTGGGGCGCCTTCGGCACTTTCACCGTGACGAACGACATCACGCAGTTCAGCTGCGCCTCGATCTTTTCAGAGGTCGGCAAGACCACCGAGATGCTGGCCCGCTTTTCCACCGTGGCGGGAGAAAACGGTGCCGCAGACCACGAACGCGACGTGCGGGGCTTTGCGCTGAAGTTCTATACCGACGAGGGCAACTGGGACGTGGTGGGCAACAACACGCCCGTCTTCTTTGTCCGCGACCCACTGAAGTTTCCCGACTTCATCCACACGCAAAAGCGCCACCCGCGCACCAACCTGCGCAGCGCGACGGCCATGTGGGATTTCTGGGGCCAGCACCCCGAATCGCTGCACCAGGTCACCATCCTGATGTCGGATCGTGGACTGCCGCAGGACCCGACCTTCATGAACGGCTATGGCAGCCACACCTATTCCTTCTGGAACAAGGACGGCGCGCGGTTCTGGGTCAAGTTCCACTTCAAGACCCAGCAGGGCCACCGTTTCTACACCAATGGCGAGGCCGCCGAGATCATCGGCCACACGCGCGAGGGCTATCAGGAGGCGCTGTTCGGCAAGATCGAGACCGGCCAGTTCCCGCGCTGGAAGATGTTCGTCCAGGTCATGCCCGAGATGGACGCCGAACGGACGCCCTATGACCCGTTCGACCTGACCAAGGTCTGGCCGCACGGGGACTATCCGCTGATCGAGGTGGGCGAGTTCGAGCTGAACCGGAATGCCGACAACTATTTCGCGCAGATCGAGCAGGCGGCCTTCAGCCCCTCGAACAAGGTGCGCGGCATAGGCTATTCGCCCGACAAGATGCTGCAGGCGCGCGTCTTCAGCTATGCCGATGCCCACCGCTATCGCCTTGGCACGCATTACGAGCATCTGCCCGTCAACGCGCCGAAATGCCCGGTTCACCATTACCACAAGGACGGCCAGATGAACTTCTTCGGGCATCGCGCCGGCAACCCCGACGCCTATTACGAGCCGAACAGCTTTGGCGGGGCGGTCGAGGACCCCACTTTCGCCGAGCCGCCGCTGCGGATTTCGGGCGAAGCCGGGCGCCACGCGCACCAGCAGCAGCTGGACGACTATGCCCAGCCTCGCGCATTGCACGACACGGTCCTGACCGAGGATGAGCACGGGCGTCTCTACAAGAACCTGGCCGCTGCCATGGAAGGTGCGGAGGAGGCCATGGTCCAGCGTGCGCTGGAGCATTTTGACCGCATCAGCCCGGCCTATGGCGCAGGCATCCGCGCCGCCCGAGCCGAACTGGCGCACAAGCACCAGCACGCCGCCGAGTGACAGGACCAGAAAGGGGGCGCCTAGCCGGGCGCCCCTTTTCCACATCAGCCGATCAGCGGCATGCCCTTGCCGTAGGTTTCGGCATAGTGGCGCTCCAGCCGCATCAGGGCCAGGCGCAACACGATCTTACCCGACCGCGCGGACCATCCCAAGCGACGCTCGGTCAGCTCGATCCCCTCCAGAAAGCAGCAGACGCGCAAAACGATGTCCCCCATGCCCGGCCCCAGGTCGCGCAGGGCCACGGCCACCCGGTCGCGCGCGGATTCCGATCCGCCGCGATAGCCCGATCCGCCCCGCGACACGTCGATCCCCGAGGTCATGAACCCGTCCCAGTTCTGCGTGATCCGCGGCCCCATCTGGGCCAGTTCGAAATCCTCGCGCAGGCGCTCGCCGGCCGCGACCATGCCGGGCGTCAGGAAGGCCTGTCCCAGGTGATCGCGGCGCCGCGCCAGGATCAGCAACGGGCTTTCGGCGATATTGACGCGCGCGTGGCGCCTGCGGCCGTCCTCGGGGTCCTCGATGACGCGCTTTTCCCAGACCCGGTGCCGGTCGGCATGATCGAAGGTTGCCGGTGCCTCGGCCATGCCGGCAGGCTCTTCCGCCTGCACGCGTTCCGCATCGGCAAAAGAGTAGCTGCCCAGCAAGGCGCTGCGCTGCTGCGGCGAACGCAGCATGTCACGAAGCGCCTCGCGCCCGCCCGGCGCGATCACGTATCGCTGCAGGCGCCCGGACTGGCGCGACTGCACGACCCAGCCCTTCAGCGCCATCATCTCGGCCAGGGCACGGTCCAGGACGGCGGTACGGATGTCATCGCGGGTCACGATCGCCTTGTCCATCCCCGGTGCCGAAGCCATGACGGCCCCCGGCTCGGCCAAGCGGCGCAGCACCCGCAGCGCGGCGCGATCGTCCAGTGGCGCGGCAGGGCCCGGCCGGGGCGACAGGGCACCGTCCACCAGCGGATCATCGCGACGCGCCTCAAAGCGCCGGATGCGCCGCAGGATGGTCGAGGCATGGCACCCCGCCTCGCGCGCCAGGGCCCGGATCGACTGTCCCTGCTCGACATGCCGCAGATACAGCTGCGCGTCCTCGGTCAGATCGTCCCGGGCAGCGGCTGATGTCTGCCCTTGGGAACGGTGTTCCGCCACGCCAGAGTCGAAAGCGAAGTCACCGGCCAAAATTGTCATGGGTAAGGTCCCTTGTCGTCCTGGAGCAGTCCGGCAGATGACCACCCTGGGTTGATGTTTGTTCTGTGGTTAACAGAATGTTTCTGCACATAGCCGCAACATTCCCTAACAATTCCTAAAGAAATATTGCTGCTGCGCACGCTGTCCGCAGGGTTTGGGCAACACATGTTGAGGTTGTGTGAAGTTGGTCATGTCGCTGACCTAAGGACCTGACCCATGACCGCATCCTCGAATGTCATCATCTTCCGCCCGCGCCCTGCCAGCCACGGGCTGCGCCGCCCCGGCACCCTGATCCGCGCCGCCCGCGAAGGTCAGCGCAGCTGGAAACGTGAACGCGACCTGGTGCGCCTGCTGCGCGCCGACCGCTGCCCTGTGCCGGGTGCGGCCCTGTCGCGACTGCGCGCAGAGGAGGAGATCTTGAACGACCAGCGCGTCAGTCGTGCGGCAGAATACAATCTTCAGCGCCATGTCATGCTGATGATCGCGATCCTGGCCGAGATGCGGGCTGCCGTCGCCGCCGCGCCGCAGCCGATGATCGCCGCGGAATGATCACCGGCGCTTGGCCCGCAAGCGGCTTAGGGACGTCCCGGACCGGGGCCTGCCTGGTCGGAGTTCCCGCTTCCCAGTTTCCGGGCATGAAGCAGCGCATCCTCCGCACTTTGTTCCATCGAAGCGCCCTCCTGAACAGGGAGACCCGCCCCCCAATTTAGTAGCAGCAGCCCCTCACCTTCGGCCTGCTGCACCCCGATGTTCATCATCCCCTCTGCGTTGGGAACGGGTAGGCCCGACCAAAGCAGAGGGTCAGATCGGCAGGCTTCGTTCGGATGTTTTGGCTAGGTTGCCTCCCGGGGGATCCGGAAAAACATCGGTGGCAAACGGGCAAACTTGGTCGATGCCGGCGAAGTCGCCCGCCGTATTCATCGTGGAGGCCAGAAACGTATGCCTATGAGCAGCGTCTGCCGTCTTCCCGCTCCGGCCCGATCGGGCGGCGGTCAATGGCGCTAGCGCAGCAGCCGCCGATTGCGGCGGCATGCTCCCCACCCGCGCGGACCACGAGAATGCCGCCTTTGGCCACAATCGCCGAGACGCGCACTTGTCCTGCAACGTGCGCAACGAGAAGAAAATCTTAACCTCTTTCTGACAAGTTGATCCTGCCCGGGTCGCATCCTTGATCCGGATTCTCCTCCCTGTTGGACTGCCGCGCCCCCGGGCGCGGCTTTTTTGTGATGTCGGCCCGGTGCGCGGACAGTTGACGGATCACGACGACGCGACTAGCGTGCAACCCAATGATGACCGGCCAGTCCGGCAGGGAGAAGGCGCAATGCGCCCGGGGCCGTGGCGAAAGCTGCGGCCTTTTCTATTTCGGGGGGGTTGGGCGGTTCCTTGCGCAATCCGCCTCCAGAGCCGGACGGGTCAAGCCATGGTGAAGGCGCCTGCGCCGCGTCGGGCCTGACAAGGGACGCGCGCCGTGCTAGATCCCCGCCAATGCTTTGAGCAAAGGGAAGAAACCACGATGTCTTTGAAACCTTCGCACGCGCTGCTGGCGGCCCTTGCCCTGGTTGCCGGTCCGGCATTCGCCCAGGACACTGTCCCCGCAGCCCCGGCTGAAACCCCCGCTGCCGAACAGCCGGCCGAGGCTGCCCCTGCGGGCGCCGATGCCCCGGCAGCACCCGAAGCGGCTCCTGCGGCCGGCACGGACGCCGCACCTGCCGCACCGGCAGCGGGCACCGAAGCTGCAACGCCTGCCGAACCTGCGGACACCCCCGCCGGAACGGCGGATGACGCGCCAGCTCCCGATGCGGCCGCTGCCGATGCAGCCCCCTCGGATGCGGCCACGGCCGATGCCGAACGTCCGGGGTCTTACTACCCCAAGTCGGAACACGGCGACTGGACCATCCGCTGCATCCGCGCGGGCGAGGGCAAGGACCCTTGCGAGATGTACAAGCTGCTGACGGACGAGGATGACAACGCGGTCGCGGAACTGACCCTGATCCCACTGTCGAACGGCAATGTCGCAGCCGGCGCCACGCTGGTCGCACCGCTGGAAACCGACCTGATCGAGGGGCTGGGCTTCCAGGTGAACGGCGGCGAGATGCGCGGCTATCCCTTCAGCTTCTGCGCGCCGGTCGGCTGCGTCTCGCGTCTGGGATTCACCGATGCCGAGCTGAACGGCCTGAAGCGGGGCCGCGAAGCGGCCGTCCAGTTGCTGCCCTTCGGCGGCGATCCCAAGAACCCGGTGCGCCTGGTCATGTCGCTGAGCGGCTTCACGGCCGCCTTCGACGAACTGGCCGCCTATGCTGCCGAACCCGCGCCCGAACCCGCCGCTGATGCGGGGACCGAGGCCGAAGAGGCTGCTCCGGCTGAGTAAACTGCCCGATCTTAGAAACCGCGCCTGTAGGCGCGGTTTTCATCCGCGATTATCACGCACGCCGCAGCGCGATCACCGCATTCAGCCCGCCAAAAGCAAAGGCGTTCGACAGGACCGCATCGACGCGGGCCTCCCGCGCCTCGTTCGGCACCACGTCCAGCCCGCATTCCGGATCCGGCTCCTGATAGCCGATGGTGGGGGCGATCACCCCGTCCCGCAGCGCCATGATGCAGGCCAGCAGCTCGACCGCGCCGGTGCCGCCGATCAGATGTCCATGCATGGACTTGGTCGACGACATCATCAACCGGTCCGCGTGATGCCCGAAGGCATGGGCGACGGCCGCGCATTCGGTCTTGTCGTTCGCCGCCGTGCCGGTGCCATGGGCGTTGATGTAGCCGATCTCGTCCAGGTTCAGGCCGGCATCCACGATGGCGCCGGTGATGGCACGCTCGGCCCCCTGCGCCGAGGGCATGACGATGTCCTGCGCGTCCGATGACATGGCAAAGCCCACCACCTCGGCCAGGATCTGCGCCCCCCGCGCGCGCGCATGTTCGTATTCCTCAAAGACAAAGACGCCTGCGCCCTCGCCCTGCACCATGCCGTTGCGGTTGGCACTGAAGGGGCGGCAGGCGTCCTTGGACATGACGCGCAGCCCCTCCCATGCCTTGACGCCGCCAAAGCACAGCATCGCCTCGGACCCGCCCGACAGCATCACGTCGGCCGCACCCGCACGCACCATCTGGAAGGCCAGCCCCATGGCATGGTTCGAACTGGCGCAGGCAGTGGCCACGGTGAAGGCCGGGCCGCGCAGGCCAAACTCCATGCTGACATGGCTGGCGGCCGCGTTGTTCATCAGCTTGGGCACCACGAAGGGATGCACGCGGTTCTTTCCCTCCTCGTACACAGCGCGATAATTCTCGTCCCAGGTGTTCAGGCCCCCCCCCGCCGTGCCCAGGATGACGCCCGCCCGCAGGCCAAGCGCGCCTTCGAAATAGAGGCCGGATTCCGCGACTGCCTGCTTGGCGGCCAGCAGAGTGAATTGAGTGAACTTGTCGTAGAGCAGGATCTGCTGGCGGTTGAAGTAGGTCTCCGGCGTCCAGTCGTGGATCTGCGCGCCGATCTGGATCGACAGGCGCTCCACGTCGCGGAACTCCAGCTGGGTGATGCCGCAGCGGCCCTCGCGGAAGGCCTCCATCGTGCTGGGCACGTCATGGCCAAGGGCGTTGATGGTGCCCGCCCCGGTGATGACCACGCGGCGCAGCCCGCCCCGGCCCGACAGGTCGCCGGCGGCGGAAACCGCAGGCGCCGCGATGCCGGCATCGACCAGCGCTTCGGCCGGCACGTCGCCGGCCCTAGGTGTCTTGCTCATCCGTCCTTTTCCGCCACCAGCCGCTCCACCGCGGCGATGATCGTGCCCATGTTGGAAATGTCGAACTCGGACTTTTCGGGTTCGTTGGCGTTGAAGGGAACGCTGATGTCGAACTCCTCCTCAATCGCAAAGATCGATTCGACCAGCCCCAGGCTGTCGATCCCCAGTTGCTGGGGCGTGGCGTCGTCCGTCACCTCTGCCGGATCAAGCATTGCCTGTTCGGCGATGATGGCACGGATACGCTGTCTGATGTCGTCGGTCATGTGGCCTCCTGTTCAGCCCTTTTCCAACAGGCGTGTAACGGTTTCCTGAAGCTTTGACAGCTGTTGCGCGAGTCGCGGCAGCCGACGCATCGCCTTCTGGATTTCCATCTGGGTTTCCATCTTGACCGCCGGATTGCCCAGGATGACCCGCCCGGCCGGCACACGGGTAAATATCTTGGTCGCACCGCCCGCGATCACGTCGTCGCCGATCTCGATATTGTCCGAAACCCCAACCTGACCCGCCAGCACCACGCGGTCGCCCACGCGCGACGAACCGGCAATGCCGACCTGGCCGCACAACAGGCAGTCGCGGCCCACCACGACGTTGTGGCCCAGATGCGCAAGGTTGTCGATCTTGGTGCCCGAGCCCACCTGCGTGGCGCGGATGGTGCCGCGGTCGATGGTGGAATTCGCGCCGACCTCGACATCGTCGCCCAGTTCGACCCCGCCAAGCGAATGGATGCGTGTCCAGTGCTGGGCCTTGATCTCGGTCCGGCTGCCCAGGGTGCGGCGGATTTCCTCGATGCCCGATTCCTCGGGAGTGACAAAGGAAAAGCCGTCGCTGCCGATCACCGCATTCGACTGCACGATCAGGCGATCGCCTGCCGTGACGTCATGCCCGATCCGGACGCCGGGATGCAGCAGCGCGTCGGCTCCGATCCGGCTGCCGCGGCCGATGCTGACATGCGACCCGATCCGGGCGCGCGGCCCGATGCGCACATCCGCGCCGATGATGGCAAAGGCGCCAACCGATGCCCCCTCGCCCAGTTCGGCCGTCGGATCGACGATGGCCGTCGGATGGATGCCTTCCGCGATGTCGGGTCCTTGATCGAAGGCGCGGGTCAGCCCCGCCATCACCAGCCGGGGGCGGGGCGCAAAGATCGCGGCCTTCAGCGCATAGGCCTCGGGGTCCATTCCCTCGGCCAGGATCGCGATGCTGCCGGGGCGCAGCGCCTCGGCATAGCGCGGGGACATGGCCAGTGCGATCCGGCCGCCCTCGGGTCCGACCGGCCCAACGCTGGCGGGTTCTCCGGCACCCGTCACGCGGATCGTCAAGTCACCCCAGCTGCGCGCCTCCAGAGCCCGCGCCAGCTCATCCATCGTCACGGCCATGGTGCCCCCTTTCAGACAGGCACTTAGCCTGTTTGAACCCGTCGTTCCAGCCCAAGCGGCCGCAGCTGATGTCACAAAGGAGGGGGCAAAGCCTCAGTCTGCCGCAGCCGCACCTTCCGCCTGCAGCGCCTGCCAGATGCGGGCATCCCGGCCATAGATGTCGTCCAGCAGCCGCACCCGGCCCGAGGCGTCCGGCCAGGCGGTGAAATAGACCAGGTGGACCGGCACGGCGGGACGCAGCTTCAGCCAGGTCTCGCGGCCGCTGTCGCGGGCCCGGGCATAGACGCCGTCCGGATCGTCGGTCTGGCGCGACAGCAGCGCATGGGCCAGGTCGACCGGATCGCCAATGCGGATGCAGCCGTTGGAATAGGCGCGGACGGCAGTGCCGAACAGGTGCTTGGTCGGCGTGTCGTGAAGATAGATGTTCCAAGGGTTCGGGAAGATGAACTTGACCGCGCCCAGGGCATTGTCGTCACTGGGCTTCTGGCGCAGCCGGAAGGGGAAATTGGCGGCCGTGTACTGGGAAAAGTCGATCCCGTCGCGCGACAGGATGCGCCCGCCCCGGTCCACCACGTCCAGGTGAGAGACGGCATGCCGATCCGCCCGCAGCTTTGGCAGGTAGTCCCGCACCGCAATCGAGCGCGGGACGTTCCAGCTGGGATTGACGACCAGGTTCGACATCATCTCGCTGAATTCGGGCGTGCGCATGTCTGACGTGTCCTTGCCCACCACGCTGCGGGTGCGGAACACCTCCTGTCCGCCCTCGACGATGGTGGTGGAGAATTCGGGGATGTTCACCCAGACATGGCGGGCCTCCAGATCCTCGCCTGCCATCCAGCGCAGCCGCTCCAGCGCAACGATGATGGCGCGCCGACGCACGCCTTCGACCGAGGGGCCGTCGCCGTTCAGCATGGCAATGGTGCGGGGGCCTGCAACACCGTCATCGGGAAGCCCGGCCGCCCGCTGATAGGCGGCGACGGCACCCGAGAGCGCCATGTCATAAAGGGTCGGATCCTGAGCCTCACTGCCGAAACCGATCTCCTCAAGGCGCGCGCGCAGGGGCACCACCCCCTGCCCCTGCATGCCCACCCGCCACAATGCCTCCGGCGCGCGCGGCATGTCCGCCGGAACCACCAGGTCCTCACGCCCGGCCAAGGCCTCCTGCAGGGCCAGATAGCCAGGGTGCCGGGGGGCCGCCTCGGCAAAGACAGTCGCCGGGTCGGACGCCTGCTGCAGGCGCGCCAACAGGTCGGGGATCGAGGGGCGATGCGGCTCGCGCTTGATCTCGGGATCGGCACTGGACGGGGTCAGGACGCCGCCGGTCAGGTCGCGCAGCAGCTTTGCCGCCTGCCGGGCATATGCGATTTCATCGGACAAGGCCGCCGGACGATCCGAGAGCGTCTGCGGCGCATAACGTGCCGAGGGAATCCCGTGCCGGGGCATAGAATCGATTGCGGCCTTCAGGGCGGCCCGCCGGGGGGCATTTTCGCTTCCCAAGAACAGCGGGCTGAGCCCGTTGGCGCCGTAGAAGGCCGCCAGATCCGGGTCGTCGGCCACAGCACGCGCCAGTTCCATCTGCGGCGCACTGAAATGGAGGCGTGGCGCCGCTGCAACGCCCAAGGATGCGGCACGATCCTGGGCACCGACGGGCAGCGCCGCCCCGACGGATGCAACCCCAAGTAGAATCGCCAGAAAAACCCCAGACCGCCTCTTGGCCATGTCCCACCCATTAAGTCCTGCGTTCACTGTCCCATATTCCGCCTGCAGCCGCCACATCACATCCCCTTGATCCTGCAGCCGATTTTATTTCGTTGCCTATGCGCCACAGCTGCGGAACCGATTTGTCACAGCCTTGGCATTTCGGCGAAAAGCTGCCGAAAAAGGCGTTGTTCCAACGCAACCCAGCAGAATCTGTTTCTTGACGCACAGTCTTTTGACATAATGTTCACAAGTCGGGGATAAACCACGACATGCCGCGATGCGTCGCGGGCTTTAAAAAACGAAGCAGGACAGGCGATCTGACATGACAATGGACCTTATCTCCCGTCGCGGCATTCTTGGTGTCTTCGCGGCCACCTCGGTTGTGGCGGCTCCGGTGATGGCCAATGCCTTCGGGTTTCTTCGCGGCGCAGGCGACATGCGGCGGGTCCGGATGTATTCCGGACGGACCGGCGAAAGCCTTGACACCGTGTACTGGGTGGACGGCAAGTATATTCGCGAATCCTTGAACGAGATCAACATTTTCATGCGCGACTGGCGCACGGGTGAAGTGATCGGGATCGACCCGCGCACGGTTGATGTCGCGGCGGCCTCGGCCCGGCTGCTGCAGACCAACGAACCCTACATGATGCTGTCGGGCTATCGCTCGCCGCGCACCAACGCGATGCTGCGCCGCCAGTCGAGCGGTGTGGCCCAGAACTCCCTGCACATGACTGGCAAGGCCGCCGACCTACGGCTGAAATCGCGCTCCGTCGGGCAGATGTACCAGGCGGCTATGGCCTGCCGCGCCGGCGGCGTCGGCCGCTACAGCCGTTCCAACTTCGTGCACATGGACTGCGGTCCGGTCCGCTCCTGGGGCAGCTGATCTTCGACGCACAGGCTGATGCCCGAAAAACGCTTTCTGCCTCGCGGTGGATGGCGTTTTATACTTTCTGCCCCAAGGCCGTCCGGGCTTGTGCCCGAGTGACGCAAAAGGCATCTACGTCCTTGTAACATTCTTTCACGATCGGACCTGCATGAGCCTTCTCCAATCCCGTCGCTTCAAGACCGCCAAGAAGATCCAGGCCGCGGCGGTGGAGCTTGCGGTCCGTGACGGACTGGCCAATGTCACGACCGAGGCGATTGCGCGGCATGCCGAGATCAGCACCCGCACCTTCTTCAACTATTATCCCTACAAGGAAGCGGCCCTGATGGGTCCGCCCCCGGATTATCCGCCCGAAGCCTCCGATACCTTCGTGGCCGGCAAGGGCCGGCTGATCGACGATCTGTCGTCGCTGATCGAGGCGCATCTGATGCGCTTTCTGGACGAGCGCGAGATGATCGGCCACATGCTGGCGCTGAGCAGCAGCGACCCCAAGCTGGAGGCGCTGCTGAACAGCACGATGCTGGCGCGCCGGGCGCAGATGCGCGCGCTGCTGCACCGCCGCCTGCCGGGCTCGGACGAGCGCCTGATCGAGATCCTGGCCGCCGCGATCATCGCGGCCACGAATGCCGCAACCAAGGACTGGGTGGCGGGCACGCGGGATGACTTCATCACCGCCGCGCGCGAGAACATCGCCCTGATCCTGACCGCGGCCGAGATGCTGGACAAGCCGGCCGCCTAGGGCGTCAGCAGCTTTCGGTAAAGCGCGTCCAGAAAGGCGCCGCCTTCCTGGATCGGGTCCCGCCCCGGACCCAGGACTGCGCGGACCTGGATCTCGAAATCGGCATAATGCTGCGTCATCGCCCAGATGGAAAAGATCAGGTGACGCGGATCGGTGCGCGCCAGCTTGCCCTGATCCATCCAACCTTCCAGCACGGCCACCGCACGCTCGACGATCTCGCGCAGGCCACCGCCCAGGATCTGGGTAAGGTGAGGGGCGCCCTGCAGGATCTCATAGGCGAAAAGGCGGCTTTCCCGGGGAAAGTCCCGCGACATCTGCATCTTGGCCTGCACATAGCCCAGCACCTCGGTCAGGGGGTCCCCCTCGGCGTCGATCTGCTGCATGGGGGCCAGCCACATGTCCAGAAGCGTGGTCAGCAGCGTCTTGTGGATGTCGTCCTTGGAGGCGAAATAATACAGCACGTTCGGCTTGGAGAGCCCGGCCAGCCGCGCGATCTGGTCGATCGTCGCGCCCCGGAAGCCGTTGGCCGAAAAGGCCTCCAGCGCGCTTTGCAGGATCAGGTCGCGGTTCTTCTGCTGAATACGTGTCATCGGGGGCACCGTCGCGTCCGTCATCGCCCCTCCTGCTGCGGCCTGATCCGAATTTGGGCAGTTCCGTTCCATTTGTCACCCGCCCTGTCAGGAAGCTTGACTGACATCCGCCCCGTGCTAGCGTCATTCTGACCGTTTGGTCAAGAATGCGCCAGAACGATCGGCCCGCGACCCGGATGCCGTCCGGAACAAAGCGGCCGGGCCATGCGGCGCAACCCATCAAGCCTATCCTGCGACAGAACGGGAAGGCCAGACAGGAAGGACGAAGGATGAGCGACGACGGCGCCGTAATGGTGGCTGCGAACATGACGGTCGACGGCGACCGGCTGTGGGACAGCCTGATGGAGATGGCGCAGATCGGCCCCGGCATCGCGGGCGGCTGCAATCGCCAGACCCTGACGGATGCCGATGCCGAGGGTCGCGCCCTGTTCCGGCGCTGGTGCGAGGAGGCCGGGATGACCATGGGCCTCGACCGGATGGGCAACATGTTCATGCGCCATGACGGCGCCGAGCCCGACCTGGACCCGGTCTATGTCGGCAGCCACCTGGACACCCAGCCCACGGGCGGCAAGTACGACGGGGTTTTGGGCGTGCTGGCGGGGCTGGAGGTCATCCGCTCGATCCGCGACCTGGGCATCAGGACGCGGCGACCCATCGTGGTGACGAACTGGACGAACGAAGAGGGCGCGCGCTTTGCCCCGGCGATGCTGGCCTCGGGCGTCTTTGCAGGCGTACTGACCGAGGATTATGCCAACGGCCGCACCGATGCGGAGGGCAAGCGCTTTGGCGACGAGCTGGACCGGATCGGCTGGCGCGGAGAGGAGGCTCCCGGCGATCGCCGGATCCACGCGATGTTCGAATACCACATCGAGCAGGGCCCGATCCTGGAAGCCGAGGGCAAGCAGATCGGCGTCGTCACGCATGGCCAGGGGTTGTGGTGGCTGCAGGTCACGCTGACCGGCAAGGATGCGCATACCGGATCGACGCCGATGGAGATGCGGGTCAACGCGGGCCTCGGCATGGCGCGGATCATCGAGGCGGTGCACCGTATCGCCATGGACCATCAGCCGAATGCCGTGGGGGCTGTGGGTCAGGCGAACCTGTTCCCGAACAGCCGCAACGTGATCCCCGGCAAGGCGGTCTTCTGCATCGATTTCAGGTCGCCTGATCTGGAAAAGCTGACCTCGATGCGCTCGAGGCTGGAGGCGGAGGCGGCCGAGATCGCGCGGGGCCTTGGTTTGGGCATCGAGATCGAGCCGGTGGGGCATTTCGACCCGGTCACGTTCGATCCGGATCTGGTCGACAAGGTCCGCAACGCGGCCGAAAGGCTGGGCCTGAGCCAGATGGATATCGTGTCTGGCGCGGGCCATGACGCCTGCTGGATCGCCAAGGTCGCGCCGACCGTGATGATCATGTGCCCCTGCGAGGGCGGGCTGAGCCACAACGAGGCGGAGGCGATCACCCCGGCATGGGCCAAGGCCGGCGCGGATGTGCTGCTGCATGCGGTGCTGGACGCTGCCGAGATCGTCCGCTGAGCCGGTCACGGAACCATATGCCCGCATGACGCGGACGGGCGCCCGGGAGTTTCACCCCGGACCCCAAGGAATTTGCACAACGAAGAAGAGGGATGCCATGAGCACGGTCATCAGGGGCGGAACCATCGTCACGGCGGATCTGAGCTATGCAGCGGATGTGCTGATCGAGGATGGCAAGATCACGGCGATCGGTCAGGGGCTGACGGGCGACAGGGTTCTGGATGCCACGGGCTGCTATGTCATGCCGGGCGGGATCGATCCGCACACGCATCTGGAAATGCCCTTCATGGGCACCTATTCGGCCGATGACTTCGAGAGCGGCACGCGGGCGGCGCTGGCGGGCGGGACGACGATGGTGGTGGATTTCGCGCTGCCCTCGCCTGGTCAGGGGCTGCTGGACGCGCTGCAGATGTGGGACAACAAGTCGGGCCGCGCGCATTGCGACTACAGCTATCACATGGCGGTAACCTGGTGGGGGCAGCAGGTCTTTGACGAGATGCAGGCGGTGGTGGATCGCGGCATCACCAGCTTCAAGCATTTCATGGCCTACAAGGGCGCGTTGATGGTGAATGACGACGAGTTGTTCGCCTCGTTCCGCCGGGTGGGCGACCTGGGCGGCATCGCCATGGTCCATGCCGAGAACGGCGATGTGGTGGCGGAACTCTCGGCGCGGCTGCTGGCCGAGGGCAACACCGGCCCCGAGGCGCATGCCTATTCCCGCCCCCCGCAGGTCGAGGGCGAGGCCACGAACCGCGCGATCATGGTGGCCGACATGGCGGGCGTGCCGCTGTATGTCGTCCATGTCAGCTGCGAGGACAGCCACGAGGCGATCCGGCGCGCGCGCGCCCAGGGCAAGCGCGTCTGGGGCGAGCCGCTGATCCAGCACCTGACCCTGGACGAATCCGAATATTTCAACGCCGACTGGGACCACGCCGCGCGGCGCGTGATGTCGCCGCCGTTCCGCAACAAGATGCACCAGGACAGCCTATGGGCCGGGTTGCAGTCGGGCAGCCTGTCGGTGGTGGCGACCGATCACTGCGCCTTTACCACCGACCAGAAACGCACCGGCATCGGCGACTTCACCAAGATCCCCAACGGCACAGGGGGCCTGGAGGACCGGATGCCGATGCTATGGACGCATGGGGTCGGCACGGGGCGGCTGACGCCCAATGAGTTCGTGGCCGCGACCTCGACCAACATCGCCAAGATCCTCGGCATGTATCCGAAAAAGGGCGCCGTGCTGGTCGGGTCGGATGCCGACTTGGTGGTCTGGGACCCCGAGGCCGAAAAGACCATCAGCGCGGGCAGCCAGCAATCGGCGATCGACTACAACGTCTTCGAGGGCCAGCAGGTCAAGGGCCTGCCGCGCTTTACCCTGACCCGCGGTGTGGTGGCCGTGACCGAGGGCAAGGTCGACAGCCGCGAAGGGCATGGCGAATTCGTCGCGCGCGAGCCGCGCGGCACCGTCAACCGGGCGCTGAGCGCCTGGAAGGAACTGACCGCGCCGCGCCCCGTCCAGCGCGGCGGCATTCCGGCAAGCGGGGTCTGAGTTGAGCGTGATCGAAGCCCAGGGCGTCAGCCTGACCTTCCAGACGGCGGACGGCCCGGTCCATGCGCTGAAGGACGTGAACCTCTCTGTCGCCCCCGGCGATTTCGTCAGCTTCATCGGCCCGTCGGGCTGCGGCAAGACCACCTTCCTGCGCAGCATCGCGGCGCTGGAGACGCCCACCGGCGGCGCCCTGCGCGTGAACGGGATGGACCCGGACGCGGCGCGACGGGCGCGGGCCTATGGCTATGTCTTCCAGGCGCCGGGGCTCTATCCCTGGCGCACCATCGCTGGAAACATCTCGCTGCCGCTGGAGATCATGGGCTTTTCCCGCGCCCAACGGGCCGAGCGCGTGGCCCGCGTCATGGACCTGGTCGAACTGTCGGGCTTTGGCGGAAAGTTTCCCTGGCAGTTGTCCGGCGGCATGCAGCAGCGCGCCAGCATCGCCCGCGCCCTGGCCTTCGATGCCGACATCCTGCTGATGGACGAACCCTTCGGCGCCCTGGACGAAATCGTACGCGACCGCTTGAACGAGGCACTGCTGGCATTGTGGCGCAAGACCGGCAAGACAATCGGTTTCGTCACCCATTCGATCCCCGAGGCGGTCTATCTCTCGACCAAGATCGTCGTGATGTCGCCCCGCCCCGGACGCATCACCCGCATCATCGACAGCCCTCTGCCCCCGGAGCGCCCGCTGGAGATCCGCGACACGCCGGAATTCATCGCCTTGGCCCATGAGGTTCGCGAGGGGCTGCGCGAAGGGCACAGCTATGACTGACGCGGTCCTGAACGCGCCTGTCGCGCGCCGCCTGCGAATGCCGACCGGCGACTTGCTGCCGATCCTGACCGTGCTGCTGGTGATCGTCGGGATCTGGTATCTGGGCGCGATCCGCATGAACGCGACCTGGGAACGCGACCAGGCCGCCCGTGCCGGAGTCGAGCTGACTTTGCCCGATCTGGTGGCGCGTACGCTGTCGCAGGACCGGCCGGTCCTGCCCGCGCCGCACCAGGTTGCGGTGGGCCTTTGGGAGGGCGTGACAGGGCAGGCCATCACGTCGCGCCGCAGCCTGGTCTGGCATAGCTGGGTGACGTTGTCGGCGACCCTGGCGGGCTTTGCGATGGGCACCGCGGCCGGCATCCTGCTGGCGGTCGGCATCGTCCACAGCCGCAGCATGGACCAGTCGGTGATGCCCTGGGCCGTGGCCAGCCAGACGGTCCCGATCCTGGCCATCGCCCCCATGGTCATCGTCGTGCTGGCCAGCGCCGGCATCACCGGCCTTCTGCCAAAGGCAATCATCGCGGCCTGGCTGTCCTTCTTTCCGGTGCTGGTCGGCATGGTCAAGGGGCTGCGAACCCCCGATGCGATGCAGCTGGACCAGATGCGATCCTGGAGCGCCAGCCGCGCGCAGGTCTTTCTGCGGCTGCGGCTGCCCTCGTCCCTGCCCTACCTCTTTGCCAGCCTCAAGGTGGCGATCGCGGCGGCCCTGGTCGGCACGATCGTGGGCGAACTGCCGGCCGGTGCCACGGCGGGCCTTGGGGCGCGGCTGCTCTCGGGCAGCTATTACGGGCAGACGGTGCAGATCTGGGCCGCGCTGTTCGCGGCGGCGATCCTGGCCGCCGCGCTGGTCGCGTTGATCGGGCTGATCGAACGCGCGACGCTGAAGCAGATGGGGCTGTCCCGATGAGCGCGCTGCCGATCCTGGGTGTCTGGCTGGGCGGCCTGGCGCTGAACATCTGGCTGGCACGGTTCGAAACCCGCGCCACCCGCACCCTGGTCGCGGTGATCTTTGGCGCCACGGTGATCCTCCTGTGGGAAATGATCGTCCGGATCTATGCCGTGCCCGCCGTGATCCTGCCCGCGCCCAGCCAGATCGCCGACAGCTTCGTGGCCAACCGCGGCATCCTCTGGACGGACTTCGTGCAGACGATCCTGCGCGGCGCCCTGACCGGCTGGCTGATCGGGGCGGGGGCGGCGGTGCTGACCGCCATCGCCATCGACCGCAGCCCCTTCCTGCAGCGCGGGTTGCTGCCCATCGGAAACTTCGTCGCGGCCCTGCCGATCGTCGGCATCGCGCCGATCCTGGTCATGTGGTTCGGCTTTGACTGGCAGTCCAAGGCCGCGGTGGTCGTGGTCATGGTCTTCTTCCCGATCCTGGTGAACATGGTGGCGGGCCTTAAGGCCACCGACGCCATGCAGCGCGACCTGATGGCCAGCTGGGCCGCCCCCTATGGCGCCGCCCTGTGGAAGCTGCGGATGCCGGCCGCGATGCCGTTCCTGTTCAACGGGCTCAAGATCACCACGACGCTGGCGCTGATCGGGGCGATCGTCGCGGAATTCTTCGGCAGCCCGACGCGGGGCATGGGGTTCCGGATCTCGACTGCGGTGGGGCGGCTGGATCTGCCGCTGGTCTGGGCGGAAATTGTCGTGGCGGCGCTCGCGGGAACGCTGTTCTATGGGCTTGTCGCGCTGATCGAAAAGAAGGTGACGTTCTGGCACCCGTCGCAGCGCACATGAACGGGGCCGATGCCCCTCAACAGGAGAGCTAGGGAATGAAACGACTGATGATCTCGGCGGCGGGGCTGGCGCTGATGGCAGGGGCGGCGCAGGCCGAGGACCTGACGCTGCAGCTGAAATGGGTGACGCAGGCCCAGTTCGCGGGCTATTACGTGGCCCAGGACAAGGGCTTCTACGAGGAAGAGGGCCTGAACGTCACCATCCTGCCGGGCGGGCCGGACATCGCGCCGACGCAGGTCCTGGCGGGCGGCGGGGCCGATGTCATCGTCGAATGGATGCCCGCAGCCCTGGCCGCACGCGAAAAGGGCCTGCCGCTGGTGAACATCGCGCAGCCCTTCAAGGCCTCGGGGATGATGCTGACCTGCCTGAAGGAAAGCGGGATCGAGGATCCCAAGACCGATTTTGCGGGCAAGACCTTGGGCGTCTGGTTCGCGGGCAACGAATACCCGTTCCTCAGCTGGATGAACACGCTCGGCCTCTCGACCGAGGGCGGGCCAGAAGGCGTGACGGTCCTCAAGCAGGGCTTCAACGTCGATCCGCTGCTGCAGAAGCAGGCAGCCTGCATCAGCACCATGACCTATAACGAATACGGCCAGGTCCTGGACGCGGGCCTGTCCGAGGACGACCTCGTGACCTTTAAATACGAGGATCAGGGCGTGGCCACGCTGGAGGACGGGCTCTACGTGCTGGAAAGCACCCTGGAGGACCAGGCCAAGGTCGATGCCTTGGCCCGTTTCGTCCGCGCCAGCATGAAGGGCTGGGACTATGCCGCCGAGAACCCCGAGGAAGCCGCCGAGATCGTGCTGGAGAACGACGAATCCGGCGCCCAGACCATCGAGCATCAAACCCGCATGATGACCGAGATCGCCAAGCTGCTGGAAGGCTCGGACGGCCGGCTGGCCGAGGCGGATTACCAGCGCACGGTGGATATCCTGCTGTCGGGCGGATCGGACCCGGTGATCCAGGCCGCGCCCGAAGGGGCCTGGGTCCCGACGGTGACGGACGCCGCCTTCAACTGATCCCTTACCCCCAGATCGGGAAAGGGCCGCCCCCTGGGCGGCCCTTTTGCTATTCCGCCGGCGCCGTTCGCGCCCGCTTCGTTTTTTGCCGCGAGGTCCGGCGCAGGCGGCGGCGGCCGTCCCAGGCCAGCAGCGTCGGCGTCAGCAGCAGCGTCACTGCCGTGGCGACCACCAGCCCGCCCGCGATGCCGGTGGAGAGCTGGATCCAGAACTGCCCCGAAGGCGCCCCGAAATAGAGATCGCGGCCCACGAAGTCTATCGTCATGCCCATCACCATCGGCAACAGCCCGATCACCGTGGTCGAGGCAGTCAGCAGCACCGGCCGGAAGCGTTCTGCCGCCGCGCGCCGGGCGGCACGGTCGGGGTCCAGGCCATTGCCAATGTGTTCGTTATAGGCATCGATCAGCACGATGTTGTTGTTCACCACCACCCCGGCCAGCGCCATGATGCCGATGCCGCTCATGACGATGGAAAAGGCCTCCTGCCGGATCATCAGGCCCAGGAACACCCCCGCGATCGAAAAGATGATCGCCGTCAGCACCAGGAAAGCCTGGTAGAAGCTGTTCATCTGGATCAGCAGGATGGTGAACATCAGGAAGATCGCGGCAACAAAGGCGCCCATCAGGAAGGTCATCGCCTCCTCCTGGTCCTCGATCTCGCCGCCAAAGCTGACTTCGACGCCCTCGGGCAGGTCGGCCTGGTCGATGGCGGCGGCGATCCGGTCCAGTTCGGCCTGCAGCGTCGTTCCCGGCGCCAGATCGGCGGTCAGGGTCTGCGTCTCGCGCGAGGCGATGCGGGTGATGGCCGCGGGCGCGGGCGCCGGCACGATCTGCACCACGTTCGAGATCGGGACCTGCCCCGAGGGCACGGTCACCCGCAGCGCCGACAGGTTTTCCAGGTTCCGCTGCTCGGGCGGATAGCGCAGCGCGATATCCACCTCGTCATCGGCGAAATCGGGCAGGTAGGTGCCCAGGTTCACGCCATTGGTCAGCAGCCGCACGGCCGTGCCGATGGTGTCCATGTCCACGCCATAGCGGGCGGATTCCTCGCGGTCGACGACCAGGCGGATCTCGGGGTTGGGACGCGGCGTGTCATTGGCGATGTCGACGAAGCTGCCCATCTCCACCATCATCCGCTGGATCGCCTCGGCCGAGGCCTGAAGATCGGCGCGGTTGGTGGCGGACACCTCGATCTGGACCGGGCGGGACGCCGCCGGACCCGAGGCCGCGGCCTCGATCTGGATGCCGATGCCGGGCACCTGCGAGGCCGCCTGGCGCATCCCCTCGATGACCTCGTCCGACCCCGCCCGCAGGCGCCAGTCGGTGAACTCGACCTGGATCTGGCCGATCACGTCGCTGGGGAGGCTGGACCGGACCCGCTCCTCGACCGAGCCGATGGTCCGGGTATAGACACGCTCGACCCCGTCAAATCCCAGCAGCTGGCGTTCCACCAGCCGTACCAGCTGATCGCTCTCCATGACCGACAGGTTGCCGTTGGCGGTCACCTGCACCTGTGCGCGTTCGGCATCGGTTTCGGGAAAGAACTCGACCCCGCGACCCAGCTGGCCATAGGCATAGAACACCACCAGCAGCATCAGGATCGACAGCCCCAGCGAGGCGCCGGGCCGCGCGATGGTCCAGCGCGAGAACCGGTTCATGACCGAGGGCACGTCGTCGGTCTCCGGTTCGGGCGACATGTCCTCGCCCCCTCCGCCCAGGATGGTGCCGGTGACCGGCACGAAGATCAACGCCATCACCAGCGACATCAGCAGCGTGGCGATCATGGTGGCAGGCAGGTAGAACATGAACTGCCCCGCCAGTCCCGGCCAGAACAGCAGCGGAAAGAACACCGCGAGCGTCGTCGCGGTCGAGGCGATGATAGGCCAGGCCATGCGCTGCGCGGCCATCATGAAGGCCTGGACCTTGCCATGGCCCTTGGCGATCAGCCGTTCGCCCAGTTCCACCACCACGATGGCCCCGTCGACCAGCATGCCCACGACCAGGATCAGCGCGAACAGCACGATCACGTTCATCGTGTAGCCCAAGGCCCAGATGATCAGGATGCCGCCCAGGAACGACCCGGGGATCGCCACCGCCACCAGCAGCGAGGCGCGCACCCCCAAGAACAGCACCGTGACCAGCATCACCAGCACCACGGCGGCGATCACGTTGTTCTGCAGGTCCGACAGCAGGTCGCGCATCTCCTTGGACTGGTCGTTCATGAAGACGATCGAAACCTGGTCGGGCCAGTCGGCCGAGGTGTCCTGCACGATCGCGCGGACCGCCTCGACCGTGTCGATGATGTTGGCGCCGGCCGACTTGCGCACGTCGATGGCCAGGGCGGGCCGGCCGTCGATGCGGGCAAAGCTGGTCGGGTCCTTGAAGGTCTGGCGCACCTCGGCCAGGTCCTGCACACGCAGCACCGTGGGGCCGTTCACCAGGACGGGGATCGACATGATCTCGTCGATCTGGACCACGGTTCCGGGGATCGACACGCCAAGCCGCCCCGCGCCGGTGTCAAAGGCGCCCACCGCGATCAGCTGGTTGTTGGCCTGCACCGCCTGCGACAGCTGCCCCGGCGAGATGCCGTAGGTCTCCATCGCCAGCGGATCGACCAGGATCTCCAGCTGGTCTTCCCGCTCCCCGGTCAGGTCGGCCTGCAGGACGCCGCTGACCGTCTCGATCCGGTCGCTGAGGGCACGGCCAAGGCGGATCAGCTCGCGTTCGGGCACCTGTCCCGACAGGGCGACGGTCAGGATCGGAAAGGTCGACATGTCGATTTCGCGCACGAAGGGCCCGTCGGCGGCGGGCGGAATGTCCGGCTCGGCATCGTCGACGGCATCCTTGACCGATTGCAGCGCGGTATCCTGGTCAAAGCCCGGCCGGAACTCCAACGTGATCGAGGCAAAGCCTTCGGAGGCCACCGTCTCCATCCGCCGCAACCCGTCCAGCGCGTTCACCTTGCGCTCGACCGGCTCGGCCAGGAGCTTGGCGGCATCCTCGGCCGCGACGCCGCTATAGGTCACGTTGACGATGAAGATCGGGATATCGACCTCGGGCATCGATTCCTTGGGGATCGTGACATAGGCCATGAAGCCCGCCGCGATCAGCGCCACCATGGTCAGGATGATGGTCCGGGCGCGGGAAAAGGCGGCGGCGATCAGGGCGTTCATTGCCGTCCCCCTCAGTCGGCCGGCGCGGGCGCGCGCGCCTCGGCGGCATTGGCGGCACCCAGCAAGGCTGCGGCATCCTGCCCCGGGGCGGGCGCGGCCGCATCCATCGCCGCGTCGCCGGCCTCAGCCCCATCGCCGCCCAGCACGCTGCGGAATTCCTCGGGCGTTTCGCTGATCCGCGCCTTCTGCCCGTCGTTCAGCGCGCCTTGTGAGATCGTGACAAGCCGCGCCTCCTCGGGCAGCCCGCTGACCCAGACCGCCTCGGCCAGCGCCTGGACGATCTCGATCGGCTGAAAGCGCAGCGTCTCGCCATCCTCGTCGACGGTAAAGACCCCGATCCGGCCCGCGTCATCCAGCCGGATCAGCGCCGGAGAGATGCGATGCGCCCGCTGCTCCTCCATGGGCAGGGAGATCTCGGCACTCAGGCCGGCGGGGATCTGGCCATCGGGGTTCGGCACCTCCAGCTCGACGCGGAAGGTGCG
The DNA here is from genome assembly GCF_048538155.2 of Paracoccus sp. T5. Taxonomy (GTDB): domain Bacteria; phylum Pseudomonadota; class Alphaproteobacteria; order Rhodobacterales; family Rhodobacteraceae; genus Paracoccus. The sequence goes on from NZ_CM135809.1 coordinate 1,783,655, forward strand.
CGTCTCCGAGGTCGCAACGGGCGCGATGAAGCTGACCACCGCCTCGGCCTTGCGCCCGCCCTGGAAGGTCACCTGCCCCACCTGCCCCAGCTGAACCGAGGTGATCTCGCTCTGGCGAACCTCGATCTCCGCGATCAGGGGGTCGTTGTTGACCATCTCCAGGACCTCGCCCCCCGGCTGCACGAAGCTGCCCAGGTCGGCGATCACGCGGCTGACCGTGCCGGTGATCGGCGCCACCAGGCGGGTGTTCTGCAATTCCAGTTCGGCCGCCCGCAGGTCGGCCCGTGCCGATTCCAGCGCCGCGAAACGCGACTGCAGCTCGGCCTCCGAGGTAACGCCCCGCTCGCGCAGCTGGCGCGCGGCGTCGTAATCGCGCTCGGCTGACCGCAACTCGGCCTCGGCCCGCGCGATGCTTGCCTCGCGATCATCTGCCGACAGGCGCGCCAGCTGGTCGCCCGCCTGCGCCTCGTGTCCTTGGCGGACCACCTCCTCGACGATGCCGCCCGTCCGGGCCCGCAGGATCGACGTCTGGTTGGGAACCACATTGCCGAACAGGACGGTGCGCGGCCGGATCACCTCGGCGGTGCTGAGGCTGGCGGCGACATTCGGCACCGGCACCACGACCGGCTCGGCCACCGGCGGCGGCTGGCGGTTCATCATCCCGCCTCCGATCCAGAAGACCAGGAATCCCAGGATCGCCAGAAAAACCAGCGTCGAAGAGGACAGTAAACGCGACATCGTCATCCAGTTCTGCGGGTCACGGCGGATGGCTCAGCCGCGCCTTGCGGGCCAAAGGGGCCATTGCGAGGGTTGCCCCTTAAATGGCAACCGGGCCGCCTCCGTTCAACCGCCCGCGCCCTGTCGGCGCTGCACCGCCAGATCAAATTCGCGTCGCTGCAGGCGTCTGGTAGCCCGTGACAGATTCGAACTGCCGACCGGCCCGGTGTAAACGGGACGCTCTACCACTGAGCTAACGGGCCATCGCACCACGCGACCTGCGCAGCATTAAGCCGGCGGAACGCGACTTGGCAAGGCCAAAAACCCGTGCAGTTCAGTCCCGATCCTCGGGATGCCTCAGCATCAGGCACTGGCCCTGCCGGACCAGATGCACCGCGCCTTGGCGCAACTCGCCCTCGGCCAGCCGCGCGACCGGCCGCGACAGGGCCAGCACCCGCAGCATGCGCAGGGTGATCCCGTGGCTGACGATCAGCGTGGGCCCGATCAGGGTCGCCAGAAACTCGCGGCACCGCCGCGCCAGCGCCGCCAGACCCTCTCCCTCCGGGCAGCGGTCGTACCACTCCAGCGGCCCGCCCGTGAACAGGTCCGGATGATCCCGCTGCAGATCCGCCAGAAGGCAGCCCGCGAAACGGCCAATCCCGATTTCGGACAGGCGCGGATCAATAGCGAAGCCCGCCGCGCCAAAGACCCGCTCGGCCGTGCGCAGCGCCCGTCCCTGCGGACTGGACAGGCGCAGGCCCGCAACCTGGCGCACCAGCTCGGCCTGCCACCCGGCCTGCCGCACCCCCAGTCCGGTCAGCGGCGCGTCAAGGGCGCCCTGCAACCGGCCTTCGGCATTCCACAGCGTCTCACCATGCCGCATCAGATAGAGGTCAGGCAGGTCACGCATGATGAGACATGGATCGGGGGATTGGAGCGGGTGAAGGGAATCGAACCCTCGTCGTAAGCTTGGGAAGCTTCTGCTCTACCATTGAGCTACACCCGCCTTGCTGTTCGGGTAGCCCAAGCCGCGCGCAGCGTCAAGCCTCAGCGCAGGCCCATCTCGGCCAGCGCGGCCGCAATGGAGGGCGGCAGCGGCTCCTCGGCGGCCCGGCTGCGCGGCAGGTCGGGCGGGGCATCGCCGGCGGCCAGATAGCGCCAGCCCTGGAACGGCCGGCGTGGCACCGCGGCGATCCGGACCAAGTCGCGGTCCAGCACCAGGCCGCAGCGCAGGATGCCATCCCCGCCCTCGATCCGCTCCAGCGACAGGATGCGCTGGCGCGCCAGCATCGTGCCCTTGAACACCCAGAAGATGGACCCGCCGGCCAGCAGCTCGGCCTCGCGCTTGGGCCACATGCGGGTGACATGCATGGCCGCGCCGGCGCCAAAGCGCTGCGCCTGCCAGGCGGCCAGATCCTCGGGCGCCTCGGCGCCGACACAAAGCTTCATCAGGTGCAGGGTCGCTTCCATGGCCCTGACCTAGTGCGCCCCGCGCCTCAACTCAAGGGATCGTGACGCCGCTTTCCTGGCGCGATCACCTCCGCCCGAGGCACGCCCCGTCATGACGAAAAAGGGCCGCATCGGATGATGCGGCCCCCTGTTCAGTTCCAGCCTCGGGCCGGGATCACAGCTCGTCCAGCGCCTCGACGGCCTTTTCCAGCTCTTCCTTGGTCACGGTCTTTTCCTCGACCTTCGCCTGCTCGGCGATGTGGTCGACGACCTTGTCCTCGAAGATCGGCGCGCGCAGCTGCTGCTGGGCGCCCTGGTTCTGCTGGATGAACTCGAAGAACTGACGCTCCTGCCCCGGATACTGACGGGCGGCGCGCAGGACGGCCTGGGTCATCTCCTGGTCGGTCACGGTCACTTCGGCCTTCTGGCCGATCTCGGCCAGCAGCAGGCCAAGCCGCACCCGGCGCTCGGCCAGGGTCTTGTGCTCGTCCGTCGGCTCGATCGAGCCGTGGTTGTGGTCGTGAACCTCGGGGTTCTCCTCGTGCCACAGCTGGTGGGCGATCTGGGACGCCTCGGCCTCGACCAGCGATTCGGGCAGGTCGAACTTGACCTTCTCGTCCAGCTGATCCAGCAGCGACCGCTTCATGACCGCGCGCGCGGCGCCGGCATATTCGGCCTCCAGGCGTTCGGCGATCTGCTTCTTCAGACCGTCCAGGTCCTCGGCGCCGAACTTCTTGGCCAGTTCGTCGTCGATCTCGGCTTCCTTGGGGGCCTTCACGGCCTTGACCTTGCATTCGAAGGTCGCGGCCTTGCCGGCCAGGTGCGGGGCGCCGTATTCCTCGGGGAAGCTCACCTCGACCTTGACCTCGTCATCGGCCTTGGTGCCGACCAGCTGGTCCTCGAAGCCGGGGATGAAGCTGTTCGAACCCAGGACCAGCGGATAGTCCTCGGCCTCGCCGCCCTCGAAGGCCTCGCCGTCGACAAAACCCTTGAAATCGATCACGACCTGATCGCCATCCTTGGCCTTGCTGCCCTTGCGGCGGTCCTCGAAGGACTGCGACGATTTCGCCAGATTGGCCAGCGCCTCGGTGATGGCCTCTTCCTCGGCCGGCACGGACAGCTTTTCCAGCGACAGCGTGGTCAGGTCGACCTCGGGGATCTCGGGCAGCTTTTCATATGACACGTTGACGACGACGTCGTCGCCCTCTTTCCAGCTGTCGCCGTTCACCATCTCGACCTTGGGCTGGGTCGCCGGACGGTCGCCCGAGCTTTCCAGGTGCTCGCGCAGCGCGCCGTCGATGGCGTCCTGCATGGCTTCGCCCAGGATGCGCGGGCCGAACTGCTTCTTCAGCATGGCCATCGGGACCTTGCCCTTGCGGAAGCCCTTCATCTCGACTTCGGGCTGCGCCTCTTTCAGCTTGGCGTCGACCGTGGTGGCCAGCTCGGCGGCGGGCAGCGTGAACTGGTAGCCCCGCTTCAGACCTTCGTTCAGGGATTCCTTGACCTGCATCATCGTCCTCATAGCAAGAAGGGCCCCCGATCCGTCGGCGGCCTGAAAATTTCCGCCGTTCTAGTCGCCGTGGCCCCTGCCTGCAAGCAGATAGCACCGGCAGGCGCTGGAACATCCCGGCCGGGACGCTATGCTGCGCCCCGACCGATCGCAGGAGACGCCGATGACCCCGACCCAGACCGCCGAACCCCGGCTGACCTCGCTGGCCCATGGCGGCGGCTGCGGCTGCAAGATCGCGCCGGGCGTGCTGTCGGGCCTGCTGCGCGGCAGCGCCGCCCTGCCCGTCCCGCCGCAGCTGCTGGTCGGGATCGAGACCTCGGACGACGCCGCCGTCTATCAGCTGAACGACCACCAGGCGCTGGTCGCCACGACGGACTTCTTCATGCCGGTGGTGGACGACCCCTTCGACTTCGGCCGCATCGCCGCGACCAACGCGATCAGCGACGTTTATGCGATGGGCGCGACGCCGATCCTGGCGCTGGCGATCGTCGGCATGCCGATCAACGCGATTTCGCACGAAACGATTGCGCGCATCCTGGACGGCGGCGCCGATGTCTGCCGCGCGGCGGGCATTCCCATCGCCGGCGGCCATACCATTGATTCGGTCGAACCGATCTATGGCCTCGTGGCCCTGGGCCTGGTCGATCCGGCGCGGCTCAAGCGCAATGCCGATGCACGCCCGGGCGATGTCCTGGTGCTGGGCAAGCCCTTGGGCGTGGGCGTCATGTCGGCGGCGCTGAAAAAGGGCGCGCTGGACGCCCAGGGCTATGCCCGGATGATCGAGGTCACCACCCGGCTGAACCTGCCCGGGCCGGACCTTGCCGCGATCGACGGCGTCCATGCCATGACCGATGTCACGGGCTTCGGCCTGGGCGGCCACGCGCTGGAGATGGCGCGCGGTTCCGGCTGCGACCTGCAGATCGACTGGCAGGCGGTCCCCAGGCTGCCCGGGATCGAGGCGATGATCGCCGCCGGCCACGTCACCGGCGCCTCGGGCCGCAACTGGGCCAGCTATTCGGAGGGCGTGGCCCTGCCCGGGGGCTTCCCTGATGCCGACCGCGCCCTGCTGACCGATCCGCAGACCAGCGGCGGGCTGATGGTGGCCTGCGCGCCCGAGGCGCTGGACCAGGTGCGCGCGGCCTTTGCCCGCCACGGCTTTGCCGAGGCCGCGGTGATCGGAAAGGTCGGCCCCCGCACCGACAGGCCCCGCGTTCTGCTGCGCTAGAACCGCATCCCAAAGCTGATCGCGGCCCCTTCCGAGCCGATGCCAAAGCTGGTGGCCCCCAGGCTGATGCCGATCAGGCTGCCGGCCAGGGCCTGCCCTGCGCTATGCTCTCCCGCCTGCACGCGGCTGAAGGCGGTCAGCCCCGCTGCGCCATAGGCGACCGCGCCCAAGCCCGGCTCGTCCGCGAAACACTTGCCCGCCAGGTCGGCCGCGCCGAACCCCGCCGCCGCCGCATGGCCAGAGGGAAAGCCGCGCCCTTCGCCGGTCGGCCGCTGCCCCAGGCTCGATCCGTCCGTCAGCGCCTTCAGCGCCAGCACCAGCCCGGCCTGGACCGCGCCCCGGACGGCGAAATCCTCCAGCCGGTCCTGATCCGCCGCGCAGACCGCCGCCGCCAGTGGCAGCCCGTATTTCATCGTCGTCCCGAGCCGCTCCAGCGGCTCGGCCGCACCCGGGCCCGCCAGCCCCGCTGCCAAGGCCGCGCCCAGCATCATCCGGCGCATGGGTTACTTTTGCAGCGTCTGGAGGTAATCGGCCATCGCGACCAGCCGCGCCGGCGTCGCCACACGCTGCCCCGACCCGTCGTCATACATCACCACCGGCCCCTCGCGCAGCGCGTCAAAGACCGGCATATGGGATTCGCTGCGGCCCATCGTATAGCCGACCAGCTGCCCCATCACGCGGGACTTGGGAAAGACGCCGCCGTTCTGGGCCGCCAGCTGCGTCAGGTCGGCCGGAGCGGGCTGCATTCCCACCGCCGCCGGGCCATTGCCGCGCCCGGCCGGCCCGTGGCAGGCGGCGCAGTAATCCGCATAATCACGCGCGGCCCCCGTGGGCGCCGCTTCGGGCGCGCAGGCCGCCACCAGTCCCGCCAGGGCCAGCCCCGACATCCCCGCCATGATCACTGCCCGCATTGCTGCCCCCTTCAGGTTTATTGTCCGCACAGTTTGCACCGCCGCCGGCGCGGGTGCAACGATCAGGCCGTTCCGGCCAGCCGCACGATCCGGTCCATCCGCGCCGCCAGCGCATGGTTATGCGTGGCAATCAGCGCCGACAGCCCAGTCTCGCGCACCAGCCCCATCAGCACGTCGAACACCCGGTCCGAGGTTTCAGGGTCCAGGTTCCCCGTAGGTTCATCCGCCAGCAGCAGGGCGGGCCCATTGGCCAGCGCCCGGCAGAAGGCCACGCGCTGCTGCTCACCGCCCGACATCTGCGCCGGGCGATGGTCCGCCCGGTGCGCCAGCCCCACGCGGCCCAGCAGGTCCGCCGCCCGCGCCTGCGCGTCCCGCGCGCCGACGCCGTTGGCCAGCTGCGGCAGGACGATGTTCTCGGCCGCGCTGAATTCCGGCAGCAGATGATGGAACTGATAGACAAAGCCCAGCTCGCGTCGGCGCGCCTCGGTCCGGGCGCGGTCCGGCAGCCCGGTCATGTCGCGCCCCGACAGGATCACCCGCCCCGCATCGGGCGTGTCCAGCAGACCCGCGATATGCAGCAGGGTCGACTTGCCCGCCCCCGACGGCGCCACCAGGGCCACGACCTCGCCGCGCGCCACGCTCAGGTCCAGCGCCGACAGCACGGTGACGGGCGCGGGCCCGTCCTTGGCATAGGTCTTGGCCACCCCTTCCAGCCGCAGCACCTCATTCATAGCGCAGGGCCTCCACCGGGTTCATCCGGGCGGCACGGCGCGCGGGAAAGATCGTGACGATGAAGGACAGCGTCAGCGACAGGCCGACGGCGCGGGCGATGTCCCAGGCCCGCAGCTCTGCCGGCAGGCGATAGATGCCGCGCACCTCGGGCTGCCAGGCCCCACCGCCGGTCAGCGCGTTCAGCGCGGCCATGATGTTCTCCACGTTCAGCGCCAGCAGCACGCCCAGCAGCACCCCGGCCAGGGTGCCGATGATGCCGGTGAAGGCCCCGCACAGAAAGAACACCCGCAGCACCGATGCTTCGGTCAGGCCCATCGTGCGCAGGATGCCGATGTCGCGGCCCTTGTTCTTGACCAGCATGATCAGCCCGCTGGTGATGTTCATCGACGCGATCAGCACCAGCACCGACAGGATGACGAACATCACGTCATCCTCCATGTCCAGCGCCGACAGGAAGGACCCGGACGCGTCGCGCCAGTTCCAGACCTGCGCCAAGTCTCCCGCCGCCTGCATCAGCGGCAGGGTCCATTCGTCCACCTGCTCGGGGCGCTCGACAAAGACCTCGATCTCGTCGGCGACGCCCTCGCGGTTGAAATAGGACTGCGCCTCCTCCAGCGGCATGTAGATGCGCGTCCGGTCGATGTCATAGCGCCCGGCGCTGAAGACATAGGTCACCTCATAGGCGCTGACCCGCGGCGTGGTGCCAAAGGCGGTCCGCGCCCCCTCGGGCGCGATCAGCCGGATGCGGTCGCCCAGGCCCACCCCCAGCTCGCGTGCGATCCCCGACCCGATGGCGATCCCCTCGCCGAACCGGTCCAGGTCACCATAGGAGGTCTCGGGGTCCACGATCCGCGGCATCGCCTCCAGGTCGGCGCGGCGGATGCCAAAGACCTCGGCCACGTTCGAGCTGTCATTGGCGCTGGCCATGACCTGCCCCTTGATCACGGCGGCGGTGCGGGTCACGCCCGGCAGTTCGGCCAGCCGCGCGGCCATCTCCTCGTAATCGGCGATCCGGCCCGGCACGACATGGACGTCGTCGGTGTACTCGTTCGTGATCTGCCGCGGCGCCATATAGACGGTCGTATGCGCATTGGCGCCCAGGATCGTGTCCACGAACTCGGCCCGGAACCCCGCGCGCACGGCCAGCGTGGCGATCAGCGCCATCACCCCCAGGGCGATGCCGATCAGGCTGATCCAGGTCATGACGCTGACCCCGCCCTCGGCGCGCCGCGCCCGAAGATAGCGCCAGGCGATCATGAATTCGTAGCGCGAAAAGCCTATGGCCATGGTCCAAGCCCCTGAATTTCCGCCCGGACCCTGACCCCGCCGCCCCCGGATTTCAAGCCGACAAAGGCGTGAGCGGCGTCTTCGTGGCGCAAATACCCATCTTGCGACGCCCGCCGCCGGGTGCCACATGAGGGGCATGGCAAAATCCGTCACCGCCTTCACCTGCACCGCCTGCGGCGCGGCCCACAAGAAATGGGCCGGGCGCTGCGACGCCTGCAACGCCTGGAACACCATTGTCGAGGAAGGGCCCCTGTCGCAGGGGCCGGGCCGCGGCCTCGGCGCCGCCAAGGGCCGCGCCGTGCCGCTCTCCGGCCTGACCACCAGCGAACCGCCCCCGCCCCGCTGCCTCTCGGGAATGGAGGAATTCGACCGCGTCCTGGGCGGCGGCCTCGTCCCCGGCTCGGCCCTGCTGGTCGGCGGCGATCCGGGCATCGGCAAATCGACGCTGCTCCTGCAGGCGGCGGCGGCGTTTTCACGCCACGACCTCCAGGCGATCTACTTTTCGGGAGAGGAAGCCAGCGCCCAGGTCCGCATGCGCGCGCAGCGCCTTGGCCTGGCGGATGCGCCCATGCGCCTCGGGGCGGAAACCAACCTGCGCGACATCCTGACGACGCTGGACGCCGAACGCCCGGACGTGGCCGTGATCGACTCGATCCAGACGCTCTGGTCGGACACGGTCGAGGCCGCACCCGGCAGCGTGGCCCAGGTCCGCGCCGCCGCGCATGAGCTGGTGACCTTTGCCAAGCGGCGCGGCGTAGCCGTGATCCTGGTGGGCCATGTCACCAAGGAAGGCCAGATCGCCGGCCCCCGCGTGGTCGAGCACATGGTCGACACCGTCCTTTACTTCGAGGGCGAGCGCGGCCACCAGTTCCGCATCCTGCGCTCGGTCAAGAACCGCTTCGGCCCCTCGGGAGAGATCGGCGTCTTCGAGATGACCGGCGCGGGCCTTTCCGAGGTCGCCAACCCTTCGGCGCTGTTCCTGTCGGAACGCGGCCAGCCGATCGCCGGCAGCGCGGTCTTTGCAGGCATCGAGGGCACACGCCCCGTCCTGACCGAGGTCCAAGCCCTGGTCGCGCCCTCGACGCTGGCCAGCCCGCGCCGCACCGTCGTCGGGCTGGACAGCGGCCGCGTCAGCACGATCCTGGCGGTGCTGGAGGCACGCTGCGGCATCCCCTTCGCGGGCCTCGACGTGTTCCTGAACGTGGCGGGCGGCATGAAGGTCGCCGAACCCGCCGCCGACCTGGCCATCGCCGGCGCGCTTCTGTCGGCGCGCGAGGACAGCCCCTTGCCTCCCGATGCCGTCCTTTTTGGCGAGATCAGCCTTTCGGGGGCGCTGCGCCCCGTCGCACAGGCCGAAAACCGGTTGAAAGAGGCGCAGAAACTTGGTTTTTCACAAGCGATTTTACCCGACGCCTCCAAGGTTGAGGGACCAGACAAGAACGGGTCCGGAATGGCGCTCAGGCGCATCACCGACCTGACGGCATTTGTGGGCGAGGTCTTCGGCGCCGGCTGAACCGCCTGATCGACAAAGAAAACCGGCGCAAGGGACAGGAACATGGACGGCTTTACGATCATCGACGCCGTGGTGGCGGGTGTCATCATCCTCTCGGCGATCCTCGCCTGGTCGCGCGGCTTCGTGCGCGAATCGCTGGCCATCCTGGGCTGGATCGGCGCGGCAATCCTGGCCTTCCTCTTCGCGCCGACGGTGCGGCCGATGGTGGCGCAGCTGCCGGTGCTGGACCGCTTCATGGGCGACAGCTGCGAACTGGCCACCATCGCGGCCTTTGCCGCGGTCTTTGCGCTGGCGCTGGTGGTCTTCTCGATCATCACGCCGCTGTTTTCCAGCGTGGTCCAGCGTTCGGCACTGGGCGGGGTGGACCAGGGGATCGGCTTTCTCTTTGGCGTGGCCCGCGGCATCCTCTTGGTCGCGATCGCCTTCATCGTCTATGACCGCGTCATGACCAGCCAGACCGTGGCCATGGTCGAGGACTCGCGTTCTGCTCAGGTGTTCGAACGGATGCGCGGCCAGATGGACGAACAGATCCCCCAGGACGCGCCGGGCTGGATCGTGGGCCGCTATGAACAGATGGTCCGCGCCTGCACCGCCGATGCCACCACCCTCAGCCCCACCGCGACGCCCCCGGCCGCCAACTGACGGCCGATGCCGGACCGCCGGCAGCAACACGACAGTCCGATGACGAAAAAGCGCCCCCGCCCATCCGCGGGGGCGTGACTTTACGGGACGGCAGGACTACATAGCCCCCGACAGCCCCCAGCCATCACAGGACGTGCCGATGCAACCCTTCCTGGCCCATCCGTTCGATTCGGACCGACTGCACGAAGAGTGCGGGATCTTCGGTGCCATCGGCGTGGCCGATGCTTCGAACTTCGTCGCACTGGGGCTCCATGCCCTGCAGCACCGCGGCCAGGAGGCCGGCGGCATCGTGGCCCATGACCCCGAACACGGGTTCAACAGCGCCCATCGCTTCGGCTATGTGCGCGACAACTTCACCAAGCCCGAACTGATGGCAACCCTGCCCGGTTCGCTGGCCATCGGCCATGTGCGCTATTCGACCGCCGGGACCAAGGCCAACACCGCCATCCGCGACGTCCAGCCCTTCTTCGGAGAGTTTCACATGGGCGGCTGCGCGATCGCCCATAACGGCAACATCACCAACGCCAATGCGCTGCGCCGCGAACTGATCGAGCGCGGCTCGATCTTTCAGTCCTCCTCGGACAGCGAATGCATCATCCACCTGATGGCCCGGTCCATCCAGCGCAACATCCCCGAGCGGATGAAGGACGCGCTGCGCCGGATCGAAGGCGCCTTCAGCGTCATCGCCATGACCCGGACCAAGCTGATCGGCGTGCGCGACCCCTTGGGCGTGCGGCCGCTGGTCCTAGGCCGGGTGGGCGAGGACGGCTATGTCCTGGCCTCGGAAACCTGCGCGCTGGACATCATCGGTGCCGAGTTCCTGCGCGAGATCGAGCCCGGCGAGATGGTCGTGATCTCCAAGGGCGAGGTCGTCTCCTCGCGCCCCTTCGGCCCCTCCACGGGGCGGTTCTGCATCTTCGAGCATGTCTATTTCTCGCGCCCCGATTCCATCATCGGCGGCCGGTCCGTCTATGAGACCCGCCGCCAGATCGGCGTGGAACTGGCCCGCGAGGCGCCAGTCGAGGCCGACCTGGTCTGCCCCGTGCCCGACAGCGGCACCCCGGCGGCCATCGGCTTTGCACAGGAATCGGGCATTCCTTATGGCATGGGGATCATCCGCAACCAGTACATGGGCCGGACCTTCATCGAACCGTCCGAGCAGATCCGCAACATGGGCGTCCGGCTGAAGCTGAACGTGAACCGCGCCCTGATCGCCGGCAAGCGCGTGGTGCTGGTCGATGACAGCGTGGTGCGCGGCACCACCAGCCGCAAGATCAAGGACATGATCCTGGACGCGGGCGCGGCCGAGGTGCATTTCCGCATCGCCTCGCCCCCGACCTCCTGGCCCTGCTTCTATGGCGTGGACACGCCCGACCGCGACAAGCTGCTGGCCGCGAACATGTCCACCGACGAGATGCGCGACTGGATCGGCGTGGACAGCCTGTCCTTCGTGTCGCTGGACGGGCTTTATCGGGCCGTGGGCGAGGCGGAGGGGCGCAACAGCAAGTGTCCGCAATATTGCGACGCCTGCTTCTCGGGCGACTATCCGGTGGCCCCCTTCGACCAGCTGGAGCGCGGCTTCCGAATGAAGTCGGGCTCCGAGACGGCGGTCAAGCAGGCGGCCGAATAGGATTGCGTCCCGCGACTTCCGGGGGCTTGCCGCCCCCGGACCCCTGCGGGGTGTTTCCGTCAGTCAGCTTCGGGAAAAGCGCACGCGCCTAGCCGCTGATCCGGTTCGCATGCCCCATCTTGCGACCGGGACGCGCCTCGCCCTTGCCGTAAAGATGCACCTGCGTGCGCGGCGCGCGCAGCAGGTCCGGCACGCGGTCCATGTCCTCGCCGATCAGGTTCTCCATCACCACATCGGCATGGCGCTTGCCGTCGCCCAGGGGCAGGCCCGCCACAGCGCGGATGTGCTGCTCGAACTGGTCGACGGCGCAGCCCGCCTGCGTCCAGTGGCCGGAATTGTGCACGCGGGGCGCGATCTCGTTCACGATCAGGCCCTGCGGCGTCACGAACAGCTCGACCCCCAGAACGCCCACGTAATCCAGCGCATTGGCGATGCGGGCGGCGATCAGGACCGCGTCGGTCGTGACCCGCGCCGGCTGGCCGCAGGGCACGGTCGTGGTGCGCAGGATGCCGCCCTCGTGGACATTCAGGCCGGGGTCGAAGGCCGCCACCTGCCCGTCGGCGCCGCGCGCGATGATGACGCTGATCTCGGCCGTGAAGGCGACGAAACCCTCCAGCACCGAAGGCGCGCCGGTCCATTCGGCCCCGCCCGTCTCACCGATGCGGACCTGGCCCTTTCCGTCATAGCCCATCCGCCGGGTCTTGAGGATCGAGGGCCGGCCGATCTGCGCAATCGCCCCCTCCAGCGCCGCCTGGTCCGGCACATCGGCAAAGGGCGCGGTCGTCAGGCCGATCTCGTTCAGGAAGGCTTTCTCGGTCAGCCGGTCCTGCGACACCGCCAGCGCGCGGCGGTTCGGGCGGATCGGACGGATCGATTCCAGCAGGTCCAGCGCGCTGGTCGGCACGTTCTCGAATTCATAGGTGATGACATCGACCGATTGCGCAAAGTCGCGCAGCGCGGCCTCGTCCTCATAGGGGGCGCTTGTCACACGCCAGGCCACGTCGCCCGCGGGCGCCGCGCCCGGCTCGAAGATGTGGCAGCGCAGCCCGAGGCGGCTGGCCGCAACCGACAGCATGCGGCCCAGCTGGCCGCCGCCCAGGATGCCGATGGTCCGGATCTCACTCATCGCGCGGCTCCTCGGGGATCGAGGCCGACAGCGCCTCGCGCCAGGCATCCAGACGGGCGGCCAGATCGGCATCCGACAGCGCCAGGATTCCTGCCGCCATCAGCCCGGCATTGGCGGCCCCCGCAGCCCCGATGGCCATGGTCGCCACCGGATAGCCCTTGGGCATCTGCAGGATCGAATAGAGCGAATCCACCCCCGACAGCGCCTTGGTCTGGACCGGCACGCCGATCACCGGCACCCGCGTCTTCGAGGCCATCATGCCGGGCAGATGCGCGGCGCCGCCCGCGCCCGCGATGATGACGCGCAGGCCCCGCTCGACGGCGGTCTTGCCATAGGTCCACAGCCGGTCCGGGGTGCGGTGGGCGCTGACGATCCGCGCCTCATAGCCGATCCCCAGCTCGTCCAGGATCGAGGCCGCCTCGCGCATGGTTGGCCAGTCCGACTGGCTGCCCATGATGATTCCCACCGCTCTGTCCATCGCATGTCCCCGTCAGCGTCCGTTGGGCCCCCGCATAGCGCGGGCGCGCGCGGCTCGCAATCAGGCGATGATGTCGGGGGTCAGCTCGTCTTCCAGCCGGGCGATGCGGTCCTTCAACACCAGCTTCTGCTTCTTCAGGCGCTGCAGCGCCAGGGACGAGGTCAGCTGCTGGTCCTGCAGGGCGGCGATCGCCTCGTCCAGGTCGCGATGCTCGCAGCGCAGGGCCTCCAGCCGGGCGCGGCTGATCTCGTCATGGGTCATCGAGTGCTGCATGTTCATCGGGCGGACTCTGCTGAAGCGCGTGGCCTTGTGTCACAAGATATAGCCGCAACCCGCTGGCTTGTTAACAGGATCCTTTCGGAACCGTGCGGATTTCGGGCCTTCCCCTGCGGCAACCCATTGCCAAACAAACCGGAACGCGGCACCTTGATCTACAGGATCTTGTCGGTTTCGCGTTCGCCCTGCCCGGAGCTCCGTCATGCAGACAGCCGCTCTTCCCCTCGGCATCATCTTCCTGATCTTCGCGGCCCCAGCCTCGGCCCAGCCAGCAGACCCGCCCTGCCCCCAGTCCTGTTCCCTGCTTGCGACCTCTCATGGCGAACCGCAGGACTGCGCCACCTCCGCCTGCCAAGCCGACCTTCTGTCGCGCCAGCCGATCGGCGGCTGGACGGTCACGGAAACGCCCGGCGCCGATGCCCATGCGGCCACCGTGCAGGTCCATGGCCGGACGCTCAGCTATCGCTGCCGCGATGGCCAGCCGGGGGTGGTCGAGCTTACGGGGGTGGACCACTCGGTCGTGCTGGGCGTCGACGGCTGGCGGCTGGACGTGCCCTTCACCGCCGATGGTCCTGTCCTGTCGGCCCCTGCCATGTCCGGATCGACCCTGCTGGAGGCCCTGCTGGAGGGGCACCATGCCCAGGTCACCTCGGGGCAGATCACGACCAGCTTTCCCCTGGCCGGATCGGGCAACGCGATCCGCCGCGCCATGGTCGCCTGCGGCATGGTGCCCCCCTCCTAAACCGTGGATCTTGCAGGGGGCCTGCGACGTTACCATATTGAGGAAACCGGAAAGGCCGCCGACACGGGGCCGCAGCCGGACAGTCGCTTCAACGCAAAGGGCTGAGATGACGAAGATTTCCTTGGGGGCTCACCCCTATCTGCTGGGCTTCGACCAGCTGGAACGCCTGGCGGAACGTGCCGCCAAAGGGGCCGAAGGCTATCCGCCCTACAACATCGAACACATGGCACCCGACGGGTTCCGCATCACCCTGGCCGTCGCGGGCTTTTCCGAAGCCGCCCTGGCCATCACCACCGAGGACCGGCAGCTTGTCATCCGCGGCCGCATGCCCGAGGCCGATGAGAACCGCGTCTTCCTGCATCGCGGCATCGCCGCCCGCGCCTTCCAGCGCAGCTTCGTGCTGGCCGACGGGGTCGAGGTCGTCTCGGCCGCCATGGAAAACGGGCTTCTGCATGTCGACCTGCGCCGGGTCCAACCCCAGCAGGTCGTCAAGACCATACCGATCAGCCGCAAGTAAGGGGATCACCATGAACAGCAAATTCAACTTCGGTGACACCGAAAACACCCAGACGGTCTACATCCGCACCGTCGCGACCGAGACGCTGCCCGACGACATCCGCGACCAGTTGCCGGGCGTCGAGACGATGTATGCCGTGCACGACACCGACGGCGAACGCCTGGCCCTGGTTCAGGACCGCAACATGGCCTTCATGCTGGCGCGCCAGAACGAATTGTCGCCCGTCAGCGTGCACTAGGCCTCTGGCGCATAGCGCATGAAGGCGAAGGCCTGCCCATCCGGGGACCAGCAGGGCACGTTCAGCGTGCCCTGCCCTCCGAACAGGTCAAGCAGCTTGTGCCGCCCGCTTCCGTCGGGCCGCATGATCCACAGCGACACGTCACGGTCGCGCGGATGCCCCTCGGTCCCCGGCGCATAGGCCAGGTAGACCACATGCCCGCCGCAGGGCGAGGGATGGGGAAACCAGTTCACATTCTCATCGTGAAAGACCGGCGCGGCCTCGGCGCCATCCAGCCGCATCCGCCAGATCTGCGCATGGCCCGTCGCATCCGAGTTGAACCAGATATGCTGCCCGCAGGCCGAGAAATCGGGTCCGTCATGATGGGCCGCCCCCGGCGTCAGGACGATTTCATTCCCCCCATCCAGGTCGCTGCGGGCAATGCGCACGATCCGGTCACCGCCGCGCACGCAGGCATAGCACAGGTGCCGCGCGTTGGCGCCGTGCCACCAACTGGGACGCGGCTGTGGCAGGGCACGCAGGCCCTGCGCGTCATGCACATGCATACGCGCCCCGCTGCCGTCATGGGCCGAAAAGATGATCCCGCCATCGGGCAGAAAGCCGTGGTCGTTGTTGCACCGCTCGGCGCTGCCCGTCTTGATTGGTGTCAGACCGCTCGCGTCGGCGCGCCACAAGTGCCCGTCGCCGTTGACCAAGAACCAGCCCTCGGGATGCCAGTTCGGCGCCTCGATCAGCTGCGGCGTGCGCAGGGCCACCCGCACTGTCCCTGTCGCCAGGTCGAACACTTCCAGCGATGATCGCCAGCCGGTCGCCTGATTGTCGCTCATCGCCTGCCCTCGACATGGCCGGGCCAGGCCCGGATAGTGGAACGCGAAAAGGCCCCGGCACGGTGCCGGGGCCTAAACAAGGTCGGTGGGGGATCAGCTGAGGCCGATCAGCCCCATGCCTTCCAGCTTCAGCAGCACCTGGTGGGCGGCGGCATCCACGTCGATGTCGGTCGTATCCACGCGCAGCTCGGGCTTGGCCGGCTCCTCATAGGGGTCCGAGATCCCGGTGAATTCCTTGATCTTGCCTTCGCGGGCCAGCTTGTACAGCCCCTTCCGGTCGCGCTTTTCGCATTCGTCCAAGGGCGTTGCGACGTGAACCTCGACAAATGCCCCACCTGCCTCGACCATCTCGCGCACGGCGCGGCGGGTCGCGGTATAAGGCGCGATCGGCGCACAGATCGCGATGCCACCGTTCTTGGTGATCTCGGAGGCGACATAGCCGATGCGCTTGATGTTGATGTCGCGGTGCTCCTTGGAAAAGCCCAGCTCCGACGACAGGTGCTTGCGGACCACGTCGCCGTCCAGCAGCGACACGGGACGCCCGCCCATCTCCATCAGCTTGACCATCAGCGCATTGGCGACGGTCGACTTGCCCGAACCCGACAGGCCGGTGAAGAAGACCGTGAAGCCCTGCTGGGCGCGCGGCGGCGAGGTGCGGCGCAGCTGCTGGACGACCTCGGGAAAGCTGAACCATTCGGGAATGTCCAGACCTTCGCGCAGGCGGCGGCGCAGTTCGGTGCCGCTGATGTCCAGGACCGTCGCGCCCTCGGGCACCTCGTTGGCGGGATAATAGCTGGCCTTTTCCTGCACATAGACCATGTGCTTGAAGTCGACCATCTCGACGCCGATCTCGTCCTGGAACTGCTTGAACAACTCCTGCGCGTCATAGGGACCATAGAAGTCCTGGCCCGCGCTGTTCTTGCCGGGGCCGGCATGGTCGCGGCCGACGATGAAATGCGTGACGCCGTGGTTCTTGCGGATCAGCCCGTGCCAGACCGCCTCGCGCGGGCCCGCCATGCGCATCGCCAGGTTCAGCAGCGACAGGTTCGTGGTCGCCGCCGGATACTTGTCCAGCACCGCCTCATAGCAGCGGACGCGGGTGAAATGGTCCACGTCGCCCGGCTTGGTCATGCCCACGACCGGATGGATCAGCAGGTTGGCCTGGGCCTCGCGCGCGGCGCGGAAGGTCAGCTCCTGGTGGGCGCGGTGCAGCGGGTTGCGCGTCTGGAAGGCCACGACGCGGCTCCAGCCCAGCTTCTTGAAAAAGGCGCGCAGCTCGTTCGGCGTGTTGCGGCGGGCGCGGAAATCGTAATGCGTCGGCGCCTGCAGGCCCTTGATCGGGCCGCCCAGATAGACGGGGCCCGCCACGTTGTGCAGATAGTTGACGGCCGGATGCGCCAGGTCGTCGGCGCCAAAGACCTTCTCGGCCTCACGGGCCTTGTTCGGGACCCATTTGTCGGTGACCGACATGATCGCCAGGATCACGCCCTCCTGGTCGCGCAGCGCGATGTCGGTGCCCGGCTCCAGCCCCTCGGCAAACTTCTCGTTCACGTCCAGAGTGATGGGCATCGGCCACAGGGCGCCCGATTCCAGGCGCATGTTCTCGACCACGCCCTCGTAATCGGCCTGGGTCAGAAAGCCCTTCAGCGGGTTGAAGCCGCCGTTCATCAGCAGCTCCAGATCGCAGATCTGGCGTGCGGTCAGGTCCCAGCTGGGCATCTGGCCCGCTTCGTCCTTCAGCGCGGCGGCCGCCTCGGACGAGACGTAAAGCTCGGGAATCGGGGTCTGGTTCGGAAGGGTCATGTCGAGCGCTCGAGTGGTTGAACAATCAGAATGAGAACACGGCCAGGTTGGCTCGCGTCGCTTGGCCGCAGTCCTAGCGGCCTTCAAAGCGATATTCAAGTCTGGGAAAACGCTTTTGTGGAACTGTTGCAAAGGCCAGCCTCGGCCTGCCCAAAGGGAACCTTGCAGCCCCGCTTCCGTTGGTTTTTCCAGCAAATCAAGACAAGGATCACCGCCATGAGCCATGACGCCGCAACCCCCGAAGAACAGCGTGCCCTCAGCAAGGACGAACAGGACCTGGCCGACCGCGCCCGTCAACCGGCCCTTGGTGCCCTCAGCGACAAGGAACTCTCGGACCTGATTCCCCTGCTGCGCGACCGCCGCAACCGCGCGCGCGACATCAGCGACCGCCAGGGCCGCGAAGCACGCGGCAAGGCCGATCCGGCCGGCATCAACCCCGCCGGCGGCAACGAAGGCACGCGCAGCAAGGCGGATTACCTCAACGCCGCTCTGGATCGCGCCATGGCCGAACGCGACCGCCGCCAGTCGGGCAGTGACGACATTTCCAGCCAGTCGGACCTGTCCCGCAAGGCGATGGAGATGAAGGAAAGTGCCCAGGACCAGAACCCGATGATGGAGGACGGCGCGCCACTCCATCCGACCGACCCCGACGCCGATCCCGGTAAAAAGGGCATGGCCGCGACCGAACGCAACACCGCGCCCTCGGGCGCGCTGGATCATGCGGGCGAGGGTCCGGCCCGTGAACGGTCGCGCACCCGCCGCTGACGGCACATGCTGAACATGAAAGGCCCGGACCGCATCGGCGATCCGGGCCTTTTTTCACATTAGTGGTTCAGGCGATGCTGGCCACCAGTTGCTCGGGCACGGTCTCGACCCCGTCCTGCGCCGCCAGGAAATGCTCGGCATCCAGCGCCGCCATGCAGCCCATGCCCGCACTGGTGATGGCCTGGCGATAGACGTGATCGGTCAGGTCGCCCGCCGCAAACACCCCGGGGATCGAAGTGCGGGTGCTGCCGGGCTCGACCTTCACATAGCCGCCGTTGTGCAGTTCCAGCTGGTCCTTGACCAATTCGTTGGCCGGCGCATGGCCGATCGCCACAAAGATGCCGTCGGCCGGAACCTGCCGCGTGGTCCCGTCCAGCAGGTTGCGCAGGACCGCGCCCGTCACGCCCATCGGCGTCTCGGCCCCAGAGACCTCGGACAGTTCGTGGTTCCAGATCACCTCCACCTTGGGATGGTTCAGCAGCCGGTTCTGCAGGATCTTTTCCGCCCGCAGACTGTCGCGCCGATGAACCAGGGTCACCTTGCTGGCGAACTTGGTCAGGAACAGCGCCTCCTCGACCGCGGTATTGCCGCCGCCGATCACGATGACCTCGCGGTTGCGGTAGAAGAACCCGTCGCAGGTCGCGCAGGCGCTGACGCCAAAGCCCTTGAACTTCTCCTCCGAGGGCAGGCCCAGCCAGCGCGCCTGCGCGCCCGTCGCCAGGATCACGGCATCCGCCCGGACCACCCGCCCGCTGTCGCATTCGGCCGTGAAGGGCCGCGACGACAGGTCCAGCCGCGTGACCATGTCGGTCACGACCTCGGCCCCCATCGCCAGGGCATGAGCCTCCATCTTCACCATCAACTCGGGGCCCTGGATCTCGGTCTCGCCGGGCCAGTTCTCGACCTCGGTGGTGATGGTCAGCTGCCCGCCGGGCTGCATCCCCTGGATCAGCATCGGCTCCAGCATCGCGCGCGAGGCATAGACGGCGGCGGTATAGCCCGCAGGCCCCGATCCAATGATCAAAAGTTTAACATGGCTGCGTTCGGTCATCTTGCGCCCCTTTGCCGGTTTGTGCATGAGGTAATCGCTCGCGCGGCCGACTGCAACGCATCACGCCCCGCAGCCGCGCATGCGGATTTCCAGAAAGAATGTTGCGCAAAGCCAGAGCACATTGTAGTTTCCGGCAACGCCACGACCGAACAGAAGAAAGATCAACATGGCCGGCGCCAAGCTCGACGACATCGACCGCAAGATCCTGGCCGAACTGCAGGCCGATGGCCGCATGACCAATGTCGAACTGGCCCGCCGCGTCGGCATCTCGGCGCCTCCCTGCCTGCGCCGCGTCCGCACGCTGGAGGAGCTGGGCTATATCCGCGGCTACCATGCCATCCTGGATGCCCGCGAACTGGGATTCGAGGTTCAGGTCTTCGCCATGGTGCGGCTGGCCTCGCAATCCGAACGCGACCTTTCCGCCTTCGAGGCGCTGGTCCAAGGATGGCCGCTGGTCCGCGAATGCCACATGCTGAACGGCGAGATCGACTTCATCCTGAAATGCGTCTCTCCGGACCTCTCGACCTTCCAGCGCTTCCTGACCAACAGCCTGACCGCCGCGCCGAACGTGGCCTCGGTCAAGACCTCGCTGGTGATCCGCGGCGCCAAGGACGAACCCGCCGTTCCCTTCGAGATCGTCGAGGAGCGCGTCCGCGAAGCCGGCTGACGCGCAAACCGGTAAAAGCAACGCCCGCAAGCTGTGCACGATCGGTGCACGCATGGTGTCACCCGCGAGCATGCCCTGTGCGGGCCTATAATGCGATGGCGCTGATCAGTCGCCCGTAATCCGGTTGCCCCTCATGCGTCGACCGGCGATAGCTGAAGAACCGCTGCGGGTCCGAATAGGTGCAATGCCCGGACCACTCGGCCTCCACCCCGGCCGCGCGCAGCCGCATCAGGCCGAAACCCGGCAGGTCGAACATCGGCCGACCGGCGGGTCCGCCGCTGAAGAACCTCTGATACTCATCGTCTTCGGCCAGAAACTCATCCATGAAATCCTCGCCGACCTCATAGGCGCGCTGACTGATCGTGGGACCGATCACCGCCCGGATATCGGTCGCCCCCAGCTGCCGCATGGCGGCCACGGTCGCCTCGATCACGCCGCCAAGCGCCCCGCGCCACCCGGCATGGCAGGCCCCCACCACGCCCGCCCCGGCATCGGCCAGCAGCACCGGCTGGCAATCGGCCGTCAGCACGGCCACCGCCACGTCCCGCCGCGCCGTCACCAGCCCATCGGCTTGGATTTCCCTGACCTTTTCGACATCATCCCCGTCGCCAAGTGTCACCACATCGGCCGAATGGACCTGTTTCACCGTCGCCAGATGCTGCGCCGCAACACCCATGGCGCTTGCCACTCGGGCCCGGTTCACCTGCACCATGTCGCTCTGGTCGCTGGACCGCCGTCCACAATTCAGCCCCGCAAACAGGCCCGAGGACGCCCCGCCCTTTCTGGTGAAAAATCCGTGCTTTACGTCGGACAGCAGCGGGTGGGTCAGGATTTCGAGCGTCGTCTGCATGCTACTCCAGCGCCACAAAGCCGGGGACGGCGGGCGCTCCTTTGGGCCAGATGGCCATTGCCTTGAACAGGTGACCCATTTCCGACGGATGGGTCAAGCGATGAAGCGCCGACATGGCGCCTGCGTCCCCGGCGGCCTCCAGCTTGCGCGCCCGCGCCTCCGCGCCCAGGGCCAGCAGCCAGTCCCCTTGCCGCAGGGGCCGGGACACTTCGGCACCGCCGCGCAGGGCGGCGGCGGCCAGGGGCGCAAAATCCACATGCGCCGTCAGGTCAGCCTCGCCCGGATGGGCGAGCGGGTCCTCGGGTAGGTGGTTGCATAGCGCCTGGAAAGTGTCGCCAAATCCGTTCCAGCCGCCATAGTCGATGATGATCGCGGCCCCGCCTTGGGCGGCGATGCGCCGGCCCAGGGCCTCGACGAAGGCCACGCCCTCCGGGCACTCCTCGACGATGTCGCCCACAGACCCCTCGCGCGGCAGGGGCACGACCTCGCCCAGACCAAGCCTCAGCGTGCCTTTGTCGCAGAGGCCGACCATCCGCTCTCTCCAGCCTCCTTCGGTCATCTGGAACTGCCGGATGGGCAGCGCGTCAATGAATTCATTTGCGATCATGAACAGTGGCTTGACCGGCAGGTCCTCGACATGATCGAGGTGCAGGACCTGCCCCAGTCTCTCTGTCTGGACCTGGCGCAGATGGGGCGATGCCTCGATCAACGCGACCTCCGCGGCCTCGCGCATCCCCGGCACGGCGCGCAGCGTGCGCAGCATGTCGGCCATCAGCGTGCCACGCCCCGGGCCGGGTTCGGCCAGCGTGAAGGGCGCGGGTCGGCCTTGGTCCATCCAGGCCTGCGCCAGCGCCAGGCCGCAGATTTCGCCAAAGACCTGGTGGATTTCGGGGGAGGTGACAAAGTCGCCCTTCTGCCCGAACGGGTCGTGCGTGGCATAGTAACCGTACCGGCTGTCCAGCAGGCAGATCTGCATGTAGTCCGCCAGGCTGATCGGCCCCGTGGCGCGGATCCGCGCCGCGATGATCCCGGCCAGCGGCGTCATGCGGCCGCGATGGCCGGCCGCCGGCGCGCACGCCAGACCAGCAGCAGGCCGATCAGGACCATGGGCAGCGACAGCAACTGTCCCATCGTCAGGCCGATGACCGGGCCGCCCAGCACGTGGCCAAGCGGGTTGTCCGAGCTGATGAACTGCGCATCGGCCACCCGGAACAATTCGACGAACATGCGGGCAAGCCCATAGCCGGCAAGGAATATTCCGAAGGACAGCCCCGGCCGGCGCAACCCGCCGCCGCGCACCACGGCCAGCAGAATCAAACCCAGAAGCAACCCCTCCAGCCCGGCCTCGTAAAGCTGGCTGGGATGGCGGGCGCAGGGGCCTTCGACGCCCGCGCAGGCCTGCGCTGCCTCACCCGGAAAGATGACGCCCCAGGGCAGGTCGGTCGGCCGTCCCCACAGTTCCGCATTGATGAAATTGGCGATGCGCCCGAAAAAGATGCCGATCGGTGCCACCACGGCCATCGCGTCGGCCAGCCGCAGGACTGGCACGCCCTGCGTCCGCGCCCATGCCCATGTGGCCAGGATCACCCCCGCAAGGCCGCCGTGAAAGCTCATCCCGCCCTGCCAGACCTTCAGGATCTCGGCCGGGTTCGCCAGGTAATAGGCGGGCTCGTAGAACAGTACGAAACCCAAGCGACCGCCCAGGATCACGCCCAGGATCACCCAGGTCAGCAGGTCGTCGACCCGATCGGGTGCCACGGGCGCCCCGTCCCCCCACAGGCGCGGCCGGCGCATCATGGCCACGATCAGGCGCCAGCCGATGATCAGCCCCGCCAGATAGGCCAAGGCATACCAGCGCAGCGACAGCGACAGTCCGCCCAGGTTGATCGTGAAGATCTCGGGCGCGATATCGGGAAAGGGGATCATGGAACCTCGGCTGCAATTCGGCGCGCACGCTAGTGGGCGATGCCGCGGTGTCAACACGGAACGCCGCATTGAACCGGGCCGCGCCGTGAACCATATAGGGGGCAACCAGGACAAGAGGCCAAGTGACATGACCACTCAGAACCGCTTTTTCGACGACATCTCGAAACTGATGACCAATGCGATGGGTGTCGCCCATGGCGCGCGCTCGGAGGCCGAGAACGCGATGAAGGGTTGGGTTGACCGCTGGCTGGCTGACCGGGACTTCGTCACGCGTGAGGAGTTCGAGGCCGTGCGCGAGATGGCCATCAAGGCCCGCACCGAGAACGCCAGCCTCAAGGCCCGCCTGGACGCGCTGGAATCGGCCCGCAAGGCCGACTGATCAGGGCAGCGCGGTTCGGCTGACCAGCTGGCCCGCGCGGTCGTAGAGCAGCACCTCGCCCGCATCGCTGACCACCACGATCCAGTCGCGGGCAAAGGTCACGGCCTGGGCCGTGGCCCCCTGCGGCAGGGCGATCCGGTCGGGCAGTTTGGGCAGCACCGGCTGGTTCAGGCGCATCCACAGCAGCGCCACGACCGCGATCATGCCCAGCCCCATCACCAAGGCCAGCCCGCTGACCAGCGCCTTCAGAAAGCGCAGCTCCGGGACGGCTTTCGCAGCAGCCTTCCAGTCGGTATCATCATCCGCCATGTCGAACCTATCCGTGACCATCCCGGCGAACCCGCCCGACCGGCTTGATAAGGCGCTTGCGATGGCGGTGCCAGAGGAGGCGGCGCTGTCGCGGTCGCGGCTGGCCCGTCTGATCGCGGAGGGCGCGGTCATGGGTCCGCAGGGTGTCGCGCGCGACGGCAAGGCTCGCGTCGCGGAGGGAGAGGAATACCTGATCGCCCTTGCCCCGCCCGAACCCGTCGAAACGCGACCCGAGGCCATCCCGCTGAGCATCGTCCACGAGGATGATGACCTGATCGTGATCGACAAGCCCGCGGGAATGGTCGTTCACCCTGCCCCCGGCAGCCCCACCGGCACGCTGGTCAACGCGCTGCTGGCCCATTGCGGCGACTCGCTGTCGGGGATCGGCGGGGAAAAGCGGCCGGGCATCGTGCACCGGATCGACAAGGACACATCGGGCCTGCTGGTCGTGGCCAAGTCCGACCGCGCCCATCACGGCCTGGCCGCCCAGTTCGAGGCGCATAGCGCTCAGCGGCGTTATCTGGCATTGGCGCATGGGGTGATCGACGGCGCCGATCCGCGCCTGCGCGGCACGCCCGGCGTCAGCTTCGAGGAGGGTGCCGTCCTCAAGATCACGACCCGGCTGGCGCGCCACGCGACCGACCGGCAAAAGCAGGCGGTCTATTTCGACAAGGGCCGCCATGCGGTCACCCGCGCCACGCTCTTGGAACGTTTCGGTACGCCGCCCTGCGCGATGCTGGTCCAATGCCGGCTGGAGACCGGGCGCACGCACCAGATCCGCGTGCACATGGCCCATGCGGGGCTGGGGCTGATCGGCGACCCGGTCTATGGCGGCGCGCGGCGGGCTTCGGCGCGCGCCTTGGGTTCCGCGGCAGCGGCGGCAGCGGGCTTCCCACGACAGGCCCTGCACGCGGCGCATCTGGGGTTCGATCATCCCGTGACCGGGCAGCCCCTGGCCTTCGACAGCCCCTTGCCTGCGGATATGCAGCATCTTCTTGATCTGCTACGCGCGGCCTCTTGACGGCCGGCAGGCGCGGACACAGGTTACAGATCGGCCGAAAGCGGCAGGACAGGACGCCGCATGTCACCCCGATGCGCGCCGGGAACTGGGCGGCAGCGGGCTGCGTTCGGCTTTCTCTGCGAAAGGGTATCGACCATGGCGACTTATGGAAACCTTCCTGCCCCCAGTCCGGAACAGGGTCTGAACCGCTATTTGCAAGAGATCCGCAAGTTTCCGCTGCTGGAGCCCGAAGAAGAATACATGCTGGCCAAGGCTTGGGCCGATCATGAGGACAGCGAAGCCGCGCATCGGCTGGTGACCAGCCACCTGCGCCTGGCCGCCAAGATCGCCATGGGCTATCGCGGTTACGGCCTGCCGCAGGCCGAGGTGATCAGCGAGGCCAATGTGGGCCTGATGCAGGCGGTCAAGCGGTTCGATCCTGAGCGCGGCTTCCGCTTGGCCACCTATGCGATGTGGTGGATCCGCGCCTCGATCCAGGAATACATCCTGCGGTCCTGGTCGCTGGTAAAGATGGGCACCACCAGTGCCCAGAAAAAGCTGTTCTTCAACCTCCGCAAGGCCAAGTCCAAGATCGGCGCGCTGGAAGAAGGCGACCTGCGCCCCGAGAACGTCGCTCAGATCGCGACCGAATTGAACGTGACCGAGAAAGAGGTCATCGACATGAACCGGCGCCTGTCGGGGGGCGATGCCTCCCTGAACGCGCAGGTGGGTTCGGGCGACGGAGAATCGGCGGCGCAGTGGCAGGACTGGCTGGAGGATACCGACGCCAATCAGGCCGAGGCCTATGCCGAGAACGAGGAACTGGACACCCGCCGCCGGATGCTGGTCGATGCGATGGACGTGCTGAACGAGCGCGAGCGTGACATTCTGATGGAGCGGCGGTTGCGGGACGATCCGATGACGCTGGAGGATCTTTCCAGCCGCTACAGCGTCTCGCGGGAACGGATCCGCCAGATCGAGGTGCGCGCCTTCGAGAAGCTTCAGGAGCGCATGCGCATCCTGGCGCGTGAAAAGGGGATGCGGGTCGCCGATCCGGTCGAATAAACCCGTCCCGCCCACCCCGCGCCGCATTGACGCGATGCGGCGCGGCGCTATGGTCTGGGGAACCGACTGGACGACCCCAAGGCCAAAGCCATGACCGCGCTGACAGAATTCCAACGGCTCGAGGCGCAGGGCTCGTGGCGCGAGACACCCGATGCGCAGATGCGCGAAGTCGTGGTGTCGCTTGGGGAAGCAACCCTGACCTTGATGGATCCCAGATCCGACCGGCCGCTGTCGCATTGGTCACTGCCGGCGGTGGCGCGGCTGAACCCCGGCCGGATGCCGGCTGTCTATTCTCCCAACTCTTCAGGGCCCGACGAGACGGTCGAAGTCGACGATCCCTTGATGATCGAGGCGATCGAACGTGTGCATCAGGCGATTGCCCGGCATCGCGGCACGCCCCCCCGTCGCCTGCGCGGCGTAGTGACGGGGCTCGCGGTGCTGGCGATGCTGGCGGCGGGCATCTTCTGGCTGCCGGACGCGCTGATCCGTCACGCCGCCCGGATCGCCCCGCCCGCCCAGGCCCGCACCATCGGCCTGCAGATCGTCGATGACCTGGAACGCGAGATGGGTCCGGTCTGTCAGCGCAGGACCGGCCAGCAGGTGCTGGACTGGATCACGCCCGGGCTGGTCGGCAGCCAGGCGCTGGTGCGGGTCCTGCCGGGGCCGCTGAACGGCGCCCTTCGCCTGCCGGGCGATCTGTACGTGCTGGGCAATGACCTGCTGGCGGCCACGCCCAGCCCCGAGGCCGCGGCCGGGCACCTGATCTCGGCACGGCTGGCGCGGGACGACAAGGCCGTGACGCTGGACGCGCTGCGCCACGCCGGGATGATGGCGTCGCTGCGGCTGATGACGCTTGGCACCATGCCCCGCGACGCGCTGGCGGGATACGGGGACAAGCTCTTGGACCAGCTGTTGCCGCGCCCCGACCTGGCGGCCTTGCCCGCGGCATTCGCCGAACGGGGCCTGTCGACCGAACCCTATGCCCGCAGCATCGACCCCACCGGCGCCGCCGTCCTGCCGCTGATCGAGGCCGACCCGATCCGCACGGGCACGATGCAGGCGGTGCTGCTGACCGACCCACAATGGCTGGCGCTGCAGCAGATCTGCGCAGGATAATCCGTCAGACGAACTGCTCGCGCAGCAGGCGTTCCTCCAGCCCGTGGCCGCTGTCGAACAGCAGCCGGTGGCGGATGTCAGAGGCGCTCTGGATCTGGACGCGGGTCACGTGGCGGACCGAACGGCTGTCGGCATCCGCCATGACCGGGCGGCGTTCGGGGTTCAGCACCTCGACCACCACCTCGGCAGCCTTGGGCAGCAGCGCCCCCCGCCAGCGGCGCGGGCGGAACGGCGCGATGGCGGTCAGGGCCAGCACCTCGGAGCCGATCGGCAGGATCGGTCCATGCGCCGAATAGTTGTAGGCCGTCGATCCCGCGGGCGTGGCGATCAGCGCGCCGTCGCAGACCAGTTCCTCCATCCGCATCCGGCCGTCGACATGGATGCGCAGCTTGGCCGCCTGCGGCCCTTCGCGCAGCAGGCTGACCTCGTTGATGGCCAGCGCCGCATGGCAGGTGCCGTCGGCGCAGGTGGCGCGCATGCGCAGCGGATTGATCACCGTCTCCTCGGCCGCATCCAGGCGCTCGGGCAGGTCATCGGCACTGTAGCTGTTCATCAGAAAACCGACGGTGCCGCGGTTCATCCCATAGACGGGCAGGTCCCGCCCCTGCGTTGCATGCAGGGTCTGAAGCATGAATCCGTCGCCGCCAAGCGCCACCACCACCTGGGCCCGGCTCAGCTCGGCATTGCCGTAGCGATGGGCCAGAACCGCCAGGGCGGCCCGGGCCGGCGCGGCCTGGCTGGCAGTGAAATGTATCCTGGGCGTCATCGGCCACGCGTCCCCCTGAGTGCCGCGCAGCATCACGCGCAGCCGTGCCGATGACAACCCCCCGCCGGGCAGAAGGTCGCAACCGTGCCAAGGGGGTCGTTTTGTCACTTTCCGCAAGCAGAACGTTGCGTTAGAAGGCGCAAACCCGCAGCCGCCCAGCCAAAGAAGGACGCGAGAGATGAACGCCCCTAGCCGCGACAATGGCTTTTTCACCGAAAGCCTGGCCAGCCGTGACGCCGATATCGCCCAAGCCATCACCCAGGAACTGGGTCGCCAGCGCGACGAGATCGAGCTGATCGCATCCGAGAACATCGTCAGCCGCGCCGTGATGGAGGCTCAGGGCTCGGTCCTGACCAACAAATACGCCGAAGGCTATCCGGGCAAGCGCTATTACGGCGGCTGCCAGTATGTCGACATCGCCGAGAACCTGGCGATCGAGCGTGCCAAGGAATTGTTCGGCTGCGAATATGCCAACGTCCAGCCGAACAGCGGCAGCCAGATGAACCAGGCCGTGTTCCTGGCGCTGCTGCAGCCGGGCGACACCTTCATGGGCCTGGACCTGAATTCGGGCGGCCACCTGACCCACGGCTCGCCCGTGAACATGTCGGGCAAATGGTTCAACGTCGTCAGCTATGGCGTGCGCCAGCAGGACCACCAGCTGGACATGGATGCGGTTGCCGAAAGCGCCCGCAAGAACAAGCCCAAGCTGATCATCGCCGGCGGCACCGCCTATAGCCGGGTCTGGGACTGGGCCGCCTTCCGCAAGATCGCGGACGAAGTCGGCGCCTACCTGATGGTGGACATGGCCCATATCGCCGGCCTGGTCGCCGGTGGCGTGCATCCCTCGCCGCTGCCCCATGCCCATGTCGTCACCTCGACCACGCACAAGTCGCTGCGCGGCCCCCGCGGCGGCCTGATCCTGACCAACGACGCCGAGATCGCCAAGAAGATCAACAGCGCGGTCTTCCCCGGTCTTCAGGGCGGCCCGCTGATGCATGTGATCGCCGCCAAGGCCGTGGCCTTTGGCGAGGCGCTGCGCCCCGAGTTCAAGACCTATGCCGCGCAGGTGGTCAAGAACGCGGCCGCCATGGCGGATGAGCTGATGAAGGGCGGCGTCGACATCGTGTCCGGCGGCACCGACAACCACCTCTGCCTGGCCGACCTGCGT
Source organism: Paracoccus sp. T5 (assembly GCF_048538155.2). Taxonomy (GTDB): domain Bacteria; phylum Pseudomonadota; class Alphaproteobacteria; order Rhodobacterales; family Rhodobacteraceae; genus Paracoccus. The sequence goes on from NZ_CM135809.1 coordinate 1,812,340, forward strand.
CCCAAGGGCGTGACCGGCAAGGCGACCGAGGCCGCGCTTGGCCGCGCCCACATCACCTGCAACAAGAACGGCGTGCCGTTCGATCCCGAAAAGCCCTTTGTGACCTCGGGCATCCGCCTTGGCGCGCCGGCCGGCACCACCCGCGGCTTTGCCGAGTCGGAGTTCCGCCAGATCGCCCGCTGGATCATCGAAGTCGTGGACGGCCTGGCCGCCAACGGCGAAGAGGGCAATGCCGAGGTTGAGGCCAAGGTCCGTGCCGGGGTCAAGGCGCTCTGCGACCGCTTCCCGCTCTATTCGGGCATGTAATCGCCCCTTTGGGGCAGAAGGGAACCCGCCGCGCCATCGCGCGGCGGGTTCTTTCATGTCAGGACTGCCAGCGCGGCTTCCGCTTGTCGAAAAAGGCCGCGATCCCCTCGGGCGCCTCATCGCCCTCCCAGACCTTGACCAGCCGGTCGATGCTGTCCTCGATGACGTCGGCATCGATGCGCGGACCCAGGGCGCGGCACTGCGCCTTGGCGGCGGCCACGGCTCCCGGAGCCGCCTGCAGGAACGGCGCCACCTCGGCCTCGATCGCGGCGTCCAGTTCGTCGGGCGCCACCACGCGGGCTGCCAGGTTCAGCGCCAAAGCCTCCTCCGCGCCAAAGATCCGGGCCGAAAAGAACACGCGCCGCGCGGCAGGCTCGCCCATGCGGGCGACGACATAGGGGCCGATGGTCGCGGGGATCAGGCCAAGCCGCACCTCGGTCAGGCCGAACCTGGCCGGAGCCGCGACGATGGCGATGTCGCTGACCGCCATCATCCCGATGCCACCGCCAAAGGCGTTGCCATGGACACGGGCAATCAGCGGCTTGGGCAGCAGGTTCAGCGCCGACAGCATCCCGGCCAGTGCCCGCGCCCCCTCGCGGCGCGTCGCCTCGTCTGCCTGCATCTGCTGACGCATCCAGGCCAGATCGCCGCCCGCGCAAAAGCTGTCGCCCTGTCCCGCCAGCACCACGACACGCACCGCAGGGTCCGCGCCAAGCGCCCCGGCCGCCTCTGTCAGTTCGTCCATCATCTGGCGCGACAGGGCATTGTGCTTGTCGGGTCGGGCCAGCCACAGCGTGGCCACGCCGCGCGCGTCCCGGTCGATGCGGATCGTTTCAGGCATGGTGCCCCTCCTTCAGGTCGCGGGCCATGACCGCCGCGTGTTCGATCACCCTCATGTCCAGCCCGTGGGCCAGGCCCCGTGCCGACAGATGCGCGGCCAGGGCTTCGGTAGCGACATTCCCCGCCGCGCCCGGCGCATAGGGACAGCCCCCCAGTCCCCCCACTGCGGCGTCGAAAATGCGCAACCCGCGCGACAGGCTGACATCCACGTTCTGCAGGGCCCGCCCGGCCGTGTCGTGGAAATGCCCCGCCAGGCGTTCGGGCGGCAGCTCATCCAGCACGGAGGCCAGCATGGCGTCGACCGCTTCGGGGCGGCCCTGCCCGATCGTGTCGCCCAGGCTGACCTCGGCGCAGCCAAGGTCCCGCAGGGCGGCCGCGACCCGCGCCACCTGCCCCGGCGCCGTGGGTCCGTCAAAGGGGCAGTCGGTCACGACGCTGACATAGCCGCGCAGAAAGACGCCATCCGCCCGCGCGGCCTCGGCGACCGGCGCCAGACGCTCCAGGCTCTCGGCGACGGATGCGTTCAGGTTGGCGCGGCTGAAGCCTTCGGACGCGCTGACGAAGATCGCGACCTCGTCGGCACGGGCGGCGCGCGCGGCCTGATAGCCCTTGAGGTTGGGGGTCAGCACCGCATAGCGCAGGCCCGGCCTGCGGCTGATGCCCGCCATCACCTCGGCCGCATCGGCCATCTGCGGCACCCATCGGGGTGAAACGAAGCTGGTCACCTCGATCCGGCGAAAGCCCGCCTGCGACAGCAGGTCCACCAGCGCGATCTTGTCGGCGGTGGGGATCTGCCGCTTTTCGTTCTGCAGCCCGTCGCGGGGGCCCATCTCGAAGATCTCGACGCGCTCAGTCATCGGAGACCTCGTCCAGCCGGATTAGCGCCGCCCCCGCCTCGACCTGGTCGCCCGCCGCGGCCAGCACCTCGGCCACGATGCCGTCGCGCCCGGCGGTCAGGCTGTGCTCCATCTTCATGGCCTCCAGCACCGCCAGCCGCTCACCGGCCCGGACCCGCTGGCCCTGCGTCACATGCACGGCCTTCACCAGCCCCGGCATGGGGGAGCGTGTCAGCCCGTCGCCCCCGTCATCGGCCCCGGCCCGCGCCAGCGGGTCGCGGGGCACCAGATGCACCCTGTGCCCGCCAAAGATGCTGACCCCGGCGGAATGGCAGGCGATGCGTTCCCGGCACAGGTCGCCGTCGACCCACCAGCGGTCGCCCTGCCAGCGCACCTCGTGCGGCTGGCCGTCCAGCGTCACGCGGGCCGCGCCCGGCCCCAGCACCTCCAGGACCGCTTGGCCGCCGTCCCATGCGATGGTGCGGCGCAGCGGCTGCCACAGGGTCATGCCCCCGCGCATCTGCGGATCGGCCAGGCCGGCAAGCCCGACTACGGCCAGCGCCATGGCCCGCGCATCGGGCGCCGCTGCCGCGACCAGCGCGTCCAGGTCCCGCGCGATCAGGCCGGTATCCACCTGTCCGGCCCGAAAGCCGTCGTGGCGGGTCAGGGCAATGAGAAAGTCGAGGTTGGTGACCGAACCCGCAACCTCGGTATCGACCAGCGCCTGTTCCAGCGCGCGCAGCGCCACCGCCCGGGTAGGGCCGTAAGTGACGACCTTGGCGATCATCGGGTCGTACCACGGGCTGATCGCATCGCCCGCGCGTACCCCGGTCTCGATCCGCGCCGCATCCGGAAAACGCAGATGCGCCAGGCGCCCGGTGGCGGGCAGAAAGCCTGCCGGCACGTCCTCGGCATACAGGCGGGCTTCGAAGGCATGGCCACGGATCGTGAGGTCCTGTTGCGCCGCAGGCAGCGGCTCACCGCTGGCCACGCGCAGCTGCCATTCGACCAGATCGATGCCGGTGATGGCCTCGGTCACCGGATGCTCGACCTGAAGCCGGGTGTTCATCTCCATGAACCAGAAGCGGTCGGGGCGCAGGCCGTCGCTGCCGTCCACGATGAATTCGATGGTGCCGGCGCCGGAATAGCCGATGGCCTCGGCGGCGCGGACGGCGGCGTCGCCCATGGCCCGGCGCATCTCCTCGGTCATGCCGGGGGCGGGCGCTTCCTCGATCACCTTCTGGTGGCGGCGCTGCAGCGAACAGTCGCGTTCAAAAAGATGCACGGCGCGGGTCCCGTCGCCGAACACCTGCACCTCGATATGGCGGGGCTGGAGGACGTATTTCTCTATCAGGACGGCGGCGTTGCCAAAGGCGTTCTGCGCCTCGGACCGGGCCGATTCCAGCGCCTCGGCGAAATCGGCCGGATCGTCGACGCGCCGCATCCCCTTGCCGCCGCCTCCCGCCACGGCCTTGATCAGCACCGGATAGCCGATCCGATCCGCCGCCTGCGCCAGCCCATCCGGGTCCTGGTCGGCCCCGTGATAGCCCGGAACGACCGGCACGCCCGCCTCTTCCATCAGGGCCTTGGCGGCATCCTTCAGCCCCATCGCGCGGATGGCGCGGGCCGAGGGGCCGATGAAGACCAGGCCCGCAGCCTCGACCGCCTCGACGAAGTCCGGGTTCTCGGACAGAAATCCGTAGCCCGGATGGATCGCCTGCGCCCCGGTGGACCGGGCCGCCGCGATGATGGCGTCGCCGCGCAGATAGCTGTCGGCCGGCGCGGGGCCGCCCAGATGCACCGCCTGGTCGGCCATGGCGACGTGCCGCGCGGCGCGGTCGGCGTCCGAATAGACGGCGACCGTCGCCACGCCCATCCGGCGGCAGGTGTCGATGATCCGACAGGCGATTTCACCGCGATTGGCGATCAGGATCTTGTCGAACATGGCTGACCTTTCGATTGGCGCCGGGCGTCGCGGGCCATGCGCCCGCCGTCCCGTGCAGAAGATGTTGGCGCGCGGGGGCCCGGGGCCCCGCAGCGCGGCCTTGGCGCAGTGCGGGCCATGCCCGCGTTCACATCCGGAACAGGCCGAAGCGCGTCGGCTCCAGCGGGGCGTTCAGCGCGGCACGCAGCGACAGGGCCAGCACCTCGCGCGACTTGCGGGGGTCGATGATGCCGTCGTCCCAGAGCCGCGCCGAGGCATAGAGCGGGTGCGACTGACGCTCGAACATCTCGACCGTGGGGCGCTTGAACTCGGCCTCCTCCTCGGGCAGCCATTCGCCGCCCGCGCGCTCGATCCCCTCGCGGCGCACGGTGGCCAGCACCCCGGCCGCCTGTTCGCCGCCCATGACGCTGATGCGGCTGTTGGGCCAGGTCCACAGGAAGCGCGGCGAATAGGCGCGCCCTGCCATGCCATAGTTGCCCGCGCCAAAGCTGCCGCCGACCAGCATGGTGATCTTGGGGACGTTGGTCGTGGCCACCGCCGTCACCATCTTGGCGCCGTGGCGCGCGATGCCCTCGTTCTCGTATTTGCGGCCGACCATGAAGCCGGTGATGTTCTGCAGGAAGACCAGCGGGATGCCCCGCTGCGAGCAGAGTTGGATGAAATGCGCGCCCTTCTGCGCGGCCTCGGAAAACAGCACGCCGTTGTTGGCGACGATGCCGACGGGACAGCCCTCGACATGGGCAAAGCCCGTGACCAGGGTTTCCCCAAAGCGGGCCTTGAACTCGTCAAAGCGGCTGCCGTCGACGATGCGGGCGATCACCTCGCGAATGTCATAGGGGGTGCGAAGGTCGGCGGGCACGACGCCGAATATCTCGTCGGGATCATAGGCCGGGGCCTCGGGCGCCTGCCACTGGACCTCGCCCTGGGGGCGGCGGTTCAGGTGCTGGACCGCCTGCCGCGCCAGGGCCAGGGCGTGGCCGTCATCCTCGGCCAGGTAATCGGCCACGCCGGACAGGCGGGTATGGACGTCGCCGCCGCCCAGATCCTCGGCGGAAACCACCTCTCCGGTCGCGGCCTTGACCAGCGGCGGGCCGGCCAGAAAGATCGTGCCCTGGCCACGGACGATGATCGTGACATCGGACATGGCAGGGACATAGGCGCCCCCGGCGGTGCAGGAGCCCATCACCACGGCGATCTGGGCGATGCCCTTGGCGCTCATCCGGGCCTGGTTGAAGAAGATGCGGCCGAAATGGTCGCGGTCGGGAAAGACCTCGTCCTGGTTTGGCAGGTTCGCGCCGCCGCTGTCCACCAGGTAGAGGCAGGGAAGATGGCATTCCTCGGCGATTTCCTGGGCACGAAGGTGCTTTTTCACCGTCATCGGGTAATAGGTGCCGCCCTTGACGGTGGCATCGTTGGCCACGACCATCACGTCCTGCCCATGCACCCGACCGATGCCGGCGACCACCCCCGCCGAGGGGGCGGCGCCGTCGTACATGCCATGCGCCGCCGTGGCGCCGATCTCCAGAAAGGGCGATCCCGGGTCCAGAAGGTTTGCCACCCGTTCGCGCGGGGGCATCTTGCCGCGATTGACGTGACGCTCCATCGCGCGGGCGCCGCCGCCCTCGGCGGCGGCCTGCGCCGCCTGGCGGGCCGTGTCCAGCAGCGCCAGATGCGCCTGTCGATTGGCTTGGAACTGCTCGGACGAGGGCAGTGCGGATGAGGTCAGCTTCATAATGGGGTCTCCGAAGGTCCGGCGTCGATTTCGGCCTGGGCCAGCTTGCGCAATTCGCGTCGCATGACCTTGCCGGTCACGGTCATCGGCAAGGCGTCCAGGAAGGCGATCTCTCGCGGGTAGGAATGGGCGGCCGACTGCCGGCGCGCATGGGTCTGCAACTCGGCGGCAAGTTCGGCAGAGGGGACGTGACCGGGGCGCAGGACCACATAGGCCTTGACGATCTCGGTGCGCAGCGGGTCGGGCTTGCCGATGACCCCGGCCTGGGCCACAGCGGGGTGGCGCAGCAGGCAATCCTCGATCTCGGAGGGGCCGATGCGGTATCCGGCCGAGGTGATGACATCGTCGTCGCGCCCGACGAACCGGACATAGCCATCCTCGATCACGCCGCGGTCGCCGGTCACCATCCAGTCGCCACGGAACTTGGCGGCGGTCGCCTGCGGGTTCTGCCAATAGCCCAGCATCATGCTGCCCGCGCCGCGTCGGATGGCGATGTCGCCTTCCGCATCGGTGACCTGCCCGTCACTGTTCAGGACCGCCAAATCAAAGCCGGGGGCGGCTTTCCCGATCGCGCCGGGCCGCACCGGGAACATCGCCCCCGACGATGCCGCGACCATGTTGCACTCCGTCTGGCCGTAGAATTCGTTGATCGTCAGCCCAAAGCCCCGCCGGCCCCAGTCCAGCATTTCCGCGCCAAGCGTCTCGCCGCCCGAGGCGACGCTGCGCAGGCCCGGCAGGTCCATGTCGGCCGCCTTCAGCATCTTCAGCGCCGTCGGCGGGAAGAAGATGTTCCGGATGCCGCAGTCGCGGATCAGCGCGGCCACGGCCGCGGGGTCGAACTTGGGCATCCGGGCAGCCACGACCGGCACGCCAAGCGCCAGCCCGGGCATCGCCACGTCGAAAAGGCCACCGATCCAGGCCCAGTCCGCCGGTGTCCAGATGACATCACCGGGTTGCCCCAGCAGGTCGTGGCTCATCTCGACGCCCGGCAGGTGGCCCGTCAGGACCCGGTGGCCGTGCAGCGCCCCTTTGGGCGCGCCGGTCGTGCCGGAGGTATAGATGATGATCGCCGGATCATCGGGGCCCGTGTCACGGGTCTGGAACGGCGCGGCCTCGGGCAGGCCCTCCTCCGGGACGATCACGCGAAGGTCGGGGAACGCGGCCAGCATCGCACTGCCCTCGGGGTCGGTGATGACGGTGGCAATGCCCGCATCGCGCAGGCGCAGTTCCAGCGCCTCGGGGCCGAAGAGCTTGAACAGCGGGACCGAGATCGCCGCCGATTTCCAGACCGCCAGATGCGCCGCGGCGGTCCAGGTCGATTGCGTGCGCAGGATGCCGATGCGGTCGCCCCTGTCGGCCTGCAACGCATGGGCCAGTTGGTCGGTCATCGCCTCCAGCTGGCCAAAGCTGACCGGGCGCGGGCTGCCGTCATGTTCGATGATCGCCACCGCCGCCGGATCATGGGCCAGGCACTGGTCGGCCATGTTCAGCCGCGCCGAAAACTGCCAGCGGAATTCGGCGCACAGGCGGTCATGGTCGGCATGGGACAAAAGCCGCGACATTAGCCCCCCTCGGCCAGCGACGCGTCCAGCCGCAGCGCCTGGTCGGCGGTCAGCTCCATCTGGCACTGAAGACGGACGGTGCCGGCCAGGGTGCCGCCGTCATATCGCACTGCCTCAAAGTCGCAGGCCGCGTCACGGAATGCGATCCACTTGCGCTGCATCTCGCGCAGCGCCTCGGCCCCGACGGGCGTGAACCGGTCCATTCCCGACCGGTAGGCATCGTTCAACCGCGCGTCCCACAGGTCGCGCTCTGCCGCAAAGCACTTGTTCATGCCAAGTGTCGTCTGGCCACCCTCGCCCTCCATGCAGGCCCGTGCCGCCCTGCCCGCGCAGTCGCGCCCGCCCTCTGCCTCCAGGCAGGCCACCGTCGCCGCGGGGTCGAAGGACGGCGCCTCCTGCCCGGCGGCAGGCGCGGCACAAAGCGCCAGCAGGACGACCGCACGCATCAGACGAGGCCCATCAGTTCCCGGCCGATCAGCATGCGGCGGATCTCGCTGGTGCCGGCACCAATCTCCATCAGCTTGGCGTCGCGGAACAGGCGGCTGACCACGCTGTCGTTCAGGAAGCCCGCCCCACCCAGGGCCTGCACCGCCTGGTGGGCCTGCACCATCGCCTGTTCGCTGGCATAAAGCACCGCGCCCGCCGCATCCTGACGCGTGACCTTGCCCGCGTCGCAGGCGCGCGCGACCTCGTAGACATAGGCGCGCGAGGTGTTCAGCGCGACATACATGTCGGCGATCTTGGCCTGCATCAGCTGGAACGACCCGATCGGCTGGCCGAACTGCTTGCGCTCGGCCACATAGGGCATCACCTGATCCAGGCAGGCCGCCATGATACCGGTGCCGATGCCGGCCAGGACCACCCTCTCGTAGTCCAGGCCCGACATCAGCACCCGAACGCCCCGGCCCTCCTCGCCCAGGACGTTCTCGAACGGGATCTCGACATTGTCGAAGATCAACTCGCCCGTATTCGATCCGCGCATCCCCAGCTTGTCGAAATGCGGGCTGGTCGAAAAACCCGACATGCCGCGTTCGACGATGAAGGCCGTGATGCCCTTCGACCCGGCCTCGGGGTCGGTCTTGGCATAGACCACCAGCGTCTGCGCATCCGGCGCATTGGTGATCCAGTACTTGCTGCCGTTCAGGACGTAGCGGTCGTTCCTCTTCTCGGCCCGCAGCTTCATGCCGACGACGTCGCTGCCCGCGCCCTCCTCGGACATCGCCAGCGCGCCCACGGCCTTGCCGCTGCACAGGTCGGGCAGGTATTTCGCCCGCTGCGCGTCGGTGCCGTTCAGCTTGATCTGGTTCACGCAAAGGTTCGAATGCGCGCCATAGGACAGGCTGACGCTGGCGCTGGCGCGGGCGATCTCCTCGACCGCGATCACATGCGCCAGGTAGCTCATGCCCGACCCGCCCCATTCCTCGGCGACCGTGATGCCCAGCAGGCCCAGTTCGCCCATCTCGGACCACAGTTCGTTCGGGAAGGCGTTGGTGCGGTCCACTTCACCGGCGATCGGCGCCACGCGCTCCTGCGCCCAACGGTGCACCATGTCGCGCAGCGCGTTCACATCCTCGCCTAGATCGAATTCCATGCCCCGCGTGAACATCGCGATCCCCCCTCCCCGGTTATTGAACGCTTGTTCATTTCTTTACCGCAGCCGCCCCGCCTCCGTCAAGCCAAGGCTGCGCCCGGTCCCAACCTGCGTCAAGGTGCCGCCGGGCCTTGCCCGCCGCCCCCCTTCGCGCCACAGAGGCGCACAACAACCGGAGACGGCACATGCGGCTTTCCATCCTGCGCCACGCCCCCAGCCTGTCGGACGGCCTGCTGGCCGGCCGCCGCGACGTGCCTGCCGATTGCGCGGACCACGCCACGCTGGCGCGCCTAGCCATGCGGATCGGACAGCCGCGGCAGGTGATCGCCAGCCCTGCCCTGCGCTGCCGCCAGACGGCCGAAGCCCTTGGGCTGACGCCCGAGCGGCTGGAGCCCGCGCTATGGGAGCAGGACATGGGCGTCTGGGAAGGGCTGCCCCCCGACCGCCTGCCCGACCTGGGCCCGCTGTCGCCGATCGAACTGGCACGGCACAGGCCGGAGGCGGGCGAGAGCTTTGACGACATGACCGCCCGCGTCATCCCAGTGCTGCAGGGGCTGCGCGACGACTGCCTGGTGGTGGCCCATGCCGGCACGGCGCGCGCCGCCCTGTCGATGGTGGTGGGCCCGGCGGCGCTGTCCTTTTCTGTGGCGCCGCTGTCGCTGACCATCCTGCGGCGCATGGGCGATGCCTGGGCGGTCGAGGCGGTCAACCTGACCGTCGGGGAATAACCCCATGGCGATGATCGCGGCGCTGGCGTTGATTCTGGATGCATTGATCGGCTGGCCACAGCGGGTCTATGCCCGGATCGGGCACCCGGTGACCTGGATCGGGCGGATGATCGCGGCGCTGGACCGGCGGATGAACCGCGGCGGCGCGCGGCGGTTGAAGGGCGCGCTGGCGGTGCTGCTGGTCGTGGCGGCGGCGCTGGTCCCGGCGGCGCTGATCCAGGTCTGGCTGGGACCCTGGGTCGCGGCCGTCCTGGCCTGGCCGCTGGTGGCGGCGCGGTCGCTGGACGAACATCTGCGCGCGGTGGCACGGCCCCTGCGGCAGGCAGATCTGGCGGGCGCGCGCGCGGCCACGGCGATGATCGTCGGCCGCGACGTCAGCCACGCCGGCGAGGCCGCGCTGGCCCGCGCGAGCCTGGAGAGCTTGGCCGAAAACGCCAGCGACGGGGTCATCGCGCCGCTGTTCTGGGCGGCCATCGGGGGATTGCCGGGCATCGCCGCCTACAAGGCGATCAACACGCTGGATTCGATGATTGGCCACCGCACCCCGCGCCACGAGGCCTTTGGCGCCTTCGCCGCGCGACTGGATGACGTGGCCAACCTGATCCCGGCGCGGCTGACGGCGCTGCTGATCGCGCTGGCCGCCGGGGGCCGCGCCCGGCAGGCCCTGCGCTGCGCGCTGGACGACGCGCCGGCGCATCGCTCACCGAATGCCGGCTGGCCCGAAGGGGCGATGGCGGGCGCCCTTGGCGTGCGCCTGTCGGGGCCGCGCGTCTATGGCGACAGGATCGCGCACGAATGCTGGCTGAACGGCACCGCGCCCGACCCGGCCGCCGCCGACTTGGACCGGGGCATCCGCATCTATCGCCGGGCCGTCGCTCTTGGCGGCGTCCTGCTGCTGGGTGCCGCTTTGATCGCCTAGTCCAGCCGCGTAACCTTGACCGTCTGGACCTGCAGGTCGGCCGCCGTCCCGGTGGTCAGGAAGGCCACGTCGGTCGCGTCGCGTCCGACCGCCACCAGCGCCATGTTGTCGGCCCCGGCCATGCCGGTCGGATCGACCAGGTGCCAATCGCCCGACAGATAGACCTGCACCACGGCATGGAAATCCTGCGGCTCGACGTCGGGGGCATAGACGCTGGCGATCCGGGCGGGGATCTGGGCCGCGCGGCACAGCGCGATCAGCAGATGGGCATAGTCGCGGCAGACGCCCCGCCCTTCCAGGAAGGTGTCGGCGGCGGTGGTGTTGCCGTCGCTGATGCCCGAGACATAGGCCAGGTGTCCCTCGACCCAGTCCCGCATCGCCGCGACCTTGGCGCCGCCCTGCAGCCCGTCAAAGCGCGAGCAGACGAAGTTCGTGAAACGGTCCGCCTCGCAATAGCGCGACGGCAGCAGATAGCGCAGCGCGTCGCCCGGCATATGCTCGACCGGCACCGCGTCCAGGCGGGAGAGGTCGACCGGCGGGCGGGTCACCTCGACCTCGGCGCCATAGCGGCAGGTCAACCGGTCCTCCAGCCGCATGACGATGCGCTCGCCGATGCCCTCCTCTCCGGGAACGCGCCCCAGATGGGCGGGCTGTCCCAAGTCGATGCTGGCCGAGATCAGCGTCTGCCCCTCGGCCCCCGCCGCCTCGATCACCACGATCGCCGGTCCGGCAGCGCCAAGACGGTAATCAAGCACAACATCGATCTTCATCCGCATCGGCGGCTCCTGTCGGTGGGAGGGGTGGCAGAGCAGCCGCGCTTGGACGCTGCCGTCCGGCTTGTCAATCGCCGGCGCGGACGGAAGTTCCCCGGCGGCCCAATTCCCCGACGTCTCGGGCGGTGTCGCCTTCGACCGGGTCCAGCCGCAGCTCCACCCGGAACAGCGCCCCGCCCAGGTCGGAACGGCCGTGCCGGAAAAGCCCGTCCATCTGCGCCGTGTAGACCTGGCAGATCTGCATGCCGAGGCCGGTTCCCTGGGCTGCGTCGAAACCCTCGGGCAGGCCCGGCCCGTCATCCTCGACCGTCAGGCGCAGGCGGTCGTCCGGGCAGTCCAGACGGATGCGGATCATCGCCTGCCGGTTGGCGCCACCGTGCTTGACCGCATTCCCGATCAGTTCGGCCAGGATCTGGCCGATCGCCGCCGCCTGCGCGGGCTTGACCGGCACCGGCCGGTCGCCGTTCAGGTCCAGCTCGATCCGGCCGTTCAGCGCCTGACCCAGGTCCATCGCCAGGACCCGCACGTAATCCATCAGCGGCAGTTCATCCGCGCCCGGGTCCAGGTGCAGCTGATCGTGCACGCGCGCGAGGGTCGCGATCCGGTTGGCCGCATCGCCCAAAAGTGCCCCTGCCTCGCCGCCGGAATGGACCCGGGACTGCATCCGCAACAGCGCGATGACCGAGGCAAAGCTGTTCTTGACCCGGTGGTCGATCTCGCCCAGCAGGACCTTTTGCCGGGCCAGGGCCGCGTCCTTCAACGCAACCTCCTGCGCCAGGGCGCGGGCCTGTTCCTCCAGCAGCTTCCTTGCCGTGACGCTGTCTGTGATGTCGCGAGAGCTGGCCAGGATGCGTTCCACATGTCCGCGCGGCCCCCGCACGGGCGAGACCGTCACATGCCACCAGCGCGGCGTGCCGCGGGCCGTCGGGCAGAAGGCCTCGAAGGTGCTGACGCGGCCGTCGCGCGCCGCCGCCATGGCGTCGTCCAGCAGCCGATGGCTTTCCGCAGGCCAAAGCGCGGGCCAGGGCCGATCCTCGATCATGCCGAAATCCGCGATTTCCATCGCGCACATGCCATTGCTGTTCATGAAGCTGACGCGACCATCGACCTCGATCAGCTTGATGCAGTCGGGAGAGCTGTCGAGAACGGACAGCGCAAAGCCGGTCTCCACCCCCGCCAGCAGGTCGAGGGCGTGCAGATTGGGGTCGACTGCGGTCATGGACAGCTGATCTTCATCTGGCAATATCGGTTCACTCGGCATCTCCCCGTCAATAGCCGGGATGGTCCGAAAAAGCAGCAACGGCGATGTTTTGTCAACGAATTAATCGCGTGACCCAAAGTCAACCCGCATGGTTTCTGTCAAGTGGCCGGATATCGTGCAGCTGTTGCGCCTGCCGCGACAACCCGCGCGCCAAGGGCAGCAGATCGGCCTGCAGCGCGTGATAGATGTCGGGCTTGCCCGCGAACTGGCGGCTGGACGGCCGGTCGTCGGACCCCAGTTCGGGGAACCATCCGCCACGCTCATGGTCTATCAGGTGCGCGGCGGCGAAGTCCCACAGCCGCCGATACCAAGCCTCATCCCCCGGCTGCGGGTCCGCCTTGATCAGGGCGGCGACGGCGCCGATCGCCTCGGTCACAGGCCACCAATAGCGGGCCGGATTGTCCACCGCCCCTCCGAAGCGCAGCGTATAGGCCAGCCCGCCCCGCTGGTCGTCCCAGGCATCGGCCAGGGCCCGCTGGGTCAGGGCGCGGGCCTGCGCGGGCGCAACGCCCGCAGGCCGCCCCGCCAGGTCCCACCATTGCAGCAGCAGGCGCGCCATTTCGAAGCTGTGGCCGGGCGTGGTGCCGGCGGGCCGGAACATGGGGTTTCCCGCATAGGCGCGGTCGGGCCGCCAGTCCCCGTCGTAATGTTCCGGAATCCGCCAGCCTTCGGAGGCAGCCTGACCCGCGATGAAGAAATCCAGGATGCGGCCTGCGCGGCGCAGGTATTCGCCCTCGCCGGTCGCCTCATGCGCGGCCAGGAGCGCTTCGACCCCGTGCATGTTGGCGTTCATGCCGCGATAGGTCGAAAAGGGCTGCCAGTCGCGGGTGAATTCGTCGCGGAACAGCCCCGCCGCGTCGTCCCAGAAATGCCGGTCCAGCACCTCCGCGATGTCGGTCAGCAGCCGGTCAGCATCGGGATGCCCCACCATCCTGGCGCTGGAAGCCGCCAGCAGGACGAAGACATGGCCATAGGCCAGCTTGGTCCCATCGTCCACTCGGTCCCCCTCGACCGACCAGACGAAGCCGCCGTGGTCGCGGTCGCGATGATGCGACCACAGATAAGCCATGCCCTGGTCGATGATCCCGGCGGCATCCGGCCGCCCGGCCATCTGCCCCAGGGCGTAGGAATGCACCAGTCGCGTGGTCGTGTGCAGCTCCTGCACCTGACCGGGCAGCGGGCCTCCGTCCAGGTCCAGAACGTGAAACCCGCCGCCCCTGCGCGGGCTGGCGTCGAAGAAATCCAGCGCGCGGCGGGCATCGGCGGCCAGAAAGGCGCGGTGCTGCGGGTCGTTCAGCCAATGGCCGGCGATGTCGTGCTGTCCTGCCTGCATCCGTCCGTTCCTCTCAGCGCTTGCGCAAGGCGTCGGCCAGGGCCGAGCCAAAGGCGCCCTGCCCGGCACCGCCCTTTGGACCCGCCTGCCCGCCGCGCGGCTTGCCCGGTGCCTTGTCGGCCCGCGCCGGGCGCGGCTCCGTGGCGCCGCCGTCCTTGCGCATCGTCAGGCCGATGCGCTTGCGCGCCACGTCCACCTCGGTCACGCGGACGCGGACCACGTCCCCTGCCTTGACGACCTCATGCGGGTCCTTGACGAAGCGGTCGGCCAGCTGGCTGACATGGACCAGCCCGTCCTGATGAACCCCGATATCCACGAAGGCCCCGAAGGCCGCGACATTGGTCACGGTGCCTTCCAGCGACATGCCCGGGCGCAGGTCCTTGATGTCCTCGACCCCTTCGGCAAAGCTGGCGGTGACAAAGCCGGGCCGCGGGTCGCGGCCGGGCTTTTCCAGCTCAGCCAGGATGTCGCGCACGGTGGGCAGGCCGAAATCGCCGCTGACGAAATCTTCGGCCCGCAGCCGCTTGAGGGCCGAGGGATCGCCCATCACCGCCCGCAGGTCTCGCCCGCAGGCGCCGACGATCTTGCGCGCTAGGCCATAGGCCTCGGGGTGGACGGCCGAGGCGTCCAGCGGCTCGTCCCCGTCGCGGATGCGCAGAAAGCCCGCGCATTGCTCGAAGGCCCGCGGCCCGAGGCCTGCGACCTTCTTCAGCGCCGCGCGCGACCGAAAGGCGCCGCCGGCATCGCGATGCGCGACGATGGACTGGGCCAGCGACGGCCCCAGCCCCGCGACATGCGCCAGAAGCGGAGCCGAGGCCGTGTTCAGGTCCACCCCCACGGCGTTCACGGCATCCTCGACGACGGCCTCCAGCGTCTTGGCCAGCTGGCGCTGGTCCACGTCGTGCTGGTACTGGCCCACGCCGATCGACTGCGGCGGCACCTTGACCAGTTCGGCCAGCGGGTCCTGCAGCCGCCGGGCGATCGACACCGCGCCCCGCAGGCTGACGTCCAGGCCCGGAAACTCCTTCGCCGCCAGTTCAGACGCGGAATAGACCGAGGCCCCGGCCTCGGACACGATCACCTTGGTCGGCACCTTCACGCCCTTGGGCAGGCGTTTCAGGACATCGGCCACCAGACGCTCGCTCTCGCGGCTGGCGGTCCCGTTGCCGATGGCGATCAGGTCCACGCCGTGCTTGGCGATCAGTGCCAGCAGCGTCGCCTCGGCCCCGCGCAGGTCGTTTTTCGGCTGGAAGGGATAGATGGTGGCGGTGTCCAACAGCTTGCCCGTGGCATCCACGACCGCGATCTTGCAGCCGGTGCGGATGCCGGGGTCCAGGCCAAGCGTCGCGCGGGGACCCGCGGGCGCCGCCAGCAGCAGGTCGCGCAGGTTGCGGGCAAAGACCTGGATCGCCTCGTCATGCGCGCGTTTGCGCAGTTCCGTCAGCAGGTCGATATACATCGTGTTCGACAGCCGCACGCGCCAGGCCCAGCCCGCCACGCCCCGCAGCCAGTCGGCCCCCGCCCCATGTCCCACCGGCCCAAGCGCCTGTGCCACGATCCCCTCGGCCCGTGCAGCCCCCGTGTCCGGATCGGGCGAGATGTCGATGGTCACGACCTCTTCCTTGGCCGCCCGCAGGATGGCCAGGGCGCGATGGCCGGGAATGCCCGCCCAGGTTTCGCGGTGGTCGAAATAATCGCTGAACTTGGCGCCGGCCTCCTCCTTGCCGGCCACCACGCGGGCCGCGATGATCGCCTCGCGGCGCATGAAGTCGCGCAAGGAGCCCAGCACCCCGGCATTTTCGGACAGTTCCTCGACCAGGATGTCGCGAGCGCCTTCCAGCGCAGCCTTGGGCGTCTCGACCGCGCCCTGGACATAGGCCGGGGCCAGCGCCGCCGGATCGCGGGCCGGATCGGCCTGGATGGCGCGCAGCAGCGGCTCCAGCCCGTTTTCGCGCGCGATCATCGCCTTGGTGCGGCGCTTGGGCTTGAAGGGCAGATAGATGTCCTCCAGCGCGGCCTTGGTCTCGGCCGCCCCGATGCTGCGGGTCAGGTCGTCGGTCAGCTTGCCCTGGTCGCGGATCGAGCCCAGGATCGCCGCGCGGCGTGCCTCCATCTCGCGAAGATAGGCCAGCCGCTCGGCCAGGGTGCGCAGCTGCGTGTCGTCCAGGCCGCCCGTCACCTCCTTGCGATAGCGCGCGACGAAGGGGACCGTGGCGCCCCCGTCCAGCAGCCCTGCGGCGGCGGTCACCTGGGCGGGCGAGGCCGCGATCTCGGCGGCGATCTGGCGGGCGATGCGCGAAGCGGTGGCAGAGGCGGTAACGGCGGCGGCGTCCATGCGGAACCCTCGGGTCTTGGTGGTGAAGCGCCTGTCTAGCCCGTCGATGGGGCCGCGCCAAGCGGGGCGTCAAGCTGCAGTTCGGGCAGGCGCAGCACCTCGCCGGCCGAGGCCTTGCCCACGATGCTGTCGCGCACCGCCTGCCGCAGCGCCGGCGACCGCTTCAGCAGCCGCCGAAAGCCGGTCTCGTCCAGCATCAGAAGGCTGGTCGGCGTGATCGCCCGCACCTCGGCCCGGCGGATGCGGCTGGTCAGGACGCCCATCTGGCCGAACATCTCGCCGCGCCCGAGGCGGGTGGTCTGGCCGGCGACCTCCTGTTCGACCGCGCCCGAGGCCACGAAAAAGACCGTGCGCGCAGGCGTGTCCTTGCGGGTGATCAGGTGGCCGGCATTCACGTATCGGGTCCGCACCTCGCGGCTGAGGCGCTTGAGGTCGCCGTCATCCAGATCCTCGAACAGGGGGAACTGGCGCACTAGGTCGTTCTTGCGCAGCGCCAGGTCAAGCTTGGGGCGGCGCTCGGTCTGCTGGCGGCGGCGGGCGATGTCCAGCATCAGCTCGGTATGCACCTCGGATCCGATCAGCCCGTCCTCGCGCAGGGCGTTGTATTCCCGCTCTTCCAGGCGCAGCGCGGTCCGGCGGATGAAGCGCCGCTCCAGCTCCTCGGCATAGCCCGGATATTGCAGTCGCAGACCCTCCAGCGCGGTCTCCACGGCCTCGATGCGGCGGTTCAGCAATTCATGCAGCAGCTCGGCCACGCGGCGGCCGTGGATGCGCCGGATGCGACGGTCGATGAAACCGTGGATGTCGCGCAGGATCAGACGTTTGGCCAGCAACATCTCGAAACGGTCCGCGGTCATGCGGGCCAGGCTGCTTGGGATGCCAAGCCGGTTGCGCAGAAAGGCCGCAAAGCGGAAGGCGGGCCCATAGCTGAGGCCGGATCGCGCGGCCCGCTGGTAACCCGTGCGCCCGCCCGACCGCGCGCCTTCGATCAGGCGGTCCGCGTCGAACAGCGCCTGTTCGGACAACCGCGCCGAAATGGCACGCTCGCGGAAACGCTGCAGGATCACCTCGCGCTCGTGGGCGGCCAGCGCGATCAGGCCCAGGGTGATGCGGTCGCGGTCCAGGATCTCGGCATTGTCCTCGGCCTCGGCGCGTTCGACCGCGTCGTCCAGCCGTTCGGCAAAGCGCTTGGCCTCGCTGCGCACGGTTTCGCGGGTCAGTTCATAGTTCTCGGTGGCTGAGGCCACGCCTTCGCGGACGCTCTGCAGCGCGACCGCCACGACCTGGTTCGACAGCGCCCGGTCCAGCGGCGACAGCTTGTCCAGGCCCAGCAGGCTGATGACGCCGCGCAGCGTGGTGCCCTGCACGATCAGCGTGAAGAGGGTGAAGCCGGTCGCCAGGATGCCGACCAGGCGCTTGGTCTCGACCGGAACGCGCAGGCTCTCCGTCACGGCCAGAGCCAGCGCCAGGGTGACCGCGCCGCGCAGGCCGCCCCACATGATCGCGACGCGGTAGGGCCGCTGGATGCGGGGCGACAGCCGCAGCCCGGTCAGCAGCGGCAGCAGCAGGAACAGGATGATGGCGCGGGCCACGAAGGCCGCCAGCACCACCAGGCCCACCAGGACCAGATCGGCCAGCCGCACCTCGCCCAGCAGGCGCGGGATCAGCAGCGCGGCCAGGATAAAGATCAGCGCCCCGGCCCAATGCGCCAGAAGGCCCCAGACCTCGCGCAGATTCACCCAGAAGGCGGGCGCCAGCCGGCCCGGTCCCATGAAGTTCAGCGTCACCCCGGCCGCCACGACGGCGATCACGCCGGACGCGCCCAGCACCTGTTCCGCGCCGATATAGGCCAGATAGGGCACCGCGACCGAGACCGAGATCTGGGCCGTCTCGAACCGCCCGAAGACCCCCATCAGCATCAGCGCGATCCGCGCCACCAGCCAGCCGGCCACCGCCCCACCCAGGATCAGCGCCGGAAACTGCGCCAGCGCCTCGCGCAGCGTCGGGTTCGGAACGCCCAGCATCACATAGCTCATGAACAGGCCGAACAGCGCGATGGCGGCGGCGTCGTTCAGCAGGCTTTCGCCCTCGATGATGCGGGCCAGACGCCGCGGTGCCGACAGCGACCGAAAGATCGAGACGACGGCCGAGGGGTCGGTGGTGGAAACGATGGCCCCGATCAGCAGGCCCACCATCAGGGGCAGCCCGCCGATCCAGGCCAGCGCATAGCCGATGGTCAGGGTGGCCACGACCACGGCCACCACCGCCAGGGTCAGGATCGGCACCCAGTCGTCCAGCATCCGGCGGATGTTCATCTCCAGCGTGGCCTGGAAGATCAGCGTCGGCAGGAACACGTACATGAACACGCTGGACCGGATCGGCAGCGACAGGATGCTTTCCGCGATCGGGTTCAGCGTGTCGGTCAGGTCGGTGCGCAGAAAGAAGATCGCGCCGCCGCCGATCATGATTCCGATCGCCGCCAGCATCACGCTGAAGGGCAGCGAAAGACGCGCCGCCAACGGCTCTGCCGCGGCGATCAACAGGAACAGGACGGCGGTGAAGGTCGTCAGCAGAACGATATCCATGCTTTCGGAATAAAGGCATATCTCGTCTTTTGGAAGAAGCCTGCCGCCACATCTGGCCCGGTTTCGCGGCGCTGACGGCGAATTGAGGCAACCCGGCCTGCCTTGAAATCCGCAGGTCCGACCTACAGGTCAGAGCGGGGGCCGAAGACGGCCCCCAAGATGTTGAAGGAAAGGAAGACGCGATGTCGTCGATGTTCGAGCCGCTGACCCTGGGCGCGGTCACCCTGAAGAACCGGGTCGTGATGGCCCCGCTGACCCGCAGCCGCGCGGGAGAGGCCCGGGTGCCGAATGACCTGATGGTCGAGTATTACGGCCAGCGCGCCGGTGCCGGGCTGATCCTGTCCGAAGCGACCAGCGTCATGCCGATGGGCGTGGGCTATGAGGCGACCCCCGGCATCTGGTCCGAGGAGCAGGTCGCGGGCTGGTCCGCCGTCACCCGAGCCGTCCACGAGCGCGACGGGCTGATCTTCCTGCAACTGTGGCATGTCGGCCGGATTTCCGACCCGCAGTTGCTGGACGGGCAGCTGCCGGTGGCACCCTCGGCCATCCAGCCCTCGGGGCATGTCAGCCTGCTGCGCCCCAAGCGGCCCTATGCGACGCCCCGCGCGCTGGAGACTGACGAGATCCCCGGGATCGTGGAGGCCTATCGCCTGGCCGCGGCCAATGCCCGGCGCGCCGGGTTCGACGGGGTCGAGATCCATGCCGCGAACGGCTACCTGATCGACCAGTTCCTGCAGGACCGAAGCAACACCCGCAGCGACCGGTATGGCGGCTCGATCGAGAACCGGACGCGGCTGCTGGAAGAGATCGCGGATGCGGTCATCGGGGTTTGGGGCGCGGATCGCGTGGGCGTGCACCTGGCGCCGCGCGGCGATGGGCATGACATGGGCGACAGCGATCCGCATGCTCTGTTCACGCATGTCGCCAGGCAGATGGGCCGGCGGGGCGTGGCCTTCCTGTGCCTGCGAGAACACCTAGCCGAGGACAGCCTGCTGGACGCCATCCGCAACGCCTTTGGCGGCCCGGTCATCGCCAACGAGGGCCTGACCCGCGAGACGGCGGCGGCGCTGCTGGCCGAGGGTCGGGCGGATGCGGTGGCCTTCGGACGCGACTTCATCGCGACGCCGGACCTGCCCGAGCGGTTCCGCCGGGGCCTGGCCCTGAACGACCAGGATCCTGCGACCTTCTACCAGGGCGGCGCGCAGGGTTATGTCGATTACCCGATCGCCACGGGTCTGGCCGCCGAATGACCGGAGGCCTCGGGGCCGGGCCTCTGCCCGGCCCGGGGCGGGGCGGATCAGCCGCCGTTGCGGCTAGAAAAATCGACCATCCCGCCGCGCGGCAGGGCCGTGACCTGCACGATGTCATTGGCCGACAATCCGCGGCGGGCCAGGTCGCGCGTGTCATAGATGTCGCCTGCGCGGCGGTCGACGGTCATAGCCGTCATGGACGGCCTGACGAATTCGGGACGTTCGTTCATGCCCATCGATCCGGCAGATGCGGGAACGGCGGCAAGGCTGGCCAGGACGGCGGTTAGGGCAAAGCGGGTCATGTGACATCTCCACGGGCTGGGGGTGAGGGATCTTCCTGATCCTGCCTTCAGCCACGTGCCGCCCGGTCCGGGCAGTGCAGCGGTCACGCAAGCGTGACAGCGCCGACAGGGCCAAATGGAAAGGGCGGCCACTGGGGCCGCCCTTCCTGTTGGTCGTCAGGCTGCGATCAGCAGCTGTAATACATCGCGTATTCGACGGGATGGGGGGTATGCTCGTAGGCGTACACCTCTTCCCACTTCAGGGCGATGTAGGATTCCAACTGGTCGCGGGTGAACACGTCGCCCTGCAGCAGGAAGTCCATGTCCTTGTCCAGCTCCTCCAGCGCCTCGCGCAGGCTGCCGCAGACGGTCGGGATCTCGGCCAGTTCCTCGGGGGGCAGGTCATAGAGGTCCTTGTCCGAGGCCGGGCCCGGATCGATCTTGTTCTTGATGCCGTCAAGGCCGGCCATCAGCAGCGCTGCGAAGGCCAGGTAGGGGTTGGCCGCCGGATCGGGGAAGCGGGCCTCGACGCGCTTGGCTTTCGGCGATTCCGTCCACGGGATGCGGACGCAGCCGGACCGGTTGCGGGCCGAGAACGCGCGCAGCACAGGAGCCTCGAAGCCCGGGATCAGGCGCTTGTAGCTGTTGGTCGAGGGGTTGGTCAGCGCGTTCAGCGCCTTGGCGTGCTTCAGGATGCCGCCGATGAAATACAGCGCCTCCTGGCTCAGGTCGGCGTACTTGTCGCCCGAGAACAGCGGCTTGCCGTCCTTCCAGATCGACATGTTCACGTGCATCCCCGACCCGTTGTCGCCCTTCATGGGCTTGGGCATGAACGTCACCGACTTGCCATAGGCATGGGCCACGTTGTGGATGACGTACTTGTATTTCTGGATGTTGTCGGCCTGCTCGACCAGACCGCCGAAGATCAGCCCCAGCTCGTGCTGGCAGGTCGCGACCTCGTGGTGGTGCTTGTCGACCTTCATCCCCATGCGCTTCATGGTGGACAGCATCTCGCCCCGGATGTCCTGGGCGGTGTCGATCGGGTTCACCGGGAAATAGCCGCCCTTGTGGGCCGCACGGTGGGCGGTGTTGCCCATCTCGTATTCTGTATCGGTATTCCAGGCGGCATCGGCCGCGTCGATCTGGAATGACACCTTCTGCGGCGTCACCGAATAGCGCACGTCGTCGAAGATGAAGAACTCGGCCTCGGGGCCGAAATAGGCGGTGTCGCCGATGCCCGATGCCTTCAGATAGGCCTCGGCCTTGGCGGCGGTCCCGCGCGGGTCGCGGCTGTAGGCTTCACCCGTGTCCGGCTCGACCACGTTGCAATGCACGCACAGCGTCTTTTCGGCATAGAACGGATCGATATAGACCGAAGCCGGGTCCAGGATCAGTTTCATGTCCGACTGGTCGATCGACTTCCAGCCCGCGATCGAGCTGCCGTCGAACATGAAGCCTTCCTCGAAGAAGTCCTCGTCGACCAGGTCGCGGTCCAGGGTCACGTGCTGAAGCTTGCCCTTGGGGTCGGTGAAGCGCACGTCGACATAGGCGACATCCTCTTCCTCGATCAGCTTCAAGACATCCTTGATTTCCATCTCTTCCCTTTCTTCATGGTAGCAACCCGGCGGCCGAGGCGGCCGGGCGCGGGAGTCTGCAGTCGTTCCGCTTGGTCCCTGGTGTCAATCAGACCGCGTCGTCGCCGGTCTCGCCGGTCCGGATGCGGATCGCCTGTTCGACAGGCAGGACAAAGATCTTGCCGTCGCCGATCTTCTCGGTGCGCGCCGCGCTGACGATCGCCTCGATGGCCGCCTCGACCTGGTCGTCGGGCAGCACCATCTCGATCTTCACCTTGGGAAGGAAATCGACCACGTATTCGGCGCCGCGATACAGCTCGGTATGTCCCTTCTGGCGACCGAAGCCCTTGACCTCGGTAACGGAAAGGCCCTGCACGCCGACTTCCTGCAGCGCCTCCTTCACATCGTCCAGCTTGAACGGCTTGATGATCGCCTCGATCTTTTTCATCGCATCTGATCCTTCCTCGCGGCTTGCCTGACGCCTGATTGGCGCGTTTGATGGATGGCGTAAATGAGGCAGCTTGAACTTGGTGCGGCGGAATGCAGGCCGCCCCGCCAGTTGCCCTAACTTTGGTCACTCTGCATAGAATATAGGCAAATTCCATGCTGCACGGCACCCGGATCCTGAGCAGCGCCCAAATGCGCGCCATCGAATCTTCCGCCATCGCCCAAGGGACGGTGACCGGCCTGACACTGATGGAGCGGGCGGGGCATGGCGTCGTGGCTGCGATTCTGGACCGGTGGCCGGACCTCGTGCAGGCGCCGGGGCGGGCCATGGTCCTTTGCGGGCCGGGCAACAACGGCGGCGACGGCTTCGTCATCGCCCGGCTGCTGGCAGAGCGGGGGTGGCAGGTGCGCGTCCTGCTGGCGGGCGATCCGGCCGCCCTGCCCCTGGATGCGCGCCGCAACCATGACCTGTGGCGGGCCTTGGGGCCCATCGCGCCGCTGCCCGAAGTACCCCAAGACATTGCTGCCGACCTTGCCGTGGATGCGCTTTTCGGGATCGGGCTGACCCGCCCGGTCGATGCCTTCGCGCCCGCCCTGGCCGCCCTGCGCGCCGCGCCGCGGCTGGTTGCGGTCGATGTGCCAAGCGGCCTTTGCGCCGACAGCGGGAGGGTGATCGGGGCCGCAGGCCCTGCCCCGGCCGACCTGACCGTGACCTTTCAGCGGCCCAAGCCGGGTCACTACCTGTCTCAAGGGCCGGCGCTGTGCGGCCATCTGGCGCTTGTCGATCTGGGGCTGACGGACGACGCTGACGGACCGTCGACGACAAGGGTCGAAGCTGCGGACCTCGCCAAGGCCCAAGGGCACAAGTTCGACCATGGTCACGCCCTGATGGTCGCGGGCGGACCTGCACGGGGCGGCGCGGCACGGCTGTCGGCGCGGGCGGCGCTGCGCATCGGGGCGGGGCTGGTGACCCTGTGCCCGCCGCGCGCGGGCCTGCCGGAACATGCGGGCCCGCCCGATGCGCTGATGCGGCGCGCGCTGGATGGGCCCGAGGATCTGGAGGGGCTGCTGGCGGATGCCCGCATCGCGGTCCTCTGCCTCGGTCCCGGCTGTGGGATCGACCGGGCCGCAAGCCTGCTGCCGCCGCTGCTGGCCTCGGGCCGACCGGCAGTGCTGGATGCCGATGCCATCACCGCCCTGGCCGGTCGCGCGGACCCGTTCCACGACCTCCACGGCCGCTGTGTCCTGACCCCTCATGCGGGAGAATTCGGGCGCCTGTTTCCCGACCTGGCGCAGCGCCTGGACGAAACTCCGCTGACCGGCCCCGCCTTTTCGCGGCTGGATGCGGCGCGCCAGGCCGCCACCCGCGCGGGCGCGGTGGTCCTGCTGAAGGGCCCCGATACCGTGATCGCCGCACCCGATGGCCGCGCCGCGGTTCATTCGGCCCCGGACCTGCCCTGGCTTGCGACGGCGGGGGCAGGCGACGTGCTGGCCGGGATGATCGCGGGATTGCTGGCGCGTGGCTGGCCGGGGCTGGAGGCCGCTGCGGCTGCGACACTTGTTCACGCGCGCGCCGCCCGCCGCTTTGGTCCCGGCCTGATCGCGGATGACCTGCCCGACCAGCTGCCCGCCGTGCTGCGCGACATGGAGGCGTGATTTTCCCCCTCGCCTCGGCCCGCGGCCTTTGCTATGAGGCCGCCGATGCGGGTGTGGCGAAATTGGCAGACGCACCAGATTTAGGTTCTGGCGCCGCAAGGCGTGGGGGTTCAAGTCCCTCCACCCGCACCAATCCCCTCACTCTCCGGCCAGAAGCTGCGTCAGCAGCGGGTTGGGAAAGCGTCGTTGCAGGGTCACGGCGTAGAACGTCTCGGTGATCTGGTCCAGGCGCGCGGCCTCGACCAGGATGCCGGCATCCAGCTCATCGCGCACGACGATGGGGGGAATCACCGCAAGGCCTGCCCCCTCGCGTGCCAGCAGGCGCAGCATCGCCATGTCATCCGCCTCGGCCGCGATGATGGGCGACACGCCAAGCCGCGCAGTCATCGCGTCGAACGCCGCACGCAGCGCCGTTTCCGGCACGGGCAGGATCAGCGGTTCCGTCTGCAGCAGATCGGCCAGCGTGCGCCCCATGCCGCCCGGCAGCCCGATCAGGCTGACCGGCTGCTCGGCCAGGCGATGGATCAGCCAGGGGCTGGCGGCATCCCGCGCGGGCGCGAGATTGGTCAGCACCACGTCCAGCGACAGCGCCTCCAGCCCGCGCAGCAATTCGCGCTGCGAACCCGAACGCAGCACCACCTCGACATCCGGGCGCCCGATCAGCGGGCGCAGGAAATGCATCTGGAAGTTCCGCGACAGCGTCGCCAGCGCCCCCACCCGCAGCGCGCGCCGGGCGCGGCCGGTCTCGCGCAGCGTGGCAGTCAGGTCCTCGGCCGCGCGAAAGATCGCCTCGGCATGGTCCAGCGCAATCCGGCCCGCCTCGGTCAGGATCAGGCCGCGCCCGCGCCGTTCGAACAGATCATGCCCAAGCGTCGCTTCCAGCGCGCGCAGCTGCGTCGACAGCGCGGATTGCGACAGGTTCAGCTGGCGCGCGGCGCCGGTCAGCGTGCCGTCCAGTGCGACGGCCCGAAACAGGCGCAGATGGTGAAGGTTCAATAGGGCCATCGTTCTACCAGACAGAATGTTTTCACAGAAAATATGTAATTTTCTGAAAGTTCGCCAGCAGCTATCTGCAGCAGGACCGTGTTTCCGGAGCCTGACCATGACCCAGATCCTGCCCCTGCCCTTTTTGGCCCCCGCGCTCTTGCTGGCGGCCGCGCTTGTCGCCCTGGCCTTTCCCCGCCGCGCCGCCATGCCCCGCATGGCCGAAGCCACGACCCTGGCCGCCCTGGCCTTGGCCGGTGCGGGCGTCCTTCAGCTGACCCTGACGGGAACGCAGGTCCTGACGCTGGCACCGGGGCTGACGCTGCGGCTGGATGCGGTCGGCACGACGATGGCGCTGCTGGTTGCCTTCGTGGGCTGGATCGTGGTCCGCTATGCCCGGACCTATCTGGTGGGCGAGGCCGGCGCCGCACGTGGTCACGCGGGCATCCTGGCCTGCCTGGCCTTTGTCCTGCTGCTGGTCCAAGCGGGCGACCTGGTCCTGATGACGGTCAGCTTCCTGGCGATCGGCCTGGTCATGCGGCAACTGCTGCTGTTCTATCCCGACCGGCCCGAGGCGCGCCGCGCGGCGGCCAAGTTCAGCCGGGTCTGGGGCGCGGGCGACCTGGCGCTGGTCGTGGCGGCGCTGTCGGCCTGGCAGGCCTTTGGCACCACCGATCTGCAAGCCCTGAACGATGCCGCCCGCGCGGTCCCGGTGCTGCCGCTGGCCGCCAAGATCTCCGTCGCCGCCCTGGTGCTGGCGGCGCTGCTGAAGACCGCGTCCTTCCCGCTGCATGGCTGGCTGACCGAGGTGATGGAGGCGCCGACCCCCGTCTCGGCCTTGCTGCATGCGGGCATCATCAACGGCGGCGGGCTGCTGCTGATCCGCACCGCCGACCTGGTGCAGGCCAGCCCCGGCGCCATGGCGGCGCTGGTCATGCTGGGTGGGCTGACGGCGCTGTTCGGCGCGGCGGTCATGCTGACGCAAAGCGCCGTCAAGACCGCGCTGGCCTGGTCCACGATCGCGCAAATGGGCTTCATGCTGCTGCAGTGCGGCCTGGGCCTCTGGGCGCTGGCGCTGCTGCATATCGTGGCGCATTCGCTCTACAAGGCGCATGGCTTCCTGGCCTCGGGCCAGGCGGTGCAGGCGGTGGCGGCGGCGCGGCGGCCGGGTCCTGTCGCGGTGCCCGGCGTGGGCGCGGTGGCGCGGGCCTTTGCCCTAGCGCTGGTCCTCTATGCGGCCGTAGCCTTCGGGTTCTGGGCGATCGGCGGGCCGAAATCGGCGCAGGCGCTGGCGCTTGGGGCAATCCTGATCTTTGGCACCGCCTATCTGGTGGCGCAGGGGCTGGCGGATGCCGCGCCGATGGCGCTGACGCGTCGCACGGCCGTGGCTTCGCTGGCGGCGGGTGTCGGCTACTTCGGGTTTCACCTGCTGGCGGCCCTGCTATGGGGTCCGCACCTGCCCAAGCCGCCCGTGCCGGGTGCGCTGGAATGGGCGCTGATCGTGCTGGCGCTGACCTCGTTCGGGCTGGTGGCGGTGGCGCAGGCGCTGTTCCCGCTCTGGGCGCATCACCCGGCCTCGGCCGCGCTGCGGGTCCACCTGGCCAACGGCCTTTACCTGAACGCGATCTTCGACCGGCTGATCGGCGGCTTCCGCGCCGTCCGGTCTCACTGATCCCCCTTTGGACCAAGAGGTTCCCATGTTCCTGAACCACGCCTCGATCACCGCCGACCAAGCCGCCGACCTGCTGGATGCCGCAACCGCCGCCGCCCGCGCCGTGCCCCCGGCCTTTCCGCTGTCCGCCACCGTCGCCGTGAACCCCTTTCTGGGCCAGACGGAGGAGGATCTGGCCACCGCCGCCGCGCGCCTGTCGCGGGTCGCAGGCCTGTCGCTGACCCGCCCGCGCGCCGATTTCGCGGCCGAGGTCGCCTCGGGCCGGATCAGCGACGACGACTTGGCCGCTGCCCTGATCGCCAGCACCTCGGCGCTGAAGCCGGTGGACCTGGCCATGCTGAAGGCGCGGCTGGCCTGCCCCGCCGCCACGCCCGAGGCCCTTCCGACGCTGGCCGACCTGGCCGCAGTCGCGACCGGGACCGACTGGCCCGCGATCATCGCCCGCGCGGTCGGGCTGTGGGCCGCCGGCCGGTTCGACCAGGGCCAAGCCCTGTGGACACCCGCCCCGAATCAGGACGCGTTCTCCGCCTGGAGGGAATGGGCGACCCATGACCTGACCCCCGAAATTGCGGGTCTTGCGGGCTTTTGCGCCCATGTCGCCGCCTGCCCCGATACGGCCGAACGGGCAATCCTGCGGGCGGCCGACCGGCTGTCGCTGACGGCCGCCTCGGCCCCCACGGCGTTCCATCGACTGCTGATCGACCTGGGCGGTTGGGCGCAGCACGCACGCTGGCTGTCCTGGCAGACAGAGTTGGAGGGCGGCGACGACGCGACGCTGACCGACCTTCTGGCCATCCGGCTGATCTGGGACGAGGCGCTGCTGGCGCATCTGCCGCAGCTGGCCCAGCCCTGGGCCGAGGTGGTGGCGCGCCATGCGCTGCCGGTCGAGCCGTCGGCCGACCAGGTGCTGGACGCCATCCTGCAGGACGCATCCGAACGCGCGCATCAGCGGCGGCTGGCGGCGCGGCTGGCCGGGCAGCGGTCCCTGCACGGGCGGCCCGCGCTGCAGGCGGCCTTCTGCATCGACGTGCGGTCCGAGACCTTCCGCCGGGCGCTGGAGGATGTGGCCCCCACCGTCGACACCATCGGATTTGCGGGCTTCTTCGGCCTGCCGCTGGCGCATCACCCGCATGCCTCGGACCAGGTCGAGGCGCATCTGCCGGTCCTGCTGCGGCCCGGCCTGCAGGCGACCAGCCAGGGCAGCGCGGCGTCAGAGCAGGATGCCCGGATCTCGGCCAGGGCGGCGCGGGCCTGGGGGCGGTTCCGGCAGGCGGCGGTCTCCTCCTTTGCCTTCGTCGAGGCGGCGGGTCCGATCTATGGGGCCAAGCTGCTGAAGGACGCGCTTGGTCGGGGCCATGGCCCGATGCCCGCGCCCGGACCGCGGCTGGCCAACAGCCTCGCGGCCGAGGCCAAGGGCGAACTGGCGGCCAAGGTCCTGCGGGCGATGGGCCTGACGCAGGGGCATGCCCGGCTGATCCTGCTGGTGGGCCACGGCGCCCATGTGACCAACAACCCGCATGAAAGCGCCTATCACTGCGGCGCCTGCGGGGGCCGGACGGGCGAGGTTTCGGCCCGGGTGCTGGCGGGCCTGCTGAACGACGCCGAAACGCGGGCCGCGCTGCCCGCCCAAGGCATCACCCTGCCCGAGGACACGCTGTTCGTGGCCGCGCTGCATGACACCACCACCGACCAGGTGACGCTGTACCAGGAGGGCCCGACCCGCGACCATGCGGCCGACCTGGCGCAGGCGCGGACCTGGCTGGACCAGGCCGGTGCCCGCACGCGGGCCGAACGGGCGCCACGGCTGCCGGGCGGCAGCGCCGCCACGTTGGCGGCACGGGCGGCCAACTGGGCCGAGACGCGGCCCGAATGGGGCCTGGCGGGCTGCGCGGCCTTTATCGCCGCGCCGCGCGCCGCGACCCGGGGCGTCGATCTGGGCGGGCGGGCCTTCCTGCACAGCTATGACCGCGACCAGGACCCGGATTTCGGCGTGCTGGAACTGATCCTGACCGCCCCGGTCGTGGTGGCCAGCTGGATCAGCCTGCAATACTATGGCTCGACCGTGGCGCCGCAGGTCTTTGGCGGCGGCAACAAGCTGATCCACAACGTCACCGGCGGCATCGGCGTGGTCGAGGGCAATGGCGGGCGGCTGCGGCCCGGCCTGCCCTGGCAGGCGGTCCATGACGGCACCCGCCCCAGCCACGAGGCGCTGCGCCTGACCGTGATGATCGATGCCCCGACCGCGGCGATGAGCGACATCCTGGCGCGCCACCCGGGCGTCAGGGCGCTGTTCGACAACGGCTGGCTGCACCTGCTGGCGCTGGACGGCGGCAAGGTCGCCGCCCGCTATCGCCCGGGTGGCGAATGGCGGGCCGAGACCGCCGCCTGAGGTCCTTGTCCCCGCGCCCGACCGGTGCGGGGGCAGGCCGCCTGACCTTTGTGAACTGGACCTTTCGGGCGAAAGGACCCATGCTGCCCCCTCGCAGGCGTGCTGCGGCCCGACCGGCCGCTGCGTCATGACCCGACCCGACCGGACCCGAAGACCGCGATCATTGACCTATCCCCTGCACCAACGCCCCACGGACGCCGCGCGCATGCCGCTGCGTCCTTCGCCCGGCCCGCGCTATCCGCGCTTCAAGCGGCGCATCCCCGAGCGGCTGTTCTACCTGCTGCCGGCGCTGATGTGGCTGGGCCTGTCGCTGCGCCACGGCAGCGTCACGCTGCCCACCGCCGCCAACCCCTCGATGGAGGCGGGCGGCCTCTGGGGGGAAAGCAAGTCGCAGGCGCTGGATCTGTTCGGACCCGCGGGACATCGTCGGCTGGCCCCTTTCGCGCGCGTCGAGTGCCGCCCCGGCACAGACCGCACCGCCAGGGCGCTGCGCGCCATGGAGGCGGCCGAGCTGCGCTTTCCCGTCGTGGGCAAGCCTGATCGGGGCTATCAGGGCTGGGGCGTCCGGGTGCTGAGGACGCAGGCCGACCTGTCGGACTATCTTGCCGTGCAGCCGCCCGGCGCGCTGGTCCTGCTGCAGGCGCTGGTCGACATGCCCGGCGAGGCCGCGATCTTTTATGTCCGCCAACCGGACGAGGCGCGGGGACGGATCATCTCGATGGCCTTCGTCTATCCGCCGCACGTCGTCGGGGACGGCCGCCGCAGCGTCGCGCAGCTGGTCCAGGAGGACAGCATCCTGCGCCCGAACGCCGATCTCTATCGCGATCGCCATCCCGAAAGCTGGAATAGCGTGCCGGCGCGGGACGCCTTCCACAGCCTCACCAATGCCCGCAGCGCCAGGCTGGGCGCGGTCTATCGCGACGCTGCATCCGAAATTACCCCGCAGCTGGAGGCGGAGATCGACCAGATCTCGCGCGAGCTGCCGGACTTTCACTTCGGGCGCTTCGACATCCGCTTTGCCAGCCCGCAGGCGCTGCGCGAGGGGCGCGGCTTTCGCATCGTCGAGCTGAACGGCGCCGGGGCCGAGATGCTGCACATCTGGTCGGGCGAAGGCACACTTGGCGGTGCCTATCGCGCGCTGTGGCGGCAATACCGCCTGCTGTTCGCCATCGGGGCCAAGATGCGGAGGCAAGGCGTCCGGCCGGTGGGCCTGCGGGGCATGTTCCGCCTGCAGCGCCGGCAGGAGGCCCTGCGCCGCATCTATCCGCCCAGTTCATGACGCCTCTTGCGGCCAAGCGGCAGGGGCCTGACATTGCACCGGCGCCCATGGCCGGCGTGCAGTTCAAGGATGCCTGCCGATGATCGCCGACCTTCCCCAATGTCCGCAGCCCGGGCAGATCATCCAGATCCCGGCCGAGGACTCCACCCTGGCCGCCGATGCGCTGGCCTATGTGCTGGAGCCGCTGCAGCCGCTGCGCGAACAGGTGACGGCCATCACCGGGCTGGGGCTGGAGTTCGACGACCTGCCGCCCGGAAGCCCCCGCAGGGTGCAGGTCGGGCCCGCCGCGGATGGTTCGCCGCTGTCGGTGCTGGCGGCGGGCCAGCGCGACGGGCAGCGGGTCATCTTTCTGCATGGCAGCCCGGGTCTGGGCGAGGAATGGGCGCGGTTTCTGGCCGATGTGCCCCCGGGGCGGCTGTACCTGGCCCCTGACCGGCCGGGCTTTGGCGCCAGCGGCGACCAGCCCCTGACCGATCTTGAGGCCCAGGCCCGCGCGGTCCTGCCGCTGCTGGGCGCGGCCGGGGGGCCTGGGGCCATTGTGGTGGGTTATTCCTATGGCGGCCCCGTGGCGCTGCGGCTGGCGGCCGATCATCCGGAGCGGGTGGCGGCGCTGCTGCTGGTGGCGCCGGCGGCCGATCCGGCGCTGGAGGAGACGCATCCCCTGCAGCAGGTCGCGGCGACCGATTTCTTTGCCCAGCTGCTGCCGACCGAGCTGACGAATTCCAATGCCGAACTGCTGGCGCTGCGCGAGGATCTGATGCGCCTTGGGCCGGACCTGTCGCGCCTGACGATGCCTGTGACCGTCGTGCAGGGGCTGGCCGATTCGCTGGTGCCGCCGGGCAACACCGATTACCTGCGCAGCCGCCTGTCGGGCCATGCCCGCCTGCGCAGCGTCATGATCGAGGGGGCGGACCACTTCCTGCCCTGGACGCATCACGACCTGCTGGCGGAGGCGCTGGATTGCCTGGCCGAGGGGCCGGGACCTCAGTCCGCGGATGCGTCATCCACCGGAAAATAGCGGCGCGCGGCCCATCGCCCGCCCAGGATGAGGGCCAGAAGCAACAGCCCGACCACCGCCCAGGCCCAGTTGCCCAGCCAGTCCAGCAGGACCACGTTCAGGCCCAGGGCGCCAAAGAACAGCACCACCACATAGACCAGCGCGATCGCCCCGTTGATCGCGGCAAAGCGCCGAAAGCCCACCCCCAGAAAGCCGCTGGCCACGAAGACCGGAAACAGCAGCCACGGGATCAGCCGCGCCAAAAGGCCTGCAGGCACCGCCCCCCGGTGCAGCAGCCGGTGACCGCGCACCAGCTGCGCCGGGTCGATCCAGGCCCGGATGCGGCGGCTGCGGCCGGCCAGGGCACCAAGCGCATAAAGCGACCAGTCGCTGACCACGATGCCCAGCGCAACCGCGCCCAGGGCCACCCCCGCGGCCATGTCACCCGAGGCCACCAGTGCCGCGGCTGCCAGGATCGCCGCCTCCTCCAGCACGAAGGGCGCCAGGAACAGCAGGGCCGCAAGGATCAGCGGGTTGCCCAGATGTTGATCGATCAGGGCTTGCACGCGGCCTCCGTCCTGTTGTCCTGCCGCCCCCGTTGCTATGCAAGGCCGCGTCCCGCCGCAACCGCTCAGCCTTTGGCGGCGGGCGTGGTCAGGCGCAACTCCTCCATCAGCGCGGCGTCGAGGAGGTTGATCTCCTCGGGCGGGGTGCGCAGGGCATGGGTCATCAGCCGCAGGTCGACGCCCATCTGCGTCAGGTAATCCATGACCCCCGCCTGCGCCCGCTGCAGGTCGTTGATCGCCATGAAGGCCGGCAGGATGGTGTTTCGACCGAAGTAATGCTGGTGGACGCCGACGATCCCGCCCGAGGCGACCTGACGGCTGACGCCACCCGCCAGCATGTAGGGACAGGCCGAGAGGCAGACCGCCCCCTCGCCCACCTCGGTCGCGTAGCCGGCCGCGCGGATGGTGCGTCCGATGGCCAGCGCGTCCGACACCGAGCCGCCGGAACTGTCCAGCATCACCCGCAGCGCCGCAGGCCGGTTGCGGTCCAACCAAGTGGCAAAGCGGTCGGCATCACCCGGCGCGATCTGGCCGGTCAGGCGGATCGCCTCCGCGTCGGCCGCGAATTCCAGGGCATCGGCCATCGGGCGCATCGCCGGAGCGCCCGGCTGCGCGGGGTCGGCGGGGCGGAGATCGGGACGATAGGGGCGCACGCTCGGTCCCTGCGCGGGGGGTGCGAAAAGGCCGGGCGCCGCCGTGCCGGGGCTGCGCAGCAGGTCCAGTCCGACGATGGCCATCGCCAGCAGCACCTGTGACGCCAGAACCGCCCGAATCGCCCGCTGCGGGGACGAGAGCCAGGCCATCTCAGGCGCCGCGGCCGTTGGGGGTGCCCTGCGGATGGGGCGGCGCGGCCGTACCGGGACCGGCCACATCCTGCGGCGTCACAGCGGCCGGGACATGCCTTTGGGCGTTCAGCGCCTCGACCTGCCGCAGCAGGTCCGAGGCCGCCAGGGCGGCCCGCAGTTCGCCTACGGTCATCCGGTCGTCGCGGTGGCCTTCGCCCCGCCCCATGCGGATGGCGGCCTGCACGACCATGATGATGAAGACCAGGACCGCCGGCAGCAGGTCGATGGAAATGGCGCCTGCCCAGGCCGGCACGAAGTTTTCCGCATAGACGATGACGGCGTCGGCCGCCGACATCGGCGTATAAAGCGCGTCGTCGGGCGGGGGCAGCGCCATCACCTCGGCCGCGGCTGTCGCCAGGGTCTGGGCGCGCTGCTCGACCAGGGTCAGGACGGAATTGATGGTGCTGGACTGGCCCGCGCGGGTGGCGGCGGTGGCGCCGTCCAGTTCGGGCAGCACCACGGCATCCGACAGGTCCTGCGCCGCACGGCCGACCAGCGGCGCGGGGTTCAGCTGGCGCAGCTGGGTGATCAGGCCCGCCAGTTCGACCGCGTCCTCGGAAAAGCGTACGGTCCGGTCCTCCAGCCCGCCGGGCGCGACCGAGACGCTGCGCATCCGCGACAGGATGGTGTTGCCCTGGGCAAAGGTCGCCTCGATCGGTGCCGAGACCTCGGCCAGCTGATCCTCCAGCGCCTGCAGCTCGGTCCCCTTTTGGGTCAGGACCCGGAAGACCGCGCCGCGCCCCGAAAATCCCGACAGCGTACCGCCGGCCTCCTGTTCGGACAGGTCCTGAAAGCTCTGGCGCACCCGGGCCACGTCGCGCGACAGGGACTGGCCCGCCACCGCGTTCGAATGCGCCCGTTCCAGCGATGTCTGATAGTTCTGCACGGTGGTCGCCATATGCGTTTCGACCGCCGCGCCCCCGGCCAGCGCAGCCGCGTTCAGCCAGGACGACATGGCGACGATCGCGACCGAGCCGAGCGCCATGGTCAGCAGCAACCCGACGCGCGAGGCGGCCGAACGCACGGCAGGCAGCAGCCGCAGCAGATAGGACCAGAAGACGAAGATGCCGACCGAGACGGCGATGGAATAGGCCAGTGCCGCGAAGGTCGTCCAGATGCCGGGATCGTCCAGCAGCGTCCGCACCCCCAGATAGGTGTAAATCCCCGAGGCGGCCGACAGGACCCCAAGCGCGGTGGAGGTGAAGCTGTCCAGCCAGTCCAGGTGCCGCTCCAACTCGCGGGCATAGCGGTCTCCGGCGCGGTCATGGCTGAGGTTCGGGTCGGACATGCGGTCTCCGGGAGATGAAAGGGCGCCTTCTCAGCCAGATAGGACACCTGCGCCCGCTTGTTCATCCCCTGCGGCGGCGGATGCGGGTCACGCTTCCGGCATCTGGGGGATCTGCCGCACGCCTTCCACCGGGGCGCCGCCGCGGAAACGGGCGACGAAGGGCGAGCCCGAAGGCACCGGGCTGTCGCCGTGGCGGAACTCCACCAGCCTCTGCCGGTCCAGCACGCGGATGGTGCCGCGCCCCATTTCGACGATGCCCTCGGCCCGCATCTGCGACAGGGTGCGGTTGACGGTCTGGCGCGAACAGCCGGCGAAGCCCGCCAGTTCGTTCTGGCTGATCTGCACTTCGGGCGCATCGGTCGAGGACATCGACAGCAGGTGGACCCGGACCCGTTCGGCCGCGTCATAGAACATCGCAACGGAATGCATGCTGTTGTCGCGGATCATCCGGTTGTGGAAGATGCGGGCCAGGTTGCGCAACAGCAGTTCGGCCGGGATGTGGCGCAGGATCAGCGGGGCGTCGAACAGCAGCAGGAGGGCGCCGGGCTGGCAGGCGCAGCTGGCCGCGCAGGTAAGGCCGGAAAACAGCTCGGCCTCTCCCAGGACTTCGCCGGGGCGCGCGAGATGCGCCAAGACGCGGTTGCCGTCCGGATCGGTGAAGGTGACGTCGACCTGCCCCTCCAGGACGATGAAGCCGCAATCCGCAGGTTCCCCCTGGCGCAGGATCTCCTTGCGGCGGCGCATGCGCCGGACCGAGGCATGTGACAAAAAGCCGCTGAGCTGGGCGTCCGATGCCCCCCGCAGGATATCCGGCTTCAGCGCCTTGACGGCCGCGAGCAGCTCGGCCGGGTTGGCGATGCGCTGGCGGGCGGCGCTGCCCGTCTGGGCGCAATCGGGTCGGTCTGAAAGATGCACGGCAAATCCGCCTTTTGGGCTCTTGCCGACCATGAATACAGGAAAACCGCAGTCAGTCCAAGCACCTGTGGCGCATCCCCCCCGGCGGATGCAGCACGAGAGCGCAAAAAGGGTAAAACATCACTGGTAAACACGCCCCCGGGCTGCCCCTTCGGTTTAGCATGCCCATATGTCCGGATGTGTCGGCTGCGCGACACGTCACACGGCTTTGTTAAGATGCCGGGGAGTATTGCCCGCCCGCCCGTGATAACCTGAAGTCAAGGGCAAGTTCTTCTTCAATTTTCCGAACCGATCGCACATGAATGACGTTGGCGCAGTATGTCGGTCCCGGCCGGTGACCGCGCCAGCCCCAGTTGGAACCCGAACGCGCAGGTCCTGATGAGACGAGACGTCAATGCCACCCATCGCGACCTGCTGAACGCCCGGCTTTTCGAGATTTCCGAAGGTTTCGGCGCGGTGTCCGAACCCTTGGGCGCGGCGATGGGCCATGCGGCGCTGTCATCGGGCAAACGCTTTCGCGGGACATTGCTGTTATTGGCGGCCGAGGCCTCGGGCGGTGTCTGCGAGACGATGATCGATGCCGCGGCGGCGATCGAGATGGTGCATGCGGCCTCGCTCGTCTTCGACGACCTGCCCTGCATGGATGACGCCAAGCTGCGGCGCGGCAAGCCCGCCACCCATGTCGCGCATGGCGAAGGCCGCGCGGTCCTGGCCGGCATTGCGTTGATCACCGAGGCGATGGCGGTCCTTGCCACGGCCCGCGCCGCCAGCCCCCAGACCCGTGCCAGCCTGGTGCGCATCCTGACCCGCGCCCTGGGGCCAGAGGGGCTGTGTGCGGGCCAGGACCTGGACCTGCATGTCGAAAAGGACCGCGCGGGGATCGAGCGCGAACAGGACCTGAAGACCGGCGTGTTGTTCGTGGCGGGGTTGGAGATGCTGTCCGTCGTCAAGGGTTTCGACGAGGAGGACAAGCTGCAGATGATTGCCTTCGGGCGCCAGTTGGGACGGGTCTTCCAGTCCTATGACGATCTGCTGGACATCATCAGCGACAGCGCCAGCCTGGGCAAGGATGCCGGGCGCGACGTGCAGGCGCCCGGACCCAAGCGCGGCCTGCTGGCGGTGGCGGACATGCAGGGCGCCTCGCTGCATTACAGGGCGAACCGCGCCCAGTTGGACCGGATGCTGCGCAGCCACCGCCTGCAGGCGCCCGAGATCGCGGCCCTGCTGGAACGCGTCCTGCCCTATGGCATCAAGGACAGCGCCTGAGGGTCAGCTGGTTCGCGGCCGCGTCCACAACCCGTCGCGCGACACGCCGGCACCCGGCAGCCGCGACCATCCCAGATCCAGCCCGCCCCGCGCCACCAGCGCGATCTTGGCCGGTTTCGACGTGCTGATGCGCCGGCGATAGGCCTGCGGCCCGCCCTTGCGGATGCGCGTGCCGATCGCGTGATAGATGCGCAGCGCCGCGGCGATCGACCAGGCGCATCTGGGCGGCAGCGCCCTAAGTCCCACCCGCGCCGAGGCGTAGTAGGGTTCCGCCGCGTCCAGCAGCCGCAGGATCACGCCATGGAGTTCCGGCGACGGGATGGTGCCTTCCACCCGCGCGCCGGCCTGGTCCAGCCAGTCCGCCGGCAGATAGCAGCGCCCGACCACATGATCGTCCATCACGTCACGCGCGATATTGGTCAGCTGGAAGGCCAGGCCCAGGTCGCAGGCGCGATCCAGGACATGCGGATCGCGCACCCCCATGATGCGGGCCATCATCACGCCGACCACACCCGCGACGTGATAGGAATATTCCAGCACATCATCCAGGGTGCGGTAGCGCCGCTCTTCGACATCCATCGCGAAACCCTGGACCAGGTCCAGCGGCCAGCGCTGCGGAAAATCATGGCGCCGTGCCACCGCCCTCAGCGCGGAAAAGGGCGCGCTGACCGGGTCGTCGCCCTCCAGCGCCGCCAGCGTTTCGGCGCGCAGCGCCTGCAGGCGGCCTTGGGAATCGGCGATGATCTTCGGGCTGTCGCCCAGTTCCTGCCCGTCGATCAGGTCGTCGGCGTGGCGGCACCAGGCATAGAGCATCACCGTATCGTCGCGGATGCCCGGCGGCATGAGGCGCGCGGCGGCGGCGAAGCTTTGCGATCCGTTGACGATCGCCTGCGTCGACGTCTCGACCAGGTCCGTCATGCCTGCGCCCGGTCGGCCAGCATCACCTGCGCCGTGGCCTTGGCCGAGCCGACGACGCCCGGAATGCCCGCACCGGGATGGGTGCCCGCGCCCACGATGTAGAAGTTGCGGATGCTGCGGTCGCGGTTGTGGGGGCGGAACCAGGCAGATTGCGCCAGGATCGGCTCGATCGAGAAGGCGCTGCCGTGATGGGCCGACAGTTCCGATTTGAAATCGGCGGGCGTAAAGATGCGCTGCACCGTCAGGTTGCGGCGCAGGTTGGGGATCAGCCGGTCCTCCAGGCTGGCCAAGATGCGGTCGGCATATGCGGGCCCCTCGGTCGCCCAGTCCACGTCGGCGCGCCCCAGATGCGGAACCGGCGCCAGGACGTAATGGGTGGACATCCCCGGCGGCGCCAGGCTGGGGTCGGTGACGCAGGGCGAATGCAGGTAGAGCGAGAAGTCCTTGGGCAGCTTTGGCCCCTTGAAGATCTCGTTTACCAGTTCCTTGTAGCGCGGGCCGAAAAGGACGCTGTGATGGGCCAGCCCCTTTGGCATTTCGGACAGGCCGAAATGCAGCACGAACAGCGACATGGACCAGCGCTGCTTGCCCAGGATCATGGCCTTGGTCCGGCCGCGCCGGGTCTGGCCCAGCAGGTCGCGATAGGAATGCATGACGTCGCCGTTGCTGGCCACCATCCCGGCGTCCAGCCGACGCCCGTCGACCAGGGTCACGCCGGTCGTGCGCGCGCCCTCGGTCTCGATCCGCGCGACCTTGGCGTTCAGCATCAGCCTGCCGCCCAAGCGTTCGAACAGGGCGACCATGCCCGCCACCAGCTGGTTGGTGCCGCCCTTGGCGAACCAGACCCCGCCGCGGCGTTCGAGGGCGTGGATCAGCGCATAGATCGCGCTGGTCGAGAACGGGTTGCCGCCCACCAGCAGCGTGTGGAAGGAAAACGCCTGCCGCAGATGCGGATCCTTGATGAAGCGCGCCACGACGCTGTGGACCGAGCGATAGGCCTCCAGCTTGACCAGCGCGGGCGCCGCGTTCAGCATCTGGCCCATCTTCAGGAAGGGGGTCGTGCCCAGCTTCAGATAGCCCTCCTGATAGACGGCCTCGGCATAGTCGTGGAACCGCCGGTAGCCCTCCAGGTCGTCGGGGTTGAAGGCCCGGATCTGCTGTTCCAGCTGGTCGCCGTCATTCACATAGTCAAAGCTTTTCCCGTCGCTCCACAGCAGGCGGTAAAAGGGGGACACCGGCAGCAGGGTCACGTCGCGGGCCATGTCCTGCCCCGACAGGGCCCACAGCTCCTTCAGCGCCTCGGGGTCGGTGATGACGGTGGGGCCCGCATCAAACACATGCCCCTGGTCATGCCAGACATAGGCCCGCCCGCCCGGCTTGTCGCGGGCCTCGACCAGGGTCGTGGCGATGCCTGCCGATTGCAGGCGGATGGCCAGGGCCAGGCCGCCGAAACCGGCCCCGATGACGATGGCAGAGCCTGCGGCGGGGGTCGGGTCGGTCATGCAATCTCCTGCAGCAGGGGGGTTTCGGGCAGGCAGCGCATGGCCTGTCCAAGCGGAATGGGCGGCTTGCCGGTCACGATGCGCAACTGGTCGGCCAGGGTCAGGCGGCCTGCATAGAACCGTTCGATCAGGCCTTCGGGCAGGCGGTAGAAGCGCTGGAGCAGCAGATAGCGCCGCTCGGGCGGGCAGCCGCGGAACAGCATCCGGTTCAGAAGCCGCAGGAAACGGTCCTTGCGCGCCCGCGCCAGGGCGAAATCGCGCAGCGCACTGCGCAGCATGTCCGTGGTCAGCGCATCCCGCCGGGCCAGGTCGGCGACCAGGTCGGCCACCTGCACCGCATAGGGCAGCGAATAGCCGGTGACCGGGTGGAAGAGGCCCGCCCGCAGGCCCACCGGAACAGGGCCCGTGGCATGGTCGGCCCAGAACCCCGACGCATCATGGGCCAGGGCGATGGGCAGGATGCCGCGCTCTCTCCGCAGTTCGGTTCCGGTCCAGCCGCGCTGCCGCGCATAGTCCAGCGAGGCCTGGGCCAGTTCCTCGTCATCCAGATCGGCGCCGTCACTGTAGCGCGTGTCCTCGATCAGGATGCGGTCGGGGGAAAAGGGCAGCAGATAGATGAAGCGATAACCGTCCTGCTGGGTCACGGTCGCGTCCATGATCATGGGGCGCTGGACGCCATGGGGACGATCGGTGCGGATCTCGACCCCCACGAATTTCTGAAAGCCCACCGCCAGATGCGGCGACGGCTGCGCGCCCCGCGCATCGATGACGCAACGTGCCGTAAGGCGACTGCCATCGGCCAGGGTAGCGCCGGCCTGGTCCAGACCAGCGATGTCGCTGTTCCAGCGGATCCGCGCGCCCGCGGCCTCGACCGCGCCTAACAGCCCCCGAGCGTCGATCGAGCCATAGCCCGCCCGCAGGCGCCGTGCATGACCAGGAAAGCTGACCTCCTGGTCCGGCCAGGCTCCGCGGCGGATCGGCGCCAGACGGTCCAGCCAATGCGGCGCCAGATCGGTATCATGACAGGACCAGGTATGCCCGTCCGACGGACCTGCCGCGCGGTCCAGCAGCGTCACCCGCAGATCGGGACGGGCCTGGCGGACAGCCAGCGCGATCAGGCCGCCCGAAAGCCCGGCACCCGCCAGAAGAAGATCATGGTTCATGCAGCCGAACCCGGGTCGAAGAAGGGGGTTCCGCCAGGGAGGCTGCGTCCTGCGGTCACGGCCGACGCCCGGTGTCGGGCTTCAGCACGCCGGACTGCTTCAGCCGCTGCTTCAGGTGATCGACCGGGGGCGCATAGATGAAGCCGAAGCTGACGCAATGATCCCGCCCCTCGACCGCGTGGTGCAGGCGGTGAGCCTGGTAGAGGCGCCGAAAATAGCCCCGCCGCGGGACATAGCGAAAGGGCCAGCGCTGGTGGACCAGCCCGTCATGCAGGATGAAATAGATCGCGCCATAGACGGTCATCCCGACCGCCACCCACCACAGGACCGGCACCCAGAGCGAGCCCGCCACGAACAGCCCGCCCGCGATCACCGAAAATACCAGACCATAAAGGTCGTTTCGCTCGAAGGCATGGTCATGTTCCTCGTGATGCGACTTGTGCCAGCCCCAGCCCAGGGGGCCATGCATGATCCAGCGATGGACGGAATAGGCCGTCAGTTCCATGGCGGCGACGGTGGCCAGGACGATCAGAAACTGGGTCATGTGCGCTCCTTTCCCCGGCGCGTTGCGGGCAGTCGCCACCAGGGCACGGTGGGGTGCAGGTGGTGTTCGTGGTGATAGCCGCCAAAGTGAAAGCAGGTCAGCAGCGACACCGGATTGCTGACCCGAGAGGACCTGGCATTGTGCCGGTCCGGAAATGGGTCATCCCCCCTGCGATGCGGCAGCCAGGTCCCGAAGACGAAAAGCTGCATCGAGGCCAGGATCGAGGGCACCGACCAGAAGGCCACATAGGGCCAGCGCGGGCCCAGGATCAGCGCATAGGCCAGAACGGCCAGGCCCAGAACCGTCGCCTCGCGCCATCCCAGATAGGTGCGGATGAAACCGGCATACCAGCGCAGCGGACCCCCATGATCGAAATCGGGATCGTCGTCGGTGCCAGCGTGGCGGTGATGGGCCATGTGCTTGACGATCAGCTTGCGCCAGGAAAACCCGGCATAAAGCCACAGCGCAAGTTGCCCCACCGCGGCATTTACCTTGGGACGCCCCGGCACGACCGCGCCATGCATCGCGTCATGGGCCACGATGAACAGCCCGACCGACAGCCAGGTCAGCCCCAGCAAAAGGACCGCCGCCAACAGGGGCTGGTCCGGCGCATCCAGAAACCACAGGGCATAGACGTGCAGCGCCAGCCAGGACAGCATGATCAGGGCGGTCAGGATCAGGTTGGTGGCCGTCGTGTCAGCGCGACGGCCGAGTGGTTCGCGCATCTCGGCCCTCCGGCTTGTTCCGTTCCCGACCCTAGGCTTCAAAGTCATCGCTGGAAAGCCCCGCCGATTGCGACCAAATGCCCCCTGGCCCCGGATGCAGCAGTGCCGCGCACCGCAGCGCCGCCAGATCCTGCGAGCCTGTACAGAACATCGCGATGCGCAGCTGGGCGACGACATCGCTGAAATGCTCGACCAGTGCCCCGGCGCTGTGACGGGCGGCGGGCAGCGCGCGTGCCGCCTGCCCCGCCAGATCGGCACCAAGGCGGATCGCGCGTGCCACGTCCAGCCCGTGACGCACGCCGCCCGAGCCGATCAGCACCTGTCCCGGCCCCATCAGTGGCGCCGCGGCCCGCAATGCCTCGGCGGTCGGGATGCCCCAGTCATGGAAGGGCGCGGCAAGCGCCTGCAGGCGCGCCGGCCCCCGTTCGGCCTCGACCCGCGCCCAGCTGGTCCCGCCGGCCCCGGCGACGTCCAGGATGGTCACGCCCGCCTCCATTAGCCGGCGCGCGACAGGGGCGGACAGTCCTGCCCCCACCTCCTTCACGCCCAGAGGCACCGGCAACACGGCGGCCAGCGCCTCGATCTTGGCAAGCAGGCCGGCGAAATTCCGATCCCCGCCCTGCTGGATCGCCTCCTGCAGGGGGTTCAGGTGCAGGATCAGGGCGTCGGCCTCGATCATGTCGACGCTGCGCTGCGCCTCGGCCAGGCCGAAGCCGTAGTTCAGCTGGACCGCGCCAATGTTTCCAAGAATCGGGATGTCGGGGGCCCGGGCGCGCAGCTGTCGCCCCAACCCGCCCGCATCCGCCGTCTCGACCGCGATGCGCTGCGACCCGACCGCCAACGCGATCCGCAGCTCCTGGCAGGCCTCGGCGATATGGGCGTTGATGCGCTCTGCCTCGTCATTCCCGCCGGTCATGGCTGAAACGAGAAGCGGCGCCTTCAACTGGCGCCCCAGGAACCGCGTGCTGCAGTCGAGACGGTCAAAATCCGTCTCCGGCAATGCGACATGGGCAAAGCGGATCTCATCGAACCCGGTGGAGAGGCCGGCCTGCTGGCCCCTTCCCTCCATCACAATGCGCAGGTGATCCGTCTTGCGGCGAGATATCTCGGTCATGTCTGGCCTGCCCCTCCTGTCCCGCAACATATTGCCGCAAAACCGGGCTGGTTCCAGAGGAAGCGACAGGGGACGACACCATTGCCGCACCCCCACGGGTCGCGATGGCGCGTGAGAGGAAAATCCGACGAACCCCCCTTGTCACCCCTGAAGCTCCTCCATATACGGGTCGACGGAGACGTGGCCGAGTGGTCGAAGGCACACCCCTGCTAAGGGTGCAGGCCCGAAAGGGTCTCGAGGGTTCGAATCCCTTCGTCTCCGCCACCCACCCCATTTGACACGCTGTTTGTGTGAAGTAGTTTCGTTGGTGAGGCCTCGGCTTCCCCCGCTGCTTCCCCCAATGCACTTTGGAACTTGCCGGAGAGGGCCTCGGTAGTTGAGGCCGGGAGGGCCATTGAAAGTCACGCGCGCATCGTTGCCCCGACCCGCGCTCGCACCACTCGCATGTATTTTTCCGTCGCTTCAAATCTCGCGCAGTTGGCAGGCCGGTAGAGGGTGCTGCCGTGCGCCGTCCGCATCATCACGACAATTTCTGAATTGCAGACGTGCGCATCTTGCAGCCACGGCGGTCCGGCACCTTGCTCGGGTAAAATTTCCAGCCCCCCTTTACGGCTGGCGCCGTCTGGCCCGGCTTTGGCTTTTGGCTCCTTGATACATCGAACAGCCGTCGACAAAGACGCTGCCGTCGCTCCTTAAGGCATTGGCAGGTGCAATGACACTTTTAGTGAAGTCGGCCCCCGGCCAAAGACCGGGGGCCTGCGCAGATAGTTCGGTCCACCCGCCCAATGAAGGCTGAGAGGGAGCCAAATTGCTCCAATGCCGCTAGCTGCGCGTGCTTCCTGCCTCGCTTCCCGCTGACTTGCTGGGGTGTAAAGCCTCAACTGCCGCAGTGATTTTATAGCTGCCTACTATCGTAAAGGATGATTCCGTTGCCCGTCCACAATTTTTGCGCGTAATGCATATTCATATTTTTTTATCGAGGCCGAAGCGTTGGACAGCGAAGATTGGCGCTCTCGAACAGTGTGACGGTTCGAGCCGCCTTTCTTTTGCCACTGGCCTGTCGCGCTAAATCGTTGTCAGATACACTGGGCAGGTGGGAGGGGAACGGGAGCAACACCTGCGCACTTGGGAGTGCAAAAGATATGTAACGAGACAAGCCGCACGACGAAGTTGATCCCGCCACCGCCACGCCTGCGACTTTGCCAGCTACCCCGCCGCACGGCGCTGTCACCTCACTCCAGCCTTGGCAACTGGTCTCGGCAACTGGTCTCGGCATTCCCCGACCAATTTGGCGATGTGTGCCCGCAGTGCGACCGCTCCACGCAACCGTTCGCCGTACCGATAGTTTGGGTGCGCCCCCCGCGCCGTGGACGCGACAGACGGGCCAGCCGGTGACAGCCGGGGCGCGGCATGGCTGGCCCGTGCACTTGGCTGTGGCGCTGCACCTGGGTGCCGCATCGGCGCGTTCTATGGGGCCAGCGTCATCTTTGCTCATCGCCCGGCTCTCCGTTCAGTTCTTTGCCAAAGAGAACACGGAACCTGCGTCTCCTTGGGTCTGCGTGTTCAGGCGCCGCCAACGCCTCTAGTTCAGGCCGTAGGTCGTCAAGGGTCACACCTTCGTCCGCGCCGTCGATGATGTCCTTGGCTACCTTTGGAATTGCTCCCCCGAACATTCGCCGGACGTCATCAAGGGTCAGCTTTTCCGTCATGGGTTAGTTCTTCCTCTTCCGTCCCTTCGTTCGATCAAGCCAGCATAATGCCTTCGACCACACCTCACCAAAACAATTGAGGGCGATATGTTCTCGCCTGCCCAAACCTGCTTTTACCAAATCAGTCCGGTCAATGGGGTTAACGCCACTCTTGCCCATCCACCGGCCCCCCATGCTGCACATGGCCGGCAACGGTCTTCCCGCCGCTTTCAGCATTCACCCGATCCACTCGGACAACCTGCTGCCCCTCGCTGCGATACCTCTTCACACCCTCCAGCTGCGCCGCAGAGGTCCGCGCCAGCTTGTTCAGCGGCCGCTCTGCCGCATCCTGTTGCCGCAGGTTCTCCGAGTGGTTCAGCCGCCGGGCCATCATCATCGTCGCTTGATGGACTGCTGCCATCTGCGCTAGCAATAGCGTTTGTAGCGCATCACGCGGCGTCATGCTATCGACGAAGCCCAAGGCGGAACTGGATGCTTCAAGATCGGTGCGCTGCCCATACGACCCGAGGATAGCCACCTGCTTCAACAGGCCACCGGCTACTAAGTTGTTTCCGGCGCCTGCCTCGATCCTGCGGTAGTCACCCGATTTTCATTGCGGCCGGCATTACCGGCGCTGGCGGCCTGAGGCGCTTGCCGCTCATCGCTT
Source organism: Paracoccus sp. T5 (assembly GCF_048538155.2). Classification (GTDB taxonomy): domain Bacteria; phylum Pseudomonadota; class Alphaproteobacteria; order Rhodobacterales; family Rhodobacteraceae; genus Paracoccus. The sequence continues at coordinate 1,856,816 of NZ_CM135809.1, forward strand.
CACCTCGCCTCGCTGGGCGACCCAGCTGCGCGCGCCTTCAAGCAACAGCCTATGGCTTAGATATAGATATGGCTCAATAACTGCGCTGCCCAGTTTCCAAAACCTGCCAGAAGCGGCTCAATAGTTGAGCCGCTTTGGAAGCAAGACCCTGCCATTCGGACGGAGGCGGCTCAATGGCTGCGCCGTGCGGCTCAAATTTTGCGCGGGGATTCTGAATTTTGCCGCCATGACATGTATTCTTTCGATGCAGGTTTTCCGTCGCATGGCTCTTCTTCCAGAGCATAGATGCTGGTGGCCAAGATGATATTCGCCGGTCTTGCGGATGAAGCCACGCGCCTCCAGTTCCCGAAACTAGCCTTCGACCCTGTTGAGCGCCTTCTGCGTCGCGCTGCGACAGGTAGAGCGCCCCGTTGTTCGACCCGGTGAACCGGCGCGCCAACTCGACGTAAAGGGCGCGCGGGCCGGACGGCAGGCTCGCCATGCCTCGCTGGCCGGCATGTATTCCATCAGCTCCACAAAGCGCCCACCTGCCGCGCTTGTGTCGCTTGTATCACCTACTCCCCACGGTGCACCCCATAGCGCCGCAGAGGGGCCCGTTGGCGGCATGGAACAGGTCAAGACACCCATGCCGCCCCATCAGAACTGCCCAACGCCGCGCCCATTTAAGCACGCTGCGGCGGCTTGATGAAAAATAGACCAGCCGGGCGTGCATGCGGCACTCGGCCAGGTCATAGACCGTGAAGGCGAGGCAGGTGCGCGTGGCCATAGCGCGCACCTCCGCTCATCCGCGCGGCGGGTCGTGCCGCAGGGGCATCCTTCCAGATCCCCCATGCCATCCGTGCGACCAGGGCAGCGCGGTTTTTCGTCAGGTCGTAGCGGGCGCGCAGAAAGGCGATGCGGTAGGCGGTCATGCACCACCCTTCCAGTCGATCAGCAAGCGCCTAAGCGCTGGGCGGGAAGCGCAGGCGCGACAGGTCGGTCGCAGGCGTCAGCCGGTAGTGGGCCACGTTCTCAGAGCCGCGCAGTTCCATCGGGATTGACCAGCCATAGGTATTCTTGAGGCGGTGAATAATTGCACCTAGGCGCCATCTCTCCACCTCGCGGATTTCTGCCTTGTGCGAGATGGTGCGCTTATTTAGTCTGCGCATGGCAGGTCCAGAACACCTGCGTGGGGCTGAAATACCATCATTCGGATTTTGGAATTGTCTCGGCCTCATTGAGTGCTGGCTCGGGCGCCAGGGACTATGGTCGGACTACAGCTACACAGACCACAGTCACCGCACCAAGCCAGAGGGGTGGCGGTTTACTTATGCGGTGGGCGGCTGTTCCGCCAAGCATAAATAGCGCTTTCAGGCCAGCCGACCGCCTGCCGGTCAAGTTGACGGGGCGCGGAAACTGCCCCTTGCCCATCAGGTCGTAAATTGTGCTGCGGCTCAGTCCGGGGAGTTCTTCTACGGCGCGGCGGCGACCGCTTGTCTGCGATGTCATCTTCCTTTGTACAATGCGATGACACAGAGGAAGATAGCGGAAAAATTTAGCAGATCAAAACGAGGTAAATCGGAATTATTGGGCCAAGATTTCTTGCCTCATTCTTTCTTCGTTTTCTCCACCCGCATCGCTAAGCCGGTCTTTATTGTCTTTTGATTGACGCCTAGCTCATCTTCGACTGCCTTCCATTTCTTGGGGTAATCCTTCCCATGGTTAAGGTGATGCGGCAGTAGAATTTTCTCGTAGCGTGAACTGAGGGGATTCGGATGAAGAAGACCCGGTTGACCGAGCCGCAGATCATGGCGGTGCTGCGCCAAGCCGAGGGCGGCGTTGCTGTGCCGGAGCTGTGCCGCGAGCATAGGATCAGCAGCGCGAGCTGTCACAAATGGCTTGTGAAAGATGGCGGCGTGGACGTGTCCATGATGATTCAGATGAAGGCATTGGATCGAGCCATTGGTGCGCCATTGGTTCAAGCCCCATAGCGAGGGAGAACGGGCGGCTCAAGCGCATGTTTGCTGGCCTCAGCATGCAGGCGGATCTGCTCAAGGAAGCTCTTGGAAAAAGTGACGCGGCCAACTCAACCCCGCGAGTTGGCCGCGAGGGCGGTGGCGAAGAAGGGGGTCAGCATTGCGCTCGACCATGAGCTTCGGACCAAGGGCGGACATGGTCTCGCCCTGCCGGACGTTCGGCGTCAGCGAGACCTGCTTTCGCTACGGACCGAGGCACTGTGCTGAGAACAAGATCATCGCGGATCTCCTCGAGGGCCTGACGAAGGCGCACCGAACTTGGGGGGCTCGGCCTGTGCTTCCTGTATCTGCGCAATGTCCGCGGACATGTCTGGAACCACAAGCGGGTCCGCAGGATCTATTGCCAGCTTGAGTTGAACCTGCGGATCAAAACCCGGCCCCGGATCAAGCGGGACAAGCCTGACATGATTGCCGCTCCGGAAGTGCCGAACCTGGTCTGGTCCATGGATATCATGGCGGATCGTCTGGCCGATGGTTGCCAATTCCGGCAGCTGAACGTGCTGGACGACTTCAACCGTGATGGTCTGGGCATCGAGGTCGATTTCTCCGATCGTCCGGAAAACGATTCACCGGATCGTTTTCTGATCCTCCTCACACCCGCAGAACGGGTGGTGAGGAAGTTCAACCAGATCATTGAGTGGCGCGGCAAGCCCATGGCCATTAGGGTCGAGAACGGCCCGGAATACATCAGCGCGACATTGGCGATCTGGGTTGCGAAGCAAGGCATTGCTCTGACCCATATCCAGCCAGGTAAGCCGCAACAGAACGCCCATGTCGAGCGCTACAACCGCACCGTCCGTCACGAATGGCCGGACCTCGACACTGCAGCAACTCCAATCTGCCGCTTGATTGCCTGCACATTCTTCAAGCTTCTTCCTCGAAGGAAGGCAGAGGCGAGACCGTTATCCACATGTAGGCGATGTCCCCTCCGCTTGCGGCCGTGGACGCCTGTCGTGAGTCTGTGCCACCACACCAGCCCAATCTCCCAATCCGCAGACAGGTGGGCCAACTTGACAAACCCTTCTTGTACATGATTATTAACCTTTGGGGGGCCTTTCATTGTGTTGATATTGCGTCGCGTTCCATTGGCCACTTTGGCGGCAGTCGGCCTTCTGGGCGCGCACGGGCCCGTATGGGCGCAGGCGCCGCAAGAGGATCTTTCGTCCCAGGCCCACTCGTTGCGCCAGATCATCGCCGCGATGGAACTCGAGGCTGCCGAACTTGAGCCCAAGGTCGAAGCGGCGCGCTCCGCCCTGCGCGATCTGACGACCAGGATTGAGGCAACCACCGGCCAGCTTGAACAGGAACAGGGCGGTCTTGCCGATGTGCGGAAGGAAGGAGAAAGGCTCCGGAGCGAAATCGAACGGGCAAAGGCGGAGGAAGCCGACCTGCAAGCGAGGATCGGCGCCGCCACGACCGAGCTGGCGGAGCTGACCGAGAGCATCGAGGGACGCCGTGCCGAGGAAGCCCAGCTGACCCAACGCATCGAGAGCCTGAGCGCCAGCGAGCAGGAGCAGGTGGAGCGTCTGGCGACGTTGGAGGCGCAGATCGCCGAGGCGACGGCCGGGCGGGACGATCAGCTTTCGTCGCAGAACGCGAACCTGGACGAGCTGCGGGAAGAGGAAGCCCGGCTTCGCAGCGGGATCGAGCAGGCCGAGGCCGATCTGCAGGCCAGGACCGGTGCCGCAGCTTCGGAGCTGGCGGAATTGACGGAAGCGATCGAGGCACGCCGAGCCGAGGAAGGCCAGCTGACCCAACGTGTCGAAAGCCTGAGCGCCAGCGAACAGGAGCAGGTGGAGCGCTTGGCGACATTGGAGGCGCAGATCGCTGAGGCGACGGCCGGGCGGGACGATCAGCTTTCATCGCAGAACGCAAATCTGGAGGAATTGCGGGAAGAGGAAGCCCGGCTCCGCAGCGGGATCGAGCAGGCCGAGGCCGATCTGCAGACGAGGACCGGCGCCGCAGCTTCGGAACTGGCGGAGTTGACGGAAGCGATCGAGGAACGTCGTGCCGAATCCGCGCAACTGACCCAACGCATCGAGAGCCTGAGTGGCAGCGAGCGGGAGCAGGTGGAGCGTCTGGCGACACTGGAGGCGCAGATCGCCGAGGCGACGGCCGGGCGGGACGATCAGCTTTCGTCGCAGCAGGAAGACCTGGAGGAGATGCAGGCGCAGCTTCAGGAGACGCGCGGCCAGCTGGCAGACCTGACAGAGCAGCGCGATGCCATGCAGGCGGAACTGGCCAGAGCCGGGGAACTGTCCGCCCAGATCGCGGCGCAGGAGGAACGCGCAAGCGCCTTGGCGGAACAGGTCCAGACCCTGACCGCCGAAGTGGCAGACCTGACGCGGCAGCGCGAGGCGGCACAGTCCGAGCCGCAGCCGGCCGCCGTGCAGCAGACAGAACCAGAGCCGGGACCGGAACCGGAGCCAGAGCCCGCCCCCGCGCAGGAACCCGAGCCAGCGCCCGCACCGGAACCCGAACCGGTCCCCGTCCAGGAACCCGAACCCGCACCCGCCCCGGAACCCTCATTGGCCGGCGGTGCCAGCGAGGGGCGGCAGCCGCGCGACGCGGCCGAAGTCAGCGCCGTCCTGGCCACGACACCGGGGCTTCCTCGGGCGCCGGCGGCGCGCGACCGCTTGCGCAACCTGCTGATCGACGGCCAATGCGCCGTCGACGCGCTGCGCCAGGTTCAAGATCCGATCAACCGCCAGACGCTGCTGGCCCTCAGGGCCGGGCTGGACGGGTGCTGAAACCCCTCGTACGGAAGGAAACGCCGATGTCATTTTCCCAGCTTCTGCAACGGCTTGCCTGGGGGATATGTGCCGCCTCGGGGTTGGCTGTCGCAGGCCAGGCCCAGAATGCCGACCTGAGCATCATGACCGGATCGCCGACCGGGACCTATATCCAGATCGGCCGCGATCTGAACGGGTTGATGCAGCAATGCGGCAAGAACCTGGAGGTCGTCGAATCGGCGGGCTCGCTGGAGAATTTCCTGGGTGTCCGGCAGCGCCCCAATACGCAGTTTGGCATCGTCCAGAACGACGTTCTGGAATACATGCAGACCTTTGCGGGTGACGACCCGGCCGTCGCACGGGCGATCGCGGGTGTCCGGATCGCCTTCCCCCTTTACGAGGAGGAGGTGCATATCCTGGCCCGGCGCGACATCGCCGATTTCGGCGGGCTGGACGGCAAGCGCGTCGCCATCGGGACCGAGAACAGCGGGACTTATCTGACGGCGTCGCTGATGATGTCGCTGGCGGGGATCGAGCCGTCCGAGACGCTGGCCCTTGCCCCGGGCGATGCCTATCCGCAGCTGGAGGCCGGGGATATCGACGCGTTCTTCTATGTCGCGGGAGCGCCGGCGGCGATTTATACCGAGAACGACATCGACGGTGAGCAGTTCCACCTGCTGCCGATCCAGGACGAGACGCTGCAGGCGGTCTATACGCCGGCGACGCTGGCGGGGGGCACCTATGCCTTCCAGCCCGATCCCGTGGAGCTTGTCGCGGTCAAGGCGGTGCTGATGACCTATGAATACGAGCCGCGCGGGAACAGGTATCACCAGGCCAGCTGTCGCGGGGTGTCGGACCTCTCGTCGCTGATCCTGTCGAACATCGACACGCTGCGCAGTGAGGGCCATGCGAAATGGCAATCCGTCGACCTGACCGCCATCCCGCCGGGATGGGACATTTCCACCTGCGTCAATATTGGCCTTGATCCCGAATATGAGCCAAGCTGCACACCGGTCGCGCCCGAAGTCCAGCCCGACAGCGAGGCCAATGCCGCGTATCGCCGCAACATCTGCGCGGCCATCGGCTGCTGATCAGAGCGCACCCCGGTCAAGAACGGCCCAGACCGAGGCAGGTCCGGGCGTCCCGTCCGGCCGCAGCGCCAGAACCCTCCAGCGGGAGACCGGAAACGGGATCAGGGCTGCCGACAGCCCAGTCTCCAGCTCCTGCACCCGTTCCGCGCCGGCGGTGACGAATTCGATCCGATAGCGGGCCGGGTCCGGCCCGGGCGGGCCGCGCCAGTGCAGTTCGGATTGGCCAGAGGCGAAGATGACCTGCCGCTCGGGGACAGGCGGCGCGGGGTCGTCCCCTGCCGGCACTGGAGGGGCGGATTTCATCTGGCGTAGCCGCGCACCCGCGCCCGAGATCTGCGAGGCCTCTCGGTACCAGGCGCGGGCCCGGTTCACGTCAGCCTCGACCCCGATGCCGGTCTCGTAAAGCTGACCCAGGTAATAGGCCGCCCTCTCGCTGCCCCACAACGCCGCCTGCGTATAGAGCGGGATCGCGCCTTCCGGATCGACATTGCCCGTGGCAAGGGCCCTGATCAACAGGTCCTGCGGATCCGGCGCCGCCTGCTCCATCCGCGTTTCCAGCTGTGCCACATCCGGGACGGGCGCTGCGACGGGTTCCGCCCCGACATCGCGGACAGGCTCTTCCGTGACCTCGGACAGCCGGTCCATTGGGCCTTCGCTCAAGGTCATCAGGTTGCTGCTCAGGACGAGCAGCGCGGCCAATGCCACCCCCGTCAAGCCCGGCTTGAGCCATCCCCGGGCCGGAGGTTCGTCCCGCCCGGCCCGTTTCTGCGGCCGGAGGGTCCGGCGCTTCGCCGGCGCCATCCCCACATCCGGGCCCTGTTCCACAACGGCAGCCGGGAGCGGGGGGATCGGCAGATCGGCGATGAGATCATCCGTCGGCAGATCAGGCAGCGGATGCTGCAGTTGCCCCGCCTCCGCCAGTTCTGCCAGGCAGGCATGAACTGCGGCCTTGTCCAGGCTGCCGCCCTGCGCGGTGCCGGCCCGCGACAGGCAGTGCTGCACAAGCAGGTCGATGTCGCCCGGATATCCTCCGGAGGCGGCGTGAAGCAGCCAGATCCCGCCGGCATCAAAGGGCTGCGCACCGCCGTGGCAGGAACATGGGCCGACATGAAACCGGTGCGCGATGTAAGCAGCCGTTTCCGCCGGATCAAAGGGCTGCAGTTTCAGATGCCCACCGATCCTGTCGCGCAATTCGTCGGGCGTGGGTGGGTCCAGCAGCGTGGCCACACTTTCGCCGCCGACAAGAAGCACATAGATCGGCAGGGGCAGGCCGGGCGCGGCGGTTAGATCCTCAAGGAACTCTCGCGAGGCTTTGGACAGCAGATGCGCATTGTCCACGATCAGCAGGCATGACCTGCGCGCGCTGCGGCCTTCCGCCAGCAGGCGTGCCAGCCCCTTCATCGGATCGGCGGAAGCGACGCCCAGTGCCTTCGGCACCTCCAGCGCCAGGTCCGTCTCCGGCCGCTCCAGGCTGACCCAGCCCACGCGCATGCCCTCTGACAGGGCCGCGATCTCGGATGCGAGAACCGTCTTGCCGGCCTGCGACGGCCCCGAAAGCATTAAAACTGCGCGATCTCCGTGGCGCCACGCCGCAACCATCGCAAGAATGTCGCGATGCGCGCCGGAAAGGTACAACTGGTGACGCGCCGGCGCGGATGCGAAGCTGGGACAGGACCAGGTAGCGGTGGCGTCTTCCATTGTTCTTTCCACCCATGCGCGACGACCGGACATGCCTTGCCGCATGCCGAGGGCCAGAATTCTTCATTAACCAAGCTTAACAGAATTGCCGGCAGGGTCCACCGCAGGTCCGCGCGCTCACGTACGCCCGGCTGAGAGGCGAACACAAAACGAGATTGTCCGGCGGTAATTCCCGGTTGGATTGAGGGCCTCGTGGTGCAGCAGGACAGGAAAGCTGCACCCGTTACTGAGGTCTGCCGCAAAGGCAGGATGAGCTGGGCAATAACCTTACCGGCGTAGAAAGACCGATGAACAGCACCGGCGCCTTGCTTACGTGTACCGACGGCCATGGATTCTCTTCACCGAAAACACGAAGGCCGGTGAAACCACGCCGTGCATATCGCGACGCAGCCATCGCCCTGTCCTTTTTTATTGAAAGGATCACCTGCGGATCGCGCGCCGGTTCCTTTGCGAATTTTGCCCCTCTGTCAGAGGCATCAACCACTAAGACGCCGGTGTCGACCGAATGGAAAAGGCGGCCGTCTCCGGCCGCCCCGTTTAAACATCTCTTCGCCCTGTTGTTCGTCCCGAAATTGAGCGGAAGAATTCATGCCTTGCAAAAGGACAGTTCATGGACAGCCGAAGGACGGCTTTAGCCTGTCAGGACAACCCGTTCACGACCGGACCCTCACCCGCACTTGGAGTGGCCGCAGCTGGGGCAGGTCATGCAGCCTTCGACCATGCGCATGCCGTACTGGCCGCAGCTGGAGCAGGCGGGGCCGCGGGGCGTCTCGCCGACGGCCATGACTTCGGCCTTCGGGTCGGATTTCAGGCCAAGGCCTTCGCCCGCCAGAAAGCCCGTCTCGACCAGGTGCCGCTCGATCACGCCGCCGATGGCTGCCAGGATCGAGGGGACATAGCGGCCCTGCATCCAGGCACCGCCGCGCGGGTCGAAGACCGCCTTCAGCTCTTCGACCACGAAGGACACGTCGCCCCCGCGGCGGAACACGGCCGAAACCATGCGCGTCAGCGCAACGGTCCAGGCGTAATGCTCCATGTTCTTGGAGTTGATGAAGATCTCGAACGGGCGGCGGTGGTTGCCATGAATGATGTCGTTGATCGTGATGTAGATCGCGTGTTCCGACCCCGGCCATTTCAGCTTGTAGGTCGCACCTTCCAGGGCGGCGGGACGGTCCAGCGGCTCGGTCAGATAGACGACGTCGGCGCCCTTGTCGGCCTCGGGGGCCTTTTCGGTCTTTTCGCTGACCGAAAGGACCGACCCTGTCACGTCGTTCGGGCGATAGGTCGTGCAGCCTTTGCAGCCCAGATCCCAAGCCGCCATGTAGACGTCCTTGAACGCGTCAAAGCTGATATCCTCGGGGCAGTTGATGGTCTTGGAGATCGAGCTGTCGACCCATTCCTGGGCCGCCGCCTGCATGGCCACGTGGTCCTTGGGGGCCAGGGTCTGGGCGTTCACGAAGTAATCAGGCAGTTCGGAATCGCCCTTGAGGTCCCGCCACATCTGCACGGCATAGTCGACGACCTCCTCCTCGGTGCGCGACCCGTCCTTCTGCAGGACCTTGCGGGTATAGGCATAGGCGAACACCGGCTCGATCCCCGAGGACACGTTGCCCGCATAGAGGCTGATCGTGCCGGTGGGCGCGATCGAGGTCAGCAGCGCGTTGCGGATGCCGTGCTTGGCGATCGCGTCGCGGACGTCCTTGTCCATCTTGGACATGAAGCCGGAAGCCAGGTATTTCTGCGCGTCGAACAGCGGGAAGGCGCCCTTTTCCTTGGCCAGATCGACCGAGGCCAGATAGGCCGACCGCGCGATGGCCTTCATCCAGACGCGGGTCTGCGAGACCGCGTCATCAGCGCCATAGCGCAGGCCCAGCATCAGCAGCGCGTCGGCCAGACCGGTGACGCCCAGGCCGATGCGGCGCTTTTTCTGCGCCTCCTGCGCCTGCGCATCCAGCGGGAATTTCGACGCATCGACCACGTTGTCCATCATGCGGACGGCGGTGCGAACCAGATCGTCCAGCGCCTCGGGGTCCAGTTCGGCCGCGTCGGTGAAGGGGTTCGTCACCAGCCGCGCCAGGTTGATCGACCCCAGCAGGCAGGCGCCATAGGGCGGCAGGGGCTGCTCGCCGCAGGGGTTCGTTGCCGCGATCGTCTCGACATAGGACAGGTTGTTGGCCATGTTGATCCGGTCGATGAAGATCACGCCCGGCTCGGCAAAGTCATAAGTCGCCTTCATGATCTTGTTCCACAGGTCCAGCGCCTGCACGGTGCTGTAGACGCGGCCCTCGAACTTCAGATCCCACGGCCCGTCGGCGCGCACGGCATCCATGAAGTCGTCGGTGATCAGCACCGACAGGTTGAACATGCGCAGGCGCGCGCTGTCCTGTTTCGCAACGATGAACTGCTCGACGTCCGGGTGGTCGCAGCGCATCGTGGCCATCATCGCGCCGCGGCGCGAGCCCGCGGACATGATCGTGCGGCACATCGCGTCCCAGACATCCATGAAGGACAGCGGGCCGGACGCATCCGCTGCCACGCCCTTGACCACCGCGCCGCGTGGGCGGATCGTGCTGAAGTCATAGCCGATGCCGCCGCCCTGCTGCATGGTCAGCGCGGCCTCCTTCAGCATGTCGAAGATGCCGCCCATGCTGTCGGGGATGGTGCCCATGACAAAGCAGTTGAACAGCGTGACCGAACGGCCCGTCCCGGCACCCGCCAAGATGCGGCCCGCGGGCAGGTACTTGAAGTCCTCCAGCGCGGAATAGAACTTGTCCTCCCACTTGGCGGGCTCGGCCTCGACGCGTGCCAGATCGCGCGCAACGCGGCGCCAGCTGTCCTCGACCGAGGCGTCGACCGCCTGCCCTTCGGCGTCCTTCATCCGGTATTTCATGTCCCAGATCTGTTCGGCAATAGGGGCAGCGAAGCGGGTCATACGCTCATTCCTTAGCGGTTTGTGTAGGGTTGAGCACCAGATATAGTGTTCAGGCGCATCTGGCAAGGTCTTGACAGGGGTCCGCAGGATGCTTTCAGTCCAGCGATTCCAGCGCCGCGAAATCAGCGGCTATCGCAGAATAGCATGCGGCGGAAAGGGACTTGCGATCATTTCCTGACACGGGAATCGGGGGGTGCAGCGTGACGGCAACATGGCCCTGTCGTTTTGCCGCAAGCACCGTCAGCAGGTGGGGGCCCAGATCCATCTCGGCCCACCAACCATAGAATCGCGGATCCTGCCCCGCGGGGGCGACATAACATGCCGAAACCGGCTGGATCGCCAGACCCTGGGGCAGGTTCGCATCCAGGAAGCCTTGGAACAGGGTCGGCTTGAAGGGCAGGACGCGGCGACCGTCGGTCGAGGTCCCTTCCGGAAAGAACAGCAGCCGATGGCCGGCGCGGATGCGTTCGGCGAATTCCGCGGCCTGGGCGCGCGCCAGTCTGGGATCACGGGTGACGAAATGCGTGTCGGTGACGCGGGTCAGGATGTTGATGCCGGGCCAGCCGGCAACCTCGGCCTTGCTGACGAAGAAGACGGGCATCGCCGCGTTCAGGACCAGGATGTCCAGCCAGCTGGAGTGGTTCGCAACAACCGCGCCCGAACCGCGCAGGGGCCGGCCCTCGCGCCGCCAGCCGATGCCCAGGCACAGCAGGACCAGCCGGCAGACGATCTGCACATGGGGCCCGGTCCAGGGCCGGCGGCGGCCGTGAAACAGCCGCTCGACCCCGCGCAGGGGCAGGATCAGCAAGACGCCCAGCAGCAGGATCAGGACGGCAGGAACCCCGCGGCGGATCACCCGCAGCCAGCCCGCCACACCCTGCGGCCCCGGCAGCGGCGGCGGCGTTCCCTCGCGCCAGGTCGCGCTGGTCATGTCGCCTGCCAGCGGCTTTCGTAGAACTGCCGGTGCTTGGCCGACATCGCGGCCGTGTCCATCAGCAGGAACACGTCGGTGGTGTTGAAGTCACGATCGATGAAGGCCCCTTCGCCCACCTGGCCACCAAGGCGCAGATAGGCCTTGATCAGCGCGGGCATCCCCACCAGCGCCTCTCGCCGATCGAGCAGCTCGGGCGCGATCAGGTCCATGGGCTGGAAACCGGCCTCGCGCGCGCGCGGGCGCAATTCAGGCGGTGCCAGGTGCCTGTGGTGCAGCCAACTGAGCGAGGGGGCCAGCGTCGGCACGTCGGTGCCGTGAAAGCTGGCCACGCCGAACAGGATCTCGATCCCGTGGTCCAGGACATAATCGGCCAGCGCGTTCCACATCAGAAACATCCCCGACCCGCCGCGATATTCGGCATCGACACAGGACCGGCCCAGTTCCAGCAGCGGTCGCCCGCAGTCCCGCAGGGGCCCCAGGTCATATTCACCGTCGCAGTAGAAGCGCCCCAGGGCCGCCGCCCGGTCGCCCGGCAACAGGCGATAGACCCCCACCACATGGTCCAGCGCCTCCGCGTCGCGGCGCGTGTCGACCAGGCACAGATGGTCCACGACGGGGTCGAACTCGTCCCGCTCCAGCCGGGCCTCGTGATCGACCAGCGGCCCCGTTCCCCCCAGTTCCTCGACAAAGACCCGATAGCGCAGGCGCTGCGCGGCCAGCAGGTCCTGCTGGGTCGCGGCAAGGCGGATCTGGAAGAAGGCGGGATCGGCGCGGTTCACGAAACCTCGGGACAAATGGCGGGTCGGTCGGGGGCCTGTCTAGGAAAGGGCCGGCCGCATTGCAACATGACAGCGGTCCGGATGTCAGGTTTCCCTTGCGCGCGACAACCCGAGGTTGCACATTCGCAGCGGAAATCTCTTGGGGTTACATGCCGTTGAAGCGAACGATCTCCAGCGTGACGCGCTTGCCGTCGATCACCTGCTTGCCGGCCTCGGCAAAGTTGACGGTGATGCGGTCGCCGATCCGCGACTGGACCTGCCCTTCGCCCCATTCGGGCGCGCCGGGATGACGCACGATCATGCCGGGTTCCAGGATTTCATTCACGGCGGCACCTCCAATGGACATCAGGGAAGGTAACAACACATGACGGCTCATACAACGCGCATCCCGCCCGGGGACCTGGCGGCGCTGCTGGGGTCGCGGCTGTGTCACGACCTGGTTTCGCCCCTTGGGGCGATCGGCAACGGGGTGGAGCTGCTGGAGATGTCGCCGGATTATCCGGGCCTGTCGCAGACCCCCGAGATGCGCCTGATCGCCGAAGCCGTCGTCTCGGCCCGGCAGCGCATCCAGGGCTATCGCATGGCCTTTGGGCTGGCGCAGGGCGATCAGCGGGTTGCCCGGCCCGAGCTGGCGCGCCTGGTCGAGGGGATGGCCGCGCAGGGTCGCCTGGCGATCACCCTGGACGCCGAGGGGGACTTTGCCCGACCCGAGGTGCGCATGGTGATGCTGGCGCTGATGTGCATGGAAAGCGCGATGCCCTGGGGCGGCCGGGTCATCGTGCTGCGCACGACGCCCGGCTGGCGCCTGGTTGCGGAATGCGACCGCAGCCGCGTCGACCCGGACCTGTGGGCCTGGCTGCACGGCGGGACGGCCCGCACCCCTGCCCCGTCCGAGGTGCATTTCCCGCTGCTGGCCGAGACCGCCACGGCCAGCGGGCGCCGGCTGCGCCACGAATTCGACCAGACCGGGGGCGAGATCGCCTTCTGATCAGGCCCTGATCGTGCCGTCGCCGGTCACCAGGTACTTGAAGGTGGTCAGCTGCTCGGCCCCCACAGGTCCGCGAGCATGCATCTTGCCCGTGGCGATGCCGATCTCGGCGCCCATGCCAAACTCGCCGCCATCGGCGAACTGGGTCGAGGCGTTGCGCATCAGGATGGCGCTGTCCAGCCCGGCAAAGAACCGGGCGGCGGTCGCGTCATCCTCGGTCAGGATCGATTCGGTGTGCTGGCTGCCGAACTGGCGGATATGGGCAATGGCGCCATCCACCCCGTCGACCAGCCGGGCGGCGATGATCATGTCCAAAAACTCGCGGCCGAAATCATCGGGCTGGGCGGGCACGGTGCCCGCGATGCGGGACAGCTCCCCCTCGGCCCGGACCTCGACCCCCGCCTCGATCAGGTCGCGGATCAGCACGTCACCATGGCGGGCATGAAAGGCACGGTCGATCAGCAGGCATTCGGCGGCCCCGCAGACGCCGGTGCGGCGGGTTTTGGCATTCAGCACCACCCGGCGCGCCTTGTCCAGATCGGCGGCTCCATCGGCATAGACGTGGCAGATGCCCTCCAGATGCGCAAAGACCGGCACACGCGCCTGCTCCTGGACCAGCCCGACCAGGCCCTTTCCGCCCCGCGGAATGATGACGTCGATCAGCCCCTGCGCCGTCAGCATGGCGCTGACAGCCGCGCGGTCGCGGGTGGGCACCATCTGGATCGCCTCCTGCGGCAGGCCGGCGGCCCGCAGGCCCTGGACCATGCAGCCATGGATGGCGGCGCTGGAATGCAAACTCTCGGACCCGCCGCGCAGGATCACTGCATTGCCGGATTTGAGCGACAGTGCGCCGGCATCGGCGGTGACATTAGGGCGGCTTTCATAGATGACGCCGATCACGCCGATGGGCGTGCGGACGCGCTGGATGTGCAGGCCGGCGGGCCGATCCCATTCCGCGATGACCTGACCCACGGGGTCGGGCTGCCCGGCCACCTCGCGCAGGCCCGTGGCGATGGCGGCAAGCCGCCCTTCGTCCAGGCGCAGGCGGTCCAGCATCGCGTCGGTCAGGCCCTTGTCGCGCGCGGCCTCCAGATCGAGTGCGTTGGCCTGCAGGATGGCCGCGGTCCCTGCCCCGACCGCGTCGGCGGCCGCCAGCAGGGCCTGGCGCTTGACCTCGGCTGGTGCCTGCGCCAGTTCGATCGCGGCCAGGCGCGCGGCCTTGCCAAGCGTGTCGATCAGTTGCCGAGCCTGTGCCATGTCGGTCATCGTCATTCCCCTGCGTCCAAAACTGCGAACGACTGCCATCGTCCGCGCCCCTCTCAGCGGCCATCGGCCGACCGGGACATTCCAGAAGGGAGGGGGAAAGGGAGGAAATGGCGCGGTTGACGGGGCTCGAACCCGCGACCCCCGGCGTGACAGGCCGGTACTCTAACCAACTGAGCTACAACCGCGCATTTCCTTCGGCGACTGATGAGTTGTGGCGCGGTTGACGGGGCTCGAACCCGCGACCCCCGGCGTGACAGGCCGGTACTCTAACCAACTGAGCTACAACCGCCCAACTCATCCCCCAGCTGATCGCCGCCGGGGTGAAGCGGGGTTTACGCAGAGCACGCGCCCCCGTCAAGGGCGCGCGCAAAGTTTTTGGGAGAAATCAGTCAACTTCCTGATCGGCCGCGATTTTGCCGTTGGACAGCATCACTCCGGCGCCTGGTGTTCCGGCAGTTCTTCGACCTCTTCGCTGGGGATCGCGATATAGGCCCGCATGACGCCCTCTCCGTCGCGCTGGAAGGACAAATCCGACAGCGGCAGCGCGACGTCCCGCTCTCCCAGCCCCAGGAAACCGCCGACGCTGACGATGGCGGCTTGGGCCTCGGTGTCAAAACGTCCGATCTGCCCGATTTCCTCGTCATCGGCACTGAAGACCGAAACCCCGTCCATGCCTTCGGCCATGACCTCATCGGCATCAACGACCGCGTTGCCTTCGCGCAGTGCGATGGCATTCGCCGGGGCCGACACCTCGCCGGTGCTGGGCGGCACATCGCCTGCGGCCGCATCGGCAGCGGCCTCGTCGGACGCCATCTCGGCGGCAGGTGCCTCATCATCTGCCGGCATCTCGGCCGGAGCCGCCGTATCGCCTGATGGCGCGGTCAGGTCCGAGGGGGTCGCCGCATTGCCGACGGGCTGGACCTCTTCGGCAATCGACGCCTCGGGGCCGTTATCCGTATCCTGCGTGACGTCGGGCGGCAGGGTCACCTGCGAAATCTCGGGCTCATTCTCCTGCGGGGTTTCCACAGCTTCAGCCTCCGCTCCTGCCTCGATCGGGCCGGGCTCGGTGACGGGGTTGCCTTCCGGCGTCTCCGCCCGATCGGGAAGCGGCTCGACCGAGGGTACCGCGGGCTGGCGTTCGGCCGCGGGCGCATCAGCGACCGTCTCCTGCTGCATCTGGGCCGCTCCGCCACCCATGCGCGTGACCTGCAGTTCGGCGGTCTCGGCCGCCTGGACCGAGATCTGGGGCTCCGCATCGACCAGTTGGGCCTGCATTTCGGCACCGTCCGCGCCGGCCAATGTCGGCGGGCACATCTCGACCGACACTTCCGGCGGGGCCTGGGTCACGGTCACCTCGGGCTCCTTCCCGGGATCATCGGCCAGCGTCACCGTGACCGTCGGCGGCGTCTGCGTGACGGTGATGACCGGGGCGCATTGCTGGATGGTCATGCCGTCGCCCTGCGGGGCCGCGGTCTCGGTCGTCTGAGCCCAAGCAGGCCCGCTCAGCAGTGCCAGCGTCGCGGCAGTACCCAACAATTGTCTGGCCATCAGATCCTCCTTGATGGATTGAACGTCGCCCTCGGGCGCCTCTCAACCAACCGTGAACCGGCGGGCCGGTTCCGGACCGGCCTTTCGACGCATGAAAAAACGGGGCGCCGCAAGGGCACCCCGTTTCTCAGTCACAAGCCGGTCGCGATCAGTCGCGAACGCTGTCCATGTCGAATTCCGGCAGCGCTTCCAGCTCTTCCTTGGAATAGTTTGTCGCCATCACGACGTCGTCGCCAAATTGGGCCACGTGCAGCGCATCGCGGTCCAGCAGGACCGTATGGGCTCCGATGCCCAGGAAGCCGCCGATGTCCGCGATATAGCCCAGCAGGTCGCCTTCCTGCGTCATCACAAGGTCCGAAATGTTGGCGATCTCGTTCCAGTCGCCGGGCACCTCGTCGCCCATCACGTCGGTCCAGGCGGTCGAGGAGGGCTGATTGGTGGTATAGATCGCACGGCCTTCCAGCCATGAAGCGGTGATGCCCTGGTTCTCGGCCGACAGCGCAACCTCGCGGTCCTCGTTCATCTCGGCCGGCATCGCGGCAGTGGTCGCCGTGCCGTCGGTCACGACGGTCTGGTCACCGGTGACGATGGTGCCTTCGGTCACGACGGCCTCGTCGGTCGTCACCACGGTGCCGTCTGCACCCATCGTGCCGTCGGTGACCACGGTGCCATCAGTGGTGTTCATCGTCTCGGCGTTCTCGGCGGGAACGACTTCGGCGGGCATTGCGTCAGTCGCGGGCGCGGTGGCGACCTGGGCGAAAACGGGGCTGGTCGTCAGGGCAAGTGCCGCAGCCGTGATCATCAGGTTCTTCATGTGTAATCTCCGCGTAGGTTCATGTTTTGACAGCGTTTTGCCATCTCCGACCACCTAACGTGCCCCGCTGCCCTGCGTTCCATCACGGCGCGAAGAAACTTGCTGGGCTGCCTCGTCAGGTTCGGGGGTGGCTGATCCTGCCGCCGCAGCAGGGCGCCGGCACTCCGGTAGTTGCGGGGCCCGAGATCGGCAGCCCCCGCATCACACGAACGCCCAGCCAGGCAAAGGCCTGTGCCTCCAGCATGTCTCCGTCCAGGCCGACCGCCTCGACCGGTGCGACGGGCATGGGCAGGGTTTGGGACAGCGCCGCCATGATCGCGCAGTTGTGACGCCCGCCCCCGCAGACCAGCAGCTGCGATGGGGGCGACGGCAACCATTCCAGCCCCGCCGCGACAGAGGCCGCCAGCGCCGCGACCAGCGTCGCCGCCGCATCCGCCACGGACAGACCGGCCACGGCCTCGGCCAAGCCCCTGAACTGGTCGCGGTCCAGCGACTTGGGGGCCGGCCGGGCGAAATAAGGATGTTCCAGGAATGCAGCCACGATCGCCGTATCCGCGGTGCCGGCCTGGGCATGGCGGCCGCCTTCGTCGCAGCTTGCGCGCAGGCGCGCGCGCATCAGGTCGTTGATCGGCGCATTGGCCGGTCCGGTGTCGAAGGCCAGGCAGGCGCCGGGCGCTTCGGGTGCGGCGGCGCCGGGATCGACCCAGCTGATATTGCCCACGCCTCCCAGGTTCAGAAAGGCGACCGGCTCGCGCGGCAGGTGCCCCTGACCCACGGCCCAATCGGCGCAGGCCCAGTGAAAGAACGGTACCAGCGGCGCGCCCTCGCCCCCCTGCCGCACATCCTCCGTCCGGAAATCCCACACGACCCGGCGCCTGGTCGCCCGCGCCAGCGCCGCGCCGTCGCCGGCCTGGTGGGTGCCGCGTCCACGCGGATCATGGGCCAGCGTCTGCCCGTGAAAGGCGATCAACTCGGCCTCGGGATAGCTGCGGGCCAGATCGGCGTGGCTCGCCTCGACCAGCCGGGCGGCCTCGGGGACCCCTTCGGCCTCGGGCCAGGAGCCCAGGGCCGCATGCAGGACCGCCGCCTCGTTGTCGGAATAGGCGCGGAAGGCATGCCGGCCAAAGCCGCCGATGCGGATGCCATCGGTGTCGACCAGCGCCGCGTCCACCCCGTCCAGCGAGGTCCCCGACATCATCCCCAGAGCCCGGATCATCGCGCTTTTCCTTTATCGTCCCAGCCTGTATATCCCGCCCGATCACAAGGATGAAGCCCATGACCTACCAGCCCAAATCGGATTTCCTGCGCATCATGTCCGAACGCGGCTATCTGGCCGACTGCACGGATTACGAGGGGCTGGACCAGGCGCTGTTGGCGGGACCTGTCACGGCCTATATCGGCTATGACGCGACGGCGGCCAGCCTGCATGTGGGCCATCTGCTGAACATCATGATGCTGCGCTGGTTCCAGAAGACCGGCAACCGCCCGATCACTCTGATGGGCGGCGGCACGACCAAGGTGGGCGATCCCTCCTTCCGCAGCGACGAACGCCCGCTGCTGGACGATGCGGCCATCCAGGCCAATATCGACGGCATGCAAAAGGTGTTCGCGCGCTATCTGGATTACGGCCCGGACGGCGCGACGATGCTGAACAACGCGGAATGGCTGGACGGGCTGAATTATCTGACCTTCCTGCGCGACATCGGGCGGCATTTCAGCGTCAACCGCATGCTGTCCTTCGAATCGGTGAAATCGCGGCTGGACCGCGAACAGTCGCTGTCCTTCCTGGAATTCAACTACATGATCCTGCAGGCCTATGACTTCCTGGAGCTGAACCGCCGCTATGGCTGCCAGCTGCAGATGGGCGGGTCGGACCAGTGGGGCAATATCGTCAACGGCATCGACCTGACGCGGCGCGTGGACGACCGGGTGATCTGGGGCCTGACCTCGCCCCTGCTGACCACCAGCGACGGCCGCAAGATGGGCAAGTCCGCGGGCGGTGCCGTCTGGCTGAACGGCGAGATGCTGTCGCCCTATGAATTCTGGCAGTTCTGGCGCAACACGACCGATGCCGATGTGGGTCGTTTCCTGAAGCTCTATACCGAGCTTCCGGTCGAGGAATGCGACCGGATGGGTGCGCTGCAGGGGGCCGAGATCAACGAGGCCAAGGTCCGCCTGGCCAACGAGGTCACGACCCTGCTGCACGGCGCCGAGGCCGCTGCCAGTGCCGAGGCCACCGCCCGCCAGGTGTTCGAACAGGGCGGCGCGGGCGGCGATCTGGAGGTCGCCCTGCTGCCCGCGGCGGCGCTGGCCGAAGGCCTGACGGTCGCGCAGGCGCTGGTGCAATCGGGCCTTGTCGGCAGCGGCAAGGAGGCCAAGCGCCTGATCGCCGAAGGCGGGCTGCGCCTGGACAATGCCGCCGTGACCGATCCGCAGATGCCGGTCACCCGTGCGGCGCTGGAACAGGGGATCAAGGTCTCGATCGGCAAGAAAAAGCACCGCATGCTGCAGATCGAAACCGTCTGACCTGTGCCTGGTGCATGCCAGCCTTGCAGCCGCCCTGACGCCACGTCAGGGAGGTTTTCTTTCGGTCCCCGCGCGCTTAGGTCCTGCCCGTGGGAGGGAAACGACCCGAACCCGGAGATCCGCAATGACGAATGCACATACCAAACCCCTGAGCCTGGCCGCCCGCAAGCGCAGCCTGGAAGCCGATGCCGCACTGGAGCAGATGTTCGGCTACTTCACCCGCCAGGAGACCCCGCGGCCGGTCATCTCTGATCTGGATGCGCAGAAGGCGGCCTGACGGACGCGCCTTCAAGCGAATACAGGGGCCCCTCGGGCCCCTTTTCATATCCTGACCCGCGTCATGCGCGGCTTTCTGCGCGCCGCCTTTCGTGAAGCGAGTTGATGTTGCACCTGTCCCGGTTGCGGCGTTCAAGCGGCAGCAACATGACAGGAGCTGGACATGGCCTTACGCACCCATATTACCGTCGGACTGACGATCCTCGCCACCACCCTTTCGACCGCCGCCATGGCCGAACCCAAGCATGGCCGCCACGACGACCGGGCGCGTGCCACTGCCGGACATTGCCCGCCGGGACTTGCCAAGAAATCGCCGCGCTGCGTGCCGCCGGGGCAGGCCAGGCATCAGGAGGCCCTGCGCCGCGGCGACCGGTTCGACCCGGGCCCTTACGCCATCATCAGCGACCCGTTGCGCTATGGGTTGGACCGGCAGCCGGGCTGGGACTATTACCGTGACGGCGACCGCGCCTATCGCGTCGACCGCGAAACGCGGCGGGTGCTTGCGGTGATCAACCTGATCAACGCCTTCGCGAACTGAACGGAAAACAATGCCGGCAGGTGGGGCCCGAAGCAGGCCAGCCTGCCGCTGCACGTGGTCGGGGCGATAGGATTCGAACCTACGACCTACGGTTCCCAAAACCGCCGCGCTACCAGACTGCGCTACGCCCCGACATCCTTGGCTTTAGACCATTGCCGCGACAGTGAAAAGCCCTAGCGGCACGGCCAGGCAGCGTGCCTGGCGTCCAGGGCGGGATGCGCCATCACCTGCCCGGTTCGGAGCCCAAGGCGTTCCGCCTCTCCACCGGCAATCTCTAGGACCATCAGCCGGTTGGGGTCGGGGTCACCCACTGCCGCTCCGGGGATGGAGGTCTCATCCAGCGGGCGGGCGTTGCGGTGGATATGGCGAATGACGCCCGCATCGTCCAGAAAGATCATGTCAAGGGGGATCAGCGTGTTGCGCATCCAGAAGCTGACCGGCTGCGGCGCCTCGTAGATGAACAGCATCCCTTGGCCATTGGGCAGGTCCTGGCGGTACATCAGGCCGATCGCGCGGCGTTCGGGCGTGTCCGCAAGTTCAACCGCGACATCGACGACACCTGCCGGCGTGTCGATCAGGACGCGCTGCTCGCTGCAATCGGCCGGGGGCACAGTTCGTGAAAATGCCGCCGGAGCCAAGCCCCCGAGAGCAAGGCCGCAGAATGCCGCCGCAGCAAGCCTATTCCGCCACATGTTTCACATAGTCGCCATCGGCGCTGGTGGCGGAACAGTCCGAGCCGGAGGCGTCATCCGTGACGGGAATGGCGCTGGCCCAGGCCAGGATCTGGGCCGCCATCAACCCGCGGGGACCTTCGACGACGCGCACGCAGATCGCCTCGCCGATCGCAAGGTCAGCAAAACCGGAATGGCGCAGAACCTCGATATGTATAAACACATCGGCAGGATGTCCGAAGATGTTGGCAAAGCCGAAGCCTTTGCCTTTATCGAACCACTTGACGCGCGCCGGCCGCAGCGGCAGCGAATCGAGATGCTCGATGATCTCGATGTCCAGATCCGCGATGGGGGGCTGGCCATCGGTCTGGGGCGGGACGATCGACACGACCTCGGCGGCCTGGATCCCCCGCCGGGTCTCCTGGACCAGCACGGAAACGCGTGACTGGTCGGCCACCGAACTTCGGCCAAAGTTCCGCAACACGTTCGCGTGAAGCAGAATATCCGTTCCGCCAGCATCGTTGACGATGAAACCGTAACCCTTTGTCGGGTCAAACCATTTCACCACCCCGGTCACCAGCGTCAAGCTGCCGTCATCGCTCATCTTGATACCACGTCCGCGCGCCTTGAATAATGTAAGGACATTACTGGCGCCCATTACAAAGAACAATACTGTTCAGTTGGTGCGAAAGCACCGTCCTGAGTCTTTCACTGTGAGGCCCGCTTGACCTTCAGTCAAGCTTAGGGTGACAGACGATCCGCCTGCCAGGCTCCGGATGCGTCTTTCGACCAGTTGAACCGATCATGCAACCGAAACGCACCGTCAGCCCAGAATTCGATCTGCACGGGATGCAGCCTGAAACCTCCCCAAAACGGCGGACGGGACGGGTTGGTTCCATGGGTCAGGCCCATCTTGGCAACTTCGGCCATCAGAACCGAACGGGACGCCAGCGGCTGCGACTGCCGCGACGCCCAGGCCCCCAGCCTGCTCTGCAGGCTGCGGCTGGCGTAATAGGCATCGGCTTGGGCGCCCTCCTCACGCGTGATGCTGCCGCGGACGCGGATCTGCCGCCGCAGGGATTTCCAGTGCATGACAAAGGCGGCTTGGCCGCTGGCGGCAATCTGACGGCCCTTGGCGCTGTCGTAGTTGGTATAGAAGACGAACGACCCGTCCCTGCCCTGCCCGTCGATGTCCTTCAGCAGCACCATCCGCACATCCGGCAAGCCCTCCGCATCGACCGTCGCCAGGGCGATCGCATTGGGGTCATTCGGCTCGGAGACTTCCGCCTCGGACAGCCAGGCGCGCACGATGTCGAAGGGATCATCGCCCGCGAAGATTCCAGTCCTGTCGCTCATCCCCATGTTCCTTGTGCTTGCTGCGGCATGTCAGTTGCCCTAATCACCAGTTAAATGGTTGAAAGCGCGAGGGACGGGACATGTCAAGCGAGCAAAGGTCCGGCCTGATGGCCGGAAAGCGTGGCCTTATCATGGGGCTTGCGAACGACAAGTCCATTGCCTGGGGCATCGCCAAGGCGCTGGCCGCCGAAGGCGCCGAACTTGCCTTCAGCTACCAGGGCGAGGCGCTGAAAAAGCGGGTCGGTCCGCTGGCTGCGCAGTTGGGATCATCGCTGGTCCTGCCCTGCGACGTGGCCGACGAAGCCTCGATCGACGATCTGTTCGCGGGGCTTGCCGCCGAGTGGGACGGGCTGGACTTCATCGTCCATGCCATCGGCTTTTCCGACAAGGAACAGCTGCGCGGCCGCTATGCGGAAACCACCCGCGACAATTTCATGATGACGATGGACATCTCGGTCTATTCCTTCACGGCCGTGGCGCGGCGCGCGGCCGCGCTGATGTCGGGGGGCGGATCGATGCTGACCCTGACCTATTATGGCGCCGAACGCGTCATGCCGCATTACAACGTCATGGGCGTGGCCAAGGCCGCGCTGGAGGCCAGCGTGCGTTACTTGGCCGAGGATTTCGGCAAGGACGGCATCCGCGTGAACGCCATCAGCGCCGGCCCGATCAAGACCCTGGCCGCCAGCGGGATCGGCGATTTCCGCTATATCATGAAATGGAACGAGCTGAACTCGCCGCTGCGCCGCAACGTGACCCAGGAGGATGTCGGCAAGTCCGCGCTCTACCTGCTGTCCGACCTGGGCTCCGGTGTCACCGGTGAGACGCATCACGTCGATGCCGGCTACCACGTCGTGGGCATGAAGGCCGTCGACGCCCCCGACATCGCCACCGTCAAGAAGGACTGATCCCGTGCTGTCGGTCACGGCTGAGCAGCTGGGCCTGTTCGTCGCGACCCTGGCCGTGGCCATCCTGTCGCCGGGTCCCGGCGTCATCGCGGTCAGCCAGGGCGCCTTCGCCCTGGGGCGGCAACGGGCGCTGACCTACGGCTGGGGCCTGGCCTTGGGCGCCTCGATCTGGTGCCTGTTTGCGCTTCTGGGACTGACCGCGCTGTTCCGCGTGGCGCCTTGGACCCTGACCGCGATGAAGATGGCCGGCGGGGCCTACCTGATCTGGATCGCGATAAAGATGTGGCGGCATGCCGCCGATCCCCTGCCCGAACCCGGCACCGACACGCCCGGCATGGGCCTGTGGGGCGGTGTCCTCCTGAACCTGTCAAACCCCAAGCCCGCCCTCTTCTACTCGGCGGTGCTGCTGTCGATCTTCCCGGCCCTGCTCAGTGCTGCGGACAAGGCCTCGATCTATGCTGTGGCCTTGTCGGTCGAGCTGTTCTTCTATACCGCACTGGCCAGCCTGATGGCGCTGCCCTGGTTGAGGCGGCGCTACTACGGCGCAAAATTCTGGATCGACCGGGGGGCGGGGCTGGCCATTGGGCTGCTGGGCCTGTCCCTGGTCCTGCGGCCCTGAAGGAGAGACCACGTGAACGACCGCCTTCCCCACGAGAAGGGTTTCCATGTCAGCTGGGACCAGCTGCACCGTGATGCACGCGCCCTCGCCTGGCGGCTGGACGGCAAGGAATGGCGCGCCGTCGTCGCGGTGACCCGGGGCGGCCTGGTCCCGGCCATGATCGTCGCCCGAGAGCTGGACATCCGCACCATCGACACGATCTCGATCCGCTCCTACAAGGGGGTCGGAACCGAGGCGGGCCAAGGACAGCTCGAGGTTCTCAAGCGCCCCGACGCGGAGCTGATGCGCGACGGCGACGGCATCCTGGTGGTCGACGATCTGGTCGACAGCGGCCGGACGCTGGAACTGATCCGCGAGATGTATCCCAAGGCGCACCTGGCCACCGTCTATGCCAAGCCCAAGGGCAAGCCCATGGTCGCCAGCTACGTGACCGAGGTCAGCCAAGACACCTGGATCTTCTTCCCCTGGGACATGGCGCTGCAATATGTGCAGCCTTTCCGTGGCGAAGATTGATCGACCGATCAATGTCTTGACAGAAACTTGACCTGAATCCGCGTCGCCCGCACCGCCGGGCGGCGGAACCCATGTCTTCTCCTGCGCATTATTCCGTCAATCGCGGGGTGTAGATGAACCCTGCGTCAGAAACAGGAGAAAGACATGCGTAAGCTTCTTTTGACCACCGCCCTTGCCCTGCCGATGTCCTTCGGCGCAGCCTTTGCCCAGGACACGGCCCCCGCCACCGATCCAGCGATGGAGCCTGCTCAGACCGAAACCACGACGACCGAACCCGTCGTGGTCGAAACCGAGACCACCGGTGAAGCCGAGATGGAAGTCGAGGCCGACGAATCGGCTGCCGCCGCCTCGGCCGCCGAAAAGGTCGAGATGGAGCAGGCCGCCAACGAATGGCGGGTGGACTGGATCACCGGCACCAATGTCACCTCGCCCGAGGGTGAGAACATCGGGTCGATCAGCGACCTGATCCTGGATGGCGAAACGGGCCAGATGAAGGCCGCCATCATCGGCGTGGGCGGATTCCTGGGCATCGGCGAAAAGCAGATCGCGCTGCCTTGGGCCGACCTGGTCATCAATTCGGACGCCCAGCAGATCAGCTCGGACCTGACCCGCGAGGAAGCCGACGCGGCGCCGGAATACGTCTTCCGTGACCGCGAAGCCGCCTCGGGCGACATGGTCGCCGACCCGGCCGGCACCGCTCCTGCCGCCGATCCCATGGCGACCGACACGGCAGCCGAGCCGATGACGGAAACAACGACCGAACCGATGATGGAAACCACCACCGAACCGGTGACGGAGGTCGAGACGACCGAACCGGCGTCGGAGCCGGCCATGGAGACCACGGAACCGGCCGATGCCACCACCTCGACCGAGTCGAATGTCGAAGTGACGACCGTGCCGGCTGACGAAGCCTCGTCCGAGATGACGGAAGAGGTTCCGCCGATGGAAGGCACCGAGGCTGAAACCGAGGTCGAGACCGAGACCGAAACGGCTCCGGCCAACTAAGCCGATCCCACCAGGACAAAGACGGCGGCCCCCCGGGCCGCCGTTCTTCGTTTCTGCAGCCTGTCAGCTGTTGCCGCGGACGAAACGGGCGGCGCCTTCGGCCGCCCGTTGCAGGGCGCGGCTCTTGTTCACGGTTTCCTGGAATTCCGCCTCGGGGTCGCTGTCATAGACCACGCCCCCGCCCGCCTGGATGTAAAGCGCACCATCCTTGACGACACCGGTGCGCAGCGCGATGCACATGTCCATCTCGCCGTTCGCTGCGAAATAGCCGACCGCCCCGCCATAGACGCCGCGCTTTTCAGGCTCCAGTTCGTCGATGATCTCCATCGCGCGCACCTTGGGCGCGCCGGACACGGTGCCCGCCGGCAAACCCGCCAGAAGGGCCGACAGCGCATCCTCTCCCTCGCGCAGTTCACCGACCACGTTCGAGACGATATGCATGACGTGGCTGTACCGTTCGATCACGAACTGCTCGGTCGGGCGCACGGTCCCGGGCTTCGCGACCCGTCCCACGTCGTTGCGCCCCAGGTCCAGCAGCATCAGATGCTCGGCCAGTTCCTTCTGGTCCGACAACAGGTCGGCCTCCAGCGCCCGATCCTCGGCCTCGTCGACGCCGCGCGGGCGGGTGCCCGCAATGGGGCGAATCGTCACCTCGCCGTCGCGCAGGCGCACCAGGATTTCGGGACTGGCGCCCACGATCTGGAATGCGCCCATGTCCAGGAAGAACATAAAGGGCGACGGGTTGGTGCGGCGCAGGCTGCGATAAAGCGCAAAGGGCGGCAGCGGAAACTCCATCCGCCAGCGCTGCGACGGCACCACCTGAAAGATGTCGCCCGCGCGGATGTAGTCCTGCGCCTTGCGGATCGCGGACAGGTAGTCCGGCTTGGCAAAGTTCGACACAGGCGTGCCGATCTGCGCCTCCTCGCCCAGGGCACGCGGCTCGGAGGGCTGCCGGTCCAGCGCCCGCAGCGCGTCCATCACCCGTTCCGCCGCGCGGGCATAGGCGGCGCGCGCATTGTCGCTGCCGTCGTGCCAGGCCGGCGCACACAGGGTCACCTCGCCCTTGACCCCGTCCAGCACCGCCACGACCGAAGGGCGCATCAGCATCGCGTCAGGCAGGTCCAGCGGGTCGGGGTTCACGTCGGGCAGATGCTCGACCAGGCGGATCATGTCATAGCCCAGATAGCCGAAGAGGCCCGCCGCCACCGGCGGCACGCCATCGGGCATGCTGTCGATCCGGCTTTCGGCGATCAGCGCCCGCAGGCTGTCCAGTGCAGGCCGGGGGTCGTCCTGGAACTCCTGCGAAAAACGCGCCTCGCGGTTGATCCGGGCGCGCCCGTTCCGACAGTCCCAGACCAGGTCCGGCTTCATGCCGACGATCGAATAGCGGCCCCGCACCTCGCCGCCCGTCACCGATTCCAGCATGAAGCTCTGGGGCGCGGCCTCGGCCAGCTTCAGCATCAGGCTGACCGGCGTGTCCAGGTCGGCGACCAGCCGGATCGTCACCAGCTGGTTGCGGCCCGTCTTCCATTCCGCCTCGAAGGCCGCAAAGTCAGGAAACAGCTGCATCACTGAACCTGGGCATTGATGGCGTTGATCGCCTGCTGGTTGACGTCGACCGAGGCATTGCGCTGCACGTGGCGGGCGTAATAGTCGAAGACGTCGGCCTGCAGCGACTGGTTCAGCCGCGCCCGGACGCCGTCCAGGATCTGGGACGCTTCGTCCTGCGACAGGTCGGCATCGTTGATCCCGTCCAGGCGCACCAGAAAGACCCGGTCGCCGGCATCGACGACCTCGACCTCGCCCGGCTCGGCCAGCGCAAAGGCCTGGGTCAGCAGCTGCGGCGGCAGCCCGTCCATCCAGTCGCTGCGGGCGACGCCCGTCTCGGTGGTCCAGTCAGGCTCGGCCGCGGCCCCGACAGGCTCGGGCTGATCGGCGGCCTCATCCTCGGCTTCGCCGGCCTCGGGCGCGGGGTTGCGGACCACGCCATTGGCGCCCGTCGGCGTCTGCTCCCGCGTCACCGGCGCGGTTTCGGCCACGGCCGCCAGGCGCTGCTCGGCCGCCAGTTCCAGCAGCTGCCGCTGCAGTTCCGCCTTGCGCCAGTCGGCCAGAACCTCGTCACGCACCTCCTCGAAGGGGATCAGCGTCGGCGGCACGACCTCGTCCAGGCGCAGCGCGAAGACCCCGCCATCGGCCAGTTCGAACAGCTGCGGAAAATCGGTGGCAGAGATGGCGGCGGCCCGCTCGCGGAACGCCTCATAGCCGGCGATGCTGCCTTCCTCGGCGGCCAGATCGGCGGTCCAGTCAACCTGCCCCATCTCCAGCTCGGTCTCCTCGGCCAGATCCTCCAGCGTGGCGCCGCCGGCCAGCAGATCCTCGTAATCGCCGGCGCGGTCCTGGATCTGGCGTGCAGCGCGGCTCAGCGCGGCCTCTCCGCGCAGATCTTCGCGGGCCTCCTTGAAGGGGATGTCCACCGGATCGAGGATCGCGTTCACCGCGAACAGCGCGGGCCCCAGGTCGGTCTGGACCGGACCGATCACCCCCGGCTGCTCCAGCGCAAAGGCCTCCTCGCCGGCGGCGCCCAGCTGGGCTTCGGTGACCTCTCCCAAGTCGACGTCATCCAGGCTCAGGCCGCGCTGGACCACGTAATATTCAAAGGGCTGCTCGCCGGCCTCGATCGCGGCACGGGCGGCCTCGGCCTCGGCCTGGTTGGGGAACACCAGCCGGCTGACTAGCCGACGCTCCGGCTTCTGGAACTGGTCGATGTTCTGGTCATAGACGGCGCGCAGCGCGGCCTCGTCGACCTGCACCTCCCCGGACAGCATGTCGGGCGTCACCCAGGCATAGCTGATGCGCCGCGTCTCGGGGGCGGTAAACCGGTCGCCATTGGCCTCGTGCCAGGCGCGCAGGGTCGCCTCGTCCGGCTCGGTGACCTCGGCCGGCAGGTCGCCCTCGACCAGTTCGCGCCAGCTGAAGTCGCGCGTCTCCAGCAGCCAGCGGGCAGTCTGGTCGACCATCGGCGACGGCGCGGCCACGCCGCCCGCCACGGCACGCTGCAGCAGCATGCGCGCCTCGTCGCGGCGGACGCTGGCCTCGAACTCGGCCTCGGTCAGCCGCTCGCGGCGCAGGATCTCGGCATAAGCGGTGCGGTCGAAATTCCCGTTCGGTCCGCGGAAGGCGTCGGCCTGCAGGATCGTCTCCGCGACCTTGGCATCACCCACGGACACGCCGATCTCGCGCGCCTGTTCGGCCAGCGCCGCCCCGGCGATCAGCTGCGACTGCACGACCTGCGGCAGGCCGATCTGCTGCGCCTGCGCCATTGTGACAGGCTGGCCCGTCTGCTGGGAAAAGGCCCGCATCTCGGCCTGCAGGGCGCGGGCATATTCGTCGGCGGTGATCTTGGTCTCGCCCACCGACCCCACCTCGGTCGTGCCGCCCGAGAAGCTGGTGATCCCGAACCCTCCCAGACCCAGAACCATCAGACCCATCAGGATCCAGACGACGGTCGATTTGCCCTTGGTTCGCAGCTGTGACATGGCGCGGCCTTCCTCGTGGTCGTGTCGCTGCCGTCTTTAGGACGCCCCGGCCCGCGCCACAAGTGGATCAGGGGGCAAGCTGGCCAAGGCGCTGTGCCAATTGCGCGATTCCGGCGGCGTCCACATTGGCAAAGGCCAGCCGCAGATGCCGGTCGCCCGCCGGATCGTCGGGCGGCGTGAACATCGACCCGGGCAGCGCCAGCACGCCGATGTCGCGCACCATGCGCCGGGCCAATGCGGCACTGCCTTCGGCAAAGGGATGCTCGATCCAGGCGAAATAGGCGCCGACGCTCTTCAGCCTCCACCCCGGCAGCGCGCCCATCGCGGCCTCGGTCGCCGCGCGCCGCGACAGGATCTCGGCCCGTTCGCCGGCCAGCCATTGCGACAGGTTCTCCATCCCCCAGACCGCACCCACCTGGCCCAGTTGCGAGGGAGAGATGGCGACCGTGTCCAGGAACTTCTCGACCTCGGCCATGCGCTCCAGCGACGCGACCATCGCCCCCACGCGATGCCCGGTCAGGCGATAGGCCTTGGAAAAGCTGTAGAGCTGGATCAGCGTCCGGTCCCAGTCCGGCCGCGTCAGCAGGTCATGGGGGGCGCCCGCGCGGCTGTCGAAGTCGCGGTAGGTCTCGTCCAGGATCAGCGCCAGTCCGTGTTCCTGCGCCAGTTCAAAGAAACGCCCGACCAGTTCGGCGGGATATTCCGCGCCCGACGGATTGTTGGGCGTCACCAGCACGATGGCGCGGGTGCGCGGGGTGATCAGGGCGCGCGCCTCCTCCGGGTCCGGCAGCATCGCGTCGCGGCAGGGCAGCGGCAGGGTCTGGACGCCGGCCATGTCCAGCCACATCTTGTGGTTGAAATACCAGGGTGTCGGCAGGATCACCTGGTCGCCCTGCCCCGCGATCGTGGCCATGGCGGCGCAGAAGGCCTGGTTGCAGCCTTGGGTGATCGCCACCTGGTCGGCGCCGACGGGTCCGCCATAGGCGCCCGAAAACTGCTGCGCCACCGCCGCGCGCAGGTCGGAATTGCCCAGAACCGGACCATACAGATGCGCCTCGGGCCGCGTCAGGGCAGCCTCGGCGATGGCCCGGCGCAGCTCTTCGGGCGGCGGGTCGACCGGGGCCGCCTGGCTCACGTTGATCAGCGGGCGGTCGGGCGGAAAGGTCACCCCGGCCAGCCATCGCCGCGCCTCCATCACGGGCGGCGAGAATGTGGCGCCAAGCGCCGGGTTCAGGGGGGCAAGGGTCATGTCAGTTCCGTTCCATTCGGCGCAGGTCGGTCAGGTCGGGGGGCAGCGACAGGTCCAGCGCAGGCGTCGGCAGCGTGGGCACGGTCGCCGGGGGCGCGTCCTCGGCCCAAGTCACGGTGGGCAGGTCGTCCTGCGGCACCTCGACCGCCATCGCG
This sequence comes from Paracoccus sp. T5, assembly GCF_048538155.2. GTDB lineage: Bacteria > Pseudomonadota > Alphaproteobacteria > Rhodobacterales > Rhodobacteraceae > Paracoccus. The sequence goes on from NZ_CM135809.1 coordinate 1,886,965, forward strand.
GGCACGGCGGGGGATTGGCTGCGCGACAGCGGCGCGGGTTCTGCGGAGATTTCTGCAGGCATGTCCAGCGACGGGGCAACCTCGCCGGCCGCGGGTTGAATTTGGGCGGGCATCCGGGCATCCAGCGCCGTCTCGGGGCGGATGTTGTCCCGGGTGCGCGCGGTCGGCGCGGCCTCGGTTTTCGGGGCAGGCACGGCCGCGGGGGCGCGGCTGTCGCGGTCCATCGCGGCGCCGGGTTCCGGCAGGACCGGCGCCTCGTCGACGCCGCGGCCGAATTCGGACCCCACGGGCAGATCGACGGCATCGGGACGGGGCTCGGGGTCCACCGGAACAGGTTCGGGCTCCGGCACGACGGCGGCGGCAGGTTCCGCGGCCTCCTGCGGCGGCGGCATCAGCAGCGCGGCCGCCGCCAGCACGGCGGCGCTCAGCAGCCCGCCATGGACCAAGCCCGTCAGAAATCCCCGTGCCATTCCCTGTCCCGCCCGTTTCGCGGCCTTTCGACCAGCATTCCTGTCCGGCCGGTCTTGACCCCTGACCAACCTATGCCCCATCTATAGCGGACGCTTTTTGCGGGGGAAACCGCCCCCGTCCCGCCGCTCTTCTGGTCCCAAGGTGCCTTCGATGATCCTTCTGATCGACAACTACGACAGCTTCACCTGGAACCTGGTCCATTACCTGGGCGAGGCCGGGGCCGATGTCGCCGTGCGCCGCAACGATCAGCTGACGGTCGAGGAGGCGCTGGACCTGAACCCCGAGGGGATCGTGATCTCTCCGGGTCCCTGCGATCCCGCGCAGGCCGGGATCTGCCTCGACCTGATCCGCGCGGCGGCAGACCGGCACATCCCGATCCTGGGCGTCTGCCTGGGGCATCAGTCGATCGGCCAGGCCTTTGGCGGGCGCATCGTGCGCGCCAACCGCATCCTGCACGGCAAGGTCGACGCGATCTCCCATGACGGTACCGGCGTCTTCGCGGGCCTGCCCTCGCCGCTCAAGGCCACCCGCTATCATTCGCTGACGGTCGAGCCAGAGAGCCTGCCCAACTGCCTGCGCGTCACCGCGACCTCGAATGACGGCACGATCATGGGGCTGATCCACGAGGACCTGCCGATCGAGGGTGTGCAGTTCCATCCCGAATCCATCGCCTCGGAACATGGCCATGACATGATCCGCACCTTCCTGTCCCGCTGCACCCGGCACGAGGCTGCCGCATGACCGACATCCGGCCGCTGATCGGCATCGCCGCCACCCGGCCGCTGACCTCGGCCGAGGCCGAGGCCGCGTTCTCGGCCCTTTTCGACGGGGCGGCGACCCCGGCCCAGATCGGCGGCCTCTTGATGGCGCTGCGCGTCCGGGGCGAAACCGTGGACGAGATCGCGGCGGCCGCCCGCGCCATGCGGGCCCGCATGAACCGCGTGACCGCCCCTACGGGCGCCATCGACATCGTGGGCACCGGGGGCGACGGCAAGGGCACGCTGAACATCTCGACCGCGACGGCCTTTGTGGTGGCGGGCGCAGGCGTGCCGGTGGCCAAGCATGGCAACCGCAACCTGTCGTCGAAATCCGGGGCGGCGGACGCGCTGGTCCAGATGGGCATCAACGTCATGGGCGGGCCGGCGGTCGCCCAGCAGGCCCTGGACGCCGCAGGCATCTGCTTCATGATGGCTCCCATGCACCACCCCGCCATGCGCCATGTCGGCCCGCCGCGCACCGAACTGGGCACGCGCACGGTCTTCAACCTGCTGGGTCCGCTGACCAACCCGGCCTCGGTCCGTCGCCAACTGACGGGCGCCTTCAGCGCCGAATGGATCCGGCCCATGGCCGAGGTGCTGCGCGACCTGGGCAGCGATGCAGCCTGGCTGGTGCATGGCGGCGACGGCACGGACGAGCTGTCCATCGCCGCCGAAAGCCACGTCGCCGCGCTGAAGGACGGCCAGATCACCGAATTCACCGTCGCGCCGGAGGATGCCGGCCTGCCGCGCCATCCTTTCGCGGCGATCATTGGCGGAGAGCCCGCGCAGAACGCCGCCGCCTTTCGCGCCCTTCTGGGGGGAGAGCGCGGGGCCTATCGCGACGCCGTCCTGCTGAACGCGGCCGCCGCGCTGCTGGTCGCGGACAAGGTGGGCGACCTGCGGGACGGTGCCGCGATGGCCGCGCAGTCGATCGACAGCGGCGCCGCCCAGGCCCGCCTGAAGGCGCTGGCGCAGGTCACGGGCGCCCCCGAGGCATGACGCCCCCGGCAGCCTGGGCACATCTGCCCTTTTTCCGCGACGCTTGGCCCGGCATCCGCAGCAGGCTGCGGGACCAGGATTTCCTGCCCGGCCCAGACCGGGTCTTTGCCGCGCTGGAGGCCACCCCGCCCGAGCGGACGCGCGTGGTGATCCTCGGTCAGGACCCTTATCCCACGCCGGGTCATGCGAATGGACTGGCCTTTTCCGTGACGCCGCAGACGCCGCTGCCACGGTCCCTGCGCAACATCTTTTCCGAGCTTGAGGCCGATATCGGCGCCACGCCCCCGACCGGCGACCTGTCGGGCTGGGCGCGACAGGGTGTGCTGCTGCTGAACAGCGCGCTGAGCGTCGAGGCGGGCCAGGCGGGCGCGCATGCCTCCTGGGGCTGGGACCGACTTGCCCGCGAGGCCGTGGCCGAGGCACAGCGTCACGGCCCGCTGGCCTTTCTTCTCTGGGGCAATCAGGCGCGAAAGACATTGGCGAACCTGCCGCGGCCCCAGGATCTGGTCATCACCACCGCCCATCCCTCACCCCTGTCGGCGCGGCGCGGCTTCTTCGGCAGCCGGCCCTTCAGCCGCATCAACGACTGGCTGGCACGGCAGGATATGACCCCCATAGACTGGACGGCGGCCTGACCCGCGCCCGCCCCCTTCCCACGCCGCCGCCACGAGGTTAGAACCGGGACATGGATATTCTCGACAAGATCAAGGCCTACAAGCTGGAGGAGATCGCCGCCGCCAAGGCCGCGCGTCCCTTGGCCGAGCTTGAGGCCGCGGCCCGTGCCGCCTCGGCCCCCCGCGGTTTCGCCAACGCCCTCGATGCCGCGGCGCAGGCCGGCCCGGCGCTGATCGCGGAAATCAAGAAGGCCAGCCCTTCCAAAGGGCTGATCCGCCCCGACTTCGATCCGCCGGCGCTGGCCCAGGCCTACCAGGCCGGTGGCGCCGCCTGCCTGTCGGTCCTGACCGATGGCCCCAGCTTCCAGGGCGCGCCCGCCTTCCTGACCAGCGCCCGCGACGCCTGTGACCTGCCTGCGCTGCGCAAGGACTTTCTCTACGACACCTACCAAGTGGCCGAAGCGCGGGCCTGGGGCGCCGACTGCATACTGATCATCATGGCTTCGGTGGATGATGCCCTGGCGGCCGAACTGGAGGACGCCGCCCTGCATTGGGGCATGGACGCGCTGATCGAGGTCCATGATGCGGCCGAACTGGAGCGCGCCCTGCGCCTGAAGTCCCCTCTGATCGGTATAAACAATCGCAATCTCAAAACCTTTGATGTCACTCTTGACGTAACGCGCGAACTTGCCCCCCGCATTCCTGGCGACCGGCAGATCGTCTGTGAAAGCGGCCTCTTCACGCCGCAGGACCTGAACCAGATGATGCAGACCGGCGCCCGCCGTTTCCTGATCGGCGAAAGCCTGATGCGCCAGCAGGACGTGGCGGCCGCAACCCGCGCCATCCTGGACGTGGCCGCATGACCCTGACGCATTTTGACAAGGCCGGTCAGGCGCATATGGTCGATGTCTCGGCCAAGGAAGAAACCGCCCGCGAGGCCGTGGCCTCCGGTTGCGTGATCATGACGGCCGAAACCCTCGCGCTGGCGCAGGGAGGTGCCGCCAAGGGCGACGTGCTGGGCGTGGCCCGCCTGGCCGGAATCATGGGGGCCAAGCGGACCTCTGACCTGATCCCGCTGTGCCACCCGCTGCCGATCGCCAAGGTCGCGCTTGATCTTCAGCCCGATCCCGCCTTGCCGGGCATCCGCGTGACCGCCACCGTCCGCACCACGGGCCGCACCGGGGTCGAGATGGAGGCGCTGTGCGCCGTCAGCACCGCCTGCCTGACGATCTACGACATGCTGAAGGCGGCAGAGAAATCCATGCGCATCACGGACATCCGCCTGCTCCGCAAGGAAGGCGGCAAGTCGGGCCTTTACGAGGCCGAGGCATGATCACCGTCGCAGAGGCGCTGTCACGGGTCCTTGCCTTGGCTCCGCCGCCCCAGCCCGAAGCGGTCCGGCTGAGCGACGCGCAGGGGCGTGCGCTGCTTGAGCCTGCCGTTGCCCGCCTGACCCAGCCTCCCTTCGACGCATCGGCCATGGACGGCTATGCCCTAAGGCTGCAGGATCTGCCGGGGCCGCTGCGGGTGATCGGGACCAGCGCGGCGGGCCACCCGTGGACGGGTGAAGCTCGGCCCGCGACCGCACTCCGCATCTTCACCGGCGCTCCGGTTCCCGCAGGCTACGACCATGTGGAATTGCAGGAAAACGTGCTGCGGGAGGGGGATGACATCACAGTCATGACCCGCTCCGCCGGCAGGAACATCCGCCAGCGCGGAAACGACTTCTCGCTCGGGGACCAGGTCCGGCCGAAGCGCCCGTTGAGCGCGGCTGACATTGGCCTTCTGGCCGCCATGAATGTGCCGACGGTGACCGTCGCGCGGCGGCCCGTGGTGGCCATCCTGCCTGGCGGTGACGAACTGGTTCCTCCGGGGGCCGAACCACGGCCGGGTCAGATCGTAAGTTCGAATGATCTGGCAATCGCGGCCCTTGCCCGTGAGGCGGGTGCAGAAGTCCGCCTTCTTCCCATCGCCCGGGACACAGAGGAGAGCCTTGTTGCGGGTTTCCAAGCCGCTCAAGGAGCTGACCTTCTGGTCACGATCGGCGGGGCATCGGTGGGGGATCATGACCTGATCGGCAAGGTCGCGCAGGAACAGGGGCTTGACCGCGCCTTCTACAAGATCTTGATGCGCCCGGGAAAGCCCCTCATGGCCGGCCGCTTGTCCAATTCTGCGCTGCTGGGATTGCCCGGAAATCCTGTTTCTGCAATGGTTTGCGGCATCGCCTTCATGCAGCCTCTCATCAGGGCGATGCAGGGGCTTCCGCCGCATCTTCCGCTCCGCCGCGCCCGCCTTGCGCGGGATCTGCCGCCGGAAGGCCCACGCCAGCACTACCTTCGCGCCAGCTTGGCTGAGGGGGCCGATCTTCCTCTGATCGACCCTTTCGCGGACCAGGATTCGGCCCGGCTTTCGCTGATGACGCAAGCTGATGCGCTATTGGTGAGGCCCGCGAACGATCCGGCGAAAAGCGCCGGCGATCTGGTGGATTATATTCCCCTTCATCTCTGATGATTAACCCTCTGTTCATCCAAGGATGCTCAACTGATTGACGCGATTCGGCCGATCGGCTAGAACATACATGGAACATATCGACAAGAGGCCGGGCCCATGCTGACCAGGAAGCAGATCCAACTGCTCGAGTTCATTCAGAATAGGATGCTGCGCGACGGCGTGCCCCCGTCATTCGACGAAATGAAGGACGCGCTGGATCTGCGGTCCAAGTCGGGCATTCATCGGCTGGTGACGGCACTGGAGGAGCGTGGCTTCATCCGCCGCCTTCCGCACCGAGCCCGCGCGCTGGAGGTATTGCGCCTGCCCGATGCCCTGTCGCATCTCAAGGAAGCCGAACCGGCTGAGGAAAAGCAGGGGTTTTCGCCCCGGGTGATCACCAATACCCGCGCGCCCCGGCCTCGCAGCGCCCTGACGGTTGTGGACAGCCCGGCCGTCCAACTGCCCCTGATGGGCAAGATCGCAGCGGGTGTTCCGATCGAGGCGATCTCGGAAGTATCGCATCATGTCGCGGTTCCCGGGACGATGCTTGTGGGGCGCGAACATCATTACGCGCTGGAGGTCACCGGCGACTCGATGATCGAGGCCGGCATCAATGACGGTGACGTGGTCGTGATCCGCGAACAGGACACGGCCGAGAACGGCGATATCATCGTCGCGTTGGTCGACGATCAGGAAGCCACGTTGAAGCGCTATCGCCGCAAGGGCGCGATGATCGCCCTTGAAGCTGCAAATGCCGCCTATGAAACCCGCCTGCTGCCCGAGGGGCGTGTCCGCATCCAAGGGCGCTTGGTGGGTCTTATCCGCAGTTACTGAGCCAATTGATGCCAAGAGCGGCCAAGCCACTTTTGGCATGATCTGGTTCAGGCAGACATGAAACCCGGCCCGGCGCGCGACAGCAGTTCACGCGCCAGGTCGTCGCCCAGTTCTGGCCCATCCGAGATCAGCCCTTCTCGGAACCCTGCCACAACATCGCTGCCGTCGGGGCGCAGGATCTCACCTCGCAGGGTGATCCGGCCATCGCTGAGTTCGGCCAGGCCGGCGATGGGCGTCTGGCAGGAACCATCCAGACGCGCCAGGAAGGCGCGTTCGGCCAGGATGCGATGGCCTGTCGAGGCATGATGGATCGGCGAAAGCAGCTCGGCCATCGATATGTCATCTGCTCGACGTTCTACCCCGATGGCGCCTTGTGCAACGGCCGGAAGCATTTCGCCCGGGTCAATGGAACTTTGCGCCACATGGCGCATGTCAAGGCGGCTCAGTCCCGCCATCGCCAGGAACGTCGCCACCGCGATGCCGTCCTCCAGCTTTTTCAGCCGGGTCTGCACGTTGCCCCGGAACTCCACCAGCTGCAGGTCGGGGCGGCGATGCGCCAGTTGGGCCCTGCGCCGCAGGCTGGAGGAACCGACGACAGCCCCCTGCGGAAGATCCGCGATGGAGGTGACGTGCAGGCTGACGAAGGCATCGCGCACATCCTCGCGCGGCAGAAGGCAATCGATGACCAGCCCCTCCGGCTGCAGGGTCGGCATGTCCTTCATCGAATGAACGGCGATGTCGATGGCCCCTGCGGTCAGTGCCTCCTCGATCTCGCGCGTGAACAGGCCCTTGCCGCCGATCTCCTTCAGCGGCCGGTCCAGAACGCGGTCGCCCGTGGTCTTGATCACCACGATTTCGAACGCCTCGGCCGGCAGCCCGTGGGCCGCCATCAACCGGTCGCGCGTCTCGTGGGCCTGGGCAAGTGCCAGCACCGAGCCGCGGGTGCCGATCTTGAGGGGGCGGGAGGGGTCGGGCATCTGTGTCATGGCTCCGCAATAGCGGCCGGGCGCGCGCTTGACAACGTCTGTCGCCTCGCCTTCAAGGGGCGCAGGAGGCCCCATGACCAAACTGATGCTGCGCGCCCTTGCCGGCGAGACCTTGCCCACGCCGCCGATCTGGATGATGCGCCAGGCGGGGCGATACCTGCCCGAATACCGGGCGACGCGGGCGCAGGCCGGCGATTTCCTGTCGCTCTGTTACAACCCGGAGCTGGCGGCCGAGGTGACGCTGCAGCCGATCGGGCGCTATGGCTTTGACGCGGCGATCCTGTTTGCGGACATCCTTCTGGTGCCTCAGGCCCTGGGGGCGGACCTGTGGTTTGTGACCGGCGAAGGTCCGCGTCTGTCGACCATCACCACCGCCGAGGACATGCAACGCCTGCGTCCGGCGGACGCCATTCACGAACGCCTGGACCCGATCTATCAGACCGTCCGGATCCTGTCGCGCGAACTGCCGGCAGAGACGACGCTGATCGGATTTGCCGGGGCGCCCTGGACGGTTGCGACCTACATGATCGCCGGACGCGGCACCAAGGATCAGGGCCCCGCGCATGCGCTGAAGGACACGGACCGTGCCACCTTCACGGCGCTGATCGAGCGGATCACCGAGGCCACGATCCTCTACTTGTCGCGGCAGATTGAGGCAGGGGCCGAGGTCGTCAAGCTGTTCGACAGCTGGGCCGGCAGCCTCAAGGGCCGCGATTTCGACGACTTCGCCCTGGCTCCTGCCAAGCGGATCATCGCGGCGCTGAAGGAGCGGCACCCCGGCATCCCGGTGATCGCCTTCCCGCGCGAGGCAGGCGACCGGTACGTGGGCTTCGGCGCGGCGGTCGGCGCGGATTGCGTGGCGCTGGACAATTCCGTTTCGGCCGAATGGGCGGCGCAGCATGTGCAGGTCGACGGCTGCGTGCAGGGCAACATGGACCCGCGCCACATGGTCACCGGCGGACCGGAACTGGTGGCCGAGGCGCAGCGCATCACGCGCGCGCTACGCGGCGGGCCGCATGTCTTCAACCTAGGCCACGGGATCACCCCCGATGCCGATCCCGACAATGTCGCCCGCATGATCGAGGCCGTCCGCAGCGCCTAGCGCGCCACGGCGGCCGGATAGCCGTTCGCCCGCAGGTCGTTCAGCGCCGCGATCAGCGACTGCCGGTCCGCGAAGGGGCCCGCCATGATCACGCGGGGCGCCTTGTCCTGCCCCTTGGTCCGCGTCTGGCCGGTCTTGTAGCCGCGCGCCGACAAGGCGCGCAGCACGGTCAGCGCGTTCTCCTCATCAGTATAGGCGCCCACCTGGACGTAGCGGGCCGAGGGGGGGATCATCTCGGCGGAGGGCGGGGTCGCGGTCTTCGGGGCTACAGGGGCGGATGCGGACCGGCTGGCCACAGCCGCAGCCGGCGCCTGCCCTGCGCGCCGCGTCGCCTGCGCGGGCTTCGGATCGGCCTTGGGAGGTGCCGCACGGGCAGGTTTTGCGGCAGGTGCGGGCTTGGGCGGGGTGGCAGGTGCGATCCCCGCCGGGCGCGCGGCGAGGCGCGGTTCCGACACCGCTCCCGGACAGAGGCCCCTCTCGTCCCCTTTCCCTTGGCCGCTGTATCCAAGTTGCGCGCAGACCTCGGGCGAGAGCCTGATCCCGCCCGCAGCCTGCAGGGCCGGTGCCACGGCAACCGCATACCGCAGCGCAAGCTCGACCGGATTGGCATGCCGCGCGGGCGCCGGATCGGCCCGGATCTCGGCCTGCCGCGGATCCGCTTTCCATTCGCCCGGCCGCAGATCGTCCGCCAGCTGTTCCAGCAGCAGCGTTTCCGGATCGGGCCGGGGTGGTGGTGTCAGGGGCAGCACGCGATCCGCCGTGGCATCCTGGCGGCGGGCCTCCAGGCTTGGGGGAAAGCCGCAGAGCTGTTGGCCGCCGACCATGCGCGCCGCCCAGGCCGTCCCCTCCCGCGCAAAGACGCAGCCGCTGGCGTCGATATACTGGCTGCCCGCAAAGCCTTCGGGTGGCGGCGGGACCGGCGCGCCCCAGGCCGCCCCACCCAGCATCAGAAACATCACCAGCGACCGTCTGCCGTTCATTCGTCCATCCTCAGGTTTCGCGCCCCAACTTAGGGGGAAACCGTGAAATGGCCGTTAATGCGCGCGCTATTTGGTGCCGAACATCCGGTCGCCGGCATCGCCCAGGCCCGGCACGATATAGCCGTGATCGTCCAGCCGCTCGTCCAGGGCGGCGGTGAAGATCGGCACGTCGGGATGGGCCTGGCGCATCCGCTCGACGCCTTCGGGGGCGGCCAGCAGGCACAGGAACCGCAGGTTCTTGGCGCCCCGCGCCTTCAGCATGTCGATGGCCGCGACCGAGGAATTGCCGGTGGCCAGCATCGGGTCCACCACGATCGTCATGCGTGCGTCCAGTTCCCTGGGCACCTTGCAGTAATATTCGACCGGCAGCAGCGTCTGAGGGTCGCGGTAGAGGCCCACAAAGCCCACCCGCGCGCCCGGGATCAGTTCCAGGATGCCATCCAGAAGTCCGTTCCCGGCCCGCAAGATCGAGATCAGCGCCAGCTTCTTGCCCTCCAGCGTGGGGGCGTCCATCTCGCAAAGCGGGGTCTCGATCCGGGTCGTGGTCAGTTCCAGCTCGCGCGTGACCTCATAGGCCAGCAGCAGGCTGATCTCGCGCAAAAGGCGGCGGAAGCCTGCGGTGGAGACCTCCTTTTGCCGCATGATCGACAGCTTGTGCTGGACCAGCGGGTGATCGACGAGGGTCAGGTGGGGCATCAGGCGAATTCCTTTTTCAGCCGGTCGCGGGTGTCCGTGTCGCAGAAGGCAGCCTCGGCGGCCCACAGGTTGATCTGCCGGAACTCGGTATCGCCCCAGCCAAAGGTCGTGGCAAGCCGGTCGTATTCCGCGCGCATGGTCGTGTGGAAGAACGGCGGGTCGTCGGTCGAGACGGTGACCCGCACCCCCGCATCCGCCAGCCGCGCGATGGGATGGGCGGACCAGTCGGGATAGACGCCAAGCGCGATGTTCGACCCGGGACAGACCTCCAGCGTGACGTCCCGCTCGGCGAGGTCGCGGACCAGCTGCGGATCCTTGATCGCCTGCACGCCGTGGCCGATGCGGGTGCAGCCCAGCTCCAGCGCCTCGCGGATGCTGGCGGGACCGCCCCATTCGCCGGCATGGCAGGTCAGGCCCAGCCCGGCCTCGCGCGCGCAGTCATAGCTCCAGGCGAAATCGGTGGCCTTGTGCATCTGCTCGGCCCCGCCCATGCCAAAGCCGGTGATCCAGCCGCCGGCGGTCTCGGCAGCACAGAGCGCCGTCCGGCGCGCGCGGTCGGGGTCGAAATGGCGGATGATGGTCACGATGCCGCGGCTGTCGATTCCCTGGGCACGCGCCGTGTCGGCGACTTCGGTCATGGCGGCCAGATAGTCGCGCCAGGCCGAAAGGACGCCGCCGCCGCAGAACTCGGGCGAGACGAAAAGCTCCGTATAAATGACGCCCTCCTCGGCGCAGCGTTCCAGTACCTCGGCCAGCAGGCGGGCATAGTCGCGCGGCGTCTGCAGCACGCCCGTCGCCGCCTCGTAGCAGCGCAGGAACCCGGGAAAGTCGTCATAGGCATAGGCGCCGCGCTCATCGAAGATACCCGACAGGTCCAGGCGCTTTTCCTTGGCAATGCCGCGGATGAAGTCGGGGGGCGCGGCCCCTTCCAGATGCAGGTGCAGTTCGATCTTCTTCATAGAAAGGATGTCCCGTGTTCTGGCGCGGGCAGGCCCAGATGGGCCATGACCGAGGCGCCGATGTCGCTGAAACCGACCAGGCCGATGCTGCCGCTGCCCGCCCCGTGGACCAGCACCGGCACCCGTTCGCGGGTGTGGTCCGTGCCGCGCCAGGACGGATCGTTGCCGTGATCGGCGGTAAAGATCGCGATGTCGCCGGCCCCGAGCGTCGCCAGAAAGCGTCCCGCGACGGCGTCGAACCATTCCAGCTGCCGGGCGTAACCCTCGATGTCGCGCCGATGGCCGAAATTCGTGTCGAATTCGACGAAATTGGCCAAGGTCAGGCTGCCGGGCGCGGCCGCGTGCCCCAAGGCGATCAGGTGGTCGGCCAGGTCCGCATCCGACCTGCCCTTGTGCAACTGCGCGATCCCGCGATGGCTGAAGATGTCGCCGATCTTGCCGATCGCATGGGTCGTCCGCCCTGCCCCGGCCGCGATGTCCAGGATCGTCCGGCCCGGCGGCGCGATGGCGAAATCGCGCCGGTTGCCGGTGCGCTGGAACGACCCGACATCCCCCAGGAAGGGACGCGCGATCACCCGTCCGACGCGCATCTCGTGCAGCATCGGCGCCAGGTCGCGGCAAAGCGTGATCAGGCGGTCCAGCCCGAAGGCTTCCTCGTGCGCGGCGATCTGCAACACGCTGTCGGCGGAGGTATAGCAAATCGGCCAGCCGCGTCGCAGGTGTTCCGCCCCGAAATCGTCGATCACCTGCGTGCCCGAGGCGTGGCAGTTCCCCAGGATGCCCTCCGTTCCGGCCAGTTCGCAGATGCGGGCGGTGACTTCGGGCGGAAAGGCCGGGTGGCGGTCGGGGAAATAGGTCCAGTCCCAAGGCACGGGAACGCCCGCGATCTCCCAATGCCCCGAAGGGGTGTCCTTGCCGCACGACACCTCTGTCGCGGCGCCCCAGAGCCCCTGCGGCGCCACCATCAGCCCCGGTGCCTCGGCGCCGGAGGCCAGCCGAACCGCCGCGCCCAGCCCCAGCCCCGCCAGCACCGGCATCGCCAGCGGGCGGGCCTGCGCAATATGTCCGACGGTATTGGCGCTCGTGTCGGGCAGGCCGTCATTGAAGAAGGCATCGGCATCCGGTGCGCCGCCGATGCCCACGCTGTCCATCACGATCAGGAAGGCGCGGCTCATGCGGTGATCCTGTCGCGAACCAGGGGCCCGGGTTCTGCCGGTTCACCGATCACATAGGCTGCCTGGACGGCGGCCAGCGCCACCTCGGCGGCGGTGTCGTCGGCGGCATGGATCAGCGCCAGAGGGCGGTCCGGGCCGACGGGTTCGCCCAGCTTGGCCATCCGGTCCAGGCCCACGCGGTGGTCGATCCCTTCACCGGCCCGCACGCGCCCGCCGCCCAGGGCCAGAACCGCATGGCCAAGCGCCGTCACGTCGATGCGCGCGACATGACCCTGGGGTGCGGGCACGGCGCGGATGACCGGGGCTGCACCCAGATGCGCGGCGGGACGGTCCAGCAGGTCGCGCGGCCCGCCCTGGGCTGCCACCATGCGGCCAAAGACCTCGGCCGCGGCGCCGCTGTCCAGTGTCGCCTCCAGCCCGTCAACGGACTGCCCCGCCAGCGCCAGGCATTCGGCCGCCAGGGCCAGCGTCAGGTCGCGCAGGGCACCGGCTTCGCCGCGCAGGACGCGGATCGCCTCGGCCACTTCCAGCGCGTTTCCGGCGCTGCGGGCCAGCGGCTGGTCCATGTCGGTGATCAGGGCCGCGGTCCGGCAGCCCGCGCCATTCGCGGTCTCGACCAGGGCACGGGCCAGACGCTCGGCGCTGTCGGGCTTTTTCAGGATCGCGCCCGAACCCGACTTGACGTCCAGAACCAGCGCATCCAGCCCCGCCGCCAGCTTCTTGGACAGGATCGACGCGGTGATCAGGTCGATCGATTCGACCGTGCCGGATTCGTCGCGGATGCCGTAAAGCCGCCGGTCGGCGGGGGCCACGTCGCCGGTGGCGGCAATGATCGCGCAGCCGACCGTGCGCACGATCCGGCGGAACTCGTCCTCGGGCTGGTCGCAGAGAAAGCCGGGGATCGCCTCCAGCTTGTCCAGCGTCCCGCCCGTATGGCCCAGTCCCCGCCCCGAGATCATCGGCACGAATACTCCACGCGCAGCCAGCAGCGGCGCCAGGACCAGGCTGACCGTGTCGCCGATCCCGCCCGAGGAATGCTTGTCCACCACCGGCCCCGACAGGTCCCATTGCAGGACATGCCCGGAATCCCGCATCGCCCGCGTCAGCGCGACGCGGCCCTTGGTCCCGACCCCCTTGGTCAGCACCGCCATTGCAAAGGCCCCGGCCTGCGCATCGCTGACCGACCCGTCGGCCAGGCCCTGCGCAATCAGCGCGGCGCCCGGTCCGTCAAGCCCGCGCCCGTCGCGCACCGCGGCAATCACCGGACGCGGGTCGGTCATGTGCGCGCCATGTGGCCCGTGTCGAAGCGGCCGGGCAGCAGGTCCCCCACGGTGGTCTGCACGCTGGCGCCATCGGTCGTCGCCATCAGGACCGGCGTGTCCCCTGCCCCGAACTCGGCCAGCTTCTGACGGCAGCCGCCGCAGGGGGTCACCGGGCTGGGGCTGTCGGCGATCACCGCGACCTCGACCAGCTGCGTCTCGCCGGCGGCGACCATGGCGGCGATGGCACCCGCCTCGGCGCAGGTGCCTTCGGGATAGGCGACGTTCTCGACATTGCAGCCGCGATAGATCGCGCCCGAGGCGCCCCGGATCGCGGCGCCGACCTTGAACTTGGAATAGGGCACATAGGCATGTTCGCGCACCTCGCGCGCCGCCTCAAGAAGGGACATGGCTTCGCCTTTCATCTGCATCACCCGTATTTCTGCGCCCCCGCGAAGGGCTGCGCAAGCCACCCTCCGCAACGGCAGGGGGAAGAACCCCGCTGTTCCCCGCCGTCTAAATGATTTAACGGTAAACCAATTCCGAAACCGGAGGGGCAGAGATGGAAGAACGCAGGCAGGACAGCGCGCGTCAGGCGGCACTGGATTATCACGAATTCCCGCGACCCGGGAAGCTGGAGATCCGCGCGACGAAGCCGATGGCCAATGGCCGCGACCTGGCCCGCGCCTATTCCCCCGGCGTCGCCGAAGCCTGCCTGGAGATCAAGGCCGACCCGACCACGGCGGCGCGCTATACCGCGCGCGGGAACCTGGTCGCGGTCGTCAGCAACGGAACCGCGGTCCTGGGACTGGGAAATATCGGCGCGCTGGCCTCCAAGCCGGTGATGGAGGGCAAGGCGGTCCTTTTCAAGAAATTCGCCAATATCGACTGCTTCGACATCGAGGTGAACCAGCCCGACCCCGAGAAGCTGGCCGAGATCGTCTGCGCGCTGGAGCCGACCTTCGGCGCGATCAACCTGGAAGACATCAAGGCGCCCGACTGCTTCATCGTCGAAAAGATCTGCCGCGAGCGGATGAACATCCCGGTCTTTCACGACGACCAGCACGGCACCGCCATCGTGGTGGGCGCCGCCGCGACCAACGCGCTCTGCATCGCCGGCAAGCGGTTCGAGGACATCAAGATCGTCTCGACCGGCGGCGGGGCGGCGGGGATCGCCTGCCTGGACATGCTGCTGAAGCTGGGCGTGCGGCGCGAGAATGTGTGGCTCTGCGACATCCACGGGCTGGTCCATCAGGGCCGGAGCGTCGACATGAACCCGCAAAAGGCCGCCTATGCCCAGGCCACCGACCTGCGCAGCCTGGGCGAGGTCATTGATGGCGCCGACCTGTTCCTGGGCCTGTCCGGCCCCGGCGTCCTGACGCCCGAGATGGTGTCGCGCATGGCGCCGCGCCCGATCATCTTCGCGCTGGCGAACCCCAACCCCGAGATCAACCCCGACCAAGTGCGCAGCGTCGCCCCCGACGCGATCATCGCCACCGGGCGCAGCGATTTTCCGAACCAGGTCAACAACGTCCTGTGCTTTCCCTTCATCTTCCGCGGCGCGCTGGACGTCGGCGCGACCACGATCAACGACGAGATGAAGATCGCCTGCATCGAGGGGATCGCGGCCCTGGCCCGCGCCACCACCGCCGCCGAGGCCGCCGCCGCCTATCGCGGCGAGACGCTGACCTTCGGCGCCGACTACCTGATCCCCAAGCCCTTCGACCCGCGCCTGGTGGGCGTCGTCAGCAGCGCGGTCGCCCGCGCCGCCATGGAGACCGGCGTCGCCACCCGTCCCTTGGACGACCTGGAAGCCTACAAGCGCAAGCTGGACAGCTCGGTCTTCCGTTCGGCGCTGATCATGCGCCCGGTCTTCGAGGCCGCCGCGACCGCCACCCGCCGCATCGTCTTTGCCGAAGGCGAGGACGAGCGCGTGCTGCGCGCCGCCAATGCCATGCTGGAGGAAACGACCGACGTTCCCATCCTGATCGGACGCCCGGATGTCATCGCCATGCGCGCCGAACGCGCAGGCCTGCCGATCCGCCCCGAGCGCGACTTCGAGATCGTGAACCCGGAAAACGACCCCCGCTATCGCGACTATTGGGAAACCTACCACGGGCTGATGGCCCGGCGCGGCGTCAGCCCGGACATCGCGCGGGCGATCATGCGCACCAACACCACCGCCATCGGCGCGGTGATGGTGCACCGGAACGAGGCCGACAGCCTGATCTGCGGCACCTTCGGGCAGTACAGCTGGCACCTGCAATATGTCCGCCAGGTGCTGGCCCGCGACGGGCTGCATCCGGTGGCGGCGCTGTCGATGATCATCCTGGAAGACGGCCCGCTGTTCATCGCCGACACCCAGTGCCACAACGACCCCACGCCGCAGCAGGTGATGGAAACGGTCGAGGGTGCGGCGCGCCATGTCCGCCGCTTTGGCCTGACGCCCAAGATCGCGCTGTGCAGCCATTCGCAGTTCGGCAACACCGACAGCGATTCCGGCCGCAAGATGCGCGACGCGCTGGCCCTGCTGGATGCGCGCGAGCCCGACTTCATGTATGACGGCGAGATGCATGTGGACGCGGCGCTGGACCCCGAACTGCGCGAACGGATCTTTCCCGGATCGCGGCTGGAGGGTGTCGCCAACGTGCTGGTCTTTGCCGGCACCGACGCCGCCTCGGGCGTGCGCAACGCGCTCAAGATGCGCGCCGGCGGGCTGGAGGTCGGGCCGATCCTGATGGGCATGGGCAACCGCGCGCATATCGTGACGCCCTCGATCACCACGCGCGGCCTGCTGAACATGAGCGTGCTGGCCGGAACCCCCGTCAACCATTACGGCTGAGGCGAATCGGCCAAGGGAGCCCGGAGCCGGAACGGTTTGCAAATTCTGCGGTGCAGCAAAGTCATGTTTTGCTGTGTCGCGCCCTTTGCAGAAACCGGCGTACCTGATTTGCCGAAACCTGCTAATCTTCCCCTGCCAGGGCGGTCCGCTCCCGCTAACAAGGTTGCGCCAGGCCCGGCTTCCTGCGTAACAAACCGTTATCTCGGGAGGGGATCACCATGGCATATCAAGACCTTTACGCGGCCTGGAAGGCGGACCCCGAGCGGTTCTGGACCGAAGCCGCCCAAGCGATCGACTGGACCCGCCCGCCAAGCGCCGCCCATTTCGACCAGGGACCGGCAGGCGAATGGTTCGCCGACGGGCTGGTCAACACCTGCTGGAACGCCATCGACCGCCATGTCGAGGCCGGCCACGGCGACCGCATCGCGATCATCCATGACAGCCCGATGACGAACAGCGTCTCGCGCCTGACCTATGCCGAGCTTCAGGACCGCGTCGCGCGGCTGGCCGGGGTGCTGGTCGCGCGCGGGGTCGGAAAGGGCGACCGCGTCATCCTCTACATGCCGATGATCCCCGAAGCGGTGCAGGCGATGCTGGCCTGCGCCCGCATCGGCGCGATCCATTCTGTCGTCTTCGGCGGCTTTGCGGCGCATGAGCTGGCGGTGCGGATCGACGATGCCCGGCCAAAGGCGATCATCGCCGCCTCCTGCGGGCTGGAGCCGGGCCGGACCGTGGCCTACAAGCCGCTGATGGACCGCGCCATCGACGAGGCGCGCCACAAGCCCGACTTCTGCATCGTCTTCCAGCGCCCCGAATGCGAGGCGGCGATGACCCCCGGCCGCGATCTGGACTGGGCCGAGGCGACAGCCGCCGCCACCCCCGCCCCCTGCGTCCCGGTCGAGGGGAACCACCCGGCCTATATCCTCTATACCTCGGGGACGACCGGCCAGCCCAAGGGGGTCGTGCGCCACACGGCCGGGCACCTGGTCGCCCTGGCCTGGAGCGTGCGCAACATCTACGACATCGGCGCGGGGGACGTCTTCTGGGTTGCCTCGGACGTGGGCTGGGTCGTGGGCCACAGCTACATCGTCTATGGGCCGCTGGTGGCGGGCGCGACCACGGTGGTCTTCGAAGGCAAGCCCGTGGGCACGCCGGATGCCGGCACCTTCTGGCGCGTCATCGCCGATCACGGGGTGAAAAGCTTCTTCACCGCGCCCACCGCCATTCGCGCCGTCAAGCGCGAGGACCCGGCGGGCGCCCTGGTCGGCCAGTACGACCTCTCCAGCCTCAAGGCGGTGTTCCTGGCCGGAGAGCGCGCCGACCCCGACACGATCACCTGGACCGAGGATCGGCTGAAGGTTCCGGTCATCGACCACTGGTGGCAGACCGAGACGGGCTGGGCCATCGCGGCCAACCCCCTGGGTGTCGGCCTGCTGCCGATCAAGAAGGGCAGCCCCTCGCTGCCGATGCCGGGCTATGACGTGCAGGTGCTGGACGAGGCGGGGCATCCGGTGCCCGCCGGCACCTTGGGCGCCATCGCGATCCAGCTGCCCCTGCCGCCCGGAACCCTGCCGACGCTGTGGAATGCCGAAGAGCGCTTTCGCAAGTCCTATCTGGATCATTTCCCCGGCTATTACGAAACCGGCGACGCGGGCTATATCGACGAGGAGGGATATGTCTATATCATGGCCCGCACCGACGACGTGATCAACGTGGCCGGCCACCGGCTCTCCACCGGCGGGATGGAGGAGGTCCTGGCCTCGCATCCGGCAGTGGCGGAATGCGCGGTGATCGGCGTGGCCGACGCCCTGAAGGGCCAGGCGCCGCTTGGCCTCCTGTGCCTGAAGAAGGGGGTCGAGACCGATCAGGCGCAGGTCGCGGCCGAGGTCGTGCGCATGGTCCGCGACCGGATCGGCCCCGTTGCCGCCTTCAAGACCGCCTGCGTGGTCGACAGGCTGCCCAAGACGCGGTCGGGCAAGATCCTGCGCGCCACCATGGCCAGGATCGCGGATGGCGAAGAGGTCAAGACCCCCGCCACCATCGACGACCCCGCCATCCTGGACGAAATCCGCGCCGCCCTGGCAGGCGTCGGCTACCCCGTCAGGACCTGATCGCGCCGGGGGGCCCTCAGCGGCCCCCTCAGGTCGCGGCGTCAGTCGAAGCTGGCGCCAAGCCGGGTCATCAGCGGCACGAAGTCGGGGAAAGAGGTCGTGATCGGCCCCGCATCGTCGATGCCGACCGGGTTTTCCGCAGCCAGCCCCAGGATCAGGAAGGACATGGCGATGCGGTGGTCCAGATGGGTCACCGCGCTGCCGCCGCCCGGAACCTGCGGCATGCCGTGGACGGTCATGCTGTCGCGCGTCTCCTCGACCCGGACGCCATTGGCCTCCAGACCGCGGGCCATCGCATCGATGCGGTCGCTTTCTTTCACGCGCAGCTCGGCCACCCCGTTCATGACGGTCGCGCCTTCGGCAAAGGCCGCGATGACCGACAGGATGGGAAATTCGTCGATCATGCTGGCGGCGCGTTCGGCCGGGACGCTGACGCCCTTCAGCCGGCTGTGCCGCACCAGCAGGTCAGCCACGGGCTCGCCGCCCTCCTCGCGCGGGTTCTGGAAGGTGATGTCCGCGCCCATCTCCTGCAGGGTCACGTAAAGGCCATCCCGCGTCGGGTTGCGGCTGACACCCGGCACGCGGATCTCGGACCCCGGCACGATCAGCGCGGCGGCCACCGGAAAGCCCGCGCTGGACGGATCGCGCGGCACGGCCACGGGCTGCGCGCGCAGCTCGGGGCGGCCTGTCAGCGTGACGCGGTGGCCCTCGGGCGTCGTCTCGCTGCGGACCTGGGCGCCAAAGCCCGCCAGCATGCGTTCGGAATGGTCGCGGGTCGGCTCGGGCTCGATCACCACGGTGTCGCCGGGCACGTTCAGCCCGGCCAGCAGCAGCGCCGACTTGATCTGTGCGCTGGCGACGGGGGTACGATAGGTCAGCGGGACGGGATCGGTCGCGCCTTCGATGGTGATCGGCAGACGGTCGCCGTCCCGCGCGGTGATCCGGGCGCCGAATTGCGACAGCGGGTCGGTCACGCGCGCCATCGGGCGGCGCGACAGGCTGGCATCGCCGGTGAAGGTCGCGGCGATCGGCGTCGTGGCCATGGCCCCCATGATCAGCCGCACGCCGGTGCCGGAATTGCCGCAGTCGATCACCCCCTCGGGCGAACGAAAGCCGCCGACGCCGACGCCATGGACCGACCATTCGCCGGGGCCGTGACGGGTCACCTGCGCCCCGAAGGCCGCCATCGCCTTGGCGGTGTCCAGCACGTCCTGGCCCTCCAGCAGGCCGGTGATCCGGGTTTCGCCCACGGCCATCGCGCCAAGGATCAGCGCCCTGTGGCTGATCGACTTGTCGCCCGGCACCAATGCCTCGCCCGTCAACGGGCCGCTGCGGCGAGAGGTCATCGGACGGGGTTCGGCGGAATGCGACATGGGGCTACCTCGTGATTGCGCGGGTCTTTTATCCTGCCCCACCCCCCGCTGCCACCACCTTCTTGAGGCCGGACCGGCCCGCCCTTACAAGGGGCCAACGAAGGAGATCCCGATGCAGGAACTGGACCAGCTGCGCGCCCTGGGCGAGCCCGAGCGCGCCGCGCGACTTGCCGCCCGCCACAAGACCGGGCGCGAGACCCTGGGCGTCACCCCCGCCGACCTGGATGCCGCCGTCGCGGGCTGGCGCGAAGCGCTGGATGTCGAGGGACGCCTGGCCTTGGCCCGCGCGCTGTGGGACAGCGACATCCACGAGGCGCGCCTGGCGGCCGCCCGGCTGCTGGTCCAGGCGCGGATGCGGCCCGACGCGGGCGCGTGGCAGGCCATCCTGGACTGGGCCCCGCAGATCGACGGCGCCGAGATCGCAGATGCGGTCATGGCCGCCGCGTCCCGCCGTCTGCTGGCGGACCCGTCCCGCCTGGACCAGATCGAGCCTTGGCTGGACAGCAACAACCCCTGGCTGCGCCGGTCCCTGATGATCGCGACCCTGCGTTGGGCCAAGATGAACCACCCCAAGCCCGTCGATCTGGAACACCGCGAGCGGATCCTGGACTGGGCCCACCGGCTGGCCTTTGACCGGAACGGCGCGGTGCGCCAGGCGGTGGAAACCTGGCTGCGTGACCTGGGCCGCCACGATGCCGCCCGGGCGGCCGAATGGCAGATGGCCCAGGCTGCGATGCCTGCCCAGGACGCCGCCGAAGCCGACCCGCAACAGGCGGACGGGGCCGACCCCGACCTGTTTGACCCCGACCTGCCCGATGACGGGCAACCCGATCAGGAGCGGTAGACCTCCAGCGTCGGCAGGTCGGTCAGCGGCACGCCCAGCAGCTGCAGCGCGGGCAGCGACACCTGGCTGCCGCTGCCGCTGCCGCTCAGGGGACGCAGCTCGACCTTGGCGGACTTGCCCGTGGCCGGGTTCACGATGCGGCCCATGGCCGTTTCCTTGACCAGCGGCGTCTTGATCCAGAACCCCCCCTCGGACGGGTTGCCAAGCGAGCCGATCGTGGTGCCCAGCCTGGTCTCGCCACCGCTGACGGGGGCCTGGGCTGCGGCGGCGCGCTGTTGGGGCGTCGTCGTGTCCAGCTGCGCCGGGGTCGCGCGGGCGGCCGGGCGCGGGGCCGGCGCGCGGGTGATGGCCGTGGCGGCCGCGGTCTGCGCGGGCGTGGCGGTCGGCTGCGTTGCCGCGGCCGGGCGTTCGGTCTGCGCCATCTGCGTGCAGCCGGCCAGCGTCAGGCCAAGGGCGGTCGTGGCCGCGACAAGGGGGATCAAGCGCATCTGCGTCTCCTGCAAGGTCATTTGCATCAGCTTATCCGCCGGGCGCCGGAAAGGTCCACTGGCGCTTGTGTGATCGCGCGGCTTGTGAGCGGGCGCCCGCACGCCTAGATTAACGGCATGGACAGCCAAGCCCCCCTCATCGACCCCTTCGCCCGCCCGATCAGTTATCTGCGGGTTTCGGTCACCGACCGCTGCGATTTCCGCTGCGTGTATTGCATGTCCGAACACATGCAGTTCCTGCCCAAGGCCGAGCTGCTGACGCTGGAGGAGCTGGACCGCCTGTCCACCGCCTTTGTGCAGTTGGGCGTGCGCAAGCTGCGCATCACCGGGGGCGAACCGCTGGTCCGGCGGGGCATCATGGGCTTCTTCCGCCGCGCCTCGCGCCATCTGGGACAAGGCCTGGACGAACTGACGCTGACCACGAACGGCAGCCAGTTGACCCGCCATGCCGCCGAACTGGCCGATTGCGGCGTGCGGCGCGTGAATGTCTCGCTGGACACGCTGGACCCCGAGAAGTTCGCGCAGATCACCCGCTGGGGCCGCCTGCCCCAAGTGCTGGACGGGATCCGGGCGGCAAAGGACGCGGGCCTGAGGGTCAAGATCAATGTCGTGGCGCTGAAGGGCGTCAATGACAATGAATTGTTCGACCTCGTGCAATGGTGCGGGGACGAGGGGCACGACCTGACCTTCATCGAGGTCATGCCGATGGGCGATCTGGGCAATGAGGACCGGCTGGACCAGTACTGGCCCCTGTCGGACCTGCGCGACCGGCTGGCCGAGCGCTTTACCCTGATCAACCTGGCCGAACGCACCGGCGGACCGGCCCGCTATGTGCAGCTGGCGCAGACCGGGCAGAAGATCGGCTTCATCACCCCCCTGACCCACAATTTCTGCGAAAGCTGCAACCGCGTTCGCGTGACCTGCACAGGTGAGCTGTTCATGTGCCTGGGCCAGGAGGACCGCGCCGACCTGCGCGCCCCCCTGCGTGCCGGCGCCGATGACGAGCCCCTGCGCCAGGCGATCCGGGCCGCCATCGCGCGCAAGCCCAAGGGCCACGACTTCGACTATTCCCGACAGAAGGTCGACGGCCAGATGACCCGCCACATGAGCCATACGGGCGGCTGACGCCCGGCTTCTTCCTTGCTGAAATACCCTCGGGGGTGCAGGGGGCAGACGGCCCCCTGCGGCCTGCGGACCAGCGCTACTCGGCTGCCTCGGCCGCCGCCGCTTCTGTTTCCAGAACCTCGGCCCGTTTCTCGACCAGTTCGACGATGTGGTCGATCATCTGCTCGTTCGACATCTTGTGGCTCTGGCGCCCGGCCATGTAGACCATGCCGCTGCCCGCCCCGCCGCCGGTAAAGCCGATATCGGTCATCAGCGCCTCGCCGGGGCCGTTCACCACGCAGCCGATGATCGACAGGCTCATCGGCGTTTTGATGTGCTCCAGCCGCTTTTCCAGCGCCTCGACGGTCCTGATCACGTCGAAACCCTGGCGTGCGCAGCTGGGGCAGCTGATGATCTGGACGCCGCGCGTGCGCAGGCCAAGCGACTTGAGGATCTCGAACCCGACCTTGACCTCTTCGACCGGATCGGCGGACAGGCTGACGCGGATCGTGTCGCCGATCCCGGCCCAG
Source organism: Paracoccus sp. T5 (assembly GCF_048538155.2). Lineage (GTDB taxonomy): Bacteria > Pseudomonadota > Alphaproteobacteria > Rhodobacterales > Rhodobacteraceae > Paracoccus. Next base: position 1,909,580 of record NZ_CM135809.1, read on the forward strand.
AGCAGGTTGCCCAAGCCCACGGCCGATTTCACCGTGCCGCCGACAAAGCCGCCGGCTTCGGTGATGCCCAGGTGGATCGGCGCATCCGTCACCTCGGCCAGCTGCTGATAGGCGGCGGCCGACAGGAACACGTCGCTGGCCTTCACGCTGATCTTGAATTCGTGGAAATCGTTGTCCTGCAGGATCTTGATGTGATCAAGGCCCGATTCCACCATCGCGTCCGGGCAGGGTTCTCCGTATTTCTCCAGCAGGTGCTTTTCCAGGCTGCCGGCATTCACCCCGATGCGGATGGAACAGCCGTGGTCCTTGGCGGCGCGGATCACCTCGCGCACCCGGCTTTCGTCGCCGATATTGCCGGGGTTGATGCGCAGGCAGGCGGCGCCCGCCTCGGCCGCCTCGATGGCCCGCTTGTAGTGGAAATGGATGTCCGCCACGATCGGCACCGGGCTTTCGCGACAGATCTCGCGCAGCGCGCGGGTCGTCTCCTGGTCGGGGGCGCTGATGCGCACGATGTCCGCGCCCGCATCGGCCGCGCGGATCACCTGGTCCAGCGTGGCGCGCACGTCATGGCCGTTCGTGTTGGTCATCGTCTGCACGCTGATCGGCGCATCGCCGCCCACAGGCACGCGGCCCACCATGATCTGGCGGGATTTCCGGCGTTCGATGTTGCGCCAGGGGCGGATCGGGTTCAGCGACATGCAGGCAGCCTCCGGGGGTTCGTCCTTCAGATAGGCCATGAGGCCGGTTTCGGCAACCGGCCCCTCGTGGCATGGCGTCAGCGCAGGGGGCGTTGCAGGGCCGTCAGCGCGGTTCCCAGGCAATCGCGCGGCAGCATGACCAGCATCGGCCCCTCCATGCGCAGCGTGACCAGGCCCGTTGCCCGGTTCGAGGTGCCGACGCGGCCGCCCGGCGCGAATCCGATCCCCTCGATCGGCCATTCCAGCCCGGTGCTGGTGCCCTGCGCCGGCCCCATCGGATACAGAGACACCCGCGTTCCCGGCATCAGCGGCAGCATCAGGCGCGGCGGGCAGGCAAAGATCACGTCGTCCGAGGCCAGCATCACCACGCAGGGCGCCTGCGGCTGCACCATCGCGGTCAGCGCCGCCAGCGTGTGGTCCAGCCGCAGCCCGGCAAAGCCCACCGCCATCACCACCGGCGCGTCGATCCGGCTGAGGCACTTGACGAAATCGGTGCTGTCCTGTTCGGCCACATGCATGACCCGGGACGAAGGAATCCGGCGGCGCGCCGAATGCGAAATGCTGTCCAAATCGCCGATGACCCAGTCCGGCGCCCGGCCAAGCGCCAAGGCCTGGTCCGCCCCGCCATCGGCCGCGACCAGCACCGGGGCCACGCCCAGGGCCTGGGTCAGGTCAGCATCGCTGACGGCGCCGCCGCCGATGACGGTGACGCCCTGGCGATCCCGGACCGGCCGGGGCGTCATTCGCCCTTGCCGACGCCGCGAAAGACCCGCTTGAAGGGCATCGCCCAGAGGATGCCCAGCAGAAGATAGATCACCACCTCGACCCAGATCGGCTGCCGGCCAAATTGGCCGTCCAGCCAGTTCATCAGCGACACTGCCACGATCACATAGACCGGCATCAGCACCAGCAGGATCAGGATCGAAAGTCTTTTCCGGCTCTTCAGGTCCAAGATGCGCTCCTGCGGGGGGGACGTGCCAAGATATGCCGCGGCCGGACCGGCCGCGGCAGGGGCGGATCAATCCGCGAAGGGATCGGTCACCAGGATCGTGTCGTCGCGCTCGGGGCTGGTCGACAGCATCGCGACGGGGCACTGGATCAGCTCCTCGACCCGGCGCACATACTTGATCGCGGCGGCGGGCAGCTCGGCCCAGCTGCGCGCGCCGGCGGTCGATTCCTGCCAGCCGTCCATCTCCTCGTAGATGGGCGTCACCTTGGCCTGAAGGGCGGCGGCGGTGGGCAGGTAGTCGTATTTCACGCCATCGATCTCGTAGCCGGTGCAGATCTTCAGCGTCTCGAACCCGTCCAGCACGTCCAGCTTGGTCAGCGCGATGCCGTTCACGCCGCTGATGGCGCAGGTCTGGCGCACCAGGACCGCGTCGAACCAGCCGCAGCGGCGCTTGCGCCCCGTGACAGTGCCGAATTCGTGCCCCCGCTCGCCCAGACGCTGGCCGTCACCATCGTGAAGCTCGGTCGGGAACGGGCCTTCGCCCACGCGGGTCGTGTAGGCCTTGACGATGCCCAGGACAAAGCCGATGGCGCCCGGCCCCATGCCGGTCCCCGAGGCGGCGGCGCCCGAGGTGGTCGTGGACGAGGTCACATAGGGATAGGTCCCGAAATCGATGTCCAGCAGGCTGCCCTGCGCACCCTCGAACAGGATGCGCTTTCCGGCCTTGCGGGCATCGGCCATGATCTTCCAGACGGGCTGGGCATAGGGCAGCAGCTTGGGCGCGATCTCCAGCAGCCTGGCCTTCAGCTCGGCGCGGTCGATGGGCGTGGCACCCAGGCCGGCGCGCAGCGCGTCGTGATGGGCCAGAAGGCGCTCGAGGCGGCTGTCCAGCGTCTCCTCGTCGGCCAGGTCGGCGACGCGGATCGTGCGGCGGCCAACCTTGTCCTCATAGGCGGGGCCGATGCCGCGGCCGGTGGTGCCGATCTTGGCCTTGCCGGCGGCGTCCTCGCGCAGCTTGTCCAGGTCCTGGTGCAGCGGCAGGATCAGCGGGGTGTTTTCCGCGATCATCAGGTTTTCGGTCGAGATCCTGACCCCCTGCCCCGCCAGCTTGTCGATTTCCGAAAACAGCGACCAGGGGTCCAGCACCACGCCATTGCCGATCACGGCCAGCTTGTTCTCGCGCACGATCCCCGAGGGCAGCAGCGACAGCTTGAACACCTTGTCGCCGATGACCAGCGTGTGGCCGGCATTGTGACCGCCCTGAAAGCGCGCGATCACGTCGGCGCGTTCGGAAAGCCAGTCGACGATCTTGCCCTTGCCCTCGTCGCCCCACTGGGCTCCGACAACCACAACATTGGCCATGAGCGATCCTTTTCGTTGTCCGAAGTTCTTTTCGTCCCGCCTCTAGCGCATCGCGCCCGGGGGGGAAAGCGGCTTTGTCGGGACGCGGCGGCCGTCGGCCCCCGGGACGGCCGGCGCCGTCCTGCGGCCCAAGGAGGGTATTTCGGCAACGAAGAAGCCGCGTGGCCTCAGTAATGCGGCGGGCGCTGGTCGGCGATGGCCACGCTGCCGGCGGCGTCGGCCTGGCGTTCGGCCTCGGCCAGCAACAGCTGGTCCAGGCGGCGGGTGACGCGGGCCAGGTCGCGGTCCTGGCGGGCGATGACCTCGGACAGGTCCTCGGTCACGCGGGTCAGATGCGCCACCGTTTCCTCGAGCTGTCGAAGCCGGTCGCCCTGCTGCTTGTCCATGTGCTTGCCTTCCGTTACAGCGGCGCCTGGATATGGCCCTCAAAAGGCACGAGACACCATGGCAAAAGATCAAAAGAAACAGCCCCGGCCCAAGGCCGAGACGCCCAAGGGCTTTCGCGACTATTTCGGCGCGGACGTGACCGAACGCAAGGCCATGCTGGACCGCATCGCCGGGATCTATCATCGCCATGGCTTTGACCCGCTGGAAACCAGCGCCGTCGAGACGGTCGAGGCCCTGGGCAAGTTCCTGCCCGACGTGGACCGCCCCAATGCCGGCGTCTTTGCCTGGCAGGAGGAGGCAGTCCCGGGCGGCGGTTCGGGCGACTGGCTGGCGCTGCGCTATGACCTGACGGCGCCCTTGGCGCGTGTCGCGGCGCAGTTCAGGAACGACCTGCCGACCCCCTATCGCCGCTATGCGATGGGACCGGTCTGGCGCAACGAAAAGCCGGGGCCGGGGCGGTTCCGGCAATTTTATCAATGCGACGCGGATACGGTCGGCTCGGCCTCGGTCGCGGCGGATGCCGAGATCTGCGGGATGCTGGCCGACGCGCTGGAGGGCGTGGGCATCGTGCGCGGCGACTATCTGGTGCGCATCAACAACCGCAAGGTGCTGAACGGCGTGCTGGAGGCGGCGGATGTGGCGGAAGGCCAGGCCGACGACGTGCTGCGCACCATCGACAAGTTCGACAAGGTCGGCCGCGACGGGGTCCTGGCCCTGCTGACCAGCGGGCGGCGCGACGACAGCGGTGCGCAGATCGACGGCGTCGGCCTGTCCGAGGCGCAGGCAGCGCCCGTGCTGGCCTTCCTGACCTCAAAAGGCTCCGACAACGCGGCGACCCTGGACAACCTGGCGGCGGCCGTGGGCGCGTCCGAGATCGGCGCCGAAGGCGTGGACGAGCTGCGCCAGATCGCCGCGATGCTGGCCGCGATGGGCGTGGCCGAGGATCGGGCCGTCATCGACCCCTCGGTCGTTCGGGGCCTGGGCTATTACACCGGCCCGGTCTTCGAGGCCGAGCTGACCTTCGAGATCCTGGACGAAAAGGGCCGTAAGCGGCAGTTCGGATCGGTCGCGGGCGGCGGCCGCTATGACGGGCTGGTGGAACGCTTTACTGGTCAGAAGGTCCCGGCGACCGGCGTCAGCATCGGCGTGGACCGCCTGCTGGCCGCGCTGCGCGCCAAGGGGCTGGCGGGGACGCAGGACGCGGGGCCGGTGGTCGTGACCGTGATGGACCGCGACCGCATGGCCGATTACCAGGCCATGGCCGCCGAATTGCGCGCCGCGGGCATCCGGGCCGAGGTCTATCTGGGCAACCCCAAGAACTTCGGCAACCAGCTGAAATATGCGGACAAGCGTGCCGCCCCGGTTGCGATCATCCAGGGCGGGGACGAGGCCGAACGCGGTGTCGTGCAGGTCAAGGACCTGGTCCTGGGCGCCCGGATCGCGGCCGAGGCCTCGTTGGACGAGTGGAAGTCCCAGCCCGCCCAGACCGAGGTGCCGCGCGCTGATCTGGTGGCCGAAGTGCGGCGGATCCTCGGATGATCCCCAAGCAGGAGAAGCAGGCCGTGGGCCAGCGGCTGCTGGCCGAATTCCGCGCCGCCGGCGCCGTCGAGGTCGCCCCCGACATCCTGCTGCCGGCCGGAAGCCTGCTGGATCTTTACGGCGAGGATATCCGCGCCCGCGCCTATGTGACCAGCGACCCGACCCGGGGCGAAATGATGCTGCGCCCCGATTTCACGGTTCCCGTGGTCCAGGCGCATATGTCGAACGGGGCCGAACCCGCACGCTACTGCTATCTTGGCGAGGTTTTCCGCAAGCAGGACATGGGGGACACACGCCCCGCCAACCCGCGCGACAACGAATACCTGCAATGCGGCTTCGAGCTGTTCAGCCGCGATCCCGGCGCCGATGCCGAGGTCTTTGCGCTGTTCCACCGCGCCCTGGCGCCGCTGGACCTGCAGGCCGAGATCGGCGACATGGGGCTGCTGCTGGATGCGGTCGCGGGCCTGCCGCTGACGCAGGCGCGGGCCGAGGCGCTGATGCACCACATCTGGCGGCCCGGCCGCTTTGCCCGGCTGCTGGCGCGCTTTTCGGCCCCTGCGGTCGCGCGCGACTTTCCCGCCGGCACGGGCGCCTGGTCGGGGCTGCGCTCGGATGCCGAAATGACGCGCCGGATCGCGCGGCTTCAGGCCGATGCGGCCGTCGCGCCCCTGTCGCCCATCTGGACCGAGCGTCTGGACCGCCTCTTCGCGCTGCGGGCCCCCGCGCCCGAATCCCTGCCGGCCCTGCGCGACCTGGCCGCCGACATGCCCGCCATCGCGGATGCCGTGACCCGGATCGAGGCGCGGCTGCAGGCGATCGCGGCGCAGGGGATCGACCTGTCCCGCGTCATCTTTGACGCCAGCCACGGTCGCGCCACGCTGGAATATTACGACGGCTTCACGTTCAGCTTCCAGGCCGGGCGGCAGGGCTGGCCGCCGGTCGCCTCGGGCGGGCGCTATGACGCGCTGACCCGCGTGCTGGGCAAGGGCCGCGAGATCCCGGCGGTGGGCGGCATCCTGCGTCCGGGCCTTGTCGCAGAACTGGAGGGCGCGCGATGATCCGCCTTGGCGTGCCGTCCAAGGGGCGGCTGATGGAACAGACCTTCGACTGGTTCGCCGCGCGCGGCGTGCGCCTGTCGCGCAGCGGGTCGGACCGCGAATATGCGGGCCGGGTCGAGGGCGCCGAGGGCCTGCAGCTGGTCCTGCTGTCGGCCGGAGAGATCCCGCGCGAACTGGCCGCCGGCCGGATCGAGCTGGGCGTGACCGGCACCGACCTGGTGCGGGAAAAGCTGGCCGGATGGTCGTCGGACCTGATCGAACTGGCACCGATGGGCTTTGGCCATGCTGACCTGATCCTGGCGGTGCCCGACTGCTGGCGCGACTGCCGCGACCTGGACGATTTCGCGGCCATCGCGCGGGATTTCCGGGCCGAGCACGGGTTCCGCCTGCGCATCGCCACCAAGTATCACCGCCTGGTTCGGGCCTGGCTGGCCGCGCATGAGGTCGCCGATTACCAGCTGGTCGACAGCCAGGGCGCGACCGAAGGCACGGTGGCGAACCTGACCGCCGAGGCGATCGCCGACATCACCTCGTCGGGCGAGACGCTGCGCGCCAACAACCTGCGCATCCTGGACGAAGACCCGATCCTGCGGTCGCAGGCGACGCTGTTCGCCAACCGCGCCGCGATGGGACCGCAGATCGAGGCCCTGGCGGCGCAGTTGCAGATCGTCCTGCCCTGACCCCGCGTCCGTCAGGGCCCGTTACGGGTCCTGGCGGGGATGGTCGTCCCAACGATCCGACAGGACGCGCTGGCTGTCGCCCTTGGGGTCCTCGAACTGGCTGTTCCGCAGCGCCCAGATGAAGGCGCCAAGGCCGGCGGCCCCCAGCCCAAGCGACACGGGAATGAGGATGGTCAGAATTTCCATCAGCGGGTCTTTCCGGACAGGCGCAAGGCGTTCAGGGTGACGGTGATCGAACTGGTGGACATGGCCAGCGCGGCGATCAGCGGCGTCGCGAAACCCGCCAGCGCGATAGGCACCGCCAGCACGTTATAGCCGAACGAGATGGCAAAGTTCTCGCGGATGCGCCGGGTGGCGCGGCGGGCGATCACCAGCGCCTCGGCCACCGGGGCCAGATCCTGACCCGTCAGCACCATGTCACTGGCCACCCGCGCCGCGTCCAGCGCCGAGGCCGGAGAGATCGAGGCATGGGCCCGCGCCAGCGCCGCCGTGTCGTTCAGCCCGTCGCCCACCATCAGGACGCGGGCACCCCCTTCGGCCAGGCGGCCGACATGGTCGGCCTTTTCGGTGGGGCTGACGCCGGCATGCCATTCGGTGATGCCCAGCTGGCGCGCCAGCGCTGCGACCGGGGCCGCGCGATCGCCCGACAGCAGCATCACCCGCCGCCCGTCGGCGTGCAGGTCCGCGATGCAATCCTCGGCCCCCGGACGCAGGCGGTCGGTGAAATCCACGCGCAGGGGCGGCTGCCCCTCGATGCCCAGCCAGCTGGACAGGGTGGCCGCGTCGTCGCGATCCGCCGCGCCCAGCCAGTCGCCACGCCCAAGCCGCACCAGCCGGCCCTGCCAGAGACCCGAAACGCCCTGCCCCGGCCGTTCGGTCAGTTGGTCCAGCACCGCCGCCGGCGTGTCGACCAGCGCCTCGGCCAGGGCGCGCGACAGCGGGTGGGACGATGCCTCGGCCAGTGCCCGGGCGACCGGGCGCATGTCGGGCGGGATGGCGCCTGCATCGACCAGGCGCGGCTGGCCCATGGTCAGGGTGCCGGTCTTGTCGAAGACCACGGTATCGACTTCGGCCAGCCGCTCCAGCGCGGTGCCGTCCTTGATCAGCAGGCCGCGCCGGAACAGCCGCCCCGAGGCCGCCGTCGCGACCGCCGGCACCGCCAGCCCAAGCGCACAGGGGCAGGTGATGATCAGCACCGCCGCCGCGATGTTCACCGCCAGCCGCAGGTCGCCCGTGGCCCAGAACCAGCCCAGGAAACTGCTGAAGGCCAGCAGGTGCACGGCGGGCGAATAGCCCCGCGCCGCACGTTCCGCCAGGGACGTATAGCGGCCCCGCGCGCTTTCGGCGGCCTCGACCAGCGCGGTCAGCCGCGCAAGCGAGCTGTCCTGCCCGGCCGCGGTGACGCGCAGCACCAGCGGCCCGGTCAGGTTCACCTCACCCGCCGACAGCGCCAGACCCGGCGCGGCAGGCACGGGCAGCGTCTCACCGGTCAGCAGGGCGCGGTCGATCTCGGACGCGCCTTCGGTGATCACCCCGTCGGCCGGGATGCGCCCGCCCGGACGCACGCGGATCAGATCGCCGGGGCGCAGGTCCGCGACGGCCACCACCGCTTCGGTGCCGTCGCGCAGCAGGGTGGCGCGCGGCACCTCCAGCGCGGTCAGTTCGGCCGCGGCGGATCGGGCGATGGCGCGGGTGCGGTGGTCCAGGTAGCGCCCGATCAGCAGGAAAAAGCACAGCATCACGGCCGCGTCGAAATAGGCGTGATGGCCCGAATGCACCGTCTCGAAGACGCTGATCGCCGAAGCCAGCACCAGCGCCAGCGAGATGGGCACGTCCATCCCCAGCCGGCGCGCGCGCAGCGAGGCCCATGCGCTGGCAAAGAAGGGCTGGCCCGCAAAGGCCACTGTGGGCAGCGCGATGGCGCCACTGATCCAGTGGAACAGGTCGCGGGTGGCGGCCTCGGCCCCCGACCAGACCGCGACGGACAGGATCATGATGTTCATCATCGCAAACCCCGACACGCCGATGCGCATCAGCAGGTCGCGCCCCGCGCGGTCGGCAGCGGTGGCCGAGAGGGCCTGCGGGTCCAGCTCGTGCGCCTCATAGCCGATGCCTGCCAGGACCGGGATCAGGTCCTCGGCCGTCAGGCCGGGCGCGTCGACGGTGACACGGCGCAGGGTCAGGTTCACCCGCGCCCCCCGCACGCCCGGATGGGCGGTCAGCGCGCGCTCCACATCGGTGATGCAGAGCGCGCAATGCGCCGCCGGCAGCGACAGGATCAGGCTGGCGGGACGCGCAACCTCGGCCCGTTCGGCCAGGCGCTGCGCCAGGGGCGCGGCGTCGCAGGCGGGACAGGCGCCCAGGCGCGGCTGGTATCCGGCAGAGGCGGTCAGGTCGGCCATGGCGTCAATTCCCCAGATGCAGCGGCAGGCGCTGGCGAAAGGCGGTCCCGTCGGCGGCGGCGGCGCTCAGGTCGGCATTCCAGTTGCCGGGCGCCAGGTCGGCGGTGACGCGCCACTGGCCCGGCCCTTCGGGGACAAGGCGGGGCTGCTGGTCGGCGCGCTGATGGGTGGGCCGGCGCAGCATCAGCTGCAGCGCACCGGGCGCCACGGCCGCGCCCGCCCCGTCGCGCAGGCTCAGCATCAGGTGGTCGCCCTCCACGCGCAGATCGGCGTGCCAGTCCAGCCGCTGCTGCGCGTCGCGGTCGGCCTGGAAATGCTGCGACGCGATATAGGAACTGCGCGTCTCGACGCCGGGAAAGCTGCTGATCGCGTTATAGGCCATCACCAGGTTCACGGCGATGATCGTGCCGAAGGCGGCCAAGGTGATGGCCAGCACATGGACGCCCTTGAGTTCGCCTTTCATCGTGCGGTTTCCTTTCCGTGAAAGACGGTGTCGATGCGCGTGCGGGCCTGCCCGTCGATCTGGGCGGCGGTCAGCACGATCTGGCTGCTTTCGATCCCCGCCATGTCGGAACCGGCCGGCGCCGTCAGGTAGAGGCGCTGCGTCAGGGTCTGGTCGGGCGCGACGGTGATCTGCTGCGCGGGCTCGCCCTCGACCGACAGGATCAGCGGGCCCGGCGCCTCGACGCCCAGCTGGAATGTCACGGCCTCGTGCTGCTTGTTGCGCAGGCGCAGCTCATAGCTGTTGCGGATCGCGCCGTCCGACAGCGTAACATAGAGCGGGTTGCGGACCGGGGTCACGTTCATGTCCACCTCGGACCGCATCACCAGCGCCAGCGACAGCAGCACCCCAATGGCCGCCCACATTGTGAAATACAGCAGCGTCCGGGGTCGCAGCACATGGGCCCAGACCGACCGGGGCTTGGCGCCCGTGCGCTCGGCCTCCTCGTCGCGCAGCGCCATGTAGCCGATCAAGCCGCGCGGCTTGCCGGTGCGGTCCATGATCTCGTCGCAGGCATCGATGCACAGGGCGCAGGTGATGCATTCCAGCTGCTGGCCGTCGCGGATGTCGATGCCCATGGGGCAGACGTTCACGCAGGCCATGCAGTCGATGCAGTCGCCCTTGGGCGCGATGGCAGGCACTGCCGCCGGTTTCGCCGCCGCCTTGCCGCGCGGTTCCCCGCGCCAGTCGCGATAGGCGACGGTCAGCGTGTCCTCGTCCATCATCGCGCCCTGGATGCGCGGCCAAGGGCAGGCATAGATGCAGATCTGCTCGCGGGCAAAGCCGCCAAAGGCGAAGGTGGTGGCGGTCAGGATGGCGATGGTGACCCAGGCCGCCGGGTGGGCATTCAGCGTCACCAGGTCGCGCGCCAGCGTCGGCGCATCGGTGAAATAGAAGACCCAGGCCCCGCCGGTCAGCAGCGCGATCACCAGCCAGGTCGCCCATTTGGTCAGCCGCAGCCGCGCCTTCCTGAGGTCCCAGCCCTGCCGGTGCAGGCGGATGCGGTTGTTGCGGTCGCCCTCGATCCAGCGCTCGACCAGGATGAAGAGGTCGGTCCAGACCGTCTGCGGGCAGGCATAGCCGCACCACACCCGCCCAAGCGCCGAGGTGAACAGGAACAGCCCCAGCCCCGCCATGACCAGAAGCCCCGCAACGATATAGAATTCGTGCGGCCAGATCTCGATCCAGAAAAAGAAGAAGCGGCGGTTGGCCAGGTCCACCAGCACCGCCTGGTCGGGCATGAGGCTGCCGCGATCCCAGCGGATCCAGGGCGTGACGTAATAGATCAGCAGCGTCACTGCCATCACGGCCCATTTCAGGTTGCGAAACCGGCCGCTGACCCGCTTGGGAAAGATCGGCTCGCGCGAGGCATAAAGGCTGGGCTGATCCAGCTGGGGGGTGGACATGGAAAGGCTCCTGTTGCGCGCCCCGGGTCTAGACCCGAGGCCGCCCAACGTCCTTGACCTGAGTCAAACGCCGGCCCGCCCACCTGCGGCGCGCCGCCGCAGCCCCTAGAACAGCAGACCGGCCGAGATGACCGCGATCAGCGCCCCCGCCCCCAGCTGCATCGCGCCGGGCAGCCAGCGCGCGGCCTGCGCCCAGGGACCCGCGGCGGGCATCATGGCAAAGCTGCCCCGCCGCGCCCAGACTGCCAGGCCCGCGACGCCCAAGGTGACAAAGGCGGTCCCCAAACCCATCGCCACGGTCCCCAGCACGCCCATGCCAAAGATCCCCATCCGCCATGTCAGCAGCAGAAGGAACATGGCCCCCGTGCAGGGCCTCGCCGCGATGCTGCCGATGACCAGCACCGCATCGCGCAGCGACCGGGTCTGCGCGACCTGCGCGGGCGTCGGCCCATGGGCGTGACCGCAGCGGCAATCATCGCCGTGATGATGGTGGTGGTCGTGACGTCGCGCCGTCGCACTCAGCATCCTCAGCCCGCGCAGGCCCAGCCACAGCCCGACCATCGCGATCAGCACCGCGCTGATGTCGGCCATCCGCTCCTCGGTCAGTTCGGTCAGCGCCTGCCGCCCCAGGTCCAGAAAGGTGATCCCGCCCCAGACCAGCAGGATGGCGGACCCCGCCTGCGCCAGCGAGGCCGCCACCGACAGGCCCGCCAGCCGCGCCAGCGGCACGGGCGCGCCAAAGCCATAGCTGCCGATGACCAGCTTGCCGTGGCCGGGCCCGATGGCGTGAAAGACGCCATAGCCGAAACAGACCGACAGCAGCGCCAGGACCGCACCGGGCTCGGCGTTGCGCAGGGACCGCAGGGCGCCCGCCATCAGGTTCTGCGCCTCGCGCTGGCGGGCGGCGGCCCAATGTTCGATCCCCGCTAGGCCGCCTGACAGCCACAGGGCCACAACGACCAGCCCCACCGCCAGCCCGGTCAGCACCAGGACGCGCAACAGGCCGCGGCTCATGGCGCGGTGCCGCACTGGATGCGGACCTCATCCGCGCCGGCCGGGCCGATGTCGACCATCAGCATCTCCTCGGTCATGCCGCTGTCGTCGTCCTCCAGCGCGGCGGCCACGGCCTGGGCATAGGCATCGGCGGCGGCATAGGGATCGCCCGGCCGCTGACGGATCCGGCAGTCGCGGCCGCCATTGACCACCGGCGCGTCGGGCAGGCTGAACTGGACGTAATATTCCGGATCATAGACCTGGATCAGCAGCGGCACCCCCGCCTCCAGCGGCGTCGCCAGGGGCCGGACATGGCGCGAGATAAGCCGCCCGTCGCGATAGCTGGCGCTGAAATCCCGCGGCGCCTGGAGGGAGACGCGCCGGCCCTCCACGCCCAGATAGAGGCCCCCTTGCGACCCCGGCGCCCAGTCCGCGTCGAAACCCTGAAGGCTCGCCTCCTCCGCGGGCGTCAGCTGCCCGTCGCCATCGGGATCCAGCCCCATGTCCTCGATGATCAGCAGCGAATAGAAATCGTCATAGGCCCACTCGACGGCGATCTCCGTCAGGCGCCCTTCCGGATCATGGTCCAGCTGCAGCGCGGCATCGATGAAGACATGGGGATGCGCCCCTGCCGCGACGGGCATCAGCATGACGGCCAGGGACAGAAGCGACGGTCGGACGGTCATCGGAACACCTCGGGCGGATTTGTTCGCCTGATTACGCCCAAGCGGGTGCTGTTGCAAATCACCTGGCCGCGGGTCGGGTTCGCGCCCGGTCTCCGCAACCGGAACCGCCCTGCGCCCGTGTCTGTTCGGCAGGGACGGCAGAGGGGAGATTGCATGACATGGGCGAAACTGCTGCTGGCGGCCTTGGGGCTGGCGGTGCTTCTGGGCGGCTGCGCGGCCTATGTCGACAGGCGCGCCGCAGCGCGCGAGGCCGCCTTCGAGGCGCGATACCCGCCGACCGGGCGCCTGCTGCAGGTGAACGGCGTCACCGTCCACGCCCATGTCGAGGGCCGGGGTCCCGACCTGGTGCTGCTGCACGGCGCCAGCGGCAGCAGCCGCGATTTCACCTTTGACCTGGTGGGGCGGCTGACCGACCGCTATCGCGTGATCGCCTTCGACCGCCCCGGCCTGGGCTGGACCGACCCGATCGGCGCGCTGACCGAGGACCCGCGCGCCCAGGCCGACCTGCTGCGCGCCGCGGCCGACCAGCTGGACGTGGACGATCCGATCGTGCTGGGGCACAGCTATGGCGGCGCCGTGGCGATGGCCTGGGCCTTGGGCGATCCCGCGGGCACCTCGGCCCTGGTGCTGCTGGCCGGGGCCACCCATCCCTGGCCGGGCGACCTAGGCCCCTGGTATCCCTTCATCAACAGCAGCCTGGGCCAGCACGCGGCGGTGCCGCTGATCACCGCCTTCGTGCCCGAGGACCGGGCCGAGGACATCATCGCCGGCATCTTCGCGCCGCAGCAACCGCCACCGGGCTATGCGGACCATATCGGGGCGGGGCTGTCGGCCCGGCGCGACAGCCTGCGCGCCAACGCACAGCAGGTGGGCCACCTCAAGCCCTATCTGGCGGCGATGGCGCCCCAATACCCCAGCCTGACCATGCCGATCGAGCTGCTGCACGGCGACCGCGACACCACGGTCTATCTGGACATCCATTCGCGTCAGATGGTGCGGGACGTGGCGGGGGCGCATCTGGTGGTGATGCCGGGCATAGGCCACATGCCCCAGCACGGCGACCCGCAGGCCGTGGTCGACGCCATCGACCGGACGGCGACGCGGGCCGGGCTGCGCTAGGGGTTGCGGCCGGTCGCGACCTCGCACAGTCTGGGCCGCAGTCCAAACCTCTGGGGTTCCCATGCTGATCATCCACGGCGTCACGCGCTCGCGCGCCTCGCGCGTCATCTGGCTGTGCCACGAACTGGACCTGCCTTTCCGGCAGGTGCTGGTGATCCAGGCCTATCGCATCGCCAATGCCGACGCGGCCGGCGCGCCCCTGAACACCCGCAGCCCGGACTTCCTGGCTCTGTCGCCCGCGGGCGCGATCCCGGTGATCGAGGACGAGGGTCTGTTCCTGTCGGAATCCCTGGCCATCACGCTGCATCTGGCGCGCAAGCACGGCACCAGCGTCGGGCCGCAGGACTATGCCGAGGATGCGCTGATGGGCCAGTGGTCCTTTTATGGCGCCACCGCGATCGAGCCTGACGCCCTGACCATCCTGATGCTGCACAACCGCGGCACGCTGCAGGACGCCGAGGACGTGGGCATCGTGGCCCAGGCCGCCGAACGGCTGGTCCGCCCGCTGAAGGTGCTGGAAGAGCATCTGGCAATCCACGCCTATCTGGTCGGCGGGCGCTTTACCGTGGCGGACCTGAACATGGCCGAGATCATGCGCTATGCCCAAGGCCACGGCGCGCTGATGGAGCCCTTCCCTGCGATCCGCGCCTGGCTGTCGGCCTGCCAAGAACGTCCGGCCTTCCAGGCCATGTGGCAGGCGCGCATAGCCGAACCGGAATAGCCGCACTCCATCGGTTGGGCCGGGTGCCCCCCGGCCCCACAAGCCCTTGCCGCCGGACCCCGGTGCATGAGATAACCGCGCCGACCCTCAGACAGAACGAGCAGAGCCCCATGGCCGACGACCTTCTTTCCGGCGACATGCAAGCCGACGCCTATTCCGCATCCTCGATCGAGGTGCTGGAAGGGCTGGAGCCCGTGCGCAAGCGCCCCGGCATGTATATCGGCGGCACGGACGAACGCGCGCTGCACCACCTGGTCGCGGAAATCCTGGACAACTCGATGGACGAGGCCGTGGCGGGCCATGCCAGCCGCATCGAGATCGAGCTGCTGGCCGATTACAGCGTCGTGGTGCGCGACAATGGCCGCGGCATTCCCGTCGACCCGCATCCCAAGTTCCCCGGCAAGTCCGCGCTGGAGGTGATCCTGTGCACGCTGCACGCGGGGGGCAAGTTCTCGGGCGATGCCTATCAGACCTCGGGCGGGTTGCACGGCGTGGGTGCCTCGGTCGTGAACGCATTGTCCGACATCATGATCGTCCAGGTCGCGCGCAACCGGGAACTGTTCGAACAGCGCTTCTCGCGCGGCATTCCGCAGGGACCTGTGGCGAAGATCGGGGCTGCGCCCAACCGGCGCGGCACCACCGTGACCTTCCATGCCGACGAGGAGATCTTTGGCCATCACCGCTTCAAGCCCGCGCGGCTGCTGAAGATGGTCAAGTCCAAGGCCTACCTGTTCAGCGGGGTCGAGATCCGCTGGAAGTCCGAGATCGACGACGGAGAGACCCCGCGCGAGGCCGTGTTCCACTTCCCGGGCGGACTGGCGGATTACCTGGCCGAGACGCTGTCGGGCGCCTCGACCTATTCGGACCGTCCCTTTGCCGGCAGCGTCGATTTCCAGCAGAAGTTCGGCGTGCCGGGCAAGGTCGATTGGGCCATCAACTGGACGCCGGCCCGCGACGGCTTCATCCAGTCCTATTGCAACACCGTGCCCACCCCCGAGGGCGGCACGCATGAGATGGGCTTCTGGGCGGCGATCCTGAAGGGCGTACGCGCCTATGGCGAACGCGTCAGCAACAAGAAGGCGGCCCAGATCACCCGAGAGGACCTGACCATCGGCGGCTGCGCGCTGGTCAGCTGTTTCATCCGCGAGCCGGAATTCGTGGGTCAGACCAAGGACCGCCTGGCCACGACCGAGGCCGCCCGCCTGGTCGAGAACGCGGTGCGCGACCATTTCGACAACTGGCTGGCCGCCGATACGAAATCCGCCGGGGCGATCCTGGATTTCCTGATCCTGCGCGCCGAGGAACGCCTGCGCCGCCGCCAGGAAAAGGAGACCGCCCGCAAGACGGCCACGAAAAAGCTGCGCCTGCCCGGCAAACTGGTCGATTGCAGCGCCACCAACCGCGAGGGCACCGAGCTGTTCATCGTGGAAGGCGACAGCGCCGGCGGTTCGGCCAAGATGGCCCGCGACCGCACCAACCAGGCGCTGCTGCCCCTGCGCGGCAAGATCCTGAACGTGCTGGGCGCCGCATCCAGCAAGATGGGCGCCAACCAGGAGATCAACGACCTGTGCCAGGCGCTTGGCGTGGGCATGGGGTCCAAGTTCAACGTCGATGATCTGCGGTATGACAAGATCATCATCATGACAGACGCGGACGTCGACGGCGCGCATATCGCGTCGCTCTTGATGACGTTCTTCTTCACGCAGATGCGGCCGATGATCGACAAGGGGCATCTGTACCTGGCCTGCCCGCCGCTATACCGCCTGACTCAAGGGGCGCATCGTCTTTATGTTTCCGACGATGCCGAGAAAGAGCGCATGATGGCCAAGGGCCTGGGCGGGCGCGGCAAGATCGACGTGCAGCGCTTCAAGGGTCTGGGCGAGATGGACGCCAAGGACCTCAAGGACACGACGATGAACCCCAAGACGCGCAAGCTGATCCGCGTCAGCATCGACGACGACGAGGGCGGCGAGACCGGCGACCTAGTCGAGCGCCTGATGGGCAAGAAGCCCGAGCTGCGGTTCGAATATATCCAGGAAAACGCGCGGTTCGTCGAGGAACTGGACGTCTGATCACCCGGCGGTCGCCACCAGCAGCCACACCGCGACCAGGGCCAGCAGCACCGACAGCAGGCGCCGCAGCCGGCCCTGTGCGGCCTCCTGCCCCAGAACCCGGTGCCAGGAGGCCGCGGCCAGCACGATTGATGCATGAATGGCGGTCGCGATCGCGACATAGACCGCGGCCATTGTCAGGAAACGCGCCGGATCGCCCGCCGCGTCAGGCACGAAGGCGGGCAGCACGGTCAGGTAGAAGGCAAAGGCCTTGGGGTTCAGCAGGTTGGTCACCAGCCCACGCCGGAAGAACCGTGCCAGCGTCGATCCGCGCGGCGCATGTTCGGGGGCCTCATCGGCCCCTTTCCAGCCCTGCCATGCCAGCCAGAGCAGATAGGCCGCACCGCCCCATCTGAGGACCTGCGCCAGCGCCGGCACGGCGGTAATAAGCGCACCCAGACCCAAGGCCGCGGCGACCCCCACCAGGCCCAGCCCCAGGGCGACGCCCGCCACCGCCGCCAGCCCGGCACGGCGCCCGTCGCCAAGCGCCACGATGGCCAGGTAGCTCATGTTCGGGCCGGGCGTGACCTCGGCCAGAACGGCGGCCAGCACGAAACCGGCCAGCCCTTCGGTCGTGGTCAGATCCATTTCGCCAGCGGCGGCAGGCTCATCAGCACGGCATCGGCATTGTGTCCGGTCTCCAGCCCGAACTTGGTCCCCCGGTCATAGACCAGGTTGTATTCCGCATAGAGGCCGCGATGGACCAGCTGCGCATCGCGGTCGGCCTCGTCGAAAGGTTGCGTCATCCGCGCCTCGGCCAGGGGCAGGAAGGCGGGCAGGAAGGCCTCGCCCACGGCGCGGGTAAAGGCAAAGTCGGCCTCCCAATCGCCCGTATTCAGGTCGTCGTAGAAGATCCCGCCCACGCCCCGCGCCCGTCCGCGATGGGGGATAAAGAAATACTCGTCCGCCCAGGCTTTGAAGCGGTCATAGTACTCCGCCCCATGCGGCATGCAGGCCGCGCGCAGCGTGTCGTGGAAATGCGCGGTATCCCCGGCATATTCCAGGCAGGGGTTCAGGTCCGTCCCGCCCCCGAACCACCAGGCGCCGGGCGTCCAGAACATGCGCGTGTTCATGTGGACGGCAGGCGCATGCGGGTTCTGCATGTGGGCCACCAGGCTGATGCCGCTGGCCCAGAAACGCGGGTCGTCCTGCATGCCCGGCACGCCGCGCGCGGCCATCGCGGCCTGGGCGCGGGGCGCCAGCGTGCCGTGAACCTCGGACCAGTTCACGCCGACCTTTTCAAAGGTACGGCCGCCGCGCATGACCGACATCAGCCCGCCGCCGCCGTCATCGGCGCGCGTGGTGGGCGTCACCTCGAAGCGTCCGACAGGCAGGGGGCCCGGGGCGCGATCCTCCAGCCCCTCGAAGGCCTTGACGATGCGGTCGCGCAACTCGTGGAACCATGCGGCGGCGCGGCGGCGTTGTTCGTCCATGACGCTCCTCATTCGTGATTTGCCAAGCAGGCCGCCTCGCGGCTACCATCTGGGGACCGATGTAAAGAGACCCGCCATGCGCCGCAACACCACCCTTGGCCTTCTGGCTGCCCTGCCCCTGACGCTGGCCGCCTGCGGCACGCCCCGCGAACAGTGCATCAGCCGCAACACCAGCGAATACCGGCAGGTCAGCGCCCTTCTGGCCGAGGTCGAGGGCAACCTGGCCCGCGGCTATGCCTGGGAGGAACGCCAGGTCGTGCGGTCGCGCTTTGGCCAGTGCGAGGCGCTGCGGCGGGACAAGGATGGTCGTACCGCCGTCACCACCTATGGCTGCTGGCGCGACTATGCGGACAATGAACGCTATCGCGTGGCGATCGACCCGCAGGCGGAAATGCGCAAGCGCGACAACCTTGCCGCCCGCCAAGCCGCCCTGTCGCGCAGCGCCAACGCGGCCATCGACGCCTGCCGTGCGGCTTACCCGCAGGAAGGCTGAACCCCCTAGAGCACCTGTGCCGTCACCGGGTCGCCCAGGCTGCGGCCGCCATCGACCGTGATGATCTGGCCGGTGACAAAGCGCGCGCCATCGCTGACGAGGTAATGCACCGTCTCCGACAGCTCATCGGCAGGGGCGATCCGGCCGAGGGGCGTTCCAGCAATGATCTGGGCGCGCTTGTCGGGGTCTTCCTTCAGCGCGCATTGCAGTTCGTGCGACATGACGCTGCTGAAGCTGACCCCGTTCACGCGGATCCGGTGCCGCGCCAGGGCCAGCGCCAGTCCGCGCGTCGCCTGTTCCTGTGCGGCGCAGGCGATGGAATATCCCAGCATCGACAGGACCGGCCGCCGCGCCGCCAGGGTCGAGATGTTCACGATGGCGCCCGACTGCGCCGCGGGACCCTCTCCCTCGGCCTGCTTGATCATGCGCTTGGCCACCATCTGCGACAGGCGCAGGCCCGCCAGCATGTTCTGGCGCAGCATCTCCTCCAGCGCGTCCATGTCGGTGTCCAGCGGGTCGCTGCTGCGCACGAAGCGATGCGCGTTGACCAGGATGTCCACCCGGTCAAAGGCGTCCAGCGTCGCCGACAGCAGGTTCGCCATCGCCAGCTTTTCCGACATGTTGCCCGCAAAGCGACGGACCTGGCCGCCGCCGTCCTCATAGTCCGAGACGACCGAGTTCAGCGCCGCCTCGTCGCCATCGGCGAACATGACCGAGGCGCCGCGTTCGACGAAATGGCGCGCGATCGCCAGGCCCACGCCGCGGGCGGCGCCGGTCACGATCGCCACCTTGCCCTGGATCGACAGGGTCATCGGCGGCCTCCCTTGCGCTGCGTCGCGCTGCCCTTGCCGGCGGCGGTGGCCTCGATCACCTTGAAGCGGCTGTCGCCGGCGATCTCATGGACTTGGCCGAAATGTTCGGACAGGACTGATTCGTACGGAAGATGGCGGTTCGCCACCATCCACAGCCGCCCGGCCCCGGTCAGCAGGCGCGCGGCCGTCGCGATGAAGGCGCCGCCAAGCCGCGGATCCGCCTGCCGCCCCTCGTGGAAGGGCGGGTTCATGATCACCCCGTTCACCGGCTCGCGCAGGCTGAAGTCGCGCGCATCGGCCCAATGGAACCGCGCCCGGGGATCGGTGACGTTGCGGCGCGCCGATTCCAGCGCGGCATGGTTCGCCTCGACCAGGTGCAGTTCGGTGATGCTGTCGCGCTTCAGCGCCTGCGCCGCCAGCCATCCCCAGCCCGCGCCCAGGTCGACGATGCGCGTCGGCAGGCGGTCGGGCAGATGGTCGGCCAGCATCCGCGACCCCGCATCGACGCCATCCGCCGAAAACACGCCGGGGCGGGTGACAAAGCCGGGCAGGACCTCACGCTCAGCGGCGCGCCAGTCGCCCGGCAGCCAGTCGCCGGCCGGGACGGTGACGCGAAAGATCTTGCCATGCGCCTTGCTGATCACGTCGCTGACCTGGGCCAGCGCGCGCATCTCCTTCAGGATCGCGTCGATCCCGTCCGTCTTCTGCCCGTCGATCCACAGATCCGCGCCCTGCGGCAGCCGTCCGGCCGCATCCGCGATCCGCGCCCGCGCCTGGGCCTTGGCGCGCGGCAGTCGCACGATGGCCGCATCGAAGCTGCCGTCGACATCCGCAGCCACGCGATAGCCGCGCGCCGCCAAGCCATGATGGTCGGGAAAATTTCCCTGGGCGATCTGCAGATGCTGCGGGTCCAGGGGGGACAGGTCGTCGGCGGCCTGCGCGCCGATGAACAGCACCTCGCCCCCGGGATGGCCGTCCGGGAAGGCCAGGTCCAGTCGTGATTGGGTCACGCGATTACTCTTTTTCCATGGTGCATTGCAGGGGATGCTGCTGGCGGCGTGCCAGCTCCATCACCTGGGCGACCTTCGTCTCGGCGACCTCATGCGAAAACACCCCGACGACGGCCACGCCCTTGCGGTGAACCGTCAGCATGATCTCGATGGCCTGGGCATGGGTCATGTGGAACAGCCGCTCCAGCACATGGACCACGAACTCCATCGGCGTGAAGTCGTCGTTCAGCATCAGCACCTTGTACATGGGCGGACGCTGCGTGCGGCTGCGGGGCTTGACCGCCAGATCGGACTGATCATCGGGGTTTTCGGGATCGGTCATCCAGTGCGTCATCGGGTCTACGGTCGTTCCTGAATGCTGCGACGAAGCGGCCGCCCCGGAAAGGCGGCCGTGCTGTGGAAAAATATAGCGCAATCGGCCGCGGATGAAAGCCCCCCTGCCCCGCGGACCCGCGCAGCCCCCTGTCCGGAAGCGGAAAATAAGTTCGATTGGCCGGTTTCACGGAATATTCACCCGTGCTATTGTCATGTCATTAACGACGGGGTGCGACAAATGACACACCCGCTTGAGGCAGAGAGACAGCGACAGTGACCCGATTCCTTACCGCTTTCCGGCTGTGGAGCCTTGCGCTGATGGCCGCGACGATCATGGGCCTGCCGGCCGCCGCGGCCCCTTTTGCGGCCTATGTCATGGACGCCCGCACCGGGCAGCCGATTTATCGACAGAATTCCGACACGCGGCTTCACCCGGCCTCGCTGACCAAGATGATGACGCTCTACATGGCCTTCAACGCCATCGAGAGCGGCCGGGTTCGGCTCGATTCCAAATTTACCGTCTCGTCCAAGGCCGCCAATGAGCCGCCGTCAAAGCTGGGCCTGCGCGCCGGACAGCAGATCGAGCTGCGCTATCTGATCCGCGCCGCCGCGATCAAGTCGGCAAACGACGCTGCCACCACGATCGGCGAAGGTCTGGCCGGGTCCGAGGAGGCCTTTGCCCAGCAGATGACCCAGATGGCCCGCGCGATCGGCATGACCAATTCGCAGTTCCGCAACGCGCATGGTCTGACCCGTGACGGGCACTATTCGACCGCCCATGACATGAGCGTGCTGGGCCGTCACCTGTTCTACGACTTTCCCCAGTATTACAATCTGTTCTCGCGCCGCTCGGCCGATGCGGGGATCGCGCAGGTCGCCTCGACCAACCGCCGCTTTCTGGACGCCTATAACGGCGCCGACGGCATCAAGACGGGCTATACCCGCGCCGCCGGCTTCAACCTGACCGCCTCGGCACAGCGCGGCAACAAGCGGCTGATCGCCTCGGTCTTCGGCGGCACCTCGACCGCGCACCGCAACCAGGTGATGGCGGAACTGCTGGACAGCAGCTTCACCCGCATTCCCGACCGCGTTCGCGAAGTCCGTCCCCAGCCGCCTCGCCTGCTGGTCCAGGGGACCACGCGGCGCGCCCAGGTGGCCGCCACCCCCGCCGCAACCCAGCCCGAACCGCAGCGGATGGTCCTGAATGCCTCCCCTGCCCCGGTCTCGCGTCCGGCCGAGGCGGCCTCGCTCGTGGCGGCGGCACCCGCCGCCCCACAGGTGGACCTGACCGAGGCGCTGCGCCGCGCGACGGAAGGCGCGACCCCTGCCACCCCGGCCGCCGTCGCACTGGCCAGCAGTCCACGGCCCAAGTCGCGCCCCGGCAGCAAGGCCGAAGCGGTGGAACAGGCCATCGCCGCCGCCGTGGCCTCCGATCCCGCGCCGGCAAGCTCCGCCAGCCTCGCGGTGCCGGTGCTGGCAGCCTCCACCCGTCCCCAGCCCTCGCCACGCCGCAGCGCCAGCGTCGCGGCGGTCGCCGCGGCCGAGCCCGAGCCGAACCCGGCGGTCGCGGCCGCGACCAAGGCCCCGGCTGGCAGCCTGTCGCTGGTTACCTCGCCCGCCCCCAAGCCCCGCTCCGAAACGGTGATTCTTGCCGCCATGGGCGAGGGCGACCTGAGCGATCCGGCCGCGCTCGAGGTGGTCCGCCGCCCCACCGACAGTGGCCGCAACTGGGGCGTCTCGCTTGGCCTCTACAAGTCGCAGGCCGAGGCCGACCGTCTGCTTCTGGGCCTGGCGCTTCAGGACGGCGGCATCTTCGGAAAGGCCCGTCGTCACGTGGCCAACACCAATCGCGGCTTCGAGCCGCGCTTCGTGAACCTGTCCAAGGGTCATGCCGAACTGGCCTGCGAACGGATGATCAGCCGGTCGCAGGACTGCTCCGTCATCAGCAACTGATCCGCCTCACGACATGACCGGACGCTGCCCCGCCCTCACCGGCGGGGCAGTTTGCGTTTGGGGTCCGGCGCGACAGGCATGCGACATCCCGCACCATTGGGTTCGCCCGCAGCTGGTCTATCTCTGTTTCAGTAATTCCTGAAACAACGGAAAAGCGCGATGACCATCTCGACCCTGCGACAAGAATTCATCCTCCACTTCGGCGAGATGGGCTCAAGGTGGGGCATCAACCGCACCGTGGGCCAGGTCTATGCCCTGCTGTTCCTGTCCGACCAGCCGCTCTGCGCCGACGACATCGTGGGCGCCCTGGGCTTTTCCCGCTCGAACGTGTCGATGGCCCTGAAGGAGCTGCAAAGCTGGAACCTGGTCCGCCTGCGCCACCAGCCCGACGACCGGCGAGAGTTCTTCACCACGCCCGATGACCTGTGGGAGATCGTGCGCTGCCTGATCGCCGAACGGCGCAAGCGCGAGATCGACCCGACCCTGACCAAGCTGCGCGAACTGACAATGACCCAGCCCGGCCCCGCCGATGCCGCGGCCCATGCGCGCATGGCCGAACTGCGCCAGCTGATCGAGCAGATGACCCGGTTCCACGACGACCTGGCGCATATGGAGACCGAGCGCCTTGTCGCCCTGCTGAACATGGGCGCGCGCCTTGGCCGCATCGTGGACGGGGCCGGCCGGCTGATCCCGATCCGCCGCCAGAAACCCTCCTGACCCTCCACCCGCCATCCTGACCGGAGATCACCTCATGGACCCGCTTCTGCTGTCGCGGATACAGTTCGCGGCGAATATCTCTTTCCACATCCTGTTCCCGACCATCACCATCGCCCTGGGCTGGGTGTTGCTGTTCTTCAAGCTGCGCTTCAACGCGACGCGCGCGGAGAAGTGGATGGACGCCTATCGCTTCTGGGTAAAGGTCTTTGCGCTGTCCTTTGCCCTGGGGGTGGTGTCGGGGATCACCATGTCCTTTCAGTTCGGCACCAACTGGCCGGGCTTCATGGAGGCCGTGGGCAATATTGCGGGGCCGCTTCTGGCCTACGAGATCCTGACCGCCTTCTTCCTGGAGGCCGCCTTCCTGGGGATCATGCTCTTCGGCTTTCGCCGCGTGCCCAGCTGGCTGCACACGACCGCGACCTTCCTTGTGGCCTTCGGGACGACGCTGTCGGCCTTCTGGATCCTGGTGCTGAACAGCTGGATGCACACCCCGGCGGGATACGAGCTGCGTGACGGCGTGGTCCACGCGACCGACTGGTTCGCGATCGTCTTCAACCCGTCGCTGCCCTATCGGCTGGTCCACATGCTGCTGGCCTCCGGGCTGACGGTGGCCTTCCTGATCGCCGGTCTCTCGGCGCTGCGCTGGCTCTGGGGGGACCGGGGGGACGAGGTGCGGGCCACCCTGCGCTTTGGCGCGACCCTTGGCGCGGTCCTGATCCCGATGCAGATCCTGGCCGGCGACATGCACGGGCTGAACACGCTGGAACACCAGCCCGCCAAGGTTGCCGCGATGGAGGCCAACTGGGACACCCAGTCCCGCGTGCCGCTGGTACTCTTCGCGCTGCCCGATGAGGACGCACGCGAGAACCGGGCCGAGATCGCGCTGCCGGGCGTTGCCTCGCTGATCCTCAAGCATGACATCGAGGGCGTTGTGCCGGGGCTGAACGATTTCTTGGCCGCCGACGGCTCGCCCCTGCATCCGCCCGTGGCCCCGGTCTTCTTCTCGTTCCGGGTAATGGTCGGGATCGGCATGGCGATGCTGCTGCTGTCCTGGTCCTCTCTGTGGCTGATGCGCCGCGGTCGCGGGATCGAGGGCCTGCCCCGCCCCTGGATCTATGCCTTCATCGGCATGGGCTTTTCGGGATGGGTCGCGACCCTGGCCGGCTGGTACGTGACCGAGATCGGCCGCCAGCCCTGGCTGGTGACCGGCGTGCTGACCACCGAACAGGCGGTCGGACCGGTGACGGGCGGCATGGTCGCCTCGACCCTGGTTGCCTACCTCCTGGTCTATGCGATGCTGATGCTGGCCTATCTGGCCACGCTGACCTTCCTTGCGCGCCAGGCCGCGCGGCACCGCCCGCTGACCCCGGACGTGCCGACCGCCGATGCCGGCCTGCGCGCCCTTCAGCCTGCGGAGTGATCCCATGATGACGCTTTTCGGCGACCCCACCACCTGGCTGCCTTTCGCCTTTGCCCTGCTGATGGGGGGCGCGATCCTGGTCTATGTCGTCCTCGACGGCTTCGACCTGGGGGTGGGGCTGCTCTTTCCCTTCGCCACCCCGGACGAACGCGACCGGATGGTCGCTTCGATCGGCCCCTTCTGGGATGCGAACGAGACCTGGCTGGTGCTGGCCATCGGCATCCTTCTGGTGGCCTTTCCGGTGGCCCACGGCATCATCCTGACGGCGCTTTATCTGCCGGTCGCGGTGATGCTGGTCGGGCTGATCCTGCGCGGCGTCGCCTTCGAGTTTCGCGTCAAGGCGCCCACGCATCACCGGGGTGCCTGGAACAAGGCCTTCTTCGCGGGCAGCCTGGCCAGTTCGCTGGCGCAGGGCTTCATGCTGGGGCTCTATGTCACGGGTCTGCAGATGACTTGGGCGAACCTGGGCTTCGCGCTGCTGACGGCCGTCTTCCTGACCGTGGGTTTCAGCTTCATCGGCGCCACCTGGCTGATCGGCAAGACCGAGGGCGTGCTGCAGGCGCGCGCGATCCTCTGGGCGCGGCGCGGCATCTGGGGGCTGGCGGCGGGGGTGGCCGCGATCTCGGCCGCGTCGCCCCTGGTCAGCCCGCGCATCTGGGACAAGTGGTTCGGCTGGCCCGAGATCGCGCTGCTGTCCCCCCTGCCGGTCCTGTCGGCCGTTCTGATCGTGGCGCTGTGGCGCGTCCTGCACCGCCTGCCGATGGAGCGCGACCGCATGGCCTGGGCGCCCTTCTGGCTGGCCTCGACCCTCTTCGTGCTGGCCTTCGGGGGGCTGGCCTACAGCTTCTATCCCTATGTCGTCCCCGAGCAGATGACCATCTACCAGGCCGCCGCCGCGCCCGAAAGCCTGATCATCATCCTGGTGGGCGCACTGGTCGTGCTGCCGATCATCATCGGCTATTCGGTGCTGGCCTATACGGTCTTCCGCGGCAAGGCGACCGAACTGACCTATTACTGAACGAAAAAGGGCGGGCCACACGGCCCGCCCCCTGTCGCGATGCCCGTTACGGTCAGCCGTTGAACAGGAAATGCAGCACGTCGCCGTCCTTGACCTCATAAGTCTTGCCCTCGACGCGCAGCTTGCCGACCTCGCGCGCGCCGGCCTCGCCCTTGCCGGCGATATAGTCGTCATAGGCGATGGTCTCGGCCCGGATAAAGCCCTTCTCGAAATCACCGTGGATCACGCCTGCCGCCTGCGGGGCCAGCGTGCCCTTGGTGATCGTCCAGGCGCGGGCCTCCTTGGGGCCGACGGTGAAATAGGTCTGCAGGCCCAGCAGCGCATAGCCGGCGCGGATCAGGCGATCCAGGCCCGGCTCCTCCAGCCCCATCTCGCCCAGGAACAGCTCGGCCTCCTCGGCGTCCAGCTGGCTGATCTCCTCCTCGATGCGGGCCGAGATCACCACATGGCCCGCGCCCTGCGCCTCGGCCATCTCGCGGACCTTGTCCGACAGGGCGTTGCCGTTGGCGGCCTCGTCCTCGGCCACGTTGCAGACGAAGAGGACCGGCTTGGCGGTCAGCAGCTGCAGCATGTCCCAGGGCCGCCGGTCATCCTCGGACACCGCGATGGTGCGCGCGGGGCGGCCCGCCTCCAGCGCCTCCAGCGCCTGCTTCAGCAGCCGCTGCTGGTCGGCCGCGTCTTTGTCGCCGCCCTTCAGCTTGCGCGCCAGGTTCGCCAGCCGCCGCTCGATCGATTCCATGTCGGCGATCATCAGCTCGGTCTCGATCACCTCGGCATCGGCCAGCGGATCGACGCGACCCTCGACATGGGTGATGTCGCCATCCTCGAAACAGCGCAGCACATGGGCGATGGCGTCCACCTCGCGGATCGTGGCCAGGAACTGGTTGCCCAGGCCCTCGCCCTTGCTGGCGCCCTTCACCAGGCCAGCGATGTCGACGAAGGTGATGCGGGTCGGGATGATCTGCTTGCTGCCGGCGATCTGCGCCAGGCTGTCCAGCCGGGGGTCGGGGACCGCGACCTCGCCCACGTTCGGCTCGATCGTGCAGAAGGGAAAGTTCGCGGCCTGCGCGGCGGCCGTCTTCGTCAGCGCGTTGAACAGCGTGGACTTGCCGACATTCGGCAGCCCGACGATCCCCATGCGAAAGCCCATGCCAGCACCCTTTTCCCGTCTGAATTACGGGCGTCTGTTACGCGCGCCGGGCGGCCAAGTCCAGCCTGCGCCGCATTGCACCCGGGTCCTTTCGCCGCTAGTGCTGGGCGCAAAGGATACGGGGACGGACATGACCAGGATCGACGACCGATTTGCACAGCTGAAGGCCGAGGGAAAGAAGGCGTTCGTGGCCTATATGATGGCATCGGACCCCGACGAGGCGACGGCACTGCAGATCATGCGCGGCCTGCCCGGCGCGGGTGTCGACATCATCGAACTGGGCATGCCCTTCACCGATCCGATGGCCGATGGCCCGACGATCCAGGCCGCCGGCCAGCGCGCCCTGGCCCAGGGCGGCAGCGTCACCCGCACGCTGGAGATGCTGCGCGCCTTTCGGGAACAGGACACGACCACGCCGGTCGTGCTGATGGGATATTACAACCCGATCTATGCCCGGGTCGGCGGCGTCGAGAAGTTCCTGGCCGACGCGGTCGAGGCGGGCGTGGACGGGCTGATCGTCGTGGACCTGCCCCCCGAGGAGGATGACGAGTTGTGCCTGCCGGCTGCGCGGGCGGGGTTGAACTTCATCCGCCTGGCCACCCCCACCACCGACGACCGTCGCCTGCCGGCGGTGATCCGGAACACCTCGGGCTTCGTCTATTACGTCAGCGTCACGGGGATCACCGGCGGCCCCTCGGCCAATGCGGCCGAGATCGCGCCCGAGGTCGCCCGCATCCGCGCCTCGGCCGGGCTGCCCGTGGTGGTGGGCTTCGGCATCTCGACCCCCGATGCGGCGGAACAGATCGCCGGCATCGCCGACGGCTGCGTGGTGGGCAGCGCCATCGTCAAGCAGATCGGCGAAGGCCGCCCCGTTCCCGAGATCCTGGACTTCGTCCGCGACCTGGCGGCGGGCGCGCATCGCGGGTGACCCTCGCCTTTGACCACGTGGCCATCGCGGCGCGGTCCCTGACCGAGGGGGCCGAGTGGCTGCATGACCGGCTTGGCGTCGCACCCGAGCCGGGGGGCAAGCACTCGACCCTTGGCACCCACAACATGCTGCTGTCGCTCGGCGCCGGCGAATATCTGGAACTGATCGCGGTCGATCCCGAGGCGCCGCCGCCCGGCCGGCCCCGCTGGTTCGGCCTGGACAGCTTTGACGGGCCGCCGCGGATCGCGGGCTGGGTGGCGCGTGCGCATCCGCTGGTCGCGCCTTCCGGCACGACGATCGCCGAGGCCAGCCGGGGCGACCTGCGCTGGCGCATCACGCTGCCCCAGGCGGGGCAGATGCCGCGGGGCGGGGCCGAGCCGATGCTGATCGACTGGGGCACGGGCCCGTATCCGTCGGACCTGCTGCCCGACCGGGGCCTGCGGCTCAAGTGCCTCAGCCTGCCGCTGGAACGCCTGGACCTGGCCGACCGGCGGCTGATGCTGGCAGGCGCCCGGACGGAGATGACCCTGACGCTGACGACCCTCAAGGGCGAGGTGACCCTGTGATCCTGCGCGACGCCGTGCCCGATGACGCGCCGGGCATCGGGGCGATCTGGAACCCGATCGTGCGCGACACCGACATCACCTTCTGGCCCACCGAACGCGGCGAGGCCGAGATCGCCGCCCTGATCGGGGACCGCCAGGCGGCAGGTCACGCCTTTGTCGTGGCCGAGACCGGCGGACAGATCGCGGGCTTTGCGACCTACAGCCAGTTCCGCGCCGGGGCCGGCTATGCCCGCAGCATGGAGCACACGATCCACGCGGCGCCGGACCATCGCGGCCGGGGCCTGGGCCGGCTGCTGCTGGGCGCGGTGGAGGATCACGCCCGCGCCCGCGGCCACCGCCTGATGATCGGCGGGATCACCGGGTCGAACGGCGCCTCGATCGCCTTCCATGCGGCAATGGGCTATGCCGAATGGGGCCGGATCCCGGCAGCCGGGTGGAAATTCGGCCGTTTTCACGACCTTGTCCTGATGGGCAAGGATCTGCAGGCCTGATCGCCGCCTGCGCGTCAAACCGCCCCTATCGCCGCGCTGCAGAAGGCGATAACCTCATGACATGGAATGCTGCGAGACCCCCGAAACCTGCACCAGCCTGTGCCCCGCCCTGCCCAAGCCCCGCAGCTTCTGGCAGCGGATGGCCGACAGGATCGTGGCCTTTTTGTGGACCAACCGCCCGGCCACGCCGCCCGAACGATCGGTCGCCTTCACCATCGCGGTGATCGCGCTTGGCGCCAAGCTGGCCAAGGTCGACGGCACCGTCGCCCGGTCCGAGGTCGCGGCCTTCCGGCGCGTCTTCATCATTCCCCGATCCGAGGAAAAGAACGCCGCGCGGGTCTTTGAC
This sequence comes from Paracoccus sp. T5, assembly GCF_048538155.2. Lineage (GTDB taxonomy): Bacteria > Pseudomonadota > Alphaproteobacteria > Rhodobacterales > Rhodobacteraceae > Paracoccus. The sequence continues at coordinate 1,938,845 of NZ_CM135809.1, forward strand.
CTGGCCCGGCAGGACGTGGCGGGCTTTGATGCCTGGGCGCGGCGCATGGCGGGCATGTTCCACCCGGGCGATCCGGTCCTGATCGACGTGCTGGAAGGGTTGTTCGTCATTGCCGTGTCCGACGGCGACCTGCACGAGGCAGAAATCGCCTTTCTGGATGAAGTCGGTCGCATCTTCGGTCTCAGCCCGGCCAAGATCGCCGAAATCCGCCGCCGGCAGGACCCCGGCGCCGGCTGCCCCCCCTGCGAGATCCTGGGCGTCACGCCCGAAACCCCCCTGCCCGAGGCGCGCAAGCGCTGGCGCCAGCTGGTGCGCGAGAGCCATCCCGACCATGCCATCGGCCGCGGGCTTCCTGCCGAGGCGGTGCGCCTGGCCGAGGCCCGCACCCGCCGCCTGAACGAGGCCTGGGACAAGTTCCGCACCATGCACCAGCCGCAGGCCACGCCCGGAACCGCCTGACGGGTCTTGCCACATCGCCCCCGACCGCCCATCTTTGCAGGCATGAGACATCGCATCCTGCCCCTTGCGCTGCTGGCTGCCCTGGCCGCCGGTCCCGCGCCGGCCCAAACGGCCGATGAGCCCGAAGAGGGCCTGAGCCTGATCGAGCGCGGGATCGGCATGATCTTTCGGCAGTTCTGGCAGGACGCCGCCCCCGAGGTCGAGGGGCTGACCCGCGATCTCTCGGGCACCATGGCCCGGCTGGCGCCCGCGTTGCAGGACCTGGGCGTCCTGGTCGACGACATCCGCAACTATGAGACGCCCGAACGGCTGGAGAACGGCGACATCGTCATCCGCCGCCGCGCCGGAGCCCCGCCGCCCCCGCCCATCGGCAACGGCCTGCGGGGGTTGACGGAGCCCGAACCCGAAGTCGATCCTGTGCCGATCGATCCCGACGCGCCGCAGATCTCGCTCTAGGCGCTCAGGTTGGCGTCCTCGATCAGGCGGCGATGGCGGCGTGCCTGGTCCACGGCCTGCTCGAACCGCTCTATCCCTTTGGCCTCCAGGGCGGGGATCAGGCGCAGGAAGGCCTCGGCCGTGGCGATGGTGTCGCCCATTGCCGTATGGCGCGCCTCGGGCGGGATGACGATCCCCAGCCGCTCGGTCAGCGCGTCCAGGCTGTGGACGGCGGACTGCCCCCAGACCATCGCCGACAGCAGCACCGTGTCCAGCACGCGGTTGTCGAAATGCGCCCCCGTCTCGGCACTGGCGCGACGCAGGAAGCCCATGTCGAAGGGCGCGTTATGGGCGATCAATACGCTGTCGTCGCAGAAATGGTGAAACGCGTTCAGCGCGGCCGTCAGGTCCGGGGCCTCGGCCACCATCCGGTCGGTGATGCCATGGATCGCGGTCGAGGCGGGCGGGATCGGGCGACCGGGATTGACCAGCGTCTCAAACCGCTCGCCGGTCAGGCGGCCGCGCGCCAGCCGCAGCCCGGCGATCTGGACGATGCTGTCCTGGGGCGTCAGGCCGGTGGTTTCGGTGTCAAAGACCACGCAGGTCAGGTCCGCCAGCCGGGACGAGGCGACGCCACGTCGCGCCAGCGCGAAATCATAGGTGACGCCCGCCGTTCCCGTGGCTGATGCAACCACCCGCAGCGGCATGACCAGCCGCGCCGCGTCGCCATCCGCCTCGGGCCAGAGGCCGGTGCCATGGGCCGCCAGGATGTCGGCCCCGGACAGGTCCGGCTGGTCGGGATCGGGCGCCTGCGTCAGCCAGGCCTCCAGCCGGTCGATGGGAACGGCGGGACCGGTCCAGCCCAGGATCAGCCGCATCTCGTCGCCCGCGTACGGCAACACCGAAACGGTCGGCGCATGCCCCTGCCCGCGCAACTGGCGGTCCAGCATCGCCAGCAGGGCGTTCAGCGGCCCGGCCTCGGCTTGGAACAGCAGGCCGGGCGGTGTGGGCGCCAGGGTCAACCCAGCCGCCACCTCCTCCAGCGTGGCAGTGCCGGTGGGGGCGTCGCTGGCCAGCAACTGCGACAGTTCCCGCGTGGCGACGGCCAGGCCCTGCCCCTCGTCGCGGATCGCCTGCGCCAGGGCCGGCGGGATCGGGCCATCCAGCGCGTCCAGCATCGGCACAAGGGTGGCGGCGTGCCGGCGCAGCGCCTCCAGTGTGGCGCGGGGGGCCGGACGTTCGACCGCGCGGTCGCGCAGGATCAGCAGCAGCCCGCCCTCCAGGTTGCGCAGCCGGCCCGACAGCCGCGCCCCTTGGGCGGTCAGGCAGACCAGGTCCGTGGCCCCCACGCCGGTCGCCAGCCGCGCCTGCGCCGCCCGCAGCGCGCCGGGCCGCAGATAGCGGTCCAGTTGGTGATCCAAGGCCAGCCCCGGCAGCAGCCGTGCCGCGCTGGCATTGTAGAAGATCACCCGGTGGCGCGCGTCGAACATCACCGCCCCGGCACCGAAATCCGCCAGAATCGCCTCGAGGCTGGCCTTTTCGCGCGCCAGTTCGGCGGCGTGGTCCTGCACCGCCTCGGCCAGCGCCTCGGCCGTGCGGGCGCGTGCCTCGGCGGCATCGCGGGCGGCCGGGCCGAGGTCCGCCAGATAGCGTGCCTCGGCCGCGTCAGGCGCGCGGCCGGTGCGCAGGCCGCCCGCCAGGCTCTCGATCGGGCGCGCCAGGTGAAGGTCGAACAGGTACCACAGCGCCGTGACCGCCCCCAGCAGCCCAAATCCCGCGACCATCCCGCCCTGGACCAGCGCATCGGTGCCCTGCCCCCGCGCCGCGATCCACAGCGCTGCCCCCGAGATCGCCAGCGCCGCCCCCGCCAGTCCCGCGAACATCAGCAGGACGCGCAGGCGCAAGGACATCTGCGTCAGCATGGCCCGTCAAGCAGGCGGGCCATCTCGGCCCGCAACTCGGCCAGCTCGAAGGGCTTGGCGATGAAGCCGTCCGCCCCAAGCGCCAGTCCCTTGCGCCGTTCGACCACCGAACCGCGCGCGGTCATCATCAGCACGCGCACATCGGCGAGGTCGGGATCCGCGCGCACATCCTGCACGATCTGGTAGCCCGAGACATCGGGCAGCATCACGTCCAGCAGCACCAGGTCGGGGCGCGTGTCCCGAATGCGTTCCACCGCGCCCTTGCCGGTGGCCATCCGGTCATGGCTGTGGCCGTCGCGCGTCAGCAGGAAATCCAGCGCCACGGCGATATTGTCTTCGTCCTCGATGACCAGGATGTCAGCCATGATCCGCCCCTTTTCCTGCGCCGCAGACGGCCGCGAAAGCTGGATCACCGTCGGCCGCAGGGGTCCAGTCGCCGCGCGCGGGACGGATGCGGCCGCCGGCGCAGTCGAAGTCCTGCGGCACCAGGATCGTCTGGCCCCGCCGCTCGACCAGCATGATCGGGGCCTGCAGCGTGCCGTCCGCGCCCTGCACGATCCGGGCCGGGTCCAGGGCGGCAAAGCGCACCTCGACCGGGGCCAGATAGGTCCAGGGCGCCCAGGGCTGGCTGTCGCGGCCGACCAGCAGCACCTCTGCCCCCTGCGGCAGGCGTTCCACGGCGCGGGGATACCACGCATAGTCGCTCCAGACGGAATAGGCGATCATGGACAGGCCGATCCCCGCCGGCAGCAGCCAGGGCGCCAGCGTCAGCCCAGCCTTGCGAGACGCATGGAGCAGCGCATAAAGCAGCGCGGCCATGCCGATCCCCACGGCGATGACCCCCAGCAGTTCGGTTCCGATCCCGGTCATCCCAGCATTCCCTTTCCATGTCCGACGGCCGACTGCATGCTGCGCACCACGACAAAGGCGTCGCGAAGATGGCTGCGTTCAAAGTCGGACAGGTCGGAGGGTGACAGATAGTTGTCGGGCTTGCGGCCCGCCTTGACCAGATGCGCCTGGTTTTCCAGCCGGACGGTCTGGATCATGTCATAGGCCGCGATCAGGTCGCGCGCCCCGCTGGCCGAAATGACACCGCGCGTCTCGGCATCCTCCAGCCGGGCGCGGGTGTTCACCGCGCCGATCCGGCCCTGCAGCGCATAGACGCGGGCCAGATCGGTCACCGGCACCACGCCATTGTGCTTCATGTCGATGTGGTGGCGATGGTCGCCCGAACGGATCGTGGCAAAGCCGCCGATCAGCCCCAGAGGTGGCCGGTGCTTGAGCGAGTTGGCGATCATGTGGGCGACGAAGATCGAGTTCCGCGACGCCATCTCCCGCGTCTCGCGCTGCAGATCGTCCAGCAGCTGCGCCTCGCCGCCGATCGCGCGCAGGTCGAACATGACGGAGGCCAGCATCTGCGCCTCGGGGCTGGGATGGGCGATCCAGTCGCGGAAATAGTCGCGCCAGACCGGCACCGGCTGGCGCCAGCGCGGGTTGGTCGCCATCATGTCGCCGGGGCAGAACACATAGCCGCAGGCGTCCAGCCCCGCGCAGACGCGGGCCGCCAGGTCGCGGAACCACGGGTGGTCCGGATCGGCGCCGGGGGCCAGGATCAGGCAGTTGTCCTGGTCGCTGACGCCGGTCTGTTCCTGCCGTCCCTGGCTGCCGCAAGCCACCCAAAGCCAGGGCGCCGGAGCGGGCCCCAGGTCCCGCGCCACGATGTCCAGCAGGCGGCGCGTGACGGCATCGGCGATGTCGGTGATCATCCGGGTGGTGATCTCGTGTCGCTGGCGGGCGCGGACCAGCTGCACCAGCAGTTCGGGAATGCGGGCGGTGACCGCGGCCATCTGGGCGATGCTGTCGGACTGCGCCACCTCGCGGATGAGCCCCGAGGCGGAGACCGCCTGCACCCGCGTCAGGTCGGTCTGGCTGATCATGCCCATGAAGCGGTCCTGGGCCACCACCGGCAGATGGCTGATCCGCCGTTCCAGCATGATGTTCAGCACGTCATAGCCAAGCGCGGTCGGCGCCAGGGTGATCGGGTCCGGGGTCATCACCTCGGCTACGGGGCGGCGCATGTCGCGGCCCTCGGCCACGACGCGGTTCGACATGTCGCGGATGGTCGCCAGACCGATCAGCCGGCCGCCCTCGGTGATGCCGATGCTGCTGGCGGCCGCATCGCGCATCAGGCGCGCGGCCTCGATGATCGGGGTTTCGGGGGCGCAGCCGAGGGGCTTGCCGGACAGCAGCTCTCCCACCTTCAGCATGGCCACGTCGGCGCCGCGGTCCAGCGGTCCGCGCCCGCGGTCGAAGAACCGCGCCACCGCCCGGTGCTCGGCGATCAGCCGCGTCACCTCGGCCCGGGGCAGCATCAGGACGACCGCCCCCTCCAGCGCCCGCGCCGAAGTCACGGCCACCCCATCTCGCAACAGGCCCCGTTCCCCGAAGGAATTGCGCGGCCCCAGCTGCGAGACGCTGTCGCCGTTGCGATCGGTGACGGCGATCTGGCCGCTTTCGATCAGGTAGAGCCCCGGCAGGCGGTCGCCGAACTGGTAGATCACGTCGCCGGGGGCGAATTCCCTGCGGCTGAAGGAACCGGCGACCCGCGCCAGCTCGTCCCGCTTCAGGCTGTCATAGGGATGCACGGTGGCGATGAAGTCGACGATGCTTTGCGCCATCACCCGCTGACCTTTGCATGAGGAGCGCCGCGCCCCGATCCGGGACGCGGCAGGTTTTCGGGATCAGTGTGCGACAGCACTTCCGGCGCCGCGCGGGACGCGGATCGATTCGACCAGCTCCTGCACATGAGCCGGCGGGCGCTGCGTCATGGCCGAGACGGTAAAGGCCACGGCAAAGTTGATCAGCGCGCCTATCGTCCCGAACGAGGCCGGCGAGATGCCGAACAGCCAGGCGTCGGGCGTGTCGGACAGCATGTTGGTCCCGGCGATGAAGAACCAGCCCTTGTAGGCGAAGATGTACAGGATCGTGGACACCATGCCCGCGATCATGCCGGCGATCGCGCCTTCCTTGCCGACCCGCTTCGAGAAGATGCCCATCATCAGCACCGGGAAGATCGAGCTGGCTGCCAGGCCGAAGGCCAGTGCCACGGTCTGGGCCGCAAAGCCCGGCGGGTTGAGGCCCAAGAGCGTCGCCACCAGGATCGAGGCCGCCATCGAGATGCGGGCCGCCATCAGTTCGCCCTTTTCGCTGATGTTGGGGCGCAGCGTGCCCTTGATCAGGTCGTGGCTGACGGCGCCCGAGATCGCCAGCAGCAGGCCCGCGGCGGTGGACAGGGCGGCTGCCAGGCCGCCGGCAGCGACGATGGCGATGACCCAGCCCGGCAGGTTGGCGATTTCGGGGTTGGCCAGCACCATGATGTCGTTGTTCACGGTGGTCAGCTCGTTCCCGGCCAGTCCCCGGGCTGCGGCCATTTCCGCGGCCGGGCCTTCGGCTGCGGCATCATTGTAGTACTGGATGAGGCCGTCACCGTTCTTGTCCTCCCAGTTCAGCAGGCCGGTGACCTGCCAGTTGCGCATCCATTCCAGATCGGGGCTGGTCTGGATCTGGTCCAGCGAGACGGCCGGCTGGCTGTAGGTGTCGCCGGTCAGTGCGCCGGGCCACATCGTGGCGGTCAGGTTGAACCGCGCCATCGCGCCGACGGCGGGTGCCACGGTGTAGAGCAGCGCGATGAAGACCAGCGCCCAGCCTGCCGACTTGCGCGCATCCGACACCTTGGGGACGGTGAAGAAGCGGATGATGACATGCGGCAGACCCGCGGTGCCGATCATCAGCGCCATGGTGAACAGCACCATGTCCAGGGTCGAGCGGTGATGCTCGGTATAGGAGTTGAAGCCGAGGTCGGTGACCAGCATGTTCAGCTTGGTCAGGAAGGCCACGCCCGAGGCGTCATGCGTGCCGAAGAGGCCCAGCTGCGGCAGGAAGTTGCCCGTCAGTTGCAACGAGATGAAGATCGCCGGAATGGTGTAGGCGACGATCAGCACGACGTATTGTGCGACTTGGGTGTAGGTGATGCCCTTCATGCCGCCAAGAACGGCATAGCAGAACACCAGCGCTGCACCGATCCACAGGCCGGTGGAGTTCGACACCTCCAGGTAGCGCGAGAAGGTGACGCCCACGCCCGTCATCTGGCCGATCACGTAGGTGATCGAGACGATCAGCAGGCAGATCACGCCGATGATGCGCGCGGTCGGCGAATAGAAGCGGTCGCCGATGAATTCCGGCACGGTGAACTTGCCGAACTTGCGCAGGTAGGGCGCCAGCAGCAGGGCCAGCAGCACGTAGCCGCCCGTCCAGCCCATCAGGTAGGTCGAGTTGTCATAGCCCGTGAAGGCGATCAGGCCCGCCATCGAGATGAAGGACGCGGCCGACATCCAGTCGGCCGCGGTGGCCATGCCGTTCATGACCGGGCCCACGCCGCGGTTGGCGGCATAGAACTCGGCCGTGGATTTCGCCCGGCAATAGATGGCGATGCCGATATACAGCGCGAAAGAGGCGCCGATGAACAGCAGGTTCAGGGTAAACTGGCTCATGTCCGGATCCTCCTCACTCGTCCACGCCGTGTTCGGCATCCAGCTTGTTCATGCGCGCCGCATACCAGAAGATCAGCACGATGAAGACCAGGATCGACCCTTGCTGGGCAAACCAGAAGCCCAGGTCCGCGCCCCCGACCGGAATGGCCGAGATCAGCGGGCGCAGGATGATCGCGAATCCGTAGGATACCAGCGCCCAGATCGCGAGGCAGATGTAGATGATGCGAAGATTGGCCTGCCAATAGGCATTCGACGATTGTCTGTCACTCATGTCCTTGGGTCCCTCCCTGTTCAGACACGTCCCTTGTTCCGCCCTTGCCTTTGATTGCGTCCCGGTTCCCGGCGGAGGGGTCGGGACGCGTTGCGGAGGATTTGCACCCCCGTCGCATCGTCAGCCGCGGTTCATGCGGTTGGCGATCAGTTCGTCGACGACCTCGGGCTCGGCCAGGGTCGAGGTGTCGCCCAGGGTGCCATGGTCGTTTTCGGCGATCTTGCGCAGGATGCGGCGCATGATCTTGCCCGAGCGCGTCTTGGGCAGGCCCGGCGCCCACTGGATCAGGTCGGGCTTGGCGATGGGGCCGATCTCGGTGCGGACCCATTTCTCCAGCTCGGCGCGCAGATCGTCCGATGGCTCGACACCGTTCATCAGGGTCACATAGGCATAGATTCCTTGCCCCTTGAGGCTGTGCGGATAGCCCACGACGGCGGCCTCGGCGACCTTCTCATGGGCGACCAGGGCGCTTTCGACCTCGGCCGTGCCCATGCGGTGGCCGCTGACGTTGATGACGTCGTCAACCCGGCCGGTGATCCAGTAATAGCCGTCCTCGTCGCGCCGGCAGCCGTCGCCGGTGAAGTAATAGCCGGGATATTGCTGGAAATACGCTTCCTCGAAGCGGGCATGGTCGCCCCACAGGGTCCGCATCTGCCCCGGCCAGCTGTCGGCGATGCACAGGACGCCTTCGGCCGGATTGCCCTCCTGCACCTCGGCGCTGGAGGCGTCGAGGATCACGGGTTTCACGCCGAAGAAGGGCACGGTGGCCGATCCGGGCTTGGTTTCCGTGGCGCCCGGCAGCGGCGTGATCAGGTGGCCGCCGGTCTCGGTCTGCCACCAGGTGTCGACGATGGGGCAGCGCCCCTTTCCGACATGCTCGTTGTACCAGTTCCAGGCCTCGGGGTTGATCGGCTCTCCGACCGTGCCCAGGATGCGCAGCGAGGACAGGTCATGCGCCTCGACGGGTTCCGGTCCCTTGGCCATCAGGCTGCGGATGGCGGTGGGGGCGGTGTAGAACTGGGTGACCTTGTGCTTTGCGCAGACCTCCCAGAAGCGGCCGGCATCTGGCCAAGTCGGCACGCCCTCGAACATCAGGGTCGTCGCGCCGTTGGCCAGCGGGCCATAGACGATATAGCTGTGACCGGTGACCCAGCCCACGTCGGCCGTGCACCAGAAGACATCGCCGTCGTGATAGTCGAAGGTGTACTGGTGCGTCATGGCCGCATAGACCAGATAGCCGCCGGTCGTGTGCACGACCCCCTTCGGCTTGCCCGTCGACCCCGAGGTGTAGAGGATGAACAGCGGATCCTCGGCCCCCATCGGGCGGGGCGGGCATTCGGGGGCGACCTGCGCCATCTGCGCCTTGACGTCGACATCCCGGCCCTCGACCCAGGTCGTCTGGTCGCCGGTATGCTTGACCACCAGGCAGCGCACCTTGTCCGAACAATGCAGCAGGGCCGCGTCGGCATTGGACTTCAGCGCGGTGCGGCGGCCGCCGCGGGGGGCGGTATCAGCGGTGATCAGCACCTTGGCGCCGCAATCGTTGATGCGATTGGCCAGCGCGTCCGGCGAAAAGCCTGCGAAGACGATGGAATGGATCGCCCCGATGCGCGCGCAGGCCAGCATCGCATAGGCGGCCTCGGGGATCATCGGCAGATAGATGACCACACGATCGCCGCGCATCACGCCTTGGCTCAGCAGGACATTGGCAAAGCGGTTCACGCTTTCCGACAGCTGCGCATAGGTGATGTGCTGCGCCGGGGTCTTGGGGTCGTCGGGCTCGAAGATGATCGCGGTCTGGTTTGCGCGCTTGGGCAGGTGGCGGTCCACGCAGTTCACGCTGGCGTTCAGGACGCCGTCCTCGAACCACTTGATGCTGACCTGGCCCATGGTGAAGTCGGTGTTCTTCACCTTGGAAAAGGGCTGGATCCAGTCCAGGCGCTGTCCCTCGCGCCCCCAGAAGCCCTCGGGGTCGTTGATGGATTCGTCATAAAGACGCTCGTAATCCGCCGGACCGACATGGGCGCCGTCCAACCCTGCCGGAATTGCGTGTTTCTGAATGTTTTCAGCGCTCATGACATCCCCTCCTCGCAGCCATGTGGCAGCCTCGCCGGGCTTTGCCGATCGCACCAATTCACGGCGCGGCTGCCTGTGCGGAGATGTTAATCACAAATCGTCACATATGTTAAGCCATTTTTTATAAACGATATTTTTGTTAATCAATTGACCACGAAAGCTCATATAATGTAAATCATTCACAATAAGCTGCCGCCGGCAGAAAAATGCCGGCGGCTGCGACGGAAACGGCCGACCTGCCCGCAGGCTAGCCGGATGATGCGGAACTGCGCGGTCTGGCCGTCACTGCGGCCGGTCCATGCGGGCATAGATGCAGACGCGCCCCCGCAGCGGTTGGGCCCAGCTGAGCCGCAGCTGGCGCTTGCCGGCGCCGATCTCGGTGATGACGGTCGGCGCGGCATCGACGCGCGTGCCATCCGCGGCATAGAGCGGCGTTTCGGTGACGATCGACTGCACCGATTTGGCCCAGCTGAGGAAGGGCAGCCCCGTCAAGGCAGGTGTCGTCCAATTGGCCGAAGCGGTGTTCTGCGTCAGCTGATACATCAGCGGGTTGGCGACATAGACGTCGACCCCGTTGAAGGTGTTCGCCTCGAACTGCAGGTTGCGCATGTTGTTGTAGTCCAGATCGGCGATCGAGGTATCGACCCGGTCGATCCGCCGGACGTTGCCGTAAAGCGCCTTGAAGACGTTGCCGACCACGTTCAGCCCGTGGATGAAGTGCCCCGATCCGAAAGGCTTGACACAGATCCAGGCGAACCACGACACCGTGTTCGAGCACAGGAAGGTGTTGCCGGTCACGGTCAGGCCGCCAAAGCTGTATTCTTCATTAGTGAAGGTCGGATATGCGCTGTGCTCGTTCGTCCATTCAATCGAGGCATTGTCGACGTAGTTCCCGCTGACCGTCGTCTGGACGTTCGGCTGGGTCAGCACAAGGCCGGCATAACGCAACCCCTGCCCCGATCCGTCGCCCTGGAACCAGTGATTGCCCGATACGATGTGCCCGCCCCCGTTCGCCACCATGAAATGGGCAAAGCGGACAAAGCGGTTGTTGCGGATCTTGACGTCGTTGGCGTTGACGTTGATGGCGATCGTGCTGCGCTGCTGGGCGGGCAGGTCCATGTCGTTGGACAGGAACTGGCAGTTGTCGACCAGCAGGTCCTGGCAGCCCCGCCCGATCGACGTGATCCCCCGGTCCTTGGGCCGCGTCACATAGCAGTCTCGCATCTGGATCATCTCGCCCTTCGGGGGCAGCATGACGGCGCTGGCAATGCCGCCGCAGTTGAAGTCGATGTCGACCAGATTCAGCCGGTCCAGCTGGCGGATGCCCGACAGGTCCAGAAGATAACGGTAACGCTCAAAGCTGTAGGTGCGCGTCGCCGAACCCCCGAACAGGGGCTGCGACAGGGTAAGCGTCCCGGCGGTCACGTTCCTGGCGTTGACATAGACCTCGCGGCCGACCCCGGTGCCGATGACGCGGCTGCCGATCTCGATCTGTGCGACGTTTGCCACATTCGTCAGCATCAGGGGATTGGCGGGGCTGTAGCTGGCCGACGAGGTCCAGCGCCCGGTGGTCCAGACCTGACCCGGATTGGCCTGAAGGCCGCCGTTCCGGATGACCCGCCGGTTCGAAAAGCCGTCGAGCGTCGGCGCCAGGTCCCCCACCAGCAGCGGCTCGTCCAGCAGCACCCTGCGGCCGCAAAGATCCAGCGACAGGTGGTCGGTAAACCCGAGTAGCGCCTGCAGGGCCTTCTTCATGCCCAGTGTGTCGCTGGCGAAGGCATCGGCATAGGTGGGAAAATCGAAGCTGCGGACAAATGCCACCCGCGTCGAGGCCGGCGTGCTGATGCGCCCCTTGAAGCGGATGGGGCTGTTGATCGACAGATCACCCGAGATGAAGAAATTGCCCTCGGGCACGACGATCCAGCCACCGTTGCTGGCTTGGTCGGCGGCGATGAAGGCGTCGCGGTCGTTGGTGACGCCGTTGCCGACGGCGCCGTAGTCGCGCACATCCACCCAATCCAGCAACGACGGCACGAAGGCCGCCGTGATGTCCTCGATGCGGATCGACTCGATCCGGAACGCGCCGCCGTTCGACCCGACCAGGTCCAGCCCGAAATGGCCATAGACCGGGCGCGTGCCCCAGGGCATGTCGACGCCCTTCCGGGTGCCGATGCCGACGATGGCGCTGACCTCGACCACCTGACCATAGTTGCGCAGGGCCACGGTCGGTCCGGTGTCGGTGATCCCGGTCACCCGGCTCCGCGTGCCGTCCCCTGCCCAGGCCGCGATGCGCACGCTGGTCAGCGCACCGGCCACCGCCTTGACCCGAGCCGAGACGCGCAGATAGACGCCGGGAATCATCGGGGTCTCGCCCATGAAGCGCAGGCTGGTGGTGGTCTGCTGCTTGACGATCTCCAGGCAGGCGCCGAAATCCTGATCGGCAGGCACCAGGGATGCATTGTCAGCCGTGGCCCAGGTGGGACTGCCCGAGGTCCCGTCGGTGCGCGACCATGATCCCAGACCCGCCCGGAAGGCCGGCGGCATCAGCAGAAGCCCGTTGGTGATCGCAATGTTCATCGACTATCCTCCGTAACGGCATGCGCCGACGCAAAGACGCCGGCGTGATCCTTCGAGGATTAGTTGATGAAGTGTTAACGGGTCCTGAAGACCCCGTGCGCTGCAACGGCCGGAACGGCAACGGCCACCGCAAGCGGTGGCCGTCCGTCGGCCTCAGGCCTCGGCCGAGACCAGCTGCCCCGCCAGCGCCGATTCGATCAGCCGGCGGGTCTCGTCGATGCCGTAAAGGGCGATGAAGCCGCCAAAGCGCGGCCCCTGATCGGCCCCCAGCAACACCTGGTAGAGGGCGCTGAACCAGTCGCGCAGCGGCTCGAACCCATGATCCTTGCCGATGGCAAAGACCATCGACTGCAACGCCTCGGCATCGGCGGGCTGGTCCCAGGCCGCAAGACGGCCGGCCAGGTCCTCCATGGCGGCACGTTCCGCCCGGGTTGGCTCGCGGAACTTGCGGGTAGGCGCCACGAAGTCATTGAAATAACGCAAAGCAAAACCGGCTGCGGCGTCCAAGTCGGGATGGGTCTCTGGGCTGGCCCCGGGCGCATAGCGGCGGATGAAGCCCCAGAGCCCGTCCTTGCCCGTGGCGCCCGCGACCGAGGCCAGGTTCAGCAGCATCTGGAACGGCACCACCATGTCCGAGGCGGGCACGGTGCCGCCATGGATGTGCCAGACCGGGTTGGCCAGCTGCTGTTCGGGCGTCTGATCGGGAAAGGCGCGCAGCTGCTGGTGATATTCGTCCACCGCCTTGGGGATGACGTCGAAATACATCCGCTTGGCGGTCTTGGGCTTCTGGTACATGAAATAGGACAGGCTCTCGGTGGCCGCATAGGTCAGCCATTCGTCGATCGACAGCCCATTGCCCTTGGACTTGCTGATCTTCTGTCCGTCCTGGTCCAGGAACAGCTCATAGGTGAAATGCTCGGGCGCACGGCCGCCCAGGATGCGGCAGATGCCGTCATAGATCGGCGTGTTGGTGCTGTGATCCTTGCCGTACATCTCGAAATCGACATCCAGCGCGGCCCAACGGGCGCCGAAATCCGGCTTCCACTGCAGCTTGACCTGGCCCCCGGTGACCGGCAGCGTCAGTTCCTGCCCGTCCTCGTCAAAGGTGATCGTGCCGTTTTTCGCATCGACATGCTTGATCGGCACGTAAAGGACGCGCCCCGTCGTGGGGCTGATCGGCAAAAAGCAGGAATAGGTCTGCTGACGCTCCTCGCGGAGCGAGGCCAGCATCACCTGCATGATCTCGTCATACTTCTCGGCGGCGCGCAGCAGCGTGTCATCGAAACGGCCCGACTTGTAGAACTCGGTCGCGCTGATGAATTCGTATTCAAAGCCGAACGTGTCCAGGAAGCGGCGCAGCATGGCGTTGTTGTGCCCGCCAAAGCTCTCATGCGTGCCGAAGGGGTCGGGCACCGAGGTCAGCGGCAGCTGCAGATGCGCATGCAGCATCTCCTGCTGGGGGACGTTCTCGGGCACCTTGCGCATGCCGTCCATGTCGTCGGAAAAGCAGATCAGCCGGGTCGGGATGTCGCTGATCATCTCGAAGGCGCGGCGGACCATCGTGGTGCGCGCCACTTCGCCAAAGGTTCCGATATGCGGCAGGCCCGACGGGCCATAGCCCGTCTCGAACAGCACATGTCCCTTGTCGGGGTCCTTCTTCTCATAGCGTTTCAGCACCCGGCGCGCTTCTTCGAACGGCCAGGCCTTCGATTGCATTGCGGCATCGCGCAAGGTGGTCATGTCGCTGTCTCCTGCTGAGGGTCCGGAACGCTTATTGAAAGCACCGGCCATCGTCAATAATCTGCGCCCGAACCCCGTTGGAGTGTGCCATGACCGTCGACCTGCCTTCCCTTTCCCCCTGCGATGCGCTGGTCGCGGTGATGGTCGCGGTGTCAGCCTCGGACAGCACCATCCGAACATCCGAGCTGGTGGCAATCCAGCGCATGGTCGATCACGCCCCGGTCTTCGCGGCCTATGACGACGACCGCATCCGTGCGGTCAGCCAGACGGTCATGACCTTGTTCGAGGAGGAGGACGGTGTGGACGCGCTCTTCGGTCTGATCCGCGATGCGCTTCCCGAAAAACTCTACGAGACCGCCTATGCGCTGGCCTGCGACGTGGGCGCGGCCGATGGGCGGCTCTACGAGGGAGAGGTGATGATGCTGGCCGAAATCCGCGACCAGCTGAACATCAGCCGCCTGCATGCGGCCGCGATCGAACTGTCGGCCCGCGTCCGCCACATCACCGTCTAGGGGTCCAGCCGCGCCGCGAAGGCGCCCAGTAGGTCGCGCTGCAGCGCCTTTGCAGCCTGCGTCCAGGTACTGACACCCGCAGGCAGCTCCTGACCGATGGCCGCCTGTCTGCGGGCCGGATCGGTGCAGAGGATGGTAAAGACCCCCTCGGCCCCGGATGCCGTGGTGACATAGCCGGTCAGGTTCGACACGAAATTCAGCGTTCCCGTCTTGCCGGTAACAAGATGCCGGGCAGAGGGATCCCGTCCCAGATCCTCCGACAGGGGGTTGACGCGAAGCAGCCGGGCCAGATCCAGGTCCCGGCCGGGTCCAGCCAAAACGCGCGTCAACCCATAGGCTGTCACCCGGCTGTCGCCCGACAAGCCCGAATGGTCCAACAGCCGAAGCCCCTGCCCCAGGTTACCCAGCCAGTCCCGCATGATCTGGCCCGAAGCGGGCAGATCGGACGCGCCGCTGGCATGCAGCCCCAGGACCTCTGCCGTCAGGTTGGTGGAATGGCGCAGCATGTCGCGGATCAGCACCTCCAGCGGGGGGCTGTCGTGCTGCGCAACCACCTGCCCCTGCGGCAGCACAGGGATCATCTCGGCAGGGGGCAAGACCAGGCCGCGCGCGCGGCACAACGTCTGGAAAACATCGGCGGCATAAAGCTCGGGCAGGCGCACGGGCAGCCAGCGGCTTCCATTTCGGCCCATCGCCCCGCGCGACACCGTCCAATATTCGCGCGCCTGATCGTTGCGATAGGTGAACAGGTCGGCCTGGTCGCGTGGCATGGCCGTGATCGTATAGGCGCGTGGGGATTGCGATGCCGCCCGCGCCTCGACGCTTAACTGAAGGTCAACGCCGACCCGGCTCCAGCCCAGATGCACCCGATTGAAGTTGAGGATCATCCCCGAGATCGAGGGGTTATAGGCCAGATGCTGTGCCTGTTCGGCCGTGATCTGCGGCAGATGAGGCAAGGCACCGCCCCAGACCGCAAAGCGCCGCGGCGGCTCCTGGGGGCTGGCCGCAAGGTCGGCCGCCAGCCGCGCCAGATCGTCGGTGGACAGGACAGGATCGCCGCCTCCGGCCAGGATCAGCATGTCGCCAGACCGGATGATCCGCGTGCTGAAGCGGTGTGCCGGACCAAGGCGGTCCAGGGCGAATAGTGCGGTGATGGCCTTCATCGTGCTGGCCGGCGCCATCGGCATCAGCGCCTTTCCAAGGGCCAGCGGCTCTCGCCCGTCGGACAGGGCAAAGGACACCTGTCCCGGCAGGGCCGCGCGTGCGACCAGATCCCGCGCGTCGGGTGCGGGTCGCCGCGGCGGCCGCAGGTCCAGCGCCTGCCCGCCCGCAAGATCCGGCAAGACGGCAGAGGCCAGAAGGGCTGACAGGAACCCCCGTCGGTCCAGTTTCATGTCTGGGCCCTCCGCAGTTCGGTCGAGGACAGGCTGGACATGGGAAGGTTGAGGAGCGTCCAGGCCGGAGGGTGACGGTCGGCCAGGGTCAAGGCCCGGACTTCCGGCACCCGCGCCGCGCGCATCATCTGCGCCGCCACCGAATGCCGCGCCGCAAGGCGGCTTCCGGGCCGCGCCATCACCGCGATGGGCACGCAGCGCGCGATCTGCCTCCAGCGATCCCAGTGGTGAAACTGGACCAGGTTGTCCGATCCCATCAGCCAGACGAAGCCCACGCCGGGATAGCGTCGCTGCAGCGCAGGAATGGTGTCGGCCGTCAGGCGCAGCCCAAGCCGCGCTTCCACATCGGTCACAATGATCCGGGGATCCCGCGCCAGGCGCCGCGCCTGTGTGATCCGCGCGGACAAGGGCGCGGGTCCATGCAGCTTGAGGGGGTTGCCCGGCGACACCAACCACCAGATCCGGTCCAGGCCAAGCCGACGCTGCGCCACCTGGCTGATCAACAGATGCCCCGCATGAGCAGGATCAAAGGATCCGCCCAGCAGGCCGATGCGCTGGCCCGGCAGCGCCAAGGGAAAACCGGTCGTCATTTCGCAGGCTTAGCCCAGACTTTCGGGCAAGCCAACGGCCGAAGAAAGGGGATAGCCCGTGCCGGAACGGTCGCCGGCACGGGCGGCGTTCATTTCACGGTGATGCGCCCGTCAAGATAGGGCACATAGCCCTCGGGCATGCCGCTCATGTAAGCCGCGACGACTTCTGCTAGGTCCGGACCGAAGTCATAGGCGTTCTGGCCCTTTTCGGCAAAGACGGCATAACCGTCGCCGCCGCCCCGCATGTAGTTGTTCGTCGCCACTCCATAGGTCTGGCCTTCGTCGATGGACACCCATGCGCCATCCTCTTGCACCATGACGTCGCTGATGCGCGACCCCGGCCCTGCGGACGGATCGAGCGTGTATTTCAGGCCCGCAACCTGCGCGAACCTGCCTCCTGCCTCGGCATGCTGGCTGGCGCCGTTCTCCAGCGCCGCGATGATGTCACCCCCGTTCAGCTGGAAGGTCGCCAACGTGTTCTGGAACGGCAGGACGGTATAGATCTCGCCCATGGTCACCTCGCCCTCGTCGATCGAGGCACGCAAGCCGCCGCCGTTCTGGATCGCGATGGTGACGCCCTGATCGCGAACACGGTCCAGCATCGCATCGGCCACCAGGTTCCCCATCTCGCATTCGCGGGCGCGGCAATTGGCGCGGTCTCCGTCGATCGGCGCGTCGGTTTCCGCCACGACCTTCTCGCGAAGCTCCAGGATCGGTTCTGCCATCTCGGTCACGCGCCCGGCGATTGCCTGATCCTCGGGGACCGAGGCATCCAGCAAGATCGGCTGCCCCTCAAGCGCCGTGACCTCACCATTGTCATCGAAGGTCACGGTCAGATGCCCAAGATACTTGCCATAGGCATAGGCCTGCACGATCGGGACATCATTGCCGTCAGGTCCGGCGACCAGCGTGGGATAGGCACCCTCGGCACCCTCCATGTCACCCAGCAATGTGTGCGAATGCCCGCCCACGACCACATCCAGCCCCGGCACGTCGGCTGCCAGTTGCTGGTCGCGGAGATAGCCGACATGGGTCAGGGCGATGATCTTGTCGATCCCTTGGGCTGTCAGCTCATCGACCGAAGCCTTCAGGCTCTCGACATCATCCTGGAAGGTGACATTCGGGCCAGGTGACGAGGTTTCGGGCGTGTCCATCGCCAAGGCCGACACGACGCCCACCTTCTGATCGCCCAGCTCGATCACGCTGTGCCGGACCACCTTGTCCGCCAGCACATTCGACTTCGAGACATCAATGTTGCTGGAAATCACGGGAAACTCGACACCATCCACAAGAACGGCAAGCCCCTCGGGGCCATCGTCGAACTCGTGGTTTCCGACCGCCATCGCGTCATAACCGATGGCGTTCATGAACTCGACCACCTCGGTCCCCTTGTAGGTCGTGTAGAACAGCGAGCCCTGATACTGGTCGCCGGCGTCCAGAACGATGACGCTCCCGCCCTCGGCCAGGATCCGGTCGCGCAACTCCGCCACCTTGCTGGCGATCCGCGCAACTCCGCCGAAACATTCGTTCGCCGCCGCCTGCTCCTCGTTGCAGGTGCTGTCCGACCCGTTGATCTGTTCGATGCGGCTGTGGACATCATTGGTGTGAAGGATGTGCAGCACCATTTCGGCCTGAGCCGCGCCCGCAAAAAGCGCAAGCGCCGAGGCGGCCCCAAGAAGGCGATGTTTCATGCCTGATTCCCCTGCTGTTATGTCTGGTTCTTCCGGACAGCTTGGCGCAGCGCTGTCTTGTGGTCAAACCGCTGCCAAAGGGATGTGGCACGAGTTCATGGCAATGCGATGACGTCTTGACCCCACACCCGGGGCTGCGGCAAATGCGCCATGCTAATCTACAAAGTCCTCCACGCGCCTGAATGGGACCTGATGCAACGGGACGGCGCCACCGCCGGCGCGCCCGTAGATCTGGCCGACGGCTACATCCACTTCTCGACCGCCGAACAACTGGATGTCACGTTGCGCAAGCACTTCACGGAAGAAGACGGCCTGACGCTGCTGGCCTGCGACGTGGGCACCCTTGCCCCGGACCTGAGGTGGGAGCCCTCTCGCGGCGGCGCACTCTTCCCGCACCTCTACCGCCCGCTTGGGATGAACGAAGTGCTGTGGTCGCGCTCCATCCCGCTGATGCCCCACGGCCATGATACCGGAGCGCTGCAATGAACGTCATCGAGAAAATCGGGCTGGCAGCCCTGCACCGGATCGACCCCGAGGTCGCGCACGACCTGTCGATCCGCGCCTTGCAGCGCGGGCTGGCGCCCCTGCATGGCGGCGCCGTGACATCGGACAGGCTGCGTCTTGACCTGGCCGGAATCAGCCTGCCAAATCCGATCGGCTTGGCAGCAGGCTATGATAAGAACGGCAAGGTGATCGCGCCTCTGATGAAGTCAGGTTTCGGCTTTGTCGAGATCGGGGCCGCCACGCCTCGCCCTCAGCCTGGAAGCCCAAAGCCGAGGCTGTTCCGACTGACGGACCAACAGGCGATCATCAACCGCTTCGGCTTCAACAACGATGGGGCCGAGGTCATCGGCGCACGGCTTACCGCCCGTCCCGCAGGCGTGCCGGTAGGACTGAACCTCGGCGCCAACAAGGACAGCACCGACCGGGCCGAAGACTTTGCCCAGGTTTTGCGGGTCGCGGGAACATCTGCCGATTTCGTGACGGTCAACGTCTCGTCACCCAACACGGAAAAGCTGCGCGACCTGCAGGGTGCAGAGGCGCTGGCCGCCTTGCTGGACAGGGTGCTGGCGACGCGCGACAGCCTGACGCGGCGCATCCCGGTCTTCGTCAAGATCGCACCCGACCTGCAGGATGCCGAGGTCACCCAGGTTGCATCGGTCGTGCAGAATGCGGGCCTGGACGGGATCATCGCCACCAACACCACCCTGTCACGCGACGGCATCAATGGGCTGCATGCACAGGAGGCGGGCGGCCTCTCCGGCGGGCCGCTCTTTCGACGCTCGACCCGCATCCTGGCGCTGCTGCACCAGGAAACGGCAGGGCGCATTCCCCTGATCGGCGTGGGCGGCATCTCCAGTCCGGACGACGTGTGGGAAAAGCTGCGCGCAGGGGCAAGCGCAATTCAGGTCTACTCAGCGATGATCTACCAAGGGCTTTCCCTGGCACCGCGACTGGCCCAGGCATTGGATGATCGCCTGGCGCGCGATAGGATCACCTTGGCGGAACTGACGGGCAGCGGCGTCGGCGACTGGATCTAGGTCAGGCGCTGTCCCCTGCGCCAAGAAGCTGGTTCATGCTGTGCGAAGGTTCGGGACAGCCTGCATCCCCGATTACCCGCGCCGGAACGCCTGCGACGGTCTTGCAGGGTGGTACCTCCTGCAGCACGACCGAACCGGCCGCGATGCGCGAATGGTGCCCGATATGGATGTTGCCAAGCACCTTGGCGCCGGCACCGATCAGCACCCCGTTTCCGATCTTCGGGTGACGATCTCCGTCTTCCTTGCCGGTCCCGCCCAAGGTCACGGAATGCAGCATCGACACATCGTTGCCGACCGTCGCCGTCTCGCCGATGACGATCGAATGGGCATGATCGATCATCACCCCGGTGCCGATCCGGGCCGCGGGATGAATATCGACGCCAAAGCACTCCGAGCAGCGCATCTGCACGAAATACGCAAGGTCGCGACGTTCCTGCTGCCACAGCCAATGGGCCATGCGATAGGCCTGCAGCGCCTGGAAGCCCTTGAAGAACAGCACCGGCTGCAACAGGCGGTGCGTGGCCGGGTCCCGGTCGTAGACCGCCATCAGATCGGCCCGTGCGGCATCGCCCAGTTCCGGGGTGCTGGCATAGGCCTGGTCGGCGATCTCCCGCAGGATCTGCTCACTCATCTCGCCGGAGGCAAGCTTCAGCGAAAACCTGAACGCAAGCGCCGCCTCCAGACTGTGATGATGCAGAAGACCGGCATGGATCAGCGCACCCAGCAACGGCTCGCCGGCCACGGCCGCACGCGCTTCGTCACAAAGCTGGGCCCAGATGGTGTCCCGGTTCAGTGACAGAGGTTTTTTCTTGGCATGCAGCATGTTCATCTTGGCCCGCCCGATCGCTCAGATCTCTCTCATAACCCAGAAATCGTCATGGGAAAACCCGGGCGGGCCAAATGTCGTCACACCGGCAGGCGCAGTTCCAGCCAATGAACCGCCAGCCGGATGCGACCGCCGGCAAAGGTGCCGCCTTCGGCGGTAACGACCAGCGGCGCGGGCTGGTAATATGTCATCGGGCTGCCAAGGATCCCGCGCGACCACGAACCGCGCGGTTTCCCCAAGCCCTGCCCAAAGCGGACCAACGCGCCGGCCGTACCCAGCCTCCATCCCGTCGCTGAGCCGGTGATATCCTCGGTCACGCGCGCGGCGGCGCCGATCACCATCGCTCCGGCCGGGATCAGGACGGTGCTGGTCACGCTTGTGCCGGAAGCCACCACCACCTCACCTTCGGCCAGTCCCGCCACCAGGCCGGAACCGGACGCTCCCAAGGTCAGCGCGCCCGTCACCCAGGACGCCCCGTCATGGACGGCTTCGGCCCCACGGTCCGCGATGAAAGCGCGCATCCCGGCCGCAGCGGGCACAAAGACCCAACCGCCGTTCGAACCCACTGCAATGGCGCCCGCCTGCCCGCTCCAAGCGCCTTGGGGCGCAGAAGGAACGCCCCAGCACTGACCGTTCAGAACCGTCTCTGGCGGCGTCGCCACCGAGGCGCTCTGAAGCACCATGTTCACCAGGCCGTCCAGCCGCATCAGGGCCTCATTCACCGTCACATGCTTCTGCGCCTGCGCCGGCTGCAGCAGGGACATCTGCAGGCGCATCGTTTCACTGGGCATTGAACTCTCTCCTTGCGAACGGGCCGCGCCCGAA
Source organism: Paracoccus sp. T5 (assembly GCF_048538155.2). GTDB lineage: Bacteria > Pseudomonadota > Alphaproteobacteria > Rhodobacterales > Rhodobacteraceae > Paracoccus. The sequence goes on from NZ_CM135809.1 coordinate 1,960,254, forward strand.
GCTTTGGGACAACTGGGCCACCTGGACCGTCAGCGGTCCGGGTGGCATCTGCGACCAGATGGTCTGCGTAATGGAATAGGACGGCTGGCCGACCTCGGCTTCGACAAGCAGACGTCCGTTGCTGCTCAGCCGCAGCAGGTAGCGCTCGGTGCCCTCGCCCAGGGGAATGTCGGGTCCGTCCCAGCCGTCGCTGTCGATCCTGCTGCGCCTGACCCAGGTGATCTCGCGCCCGTTCATCCGCAGATGGCAGGGCGTATAAGGGCGCAGCCCGATCCCCGGCGCCTCGGTCGTGCGGCTGCGATAGCTGGCATCGTCAGGCGACCGAGAGGCCGGGCCGATCCGCCAGAACCTCTCCTGCCCCCGCGCGGATGGCGGCAGGTCCACCTGGCGTGCGCCCCCATCAAGCAGAACGACCAGGCTGCCGGCAGGCCAGCTATCGGGCATCAATGCGTCGCTGCCCGCCTGTCCCCGCAGCCGCTGGCCGATCTCCCATACGTTGGGGGCCACCAGTTCCGCCTTGGCGAACTGCATGACCTCCCAGCGGTCGATCGACCCATCCCCGATCGCCAAGGCATTGGCGCCGGACAGCAGCGCCCGGGTGGTGACCGAACGGAGGCCGTCGTTCGGCAGCCGCAACCTCAGCGGCGCGCCACGGTCGATCACCCCCGGCTGCGCCCGCGCCAGTGGCGTCAGTGTACGCCCGATCAAGGCGCGGCGCTCGACAAGCAGGTTCAGGTCGAACCCCCCTTCCGCCTCGGCCGAGACATAGGCTGCCACAGTGCCCGGCCAAGGATTCGCCGCGACAGCCAGATAAGGTGCATGCGGCACCTCGTCGCCCCGCAGCAGCGGCAGGTCCAGAAACACGGGCCGGACCGGCAGCGGCGGCGAATAGCGGCGGATGCCGCCCTGCTCGTGATGACTCAGCCGCGGCGAATAGAGGCCGGGATCCACGCGGACGGCATCAACGGTGATGGCGCCTGCACGCTCCACCCGGTCGATGCGCCAGCGACGGGTCTCCTGCCCCGGCATCTGCGACAGGATCACGTCCCCCGGCCCCAGAGCCTTGCGCGAGGGGGGCAGGACGAACCGCGCGGTGTCCCGCGCCACTTCGGCCTCGGTGATCCACCGATCGGCGACCGCACGACCCTCGGCACGCGTCAGGACCATCGCGAACTCGCTGTCCGAGACGGCATGACGGGTCTCGTCGGCCAGGCTCGACTCTGCGGTGGCCACACCATAGTCGCCACCCGCCTCCACGTGGCTCAGCCGCAGGCGTCCGACATTGGCCGCCTCGACCTGGCGGATCGTCTCGAACCCGCTCAGCTCTCCGGCCACAGCCAGATCGTCGGGCGTGATCTGCGCCTTGACCAGCCCATCCCGCGCCACGAATCTCAGCACGCCGTCACGCTCCACGGCATCGAATCCATGTGCCAGCATCAAGGGCTGCAAGGCCGCGCGCCCGGATTCGGTCCCGCCCAGGGCATATCCCCGGACGACGCCGGAAAGGCCCGATACATCCACCGCAGTCACCCCGGACGCACGACAGATGTCGCGCACCACCGCACGCAGGGTCACTGCCCCGGCACGGCCGTTCAGCCAGTGACCGCGATCCCAGGCCGGACCGTCCGACCAAAGGTCGCTGCGACCTGGGAACGCCGGATAGGGCCGCGCATCCCAGCACCAGACATGGGCACGGTCCGTGTCCAGCATCGCCATTCCATCGGCGTTGCGAGGGTTGTTTTCCGGGTCCCGCCAGAAGCCCATCGACGCTTCGATATATGCCGCCTGGATCGCATCGTTCCGGGTTCCGTTCGAGTAATGCGGCAGCATGCTCTCGGAACTCATCGCGTCAAGGAACTTGTTGGGCTGGTTCGTGGCCTTGTCCAGCGCGGCACAGCCGATCTCTGTGAACCAGATTGGCTTCGATCCGGGCACCCAGGCCGTCGCCTCGCGCTGACGAACGCCGCCCGGCCGGTTGAAGTGCTGGTTCTGCCACCAGCTTTTCAGGTCCTTGTAGCGCCAGACCCATGCCTCATCATAAGTCCCATCCGTGATCGGACTGCGGACCTGGGCATCCCGGTCCGCGTCGCTGGCGTAGTACCATTCAAAACCCTCGCCGCCGGCGATGTTCGACTTGAGGTAGTCGATATTGTCGATCCGCCCCCAACGCGCATCTAGGTGGCTGTCGCCGTCCCGCCAGTCGGACAGCGGCATGTAGTTGTCGATGCCGATGAAATCGATGTTGCGATCCGCCCACAGCGGATCGAGGTGGAAGAACAGCGCACCTCCACCCGGATGATGGCCGAAATACTCCGACCAATCCGCTGCATAGCCGATCTTGACGCTTGGCCCCAGGATCGCCCGAACGTCCGCCGCCAGCTGCCGCAGCGCCGCGACGGCAGGATATGTGTTCGACGGCCCCCGGATCTGGGTCATCGCCACCATCTCGGACCCGATCAGGAAGGCGTCAATTCCGCCCGCCGCGGCACAAAGATGGGCGTAATGCAGGATAAAGCGGCGATAGGACCACTCGCTTGGCCCATGATAGGACACCTGATCCCCGTTGCGGGCAAAGTGATCAGGCTGCGCCGTTCCAAAAAAGACCGCCACCTGATCGACAGCGCTGGTTGTGCCATCGGTGGTTCCGGGCCGACCCGGCGCGACAGAGGTGGTGATCCGCCCGCGCCAGGGCATGGCGGCCTGCTCCGTTGCCCCGTAAGGGTCGGGCAGACCGTTCCCGGCCAGTTGCTCCATCAGGATGAACGGATAGAAGATCGCCTTCCGACCCGAAGCCGACAGCGCGCGCAGCCCCTCGATGACCGATCGGTCCGAAGGCGTACCACCATAGATGGGCCGTCCCTCGGCCCGCGCCACTTCCTCAGCCTGCGAGCGGGTGATGCCGCCGGCACGCCACGGCATCTCGTCACCATCAGCCGCCTTGAACTCGACCTTCGGCCTGACTTGGCAGTTGCCGATCCGCAGATCGCTGCCAAACCACGAGACAACCAGCGAAACCGAACCCAAGTTCGGCAATTCCCGCCCCAGCACATCCAGCGAGGCGCTGAAATCCGTGCCGCCCATGGGCGTGTTGACGTTGAAACTGCGCACCTCGCCCAGATCGTCGGCATGGTGCACCGGCGTCGTGGCCAGCGAGTATTCGCCCGTCCCCGGGATCAGCGCCACAGCGCGCACATCGCGCGACAGGCCGGACCCGTCCCGGGCGGGACAGGTCACCTCGAAACTCAGCTGGGGCATGCGGTTGCCCCACCGCTCCAGGCCGAGGTTTTCCAGCACGACATAGGCGATGCCGCGATAGGCCGGCGCCTCGTCCCCTTCATGGGCCGCGATGATCGGGTCCGGCATCTGGGTCGCGCCCCCGCGATAGACGCGCATGTTCAGGTCATCGGCGGCAATCTCCTCCCCATCGGCCCAGACCCGGCCAACGCTCAGGATGCGGCCTTCGCACAGCGCCAGCGCGACCGAGATGCGGTAACTGATCTGGGTCACGCGCGGCTTCGGGGCGCCCTTCCCGCTGCCCCCGCCTTCGGTGCGGCTGACCTCTTCCAGGGGCGACGTCCAGATGACGTGACCCGGCATCCGCATCTGCCCCCAGACGCGGGGGATGGCGATGCCTTCTCCGGCAGTCTGGATGCGCAGACGGTCGATGCGGCCGGTCTCGACTGCCTTGGCGCCCCCTCCCAGCAGGCGCTGGTCGATCGCCCGTCCGATGACGGCACCCGCCGCGCGACCCAGCACGGCACCGGACAGGCCCAGCACCGCGCCGCCAAACCCCGCTCCCAGCGATGCACCGACCGCAGACAGGACTATCGTGGCCATGCTGGCCTCCTTCGTTCAAGATGGTCAGGGAAATCGGAACCGCGCGACGATCCGGGACCGCCAGGGCGGCGTCAGCGGGCTCTCGGTGACACCATGATAGGTATAGGCATGCAAAAACCGCGACTCTGCTCCGGCGGCCGACAAGACACCCAGATGCTTCGCAATGGCCGCCTGACGCATCCGGAACAGCAGCACCTGCCCGGGCGCCCAGAGTTCATCCGCCGCCACCGGCATCAGGTGACGGGTTGCAGCGGCCAGCAGCAGCTCCTGGCTGCCACATTCCGCCCAGTCCGCCGTATAGGCGGGCGGGGCCTCAGGTTCGTTGCCAAAGATCTCGCGCCAGATGCCGCGGATCAGGCCCAGACAGTCGGCCCCCGAGCCCTTGCTGCTGGCTTGGTGCACATAAGGCGTCCCCAGCCATCCCCGCGCTGCGTCGACCACGCGCTCATCCATTGCGCACCCCGACCTGCGGCGCCATGAGCCAATCCTCCGAGGGCAGATGCGGAAAGCCGCGGAAGTTCAGGAAATTTGCGAACTTCAACCGGCAGGTCGCGGCGGCCTTGTCGCATCCGGCCGTCAGCCGGACCTGATCGCCCGTCACGGGAAGGATGCCTGGCGCCGACCAAAGCTCGATCACCCTGCGTCCCCCGGGAAAGGCGGTGTCGTTCTTGATCATGCCATGAAGTCCTTCGGCGCCTCCGGACAGCACCTCGATCCGCCCCTGCTCGAACCAGTTGGCAGCAAAGGGCGGAAAGTTCGTGAAGGTCAGGATCCGCCCCTCGTCCAGACCCTCGACTTGGCGCTGGACCGACAATCCGGGCGCGGTCACGTCCACTTTGCAGGTTGCGTCGCCCAGCCGCGAACTGCACCTGCGGTGATAGACCCTTCCCTGAGGCGCATTCAGCTGTTCGGACAGCCCGCGCAGCTCGGCACGAAAGGCGCCATTCGCACGTGCCACCTCTCCCAGTGTGCCGCGGAACACCAACCTGCGGCGCGCGGCGTCCGTCCAGTCCACCTCCCACATGCGCAGCTGTGCATCGTCCCACCGACCGGCCATCAGGTCCCGTTCAGTGATGGCATCGTCGCTCAGGGCACCGGTGGCCTCCGAATTGTCCACCGACAGCCCGGTCGCCTGGACCAGAGCCTTCGCCGTGAGGCCGCGGTCGGGGCGAAAGGTGACACCCTCGAAACTCAAGGCGCGATCGTGATCGGTAAAGCCGATGGTCAGCCCATCAACCCGGCGTACCGACCAGGCGCGCGCAATCGTGGTCGTGGTCATACGCGCACCTCGACCACCGGAATGTCGGGCACCTGCCCTGCCTGGAACGACGATATCGAAACGGCGATCCTGTCGGTGTCAAAGCGCACCGGAACGTCGAATTCATATCCGACGGTCACCTCCGCCCCCACATCTGGTGCCTCGTTGAAGGTGATGCGGCCCAGCACGTGATCCACGGTATAGTTGATGTCAAAGAACACCTCGTTGCCGCCGATACCCGCACGAACCGAATTGCGCACCGGCTTGGCGATGGGCCGCAGATAGACATTGGCGCCCGAGCGATACGCCTTGGTCAGGGCATAGCTGCGCGTCTGTCCGTCACCGATCGCGATGACCTGATCCCCGAACCGGGGCGCTGCGGACGGGGCGCAGCTTTTGTGGTCCGACCAGTCCTTCCAGCGAAAGCCGTGCAGTTGGCCCGACCGCGCCTCGAAGAAGGCGACGACCGCGGACAGGTCATCCAGCGACCGCAGCCCCATTCCGGCATCGAATCGGCGCCGGGAATGGATCCAGGGCGTGTTCCGCTCCTCGAAACCGCTGGCCATCGTGACGATCTCGGTCCGACGCTCGGGCCCGCCGATCGCGCCAAAGGACAGCTTGGCAGGAAATCTCACCTCGTGAAATGCCATGGGGCAACTCCTCTCAGTTGTTGCGCTCGCCGCGGGCCAGCACCCGCGACATCTGCGCCGCGATCTGCGACTGGCTGCGCTGGAACCCGGCCACGTCCGGGGTCTGGATGTTGAACGTGACATGCACGCCACCCCCACCTCCTGCGGCGGCAACGCCCAGCTTGCCGTCGGGACCGCGGCGCAGGGGCATGATCGCCTCCGGGCCCGCCTCGCCCATCAGGCCGGCGCCCCCCCGCATGGGAAAGCTCGTGGGACCGGACACGACGCCGCCCCCGGCAGCCCGTCCCTGCGAAAAGACGCCGCCTTTCGCAAAAGGCGTCACACCCTGCCCCAAAAGCCCGCCGCCGAACAGCCCGGCGACCCCGCTCGCAAGTGTTCCTGCCAAGGCGTTCTCGACGGGCTTCATGGCCATGCCGTACACCGTGTCCGCCAGCGACCTGCCGATGTCCTTCAGGGCATCGGACAGCTTGCCCCCGTCCAGGACCAACCCGTCGATGGCGCGCCCCAGGCCACGCTCCAAACCCGAGGACAGCGTGCCCACCTCGCGGGCCGTCAGCGCCATCGACTGCCGCAGGCGTCCAAGCTCGGCCTGAAACTCGCTTGTCATCCGGCCGCCGGGCCCTGGTTCATCCTCCAGCAGGTCCAGCGCGGGACCAGAGCCGTCTCGTATCGCCATCTGATCAATCCCCTGTCTCTTCGCCACCCGGTCCCGAAAGGTCGGGCAGATCGGCATAGCGGGCGGCCAGTTCTTCCAGCCGCGCGCGTGTCATTCCGGGCCGGGCCTGGTCGAGGCCAAGCATCAGGGCCAGCTCTGCCGGTGTCAGCGCCCAGAACTGGTCCGGATGCAGCCGGAGATCGCGAAGCCCGGCCCGCATCAGCCCAGGCCAGTCCAGCCCGGTCGCCTCGCTCATGCGGCACCCCGGAACGCCAGGGTCAGCAGCCGCGCCGCGGCGCGCGCCGCTTCCAGTGGCCCGCCCTCGATCTGGACCGACATCAGGTCGGCGGTACTGCCGGACCAGCCGGCGCCGCGCAGCCCGGCCACCAGGACTGACAGAATGTCCCTGCTGCTGAACCGCCCTTCTTCCAGACGACGGGCCAGGCCGGTCAGGCCTGCCTCGTCCAGTTCGGTCTCCAGTTCCGCCAAGGCACCCAGCGTCAGGCGGGCCCTGTGCGGCCGGCCATCCAGAACCAGTTCCACTTCCCCCCGCATCGGGTTCACCATCACAGGGCCACGAATGTGAGCGCCCCGGCCGAGGCCAGCGCGATCTCATAGGTGGCTTCGCCGTCATGGGTGCCCGAATATTCCAGCGACGTGATCTGGAACGGTCCCTCGACGCGGCCAAAGGACGGGATGATGACCTGGAACCGGGGCACTTCCCCGTCGAAAAAGACCTGCCGCGCGCGCCCGTCGCTGGCCGCGTCGCGAAAGACCCCCGACCCCGCGATCGAGGCGCTGCGCACGCCCGCACCGCCCAGCAACTCGCGCCAACCGCCCTCGCTCTCCAGGCTGGTCACATCGACCGTGTCGGCGTTGAACGACAGGCGCGAGGCGCGCAGCCCGGCCACCGTGTCGAACGTGCCGTTCCCGGTCATGTCCATTCTGATCAAAAGATCCCGTCCGCTTTGCACTGCCATTTTTGACTCTCCTCAGTTCAGGTCGATACGGGCGCGAAAGATCAGGTCGACCTGTCGCGCAGCCCCGTTCTGCATCCGTCGCGCCGACGCGCGCAGGAACCACAGGCCGGCAAGCCGGCCCCTCGCCAGCATCAGCCCGTCCCGCTCCAGCGCCTCCGCCACCGCGGCCGCGGCGGCCTTGACCGCACCAAAGCCCGCGCCCTCGTCGGTTCCCGACATCACCGACACGACGAAATCGTGGCGCGATCCCTGCCCCGTGCCGTCGCTGGCGTCCCGGACCTCCTCGGGTCCCAGCGCCACGTGGATGCCGCTCGGCACATCGACAGGCATCGCGTCAAAGATCGCGTCGCCCACCAGGTCGGCCAGAACGGCATCCGCTCGCAGCTGTTGATAGACGGCAGCCTGCAACGCTGCCCCTGCCCGATAGCTCATGCCCCCAGCTCCTCGCGTGCAAAACAGTCCAGGAAACGGCCCCGCGGATCGGCCTCGGCAACCGCCTCGATCAGGAAAAGCCGCTGATCCAGGCGCAACCGCTGGCCCGGCCGCGGACGACGCGGATCGCCGACCGCCGCCCCGCGGACCAAGATCTTCCACTGGACCACGCTGATCATGCCGGGTCCGCTGCCCTTCTCGCGGGCCGACCTCGCTTCCAGCCCCGCCCACAGGCAGCCCAGCTGCCGCCACACCAGCCGGTGACCGCCCATGCCGTCATCCACCCGGTCCGGCGTCTCCAGCGCCAGGCGCAGATTCAGGTCCGGAACCGCCATCAGCGAACCTCCCGGCTGCCGCGCCCGGCTAGGGTGCGCACGGCGCGCCACCTCTCGATCAGCGTGCTGACCCCGAACGGCAGCGCGTGCTGCCCTCCATCATGGCTCCGGTCGTCGTAATAGCGGGCCGCCAGCAGGATGACCGCCTGCGCAAGGTCCGCCGGAACGCCGGCCCAGGCATCGGCAAATCCCGCAACGAAGGTGATCGTCACGCTGCCCCGCCGCGGCACATGCGGCAGCACCACCCCGGTGGGCAGGATCACCGGCCGCTGCCCATCGGGAACCAGCCGCCATGCCTCCGGCGAAAGCGACGTGACCGTTCCGGATCCATCGTCGATCCGGATCGCCTCAATCGCATGCACCGGCGCCAGTGGCAGCGACTGGCCCAACCGGTCGCGCCAATCATCCAGCTGCATCTGGAACCGCCGCTTCAGCAGGACCTTGCCGGTCCGGCCCTCGATCGTGGCAATCGCGGCACGAAGAAAGCCCGCCAGCGCCGCAGTCTCGGCTGCATCCTCCGGCCCGCCAAAGCCCTGGGCCAGACGCAAGTGCCCGCGCAGGGCGGCCACCGGCAGCGCCTCCGCCGCGGGCGCCGTCTCCTCTATCAGCATCATCTCGCGAACCTCCCGTCCTGCCGTCCGCATGTTCCATCAGGACAGGGCCCCCTCATGGGGCCCTGCCTGCCGTGCCAGGTCAGGGAAAAGGGCGCGCCCGCACGCCAGCCATCAGCGCGCGCGGACAGTTGCTAAGCCGGCATGGCCGACATCAAAGCGCGCCCTCCCCTTCACCTCATCCCGAGTGGGATCAGGCGAAGCGCAGCAGCTTGACGGCGCGGAAGTCGGTGACGCCGCCGCCGACCCGCTTGGTGGCATAGAACAGCACATGCGGCTTGGCGCTGAACGGATCGCGCAGCACGCGCAGATCGGGGCGCTCGACGATGGTATAGGCCGAGCGGAAGTCACCAAAGGCCACTGCGAACGCGCCGGCCGCGACGTCCGGCATGTCCTCGCTGATGACGACCGGATAACCCAGCAGCTGCGGCACCTGGCCCACCGTCAGCGGATCGCTCCACAGGAAGCGGCCATCGGCATCCTTCATCTTGCGCACCCGCGCGGCGGTCTTCGAGTTCATCAGGAAGGCCGCATTGGCGCGATACTGCGCCCCCAGCGCATAGATCAGGTCGATCAGGCAATCCATCGGCGCAGCCGTCGGAAAGTTGCCCGAGACGCCGGTACCGACAAAGCCGACCTGACCCGCCGTCGTGGTCCCGTCCGCAGCGGTCGGATAGGACAGGATGCCCCGCGGCTTGTCCAGGCCGTCACCCCGAATAAAGGCAAAGGCTTCGGCGCGGGCGAACCGGTCCGCAATCCGCTCGGCCAGCCAGCCCTCGACATCGAAGGCCGCGTCGTCCAGCAGGCGCTGGCTGGCCTTGGGCATCGCCGACAGCTCGTGAACCGGGATCGCGATGCGGTCCAGCTGCGAATTCGCCGACTCGACCGTGGTCGCCTCGGTGGCCCAGCCGCTGCCGGTCTCGCCCCGCTCGACCAGCACCTCATAGACGCTGCCCTCGATCGCGACCACATTGGCCATCCGGCGCAGCGAGGTGGTCGAGAACAGCGTGTTCTGCACCGTCTCCGCCACCTTGGGGGCCGCCAGGAAGCCGCCGTCGCTGACGACCGACAGCGCCTTCTCCTCGATCACCAGGCCGCGCAGCGCGTCGTCGTCACCGCTGCGCAGATAGGCGTCAAAGGCCTTCTGATGCGGCGCCCCGGTCTCGGCGGCGGCGGACAAAGGGGCACGGCCACGCAGGGCGGTCTTGCGGTCGATCATGGTCATACGCTCTTCCTGTGCATTGAGCTTGGATTGGATGTCTTCACGGAAACCCCGGAGTTCGCTGACGAACCCCATCATGGCCCCTTTCAGATCGGCGGACATGTCCCCGCCGCCCGCGGCCTTCACCTCGGTCATGGTCTTCTCCTCGTCGCGATGAACGGGGCCGCGCCCCTGTAGCCGGACCGCCCTAGGGCCGGTCCGAACGCCTTGACGGACCGGGCGCACCCGGTCCGGAAACTCATGCGCCCCGCAGGGCCTGCGTCGCCTGCGCGAACAGCGCCGCCATCTCGCGCAGCTCGTCCGCCTCCTTGCGGTCGACCTTGGCCTGGGGAAGCATCGGGAAGGTCACCAGCGACACCTCCCACAGTTCCACCTCTGCCAGGGCGCGGCGGCCCTTCTGGTCGCGCTCGGCGCGGATCGTGCGATAGCCGATCGACAGCCCGTCGATGGCCCCGGCCTGGATCAGCGCGGCCGCCTCGCGCGCCTGCGCCACCTCGGGCAAAAGCCGCCCCTTGACCCACAGGCCCGTCCGGTCCTCGCGGATCTCGTCCCAGACGCCGATGGGCCGGGTCGGGTCGTGCTGCCACAGCATCCGCACCTTGTCGCCCTTGGCCGCCAGCCGCTCCAGCGACGCCGCGAACGCCCCCGGCAGCACCGCATCGCCTCCCTGGTCGGTCAGCCCAAACAGGCTGGCATAGCCCTCGATCACCTGGCCGTCGGACAGGGCCGGCGCCCCGCCCGCAAATTTCACCTCAAGCCCCGGAACCATCCCTCAGCCTCCTTTTGGCGCATATTCCAATATCCCCTGCACGGCCTGGGTCAGGATCACGGCGACGACGCCATAGACCGTCATCCACAACCGCCGCTCCAGGCCCTCGATCAGGGCCTCGATCCGCTCAAGCCGCTTCTCGACTTGGCCGAATTGCAGCGCCATGATCCGCTCCTGCGCCTCCAGGCGCTGGTCGTGCCACAGCCCGTCCTTGACGAAACGCGACCCTTCCATGGCTCAGGCCCCGTCCAGCGGCGGCAGCCCCAGCAGGCCGCGCTTCTCGGCATCCGTCAGGAAACCCGCCGACGCGATCCGTGCCCATTGCTGGTTGCGCTCCTCGGCCAGGGCCGGCACCTGGTCGGGGTCGGGGCGCAGCTCGACCTCGGCCCCCAGATGCTCCGACAGCCACCACGCGACCGAGGCCGCCACCCGCGCGACCAGCGGCAGCACCGTCAGCCGGTAAAAGGCCCGGTGCGCCTCGGCGTAATTGGCATAGGTCGCATCCCCCGGGATCCCCAGCAGCATGGGGGGTACGCCAAAGGCCAATGCGATCTCGCGCGCCGCCGACAGCTTGGTCTCGTGGAACTCCATGTCCGAGGGGCTGAACCCCATCGGACGCCAGTCCAGCCCGCCCTCCAGCAGCATGGGCCGCCCGGCATTCCGCGCGCCCTGGTGGTTCATCTCGATCTCGCCCACCAGCCGGTCATACTGCTCCGCGCTCAGCGTGCCCTGCCCGTCCATCCCCTTGTAGACGATCGCCCCGCTGGGCCGGGCCGCGTTGTCCAGCAGTGCCTTGGACCAGGCCGAGGCGCTGTTGTGGACATCCAGGGCCACCGCCGCCGCCTGCATCGGCGACAGACCATAATGGTCATCCTGCGGGTGAAAGCTCTTGATGTGGCAGATAGGGTCGGGGCTGCCGGTCATGTCAAAGCGGTGCTTGCGTCCCCCCACCGCGTATTCATAGGCGACGGGCCAACCATCCGCGCCCGGCACCACGCTCATGCGGTCAGACCGCAGCACATGCAGCTCCTCCGGCAGGCCCGCCGGGTCCAGGCCCACCGCCTCCAGATAGCCGTTGCCCGACAGCAGGATCTGCCCGAACAGCGCCTCGAACAGCTCGGCGCGGCCCTGCCCCGGATTGGGCCGCCGCAGCAGGTCCAGCAGCGGGTGCATCTCATAGCGGCGCTCGCGGTCGGCGCAGATCAGCGGCACGGCCGCGGCCGCCTCCGCGATCAGCTTGACCGAGCGAAAGCCGATCGGGTTGCCCACAAAGCCGCCGCGGGTCAGGCTGCCGGTGTCCCGCGCCGTCCAGACCGGCCGCCCCGACCCGCTGGCAAAGGCCACCACACGGCCCGTCGCGCTGGCCTTCCTCTCCGGCGCGGGGGCGGATCTCTCCTCCCGCGAAAACAATCGAAACGCCATGCTCGCCTCCATGCCTCATCCATGCGAAAGGGCCGCCCCGACAGGGCGGCCCTTTGTCCTCATGAAAATGTCCCTCGTGACCCGGGCGGCGCCAGACGCCGCCGGAACCCGGTCAAAGCCGCCGCATCTGCGGCCGCCGCCAGCCGCTGGCCGGCTCGATCATCAGCTCGTGGATCGCCCAGACCATTGCATCCAGACGGTCCGGGCTGCCCCGACCCTCAAAACCGCGGACCGTCATCTGGCACATCTGGTCCTCCAGCGCCCCCAGGGATCCCACGCGCAGGTGCTTGATCCGCCCCTGCTCGTAAAGCGCGGCCACCGGTTCGGCCCGCAACCCCTTGCCCCGCGACGCCCTCAGCGCCCGGAACGGCACCAGGGGGTCGATTTGCCGGATCACGCTCTCGACCAGATCGCCGCCCTGGTTCACCTCCGCCACCAGCTTCTCGGCCCCGTGCCGGTCCATCGCCGCGATCGCCGCCCGCGCCCAGTCCGACGGGCTGCCGCGCATGCTGGCATCCTCCAGCACATAGGCGCGCCAGTCCTTCGGCTCGCCCTGCGTGACGACGCCCGCCACGATGATCCCGCATTCGTCGCTCGCGCGGCCCCCCGTCACGGCCGGATCGACCGAAACGACGATCCGGTCCAGCTTTGGTGGCGTCTCGATCCGCGCCTCCTCCAGCATGGCCGTCGTCCACAGCGCACCCTCGACATCGTCCAGCAGCACGCCGTCCAGCTCCTGCCGCCCCAGCCGCGTCCCGCCATAGCGGGTCTCGACCTCGGCCAGAAAGCTCTCGGCCAGATAGGCGCGGTTGGCATCCGTCGGCGCATGGGTCACCACCGTGCTGGCATTGCCCAGGATCCGCTTCAGCACGCCGACATTGCGCGGCGTCGTCGTCACCACCTGCTGGGGATGCTCCCCCAAGCGCAGCGCGAATTGCAGCATGTCCCAGACATCCTCGGCCTTCTTCCACTTGGCCAGCTCGTCCACCCAGGCCGCATCAAACTGCGGCCCGCGCAACGCTTCCGGCTCATGCGCCGAATAGACCGTGGCCGTCGCGCCATTGGCCCAGACCAGCCGCCGCCGCCCCGCCTCCCAGACCGGCCGCCGGTCTGGGGGCGAACAGGCCAGGATGCCACTTTCGCCGAACACCATCACCTCGCGCACCTGGTCAAAGGTCTCTCCGACCAGGGCCACGCGATGACACTTGCCGGGTGCGGCGGCGGTCGGCCCCTCGACCATCCGCCGCACCCATTCCGACCCGGCGCGGGTCTTGCCCGCGCCGCGCCCGCCCATGATCACCCAGGACTTCCAGTCGCCCTCGGGGGGCAACTGGTGGGGCAGCGCCCAGAACTCGAACAGCCAAGGCAGGCTCATCAGCGCGTTTTCCGACAGCCCGCCCAGGAACGCCTCAACCTCCTGCGGCGCGGCGGAGGCAAGCCAGGCGGCGCCCGATCTCGTCTCGTGCGGCGTCAAGGTCGAGGCTGCCTCCTCCGACCCCGCCCGCGATATCCTTGCGAAGTTTGTCAACCTTGTTCCTTTCCGCCATCAGCAGCTGGACCGCCTCGCGGACGGTCTTTGCGGTGTCCATGGCCTTCTTCAGCCGCGCCGGGTCCACCTCCCCCGCCTTGACCGTCTCAAGCTCGGCCTGGTGACCCCTCAGGTCCTTCACATAGTCCCAGAACAGCCAGCGCAGGACGTCGATCTCGTCCTCCTCCGCCCCGATCCCGGGCAGCTGGATCCCCGCCGTGTCAGGCAAGGTTCCGGCCACGAAAGGTCCTTCGGGATTCCCGACCCCGCCCCAATCCATATCGTTCATGCAATCTGCCCCGCCTCGTGTCCTGTCCGCACGAGCCAAGAAACGAAAAAGCGGCCCAAGGTTTCCCCCGGCCGCTTGCCCATTTCTCCCAGCATGTCCAAGTTCTACCTTGGACCGCTCCGCAAGTCAACGACTAAACTTCAGGTTGCAGTTGCGTAAACGAAACCCTTTCCCGCCCAATTACTTACGCCCGCAACACCCTCTGCGCACGCAATGCAACACCTGCTCCGGAAACGCCGAACCCCACGCCTTACACCGCGCAACGACTCAACGCGCCGCCGCAACAAATGTACCGATCAGCCCCACATCCTTGCATCCCGGCTCCGATTCCACGCCCGAACTGACGTCCACCATCGGCGCCCCGGTCAGGCGCACGGCTTCGGCGACGTTCCCGGGCGTCAGCCCGCCCGCCAGCATCCAGGGGCGCAACCAGCGCCGCCCGACCAGCAGGCGCCAGTCAAAGGCCAGCCCGTTGCCGCCCGGCAGATCCGCCCCTTTCGGAGCCTTCGCATCGACCAGCAGCATATCCGCCACCAGCCCATGCTCGGTCAGCAACGGCAGATCCTCGGCGCCCGAAATGCCCACCGCCTTCATGACCGGCAGCCCCGTCAGCGCCTTGACCTCGGCCACCCGCTCCGGCGTCTCATGCCCGTGCAGCTGGATCACGTCCAGCGGCACCTCCGCCAGGACCTCTGCCAGCAGCGCATCATCGGGATCGACGAACAGCCCCACCCGCGCCACCCCCACCGGAACGGCCTGCGCCAAGGCTGCGGCTTCAGACACCGTCACCGCACGGGGAGACTTCGGAAAGAACACGAAACCCACGAACCGCGCCCCGGCTTCGGCAGCAGCGACAACATGGGCCGGCTCGCGCAGCCCGCAGATCTTGACGTCCGCCACGCCTCAGCGAACCGCCGGCAGCTGCGCCTGTGAAGGCGGAACGACCGTGGTGGCAGAGGGCGCCGTCGGCCCGTCAAGGATCGCCAGCACCTCGTCCTGCGGCGCGGCATGACGATCGCGCAGGTGACCCACCTCGCCTTGCAGCCGTGCGACTTCGGCACCGCGATACCGCGCCTCGCGCCGGATATGCGCCTCACGCAGCCATTCCCAGACCAGCCCGGCCAGCATCCCCAGCGCGAAGGCCACAAAGATCACCAGGAACAGCGGCAGGGCGATCGACCAGGTCCCGCCCAGATACTGGCCAAAATTCGCCGGAAAGGCCGACAGGGTGACCATCTCGCGGTTCGCCAGGGCCACGGCCACCAGCACCAGCGCCAGAAGCGCGACAAAGATCAGACGGATGAAGCGCATGGGACAGTTCCTCGACTTGCACGGGCCACGGGCGGGCGCCGCCTATTACACATTTCAGGCGTCGCCGTTCAACCGGTCACGAAGCAGCTTGCCGGTCTTGAAGAAGGGCACATGCTTCTCGTCCACCTCGACCGCCTCGCCGGTGCGGGGGTTGCGACCCGTCCGCGAATCCCGCTTCTTGACCGAAAAGGCGCCAAAGCCGCGCAGTTCAACGCGATCGCCACGCGCCATCGCGTCGATGATCTCTTCAAAGACGGTGTTCACGATGCGCTCGACATCCCTCCGAAAAAGATGGGGATTCTCATCGGAGATCATCTGGATCAGTTCGGAGCGGATCATGCTTTCCCCCAAAATGGCCGGGTCTTTCCCGCCGTTGCGGCCCAGCCGGATCGACAGGCAGGACAGCCTCGCACCGCCCCTTAGAATCCGACAACGCCCGACAGAAGTCACTGGTTTCATAGCGTTGCCAGCTTTGCCCAATCCGCGCAAGCCGGATGCGAAAGCCCAAGCCCCTGTTCGGCAATAAAAAGCCCGCCCCGGAAGGACCGGGGCGGGCAAGCTCTGCATCGTTGCGACGGATCAGCCGTTGCGGTTCAGCGCCGCACCCAGGATGTCGCCCAGCGAGGCGCCCGAATCCGAGCTTCCGTACTGGTCGATCGCTTCCTTTTCCTCGGCGATCTCGCGGGCCTTGATCGACAGGCCCAGACGGCGGGTCTTGGTGTCCACATTGGTCACGCGGGCATCGACCTTGTCGCCGACCTGGAAACGCTCGGGGCGTTGGTCCTGACGGTCACGGGCCAGATCCGAACGACGGATGAAGGACTTGACGCCGTTGTACTCGACCTCGATGCCGCCTTCCTCGATCGCGGTGACCTCGGCGGTGACGATCGAACCACGCTTCACGCCATCAACGGCTTCGGCCATGTGCTCGTTTTCCAGCGCCTTGATCGACAGGCTGATGCGTTCCTTCTCGACGTCCACGTCCTGAACGACCGCCTTGACGACGTCGCCCTTGCGGAAATCCTGGATCGCATCTTCGCCGCGGGCATCCCAGCTGATGTCCGACAGGTGAACCATGCCGTCGATGTCGCCTTCCAGGCCCACGAACAGACCGAACTCGGTGATGTTCTTGACTTCGCCCTCGATGACGGTGCCCGACGGATGCGTTTCGGCGAACACTTCCCACGGGTTGCGCATGGTCTGCTTCAGGCCCAGACTGACGCGGCGCTTGGCCTCGTCGATCTCCAGGACCATCACGTCGACTTCCTGCGAGGTCGACACGATCTTGCCCGGATGGACGTTCTTCTTGGTCCAGCTCATTTCCGACACGTGGACCAGACCCTCGACACCGGCTTCCAGCTCCACAAAGGCGCCGTAATCGGTGATGTTGGTCACGCGGCCCTGGTGGACCGATTCGATCGGGAACTTGTCGGCAACCGTATCCCACGGATCGGCCTGCAGCTGCTTCATGCCCAGGCTGATGCGGTGGCTGTCCTTGTTGATCTTGATCACCTGGACCAGGACCGACTCGCCAATGGCGAGGATTTCGGACGGGTGGTTGACGCGGCGCCAGGCCATGTCGGTGACGTGCAGCAGGCCGTCGACGCCGCCTAGGTCAACGAAGGCACCGTATTCGGTGATGTTCTTGACCACGCCATTCACCGTCTGACCTTCGGTCAGGTTGGCGATGACTTCGGCGCGCTGTTCGGCGCGGCTTTCTTCCAGGATGGCGCGGCGCGACACGACGATGTTGCCGCGGCGGCGGTCCATCTTCAGGATCTGGAACGGCTGCTTCAGACCCATCAGCGGACCGGCATCGCGCACGGGGCGCACATCGACTTGGCTGCCCGGCAGGAAGGCGACGGCGCCGCCCAGATCGACCGTGAAGCCGCCCTTGACGCGACCGAAGATGGCGCCTTCGACGCGCTCTTCATCGGCATAGGCACGCTCCAGGCGATCCCAGGCTTCCTCGCGGCGGGCCTTCTCGCGGCTGATGCTGGCCTCGCCACGGGCGTTCTCGACGCGGTCCAGATAGACCTCGACTTCGTCGCCGACCTTGATGCTGGCTTCTTCGCCGGGATTTGCGAATTCTTTCAGATCGACGCGGCCTTCCATCTTGTAGCCGACGTCGATGATGGCCTGGCCCGCCTCGATGGCGATGACGCGGCCCTTGACAACCGAACCTTCGTCCGGGGTATCGATCTCGAAGCTTTCGTTCAGGAGGGCTTCGAATTCCTCCATGGTCGCTTTAGCGCACATGCGTGTTCAGTTTCCTTTGTGTCTGTTTTCCGGCCTGACGGTTGGCTCCGCCGGTCTTTATGATGTCCCCCGGGGCAACGACAAAGGGTCGAGGCAAAGCGCCCGACCCGTCGAAAAGCGGCCTGTTCTGGCCATGTCGCCCGATTGACTGGCCTCCCTTTAACGCCGATGGCACCGAAACTCAACGTCTAAACGCGCGCCCAGACCCCCGTGGCCCGGCTGAAGACCGCGATTTCCGGGTCTTCGAAACGTTCGGCCTCCATCGGCGCCCGGTGCCGCTGCACCTCCAGCCGGGGCCCGTCGATCTCCAGCAGCACGAACTCGTTCCAGCGGTCGGTGACCCGGGCACACAGCCCGGTCCCGGTCTGGATCTGCAGGACGCGCGGATGGCGCCCCGTCTCCAGCAGGTCGTCCAGTGCCCAGCGATGCAGATGCCCCGACAGCACGACCTGCACCCCGGCGGCCTCCAGCCGATACAGCGCCTCCGAGGCCCGCCGCGCCAGGGCCTTGTCCACGCGCGGCAGCTGCTGCAGGGGGTGGTGCAGCGCCACGATGTTGGTGCCCAGCGGATCGATCCCGCCGATGATGCGGCCGATCTCGCCGCTGCGGATCTTGCCGCGCTGCCAGACATAGGGATCGGCGCTGTTGATCGACAGGACCCGGACGTCGCCGCTGCGCCCGATGGGCGTCAGGGACGGCCCGAAATACCGCCGGAACCCGGCAAAGGGCCAGAACATCCGCGCCAGGGGGTTCCACAGCGGCACGTCGTGGTTGCCGGGCATCAGCATCAGCGGCACCTCGATCCGGTCCAGAAAGTCGCGGGCCTGGGCCATCTGCACCTCCAGCGCGCGATGGGTCAGGTCTCCCGTCACCACGATCAGGTCCGGATGCAGGTCCGCGATCCGGTCGAGCAGCGGCTGGACCAGCGTTTCGCGGTGAAACCCGAAATGCAGGTCGGTCAGGTGCAGGATCCGCGTCAAGCCTCAGTCCTCGACGCCGGCAGTCTTGCTGATCCCGTCGGCCGGCAGCAGCACCCGCAAGGCCCCACGGCGCACCTGCAGATGGAACGGGCTGGTCAGCACGGTCTTTTCCCCGTCATGGGCGACCAGCTGCCGACGCTTGGGCGTGTCGATCTGCAGATCGTCGGTCAGGATCAGGTCGAAATCGTCATCCTTGGCACTGTGCCCAAAGGCCAGCCGGATGGCCGACCGGATCAGCGGCAGCGGCTGGCGCGCCTTGGCAATCAGCACGGCAAATTGCCCGTCGCGGATCTCCTGCGCCCCCTCCAGGCCAAAGCTTTCCAGCTGATAGGCGCTGCGGGCCACGAAAACCAGCGCACTGGTATAACGGCGCGTCTCGCCCTCCGCCCGCGCCACCAGCTGCATGGGCCGCCGCAGCCGGCGCAGCGCCACCAGCACGGACCAATAGGCGGCCACCCGCGACCGCCCCCAGCGGCGATAGATCCCCTCGCGCGTCTTCAGGATATGCGGATAAGCGCCCAGGCTGATGTTGTTGAGAAAGATCAGACCGTTCGCATCGCCCAGATCGACCGGCGCGACCTTGGCGTCCAGGATCGTGTCCAGCGCATCCTCGATCGTCTCGCCGACGCCCAGGTCGCGTGCGAAATAGTTGAAGGTGCCGCCTGGCAGCACGCCCATGACCGTCTGCGTGCCGGCCAGCGCGCCCGCCACCGCCGATTGCGTGCCGTCCCCGCCCGCCGCGATGACCAGATCGAAACCCTCGCCCGCGACCTGCCGGGCCAGGCGCGGAAGGTCGCTGCCCTTGCGGCTCTGCCGCAGCTGATAGGACCCGCAGGCGGGCGCCAGCCGTTCCTCCAGCAGGCGAACCAGCGCCCGGTGCTTCTTGCGGCCCGAGCCACGATTCATGATGACGCAGACCTTGGCGCGGCCAAGGTCGAATCCGTCGGTCTGGTCCTGCATGGTAAAGTGCCTGTCCCCGGCTGTCTGGCTCATGTTCCGGGCACCAAACCCCCGAACCCTGCCGCGGGTTGCATCGCCCCCCTACAGCAGGCGCGCGGCCTCCTCGACCGAGGGTTTCAGTCCCGTGCCGCCCGACTGCAGATAGGACAGCAGCTTCTCGCGCATCCGCGGCTCCCAGAAATCGCGCAGGTGATCGGCGATCTGGCGGGCCGGGTCGCCGGGCTGGCTGTCAAAGAAGGCGGCGATCTGGTTGGCCATCAGGACCATCTTTTCAGGCGACATCGGATACCTCGGCATCAAGCCGTTGGGGGTGAGAGAAAAGGTCAAAGCCCTCGCCGCGCGCGAATGCGGCCAGGGTGATGCCCGCGTCCTGCGCCAGGCGCAGCGCATGGGCCGTGGGGGCGGAGACCGCGATCAGCAGGCCGGCCCCGGCGATCGCGCATTTCTGCACCATCTCGACCGATACGCGGCTGGTCAGGACAAAGACGCCCTGCCGCGCCTCGATGCCCTGCCGGGCCATCGCGCCGATCAGCTTGTCCAGGGCGTTGTGACGGCCCACATCCTCGCGCGCCAGGACGATCCCCTGCCCCGGCAGCAGAAAGCCCGCGGCATGGACGGCGCGGGTCTGGTCATGCAGCGGCTGCCAGCCGCGCAGGTCGTCGGTGGCGGCCGCCACCTGGCCCGCATCCAGCACCGGCCCCACACCCGACAGGTCGGGCAGCGCGCGCGTCGCCTCGTCCAGGCTGTCGATGCCGCAAAGGCCGCAGCCCACCGGCCCGGCCATGAAGCGCCGCCGGGCGGCCAGCGCCTCGGCCCGGTCCCCGGCCAGCCACATCTGCGCCTCGACGCCCCGGGCGTGGTCCATCACCTCCAGCCGGTCGATCTGGTCCGCCGCCGTGACGATCCCCTCGGTCAGGGAAAACCCGACGGCGAAATCCTCCAGATCGGCGGGCGTCGCCATCATCACCGCCTGCGTCGTGCCGCCATAGACCATCGCCACCGGCGTCTCCTCGGGCAGCGCGCGCGTCACCGCCAGGCGGCTGCCCGGGCGGTGATGCGTGGCGTCCACGGAACGGACGGGAGGCGGTAGAGGCATCGCTTACTCCGCGGCCGACAGGATCCGCCGCGACCGCTCCGCCTGCTCGTTATAGCGCTCCTGCCAGTCCGAGGGACCGTTCGACGGGCTGACCTGCACCGCGGTGACCTTGTATTCCGGACAGTTCGTCGCCCAGTCCGAAAAATCGGTGGTCACCACATTGGCCTGCGTCGCGGGGTGGTGGAAGGTCGTATAGACCACCCCCGGCGCCACCCGGTCGGTCAGCTGCACCATCAGCGTGGTTTCCCCCGCACGGCTGGCCAGCCGCACCCAGTCCCCGTCATTTATGCCGCGGACCTCGGCGTCGTGCGGATGGATCTCCAGCACGTCCTGGTCATGCCAGACGGTGTTTTCGGTCCGCCGGGTCTGCGCGCCCACGTTGTACTGCGACAGGATGCGCCCGGTCGTCAGCAGCAGCGGAAAGCGCGGGCCGGTCCGCTCATCGGTGGCCACATATTCGGTGATCATGAAATGACCCTTGCCCGACATGAAGCCATCGACATGCATCAGCGGCGTCCCCTCGGGCGCGGCCTCGTTGCAGGGCCACTGGACGCTGCCCTTCTCCTCCAGCAGTTCATAGGTCACGCCAGCAAAGCTGGGCGTGGTCGAGGCGATCTCGTCCATGATCTGGGCGGGATGGGTGTAATGCCAGCCGGCACCCATCGCATTGGCCAGCATCTGCGTGACCTCCCAGTCCTCATAGCCGTTGCGGGGCTGCATGACCTTGCGCACGCGGTTGATGCGACGCTCGGCATTGGTGAAGGTGCCGTCCTTTTCCAGGAAGCTGCTGCCCGGCAGGAAGACATGGGCATAGTTCGCAGTCTCGTTCAGGAACAGGTCATGAACGATCACGCATTCCATCGCCTTCAGGCCCGCCGCCACGTGATGCGTGTCAGGATCCGACTGCAGGATGTCCTCACCCTGGCAGTAAAGCCCGCGGAAGGTGCCCTCGACCGCCGCATCCAGCATGTTCGGGATGCGCAGGCCGGGCTCCGAGTCGATCTCGACCCCCCAGGCCTTTTCAAAGATCGCGCGCACGTCCGGCAGCTTGACATGGCGGTATCCCGGCAGCTCGTGCGGGAAGGACCCCATGTCGCAGGCACCCTGCACGTTGTTCTGGCCGCGCAGCGGGTTCACGCCCACGCCGGGACGGCCGATATTGCCGGTCAGCATCGCCAGGTTCGCAATCGACATCACGGTGGTCGATCCCTGCGAATGCTCGGTCACGCCCAGGCCGTAATAGATCGCGCCATTGCCGCCGGTCGCGAACAGGCGTGCCGCCGCGCGCAGGTCAGAGGCCGGAACGCCGGTCAGCGCCTCGGTCGCCTCGGGGGCGTGGCGGGGATCGCTGATGAACTCGGCATAGTGCTGGAATTCGTCCCAGTCACAGCGGTCGCGGATATAGGCCTCGTCCATCAGCCCTTCGGTGACGATCACATGCGCCATCGCGCTGACGACCGCCACGTTGGTGCCCGGCCGCAGCGGCAGGTGATACTGCGCCTCGACATGGGCGCTGCGCACGATGTCGGTGCGGCGCGGATCAACCACGATCAGCTTGGCCCCGGCCCGCAGACGCTTTTTCAGGCGGCTGGCAAAGACCGGGTGGCCGTCCGTGGGGTTCGCGCCGATGATCAGCACGACGTCGGTATGCTCGACGCTGTCGAAATCCTGGGTGCCGGCCGAGGTGCCAAAGGTCTTACCCAGGCCATACCCGGTAGGCGAATGGCAGACGCGGGCGCAGGTGTCGGTGTTGTTGTTGCCGAACACCGCGCGGGTCAGCTTCTGCACCAGATAGGTTTCCTCGTTGGTGCAGCGGCTGGAGGTGATGACGCCCACTGAACGGCGGCCGTGTTTCTGCTGGATGCCCTTCATCCGGGTCGCGGCAAAGCTCAGCGCCTCGTCCCAGCTGACCTCGCGCCAGGGCTCGTCGATCGTGTCGCGGATCATCGGCGACAGGATGCGGTCCTTGTGCGCGGCATAGCCATAGGCAAAGCGGCCCTTGACGCAGCTGTGGCCGCGGTTCGCCTTGCCGTTCTTCCAGGGCACCATGCGCACCAGCGTGTCGCCGTTCATCTCGGCCTTGAAGCTGCAGCCGACGCCGCAATAGGCGCAGGTGGTGATGACCGAGCGCGTGGGCGTGCCCAGTTCGGCCACCGACTTTTCCTGCAAGGTCGCCGTCGGGCAGGCCTGCACGCAGGCGCCGCAGCTGACGCAGTCGCTGGTCAGGAAATTGTCCGCCGCCGCGCCAGCGCTGACGCGGCTGTCGAAACCGCGCCCCTCGATGGTCAGCGCGAATGTCCCCTGCACTTCCTCGCAGGCGCGCACGCAGCGCGAACAGACGATGCACTTGCTGGGATCATAGGTGAAATAGGGGTTGCTGTCGTCCTTGGGGATGAACTGCGGATTGCCCGGCCCCTCGCGCAGCCGCGCCTCGGACTGGCTGCGGGCGCCGATGCCCTTGGGATCGAAATGGTTGTCGCCGGGCGTATAGCGGACATCGCGCAGGCCGACCTTGCCCGCCGCGTCCTGCAATTCGCAATCGCCGTTGGCCGCGCAGGTCAGGCAGTCCAGCGGGTGGTCGCTGACATACAGTTCCATCACGCCCTTGCGGATCTTGCGCACCTTGGCAGACTGGGTGTGGACGATCATGCCCTCGGTCACCGGCGTGGTGCAGCTGGCGGGCGTGCCGCGCCGGCCCTCGATCTCGACCACGCACAACCGGCAGGAGCCGAAGGCCTCCATGTTGTCGCTGGCGCACAGCTTGGGGACCTCGATCCCCGCCTCGAAGGCCGCGCGCATGACCGAGGTGCCCTCGGGCACCACGACCTCGAACCCGTCGATGGTCAGGCTGACCGGCGCGCCGTTGCGGGCGGGGGTGCCCATGTCGCGCTCGTCACCCGGGGGAAATTGGGGGATGATGAAGTCTTTCATTCCGCTGCCTCCTTATGGGTGGCGAAATCGTCGGGGAACTGGGTCAGGGCAGACATGACGGGATAGGGCGTGAAGCCCCCAAGCGCACACAGCGATCCGTCCTTCATCGTCTCGCAAAGGTCGGTCAGCAGGGCCGCCGCACCGGGATCGCCCGCGGCGATCCGGTCGATCGTCTCGACGCCCCGCACCGCGCCGATCCGGCAGGGCGTGCATTTGCCGCAGCTTTCGACCGCGCAGAATTCCATCGCGAAACGGGCCATCTGCAGCATGTCAGCGCTGTCGTCGAAAACGACAAGGCCGGCATGGCCGATCAGCCCGCCCTTCTGGTCGAATTCCTCGTATCCCATCGGCGTGTCGAACTTCGAAACCGGCATATAGGCCCCCAGCGGCCCGCCGACCTGCACCGCCTTGACGGGACGCCCGGACAGCGTGCCGCCGCCGATGTCGTTCACGACCTCCCCCAGGGACATGCCGAATGCGGTTTCGAACAAACCGCCCTGGCGCACGTTGCCAGCGATCTGCAGGGTCACAGTGCCCCGCGACCGGCCCAGGCCGAAATCGGCGTAATGCTGCGCGCCCTTTTCAAAAATCACCGGGACGGTCGCCAAGCTGATCACGTTGTTGACGACCGTGGGCTTGCCCAGGAAGCCCTCCAGCGCCGGCAGCGGCGGCTTGGCACGAACCGTGCCGCGCTTGCCCTCCAGGCTGTTCAGCAGGCTGGTCTCCTCGCCGCAGACATAGGCGCCCGCGCCGATCCGGATCTGCATGTCGAAGGCCCGGCCGCTGCCGAGCACATCCGCGCCCAGCACGCCACGCCGGCGGGCGATCACCACCGCCGCCTCCATCACGCGGATCGCATCGGGGTATTCGCTGCGCATGTAGACATAGCCGCGCGTCGCGCCGACACCCAGGCCCGCGATCGCCATCCCCTCGATCAGGGTGAAGGGATCACCCTCCATGATCATCCGGTCGGCGAATGTGCCGCTGTCGCCCTCGTCCGCATTGCAGACGATGTATTTCTGGTCCGCCACCGCATCGCTGACGGTCCGCCACTTGATGCCGGTCGGAAAGCCCGCGCCGCCGCGACCGCGCAACCCGCTGTCGGCGACCTCCTGCACGATCTCGGCCTGGCTCATGCCGATAGCGCGGCGCAGGCCCACCAGGCCGCCATGCGCGGCGTAATCGTCCAGGTCCAGCGGGTCGATCAGCCCGCAGCGCGCAAAGGTCAGGCGCGTCTGGCGACCGAAAAAGGGGATGTTTTCGACCGGCCCGTGGCAGGGCAGCGACCCATCCAGCAGCGCCGGCACATCGGCGGGCGTCACCGGACCGAAGGCCACGCGGCCTTGGCCCGCGTCGATTTCCACCAGCGGCTCCAGCCAGACCATACCGCGCGTGCCGTTGCGGATGATTTGCACGTCAAGCCCGCGCGCCGCGGCCTCGCGGGCGATGGCATCGGCCACCTGATCGGCACCAAGCGCCTTGGCGGCGCTGTCGAGGGGGACCCAGATCTTCATGCGCGCGCCTCCACGGGGCCGGTTTTCAGTTCCGCCTCGATCCGATCGGCGTCGATGCGACCAATCACGCGGCCGTCCAGCATCGCGGCCGGCCCGCAGGCACACAGGCCCAGGCAATAGACCGGCTCGACCGTCACCGCACCGTCGGGCGTGGTGCCGTGCCAGTCCAGGCCCAGCCGGTCCAGGACCGATTGCGCGACGGCCGCGCCGCCGACGGCCTGGCAGGCCTCGGCCCGGCAGATCTTCAGCACGCGACGCCCGGCGGGGTGGTCGCGGAAATCGTGGTAAAAGCTGATGACGCCATGAACCTCGGCCCGGCCCAGGTTCAGCAGGTCGGCCAGCACCGGAACCGCAGCCTGCGGCACATGGCCCCAGACCTCCTGGATCGCGTGCAGCATGGGCAGCAGGGGACCCTCAAGCTCCGCAAGCGGGGCTACGACCTCGCGAATTTCCTCGGGCGCGGGGGCTGGCGCGTGTTCAAGCATGGCTGGCCTTTCAGTTCTGGCCACCCACAAGACAGTGCATTGCACCGAAAATCAATATCGCAATTCCGTTAAACGATAGAAATCTTCTATCGAACCATGCGCCGCGCCTCGGTCAGAAGCGCCTCCAGAACCGGGGTATGCGGCTCGCGCCAGGGGGCGATCAGGCCCACCGCATGACCGGGCCCGCCCCCCTCCAGCGGGACCAGCGACAGCGGCTTGCCCTGCGCCAGGAACCAGGCGATGTCCTGGGGCAGGATCGTCAACCAGCCTCCCGCCAGCACCTGCGACACCAGCACCACCGTCGAATTCGATTCCACCGTCGCCGTCGGGTTCACCCCCGCCTCGGCCAGCCGGCGGTTGATGATGCGGCGGTTCTGCATGTCGGGGCTCAGCAGGCACAGCCGCTGCCCCTCCAGCGCGGACCAGGCCACGGCCCGGCCGGCGGCAAGCGGATGCCCCTCGGGCGTCACCAGCGTATAGCGCTCATCATAAAGGGGGACCGAGCTGACCTTGCCCAAGGGTTCGTTGTCCAGGTACGAGATCCCGGCATCCACCTCCAGGTCCTCGATCATCTGCAGGATCTCGACCGAGCTGCGCGACAGGATGGTAAAGCCGACATTGGGATGCTTGGCGCCGTATCGCGCCGCCAGCCGCGCGGCCCAGGTCAGCGCCGTGGGCACGACCGCAATGCGCAGCCGCCCCGACAGGCCGTGGCGCACGGCACGCATCTCGTCGCGCAGCTGGCGGGTGTCGCCGACGATGCGCCGCGCCCAGACCAGCGCCGCCTGCCCCTCGGGCGTCAACCCGCCATAGCGCGAGCCGCGAAAGATCAGCAGGACGCCCAGCTGCTCCTCCAGCTGCTTGATGCCGGCGGACAGGGTGGGCTGGGTGACGCCCAAGCTTTGCGCGGCGCGGCCGAAATGACCCTCCTTGGCCACGGCCAGGAACATTTCCAGCTTGTCGATCATCGCGCGCCCCCTTGTGACGGGGCATCAAGCCCATCGCGCCGGGCGCGGTCAAGCCGCTTGCGGCAGCCGTGGGTCCGCGTCAGGCTGCGGGGCATGAGCGACATCCTCCTGATCCACGGCGCCTGGCACGGCGGCTGGTGCTGGCAGGCGACGGCAGAGGCGCTGCGATCGGCGGGCCACCGCGTCGCCTGCCCAGACCTGCCCGACGACCCCGGCACGACGCTGGCCGACTGCGTCACCGCCCTGCCCGCCGCCGCGATCATCCTGGGCCATTCCATGAGCGGCATCCTGGCCGAGGCGCTGGCACAGCAGCGTCCGCCCCGGCTGCTGATCCACCTCTGCAGCTATCTGCCGCTGCCGGGCGACAGCCTGGCACGGCTGGACCGCCTGCACCCCGGCCCCGCCCGCGCCTGGCCCCGCGATGACGAAGGGCGGCTGGTGATGTCCGCCGACGCCGCCTGCGACATGCTCTATCAGGATGTCCCCGAAAAGATCGTGGCCCGCGCCCTGCCCCGGCTGCGCCCCCAGCCCCTGGGCCCGATGCGCGACCCGCTGCCGGGCCCCGCGCGGGCCGACGTGACGCGGCACTATCTCCTTTGCGAACACGACCGGGCCATCGCGCCCGCATTGCAGCGGGCGATGCTGGACCGCGCCCCGGTGGATCAGGCGCATGCGACGGATTGGGGCCATTCGCCCTTTCTGTCCGACCCGCAGGGCCTGGCGCGGCTGATCGACCGGATCGCGGCTCCTCAGGGGCCAGCCTGCGGCTGGACCAGCGCCGCCCGCCATTCCGCCAGCAGCCCGGCCCGGCGCAGCCGGTCGTCATAGACCAGCAGCCCCGCATCCAGCCGGATCGGCCGCAGCTGCGGAGAGGGCGCAGGCCCCGTCCCCGGCACCAGCGCCACCCCGGCACTGGCCGCGATCAGCCGCTGCGCCGGGTCCGACAGCAGATAGGACAGCAGCAGCCGCGCCCCGTCGGGGTCGGGCGCAGTCACCGGAACAAAGGCCGACCGGACAATGGCAAAGATGTAATCCTCGAAGCCCAGCTGGACCAGGTCCGGGTCGTCGGGACGGAACCGCGCCGCATAGCTGGCCACGACATTATAGGCGACAGAGACCCGCCCCGCCCGCAGCTCCTCGATCATCTCGCCCGAACAGCAGAACAGCCGCGCGTTCAGCCGCCCCATCACCTCGGCCAGCCGCCAGAACCCGTCCGAGACCTGGTCATCCTGTGCGATCAGGAAATAGCCCACCCCCGACACCTGCGGGTCATAGGCCGCGATGCGCCCCCGGAAGCGGTCCGGATTTTCCCGCAGCAGCGCGATCAGGTCGCGCCGCGTGCGCGGCAGCGGCAGATCGCCCAAGGCTTGGCGCGAGGCCAACGTCACCACCGGCTCCAGCGCCATGCCCCACAGCTGCTGGCGCCAGCGCGCCCAGCCGGGCAGGCCCGGCGCCTCCATCTCGACCCCGGCCGCGAAACCGTCATTGGCCAGCTTCATTTGCAGATCCATGGCCGAGCTGATCACCAGGTCAAAGCGCGCGTCCTGGTCGTGGATGGCCGCAAAGATCTCGGTCGAGGCCGCTTGGACATAGCGGATGCCGCGCCCCGGGTGGCGGGCCACGAAATCCTCCAGCACCGGCGCAAAGGCGGCGGTGTCGGTGGTGGAGAGGACCTGGATGGGCGTCCCCTCCTCCGGCCCAAAGCGACGTTCCTGCTCGATCTCGAAGGCGCGGGCCGGGGATGCCAGCGCCAGCGCGATCAGGCCAGCGGCAAGTGCAGCAAGGCGCATGTTCCCTCCCTCTCTCCGGGCTCCAGCCGAAAGCGGCCGCGATGGGTGGCGGCCACCTCGGTCACGATGGTCAGGCCCAGCCCCGAGCCGCCGATATCGCCCACATTGCCGCCGCGCCGAAAGCGCGCCATCAGCTGCGCGGGGTCGTCCGACAGGCCCCGGCCGTCATCCTGCACGCGCAGGACGGCCATCGGCCCTTCGCGCCCCAGCGACACCGCGATCCGTCCCTCCGGTGCGGCGTATTTCACCGCATTGTCCAGGATGTTGCGCAGCGCGATCTCCAGCATGCGCTCGTCCCCTTCGATGGGGCATGGGCTGTCCAGCCCGGCCTGCGACAGGGCGATGTCGCGCATCTCGGCTAGGGGCGCCACGGCCCGCACCACGGCGCGGGTCAGCGCCGCCAGGTCCAGGGGCGCGGCGGCGAACTGGTCGCTGCGATACATGACCATCGCGTGGTCCAGGATCTGGTTGGCCGATCGGCTGCTTTCCCCGATGGCGCGCACCATGCGGCGCAGGCGGATGCGCGTGGCCTCGTCGGTGGTTTCCGACAGCGCCAGCTCGGCCTCGGTCCGCACCAAGGACAGCGGCGTCCGGATCCGGTGGGCGGCCTCAAAGATGAAGGTCTCGGCCAGGTCCAGCGCGCCGCGCAGGCGGGCGATCAGCCCGTTCAGCGCCCGCAGCAGCGGCGCCAGTTCGCGGGGCGTCGGATGGCGCACGGGGCGCAGGTCGCGCGGGCCACGCCGGCCCATGACTTCGGCCAGGCTGCGGATCGGCGACAGGACCGCCTGCGCCGCCAGCAGCGCCACGGGCAGCGCCAGGACCAGAAAGGCCAGCGCCGCCCAGGCCGCGCTGCGGGCAGTGTCGCGCGCGATGGCCGCCTGCCCCAGGCGGGTCTGGCCCAGGGTCACGGTGACGGGCTGCAGGCGGTTCTCGATCAGCATCGGGCGCGCCACGGCCGACAGGCGCAGCCGCGCGCCCCGGTAATCGGCGTTCCAGAAGACCGGCACCATGTCCTGCGCGGCCTCGGGCGGTGCGGGCAGGTCCTCGTAGCCCGTCACCACGCGGTCCGCCACGGCCAGCGCATAGAAGATGCGTTCGTCCCCCATCGCCCCCAGCATGGAAAAGGTCGCATAGGGCAGGTCCAGCTCCAGCCCGTCATCGACGCTGCGGATGCCCTCGGTGATCGCCGTCACCGCCGCCCCCAGGACCGCGTCCTGCGAGGCACGCGACGCCCGGTCGGCCACCCAGCCCACCGTCAGGAACAGGCCCAGGACCAGCGCCGCCGACAGGACCAGGAACTGCCAGACCAACCGGCGGCGCAGCGAGGTGATGCGGGCCGGATCGACCAGGCGCAGCCAGCGCCTCATTCCGGAATCAGGCGATAGCCCACCCCGCGCAGCGTCTCCAGCCGGGCGCCCGACCCCTCCAGCTTGCGGCGCAGGCGCCCGACATAGACCTCGATCGCGTTGTCGCTGACCTCCTCGTCAAAGGAAAACAGCCGGTCGATCAGATGCGCCTTGGAATAGGCCTGGCCCGGCCGCGACAGCAGGATCTCCAGCAGGCGCAGTTCGCGGGCGCGCAGTTCCCGCGTCTCGTCGCCGATGCTGACGGTGGCCGCCAGCGCATCGAAGGTAAAGCCCGCGAAATGGCGCCGGCTGTCCGCCGCCCCGTCCCGGCGCCGCAGGACCGCCCGGCAACGGGCCTGCAGCTCGGCAAAATCAAAGGGTTTGGTGATGTAATCGTCGGCGCCCTGGTCCAGCGTGCTGACCCGGTCGCTGACCGAGGCGCTGGCGGTCATCATGATCACCGGCGTATCCCGCCGCGCCGCCCGCTCGCGCGCCAGAAAGTCGCGGCCGTCCCCGTCAGGCAGTGAAATGTCCAGCAGGATCAGATCATAAGGCGCGCTTTCCAGGAAATGTCGAGCATCTTCCAAGGTCGCGGCATGATCCACGCCATGCCCCTCCATCGCCAGCCGCGAGGCGACGGCGCGGGCCAGCTCGTCGCTGTCCTCGACCAGAAGAAAACGCATCCGCTTAACTTTTCGGCAATGGGTGACAGGTTGGTGTCAGCTTTTCATCAAACTCTGCACCCCGCAAGCCCGCCCCCCTTTTCGCGCGGGCAGTCTGGGAGGACAGCATGAAGAACTGGACCCGTGCAGCCGCAGCTGCGCTGATGATGAGTGTCGCCGTTCCGGCCACGGCCGCCGAATGCATCGCACCGGCCAACCCCGGCGGCGGCTGGGACTTTACCTGCCGCCAGATCGGGCGGCTGATGACCGAACTGGGGATCGTGCCGAACATGGTGCAGGTGACGAACCTGGCCGGCGCGGGCGGCGGCGTGGCCTTCACCCAGGTCGTCAGCAAGCGCAGCAGCGACCCCGAGGTCTTTGTCGCGGCCTCGTCCGCCACGACCACGCGCCTGGCGCAGAACGCCTTTGCCGGCGCCACCGCCGACCAGGTGCGGTGGGTTGGCTCGATCGGCGGCGATCCCGGCGTGATCGTGGTGGCCAAGGACAGCCCCTACCAGAACCTGACCGACCTGATCGAGGCGGTGAAGGCCGATCCCTCCAGCGTGGCCTTTGCCGGCGGCTCGGCCGTGGGCGGGTTCGACCACCTCAAGGTCCTGATGATGCTGGACAAGGCCGGGTTCGAGGACATGCGCTCGGTCAAGTATATCGGCCTCGACGGCGGCGCGGATGCGATCACCCAGACGGTGGGCGGCTTTGCGCAGGCGATGACCGGCGATCTGTCCGAGATCACCGGTTTCATCAAGTCGGGCGACGTGCGCCCCATCGCCGTCCTGTCGGAAGAGCGCGTGACCGGCTTTGACGACGTGCCGACCGCCAAGGAACAGGGCGTCGACATCGTGGCGATGAACTGGCGCGGCATCTATGTCCCCAAGGACATCAGCGACGAGGACTATCAGAAATGGGTCCAGACGCTGCAGCAGGTCGGCGAATCCGAGCAGTGGCAGGCGGTGATGGCCGAAAACGGCCTCGAGCCCTACATGATCCTCGGCGATGAGTTCCAGACCTTCGTGGACGCCAACATCGCCGAGATCCAGGAGGTCTCGCGCGAGATCGGGTTGCTGCAATGATCCGTGGCGACCGCATCTTCGGGTCGGTCATGATCGTCGTGGCGCTGGGGTATATCCTCAGCGCCAGCGGCATCCAGACCAGCTTCATGTCCGACCCCGTCGGGCCGCGCATCTTCCCCTACATGATCGCCACCGTGGTCATCCTGTCGGCGCTGGTCATGGTGCTGCGCCCGGACCCCGACCAGGACTGGCCGGCGGGCCCGATGGTGGCGCAGCTGGCCCTCGCGCTGCTGGTGCTGGTGGCCTATGCCTATGCCATCACGCCGCTTGGCTTCCTGATCCCGACGGCCATCGCCGCGGGCATCCTCAGCTGGCAGATCGGCGGCCACCCGATGCGCGCGGCGCTGTCGGGCCTGGGCCTGTCGGTCGGCCTCTTCGTTCTTTTCCGCGTCATCCTGGGTCTGGGCCTGAAGGGCCTGCCCGCCGGCATGGGGTTCTGAATTCATGGACACGCTTGCCAACCTTGCTATGGGCTTCTCCATCGCCATAACGCCCTTCACGCTGATGCTGGCCGTGATCGGCTGCTTCGTGGGCACGATCATCGGCGCGCTGCCGGGCCTTGGGCCGTCGAACGGCGTGGCGCTGCTGATCCCGATTTCCTTCTCGATGGGCCTTGATGCGATCTCGGCGCTGGTGCTGCTGACCTCGGTCTATTACGGCGCCATGTATGGCGGCCGCATCAGCTCGATCCTCTTGAACATTCCGGGTGACGAGCCCGCGATGATGACCACGCTGGACGGCTATCCCATGGCCCGGCAGGGCAAGGCGGCCGAGGCGCTGGTCGTGTCGGGCGTGGCCTCCTTCGTGGGCGCATTGCTGGCGACCGTCGGCCTGATGATCTTTGCGCCCTACCTGGCGCGCGTCGCCTATCAGTTCGGCCCGGCAGAATATTTCGCGCTTTATATCCTGGCCTTCTGCACGCTTGGGGGCATCGGCTCGTCGAACCAGGCCAAGGCGGCGATGGCCGCGGCAATCGGCCTCGGGATCGCGATGATTGGCATGGACAAGACCACCGGCATGCCGCGTTTCACCTTCGGTGAGCTGCACCTGATGGACGGGGTGGACTTTCTGGTGGCCATCGTGGGCCTGTTTGCGGTGGCCGAGGTGTTCCACTTCATCGAAAGCCACGGCAAGGACAGCGCCATCGGCGTCAAGCTGGGCAAGATCCTGGTCCCCTGGCGGATGCTGCGCCAGACCAGCGGCGCGATGCTGCGCGGCACCGGGATCGGCTTTGTCGCGGGCGTCCTGCCCGGCGCGGGCGCGTCCCTGGGATCCTTCCTGGCCTATATGGCGGAGAAATCCGTGGCCAAGGACAAGACCAGCTTCGGAAAGGGCAACCCCAAGGGCGTCGCCGCCCCCGAGGCCGGCAACAACGCCGCCGCCGGTGGCGCGCTGGTGCCGATGCTGACGCTTGGCGTGCCGGGTTCGGGCACCACGGCCGTGCTGCTGGCGCTGCTTCTGACGCTAAACATCACCCCCGGCCCGTTGCTGTTCACCGAGCGCCCCGAGGTCGTCTGGTCGCTGATCGCGTCGCTGCTGATCGCCAACGTCGTGCTGCTGTTGATGAACGTCCCGATGGTCAAGGTCTTCGTCAAGATCCTGTCGGTGCCGGCCTGGGTGCTGCTGCCGGGCGTGACCATGATCGCCTTCGTGGGGATCTATTCACTGACCGGCTCCAGCTTCGACATGCTGATGATGGTCGGTTTCGGCGTCCTGGGCTATGTCATGCGCAAGCTGGACATGCCGACGGTCCCGGTGATCCTGGGCATCCTTTTGGGCAACGCGATGGAGGACAACCTGCGCCGCGCGATGGTCCTGTCGAACGGCGACTGGTGGTATCT
The DNA here is from genome assembly GCF_048538155.2 of Paracoccus sp. T5. Lineage (GTDB taxonomy): Bacteria > Pseudomonadota > Alphaproteobacteria > Rhodobacterales > Rhodobacteraceae > Paracoccus. The sequence goes on from NZ_CM135809.1 coordinate 1,993,473, forward strand.
GCTCTCCTCGCCCATCGCGGTGGGGTTGTGGATCGCGGCGATCCTTGGTTTCGTGGCGCCGATCTTTTTGCGGCGCCTGCTGAAGAAGCCCGCGCTGCCCGCCACCGATCCGACATTGAACGAGGACTGACATGCCGACACGCGTTCTGGTGCCTTCGGGCGTTCTTGGCCTCGGCTTCGACCGAAAGGCGCTGGACCGCGGCGTCGCCGCCCGGCCCGACATTATCTGCATCGACGGAGGGTCCACCGACAGTGGGCCCTTCAGCCTGGGCGCGGGCCAGTCGAAATATTCCCGCGCCGCCACGAAATCCGAATGGCGCACGCTGATGCAGGCCCGCGCGCAGGCGGGCGTCCCGCTGGTCATCGGCACGGCCGGCACCTGCGGCACCGACAGCACCGTGGACTGGATGCATGACATCACGGTCGAACTGGCCCGCGAACTGGGCCAGGACCTGCGCATCGCGCGGCTTTATTCCAGCCAGCCCGTTTCCCGCGTGGCGCAGGCGGTGGCGCAGGGCCGGGTGACGCCCCTTTCCCCCGCGCCCGACCTGCGGCTGGACGACCTGACCAACATCGTGGCCCTGGCCGGGGCCGAACAGATCCAAGCCGCCCTGGCCACGGGCGCCGACATCGTCATCGCTGGCCGCACCACCGACACGGCGACCATCGCCGCCCTGCCGCTGTTGCGCGGGGATGCGGCGGGCGGCGTCTGGCACGGCGCCAAGATCGCGGAATGCGGCGCGCTCTGTTCGACGAACCCGACCTCGGGCGTGATCCTGGTCGATTTCGACGGGACCGGCTTCACGGTCGAGCCGCTGGCAGAGGGCGCGCGCTGCACGCCGCATTCGGTCTCGGCGCATATGCTTTACGAAAACTCGGACCCGTTCCGGCTGTTCGAGCCCGGCGGATACCTGGACGTGACGGGCGCGCATTACAGCGCGCTGGACGACCGCCGCGTGCGGGTCGAAGGCTCGGCCTGGGTGCCCGGCCCTTATACCGTCAAGCTGGAGGGCGCGCGCATCGCAGGCTACCAGACCACGATCCTGGCGATCCTGCGCGACGCCCATTACGCGCAAAACGCCCAGGCCTGGGTCGACCGCCTGACCGGCTTTCTGCAGGCCGAGATCCGGACCCGAATGGAGCTGTCGCCCGACGACTACGGGCTGGAGTTCCGGCTGATCGGCGTCAACGGTGCCCTAGGCGCGCTGGAGAACCGCGGCGGCGACCCGGTCGAGGTGGGCGTTCTGGGCCTCGTCACCGCAAAGACCCAGGCCGAGGCGGCCGAGATCGGCAAGCTGATCAACCCCTTTGTCCTCCATTACCCGCTGACCGATGACGAGGAACTTCCGACCTTCGCCTTCCCCTATTCGCCGGCCACCACCGATCGCGGCGCGCTTTACGAATTCGCGCTGAACCACGTCATGGCGCTGGAGGACCCGATGTCCGCCTTCCGGATCGAGGTCACCGAAATCCGCGCGGAGGTGCCGGCATGATCCCGACCTGCCTGGGCGATCTGGTCCTGAAGGTCCGGTCCAAGAATGCCGGCCCTTTCTGGGTGACCATCGACGTCTTCTGCGACCGGCGCGATGTCTTCGACCGGCTGGTGTCGCAGCTGTCGACCCAACGGGTCGCCGCGCTTTACCAGGTGGCGCCGGACCAGTTGAAGCGTTTCGACATCCCCGACCTCAGGGTGATCAAGTTCAGCCTGCCGCGCCCGGTGGTGCAGGGATCAGCCCATGACCGCGACATGCACGGGGCGCAATATGCGGCGCTGCTGGAAGAAATGACGCTTTGACCAAGGCACGATTGACCACCTTCGGCGCGGCGCTGATCGGTGCCGCGATCTTCCTGGTGCTGGGCCTGCCCCTGCCCTGGCTGCTGGGGCCGATGCTGGCCTGCCTGATCGTGGCCCTGTCGGGGGCGCGAATGGCCGGCGCGGGGCAGCTGGGCATCTTCATGCGCACCTTTCTGGGCGTGGCCGTGGGCGCCTCGATCACGCCGCAGGTGCTGGCCGGGCTGCCGGCCATCGGCGCCTCGCTGGCGATCGTGCCGGTATTCATCGGGGTGATCGCGCTGATCGGCTATCCGCTGTTCCGGCGTGTCTTCGGCTTTGACCACCCGACCGCCTGGTATGCGGCCATGCCCGGCGGGCTTCAGGACATGCTGGTCTTTGGCGAGGAGGCCGGCGGCGACATCCGCGCGCTGTCGCTGATCCATGCGACGCGCATCCTGGTCATCGTGACGGTCGCGCCGCTGATCATGACCCTTTATTGGCAGGTGGACCTGTCACAGCCGCCCGGCGCGCCCATCGCGGGGGTCGGATGGGACCAGATCGCGCTGATGGTCGCGGCGGGGTTCCTGGGCTGGAAGATCGCGGAACGCGCGGGCCTTTTCGGCGCCTCGATCCTGGGGCCGATGATCCTGACCGCGGCGCTGTCGCTGGCAGGCCTGATCCAGACCCGCCCCCCGGCCGAGATCATCCAGGCCGCGCAGTTCTTCATCGGCATCGCGGTCGGCGCCAAATACGCCGGCATCACCGCCCGAGAGCTGCGCATCGACGTGACCGCGGGTCTTGCCTACTCGCTGATCCTGGCCGGCATCAGCCTGATCTTCTTCGAGGTCATCTACATGCTGGGCCTGGCCCCGGCGCTGGATGCCTTCCTGGCCTTCCTTCCGGGCGGCCAGGCGGAAATGGTGGTGATCGCCATCATCGCCGGGGCGGACCTGGCCTATGTCGTCAGCCACCACATCCTGCGCATCCTGATCGTGATCCTGTTGGCGCCGGTCGTGGCGCGGCTGATGCGCCGCTAGGGCGCCTCGACCGCGATCACCGCCAGGCAGTCGCCGGTCTGCACCAGCCCCGGGAAATGCCGCGCCGCCAGCAGGCCCGCGCGGCTGGCACGGACCTCGACCGGGTCCGACCCGGTGCGGTCGGCGGGCCAGATCCGCGCCAGGACCTGCCCCTCGGCCACCGGCTCTCCCAGGTCGACCAGCGGGTGCAGCAGCCCGTCGCGCGTGGCAAAGTGAAAGCAGTCGTCGCCCGGCATGTCCAGCATCCGGGTCTGGTCCGCCTCGACCGCGCCCGACAGGATGCCCGCATGGCGCAGCACGTTCCGCGCCCCCCGGATCGCGATCCGGCTTGATGCCGCCGTGGCCGTGCCTCCGCCCCCCAGCTCGGTGGTGACAAAGACCTTGCCCTGGCTTTCCACTGCCGTGTCGAACATGCCGACCGCATCGATCTCCCGCATCATCATCGACCAGGGCGCGCCAAAGGCCCGCATCGCGGCCACGCAGGCCGCCTGCTGATCCGCATCGTCCAGATGGTGGGCCGCCGCATAGGGCAGGAAATCCAGCGTCTTGCCTCCCGAATGATAATCCAGCACCACATCCGCCATCGGCACCAGCACGCTGTCGAAATAATGCGCGATCTTTTGCGTCACCGTGCCGTCGGGGCGGCCGGGAAAGCATCGGTTCATGTTCACCTGGTCGATCGGGCTGACCCGCGTGCCGGCCCGGAAGGCCGGATAGTTCAGATAGGGCGCGATGATCACGCGCCCGCTGATGTCGCCCGGCTCCAGCTCCCAGGCCAGTTGCTGAAGCGCGATGGGGCCTTCGTATTCGTCGCCGTGATTGCCGCCGGTCAGCAGGGCCGTGGGGCCCGTGCCATTGGCGATCACGGTGATCGGGATCATCACGCTGCCCCAGGCGCTGTCGTTCCTGGAATGCGGCAGGCGCAGGAACCCGTGCTGCTTGCCAGAACCGTCCAGCGGGATCGTCGGGCTGATCGGGTTCATGCCTTCACCAGCATCCGGCGGGGGATGGAACAGAACAGCTCAGGCTCGGCCTCGGTGATGACCAGGGACTCGGTCGTCTCATAGCCCCAGCCCTCCATCCACAGGCCCGTCATGAAGTGGAAGGTCATGCCCGGCTTCAGCTCGGTCCGGTCGCCCCGGCGCAGCGACATGGTGCGTTCTCCCCAGTCGGGGGGATAGGACAGGCCGATCGGATACCCGGTGCGGTTGTCCTTGACGATGCCGTAACGGTCTAGGACCGTGAAGAAGGCATTGGCGATATCCTCGCAGGTGTTGCCCGCGCGGGCGGCGCCCAGGCCTGCCTCCATCCCCTCCAGCACGGCCTTTTCGGCCTCCAGCATCTCCTGCGGCGGGGTGCCCAGAAAGATCGTGCGCGACAAGGGCACATGGTATCGCTGATAGCAGCCGGCGATCTCGAAGAAGGTGCCCTCGTCGACCTTCATCGGCTGGTCGTCCCAGGTCAGGTGCGGGGCGGCGGCGTCCGGCCCGGACGGCAGCAGCGGCACGATGGCGGGATAGTCGCCGCCATGCCCTGACCATTCGTCATAGCGCAGCCCGCTGTCATAGATCTCGGCCACCAGGTCGCATTTGCGCATGCCCACCTCGATCTTGTCGGCGATGCGGCGGTGCATGCGCTCGACGATGCGGGCGGCCTTGCGCATGTATTGCAGTTCCTTGGGCGTCTTGACGGCGCGCTGCCAGTTCACCAAGCCCGTGGCGTCCTGGATTTTCGCCTCCGGCAAGCCGTGGGCCAGCCGTTCATGCGCCCTGGCCGTGTACCAGTAATTGTCCATCTCGACCCCGAGGGTGCCGCGATGCCAGCCCCGGTCGACCAGCTGCGCACAAAGGTATTCCATCGGGTGCCGGTCCACCGACTGCACGTAATGGTCGGGATAGCCGATGATGTGGTCGTCGCTCATCCAGACGGTGCGCAGCGCGCCCTGGGCATCCTGCCCCCGCCCGAACCAGATGGGCGCGCCGGTCGGCCCCACGATCACGCATTGGTGGACATAGAATGACCAGCCGTCATAGCCGGTCAGCCAGGCCATGTTCGACGGATCGCTGACGATCAGCATGTCCAGGCCCAGCTTTTCCATGCTGGCGCGGGTCTTCTTCAGGCGCCCCTCGTATTCCGCGGTCGAGAAGCGTTCAGGCGTCCTTTGCAGTTCGGGCATTCACGTGGCTTTCGAAAACGCGGCAAGCGCGTGGGTGGCAATGGCAGTGTCCTGGACGCCCGTGCCGGTCAGATCGCAGAGGGTGATCTGGTCGGGCGAGCTGCGACCGGGATGGGTTCGGGCGATGATCTGGCCCAGTTCGGGGACATCGGCGCCGTCATGGGTGCCGGCGGCGATGGCGGCGCGCAGCTCGCCCATCAGGCGGGTCTGGCTGGCGCGGTCGGCGACATAAAGGTCGGCGCGGGCCAGGCAGGCGGGGTCCAGTTCGTTCTTGCCGGGCTGGTCGCTGCCCATGGCGGTCACGTGCTGGCCGGGACGCAGCCAGCCCGCGCGCAGGATCGGCTGGCTGCTGGGCGTGGTGGTCACGACGATGTCGGCCTGCGCCACCGCCTCGGCCGGGTCGGCGGTGGCGCACACCGTCATGTCCTCCGACGTCATATCGGCCGCCAATGCCTCTGCACGGGCCGGATCGCGGGCCCAGATGACGGCGCTGGTGATCGGCCGGACCAGCCGCAGCGCCTGCAGCTGCATCCGCGCCTGCAGGCCCGCCCCCAGGATCGCGGCGCGGCTGGCATCCGGGCGCGACAGGTGGCGCGCGGCCACGCCGCCCGCCGCAGCGGTGCGCAGGTCGGTCAGGTAGCCGTTGTCCAGCAGCACCGCCCGCACCCGGCCGGTCTCGGCGTCCAGCACCACCATCAGCCCCGAGGTCGAGGGCAGCCCGCGTGCCGGATTGTCGAAGAAACCAGGTGAGATCTTGACCGCAAAGCCCTGAAGTCCCGGCACATATGCGGTCTTGACATCCACCTCTCCGTTCACCTCGGGCAGGTGCATGGACAGGACCGGCGGCATCACCACGCCGCCCTGGGCCAGCCGGGCAAAGCCCGCCTCGATCACGTCGATCAGCGGCAGGTCCAAGGCGATGCGCCGGCGCAGGTCGTCCTCGGTCAGGATCAGCGGCGTCATGCGATGGCCTCCATGAGGGCGGCGTGGCGGGCGGGGTCGATATTGGCGCCCGACAGGATCAGGACCAGCGGGTGCGGGCCGCGCAGCTTGCCCGCCAGCACGGCGCCCGCACCGACGGCCGCCGCGCCCTCGACCACCTGCCCTTCGGCCGCCAGATGGCGCAGGCCGGCGGCGATCTCATCCTCGGTCAGCAGGATCAGCTCGTCCATCAGGTCGCGGACCATCGGAAAGGTCAGGCGGTTGGCCATGCCCACGCCCCCGCCCAGGCTGTCGGCCAGGGTCGGCAGCTCCTCGACCTCGGTGGGGCGGCCGGCGGCCAAGCTGGCGGCCATCGCGGCGCCGCGTTCCATGCTGATGCCGATGATGCGGATGTCGGGGCGCAGCGCCTTGGCGGCGGCACCCACCCCGGCCAGCAGCCCGCCGCCCGACAGGGGCACGGCGATGGCCGCGGCATCGGGAAGCTGCTCCAGGATCTCCAGCCCCAGGGTGCCCTGGCCCGCGATCACATCCGGGTGGTCGAAGGGCGGGATCAGCGCGAACCCCTCGTCCCGTTCCAGCCGCAGCGCCTCCAGAAAGGCCTCATCCTGGCTGGCGCCGATCACGCGGGCCTCGGCGCCCAGGGCGGTGATCGCGTGCAGCTTGTTCTGCGGCACCAGGCGCGACACGCAGATGATCGCGGGCACCCCCAAGGTGCGCGCCGCATGGGCCAGTGCGCGGCCGTGGTTGCCCGTCGAGGCGGTGGTGACCCCCGCCACCGGGCCAAGCCGCGCCACCGCGTTCGTCGCCCCGCGCAGCTTGAAGGCGCCGGTCGTCTGGTGGTGCTCGCATTTCAGCCAGACCGGCCCGCCGGCCTTGTCCGACAGCATGGCCGAGGCGACCATCGGCGTCTGCCGGACCCGGTCGCCGATGCGGGCGCGGGCCGCGCGGATGTCGTCCAGCGTCACCATGTGCGGCACCGGAACAGCGCGCCCGGCCCGTCGGCGGGAATGGCCGCCTGGTCCAGCATGGCCCAGAACAACGCCTGGTTGGCGCTGAGGACGGGCTTGCCCAGCCGCGCCTCCAGGTCGTCGATCAGCGGCAGCGCGGGCAGCGCGGTGCAGGACATGAACAGCGCCTGCGCCGCGGGGTGGTCGCTGGCCAGGGCCATCTCGGTGATCTCGGCATCGGACAGGCGGGCCATGTCACGGTCGTCGGCATGGCCCATGCTGCTGCGGCGCAAGACGCGCAGGCCCTGCGCCTCGAAATGATCGCCCACCAGGTCGGTGGTCGCCGCCAGATAGGGCGTCATCAGCGCCACCCGGTCGATCCCCAGGGCGCGAAAGCCGCGCAGCGCCGCCCCCGCCGGGGTGGAGACCGGCGCCCGGCCCCCCGCCAGCGCCTCGATGTCGTCGCCCAGCACGGCCGAGGCCGAGGTGCAGCCAAAGCCGATGCCCCGCAGCTCGATCCCCGGCACCAGCAGGTCCACGGCGGCACGCAGGCGCGGGCCGGTCCGGCGCAGGTTTTCCTCGGTCGTGGGGTTGTCAAAGGCGATGCGGGTCACGTGCAGCCGCGTGCCCGGCGGCATCAGGCGCGCGGCATCGCCCTCGATCGTCATGTCGGTGGCCAGCGCCACCAGGCCAAAGCGGTGCAGGTCGCAGCGTCTCATCGGGTGGTCCTAGCTGGAGATGGCCATGTCGCGCAGGAACAGCGCGATCTGCGGGAAGAAGATCAGCAGCACCGACACCGCCAGCAGGATCGCGATGAAGGGCGGCGTGCCCCGGATCACCTCCCAATAGGGCCGCTTGAAGACGGCGATGGCGGTGAAGATGTCGCAGCCGAAGGGCGGCGTCGCGCTGCCGATGGCGACCTGCAGCGTGATCAGCGTGCCGACCAGCACCGGGTCCAGCCCGTTGGCCTGCACCACGGGTGCAAAGATCGGCACCAGGATCAGGATGACCACGATCGGGTCGACGAACATGCAGCCGATGAAGAAGGCGATCGAGATCGTGAAAAGGACGCCATAGGGGCCCATCCCGTCGATGCCAATGCCGCCCAGGATCGCCTGCGGGATCTGCGCGAAGCTGATGATATAGCTGAAGGCGGTGCCCGCGCCGACCAGCACGAAGACCACTGCCGTGATCAGCCCGGTCGATTTCGCGGTGGCGTAGAGCTGTTTCAGGCTCAGTTCGCGAAAGACCACCATCTCCAGCAGCAGCGCATAGAGGACGCAGGCCGCCGCGGCCTCGGTGGGGGAAAAGACCCCGCCATAGATGCCGCCGATGATGATGGCCGGGAACCCCAGGGGCCAGAGCGCGCGTCGGATGGCGCGGCCGCGTTCGGCCCAGCTGGCGGCGGGTTCGGTCGGGACGTTGTGGCGGACGGCATAGATATAGGCATAGATCGAAAAGAGCAGCAGGATCAGCAGCCCCGGCCCGATACCCGCGATGAACAGTTCCGAGATCGAGGTGCCCGAGACGACGCCATAGATGATCATCCCGATCGAGGGCGGGATCAGGAAGGCGATGTCGGAGGCATTGATGATCAGCGCCAGCGTGAACTGGTCGCTGTAGCCGGCCTTCAGCAGGCGCGGGCGCAGCGGGCCGCCGACGGCCACGACCGTGGCCTGGGTCGACCCCGACACGGCGCCGAACATGGTGCAGGCGCCGGCGGTGGAAATGGCCAAGCCGCCCTTCATGTGACCCAGGAAGGCCATGACCAGGTCGATCAGGCGTTCGGCCGACTGGCCGCGCGTCATCAGGTCGGCGGCGAAGATGAACATCGGCACGGCGATCAGGCTGGCGGGCTGGATGCCGGCGATGACCTGCTGGACCATGGTCTCCAGCTGGCTGAAGCCGCCGAAGATGGTGACAAAGCCCACCATGGCGCCCATGATCAGCGGCACCATCATCGGAAAGCCCAGGAGCAGCAGCACGATCATCGTGCCAAGAATGGCGGCGGTCATGGTGCGGGACGCTCCTCGTCCTGGGGAAGGTCATAGCCGTCGCGGGTGCCCGTCGACAGCCAGATCTGCGGATCGGTCAGGTTCTTCAGCGCGGTCAGCATGTATTGCACCCCGGTCAGGAAGAAACCGACCGGCACCCAGACCAGGATCCACCATTGCGGGATGCGCAGCGCGGGCAGGACACGGCCCCGCCCCGCCTGGGTCGTGACATAGCCAAAGGCGTACCAGGCCAGCATCAGCAGCAGCGCCCCGGTCAGTGCGCTGATCAGGACCATCGCGATCTTGCGGGCGCGAAAGGGCAGCGCGTCGAACAGCGCCGACATGCGGATGTGGCGCCCGTGGCGGGCGGCATAGGACATGCCGGCGAATGTGATCAGCACGATCAGCGCCTGGTTCACCTCTTCGGAGAAGTACAGCGACTGGCCAAAGCCGAAGCGCCCGACGACATTGGCCACGGTGTTCAGCGCCATGGCCAGCACGCCCAGGGCCAGCAGGATCGCCTCCAGCCGCGCGATGCCCTTGTCCAAAAGGCCGAGCGGCCCCGGCAGGCCGGATTCGTAAAGCGCGTCGTCGATGTCGTCCTGGGTCACCGGCAGTTCGGCCGCCGCCAGGATGTCGGGATCGGGTCGATCCGGGGTCGCCTTCGTGGTCATGCCGCCTCTCCTGCGCAGTCGGGGCCGAGCCGGCCCGTCGGGGGCCGGCTCGGGGTCCAGGGGGCGATCAGTTCGCCGCGGCTTCCAGGTCGGCCTTCATCTGGTCCAGGACCTCCTGCGCGCGCGGGCCGCCGATCTCCAGGAAGGTCGCCTCGACCTGGTCGGCGGTCTCGCGGAAGGGGGCGCGCTGTTCCTCGGTCAGGGTGGTGACGGTCATCTCGGGCTTGGCCGACTTGATCTTGTCCAGCGAGGTCTCGGTCAGGCCCTGCTGGTATTCGATGATGTGGTCGAAGGCGGCCTGGGTCGCGTCCTCGATCACCTTCTGGTCTTCCTCAGGCAGCCCGTCGAAGAAGTCCTTGTTGGCCATCAGCGCGGTGGTGAAGTTGTTGTGGCCAAGACGGGTGATGTGGTCGGTCACCTCGTACATGCGGGTCGATTCGATGAAGAAGGCCGGGTTTTCCTGGCCGTCGATGATGCCGGTCTGCAACCCGCCATAGACCTCGCCCCAGGGCAGCGGCGTGGGGGTGGCGCCAAAGGCCTGGTAGCTTTCGACCAGCAGCGGGTTGGTCATCACGCGGACCTTGACGTCGCCCAGGTCGGCGGGTCCCGTGACGGGCTGCTTGGTGGTCAGCATCACCTCGCCCTCGGGATACATGGTCAGCAGTTCCAGCCCCTGTTCGGCGTAAAGTTCGGGGAAGATGCGGTTGATCGTCTCGGATTCGCGGAAGAACTTGAACAGCTGCTGGTCGTCCTCGGGCAGCAGATAGGGCACGAAGAACACCTGCGCCTCGGGGATCAGCGACCCGGTGAAGCCCGGCGACTGGTTTACGAACTGCAGGATGCCCGACTGGGTCTGTTCCAGGATGTTGTCGGATTCGCCCAGAGTGCCGAAGGGGAACAGCTGCACCTCGTGGTCGGAATTGGCCTCGACCTCTTCCTTGAACTTCTGGGCGAAGACACCCTGGACCTCGTCCAGGGCCTCCTCGAAGGCATAGCGCCAAGTGTCGGCAAATGCGCCGCCCGAGCCAAGGACAAGGGCGGTCAGGCTGGCGGCGGTCAGGGTCTTGATGGTCATGGTACCTCCTGTGGTCGGGCCGTCGCGACGCCGGGGCATCGGCGGCCCTTGGGTTGCCGGATTCGGACGGATGGGCCCGTTCCGGCTTGGGCAGAGAGTTCTGCCCAAGCGGATTCCAAGTCAATTTCTATATTAAATCATGACAATTTTGGCGGCAGGAGTCAAACCGAAGGCCGGATCGGCCCGATTCAGATGCGGCTGTCGGGGGGCAGAAGTGCCGAAACGATGCGCAATGCCTGTTCCAGATCGCGCAGGGCCGCGCCGCCCAGGGACACCCGCAGCGCCGGCCCGGCAGGCCCCATCGCAAAGCCCGCGCCGGGGGCCAGCGCCACCTGGTGCGACAGCGCGCGGGCCAGCACCTCGGCCTCGTCACAGCCGTCGGGAAGCGGCAGCCAGCGGTGCAGCCCGTGCAGGAACCCCTGCGCGCGCGGCCCCAGGATGCGGACGGCCATGCGGTTGCGGGCGGCCAGCTCCACCCGCTGCGCGGCCAGCAGCGCCTCGGCCGTGTCGCCGGCAATCCAGTCCTGGGCGATCTCGGCCATCAGCGGCGTGGCCATCCAGGCCATCGACAGGTGCCGGTTCAGCGCGGCCTCTGCCAAATTTTCGGGCATCGCCAGAAAACCGATGCGCAGGCCCGGCGACAGGCATTTCGACAGGCCGGTGAAATAAAAGCTGCGGTCGGGGGCAAAGCTGGACACGGCCGGCGGGCGGCGCGGCGGCATGGGACCGGTCGGGTCGCTTTCCAGGATCATCAGCCCGGCGCGCGTGGCGGCCTGGGCCAGCGCCTCGCGCCGGTCGCGGTCCATGATCTGCGCCAGCGGCCCCCCGCCCGAGGGCAGCAGGAAGACCGCCTTCATCCGCCCACCCGAGGCCCGCGCCGCCGCAACCAGCGCGTCTGGATCCATCCCCTGGGCATCGCAGGCGATCCCCTTCAGGCGCAGGTGCAGGTGCTGGGCGGCAGGTTTCAGCGTGTGGCAGGTCACGGCCTCGGTCGCGATCACGTCGCCGGGCTGGGCCGCGGTCAACAGCGCCACGAACATGGCGGGCGTCGTGCCATTGGTGATCAGGATGCGCTGCGCGGGCACGACCATGCCGCAGCGCGCCAGCCAGACCGCGGCCATGCCCCCGTAGAGGGACATGGTCTGGCGCGGACGAAAGGACAGCATCGCCGGATCGGGCAGACGGTCGGCCAGGCGGATCAGCGTCGCGCTCCAGGCGCCGGCGATCTGCGGCAGGCGCACGGGGGTCATCATCGACAGGTCGATCGGCGGCCGGTCGGTGGGGGCGCGGAACCACGGCACCTCGATCGTTTCGCGCGGGCCCGATTTCACGAAGCTGCCGCGCCCCACCTCGCCCGAGATCAGGTCGGCGCGGATCAGCTCCTCATAGGCGCGGCTGACCGTCTGCACGCTGACGCCCAGCTGCCAGGCCAGGTCGCGATGCGGCGGCAGGCGCTGGCCCGGTCGCAGGCTGCCCGCGTCGATGGCGGCGGCGATGCCTTGCGCCAGGCTGCGATAGGCGGGGCGGGTGATATCGTCTTTCCGAAGCGGCCAATGGGACATCCCCGCAAGATCGCCGCCGCCGCGCGGCTTGTCCAGATTGACATTCGTCCGGGGCGCGGGAACAACCGAGGCATGGTCCCGCCCCGATCCTCCCTGCGGCTCGACGACCGCGACATCGCCATCCTGGCGATCCTGTCGCGCGAGGGGCGAATCGCCAAGACCGAACTGGCCGCGCGGGTGAACCTGTCGCCCACGCCCTGCTGGGACCGCATGAAGCGGCTGGAACAGGCGGGCCTGATCCGCGGATATCGCGCGCAGGTCGATCTGGCGGCGCTTGGCGCCCATGTGCAGGTCTTTGTCACGGTCGAGCTGGACAGCCACCGCGCCGAAAGCTTTCAGGTCTTCGAGCGGGTGATCGCGCGGATGCAGGCGGTCACCGGCTGCTGGGCCATCGGCGGCGGCTATGACTATCTGATCCAGGTGGTGGCGACCGACGTGGCGGCCTTTCAGGCGCTGATGGACGGCCTGCTGGAGAGCCGGGCCGGGGTCAGGCGCTATTTCAGCTATATCGTGACGAAGCCGGTCAAGGACCTGCCCCCGGCGACGGCGCTGCTGGATTAGAGAAATCCTCGGGCCGCACGGCGGGGAACAGAGGATTCCTCTGCCCTGCCCCGCCCCATTCGGAGAAACCCTCCGCCCGCCCCGCCGCATGTTGTCCCCGACAAAGGAGGCACGCATGTTCGACGACCACCAGACCACCCTGACCGAACGCCTGACCGATCGCGGGTTGCTGCCCGGGCGCGGCGACTTTCCCGCCGAGGGCCGGCTGGCCGTGCGCGACCCCGCCACGGGCGGGCTGGTCGCCCAGGTCGCCATCAGCGATGCGTCCGGCGCCCGCGCGGCGGTCGATGCGGCGCAGGCCGCCTTTCCCGGATGGGCGGCCGTGCTGCCGCAGCACCGCGCCACGATCCTGCACCGCTGGCACGCGCTGATCCTGGAGGCGAAGGAAGATCTGGCGCGCATCATGGTCGCCGAACAGGGCAAGCCCATCGGCGAGGCGCGCGGCGAGATCGACTATGCCGCCAGCTTCGTTCAGTTCTATGCCGAAGAGGCGCTGCGCCCGAACATCGAGGGCGTCACCAGCCACTTGGCCGATGCCGAGATGGAATTGTGGCGCGAACCCGTGGGCGTGGCTGCGCTGATCACGCCGTGGAACTTTCCCTGCGCGATGATCACGCGCAAGGCCGCCGCCGCCCTGGGCGCGGGCTGCACCGTCGTCATCCACCCTTCGGCCGAGACGCCCCTGTCGGCGCTGGCGCTGGCGGTGCTGGCGCGGCGCGCGGGCTTCCCGGACGGCGTGGTGAACACGGTCATCGGCGATGCGGCGACGATCGTGGGCGAATGGACGGCGGATGCGCGGGTGCGGGCGCTGTCCTTCACCGGCTCGACCGAGGTCGGGCGGCTGCTTTACCGCCAGTCCGCCGACACGGTGAAGCGGCTGGTGATGGAACTGGGCGGGCACGCGCCCTTTATCGTCTTTCCCAGTGCCGACCTGGACCGCGCCGTGGCCGAGGCCGTGAAGGCCAAGTTCGCGACATCCGGGCAGGATTGCCTGGGCGCCAACCGCTTTTACATCCACCGCGACGTCTATGACGAATTTTGCGCGCGCTTCACGGCGGCGGTCGAAAAGCTGACGCTGGCGCCGGGGATGCAGGACGCCGATCTGGGCCCGCTGATCCACGACCGGCAGGTGGCCAAGCAGGTGGCGCATGTGCAGGACGCCGTGGCGCATGGCGCGCGCATCCTGACCGGCGGCGAGGTGGCGGCCGACCTGGGCCCGCTGTTCTTCAAGCCAACCGTCCTGGCCGATGTCACCGACGAAGCCGCCATCATGCACGAGGAGACCTTTGGCCCGGTGGCGGCCCTGTCGCCCTTCGACACCGAGGAGGAGGTCATCGCCCGCGCAAATGACAGCGAATACGGGCTGATCGCCTATGTCCACAGCCAGGACCCGCGGCGGATCTATCGGGTCAGCCGGGCGTTGCAATATGGCATGGTCGCCGTGAACCGCACCAAGGTCACGGGCGCGCCGATCCCCTTCGGGGGGATGAAACAGTCCGGGCTGGGGCGCGAGGGTGCGCGCCAGGGCCTCGAGGCCTTTACCGAAATCAAGTATGTTTGCCGCGATTGGGCATGAGGAGAGACGCGATGCTGACGAATGACGAACTGGCGAAATGGGACCGCGAGAACTTCATGCACCCCTCAACCCATCTGGCGCAATTCGCGCGGGGCGAGGCGCCGCAGCGGATCGTGACCGGGGGTGAGGGGGTCTTCATCCAGGACCGCGACGGCAACCGCCTGCTGGACGGCTTTGCGGGGCTTTACTGCGTGAACGTGGGTTACGGCCGGCAGGAGATCGCCGAGGCCATCGCCGCGCAGGCGCGCGAGCTGTCCTATTACCACGCCTATGCGGGCCACGGGTCGGAGGCGTCGATCACGCTGTCCAAGATGGTGATGGACCGCGCGCCCGAAGGCATGGCGCGGGTCTATTTCGGCCTTGGCGGGTCGGATGCGAACGAGACGAACGTCAAGCTGGTCTGGTATTACAACAACATCCTGGGTCGCCCGAAGAAGAAAAAGATCATCAGCCGCTGGCGGGGCTATCATGGGTCGGGCCTGGTCACCGGGTCGCTGACCGGGCTGGAGCTGTTCCACAAGAAGTTCGACCTGCCGCTGAGCCAAGTCATCCATACCGAGGCGCCCTATTACTTCCGCCGTCCCGACGCCTCGATGTCCGAGGGCGATTTCGTGGGCTATTGCGTCGAGAAGCTGGAGGCGCTGATCGAGGCCGAAGGTGCCGACACCATCGCGGCCTTCATCGGCGAACCCGTGCTGGGCACCGGCGGGATCGTCCCGCCCCCGGCCGGCTATTGGCCGGCCATCCAGGCGGTGCTGGAGGCGCATGACATCCTGCTGATCGCGGACGAGGTCGTGACCGGATTTGGCCGTCTGGGGACCATGTTCGGCTCGGACCATTACGGCATGAAGCCCGACCTGATCACCAGCGCCAAGGGCCTGACCAGCGCCTATGCGCCGCTGTCGGCCTCGATCGTCGGGCAGAAGATGTGGGAGGTGCTGGAGCGCGGCACGGACGAGAACGGCGTCCTGGGCCACGGCTGGACCTATTCGGCCCATCCCATCGGCGCCGCGGCGGGCGTCGCCAACCTCAAGCTGATCGACAGCCTGGGGCTGGTCGAGAACGCGGGCACCGTCGGCGCCTATCTGAACGAGCGGATGCAGGCGGCGGTCGGCGATCACGCCCATGTCGGCGAAGTGCGCGGCGAAGGGATGCTGTGCGCGGTCGAACTGGTCGCCGACCGCGATGCGCGGCGGTTCTTTGACGCGTCAGAAGGCAAGGGCGCCAAGGTCGTGGCGGCGATGCTGAAGCGCGGCGTGATCGCCCGGGCCATGCCGCAGGGCGACATCTTGGGCTTTGCCCCGCCGCTGTGCCTGACGCGGGACGAGGCGGACCAGATCGTGGCGGTGACGGCCGAGGCGCTGGCGGAAGCTCTGGGCTGAGCGCGGGCGGGGGGCTTTGCGCCCCCCGAACCCTTGCAGGGTATCTGCACAACGAAGAAGAATGCGGCCGGCCCGACCATCGGGCCGGCCGGTCCATGTCTGGGAAACGGCGTGGGATGACCCCACCAGTCAGGCGGTCAGCGTCTCATAGGCGGCCAAGATCTCGGTCAGGGCGGACGCGGCGATCAGGCGGGGGTCGCGGGCGGGGGCGGTGACGCCGATCGGGCCGCGCAGGCGGGCAAGCGTCGCCTCGTCATGGCCCGCCTCGCGCAGCGCCGCCAGCCGTGCCGCCTGCGCCCGGCGCGACCCCAAGGCCCCGATGTAGAAGGCCTCCGAAGCCAGCGCGCGGCCCAGTGCCGGCAGCTCGCGATCATGGTCGTGAAAAAGCGTCACGACCGCGCTGTGGCTGTCCAGCCGGCTGTCGCTACCCAGACAGGGCAGGTCCAGGGCCTGAACCAAGGAGGCCAGCGCCTGCGCCTCGTCCCCTTCGCCGTGGATCTGGATCGCCGGCGGGGGCGGCAGCACCATGCGAAAACCGCGCCCGGAATCGCCGGGATCTGCCCGGCAGATGCGGCCGCTAACTAAATTGACCTGCCAGTCCCCGGTCCGGCGGCGGATGCGATCGTCCCAGACCGTCGACAGCCAGTCGGCATCCGGGCGGTGCAACAGCGCGATCTGGACCTGACCCCCGCAGGGCAAGGGCAGATCGACCGGCCCGCCCTGACCATAGACCAACCGCGTCACCGGTCCTTTGCGATCCAGATGCGCCGCGATGTCCGCGTCGATGCAGCCTGCCCCCAGCCTGCCGACCCGCATGCCGTCCGGCCAGAGCGCCATCATGGCGCCGGGGCGGCGGGGAAAGCCGCCGGAGGAACCGGTCAGCAACGCCAAGGCGCCGCCGGGGCGCGCCAGAAGCGCCTTGACCGGGCATTCGGGCAGGACGGACAGGGGGGCGGAAATCGTCATGGGAAACATCCGACTGCAGAAAGCACGGTTGTGAACGTGCCTGCCCCGGCCCCGGTTCCCGTGCCACGTGCATTTTCCCGGCCTTCCGCCAAGGCGAAAAATGCGAAAGGACCGCGATCCTTGCGGATGCGGTCCCCTCGTTCGGCCGGATGGCAGATCTTACTTGATCTTGCCTTCCTTGTATTCGACATGCTGACGCACGACCGGATCGTACTTGCGAACGGTCATCTTCTCGGTCATCGTGCGGGCGTTCTTCTTGGTCACATAGAAATGACCCGTGCCGGCGGTCGAGTTCAGCCGGATCTTGATGGTGGTCGGCTTCGCCATGGTTACTGCTCCTGCTTCGGGGCAATCGCGCGCCGCAAACCCCGTGGAATTCGTCTTGAAGCCGCCTTTTAGCCAGCAGCGTGGCAGAGTCAACCGTTCCGGGGCAGAATTCCGGATATTTCGCCCTGTCGGGCAGGAAGGCGGGCCAAAAAATCCCTTGCCCCCTGCCGCATGCCAGACGATATTTCCGGCCGAACATATCGATCCGAGGCCCCATGCGTACCCCTGCCCTGATCCTGGCGACCCTGCTGCCCGTCTTCCCCCTCCAGGCCGGGGAGGTGAGCGTCTTTGCCGCCGCCTCGACCCGGACGGCGCTGGACCGGATCGCGGCAGAGTTCTCGGCCCGGACCGGACACAGCGTCACGCCGGTCTATGCGGGGTCGAACCTGCTGGCGCGGCAGATCATCGAAGGCGCCCCGGCCGACATCTTCCTGTCGGCCGCCCCGGAGTGGATGGACGAGGTCGAGAGGCAGGGCCTGGTGCAGCCCAGCACGCGCCGCGACCTGCTGGGCAACCGGCTGGTGCTGGTTTCGGCCGATCCGGATGCGCCAGATGTGGTCATCGACGAGGAACTGGACCTTTCCGGCCTGCTGGGGGATGGCCGCCTGGCGATGGGCCTGGTGGATGCGGTTCCGGCGGGGCAATACGGCAAGGCGGCGCTGACCGGTCTGGGCCTGTGGGAGGGGGTGGCCGACAGGGTGGCGCAGGCCGACAATGTACGGGCCGCGCTGGCGCTGGTCGCCCTGGGCGAGGCGCCGCTTGGCATCGTCTATGCCAGCGACGCGGCGGCCGAACCCGCGGTCCGCATCATCGGGCGGTTCCCTGCCGACAGCCACCCGCCGATCACCTATCCCGTGGCCCTGCTGACCGGGGCCGGCGACGCCGCCGATCGGGATTTCCTGGCGGCGCTGTCCTCGCCCGGGGCCCAGGCCGCGTTCCGGGACGAAGGCTTCAGCCTTGCCCCCTGACTGGCTCTCCCCCGGCGAATGGCAGGCGGTGGCCCTCAGCCTGCGGGTGTCCTTCTGGGCGATGCTCTGCAGCCTGCCCCTGGGGATCCTGGTGGCGCATGCCCTGGCGCGCTGGCGCTTTCCGGGGCGGCAGCTGCTGAACATGCTGGTCCACCTGCCGCTGATCCTGCCCCCGGTCGTCACCGGCTATCTGCTGCTGCTGACCTTCGGGCGGCGCGGTGCGGTGGGGCAATGGCTGGACCAGTGGTTCGGCATCGTGCTGGCCTTTCGCTGGACCGGGGCGGCGCTGGCCGCCGCCGTCATGGCTTTTCCGCTGATGGTCCGCGCCATCCGCCTGTCGATCGAGGCGGTGGACCCGCGCCTGGAACAGGCCGCCGCCACCCTGGGCGCGCCGCGGCCCTGGGTCTTCCTGACCGTCACCCTGCCCCTGATCGCGCCCGGCATCCTGGCCGGCGCCATCCTGGCCTTTGCCAAGGCCATGGGCGAATTCGGCGCCACCATCACCTTCGTGTCGAACATCCCCGGCCAGACCCAGACCCTGCCATCGGCCATCTACAGCCAGTTGCAGATCCCGGGCGGCGAGGCGCAGGCCGGGCGGCTGGTCCTGGTGGCGATCGCGGTGTCGATGGGGGCGCTGCTGGCCTCGGAATGGGTCAGCCGGGCCGTGGCACGGCGGGTGGCGGGATGAGCCTGTCGGTCCGCCTGACCCACGGCCTGGGCGCCTTTCTTCTGGATGCGGCCTTTGAGGCGCCGGACGGCGTGACGGCGCTGCATGGCCCGTCGGGGGCGGGCAAGACGACGCTGGTCAATGCGGTGGCCGGGCTGCTGCGCCCCGATGCGGGGCGGATCGCGGTGGGCGGCACGATCCTGCTGGACAGGCAGCGGGGGATCGACCTGCCCCCCCATCGCCGGGGCGTCGGCTATGTCTTTCAGGACGCGCGGCTGTTTCCGCATCTGAGCGTGCGGCAGAACCTGCTGTTCGGGCGGTGGTTCGCGGCGCGCACCAACCGGGGCGGCGGGCCCGACCTGCCCGCCATCGCCGAGCTGCTGGGTATCGGCGGGCTTCTGCATCGCCGGCCCGCGGCCCTGTCGGGCGGCGAGGCGCAGCGCGTGGCCCTGGGGCGCGCGCTGCTGGCCCGGCCGCGCCTGCTGCTGCTGGACGAGCCGCTGGCCGCCTTGGACGATGCCCGCAAGGCCGAGATCCTGCCCTATCTGGAGCGTCTGCGCGACATCGAGGGGTTGCCGATCCTCTATGTCAGCCATTCGGCGCCCGAAATCCGGCGCATGGCCACCACCGTGATCCGGCTGGAGCGCGGCCGCGTCACCGGGCAGGGCACGCCCGCGCAGATGCTGCCCGATCCTGCCGCCGCGCCGGGGGTCGAATGGGAGGTGACCCTGCGCCACAGCCGCGACGGCATCGCGGTGCTGGAGAGCCCCGCCGGGCGGCTGCGGATCGCGGGGCCGGTCGGTCGGGGCCCGCTGCGGCTGCGCATCAGGGCCGACCAGGTGCTGATCGCGCGCCAGCCGCCGCAGGGCCTGATGGTGCGCAACATTCTGGAGGCGCGGGTCATCGGGCCGCTGCCCGAAGACGCAGGCCTGCTGCGCCTGCAGGCGGGGGGCGGGATGCTGCTGGCGCGCCTGCCCGATCCGGGCGACGCACCGCCCCCGGGTTCGCTGGTTCACGCCATCCTGACGGGCGAGCCGGAGATCGTCGGGTGATCCCTCACGCCTCGCGCCGATAGCCCCCGGAGGCGGCGATCAGGTGGCGCGTGTATTCGGCGCGGCCCGCGCCGCGACGCAGATCCCCGACCTCCATCACCTCGACGATGCGGCCCTGCTGCATGACGGCCAGGCGGTCGCACATGTGGCCCACCACCGCCAGGTCATGGCTGACCATCAGATAGGTCAGCCCGTGTTCGGCCCGCAGGTCGGCCAGCAGGTTCAGGATCTCGGCCTGGACGCTGACATCCAGCGCGCTGGTCGGCTCGTCCAACAGCAGGACGCGCGGCTCGGCCGCCAGCGCCCGGGCGATGGCCACGCGCTGGCGCTGGCCGCCCGACAGCTGGTGCGGATAGCGGAAGCGGAACCCCTGCCCCAGCCCCACGTCGTCCAGCAGCCGGACAATGCGCTGGTCGATCCGGTCCATCCCCTGCAGGCGCAGCGTCTCGGCCAGGACGGCATCGACCGAATGGCGCGGATGCAGGCTGGCATAGGGGTCCTGAAAGACCATCTGCACGGTCTTGAAGAACGCCCGGTCACGGCGGTCGCGGTCCAGCACCCGGCCGTCGACCTCGATCCGGCCGGACCAGGTCGGGATCAGGCCCGCGATGGCGCGCAGGATGGTGGACTTGCCCGAACCGGATTCGCCGACCAGACCAAAGCTTTCGCCCTGCTGCACGGTGAAGGTCGCCTGCCTGACCGCATCGACGCGGTCGGGGACATGGCCGAACCAGACGTCCAGATCCCGGACCGTCAGCATCGGCCGCACCCGGCGCGGTGGGTATTTGGGCAACGAAGAAGCGGCATGGTCACAGCCCTCCCGGCAGGTCGGTGTCGGCGTGGGGGGCCAGCAGGTCGGCGTCGCGCCAGCTGTCCTGGCGCTGCAGGACCGGCAGGCGGTCCACCGGCGCGTCAAGGCGCGGCAGGCTGTCCAGTAGGCCCCGCGTATAGGGGTGGCGGGCCTGGTGCAGGTCGCGCGCCGGCAGGGTTTCGACGATGCGGCCGGCATACATGATCAGCACCCGGTCGCAGAACTGCGCCACCAGGTTCAGGTCGTGGCTGATGAAGATCAGCCCCATGCCCCGGTCGCGCACCAGCCGGTCCATGATGTTCAAAACCTCGGTCCGGACCGAGACGTCCAGCGCGCTGGTCGGTTCGTCCGCGATCAGGATCTGCGGGTCGGGGGCGAGCATCATGGCGATCATGATGCGCTGGCCCATGCCGCCCGACACCTCGTGGGGATAGGCGTTCATCACGCGCTCGGGGTCGCGGATCTGGACGGCCTCCAGCATCTCCAGCGCCTTCTGGCGGGCTTGGTCGCGGGGGGCGCTGGCATGGAGGCGATAGGCCTCGATGATCTGCTGGCCGACGGTCATGACCGGGTTCAGGCTGAACTTGGGGTCCTGCATGACCATGCTGATGCGCCCGCCACGGATCTTGCGCATCTGCCGGTCGGGCAGGTTCAGGATCGACTGCCCCTGCAGCGTCAGGGAACGGGCCTGCACCTGGCCAGGCGGGCGGACGAGGCCCAGGATCGCGCGGCCGGTCATCGACTTGCCGCTGCCCGATTCCCCCACCACCCCAAGGCGTTCGCGGCCCAGGTCAAAGCTGATGCCGCGCACCGCCTGAAAGTTGCCCTGGCGGGTCGGAAAGGTCACGCTGAGGTCGCGGACCGACAGGAGGGGTTCGGTCATGACTTGTCCCCCTTGGGGTCGAGGACATCGCGCAGCCCATCGCCCAGCAGGTTGAAGGCCATCGAGACCGTGAAGATCGCCAGCCCCGGCATCGCGGCCACCCACCAGAAGTCGAGGATATAGGCCCGCCCGTCCGAGATCATCGCCCCCCATTCTGGCATCGGCGGCTGCGCCCCCAGGCCCAGGAAGCCCAGGCCCGCCGCCGACAGGATGATCCCCGCCATGTCCAGCGCCACCCGCACGATCAGCGAACTGACGCAGAGCGGCCAGATGTGGCGGACCAGCAGGCGCAGCCGCCCCGCCCCCTGCAGCCGCGCGGCGGCGATGAAGTCGGCGTTGCGGATGGTCAGCGTCTCGGCCCGGGCCAGGCGCGCATAGGGGGGCCAGGCGGTCAGGGCCAGCGCCAGGACCGCGTTGCCGATGCTGGGGCCCAGGGCCGCCACGAAGGCCAGCGCCAGGATCAGCTTGGGGAAGGCCAGGAAGATGTCGGTGATGCGCATCAGCACCTGGTCGACCCAGCCGCCGGCAAAGCCCGCAACGGTGCCGATGAAGAGGCCGATCACCGGCGCGATCAGCGCCACGGTGCCGACGATGAACAGCGTGATCCGCGATCCGTGGATCAGCCGCGACAGGATGTCCCGGCCAAGCGCGTCCGTCCCCAGCCAGTGCGCGGCCGAGGGCGGTTGCAGCCGGTTCCCCAGGTTCTGGGCATAGGGGCTTTGCGGTGCGCTCCAGGGCGCCAGGATCGCCATGCCGATCAGCAGGACCAGGATGACCAGCCCCAGCATGGCCAGCCGGTTGGCGCGGAAGGTCAGCCAGCCCTGATAGAGGGCCCCCAGCCGCGCCTGGCGACGGGTCCGGGGCGCATCCGACAAGAGCCAGTCGCGGCGGCTTTCCGGGGGGCGGGAGACGGCGCTCATTTCGACCTCGGGTCAAGGACGCGATAGAGGATATCGCTGAACAGGTTCAGCACCACGAAGCAGACGCCGATGACGACGGTGCCGCCCAGGACGGCGTTCATGTCGCCGGACAGAAGCGCGCGGGTGATGTAGCTGCCGAGGCCCGGCCAGCTGAAGATGATCTCGGTCAGGACGGATCCTTCCAGAAGCGAGCCGAAGGACAGCGCGATGACGGTGACCAGCGGAATGGCGATGTTGCGAAAGGCGTGGCGCCAGATGACCGCGCCTTCGGACATGCCCTTGACGCGGGCGGTGATGACGTATTCGGCCGACAGCTGCTCCAGCATGAAGCTGCGGGTCATGCGGCTGATATAGGCCAGCGAATAATAGCCCAGCAGGCTGGCCGGCAGGATGATGTGCGAAAACGCGTCCTGAAACGCGGCCCAGTCCCGCGCCAGCAGGCTGTCGACCAGGATCATGCCGGTGACGTCGGGAACCATGCCGTCATAGATGATCCCCTGCCGCCCCGGCCCGCCGACCCAGCCCAGCATGCCGTAGAAGACCAGAAGCCCCATCAGCCCCAGCCAGAAGATCGGCATCGAATAGCCGACCAGCGCCACGACCCGCGCGACCTGGTCGATGATCCCGCCGCGCCGGGCGGCCGCGATGACGCCAAGCGGCACCCCGATCAGGACGCCGATCAGCGTGCCCAGGGTCGCCAGCTCGACCGTGGCGGGAAAGACGCGGGCAATGTCCTGGGCCACCGGCTGCCCGGTCGAGATGGATCGCCCGAAATCCCCCGTCAGCACATCGCCGATATAGGTGAGGAACTGCACGACCAGCGGCTTGTCCAGCCCCATGGCGACATAGGCGGCGTCGTACTGGGCCTGCGTCGCGCGGTCGCCCACGACCTTCAGCACCGGGTCGATGGGCATGACCCGGCCGATGATGAAGGTGACCAGCAACAGGCCCACCAGCGTCAGCGCCAGCGACAGCAGCGTGCCTGCGATGCTGCGGGCGCGACGGCGGCGGAGCGCGCGACGGCCGGTCGGGTCGGGATCGGGCCGGTTCGCGCCGGAGGATGTTCCCCCGGCGCCGGTGGTGTCGGTCGCGGACAAGGCCCTATTCGCCCTTCGTCACCTGGCGGTAGATGACCGAGGTGACGGCGCCGCCGCTCCACCAGTCCTGGACGTTGTCGCGCATGCCCACCTGCTCGATGCGCTGGAACAGCGGGACGATCGGCGCCTCGGCCTGGTACTGGCGCTGGATGTCCTTGTACATCTGGGCGCGTTTTTCGGTGTCTTGCTCCAGCGTGGCGGCGACGGTGGCCTCGTTCATCTCCTCGGGCACCGCATAGGCGTTGCGCCAGGCCAGAAGGCCCACGGCATTCGCCTCGTCGCTGTTGTCGGGGTTGTAGGCGAAGGTCGCGGCATTGGTGTTCGGGTCGGAATAGTCCGGGCCCCATTCGCCCAGGAAGATCGGCACCTCACGCGCGCGATAGGCGTCCAGAACCTGCGCGCCGGTCATCTGCTCGATGTTCAGCGTCAGGCCGACCTGGGCCATGCTGGCCTGCAGGGCCTGGGCCACGTCCACATATTCGCGCAGGTCGCGCACCCGGGTGGTGATGGTGCCGCCCTCGATCCCCGCATCGGTCAGGATCTGGCGGGCCTTTTCCACGTCATAGGTCCAGGCCTGGTCCTCCAGCACGCCCAGGTAGCCAAGCGGCAGGAAGCTTTGATGGGTGACGAACTGGCCCTTCAGGAAGCTACCGGTGATGCCCTCGTAATCGACCAGGTGCTTCATGGCCTCGATCACGGCAGGGTTCGACAGCAGCTCGTCCTTCTGGTTGAGGCCCATATAGAGGATGCGGCCGCGCGGCTCGTCCTCGATCGTGACGCCCTCTGCGGCCGAGATCGAGTCCACGTCCGTGGGCGTCAGGTTGCGAGCCACGTCGAT
Organism: Paracoccus sp. T5; assembly: GCF_048538155.2. Taxonomy (GTDB): domain Bacteria; phylum Pseudomonadota; class Alphaproteobacteria; order Rhodobacterales; family Rhodobacteraceae; genus Paracoccus. The sequence goes on from NZ_CM135809.1 coordinate 2,017,702, forward strand.
GTCGCCCTGTTCCAGCAGCAGCCGCTGCGCGCTGGATTCGGCCACGTTGCGCACGATCACCCGCTTCATCGCGGGCGCGCCCTGCCAGTATTCCTCGAAGGCGGTCAGCTGCACCTGCTCGTTCGGGCGCCAGGCGGCCAGGACATAGGCGCCCGAGCCGGCCTCGTTGGTGTTCAGCCAGCCATTGCCCAGGTCACCGTCCTGCTCCTGCGCCATGACGGTTTCCTTGTCCACGACGCTGGCGATGTTCGCGGTCAGGCAGTTCAGGACAAAGGAGGGCGCATAGGGCTTGTCCAGCTTCAGGGTCAGGGTGTTGCCGTCGGCGGTGATCATCTCCTCGACATTGTCGGGGGTAAAGCCGAACTGCGTCAGGATGAAGGCCGGCGTCTTGTCCAGCTTGACCGCGCGCTGCAGCGACCAGGCGGCATCCTCGGCCCGGACCGGGTTGCCGGAATGGAAGGTCACGCCCTCGCGCAGGGTAAAGGTGATCGAAGTGCCGTCCTCGGACACTTCCCAGCTTTCCGCCAGGCTGGGCTGGAAGCCCGCCTCGGGGTTCAGGGGGTCGAAATCGACCAGCCGGTCATAGGTGTTGTTGTTCACGTCATTGCCCGCGAACTCGAAGCTCTGCGCCGGGTCCAGGCTGATGATGTCGTCGATCGTATGCGCCACGACCAGCGTGTCGGCGGGGGTCTCGGCCCAGGCCGCGGGCGCGAGCCCCAGGGCCGAGGCCAGAAGAAGGGCACGGGTCGTCAAACGGATGGTCATCTGGAGGCTCCCTGAATGGATATGTGTCTCCGTCTTCTGGCGGAGTTGCATGCCATGCAGGTTGACCCAAGCCCATCGGCCTTGCAAGGCCCGTGACGGCGGCATCGGGACCGAACGCAAAAGGCGCGGCAAGGGCCGCGCGGTTTAGCAGGTCATGTCAGAAGAAAGAAGTGGCAGCCCGTAGGGGAGTCGAACCCCTCTTTTCAGGTTGAAAACCTGACGTCCTAACCGATAGACGAACGGGCCACTTTCTGTCGCTGCCAGTCTTCCCGGCGGCGTGAGGCGGTGTTTAGGCAAAGCCGCCGAAACGCGCAAGCGGAAAAATTCGCCTTCGCGCAAAAATTTTGAAATCGCCCCTCATCCCCCAAGAAAGCCTGCAAAAATAAGCCACAATGGCAGGCTGGCCGCGGTCAGCACCGTCTGCCAGGTAAAGATGGCGGCGTAGAAATCTGCGTCACCGCCCATCTGGCGGGCCAGGATATAGCCGACCGGCGCCCCCGGTGCGGCCGTCGCCAGAACGCCCGACGCCAGCTGCCCCGCCGGCAGGCCCAGAACCAGCGCCGCCCCCAGAAAGATCACCGGGCAGAGCGCGAGGCGCAGCCCCACGCCCAGCCACATGGCCGGATCGGTGCGCAACAGGCGACGCGGCTCGATCCCGGCACCCACGGACAGCAGGCCCACCGCCAGCGCCCCCTGCCCCAGCCAGTCCAGAGGCGCCATCACCCCGGCGGGAAGCGCGGCGCCCGACAGGTTCAGGACCAGGCCCGCGATGCAGCCCAGCACCATCGGGTTGCGCGACACCTCGGCCGCGATGCGGCGGCTGGCCCGGGTGCCGGCCGGCGCCGTGCCGGGCGCGGGCAGCAGGGTCAGGGCGATGATCGCGGCGATGTTGAAGGCGGGAATCAGGAAGGCGAATGCCACCGCCAGGTCGCCAAGCGCGCCGGGATGCAGCGCCTGCGCCGCCACCGCCAGGATCAGCAGCGAATTGAACCGCAACGCGGCCTGGAACAGCGAACTGCTCTGCGGCCCGTCCAGCCGCAGCGGCCGCCGCAGCATCAGCGCCAGCGCGCCCGTCGCGGCAAAGGCCAGGGCCAGCGCCGCCAGATAGGGACCAAGCCGGCCCATCGACAGATCAGACCGGTAGATCGAGGTCAGCAGGATCGCCGGGAACAGCACCCGGTAGCCCAGCTGCTCGATCCCCGGCCAGCTGGCGGGGGCGATCATGCCGCTGCGGCGGGCCAGGTGACCCAGCAGGACCAGCGCGATGACGGGCAGGATGGACAGGGCGGGCTGCATGGCGCCTCCTTGTGGTCGTGCGGCTTGCGGCCTTTCGCGCGGGGTTGTAGACCCGCGCCGAACGAAAGGAAACGTCATGTCGATCACCGAGGACGAGGCCCGCAAGGTCGCGCATCTGGCGCGTATCGCGGTCGAGGACGCCGGGCTGCCCGCGCTGGCGCGCGAGCTGAACGGCATCCTGCATTTCATGGAACAGCTGAACGAAGTGGATGTCGAGGGCGTGGAGCCGATGACCGGCGTGACCCCCCTGCGACTGAAACGGCGCGAGGATGTCGTGACGACGGGCGGGATGGCCGACAAGATCCTGTCGAACGCGCCCGACGCGCGCGAGGGCTTTTTCGCCGTGCCGAAGGTGATGGAATGAGCGATCTGAACCGACTGACGATCGCCGCGGCGCGCGATGCCCTGGCCAAGGGCGACGTGACCGCGGTCGAGCTGACCGAGGCCTGCCTGACCGCCATCCAGGGCGCCGGCGCGCTGAACGCCTTTGTGCACCGCACCCCCGACCTGGCGCATGAAATGGCCGTGGCCGCCGATGAGCGCATCCGCCAGGGCCGCGCCGCGCCGATGACCGGCATTCCGGTGGGCATCAAGGACGTCTTCTGCGTCAAGGGCGTCCCCGCCCAGGCCGGCAGCCGCATCCTGCAGGGCTTTCGCCCGGAATACGAATCCACCGTGACGCAGAACCTGTGGAACGCGGGCGCGGTGATGCTGGGCAAGCTGAACCAGGACGAGTTCGCGATGGGCTCGACCAACGAATCCAGCTGCTATGGCCCCGCCGTGAACCCTTGGAAGGCCGAGGATGGCCGCGCGCTGACGCCGGGCGGCAGCTCGGGCGGGTCGGCGGCTGCGGTGGCGGCGGACCTGTGCCTGGCGGCGACCGGGACCGATACCGGCGGATCGATCCGCCAGCCCGCGGCCTTCACCGGCACGGTGGGGCTGAAGCCCACCTATGGCCGTGTCAGCCGGTGGGGCGTCATCGCCTATGCCTCCAGCCTGGATCAGGCGGGCCCGATGACCAAGACCGTGCGCGACGCGGCGATCATGCTGGGCGCGATGGCATCGGCCGATCCGCAGGACAGCACCTGCGCCGACCTGCCGGTGCCCGATTTCGAGGCTGCGCTGACCGGCGACATCCGCGGCAAGCGCATCGGCCTGCCCCGCGAATATCGCGTGGACGGCATGCCCGCCGACATCGATGCCCTGTGGAGCGAAGGCGCGCAGATGCTGCGCGATGCCGGCGCCGAGGTGGTCGAGATCAGCCTGCCGCACACGAAATACGCCCTGCCCGCCTATTACGTCATCGCACCGGCCGAAGCCTCGTCGAACCTGGCGCGCTATGACGGCGTCCGCTATGGCCACCGCGCCCGGCTGGGCCAGGGCGACGGCATCACCGACATGTACGCAAAGACCCGCGCCGAAGGCTTTGGCCCCGAGGTGCAGCGCCGGGTGATGATCGGCACCTATGTGCTGTCGGCGGGCTTCTACGACGCCTATTACAACCGCGCCCGCAAGGTCCGCGCGCTGATCAAGCGCGACTTCGACCAGGCCTTTGCCGACGGGATCGACGCGATCCTGGCGCCCGCGACACCTTCGGCGGCCTTCCCGCTGGGTTCGGTCGACAAGGGCGACCCGGTGCAGATGTATCTCAACGACGTCTTCACGGTGACGCTGAACCTGGCGGGCCTGCCCGGGATCGCGGTGCCGGTGGGACAGGATGCGCGGGGCCTGCCGCTTGGCCTGCAGCTGATCGGCCGCCCCTTCGAGGAGGCCGAGCTGCTGAACCAGGCGCTGGTGCTGGAACAGGCGGCGGGATTTGTGGCCAAGCCGGATCGCTGGTGGTAACGTCTGCAAAACGGCAATGACGGAGACAGGGATGCGCGGCTTGGTGATCTTGACGGCGCTGGCCGTCGCCGGATGCGGTGAACATCGCGGCCTGAACCCGAACTATCAGTTCGGGTCGGACCGCTATGGCCAGTACCTGACCGTCCGCGAGGCCGCGCTGATCACCGGCGCCGAACCCGTGCAGGTGATCCCGGTCGCCCGGCCCTTCTACGCCCCGACCGCGGCCGAGATCGCGGGCCAGGACCCGGTCCTGCCGCCGCCGACCATGGGCATCCGCCGGGTCGTCGTCGTCGCGGATCCGGTCGTCCCCGCCGCCGCCCCGGTCCCGGTCGCCGTCGTCGCCACGCCCTGAGGGCCATGTCCCATTCCAGCCCGAACCACGGCGACCGCCGCGGGCAGCGTCCCGGACTGGTGGTCATCCACTACACCGGCATGGCGGATGCCGCATCGGCGCTGGCGCGCCTCTGCGACCCCGTGGCCGAGGTCAGCGCGCATTGGCTGATCGAGGATTGCGGCCGCGCCCATGCATTGGTCTGCGAGACCCGGCGCGCCTGGCATGCCGGCGCGGGCCAGTGGCAGGGCCGCTGCGACATCAACAGCCGCAGCATTGGGATCGAGCTTGCCAATCCCGGCGACCGGCCCTTTGCCGCGCCGCAGATGGCGGCGTTGCGCGACCTGCTGCGTGGGATCATGTCCCGCTGGCAGATCGGGCCCGACGCGATCATCGCCCATTCCGATATGGCCCCCGGTCGCAAGATCGACCCCGGCCCGCGCTTGGACTGGGAGGCGCTGGCGCGCGAGGGGCTGGCGATCTTTCAGCGGGCCTCGGGCGCGGACCCGGACCTACCGCTTGGTCCCAGCCTTGACCGGATCGGCTATCCGGCCTGCGATCCCGCGACCCGGCTGGCCGCCTTCCGCCTGCGGCACCGTCCCTGGGGAACCGGTCCCGAGGTCCCTGCCGACCGTCGGACGGCGGCGCGGCTGGCGGCGATGATGGCCCCCGCGCACGGCCACCCTTGACGGCGGGGCGCCTGCCCGCCATACCGCCCCTCGCGCGGAGGGCTGGATGACCGCGGTGCCTGCAAGGGTGTCGAGGAAAGTCCGGACTCCATGAGGCAACGGTGCCGGGTAACGCCCGGCGGGGGCGACCCCAGGGAAAGCGCCACAGAGAACAGACCGCCTGTGTCCGCACAGGCAAGGGTGAAACGGTGGGGTAAGAGCCCACCGGGGGGCTGGCAACAGCGCCCGCATGGCAAGCCCCACCGGGAGCAATGCCGAATAGGGATCGCGCGCGGGGGCAACCCCGCAGGGCCGCCTTGCCCCAGCAGATCCGGGTAGGCAGCTAGATCCGGCCGGTAACGGCCGGACCAGAGGAATGGTCATCCAGCCGCGCAAGCGGTGGACAAAATCCGGCTTACAGGCCCTCCGCGCAACCTTGCTCCAAACGGCCCCTGGCCAGCATCAGGTCTTTTTCCTGTCGCCGCTTTTCGCGCGCGCCTCGGTGGCGCTGGCGATGGCATTGGCGGCCTCGCCCTGCATCTTCTGCGCGAATGCGACCATCTGCGCGGCATAGGCCTCGGACCAGTCGGCAAAGCCCTTGCCCTCGGTCCCGCCGGTCATCTTGCTGGCATTGGCGCGCATCTCCTCGCCCTGCTGGCGCAGCTTCTCGAACTGGGTCTCCCAGGTGGTCTGCATCTGCTGCCATTGGTTGCGCACCTGTTCGCTGGCGCCTTCCATATAGGTGCGCAGCTGGCGGTTGACCTCCTCCTGGCGCTGGACGGTGCTTTCCTGCCACTTGCGGGCCTGTTCCATCGCGTCTTCGCTGTTCTTGGACATCTCGGCCTGCCAGGCGCCCATCCGCTCTTCGAAGATGCGGGCGTTCTCGGCCAGTGTTGCAAGCATGTCGGACATTTTCATGGCAGCTGTTCCTCCGGGATAGCGGGGGCCATGAAAAACCCCCCGGATGCAAGCCTGCGTCCGGGGGGTGCGTTTGTCAAATGGCGATCGGCGGACCCTCAGCCGTCGGTCTGGACCGGGCTGTCGGCGGGCAGGCCCTGCTGCCGCTCGATCTCGCGCCAGCGTGCGACGGCCGCGTTATGCTCGTCCAGCGTGCGCGAGAAGCTATGCCCGCCCGAGCCGTCCGCCACGAAATACAGGTAATCCGTCTCATCCGGGTTCAGCGCCGCGCGGATCGCGGCACGTCCCGGATTGGCAATGGGCGTGGGCGGCAGGCCGTCGATCCGATAGGTGTTGTAGGGCGTCGTGGCGTCCAGTTCCGACCGGCGCAACCCGCGGTCCAGCACGCCCTGCCCGTTCGTGACGCCATAGATCACCGTCGGGTCGGTCTGCAGGCGCATGCCCTGGCGCAGGCGGTTCACGAAGACGCTGGCCACCTGCGGACGCTCGGCGGCAACGCCGGTCTCCTTTTCGACGATCGAGGCCATGACCAGCGCCTCCTCGGGCGTGTCATAGGGCATGCCAAAGGGGCGGGCCTCCCATTCGGCGGCCAGGATCGCAGCCTGGCGCTGTGCCATCTGGGCCAGGATCGCGTTGCGGTCGCCGCCCTTCTCCAGCAGGTAGGTGTCGGGGGCCAGGCTCCCCTCGGCCGGGATCTCGGCCACCTCGCCGGTCAGAAAGCTGGCGGCCTTCAGCGCCTCGACCACCTGCCAGCTGGTGACGCCCTCGGCCATGACCAGCGACAGGCGGATGTCGGCCTGGTCCTGCGCGTTGGCAAGGGCCTGGGGCGCGTCCTCGGTGGCCGGGTTGAAGCGGGCCATTTCCTCATAGGCGCCGGTTTCCGGGTTCATGTCGCGCAGCAGGATCGCGTTTTCCCGAACGCCCACGCGCACCACGACCTCGGTCCCGCAGGTCGAGGGGCCGCCGGCGGTCACGACATCGACGATCTGTTCCATGCTGGCGCCGGGTTCAACCAGGAAGCTGCCGAATTTCAGGTCGCGCGACTTGCCCATGTAATCGGCGCCGGCGCGAAAGATGTAGGCGTTCGAGATCGCCCCCTGGTCGGCCAGCCGGTTGCTGACCGCATTCAGGCTGGCGCCGGGGGCGATCTGGACGCATTGGGCAACCGCGCTCGGTCCCGGACCGCTAAACTCGCGCTTGGCCCAGGCCACCGCCGCGGCGGCGGCGATCAGCAGCACGATCGCCAGCGTCAGGAAGTTCGAGGCGAGGTTGCGCCAGATCATTCGGGAACCTTCCCCAGGACCAGGCTGGCATTGGTGCCGCCAAAGCCGAAGCTGTTGGACAGGACCACCTCCACCTTGCGGCGCACCGCGGCATTGGCCGCCAGGTCCAGCTTGGGCGTCACCGCCGGGTTGTCCAGGTTAATCGTCGGCGGGCAGATCTGGTCGCGGATCGCCAGCACGCAGAAGATCGCCTCGACTGCGCCGGCGGCGCCCAGAAGGTGCCCGATCGAGGACTTGGTCGAGGACATGACCGTGTCCGCCGCATGATCGCCCAGCAGGCGTTCCACCGCCCCCAGTTCGATCGTGTCGGCCATGGTCGAGGTGCCATGCGCGTTGATATAGTCGATCCGGTCCGGCGTCAGGTTCGCGCTGCGCAGCGCGGCCTCCATCGCACGGTACCCGCCATCGCCATCTTCGGAGGGCGCGGTGATGTGATAGGCGTCTCCCGACATGCCATAGCCCAGCACTTCGGCATAGATCCTGGCGCCGCGCGCCTTGGCGTGTTCGTATTCCTCCAGCACGACGATGCCCGCGCCCTCGCCCATCACGAAGCCGTCGCGGTCGACGTCATAGGGGCGGCTGGCGCCCTGCGGATCGTCCGCACGCTTGGTCGACAGCGCCTTGCAGGCGTTGAAGCCCGCGATGCCGATCTCGCTGATCGGGCTTTCCGCGCCGCCGGCGATCATCACGTCGGCGTCGCCATAGCGGATCATCCGCGCCGCGTCGCCGATCGCATGGGCCCCGGTCGAACAGGCGGTGACGACCGCGTGGTTCGGCCCCTTGAAGCCATAGCGGATCGACACCTGGCCCGAGATCAGGTTGATCAGCGCGCCGGGAATGAAGAAGGGCGAGACGCGCTTGGGCCCGCGTTCCTTGATCAGCACCGCGGTTTCCGCGATCGAGGTCAGACCGCCGATGCCCGATCCGATCATCACGCCGGTGCGCAGCCGGCCTTCCTCGTCCTCGGGCTGCCAGCCGGCATCCAGAACCGCCTGATGGGCCGCGGCCATGCCATACAGGATGAAATCGTCGACCTTGCGGCGGTCCTTGGGCTCCATCCAGTCGTCGGGATTGAAGGTGCCGTCGCTGCCGTCGCCGAAGGGAACCTCGCAGGCGTATTTCGTCACCACGTCCGAGGCGTCAAAGCGTGTGATCGGACCCGCGCCCGACCGGCCCTCCAGCAGACGTTCCCATGTCGGCTCGACGCCCGAGGCCAGCGGCGTGACCATCCCCAGTCCGGTGACAACAACCCTGCGCATCGGCATTTCCTTTAGCTGCTCATGTTTTTCCGATCTGATACACGCGCACCGCCCACCGCGCAACGCCACGAAGCCGCGATCACGGCCCGCCCCGCGACAAGCCGCTGTTGATGCCTGTGATCGGATGGGGCTGCGGTTACAGCAGCCCCTCGGCGCGGAACTGGGCGCGGATGTCGGTTTCGGGGCGCGCGCCGACATGGCCGATCACCTCGGCCGCCGCGATGCAGCCCATGCGGCCGGCGACCTCCAGCGGAAGCCGCGTCGCCAGTCCATAAAGCAGCCCTGCCGCGAACTGGTCGCCCGCGCCGGTCGCATCGACCGGCGTGACGCGGTGGACCGGGGCGCCCACGCGCTGCCCGTCCCGGATCAGGATCGCATCCTCGCCCGAGCGGGTGCAGATCACCGTCCCGCAATCGGCCACCGCCAGGCGCAGCGCCTCCTCCAGGTCCTCGACCTGATAAAGCGCGCACCATTCGTGCCGGTTGCCGATCACGTAATCCATGGGCCCGGCCACGAGGCGCCGGAAATCCTCGCGGTGGCGGTCGACGCAGAACGGGTCCGACAGCGCGATGCCCGCCTGGCCGCCGGCATCGTGACAGGCCTGCGCGGCCTTCAGGAAAGCGTCTTTCCCCTTGGGCTTGTCGAACAGATAGCCCTCCAGGAACAGCCAGCCCGCGCCTTGGAAGACGGACGGGTTCACGTCATCGGGCCCCAGCTCGGCCGAGATGCCCAGATAGGTGTTCATCGACCGCTCGCCATCCGGGGTCACCATGATGATGCTGCGCGAGGTGGGCAGCTGGTCCCCCGCCACGGGCGGATTGACGAAGACGGTGCCCGCGCCCTCGGTCTGTTCGGCATAGGACAGGCCCAGGGCATCCTCGGCCACGCGGCCGATGAAGGCGGTCTTCAGCCCCAGCATGCCGATCCCGGCCAGCGTATTGGCGACGGATCCGCCCGGCACCAGCCGCGACCGTGCCCGGCCGGGGCCGTGATCGTCGGCCTGCGCGGCCATCAGGTATTCCGAGTGGTCGCGCTCGATCAGCTGCATGATCCCCTTCTGCACGCCAAGCGCGGCCAGCCGATCCTCCTCGACCGGAGAGATCACGTCCATGATCGCGTTGCCGATGCCGATCACATAAGGGGTTGTCATGCGGTCTTCTCCTCATAGGGGCACAGGTCGCGGATCGGGCAGATGCCGCAGCGGGGCTTCCGCGCCTGGCAGATATAGCGGCCGTGCAGGATCAGCCAGTGATGGGCATGGGACTGAAAGCGCGCGGGGACATTGTCCTCGATCGCGCGCTCGACCTCGTCCACGTCGCGGCCGGGGGCGATGCGGGTGCGGTTGCCGACGCGGAAGATATGCGTGTCCACCGCCTGCGCGGGATGCCCGAAGGCGCAGGACAGGACCACATTGGCGGTCTTGCGCCCGACGCCCGGCAGCCGCATCAGCGCGGCGCGGCTGTCGGGCACCTGTCCGCCGAATTCCTCGACCAGGAGGCGCGACAGCGCGATGACGTTTTTGGCCTTCTGCCGAAACAGGCCGATCGTTTTGACATGCTCGGTCACGCCCTCGACGCCCAGGTCCAGCATCTTCTGCGGCGTGTCGGCGATGGCGAACAGGCCGCGCGTCGCCTTGTTCACGCCCACATCCGTCGCCTGCGCCGACAGCGCCACCGCCACGACCAGCGTGAAGGGGTTCACGAATTCCAGCTCGGTCTCGGGCGCGGGATTGCCCTCGGCCAGCCGCGCAAAGATTGCGACCTGGTCGGCAAAGGGCAGCGCGGGGGGCGGACGTTTCGCAAGGGCCATGATCCCCCGCTTTTGACCGCCCCGCCCCAGCAATGCAACCCGCCCCGCGATCACGCGGCGGATCCGCGGTTTGTGAAGCCTTTCCAGTAACCTCCACGAAACAGTGACTTCCCTTCGCTGCGGAACTGCGACAGCGTGCGACGCGTTGGGGACGCAATCCGGAATCAGGCAGCAGGCCGGCCGGAACCCCATCGACGATATGGCGCGGCGACGGACCGCCCGCCCTGACACAGGAAAGGGAGCCCGATGAAACTCCGCACCACCACGATCCTCGCCGCCTCCGGCCTCATGATCCTCGGCGCCTGCGCCGACCCCAGCATGACCGGCACCGGCATGAGCGGCACCACCGGGATGAGCCGCACCCAGCAGGGCGCGCTGGCCGGTGCCGCCGCCGGCGCGATCTATGGCGCCACCCGCGACAGCGACCGCAATAACGAAGGCCGCGACGCCGCCCGTGGCGCCATCGTCGGCGGGATCGCGGGCGCGATCGCCGGCAACATCCTGGACCGTCAGGCCGCCGCGCTGCAGCAGTCGATCTCGAACCCGAATGTCCAGATCGTCAACCACGGGTCCTATCTGCAGGTGGTCATGCCCGAGGGCATCCTGTTCGCCACCAACTCGGCCGCCGTGTCGGGTCCGGCGCAGTCCGACCTTTACGCCGTCGCCCGCAACCTGAACCAGTACCCGAACAGCCGGGTCGAGGTGATCGGCCATACCGACAACACCGGCAGCGCGGCCTATAACCTCGACCTGTCGCAGCGCCGTGCGCAGTCGGTCGCGGGCATCCTGGCCGCAGCGGGCGTGTCGCAGGGACGCCTGTCGGCCACCGGCCGCGGTTTGACGCAGCCCGTCGCCTCGAACGCGACCGAGGCCGGTCGCGCACAGAACCGCCGGGTCGAGATCATCATCCGCCCGACGCAGTAAGCGGCACGGGATAAGGATACAAAGGGCCGGGCGGAAACGTCCGGCCCTTTGCCTTTGCGCACGTTGCGGCCTATGCAGGATCGACCCCAGGGAACCGGACCGCCATGCCCTTCGAGAAGATCGATGCCGCCCGACTGTCAGGCGCCATCATCCGCCAGATCGAGACGCTGATCCTGCAGGGCGTGCTGCGCCCCGGAGAGCGCCTGCCCGGTGAGCGCGACCTGGCCGAGCGGATGAATGTCAGCCGCCCCTCGCTGCGCGAGGCGCTGGCGGCGATGCAGGAGGACGGGCTGCTGGTCACGCGCCCCGGATCGGGCGTCTTCGTGGCCGATGTGCTGGGCAGCGCGTTTTCGCCCGCGCTGGTGCGCCTGATCGCGCGGCATCCCGAGGCCGCGGATGATTACCTGACGTTCCGCAAGGACCTGGAGGGGCTGGCCGCCGAACGGGCCGCCACCGCCGCGGGCGAGACCGACCTGCAGGTCCTGGACCGGATCCTGACGGCGATGCGCCACGCCCATGCCAAGGGTGACCCGGAGGCCGAGGCGGCGCTGGATGCCGATTTCCACATGGCCATCGTCGAGGCCAGCCACAATGTCATCGCGCTTCACATGATGCGCGCGATGCAGGACCTGCTGCGCCAGGGAATGCTGTTCAACCGCCCGCGCATCTTTACCAGCCCCGAACAGCGCGACCGCATCCTGGACCAGCACGCGGCCATCAACGACGCCCTGCAGGCGCGCGACGGCATGGCGGCGCGCCGCGCGCTGGAGGCGCATCTGGATTTCGTGGCCGCGACCCTGACCGCGCAGCGCCGCGCCGACGAACATGCCGCGGTGGCGCGGCTGCGCCTGCAGAACCGCCCCGAGGGCTGACAGGAAAAAACCCCCGGCGCCACAGGGGCACCGGGGGTTCAGGATGTCACTGTCCGATCCGGTGGATCAGTTCAGGCGGCGCGCCACGTCTGCGATGGCGTCGTCGATGCCTGCCGAACGCTTGCCCGACCGGACCTGGGCTGCCAGAATCTCGGAGGCGGCGGCCACGGCGGCCTGGACCGCACGGTCGCGGATCGCCCGGACCGCGTCATTCTCGGCGCTGCCGATCTGGTCCTGCGCGGCCTGCAGCCGGCGCTCGATCGAACGGCGCAGGTCGTCCTGGGCCTTGGCGGCCTGGGCTTCGGCCTCGCGCTTGGCATTGGCGACGATCTGGTCCGCCTGACCCTTCACCTCGCGCGAGCGACGCTCGTAGCTGGCATAGATCTCCTGCGCTTCCTCGCGCAGGCGGCGTGCCTCGTCCAGGTCCTTGCGGATGCCTTCGGAACGCTTGTCCAGCAGGCCACCGATCAGCGCCGGGACCTTGAAATAGACCAGGATGCCGATGAAGGCCAGGAAGGCCAGCAGCACGATGAAGTTCGTGTTGCGCAGCGAAAAGAACGGGCCGGTCGCGGCCATGGCCGGCGCGGCCGCCAGCATCGAGGCCGACGCGACTGTCAGAATGCGGATCATTGCATCGCCCCCTTCATGCGGCTGTCCAGCGCGGCGTTGACGGCGCCCTGATCGACCGTGCCACCAAAGGCGCGCACCAGTTCCGCCGTGACGTCCTGCGCCACGTCGCGCGCGCTGGCGTCGGACGAGGCCCGGATCTCGCGGATGCGCGCCTCGGATTCCGCGGTGCGCGCGGCGATCTCGGCATCCGCCCGGGCGATGGCCGCGTCCAGCTGGCCCTGGATCTCGGCGCGGTTCTGCGCGACGATGGCCTGGGCCTCGGTCCGCGCATCGGCCAGCGCCTTGTCATAGGCGGCTTCGGCCTCGCGGGCCTTCTGCTTGAATTCTTCGGCCGCCATCAGATCGCCCGTGACGGCACCCTGACGGTCCGAGAGCACGGCGGCGATGCGGGGCAGCGCCACCCGGGACAGCACCAGATAGAGAACCACCAGCGTGACGACCAGCCAGAAGATCTGGTTGCCGAAGGTGGCGATATCCAGCTGCGGAAGCCCTGCGGCCTCCCCGGCATGCTCTGCTGCGTCGACCCCGTGAACGATCACGACATCGGCGCCGTGGGTCGCAGCTTCGTCAACAACGACGACCGCGCCCTCATTATGTCCGGCCGCGGTGGTGGCGGCCTCTTGCAACAGGCTGAACATGTCCTACCCCATGGCCTTACGATATGACGATGGGGTGGGGGTCAGGCCCCCACCCCGCCGCAAGGATGGCGTGGGATCAGACCGCGAACATCAGCAGAAGCGCGACGAGGAACGAGAAGATCCCCAGGGCTTCGGCGAATGCCATGCCGATGAACAGCGTGGCGGTCTGGCCGGCTGCGGCCGACGGGTTGCGCAGGGCACCGGCCAGGAAGTTGCCGGCGACGTTGCCCACGCCCAGGGCAGCAAAGCCCATGCCGAACGCGGTCAGGCCGACGCCGATGTACTGGCCCAGTTCTGCGATATTGCCTTCCATGGTATTTCTCCTTGCGGTTGGAAGATTGGCGATCTTGGTGGATGCGGTCCCGACGGGAGCCGCACGGGGGCCGCGGCCCGACGCCTCAGTGCGACGGGTGCAGCGCATCCTTGAGGTAGACGCAGGTCAGGATGGTGAAGACATAGGCCTGCACGAAGGCGACGAGCACCTCGAAGGCATACATCCCGACAACCGCGATGATGGCGACAGGGGCGACGGCGGCGATGGCCGCGAAGCCCGCGAAAACCTTGATGACGGCGTGGCCCGCGATCATGTTGCCGGCCAAACGAATGGACAGGCTCAGCGGACGCACGAAGTAGCTGATGACCTCGATCACGGCCAGGATCGGGCGCACGGCCAGCGGCGCCGAGCGGATCCAGAAGAGGTCCAGGAAATGCGCGCCGTTCTTGACGAAGCCGATGATGGTGACGCCCAGGAACACCGCCATGGCCAGCACGCCGGTGACGGCGATGTGCGAGGTCACGGTGAAGGCCATCGGCACCAGGCCCAGCAGGTTGGCGAAGACGATGAACATGAACAGCGTCAGCACATAGGGGAAATAACGCAGGCCGTCCTTGCCGGCGATGTCCTCGATCATCTTGTGGACCAGGCCATAGGCCATCTCGGCCACCGACTGCGAGCGGTTGGGCACGATCGCGCGGCCGCGGGTGCCCAGCACCAAGAGCGCGATCGCGGCCAGGGCCGTCAGGGCCAGCCACAGCGTGACGTTGGTCGGCGTGTACCAGTGGACCTCGCCCGCGCCGAACAGCGGCTTGACCACGAACTGGTCCATCGGGTGGAATTCAAGGCCGCCGCCAGTCGCTTCCGTCGCCACGATCAATCCCTCTCGTCTTGGCCCGGCGCTTGGCCGGTATTAGATCCCTCCGGCGCCGGGCCGGACTTCCTGTCAAGCTCGGACGCGGTGCGCATCATCGTCTTGATGCCGGCCGCGAGACCGAGGAAAATGAACAGGACCATCAGCAGCGGCGTTGTGCCCAGCAGATAGTCCAGACCGTAACCGACCGCGAAACCAAGCCCCAGGCCGGCCACAAGCTCGATCACCATGCGCCAGGCGAGGTTCGCCTGTTCGTACTTGCCCATCGGGCCGGGGCCCTGGGGCTTGGGCGTCAGGGCGGCCAGCTTTGCTTCCAGGGCGCGCAGCCGGTCGGCATCCGCCGCCCTGTCCGCATCGCTCTGGGGCTTGTCGGCCATCACTCACGCCCCCGTCATCTTTGGGCGCTGTCTAGGGGCTGCCGCCGGCCAAGTCAAGCAGCGGCGAACTTCCATCAAGATAATGAAATTGCTGTGATTTCCTGATTTCCGGAATCTGGCTTCCCGCTTGCATTCCCCGGCGGCAGGGTTCAATACTCAACCGCCCGGTTGACCGACCTCCTCGTGAAAAGGCTGCTGATGACCCTTTCCCCCCTGCCCGACAGGCTGGATCTGATCTTCGCGGCCCTGGCGGACCCGACCCGCCGGCGGGTCCTGTCGATGCTCCTGGAGGATGACATGGCGGTCAGCGACGTCGCGGCACCCTTCGTGATGAGCCTGGCCGCGATCTCGAAGCACCTGGCGGTGCTTGCGGCGGCGGGCCTGATCCTGCAAGAGCGGCGCGGCCGGATCACGTGGTGCAAGCTGGACCCCGAGGGAATGCGCGCCGCGTCGGTCTGGATGCAGGGCTTCGGGCAGTTCGACCCGGTGGACCTGGACGATTTCGAACGGTTCCTGCAAGCCGAACTGAGGGAAGACGATGACCAAGACGCCTGACGTGCTGTGCATTGGCGCGATGCTGTGGGACGTGATCGGCCGCGCGCCGCGTCGCATGGCGCCCGGTGCCGACGTGCCCGGCCGGATCCGCCACCTTCCGGGCGGCGTGGCGCTGAACGTCGCGGTCGCGCTGGCGCGATGGGGCATGACGCCCGCGGTCCTGTCGGCCGTGGGGCGCGATTCCGAGGGCGAGGCGCTGGTGACCGAGGCCGAGCGCCTTGGCGTTATGACCGGCCACCTAGCCCGGGACACCGGCCTGCCCACCGACTGCTATATGGCGATCGAGGACAGCGAGGGGCTGATCGCCGCCGTGGCCGACGCCCTCAGCCTGGAACTGGCGGGGGCGGCGATCCTGGCGCCGCTGGACGCCCTGCCCCCCTGGACCGGCCCGGTGGTGCTGGACGGCAACCTGACCGAGGAACTGCTGTCCGCCATCGCCCGCGATCCGCGCCTGGCCTCGGCCGACTTGCGGGTGGTCCCCGCCAGCCCCGGCAAGGCCGAGCGGCTGGAGCCGCTGATCGCCGCGCGGCGCGGCTGTTTCTACCTGAACCGCCTGGAGGCCGAGATCCTGGCCGGGCGCGCCTGCGCCGATGCGGCATCGGCCGCCGAGGCCGTCGTGGCCCGCGGCGCGGCCCGCGTGCTGGTCACCGACGGCCCCAACCCGGCGGCCGAGGCGATCGTCGGCGGCCCCACCCTGACCCACAAGCCGCCCCAGGTCACCGTCGAACGCGTGACCGGGGCGGGCGATTGTTTCCTGGCGGCGCATCTGGCCGCCGGGCTGAAGGAAATGCCGCGCGACGCGGCCCTGCGGCAGGCCGTCAGGGCCTCGGCCGCGCATGTCTCCGGAAAGGACGTCCCGTGACAAACACTGCCCCCCTCACCTTCGCCCCCGAGGTTCGCGACGCGCTGGATCGCGGCCTGCCGGTCGTGGCGCTGGAATCGACCATCATCACCCATGGCATGCCCTGGCCGCAGAACCTGGAGATGGCCGAGAAGGTCGAGGCCACCATCCGCGAGGGCGGCGCGGTTCCCGCGACCATTGCAGTGATGGGCGGCCAGATCCATATCGGCCTGACGCCCGAGGCCCTGCGCGCCCTGGCCCAGACCCCGCCCGCCGAGGCGATGAAGCTGTCGCGCGCCGACCTGGCGGTCTGCCTCGCGAACGGCCGCACCGGGGCGACGACCGTGGCAGCGACGATGATCTGCGCCCATCTGGCGGGCATCAAGGTCTTTGCCACCGGCGGCATCGGCGGCGTCCATCGCGGGGCCGAGGACAGCTTCGACATCTCGGCCGACCTGCAGGAGTTGGCGCAGACGCCGGTGACGGTCGTGGCAGCGGGTGCCAAGGCGATCCTCGATCTGCCCAAGACCTGGGAGGTGCTGGAGACCCTGGGCGTGCCGGTTATCGCCTTTGGCCAGGACGAACTGCCGGCCTTCTGGTCGCGCGCCTCGGGCATCAAGGCGCCCTTGCGCATGGACAGCCCCGAGGAAATCGCCGCCGCCGCCGCCATGCGTGCGGCCCTCGGCCTCAAGGGCGGCCAGCTGGTCGCGAACCCGATCCCGGTGGAGGCCGAAATCCCGCAGGACCAGATCATGCCGGTGATCGAACAGGCCCTGGCCGAAGCCGGGGCGCAGGGCATCGCCGCCAAGGCGGTCACGCCCTTCCTGCTGGGCCGCATCTTCGAACTGACCGGGGGCCGGTCGCTGGACAGCAACATCGGACTGGTCCTGAACAATGCCCGCCTGGCCGCGCGGATCGCCGCCGCGATGGCCTAAGGCTGCGGCATGTCGGGAAACAGCGTGGACAGGTCAAAGCTGTCCTCGTTGTTCAGCTTGTCGGCATGATCCTCGATGAAACGGTCCGCGGCCTTCTGGCCCGCGGCCTTCATCGCGACCAGCAGGCCCGGCCGGGGCATCAGCTTGGACCGGGCGGTCAAGTCGATCATCAGCGCGTCATCCTCGATCAGGTGGACCAGCACGTTCTTCATCGACCGGCTTTCCAGCCGCTTCTCGGCCGACAGTTCCTTGACGAAATTGATCGCGCGCAGCTGGTTCATCAGCGAGCTGTTGAAGCTGATCTCGTTCACCCGGTCGGCGATCTCGACAGGCGTGCGGGGCAGCACCTCGCGCAGCAGCGGGTTGATCGCCACGATCAGGATGTCGCGCGGAAAATCGGGCCGGTACAGCGGGAACAGCGCCGGGTTGCCGCCATAGCCGCCGTCCCAATAGGCCTCCAGACGGCCGGTGGCGGGATCGGCGATCTCGACCGCCTGGAACAGCGTCGGCAGGCAGGCCGAGGCCATCGCCGCCTCGGCCGTCGCCGCCGCACCGGTAAAGACCTTGATGCGACCGGTCCGCACATTCGTCGCGGCAATGAACAGCGCCGGACCCCTGTCGCAGGTAAAATCGGCATGCGGCAGGTCGCGCAGCAGCTGGCCAAGCGGGTTCACGTAGAAGGGGCCATAGTCATAGGGGCTGAACAGCCGGGTCAGGTTGTCCAGCCAGGCGGCGGGCGACACCATCTCGGCCAGACGCTGGAATCCGCGCGGCATGGGCATCAGCGACTGCATCCAGCGCACGACTCGGTTGTCGCTCATCGCGCCGATCCCGGACCAGAGCGCGTCCAGGTTCTCGCGCGCCGCGCGCCGCCCGGCCGGTCCCGCGCCGGTCGCCAGCCCCGCCTTCAGAGCCGCCCCGTTCAGCGCCCCGGCCGATGTGCCGCTGATGGCCGCGACCTGCAGCCAGCGTTCCTCCAGCAGGCGGTCCAGCACGCCCCAGGTGAAGGCGCCATGCGCGCCGCCGCCCTGCAGCCCAAGATTGATGCTCTTGTCCTTCATCGCCGGCGATCCCCACGCTTTGCACCTGCAGCAGGATAAAACCCTGCGCCCACAAGGCAAGTCGCAAGGCGGTGCCGCGCTGCGGCGCCTCAGTCCCCGGCGTTGGCCTCGGCGCGGCTCTTGCCAGCGACGTCCAGCGCCAGGGTGGCAGCCATGAAGCGGTCCAGGTCACCGTCCAGGACACCCTGCGTGTCGCTGGTCTCCTCGGAGGTGCGCAGGTCCTTCACCATCTGGTAGGGGTGCAGGACATAGGAGCGGATCTGGTTGCCCCAGCCCGCATCGCCCTTTGCCGCGTGCTGGGCGTTGATCTCGGCGTTCCGCTTGTCCAGCTCCATCTGATAAAGCCGCGCCTTCAGCGCTGCCATGGCGTTGGCGCGGTTCTGGTGCTGCGACTTTTCCGAACTGGTGACCACGATATTCGTGGGAAGGTGGGTGATCCGCACGGCCGAGTCGGTGGTGTTGACGTGCTGCCCGCCCGCACCCGACGACCGATAGGTGTCGATGCGGATGTCGCGGTCGGGGATGTCGATCTCGATATTGTCGTCCACGACCGGATAGACCCAGACGCTGCTGAAGCTGGTATGCCGCCGCGCCGCGCTGTCATAGGGGCTGATGCGCACCAGGCGATGCACCCCCGATTCCGACTTCAGCCAGCCATAGGCATTATGCCCGGTGATCTTGTAGGCGGCGCTGCGGATCCCGGCCTCGTCACCGCCGGTTTCGGACAGCAGCTCGACCTCGTAGCCCTTCTTTTCGGCCCAGCGCACATACATGCGCGCCAGCATCGAGGCCCAGTCGCAGCTTTCGGTGCCGCCCGCGCCCGCGTTGATCTCCAGGAAGGTGTCGTTCCCGTCCGCCTCGCCGTTCAGCAGCGCCTCCAGTTCCTTCTGGGCGGCCAGCTTGGCCAGATCCTTCAGGTTCGCCTCGGCCTCGGCCACCAGGTCGGCATCGCCCTCGGCCTCGGCCAGCTCGACCATCTCGGCATTGGCCGACAGGTCGCCGTCGATCCGGCGATAGGTGTCGATCGCGTCCGACAGCGACTGCCGCTCGCGCATCAGCTTCTGCGCGCGGGCCGGGTCGGACCACAGGTCGCCATCCTCGATCATGGCGTTCATCTCTTCCAGGCGGTGCGGCGCGGTCTGCCAGTCCAGGCGCTGTCCCAGCAGGGTCAGCGAGCGGCGGATGGCCTCGATGGTGGACTGCGTCTCGGCGCGCATGGGCGGGTTCCTTCGGTCAGGCGTCAGGTCCGGGGTGATAACCCGGCCCGCGCCCTTGGGCAAGACCGGCGCAACCCCGCGCCCGCCCCGCACGTTCCGCCACTGGCGACACATGCTGAAAGACAGGAGGTTCCGATGTCCGAATTGATCCAGGCGACCTTCCAGCCCCTGCAGAGCATGGACCTGTCCGTCGCCACCCTGCGGCTGCTGCTGGCGCTGATCTTGGGCGCGGTCATCGGAGGGGAGCGCGAGCGGTCGTCCCGGCCGGCGGGGCTCAGGACGCATATGCTGATCTCGATGGCGGCGGCGCTGTTCACGGTGATCGCGACCGAGCTGACGCATATGCGGGCCGACCAGGACGCCAGCCTGCAGATCGACCCGCTGCGCCTGATCGAGGCCGTCACGGCGGGCGTGGCCTTTCTGGCCGCCGGCTCGATCATCACCAAGGGCGCCAACGTGCGCGGGATCACCACGGGGGCCTCGATGTGGCTGGCCGGGGCGATCGGGCTTTCCTGCGGGACGGGGAACGGCACCCTGGCGGCCATCGCGGCAGGGTTCGGGCTGATGGTGCTGAGCCTTATCCGCAACGTGGTCGAGCCGCGGCTGTCGTCGGACGGGACCAAGCCGCCGGAATAGGGGAGCCTTGCCGGAACGGCGCGCGCGGGGGCAGTGCGCCGTCGCGGGACGCAATCCGCCCCGCGCGCCTCAGTAGAGGCCGCCCGAGGACATGGTGCCGAAATCGCTGCGCTTGGGGATCACCCGCCGTTCGCCCGTCGAGGTCGTCACCGCCTGCCCCGCGCGGGCATCCGCCCCCGCCTCCCAAGGCAGGATCACCACCTCGTCGCCAAAGCCCGAAACGACATAGGGGGCCAGCCAGTCAGGATCCATGCCCTCGCGGAAGTATTCCGAGATCACGTCGGGTCCCGTGGCGTCGTCGGGCAGGCGCTGGCCGGTGATGCGGTCGATCTTGACCCAGTAGCCGCCCGGCGGAACCTTGAACTCGGTGCCGCCATACTGCGCCACCGCCTCGCGCATGAAGGCGTTGAAGACCGGCACGCACAGCGTCCCGCCATAGGCTCTCTCGCCCAGGGACCGCGGCTGGTCATAGCCCAGATAGCAGCCCGCGACGATATTGCTGGAATAGCCGATGAACCAGACGTCCTTAGCATCGTTGGTCGTCCCCGTCTTGCCCGCAATCGGCACCGGCAGGTCCACCCCCTTGCCCGAACCGCGCTCGACCGCGCCCTCCAGCATCGAGGTCAGCTGATAGGCCGTCACCGCGTCCATCACCCGTTCCCGGTTGTTGTCGATGACCGGCCCCTGCCCCACAGGCAGCGCCTGCAACCCGCAGGTCTGGCAGACGCGCTGGTCGTGGCGATAGACGGTGCGCCCGCGACGGTCCTGCACGCGATCGACCAGCGTCGGCTCCACCCGCTCGCCGCCATTGGCGAACATCGCATAGGCCGCGACCATCTTGAACAGCGTCGTCTCCTGCGCGCCAAGCGCATTGGCCAGGAACGGCTCCAGCTTGTCATAGACGCCGAATTCCTCGGCATAGCGAGCGACCTGGTCCATGCCGATGTCGTCGGCGATGCGGATGGTCATCAGGTTGCGCGACTGCTCGATCCCGGTGCGCAGCGGCGTGGGCCCGTAATGGCGCCCCGAGCTGTTCTTGGGCTCCCACAGGCCTTGGGGCGTGTTGATGCGGATCGGCTCGTCCACCACGATGGTCGCGGGAGTATAGTTGTTGTCCAGCGCCGCCGCATAGACAAAGGGCTTGAAGCTGGACCCCGGCTGCCGCTGCGCCTGCGTGGCGCGGTTGAAGACCGAGGACTGGTAGGAAAAGCCGCCCTGCATGGCCAGGACGCGCCCGGTGTTCACGTCCATCGCCATGAAGCCGCCCTGCACCTCGGGCACCTGCCGCAGGGTCCAGCGGAGAAAGCTGCCGTCGCTGTCGCTGGTCATCGGGCGCACCAGCACCACCTCGCCGGGCCGGATCAGGTCGCCCGCGACCTTGGCCGCGGGCTCCAGCCGGCCTGTCTCCCGGTCCAGCCTGCGGGCCCATTGCACGTCCGCCGCCGGGATCCAGTGGCCGTCGGCATCCTCCTCGATCCCCTCGATGCCGATGCGGGCGTCGCCATTCGCCAGTTCCAGCACCACGGCGGGGCGCCAGCCCGGAATGTCGCGCGGCAGGCGCAGGTCCCACAGCGCCCCCCGCCAGGCGGCCTCCTCGCGCAGCGCCTCGGGCGGCAGGGTCTCTCCGGTGCCGCGCCATACGCCCCGGCCGCGGTCATACTGCTCCAGCGCCTCCTGCAGCGCATTCGCCGCCTCGGCCTGAAGGTCGGGGTCCAGCGTCGCGCGGATCGTCAGGCCGCCGCCAAAGAACTCCTCCTGCCCGAACTCGCGGCTCAGCTGGCGGCGGATCTCGTCGGTGAAATAGTCGCGCGTGGGCATCTGCTGCTGGAACGAGGGGAAGTCCCCGTTCTGGACCGAGCGAAGCGGCAGCCTGGCCTCGGCCTCGTAGGTCGCTTGGTCGATGAAGCCGTTCTGCCACATCTCGCGCAGGACATAGTTGCGACGCTCGGTCACCCGCTCCTTGGCGCGGACGGGGTGATAGCGGCCGGGCGCCTGCGGCAGGGCGGCCAGCATCGCGGCCTCGTGCGGGGCCAGTTCCGACAGGGACTTGTTGAAATAGGTCTGGGCCGCCGCCACCACGCCAAAGCTGTTCTGCCCCAGGAAGATCTCGTTCAGGTAAAGTTCCAGGATCTGGTCCTTGGACAGCGACCGTTCCAGCCGCGCGGCCAGGATCAGTTCCTTGACCTTGCGCTCGACGCTGCGGTCGCTGGACAAAAGGAAGTTCTTCATCACCTGCTGGGTGATGGTGGATGCGCCGCGCACGCTGGACCCGCGGCTGGCGACCGCCTGATAGCCCGCCCCCAGGATGCCGCGCAGGTCATAGCCCGGATGGCTGTAGAAGTTCTTGTCCTCGGCGCTGACAAAGGCCTGCTTGATCAGGTCGGGAACCTCGTCGATGGGCACGAAGATGCGCCGTTCCTCGGCGAATTCGTCGATCAGCTGGCCTTCGGCGGAATAGATGCGGCTGATCGTCTTGGGCGAATACTGGGCCAGCATCTCGTGGCTGGGCAGGTCGCGCGAATAGACCCAGAAGATCCCGCCCACGGTCAGCGCGATGAAAAAGCCGGCGGTCACGAACCAGGAAAAGATCGCTCCGAAAAAAGACAGGATGGGTCGCAACACGGGAAATCGCCTTTCGAAGCCTTGGCCCCGCTATAGCGCCCCGCCCGGGTCCGGTCAAAACAACACTGGCCCGATCAACACTGGCCCCATCACGACCGGCCCGATCAGCGCCGCAGCAGCCCCGCCCGCGCCTGTTCGTCGTTCCACCAGCCCGTGGTCGCATCGGCCACCGCCTGCACCATCCGCGCCCGCCACGCCGGATCGGTCAGGTTCGCAAGGTCGGTCTGGTCCGAAATGAAGCCCAGCTCCAGCAGGGCCGAGGCGATGTCGGGTGATTTCAGGACCGAGAAGGCCGCCCCCTGCACCGGGCGCCCGTGCAGCCCGATCCCCATGAGCGCCATGCGCGAGGTCAGAAGCCGCGCAAAGCTTTCGGATCGGGGCTGGGTGTCGGTGCGGGCAAAGCTCATCAGCGCCACGGCCAGGGCATCGTCCTGCCCGGACAGGTCGGTGCCCACCAGCAGGTCGTCGCGCTGGTGCCGCATGGTCAGTTGCCGCGCCGCCTGGTCGTTCGAGGCCGAATTCCACACATAGACCGTCGCCCCCGCCGCCTGTCCCTGCGGCAGCGCATCGGCATGCAGCGACAGCAGCAGCTGTGCACCCGATTGCCGCGCCGCGGTCATGCGCTCCTCCAGGCGCACATAAACGTCGGTGTCGCGGGTCATCGCGACGGCGGCGCCCCGCGCCTCCAGCGCGTCGCGCAGCTCCAGCGCGAAGGTCAGGACCAGCTGCGCCTCGGTTTCCGCGCCGGCCTGGGCGCCCGGATCAAAGCCGCCATGGCCGGGGTCCAGCATCACCACCAACCCCTCGGCCCGGGCCGGGCCTTCGGGCAGTTCCGCCGGATCGGGCAGGTCGCGCAGCGCCGCCGCAGCCGAAGGGCGGGGCGCGAAACCCTCGGGCGCGACCGGTGCCAGCGTCACCCGCAGACGCGCCGCGGCGCTGCGGGTGTCCATCCCCGCCCGCATTACGTGATAAGGACCGGGCAGTTCCAGCACCACGCGCGACCAGCCGCCCTTGTGGCTGCCCCACCGGATCGCGGGCAGCAGATCCTCTCCGAACAGCTGCGCGGGGCTGGTTCCGGCCAGGTCCACGTCCTTGAGGTCGACCACCAGCCGCGCGGGTTCGCCGACCAGAAAAACGCGATAGGGAACGGGCCGGTCCAGCGCCAGCCGCAGTTCCAGCGGCGCGGGCCCGAACAGCCGCTGCCACCAGTGCGCGTCCGCCTTGACCACGGCCGAGGCGCCCAGTTGGATCCGCGCCGGCTGTTGCGCCGCCGCCGGCTGCGGGGTCCACAGCGACAGCAGCAGCACCAGGATCAGCGCCAGCGATCTCATCTGCCGGCCATGAAGGCGGTCAGGCGGCGCAGCCCTTCCGCGATGTCAGGCGTCGCGCGGGCATAGGAAAAGCGCAGCGTCTGGTGGCCGCGCAGGGGATCGAAATCCAGCCCCGGCGTGACCGCGACGCCCGCCTTCTCCAGGATCTCGGCCGCGAAGGCGACCGAGTCATCCGTCAGGTGCGACACGTCGGCATAGATGTAGAAGGCCCCCTCGGGCGGCGCGATCCGGTCAAAGCCCGCGCGCGGCAGCCCCTCCAGCATCAGGCGGCGGTTCTCGGCATAGGCGGCCAGGTTGGCCTCGGCCTCGGGGATGCAGTCCAGCGCGGCCAGCGCCGCAACCTGGCTGGCATGGGGCGGACAGATGAACAGGTTCTGGGCCAGGCGTTCTACCGTGCGGATCATGTCGGGCGGGACCACCATCCAGCCGACGCGCCAGCCGGTCATGGAAAAGTATTTGCTGAAGGAGTTTATCACAACAACCTCATCCGTCACCTCAAGTGCGGAATGGCAGCGCTGGTCATAGCCCAGGCCGTGATAGATCTCGTCCGAGATGACCGACATGCCCCGCGCCGCTGCGGCCTTTGTCAGGGCCGCCAGTTCCGGCACCGTCAGGACGGTCCCCGACGGATTGCCGGGCGATGCCAGGATCAGGCCCTGCGCATCGGGCAGATCCTGCGGGCGCGGCTGATAGCGGTCCTCCGGGCGGGTCAGGATGCCCACCGGCTCCAGCGACATGGCACGCAGGATCTGGCGATAGCTGGGATAGCCCGGAAAGCCCATCGCCACCCGGTCGCCCGCATCGAACAGCGCCGAAAACGCCAGGATGAAGGCGCCGCTGCTGCCGGGCGTCACCACGACCCGCGCGGGGTCAAGATCCAGCCCGTACCAGCGGCGATAGAGGTCGGCGATGCCCTGCCGCAGCGCGGGCAGGCCAAGGGCGACGGTATAGCCAAGCGGCTGCGCCAGCGCCTCGGCCAGGGCGCGGCGGGCGCCTGCCGGTGCGGGGGTGCCGGGCTGGCCGACCTCCAGGTGGATGATGTGCCGGCCCGCGGCTTCGGCCTCTGCGGCCGCCTGCATGACATCCATGACGATGAAGGGGTCGACCTGTCCGCGCAGGGAATTTCGCATCGCTCGTGCCTCTTTTTCCAGCCGTGATAGCGCGGGATGCGGCCGCGCTCCAGTTCTTTGGCCGGATCGCGCCCGTTCTTTTCCGCAGCCCGGCGTCACGCCCCCGTGACGCGGCCGCCCGCAGCCCGTTCTTGCCATCCCCCACGCCCCGGTCCAATCTGCCGCGCAACGAAACAAAGGGGTCCTCATGACACGCCTGATCGCTGCGCTTCTTCTGGGCGCGACCACTGCCCTGGCCAGCCCGGCGCTGGCCTTCGACATCTCGGCCATGACCGAGGACGAGAAGGCAGCCTTCGGGCAGGCTGTGCGCGACTACCTGATGGAGAACCCGCAGGTCCTGATCGAGTCGATCAACGTGCTGGAAACGCGCCAGGCCGAAACGGCTGCCCAGAGCGACCTGGAGCTGGTGGCGGCCAATCGGCAGGCCATCTTCGAGGATGGCCACAGCTGGGTCGGCGGCAATCCCAACGGCGACCTGACCATGGTCGAATTCATCGACTATCGCTGCGGCGTCTGCCGCCAGTTCAACCAGGAAGTCCATGACGCCGTCGAGGAAGACGGCAACATCAAGCTGATCCTGAAGGAATTTCCGATCCTGGGCGAAGACAGCGAACAGTCCAGCCGCTTTGCCATCGCGGCTCTGCAGGTCGGCGGTGACGCGGCCTACAGGGCCGCCCATGATGCCCTGATCACGCTGCGCACGCCCGCCTCGCCCGAGGCCCTGCGCGGCATCGCCGAGACGATCGGTCTCGATGCCGACGAGGTTCTGGCCCGCATGAGCAGCGACGGCGTGACCCAAGTGCTGGACCAGAACCACCAGCTGGGCCAGACCATGGCGATCCAGGGAACGCCCACCTTCATCATCGGCGACCAGATGCTGCGCGGCGTCCCGCGGGCCGGGGTCGCCGCCACGATCGCGCAGATCCGCGAAAGCATGTGATCAATCTGCGCTGCTGCGGGAATAGACATCCTCATAGCGGATGATGTCGTCCTCGCCCAGGTAGCTGCCGGTCTGGACCTCGATCAGGACCATCGGCACCTTGCCGGGGTTCTCCATCCGGTGGACGGCGCCCAGGGGCACGTAGATCGACTGGTTTTCCGTCACCAGCGTCACCGTGTCGTCCACCGTCACCCGCGCCGTGCCCGACACCACGATCCAGTGTTCCGAGCGGTGGACATGGCTTTGCAGCGACAGGGCCGCGCCGGGCTTCACCACGATGCGCTTGACCTGGAAGCGGTCGGCCAGGGCCAGCGTCTCGAACCAGCCCCAGGGGCGGTGGTCGCGGGGAAAGGCCTCGGCCTGCTTGCGGCGCTTGGACTTCAGGGCTGCGACCGCCTGGCGCACGTCCTGCGCCCGCGACCGGTCGGCCACCAGCACCGCGTCCGAGGTGGCCACCACCATCATGTCGGTCAGGCCGATGCCCACGACCTCCAGATCGTCGCTGTCCGAGCGCAGCAGCACGTTCCGGCAGTCGATCGCGGTGGAATGATCATCGGTCACGACGCCCTGGTCCGAGGCCGCCTGCCCCAGGGCCTCACGCCAGACGGCGTCCCAGCCCCCCAGGTCCGACCAGCGGCCCGAAAAGCGCACGACGGTCAGGTTGTCGGCCTTTTCCATCACCGCATAGTCGATGGAGTTGTCCTGCAGCCCGTCCCAGGGCGCGCGGGCCAGGCGCAGGAATCCCAGGTCGGGGCGCGCGTCATTGATGGCCTGCTGCACCGGCTCCAGATAGGCGGGGGCATGGCGGCGGAAGGCCTCGATCATCACCCGGGCGCTGAAGAGGAAGATCCCGGCATTCCAGAGGAAATTGCCGGCCTCCAGCATCTGCGCCGCACGGGCGGCATCGGGCTTTTCCACAAAGCGCGCCAAGGGCTGCGGCCCCTCCCCCTGCGTCGCCAGCTCCAGATAGCCGTAACCGGTCTCGGGCCGGTCGGGGGTGATGCCGAAGGTCACGATCCGCCCCTGCGCTGCGGCCTCCGCGCCTTGGGCGACGGCCGCCGCGAAGGCCTCCGCATCGGGGATCACGTGGTCGGAGGGGGCGACCAGCACCAGCCGGTCGGGATCCTCGGCCGCGACCATCAGCGCGGCGACCAGGATCGCGGGGGCGGTGTTGCGCCCCGAGGGTTCGATGACGATGGCGCCGGGGGTGATGCCCGCCTGTTCCAGCTGTTCGGCCACGATGAAGCGGAAATCGGAATTCGTCATCACCACTGGCGCGGCAAAGCCGGGTCCCGACAGGCGCCGGGCCGAGGCCTGGAACAGCGTCTCCTCGCCGATCAGGGGGGCGAACTGCTTGGGAAAGCTCTTGCGCGATACGGGCCAGAGCCGCGTGCCCGACCCGCCCGCCATCAGAACCGGTGTGATCTTGGTCATGATAAACATCCTTGGCGTCCCGCGCCGCTGCCTTGCCGCGAAGGCTTTGCACCATCCGCCGTCCGGCTGCCAGTCAAGGGCCAAGCCGCCCGCCCGTCAAGCGGCCAGTGCCGGGCCCGCGCGCGTTTTTCGCGGTTGTTGTCAATCGGCTGCGGGCGGTCGGCGATCCATGAAAAACCCCCATGCGGGGGCGCATGGGGGGAGAGGTCCTGCGCGTCTTTTGCGCGCTTTCTGCTGCGACAGGTTGCCTGGCCCGTCAGGGTCACGCGTCACCCGGATCGGGCGCGGCCAGCCTTGTGGCGGTCCGCGCCCGATCCGTCTTCAGCTGCACCCACTGGTCGATCCGCAGGTGTTGCACTTCATGCAGGTCCCGTTGCGGACCAGGGTATAGTTGCCGCATTCGCCGCAGGGATCACCCTCATAGCCCTGCATCCGGGCCTTGGCGCGGGCATCAAGGCCGCCGGGCTGAAAACCGGCCGCAGGTTCAACGATGCCCGTCACCACGGCAGCGGCCGAGACCCCGCCCTGCAGCACCATCAACTCCTGCGGCAGGCGCTTGCGCAGATAGCCGGCGCTGCTGATCTGCTTGAGCATGGTCAGCGACTTCAGCTCGGTCTGCTCGTTGACCGGGGTGGTGTCGCGGCCTTCGCCCTCGCCGCCGCCCATGTCGTCAAAGCGCGCGCCCTCGGGCTTCACATGCGCCAGGTCGGTGCGGTCCAGATAGCTGACCGCCAGCTCGCGGAACACGTAATCCAGGATCGAGGTCGCGTTCTTGATGCTGTCATTGCCCTGCACCATGCCCGCCGGCTCAAACCGGGTGAAGGTGAAGGCGTCCACGAACTCCTCCAGCGGCACGCCGTATTGCAGGCCCACGGACACGGCGATGGCAAAGTTGTTCATCATGGCGCGAAAGCCCGCGCCTTCCTTGTGCATGTCGATGAAGATCTCGCCCAGCTTGCCGTCGTCATATTCGCCGGTGCGCAGATAGACCTTGTGCCCGCCGACGATGGCCTTCTGGGTATAGCCCTTGCGCCGCTGCGGCAGCTTTTCGCGATTGCTGCGTACGATCTCCTTGACGATGATCCGCTCGATGATCTTCTCGGCCAGGACCGTGGCCTTTTCCTGGTTGCTGCCGGTGGCCAGGATCTCTTCGGCCTCCTCGTCATCCTCGACCAGCGCGCTGGCCAGGGGTTGCGACAGCTTTGATCCGTCGCGATAAAGGGCGTTGGCCTTGATCCCCAGGCTGTGGCTCAGCTCATAGGCCGCCAGCGCATCCTCGATGGTGGCGCTGTTGGGCATGTTGATCGTCTTGCTGATCGCGCCCGAGATGAAGCTTTGCGCCGCGGCCATCATGCGGATGTGGCTGTCCACCGACAGATAGCGCCTCCCCTTCTTGCCGCAGGCATTGGCGCAGTCGAAGACCGGCAGATGCTCGGCTTTCAGATGCGGCGCGCCCTCCAGGGTCATGGTGCCGCAGACATGGTCATTGGCGGCCTCGATCTGGGCGCGGGTGAAGCCCAGGTGGCGCAAGAGGTCAAAGGTCGGGTCGCCCAGCTTTTCAGCCGGGATGCCCAGGGTGCCGCGGCAGAAATCCTCGCCCAGGGTCCATTGGTTGAAGACGAAGCGGATGTCGAAGGCGCTGGCCAGGGCGGCCTCGACCTTTTCGATCTCGCGCGCGCCAAAGCCGTGGCCGGCCAGCGAGGCGTGGTTGATCGCCGGGCAGTTGCCCAGGGTGGCGTGACCGACAGCGTGGCCGATGATCTCCTCGATCTGGGCGCTGGCATAGCCCAGCATCTCCAGCGCGGCGGGAACCGACTGGTTGATGATCTTGAAGTAACCGCCGCCCGCCAGCTTCTTGAACTTGACCAGGGCGAAATCGGGCTCGATCCCGGTCGTGTCGCAATCCATCACCAGGCCGATCGTGCCGGTGGGCGCGATGACCGTGGTCTGGGCGTTGCGATAGCCGTGCTGTTCGCCCAGGGCCAGCGCCTCGTCCCAGGCCGCGCGGGCCAGGGCGACCAGCGACGGGTCGGCGCAGTTGGCGGCGTCCAGCGCCACGGGGGCCACGTTCACGCCCTCATAGCTGCCGGTCCCTTGGGCGGCGGCGCGGTGGTTGCGGATCACCCGCAGCATGTGGTCGCGGTTCCGGGCATAGCCCGGGAAGGCGCCCAGTTCCGCCGCCACCCGGGCCGAGGTCGCATAGGCCACGCCGGTCATGATCGCCGACAGCGCGCCGCACAGCGCCCGCCCCTGGTCGCTGTCGTAACCCTGCCCCATGTTCATCAGAAGACCGCCGATATTGGCGTAGCCCAGGCCAAGCGTGCGGAAATCGTAGCTGCGCTGCGCGATCTGCGGGCTGGGGAACTGCGCCATCAGCACGCTGATCTCCAGCGTGACGGTCCAGAGCCGCGTGGCATGGACATAGGCATCGGCGTCAAACCGGTCGCCGGTCCAGAAGGTCAGCAGGTTCATCGAGGCCAGGTTGCAGGCCGTGTCGTCCAGGAACATGTATTCGCTGCACGGGTTCGACCCGCGGATCGCGCCGTCTTCGGGGCAGGTGTGCCAGGCGTTGACCGTGTCGTGGAACTGGATGCCGGGATCGGCGCAGGCCCAGGCCGCATGGCCAATCTGGTCCCACAGCTCGCGCGCGCTGACGGTCTTGGCCACCTTGCCGTCGGTGCGGCGGATCAGCTCCCAGGGCGCATCCTCGCGCACGGCGCGCAAAAAGGCATCCGTCACCCGGACCGAGTTGTTCGAGTTCTGGCCCGAGACGCTGACATAGGCCTCGCTGTCCCAATCCGTGTCATAGGTGGGGAATTCGATGCTGTCGAAGCCCTGGCGCGCGTATTGCAGCACCCGGTTCACATAGGTTTCCGGGATCATCGCCCGCTTGGCCGTGCGGATCGCGGTCTTCAGCGCGTCGTTCACGGCCGGATCGGTCGCATCCGCCATGCTGCCGTCCCAGGCCTTGATGGCGGCAAAGATCTCGTTCAGCTGCCGCTCGTGCATCTTCGAGCCGGCGACCAGGCTTGCGACCTTCTGCTCCTCGATCACCTTCCAGTTCACGAAGGCCTCGATGTCGGGGTGATCCATGTCACAGATCACCATCTTGGCCGCGCGCCGCGTGGTTCCGCCCGACTTGATCGCGCCCGCCGCACGGTCGCCGATCTTCAGGAAGCCCATCAACCCGCTGGACTTGCCGCCGCCCGACAGCCGCTCGCCCTCGCCGCGCAGGCTGGAGAAGTTGGTGCCGGTGCCGCTGCCATACTTGAACAGGCGCGCCTCGCGGACCCACAGGTCCATGATGCCGCCCTCGTTCACCAGGTCGTCGCTGACCGACTGGATGAAGCAGGCATGGGGCTGGGGATGCTCATAGGCGCTGTCGGACTTGACCAGCTTGCCGGTCCGGTGGTCGACATAGAAATGCCCCTGGCTGGGACCATCGATACCATAGGCCCAGTGCAGGCCGGTGTTGAACCATTGCGGGCTGTTGGGCGCCGCCATCTGGCGGGCCAGCATGAAGCGCATCTCGTCGTGATAGGCGCGGGCGTCGGCCTCGGTGCTGAAATAGCCGCCCTTCCAGCCCCAATAGGTCCAGGCCCCGGCCATCCGGCCAAAGACCTGCGCGGCGCTGGTCTCTCCGCCAAAGCGCTGGTCCTGGGGCAGTTCCGCCAGCGCCGCCTCGTCGGGAATGCTGCGCCACAGGAATTCGGGCACGCCCTTTTCGCGCACCCGCTTCAGCCGCGCCGGAACGCCGGCCTTGCGAAAGTATTTCTGCGCGATCACATCGCTGGCGACCTGGCTCCAGCCCTCCGGCACCTCGACCTGGTCGTTGCGGAAGACGATCGTCCCGTCGGGATTGCGGATCTCGCTGGTGGTCGTGGTAAAGCGGATCTCGCCATAGGCTCCGCCGGTTTCGGTGGTAAAGCGCCGTTCGATCTTCATGCCTGCCCCATCCTGTCTCATCGGTGCCAGCGGCGCGACAGGACATCCCCCGGCCTTTTACCAAGGCGGGTCAGGCGGCAGGGCCGCCCGGGGGCTGATCGTCCGGGTCTTGCGATGTGGAAGGCGGCTTTTGCCCCACCACATCTTGTGCCGCTTTGGCTGTGGCCTACAAACTGGCCCCAGTTTCCGGGCCTTTCAACAGGTTTCTTTTGGATAGAAGAGGCGAAACACCGTTGACAGGCGGCCCTGTCGCCCCCGTCCAGATTCGCGCACATGCCGGGCAGGAAAAACGGCCGGATTCAGCCAGTTTTTCTATTTTTCCCTGGCTTTTCAGCTGCATGAAACGGGCGTTTCAAAGGTTGTCCACAGCCTTATCCCGGCCTCATCCTCAGGTTGCGCACAGCTGGTGCAAAAGCACCACAGTCGGCGGCTTTCAGCGCAGCGGGTGCAGTGCCCCCGCATCGGTCACGATCAGGTCCAGGGGCTGGTCATAGGGGTCGGCCGGGATCGCGGGCAGCTGCTGGCAGGCGAAAGCCAGGCCGATGGCGGTGACGGGGCCGGATTTCCGCAGCAGTTCCAAGGTCCTGTCATAATAGCCGCCGCCATAGCCAAGCCGGTTACCCTGTGCGTCGAACCCTGCCAGCGGCACGATCAGCACCTGGGGCACCGCAAGGGGCGCCGAATCGGCCGGATGCAGGGTCCCCCAAGGCCCGGGCACCAGATCCTCGCCCTGCCAGGTCCGGAACAGCAGCGGCTGCGCCGGTCCCGGCACCACCGGCAGGCAGACGGGCCCCCGGTGGGCGGCCATCGCGGGGCGCGGATCGGCCTCTCCGCGCATGGGCCAATAGCCCGAGACGACCTTGCCCGCATGGGGCGCCAGGGCCGCGATCAGGTGCCGGTCCAGCGCGGCCGCATCGCCACCCGCCGCACGGGCCTCCAAGGCCTGCGCGCGCAGGCGTTGCTTGTCGTCGCTCATATCAGGATCACCGTTGCCAGGCCCAAGAAGGCAAAGAACCCCATGACATCGGTCATGGTGGTCACGAAGGTCCCCGAAGCCAGCGCCGGGTCGAGGCCCAGCTTGTTCAGGGTCAGCGGCACCAGGACGCCGCCCAGGGCCGCCACGATCTGGTTCACCACCATGGCCATGCCCAGGACCATGCCCAGCTGCACGTCGCCAAAGATCAGCGACCCGGCCAGCCCCAGGATCACCGCCAGCCCGACGCCGTTCAGGATGCCCGCCCCCAGTTCGCGCATCACCACGCGCCGGGCGTTCGAGCGGTTCAGGTCGCGCGTGGCCAGCGCCCGGACGGCGACGGCCAGCGACTGCGTCCCGGCGATGCCGCCGGTCGAGGCCACGATGGGCATCAGCGCCGCCAGCGCCACCAGCGCGGTGATCGTATCCTCGAACCGGCTGATGACGATGGCTGACAGCGAGGCCGTGAACAGGTTGATCACCAGCCAGGGCAGGCGCTGGCGTGCAGTGGTGAAGGGCCCGTCCGACACGTGGCTTTCGTCGTTCACCCCGGCCAGGCGCAGGATGTCCTCCTCGTGCTCCTCGTCCAGCACGGCCATGGCGTCGTCGATGGTGATGACGCCGACCAGCCGGTCATGGGCGTCTACCACCGGGGCCGAGATCAGGTGATACTGGTTGAAGACATAGGCGACATCGCCTTCCTCGGCCTGGGCGCTGATGGTGCGGAAACTGTCCTCGGCCAGGTCGCGCAGGGCAGCGTCGCGGCGCGAGGCCAGCAGCCGGCCAAGCGTGACATAGCCGATCGGGTGGCGACGCGGATCGACCAGGATGACGTGATAGAACTGTTCGGGCAGCCATTCCTCGTTGCGCAGAAAGTCGATGGTCTCGCCCACGGTCCAATGTTCGGGCGCGGTCACCACTTCGGACTGCATCAGGCGGCCGGCCGAATATTCGGGATAGGTCAGCGACTGCTGGACGGCGGCGCGGTCGCTGTCGTCCAGGGCGGCCAGGATCTCGGCCCGCTCGGGTTCGGCCAGATCCTCGATCAGGTCCACGACGTCGTCGCTGTCCATCTCGCGCACGGCCTCGGCCAGCACGTCGCGGGGCAGCAGCTCCAGCACCTCCTCGCGGATCGACTCGTCGATCTCAGACAGGATCTCACCGTCGATCTCGCCGGAATAGAGCTGCAGGAACTGGCGGCGCCGGGCCGGGGTCAGCCGCTCGATGATGTCGGCGATGTCGGCGCCGTGCATCGGCTCCAGAAGGGTGTTCAGCATCTCCTGGTCGCCGTCGCCGATGGCGGCGTCGATGCGGGCCAGAAGCTCGGGGCGCGGCTCGAAATCGTCCTCGCGCTCGGTCTGGATTGGAGTGTCGGTGCTGAGCGGGCTCTTGTCGTCGGCCATGCTGCCCTTCCTGTGGGTCGGTCGTGTCGGTGTCGGGTCGAGGGCCGGTCAGCCGTTCAGCAGCGCCAGTGCCGCCGCATGCAGATCGGGCGAGGCGGCGGCGATCACCTGCCCGCCCTGGGCCGCCGATCCGCCCTGCCAGTCGGTGACGACGCCGCCAGCGGCCTCGACCACGGCCAGGGGTCCCGCGATGTCATAGGATTGCAGCCCGGCCTCGATCACCAGGTCGATCTGGCCCAGGGCCAGCAGCGCATAGGCATAGCAGTCCAGCCCATAGCGCGTCAGGCGTACCTTGTCCGCCACGCGGCGAAAGGCTGCGGCCTCGTCGGGGGTGCCGATCTCGGGGAAGGTGGTCAGCAGCGTGGCCTGGTCCAGCGTCACGCCGCTGCGCGCCCGCAGCGGGCGGCTGCCCTGCGCGGTGGTCAGGAGGGCCCGCCCCAGGCCGCCCTCGAACCGTTCGCCGGTATAGGGCTGATCGATCAGGCCATAGGGAACCCCCTGCCCGTCCGACAGCCCGATCAGGACCCCCCAGCTGGCCGCCCCGCACAGAAAGGCGCGGGTGCCGTCGATCGGGTCCAGGATCCAGGTCAGGCCGCTGGTCCCGGGCTGGCTGCCGTATTCCTCGCCAAGGATCGCGTCCTGGGGACGCATCCGGGCCAGGACCGCGCGCATGGCCTGTTCGGCCGCGCGATCCGCCTCGGTCACCGGGTCGAAATCCGCCGGGCGCTTGTTTTCGGTCAACAACCCGTCGCTGCGGAACAGCGGCAGGATCGCCGCGCGGGCGGCGTCGGCCATGCAATGCGCGGTGCGGATGATCTGGGGCGCATCGGTCTGCACATCGATCGGCAAGGCGTGCTGCATCTTGGCCCCCTGAAGCTGAGTTGGGCACGGTGTAACGCGTCCAGGGCTCGGGGGCCAGCGGCCATTCCGGGCTGTCGTCCCGCGGTCATGCGGCGCGGGGCGACAGCAGGGTCATCCGCCTTCTGGCGGTCGGGGCAGTCAAGCGGCGTCGGACAGGACCCGCGCCAGTTCGAAGATCTGGCGGCGCTGCGCCTCGGGCATCGCGTAATAGGCACGAACCAGCTGCAGCGCTTCCTTGTCGGCGAAGATGTCGCCTTCAACCACTGCGTGCAGCTCGCCGTCGTGCAGCCCTTCGAAGAAGAAGCTGACGGGCACGTCGACGGCCCGGGCGATGTCCCAGAGCCGCGAAGCCGAGACGCGGTTCATCCCGGTCTCGTATTTCTGGATCTGCTGGAACTTGATCCCGACCTTGTCGGCCAACTGCTGTTGAGTCATGCCAATCATCCAACGACGATGGCGAATACGCTTACCAACGTGAACATCTACACTGTGCTTCATAACCAACTCAACCTCTTCAATCTAAAGAGGCAGTAGCTCAGCAGGGCTCGCTTTTCGAGTGTCAACTTGGTTAACAGCCCGTTTCCTGACCAAAAAGACAGGTCCTTGCAGGTCCTGAACAGGCCGGTGGGAATGGCGCGCGGGAGATGCCAACCTTGACCGCAAACCGCAGGAGAAAAAATGGAAGAAGTGATTCGCATAGGCTGTATTCCGGCGATCGGTGCCGAGCCCGGGATTGCAAGTGCCCCCGCCCCGCGGCCGGCCGAGGATCAGGTTCTGGTCCGGATGCGCGCATCAGCCCTGAATTTCGCGGACCTTCTGAAGGCCAAGGGACAGTATCAGGAGGCCGCCGAGGCGCCCTTCATCGCCGGCCTCGAGGGTGCGGGCGAGGTTGTCCTGGCTCCGGAGGGCAGCCGCCTGACCCCCGGAATGCGGGTGGTCGTGTCCTGGCCGGGCACCATGGCCGAGGTGATCGCCGTGCCCGAACGGGCGGTGCAACCCTTTCCCGACGGCATGAGCTTTGAACAGGCGGCAGGCTTCCAGGTGGCCTATGGTACTAGTCACCTGGCCCTGGCCGGACGCGCGGCGCTGAACCCGGGAGAGACGCTGGTGGTCCTGGGGGCGGCCGGCGGCGTCGGGCTGACCGCCGTCGAGATCGGCCGGGCGATGGGCGCAAGGGTCATCGGCGTGGCGCGCGGGGCCGACCGGCTGGCCAGCGTAACCGCCGCCGGCGCCCAGGAGGTCATCGACAGCAGCGACTGCCCCGACCTCAGGGCCGCATTGCGCGACCTGGGCGGCGCGGACGTGATCTACGACCCGGTCGGAGAGACCGCCGGAGAGGCGGCGTTTCGCGCGCTGAAGCCGGGCGGGCGGTTCCTGGTCATCGGCTTTGCCGGCGGCCGCCCTCCGGAGCTGCCGCTGAACCACGCGCTGGTCAAGAACATCGCCATCCACGGCTTTTACTGGGGCGGCTATCGCAAGCTGGACCCTCAGGCGCTGCGCGACAGCATGACCAGCCTGTTCGGGATGTTCACCGAAGGCCGCCTCAAGCCCCATGCCGGAGAGGTTCTGCCGCTGGATCAGCTGGCCCAGGGCTACCGCCTGCTGAGAGAGCGCCGCAGCATCGGGAAGGTCGTCATTACCCTGTGAATTGCGCCAATTTGACGCGGTCGCGCCATTGAAAATTTTTGCGCCCCGGACGATATTCATCAAGGAACGGGACGCCAATGTCCCGCCTGTCTTATGGGGAGACGTCAATGGCAGATTACAACACGTACCGCGCCACGCAGGCCGTCGGCAGCCGCCAGTCGGTGGTCGACGAAGGCCTGCGGGCCTACATGAACAAGGTTTATGGGCTGATGGCGGTCGGCATGGGTGTAACCGCCGTGGCAGCCTATGGCATCTCGACCGCCGCCGTCACGGCGGACGGGCAATTGAGCGCGCTTGGCGCCGCGATCTACACCTCGCCTCTGAAATGGGTGATCATGTTCGCGCCGCTGCTGATGGTCTTCGCCTTCGGCGCGGCGATCAACCGGCTGTCCGTCTCGGCCGCGACCGGCGTCTTCTATGCCTTCGCGGCGCTGATGGGCCTGTCGCTCAGCTCGATCTTCCTGGTCTATACCGGGACCTCGATCGTGCAGACCTTCCTGGTGACCGCGATCGCCTTCGCGGGCCTGTCGCTCTGGGGCTATACCACCAAGAAGGACATCTCGGGCTGGGGCAGCTTCCTGATCATGGGCGTGATCGGCCTGATCGTGGCCTCGATCGTGAACATCTTCCTGCAGTCCTCGGGCATGCAGTTCGCGATCTCGATCCTGGGCGTGCTGATCTTTGCCGGCCTGACCGCCTATGACACGCAGAACATCAAGAACACCTATCTGCAGATGGCCGGCTCGGATGCCGACTTCATCGGCAAGACGGCGATCATGGGTGCGCTGCGGCTCTATCTCGACTTCCTGAACCTGTTCATGTTCCTGCTGCAGTTCATGGGCCAGCGCGACTGATCCTGACTGAAACGACAAACGGAAAGGCCCCGCCGATTGCTCGGCGGGGCCTTTTTCTTGTGTCCGGGGCCGGTCAGGCGGCGTTTGCCAGCCTCAGGCCCTGGGCCGCCTCGGCCGCCAACTCAAAGCTGTGCAGCCGGGCGGCGTGGTCGTGGATCTGGCCGGTCAGGATGATCTCGTCGGGCCGATAGGTGCCCACCAGCTGCGCCAGCTGGTCCTGCACCTGCGCCCGGTCGCCCACCGCGCTGATGCGCAGCGCGCGGTCCACGCCCTGCCGCAACTGCGCGCCGATCTCGGCATCGATATCCGCCACGGGGCGGGGCAGCTTGCCGGGCATGCCGGTCCGCAGCCGTGCGAAGGCCAGCTGCATCGTCGTACGCAGGAAAGTGGCCTGCCCCGGATCGTCGGCGGCAAAGACATTGATCGCCATGATGGCGCGCGGCGCCTGCCCCCAAGGCGAAGGGCGAAAGTTCGCGTGATAGAGCGTCAGCGCCCGATCCAGGTCATCCGGCGCGAAGTGGCTGGCAAAGGCATAGGGCAGGCCCAGATGGGCGGCCAGCTGCGCGCCGTAAAGGCTGCTGCCCAGGATCCAGATCGGGACATTGGTGCCCTCGCCCGGCAGGGCCCGGACCGCGGCGCCGGGCCGCTCGGGTCCCAGATAGTCCAGCAGCTCGACCACGTCCTGCGGAAAGCTGTCGGCCATCGGATCACGACGCAGCGCGCGGATCACCGCGCCGTCGCCGCCGGGCGCCCGCCCCAGCCCCAGGTCGATGCGGTCGGGAAAGGCGGTGGCCAGCGTGCCAAAGGCCTCGGCCACGGTCAGGGGCGCGTGGTTGGGCAGCATGATGCCGCCGGCGCCCACCCGGATGGTCCGCGTGGCCTGCGCCACAAGCCCGATCAGGACGGCCGTGGCCGCGCTGGCGATGCCCGGCATGTTGTGATGCTCGGCCAGCCAGAAACGATGATAGCCCCAGTCCTCGGCATGCCGGGCCAAGTCGATGGTGTTGCGGATGGCATCCTGCGCCGTGCTGCCCTCGGGCACCGGCGACAGGTCCAGAAGCGAATAGGGAAGGTTCTGTGTCATGGGCAGGATTTAAGGCCGGCGCCGGCCATTGCAATGGCCGGCGCCCTTATCCTGTCGCCCATGGTGCCCAAATCGGCGGGACAGACTTGCCGCCCAGGCCTGCGGATCAGAGCATCTTGCGCAGATAGGTCCAGGTCGGGACACGCGCGCCACGCGCGACAGACCAGCTTTCGGCATCGCCCAGATAGACGAAGCCGCAATTGGTCAGCACGCGGGCCGAACCCGGATTGTCCTGGAACGCCTCGGCGAACAGCGTGCGCGCGCCATGCGGATTGGCCTCGACCAGCGCGGCCACGGCTTCGGTGGCAAAGCCGGTGTTCCAGAAGCCCGCGCCGATCCAGAAGCCCAGTTCAGACTGGTCTCCCTCCATCCGGGTCAGCGAGACGACGCCCAGCAGCTCCGCCAGGCGGTTCTGCGAGCCGTCGATGGCCCAGACATCCTCGGTCCGGTCGGCGGCCAGAGCACGGGCCACGAAGGCCTCGGAGGCGCCGCGCGGAAGCGGATGCGGGATGGCGCGGGTCCCCTCGGCCACGCGCTTGTCGGCGGTGTAATGCGAGATCATTCCCGCGTCGGACGCGCGCAACGGGCGCAGCACGAAACGCTCGGTCCTGATCTCGGCCTGATGCGACGACCCCGCATCGACGGGCTTGAGGTCATCCAACCGGCTTCCCTCCCTCAAAGGTGCAGACATTACCATGTTCCCTCCCCCGGAAACTGGCCAGAATAAAAAATGACGGCATAAACGGTTCGGGGGACCGGCTTGCGCCGATCCCCCTTCTAACATCGAAATGTTACTCTTGGGTTACTCGGCTGCTTCGAGCGCGGCGGGAATCACCGAAATGAAGGTGCGCCCTTTCAGGCCCTTCTTGAAGGTGACATGGCCATCGGTCAGCGCGAACAGGGTGTGATCCTTGCCCATGCCGACATTGTCGCCCGGCCACCAGGTGGTCCCGCGCTGACGTGCGATGATGTTGCCCGCGATGGCAGCCTGGCCACCGAACAGCTTGACGCCGAGACGGCGGCCGGCGCTGTCGCGACCGTTGCGGGAGGAACCGCCTGCTTTTTTATGTGCCATGGGTCGTTCTCCTTACGCTTCAGCGGCGTCTTGGGCCGGGGTCTTCGCACGTGCGCCGACCGCGGCTTTCACGCCGGTCTTGTCCGCGCCATTTTCCAGCACGTCGGTCACGCGCAGCAGGGTCAGCTGCTGGCGGTGGCCGCGCGTCCGCTGCGAGCTGTGCTTGCGGCGGCGCTTGACATAGGTGATGACCTTGTCGGCCTTGATCTGGTCGATCACTTCCGCCTGCACGCAGGCGCCGCCGACCAGCGGCGCACCCAGGGTGCCGCCGACCATCAGGATCTCGTTGAACTGGACCTTGTCGCCAGCTGCGGCATTCAGTTTTTCAACGCGCAGGACGTCACCCGCCTGCACCTTGTACTGCTTGCCGCCCGTCTTCAGAACCGCGAACATCGCTTCTTATCCTTCATAACCCGCGTCCTGCGGCCCCGGCATCGCCGGTGTTCCGGGGGCTTTCCCCGCCTTCGGACAGCGCACCCGCAGATCGGGTGTCATTGAAAACAATTGACCGGCCAAGGGCGATTGCCCTGCCGGTCCGGCGCATATGGCGCATCGGGTCTGTCAAGTCAAGCATCCTGGCTTTGAAGCATGCGCCAAGGAACCGCCCAGCCGGTCGCGGGCTTGTTCCCTGCCAGACACGGGACCTTTAAGGCCATGCAACGCTTCAGCTGCCCGCTTTGCGGAACAAGCGCCTATTTCCACAACCTCACCTGCGCCTGCGGGGCGCACCTGGCCTATGATCCCGAGGCGCGGGCGATGGTGACGGACGTCCCCTTCTGCGTCAACCGCGGGCGCATCGACTGCAACTGGACCGCGCCGCGGCAGGGGGCCTTCTGCGCCTCCTGCGCCATGTCACGGGTCGTGCCGGTGCTGCATGTGGGGGACAACCTGCGGCTGCTGGCGCGGGCCGAACGTGGCAAGCGGTGGGTGCTGGCGAACCTGGCGCAATGGGGCTGGTTCACCCGCACCGATACCGGCGCCCGGCCGCGGTTCCTGATGCTGTCGGAACATACCGGCGGGCGCACGCAGCGCGTGGTCATGGGCCATGCCAAGGGCCAGATCACCATCAACGTCACCGAGGCGGACGAGCTGATCCGTTTGAAGCGGCAACTGGACCTGGGCGAGCAGTACCGCTCCATGGTGGGCCATTTCCGGCACGAGATGGCGCATTTCCTGTTCGACCGTCTAACTGCCCTGCCCGGCTTTCTGCCCGCCTTCCGCGACATCTTCGGGGACGAACGCGAACCCTATGGCGAGGCGCTGAAACGATATTACGCCGACCTGCCCGATCCGGGCGAGGATCACATCACCCGCTATGCCGCCGCCCATCCGCACGAGGACTGGGCCGAAAGCGTCGCCCATCTGCTGCACATGGTCGATTTCACCGACAGCTTCGTCAGCACCGGCCTGACCATGGGGGGCGTTCCCGACGGCTATCGCCCCTATGCCGAGGACGACACCCCGCGCCTGCTGGGCATCGCCTCCGAGGTGGCCATCGCCGTCAACGACATCAACCGCGCGCTGGACAACGGCGACCTTTATCCCTTCGTGCTGACCGGGCCGGTGCGCGCCAAGCTGGCCTTTGCGCACCACTGGCTGCGCAGCGCGCTCGGGGCGGCCGCGGCGGCGCATCCTGAACGCCACAGCGCCTAGACGGCAGCCTTTTCCTCCAGCGACAGCCACTCATCCTCGGCATCGGCCAGGGCGGCCTGGCGTTCGCTCAGCGCAAGGCTGGCCTTCTGGAACTTGGCCGGGGCGGTCTGGAACAGGTCCGGATCCGCCAGGAACTCGGACAGCTTGGCGATCTCGGCCTCCAGGCGCTGGATGACGGACGGCAGCTCGTCCAGCCGGTGCCTTTCGGTAAAGCTCAGGCCGGACTTGCCCGCCCTGGGCTTATCCTCGACCGCCTGCGCGGGCCGTGCGGCGGGGGCCTGCGGCTCTTCGGCGGCGACCTCGCCGCGCTGCGCCTGATAATCGCTCCAGCCGCCGGCATAGACGGTGGCGCGGCCATCGCCCTCCATCGCGACGGTCGTATCCGCCACCCGGTCGATGAAATCGCGGTCGTGGCTGACCAGCAGCACGGTCCCGTCATATTCGCCCAGCAGGTCCTGCAGCAGGTCCAGCGTTTCCACGTCCAGATCGTTGGTCGGTTCGTCCATGACCAGCAGGTTCGAGGGCTTGGCCATCAGCCGCGCCAGCAGCAGGCGCGCCTTTTCGCCGCCCGACAGGCTGCGCACGGGCGCCCGCGCCTGGCCGTCATCGAACAGGAAATCCTTCAGATAGGCCACGACATGCTTGGGCGTGCCGCGCACCATGACCTGGTCGGCCCGGCCCGACACGCGCATGTCCGGATCGCCGGTCAGCGATTCCCACAGTGTCTGGTCGGGGTTCAGCGCCGCCCGCGCCTGGTCGAAGACGGCGATCTCCAGATTGGTGCCCATGGTGACCGTGCCCTCGTCGGGAGCGATCTCTCCGGTCAGCATCTTGATCAGAGTGGTCTTGCCGGCGCCGTTGGGGCCGACAAAGGCAATGCGGTCGCCGCGCTGGATGCGCAGGTCGAAGGGGCGCAGGATGGTGCGCTCGCCAAAGGTCTTGGCGATGCCCTTGGCCTCGATCACCTTCTTGCCGGACTGGGTGCCCGAATCCAGCGCCATGGCGGCGGTGCCCTGGCGGCGGATCTGGCTGCTGCGCTCGGCCCGCAGGGCGGCCAGCGCGCGGACGCGGCCCTGGTTGCGCTTGCGCCGGGCGCTGATGCCCTCGACCGCCCACCGGGCCTCGGCCTTGATCTTGCGGTCCAGCTTGTGGCGGGCGTCGTCCTCGGCCGCCCAGGTGGCCTCGCGCCAGTCCTCGAACCCCTCGAAGCCGCGCTCCTGCCGGCGGACCTGGCCGCGGTCGATCCACAGCGTCGCGCGCGTCAGGCGGCGCAGAAAGGCGCGGTCGTGGCTGATCAGCACGAAACCGGCGCGGGTCTGGGACAGGTGCTCCTCCAGCCAGCCGATCGCCTGGATGTCCAGGTGGTTCGTCGGCTCGTCCAGCAGCATCAGCTCCGGGGCCTGCGCCAGCAGCCGTGCCAGCGCCGCACGCCGCCGTTCGCCGCCCGAGGCGGTGTCCACCGGCCGGTCGGGGTCGAACTTCAGCCCCTCGGCCGCCATGTCGACGCGGTAACCCTCGCCCTCGGGCAGGCCGTCACGGGCGAAATCGCCAAGCGTGGCAAAGCCCGACAGGTCGGGGTCCTGCTCCATGTATCCGGTCGAAACGCCGGCCGACAGCACGACCTCGCCGCGGTCGGCCTCGACCAGGCCCGCCATGACCTTCATCAGCGTCGATTTGCCCGACCCGTTGCGCCCGACCAGCGCCACCCGGTCGCCCGGCTGGACGTTCAGCGACAAGCCGTCAAAGATGGGATCGCCGCCATAGGTCAGCGAGATTTCGGAAAGTTGCAAAAGGGGTGTGCGTGCCATGCCCGCGCCCTAGCCCGCCGCCGCGTCGCGGTCAATCCGTCCCATTGCTTGACAGCTTCGGTCGGAATTGGCACAACCCGCCTGGAATTCTGACCAAAGGAGTCAACATGCGCAGCCTGATCCTTGCCTCACTGCTGGGTGCCACCGCGATGCCTGCCCTGGCCCAGGAGGTGAACGTCTATTCGCACCGCCAGCCCGAGCTGATCCAGCCGCTGGTCGATGCCTTCACCGCCGAAACCGGCATCAAGGTCAACGTGGCCTTCGTGGACAAGGGCATGGTCGAGCGCCTGCAGGCCGAGGGCGACCGCTCGCCCGCCGACCTGGTGCTGACCGTGGACGTGGCGCGCTTGGGCGAGGTCAAGGAAGCCGGCGTCCTGCAGCCGGTCGAGGACGAGGCCCTGGATGTGGTCCCCGACCGCCTGCGCGATGCCGACAACCAGTGGTTCGGCCTGACCACCCGCGCCCGGATCGTCTATGCCCACAAGGAGCGCGTGGCCGATGGCGAGGTGACCACCTATGAGGACCTGGCCGATCCCAAATGGCAGGGCCGGCTTTGCACCCGCACCTTCACCAACGACTACAACGTCGCGCTGACCGCCGCCTACCTGGCCCATCACGGCGAGGAAGAGACGCTGGCTTGGCTGGAAGGCCTGAAGTCGAACCTGGCCAAGTCGCCCGAGGGCGGTGACCGCGACCAGGTCAAGTCGATCTGGGCCGGCGAATGCGACATCAGCCTGGGCAACACCTATTACATGGGCGCCATGCTGAAGGACCACGAACAGAAGGAATGGGCCGAGTCGGTCCGCATCGTGTTCCCGACCTTCGAGGGTGGCGGCACGCATGTGAACGTCTCGGGCATGGCGATGACCAAGGCAGCCCCGAACCGCGAGGCCGCGCTGCAGCTGATGGAATTCCTGGTCAGCGACGAGGCACAGCGCATCTATGCCGAAACGAACAACGAATTCCCGATCAAGGAAGGCGTGGAACGGTCCGAACTGGTCGCCAGCTGGGGCGAGTTCACCCCCGACGACCTAGCCCTGTCCGAGATCTCGGACCTGCGCCCCAAGGCGCTGGACCTGATCGAGCGCGTCAACTTCGACGGCTGACCGGCGGGGCACTGCCCCCGGCATCACGGGTGAAACGGAAGGCGCAGGCAAGGGCTTGCGCCTTTTTCATGGGGCGGCAATGATCCGCGCGTCCCGGG
Source organism: Paracoccus sp. T5 (assembly GCF_048538155.2). Lineage (GTDB taxonomy): Bacteria > Pseudomonadota > Alphaproteobacteria > Rhodobacterales > Rhodobacteraceae > Paracoccus. The sequence continues at coordinate 2,061,674 of NZ_CM135809.1, forward strand.
ACAGGAGGCCAGGCATGGCGCAGAAGATCATCATCGACACCGACCCCGGACAGGACGACGCCGTGGCCATCCTGCTGGCGCTGGCCTCACCCGAACTGGAGGTGCTGGGCATCGTGGCCGTCGCGGGCAACGTGCCGCTGGCACTGACCGAGGTGAATGCCCGCAAGGTGGTCGAACTGTCGGGCCGGACCGACATCCCGGTCTTTGCCGGCTGCGACCGGCCGCTGTCGCGGGACCTCGTGACGGCCGAGCATGTGCATGGCAAGACCGGCCTCGACGGGATCGAACTGCCCGCGCCTACCCTGCCGCTGCAGGAGGGCGACGGCGTCGATTTCATCATCGACACGCTGCGCCGCGAGCCTGCGGGAACCGTCACGCTGGTCCCCATCGGGCCGCTGACCAACATCGCCGCGGCCTTCCGCCGGGCCCCCGACATCGTCGCCCGCGTCCAGCGGATCGTCCTGATGGGCGGCGCCTATTTCGAGGTCGGCAACATCACCCCGGCGGCCGAGTTCAACATCTATGTCGATCCCGAGGCCGCGGCCGAGGTCTTCGCGTCGGGCGTGCCCTTGGTGGTGATGCCGCTGGACGTGACGCACAAGGCGTTGACCTCGCGCGAATGGGTGGAGGCGATGCGCGCCCTGCCCGGCCGCTGCGGTCCCGCCGTCGCCGGCTGGACGGATTTCTTCGAACGCTTCGACACCGCGAAATATGGCAGCCTCGGCGCCCCCCTGCACGATCCCTGCACCATCGCCTGGCTGCTGCAGCCCGACCTGTTCCAAGGCCGCGAGATCAATGTCGAGATCGAGACCGAGGGCCGCTGGACCATCGGCATGACGGTCGCGGACTGGTGGCGCGTCAGCGGGCGCCCGGCCAATGCGCTGTTCTTGAAGGATGTCGACCGCGACGCCCTATTCGACCTGATCCGGCAGCGCATCGCCCGCCTGCCCTGACCCCTCTGGCGCGTCCTGCTGCTGCGGCAGGGGCACGGCGCCTTCACCATCCCCAAGCCGGCGGTCCGCGGCCGCGACCAGGTCATCGGTCACGTCGATGGCATCCAGCGACACAAAGACCGTCCGCCGATCCAGAACGGCCACCGCGCCGCGATCCTGCATGACCTGGCCCATGACCGGCAGCGCCGCGCGGAAAAAGGCGCTGCGGTCGGCCTCGGCCCAGGCATTCAGCGCCTGGACGGCCTGCGCACGCTCGCGGCGGACCTCGGTCGCGCGGAGGTCGAAGTTTTCGGCCATGCGCCGGAACTCCGCTGGCGGCAGCACCGCACGTTGGCCGGTCAGGCGCGCCTCCTCGGCGGACAGAAGCTGGGTCAGGCGCTCGTTCTCGACCGCGATGATCTCGCCCTCGGCCTCCAGCCTTGCCTGGGCGCGCTTGCCCCAGGCGGAGGTCAGGTAGAGCAGGTCCTGGTCCAGCGTCAGGACCGGCGCCTGCCCCTGCGCCAGGCCCGCGGCGGGGATGGTGCGGCTTGGCAGGTCGTCGCGCGGCTGCAGCGGCTCGACCGCCGGCATCTCGGGGTCGAGAGGCTCGGGCGGCGGGGCATCCTGGGCCTGCGCGGCCGCAGCCAGCCCCGACATCAGGGCCAGCGCCAGGATCCCGTGCCGCAGGCGCATCAGAACCGCGTCTGGATGGTCAGGTCGAAGTTCTGATCCAGGTCATAGTCTTCCTTACGCACCGCCTTGGAAAAGTTGAAGCGCAGGGGACCGATCGGCGTGGTCCAGAAGATCGAGGCGCCGACCGCGGCCCGGACATACATGTCGTCGTCGATGGCGACGAACGCGCCGGTCTCCGGATCGTCATAGCTGGCCCGGTCAAGCCCCCAGAGCGAGCCCGCATCGGCAAAGAGACCGCCCGAAATGCCGTATTCCTCGGGCAGGCCCAGGGGGAACTGCGCCTCGGCGCGTGCGGCCCAGTAGTAGTTGCCGCCAAGCGCATCCTCGTTGGGCGCCGCCAGGTCGCGCGGGCCCAGGCCGTTCGATTCGAACCCGCGGACCCGGTTCCCGGTGCGGAAACGGTCGAGGATCCAGCTGGAATAATCGCCATAGGTATAGATCGCGCCCGCCTCGACCTCGGCGCGCAGCGTGACCTCCGGCCGCCATGCCGTGCTTTCGACGCCGACCAGGGCGGTCGTGGTCACCGTCTTGGTGTCGCCCCCGGCCCCGGCGAAGTCCTGCGAGAAACGCAGCCGATAGGCGGTCAGCGGGTCAAGGCCCGTGCGGCGCGAATCCCAGTTGTAGGTATAGCCGAGTGCCGAGGTCAGGCGTGTGCCCGTCTCGGCGATCAGCAGCGGCGAGCTGTCCTCGGTCACGTTGTCCAGCTTGTCCTCGGCCACGCGATAGCGCAGCTCCAGACGGCCGTTCTCGGACAAGGGGAACTCGATCGACGGCTGGATGCGGATCGAACGGGTGTCATAGTCCGAGTTCAGGCTCTCGGTCTCGTTGTAGCTGGCCGAAAAGCCGAAGCGGAGGTCGCGGCCCAAAAAGAAGGGCTCGACAAAGTTGATGCCGGCCGCGCGGTCGCCGCTGGCGGTCGAGACCTGCAGGCCCAGGGTCTGGCCGCGGCCCAGGAAGTTCCGCTCGGTCAGCGAGGCGTTGAAGCCCACGCCCGAGCTGACGCCATAGGAGGCGCCGAAGGACAGCGAGCCGGTCGGCTGCTCCTCGACGGCGACGCCGACGATGACCTGGTCGGGGCTGCTGCCCTGGCGCGTCTCGACCTGGGCGTCGGTGAAATAGCCAAGCGCCCGGATGCGTTCGGCCGAATTGCGGATCTCGCGCGGGTTCAGCGGGTCGCCCTCGACCGTGTTGAACTGGCGGCGGATCACCTCGTCCAGCGTGGTCGTGTTGCCCTCGATGTCGATGCGCTCGACAAAGACGCGTTCGCCGCGGGTCAAGGCGAAGGTGAGGTCCAGCGTCTGGTTCGACGGGTTGCGCGTGACGCGCGGCTCGATGCTGACGAAGTTCAGCCCCTGCTGGATCGCCACCGTCTCCATCCGGCGGATGGTCGTGTCGATGACCGACGGGTTGTAGACATCGCCGCGCTTGACGCGGTTCTGTTCGCCGAAGGCCGCGGCATCCACGCCCGGGATCTCGGATACCGTCTGGACCTGGCCAAAGCGATAGCGCGGCCCTTCCTGGATGTTGAAGGTGATGAAGAAGGCGTCGCGCTCGCGCGCGATCTCGGGGGCGACGGCCTGCACACGGAAATCGGCATATCCCTGCGAGCGGTAGAATTCGGTCAGCAGCCGCTCGTCCAGCGGGATCCGCTCGGGTGCAAAGGTGTCGCGGCGGATGAAGGTGCGCAGGATGCCCGCTTGCTTGGTCTCCAGCACGTTGCGCAGGCGGCGGTCGGAAAAGGCCCGGTTGCCGGTAAAGCTGATGCGCTCGATCTCGGTCACCGCGCCTTCGCGGATCTCGAAGACCAGGTCCACGCGGTTGCCGCTGCGGCGGATGATGCGCGGATCGACGCGGGCGGCCAGCCGGCCTTCGGCGGCATAGGTCTGCGCAATCGCCTGCGCGTCCTGGATCGCCTGGCTGGGCTGATAAACGCGGCGCGACTGGCTGCGGACGATCTCGGACAGGCGGGCGTCGTTCAGGCGGCGATTGCCCTCGAAGCTGATCCGGCCGATCGTGGGGTATTCGCTGACCCGCACGGTCAGCTGCCCACCCTGCGGCACCAGCTCGACCGTCTCGAACAGGCCCGAATTCTGCAGGCGCTGCAGGGCCTCGTTCACCTGGCCGGGGCTGACATCCTCGCCGCGCGGCAGGTTCAGATAGGACAGGATGGTGCCGGTCTCGATCTGGCTGTTGCCCTCGACCCGGATCTCGTTGAACACCAGTGCCGCGGCGGGAAGCGGCGCGAGGGCCGCAGGACCGGTGATCGCCAAGGCCGCCATCAGCGCAACCGCGCCCTTGCCCAGTTTCCGTGTCATCGAAAGCCCCTCTTTCAGCCTGTGCGCCCATGCCGGGCCTGTCGTTTTGCCTTTTTCTCTAGCCCCAACAGGCGGGGGCTGTCAAAAGCGCATCGACCGTCAGGGGCAGAAAAGATCGTTCGTGAGCCCGAAAACCATCAGTGTCAGCACCGCCGCCATGCCAAGGGTCGTCAGCAGGTTCAGCACCCGGTCCGAAGGCGGGCGCCCGCTGATCGCCTCGTAGGTGTAGAACATCAGGTGCCCGCCATCCAGGACGGGGATCGGCAGCAGGTTCAGGAACCCGATGGCGGCGGACAGGACCGCGATCCACCACAGGAAATTCGCGCCCCCCGCGCTGGCGGCCTGGCCGGTGCTTTCGGCGATGCTGATCGCGCCGCCCAGGTTGCAGGTGCCGATCTGGCCCGAGATCATCGCCCAGATGCCAGTCAGGGACGAGGTGATGATCCCCCAGGTCTGACGCGCGCCGATGGCCAGCGCCTCCAGCGGTCCGGCGCGACGGGTCTCGGGGGCAAAGAAGCTGTCGCCGCCGGTGACGCCGATCATCCAGCGCTGCTCGAACCCGCCCTCGGCCACGGGCAGGTCCGACAGCTTGGGCCGCAGGGTCACGTCCAGCTCGCCCGCATCCGGACGCCACAGGCGCAGGGCCAGCGGTTCGCCCTTGGCCGCCTCCACGGCCTCGCGCATCTGGGTAAAGCGGGTGACGGGACGGCCGTCGATGGCCAGGACCACGTCGCCCGCGCGCAGGCCCGCCTCGGCGGCGGCGCTGCGGGGCGCCACGCCCGACACGCGTGCGGGCATGGGATCGGGACCTGTCACCGTCAGTTCCGTCCCCTGCCGTTCGACGCGCCACTGCTGCTGGGCCGCCACCGGCAAGGCCTCGGCCGCGCGGGACAGGTCGCGCCAGTCGGCCACGGGCAGATCGCCCACGGCCAGGATCCGGTCGCCGGGCTGCAGCTGGTTCTCGATCCCCGGCGGCGCCTCGGCCACGCGCCCGACCCGCACCTCGTCGGCGACGATGCCCTGCACGATCGCGAAGCCGCCGAAGATCAGGATCGACAGCACGAAATTGAAGACCGGTCCCGCCAGCAGCGTGGCGAACCGCGCCCAAAGCGGCGCCCCCGTCAGCGTCTGCCGGCGCAGCGCGGGATCGACCGCCCGGCCGGGCCCGGCGCTGGCGGCGTTGTCGTCGCCCAGAAACCGCACATAGCCGCCAAGCGGCACGGCTGCCACCTGCCACAGGGTCCCGCGCCGGTCGCGGCGCGACATCAGGCGCGGCCCGAAGCCCACGGAAAACACCTCGGCCCGGATGCCGGACCAGCGGCCGACGATGTAATGCCCGTATTCATGGACCGTCACGATCACCGCCAATGCCACCACGAAGGCCGCCAGCGTCCAGAGCGTGCTGCCGGTCTGCAGGATCAGGTCGGTCATGCGGCGGCCTTTCGTCGTGCCCGGCGGTCCCAGTGCAGGACGGCCTCCAGGCTGTCGGGATCGGCGCCGAAATCGCCCTCGGCCGACAGGTCGGCCAGCACGGCCTCGACCCGCGGCGCCATGTCGGTAAAGCGGACGCGCCCGGCGATGAAATCGTCCAGCGCCTGTTCCTTGGCGGCATTGAAGACCGCCCCGGCCGCGCCGCCCGCCGCCATCACCTCGCGCGCCAGGCGCAGGGCGGGCCAGCGGACCTCATCGGGGGCGCGGAAGGTCAGGGCACCAAGCGCCGCCAGGTCCAGTGCGGGAACCGGCAGCGGACGGCGGGTCGGCCAGTGCAGCGCATAGCCGATGGCGTGGCGCATGTCGGGCGCGCCCAGATGCGCGATGCTGCCGCCGTCGTGATGCGTGACCATCGCGTGGATGATCGATTCCGGATGGACCAGCACCTTGATGCGGTCAGGCCCGAGGCCGAAGAACTCCTTGGCCTCGATTACTTCCATCGCCTTGTTGAACATCGAGGCGCTGTCGATGGTGATGCGCTGGCCCATCGCCCAGTTCGGATGGGTCGAGGCCTGGGCCACCGTCGCAGCCGCCAGCCGCTCCAGCGGCCAGTCGCGGAAGGCGCCCCCCGAAGCGGTGATGGTGACATCCTTGACGGAATCGAGGTTCTCCGCACCAAGCGCCTGAAACAGTGCGGAATGTTCGCTGTCCACCGGCAGGATGGTGGTGCCGGCGGCCTTGCCCGTGCGGCGCAGCAGCGCGCCTGCGCAGACCAGGGATTCCTTGTTGGCCAGCGCCAGGACCCCGCCCTGCGACAGCGCCGCCAGACCAGGGGCAAGGCCCGCGGCGCCGACGATGGCCGACAGGACCCAGTCGGCGGGACGGCCCGCGGCCTCCATCAGCGCGGCCTCTCCCGCCGCAGCCTCGACGCCGCTGCCTTCCAGGGCCGCGCGCAGGTCGTCCAGCAACTCCTCATGCGCGGTGACGGCAATCTCGGCCTGCAATTCGCGCGCCATGCGGGCCAGCCGCGCAATGTTGCGCCCGCCGGTCAGCGCCACGACGTGATAGGCGGCAGGCCCGCCCGCATGCCGGATCAGGTCAACGCCGTTCGCGCCGACCGACCCGGTCGCGCCAAAGATCGAGATTCGTCTCATTCGTCAGTTCACCACGGGCAGGCTGGTCAGAAGGCCGATTACCATGGTCGCCAGAACGGCGCCCGTCACTGCGTCAAATCGATCCATGAAGCCGCCATGACCGGGGATCAGGTTCGAGCTGTCCTTGACCCCGGCGCGCCGCTTCAGCCAGCTTTCGGCGATATCGCCCATCTGGCCCGCAAAGCAGACCAGCGGCGAGATCCAGACCAGTGTCCGGTCCCCGACCCCGGCCCACCACAGGAACAGGCCCATCAGGCAGGCGCCGATCCAGCCGGCAATGGTGCCCGACCAGGTCTTCTTGGGGCTGACGGCCGGCCAGAACTTGGGGCCGCCGATCACCCGGCCAAAGAAATATCCGGCCGTGTCCGAGATGATGATCACGCCCATCAGCCACAGAACGAAGTTCAGGCCATAGTTTTCGCGAAAACCCACCAGCCCGAAGGCGACCAGCAGGATCGCCGCGCCGAAGATCGCATAGGTCAGCCGGTCGCGCCGTGCCGCACCGGGCAGGCCCAGGATGATCGGCACCACCAGCGCCGTCCAGGCCAGGGGCAGCCCGGTCAGGGCCACGGCCTGCGACACGCCCGCGATGGCCGCCAGGGCGATGGGGCGGCTGCGGCCGAACAGCGTGACGTGGCGGGCGGGACGCCGCCAGCCGGTCATGGCCGCAAGCTCCCAGAAAGTCACGGCCGAGATCACCGCCATGCCCAGCCGCAGCCAGGCGCCCTGCGCCACGGCCAGCAGCACCCCGATCCCCAGCAGCACCAGGGTCGAGGCGACGCGCCGGGACAGGTCGCCCCACTTGCCGGGCGGACCCGCCCTCATGGCCGCCCGCACCGTCATGCGCCGCCGAAGCGCCGCTCGCGCAGGCCGTAGCGGTCCAGGATCGTCGCCAGGTGGGCCGGGGTGAAGTCGGGCCAGAGCGTCGGCGTGAACTCATATTCGGCATAGGCCGCCTGCCAGGGCAGGAAGTTCGAGGTCCGCGTCTCGCCCGAGGTGCGGATCACCAGGTCTGGATCGGGATGTCCGGCGGTGTCCATGCAATCGGCCAGGTCGGCCTCGGTCGGCTTGACGATCTGCCCCTCGGCGATCTTCTGGGCCAGCCGGGTCGAGGCGCGCACCAGCTCGTCCCGCCCGCCATAATTGATCGCCACCGTCAGGTTCAGGCGCGTGTTGCCGGCCGTGCGGGCCTCGATCGAGGCCATCAGGTCCTGCAGCTTGCGGTCCAGCCGCTCGCGCCCGCCGATGAAGCGCATCCGCACGCCCTCGGCGGACATGCCCTCGGCCTCGCGCTCGATATAGCGGCGGAAGATCTTCATCAGGCCCAGGACTTCCTCGGCCGAGCGTTTCCAGTTCTCGGTCGAGAAGGCATAGACGGTCAGCCAGTCCACGCCCAGGTCGGGACAGGCGCGGACGATCTGCTTGACGCGCTCGGCACCGCGCCGGTGGCCGACAAGGCGCGGCCAGCTGCGTTCGGTGGCCCAGCGGCCGTTCCCGTCCATGATGATGGCAACGTGGCGGGGACGGGTCGTGCCCCCCGTCGCCGCCGCGTTCGCTGCGCCCCGTGCGAATACCATGATGGTGTCAGACCTGCATGATCTCGGCCTGCTTGGCCGTCAGTGCCTCGTCGACCGCGGCGATCATGCGATCGGTCAGGGTCTGGATCTCGGATTCCCAGAACTTCTGGTCATCCTCGGGCATGCCGTTGGACTTGCCCTTCTTGACCTGGTCCATGCCGTCGCGGCGCACGTTGCGGATCGAGACGCGGGCATGTTCGGCATATTGCGCGGCGACCTTGGTCAGCTCGCGGCGGCGCTCCTCGTTCAGTTCGGGGATCGGCAGCATGATGATGGTGCCGTTGGTCTGCGGGTTGATGCCCAGGCCGCTTTCGCGCAGCGCCTTTTCCACCTTGCCGACCATGCCCTTGTCCCAGATGTTGATCGTGACCATCCGCGGCTCGGGCACGTTCACCGTGCCCAGCTGGTTGATCGGGGTCATCTGTCCATAGGCATCGACCTGCACGGGATCGATCATCGAGGCCGAGGCGCGTCCGGTCCGCAGGCTGGCAAATTCGCCCCGCAGACTGTCCATCGCGCCCTTCATCCGCCGTTCCAGATCGTCAATGTCGATTTCGATGTCCTCAGCCATGTCCGACTGCCTCTGCTTTGGATTTTTTCCGCTTGTAACCGCAATGGTCAGGGTTGGCAAAGCCTTTGCCCCAAGCATTTGTCAGACGTCCCTGCCGGGCTGGCGGCCCTGCTCCTGCGCGGCCAGCCGGGTCTCGATCGCCGCCAGCCGCTCCAGCACCTCGTCGCGATAGGCGGCGGTGGCGGCGGTCTCCTCCTCCTGGTGGGCCTCCTGCATCGAGTTCACGATCAGGCCCACGACCAGGTTCATCACCGCGAATGTGGTCACCAGGATGAAGGGGATGAAGAACAGCCAGGCCAGCGGATAGGCCTCCATCACCGGCCGCACGATCCCCATGGACCAGCTTTCCAGCGTCATGATCTGGAACAGCGAATAGGCGGAATTGCCCAAGTCGCCGAACCAGTCGGGAAAGGAGCCGGCAAACAGCTTGGTCGCCATGACCGCGAAGATGTAGAAGATGATCCCCATCAGCAGGAAGACGCTGGCCATGCCCGGCAGCGCCGACAGGAACCCCTCGACCACGCGGCGCAGGCGCGGCGTGACCGAGATGATGCGCAGCAGCCGCAGGATCCGCAGCGCGCGCAGCACCGACAGGCCCTGCGTCGCCGGCACCAGCGCGATGCCCACGACGGCAAAGTCAAAGACGTTCCAGCCGTCGCGGAAGAAGCGCAGGCCCTGGGCATAGACCTTCAGCCCGATCTCGATCACGAAGATCGACAGGCAGAGCCGGTCCAGCGTCAGGATCAGCGGCCCGGCCGCCGACATGATCCGGACCGAGGTTTCCAGGCCCAGGATCAGCGCGTTGAAGATGATGACGCCGGTGATGAACCACTGCACCTTGCGGTGATGGACAAGGGCGTCGGCGCGCGCACGCAGCGTCATGGCGTCGGGGTCAGTTGTGCACGCGGGTATAGGTGCCGCGCCCTTCCAGGATCGAGCGGAACCCGCCCGGCGCGTCCAGCGAAAAGACGATGATCGGCAGCTTGTTGTCGCGCGCCAGGGCGATGGCCGACGCGTCCATCACGCCCAGGTGCTTTTGCAGCACCTCGTCATAGCTAACCTCGCCATAGCGCTTGGCGTCGGCATGCTTGACCGGGTCCTTGTCATAGACGCCGTCGACCTTGGTGCCCTTGAAGATCGCCTCGCAGTTCATTTCCGATGCGCGCAGGGTGGCCGCGGTGTCGGTGGTGAAATACGGGTTGCCGGTGCCGGCGGCAAAGATCACGATCCGCTTTTTCTCCAAGTGGCGGATGGCGCGGCGGCGGATATAGGGCTCGCAGACCTCGTCCATGCGGATCGCGCTGATCACGCGGCAGTGCAGGCCGCGCGCCTCCAGCGACGACTGCATCGCCAGCGCGTTCATCACGGTCGCCAGCATTCCCATATAGTCGGCGGTGGTCCGCTCCATCCCCTGGGCGCTGCCCTGCAGCCCGCGAAAGATGTTGCCGCCGCCGATCACCATGCAGACCTCGACGCCCATGGCCTGCACGGCCTCGACCTCGTTTGCGATCCGGGCGACGGTGGGCGGGTGCAGGCCATAGCCCTGGTCGCCCATCAGCGCCTCGCCCGAGATCTTCAGCATCACGCGGTCATAGTGCTTGGGGGTCTCGGTGGTCATTGGGAACTCCTGTCGCCGGTCGCTTTCATCGCGCCGTTAAATGTCGCAAAAGGGCCGCGGGATCAACTGCCCGGATCGGCCATGCGCGACCCTGACCTGACACAGATCGATGCCTCGCGCCACCTGCTGATCGCGGGGCCGACGGCCAGCGGCAAATCGGCGCTGGCCCTGGCGGTGGCGCGCGCGCAGGGCGGGCTGGTGGTGAATGCCGATGCGCTGCAGGTCTGGTCCTGCTGGCGGGTGCTGACCGCCCGCCCCTCTCCGCAGGACGAGGCCGCGGCGCCGCATGCGCTCTATGGCCATGTGGCCCCCGGGACCGCCTATTCGGTCGGCGACTGGCTGCGGCAGGTGGCGGCGCTGACGGACCGGCGGCTGATCGTGGTCGGCGGCACGGGCCTTTACCTGACCGCGCTGACGCGGGGGCTGGCGCAGATCCCGCCCACGCCCCCTGCCCTGCGCGCCCTGGCAGATGCGCGCATCGCGGCGCCGGACGGGCTGGCGGCGCTGGTGGCGGAACTGGATCCGCAGACGCGCGCGCAGATCGACCTTCGCAACCCCGTCCGGGTCCAGCGCGCATGGGAGGTGCTGCAGGCCACCGGGCGCGGCATCGCCGCCTGGCAGGCCGAGACGCCGCCGCCGCTGATCGCGCCGGAGGAGTGCCAGCGCATGCTGATCACCAGCGACCGCGACTGGCTGGCGGATCGCATCGCCCTGCGCTTTCGTGCCATGCTGGACCAGGGCGCGCTGGAGGAGGTCCGCGCGATGCTGCCCCTGTGGGACCCTGCCCAGCAATGGGCCAAGGCCATCGGCGCGCCGGAAATGATCGAGCACCTGCGCGGCCAGCTGACCCTGTCCGAGGCCGCCGAACGCGCGATCATCGCCTCGCGCCAGTATGCGAAGTCGCAGCGCATCTGGTTTCGCGGCCGGATGCGCGACTGGCAGATGTGGCAGGCCGATCACGACGGCCTGAAACCTGCGTGATCACGGGAAACCCGCAAGCAACTGTTGGAGTTTTACGCAGGATCGGCGATAATCCGCCAATCGATGTCGTAACCGGGACAGGTCAGATGTCGCTATGGGATCATTCAAGCTGGAAGGGCGGATTTCCGTTCACCCCAACCCGCCTCCGGCCGCAGGGTCGGGGCGTGAAAGGTCAGGGCGGCGACATCGACGTGACCGCCGCACATGTGCCGGATGCAGGGACGCATGTTCCCCGCCGCGACGAAAGTCAGGTCGCCCCGGTGCAGGCACGGATCGTCCTGCCGGATGCGATGGCGGTGCGGGTGGTTCCCGCCTCGCGCCGCTTCGCCCCGCGCGCCGCCAGCCTCCGACTGCTGCCGCTGGCGGCCTTCTCCTGGGGCAGCCGCAGCCTTCCCGCCCAGCCCCGCACCCGTCCCGAACATGTGCTGGTCTGGGTGACCGAAGGCCGGATGCGTCTGGATTTTCCCCGGCGAAGCGTGGTGATGGAGCCGGGTGACATCCGGTACATTCCCGCCGGCACCGCCTTTGCCGCCAAGCCCCAGCAGGGGGCGCAGGGCCATGTCCTGCTGGTGTCGCCCGAACTAACAACCGAAGTGGACCCGCCCCTACCCGCTAGCCTGACCGCAGGCTGCGCGGGCAAGGGCGCGGCGGCCCTGTTGGGGACGCTGCGCGAACTGGTGGAGGAGGCTACCAACGCCCCGGACCGCAAGGCGCTGAACTGCCACCTGAACCTGCTGTCCCTGCGCCTGACCCGGCTGGACCCGGCGCCGGACCACCGGCCCGCCGCGGGCCCGGCCCTGCCCGACCGTTCGCTGGTCGAGCAGTTCCTGACCTTGGCGGCGGCGGAGTTGGGCAATTGCCGGACGCTGGCCGATCAGGCGCAGGACCTGGGGACCACACTGACCCAGCTGGACCGCGCCTGCATCGAGGCCAAGGGGCGTCGCGCGGTGGAACTGATGCATGAACTGCGCCTGGAACGCGCGGCCGAGATGCTGCGCCACACCGACCGGACGCCCGCCCGCATCGCGCAGGAGTTGGGCTATGCCAGCCAGACCCATCTGACCCGCGCCTTCGTCGATGCCACGGGCCGTACGCCCGAGGCCTATCGCCTGCAGATGCGCTGACGCCCTGCTCAGTCCTCGGCTTCGGCGGACAGCGCCTCGCGTCCGCGAAAGCCGGTGGCAACCACGAATTTCTCGGACGAATCGCTGCGGCTGGCCGGCGGCTTGACGTTGGCGACCTTGGTGAAGTTGCGCTTGAGCATCGCCTGCATCTCGGTCTCGGCACCCCCGGCCAAAACTTTGGCGACGAAGGTGCCGCCCGGTTCCAGCACATCAAAGGCCAGCTGCGCCGCCGCCTCGACCAGGGCCACGATGCGGATGTGGTCGGTGCCCTTGTGCCCCGAGGAGGCCGCCGCCATGTCCGACATCACCACATCGGCCGGCCCGCCCAGCCATTCCTTCACCTGCTCGTCGGCGCCTTCGGACAGGAAATCCAGCACGTGGATCTCGGCGCCCGCGATGGGATCGACCTCCTGCAGGTCGAGGCCAAGCACGCGTCCGACCTTCTTGCCGGACTTCTCGCCCAGGGCATTTACCCGGGCGACGGCCACCTGGCACCAGCCGCCGGGGGCGCAGCCCAAGTCCACCACCCGCGCGCCGGGCACCAGGAAACGGTACTTGTCGTCCAGCTCCAGGATCTTGTAGGCCGCCCGCCCGCGATACCCTTCGCGCTTGGCCAGGGCCACATAAGGATCGTTCAGCTGGCGTTCCAGCCACAGCGTCGAAGACAGCTTGCGCCCCTTGGCGCTTTTGACGCGCACTCTCAGATCACGCGCGCCACGGCCGCTGGTCTTGCCGGCCCGGCTGGTCGGTTGTTTCGTCATCAGGCCACTCCGTTCAGTCCTTCGGGCGTCAGCACCCCATCGCGCACCATCTGTGCATAAAGCAACCCCTCGCGCAGGCCGCGATCGGCCACCGACAGCTTGTTCGTCGGCCAGACGCGCATCAGCGTCTGCAGGATCGCCGCCCCCGACATGATCAGCGCATGTCGTTCGCGCCCGATGCGCGGGTCGGTGCGCCGGCCTTCGGGGCCCAGCTGCAGATAGGAATGGATCACCCGGTCGATCTGGTCCGATGTCATCTCAAGCCCGTCGACCTTGGTGCGGTCATAGCGGCGCAGGCCCAGGAAGCTGGCCGCGACCGTGGTGACCGTGCCCGAGGTGCCGATGATCTGGAACCCCTCGTCCGGCGATCCGTCCGCATAGGGCGTGAAATTTGCCAGCGCCTCCTCGAAGAACCAGGACATCAGCGCGAACCGGCCTTGGTCGTCCTCCACATCCGCGAACTGGTCGCGCAGCGTCGCCACGCCCAGGGGCACGCTGATCCAGTCGACGACGCGCGCGCCGCCCGGCTGCGGGTTCCCAAAGCCGTCGGACAGGCGCATGATCGCGCGCGGACGCTCCTTGGGCTCCACGTCCTCCAGGTCGATCCAGACCAGTTCGGTCGAACCGCCGCCGATATCGACCACCATCAGCGTCTCGGTCTTGTGGCTGACCAAGGGGGCGCAGCTGATCACGGCCAGGCGCGCCTCTTCCTCGGCGCCGATGATCTCGATCGGCAGGCCGGTCTCGCGGCGGATCGTGCGCATGAAGTCGCGGCTGTTCCTGGCACGGCGACATGCCTCCGTGGCCACAAGGCGCATGTTGCGCACCTTGTGCTGATCCAGCTTGCGCTTGCAGACCTGCAGCGCATGCACGGTGCGCGCCATCGAGCTGCGGGACAGGCGTCCCGAAGCTTCCAGCCCCTGCCCAAGCTGAACCGGCTTGGAGAAGCTGTCGACGACCTGGAACTGACTGCCCGTCGGTCGGGCAATCAGCATCCGGCACGAATTTGTCCCCAAGTCGAGCGCAGCATAAAGCGCGCCCTCCTCGGGGTGTCGGGTGCCCGACGGCTCTACCGTATTTCTCGGGAACGCGTCCGCACCCGCAGGACGCTTGGGCGTCATGACACACGCCCTCCGATGACAAGTTGCGCAAAAGGTAACCTCTGCGGCCGGTCCGTTCAAGGGGCGGGCCGCGCTTGCGATGCGCCCCGATGGTATGCGGACGGGTTTTGCACCCCGCGTGCCATCCCGGCGGCCCGAAGCTGCCGGCTTGACGCGCGCCGGGCGGCGCGGCAAGCAGGGCCGCATGATCGACCTGCGTCCCGTGGCCCATCCGATTGGAAAGATCGTCGTCGCCGTGGGCGGCGCGATGCTGCTTCCGATGATGGTCGACATGTGGCACGACGACCCGCACTGGATGGTCTTCCTGGAATGCGCGCTGGTCACGATGATCGCGGGCACGCTGATCGCGGTGGCCACGCGCGGCGATTACCGGTCGCTGAAGATCCAGCAGGCCTTTCTGCTGACCTCGGGCCTCTGGGCGGTGCTGCCGATCTTCGGGGCCCTGCCCTTCGTCCTGGGCCAGCCCCAGGTCAGCTTTCTTGACGCCTATTTCGAGGCCATGTCCGGCGTCACCACCACCGGCACGACCGCCTTTCCCGACCTCGACAGCCTGCCGCGCGGCACGCATCTGTGGCGGGCGCTGCTGCAGTGGATGGGGGGCCTAGGGATCGTGGTCGTGGCCATGGTCTTCCTGCCGGTGATGAAGGTTGGCGGCATGCAGTTCTTCCGGTCCGAGGGCTTTGATACCTTGGGCAAGGTCCTGCCCCGCGCGGGCGAGATCGCCTCCGAGATGACCTGGATCTATGTCCTGATGACCGGCGCCTGCGCGATCACCTACATGATTCTGGGCATGACCGGCTTTGACGCGATCGTGCATGCGATGACCACCTGCTCGACCGGCGGATTCTCGAACTACGACGCCAGCTTCGGGGCCTATCTGGGCGGGCCGGAATGGGCGGCCTCGGTCTTCATGATCATGGCCTCGATCCCCTTCATCCGGCTGGTGCAGGCGATGCGCGGCAATGTCGTGCCGCTGTGGCAGGACCGGCAGATCCGGACCTATCTGCGCTGGATCTTCTATGCCTGCGCGCTGATCCTCAGCTACCGGCTGCTCTACATGCACCAGGACGCCCATCTGGGCGAGGTCATCCGCGAGACGGTCTTCAACACGGTGACGCTGTTTTCCGGCACGGGCTATGGCTCGACCGATGTCACGGCCTGGGGGCACCTGCCGCTGGCGCTGCTGATCGTGGTGGGGCTGATCGGCGGCTGCACCGGCTCCACCGGCTGCTCGATCAAGATCTTCCGCTACCTGGTCCTGCTGGAGGCGGTGCGCGCCCAGATCCGCCGGATGCATACCCCGCACCGGGTCTATCCGCTGCGCTACGAGGGGCAGCCCCTGGACCAGGACATCATCGATTCCGTGATGGCCTTCTTTACCCTCTTCATGCTGACCTTCGGCCTGCTGATCGTCGGGTTGGCAATGACCGGGTTGCATCCGCGCACGGCCCTCACGGCCGCCTGGACGGCCATCGCCAATGTCGGGCCGGCCTGGGGCCCCGAGATGAGCGCCAACGGCTCGGTCGTCAACTTTCCCGAAGCCGCCAAGCTGATGATGATCCTGGGGATGTATCTGGGCCGGCTGGAGCTGGTCTCGGTCCTGGTGCTGCTGCTGCCGCGCTTCTGGCGGGCCTAGGGCGCGGCCTCGGCCGTGGCCTCCGTCGTCTCGGGCATGGCGGCGGCATCGCCGGCGGGCAGCACGCTGTCGGGCCGGGCCTCGTCCCGGCCCTCGTTCCGGCCAGGCGCGTGCCGGGACAGGCTGTCGCTGATCTCGGCCAGGATGCGGGTCCGGGTTTCGGCGTCCGAGGCCGGCCAGATCAGCACATAGCCCTCGGCCCGCCCGTCGCGCACCCAGCCTTCGGCCGAACCCAGGTGATCGGCGTTGCTCCCTTGCAGCCGAACATGGCCCCGCCGCACCTCGCGCTCGGGGCGCGGCACCCAGCCGAGCGCCGTCACCAGCCCCGCCAGGTCCAGCAACTCCTGCTGGCCGCCGGGCTGGCTGAAGAGGATCAGCGCCGCGCCCGAGCCGTCCTGCGGGCCATAGATCGACAGGGCGCGTTCGGCGCGGTCAAAGTCCAGCGCCTGCATGGGCGCCACCAGCGACAGGCCGGTGGCCTCGTCCTCCAGCCGCTCCAACCCGATCTCGGCGCGCCAGGCTTCGCGCCGCTCGATCAGCGCCTGCAGCGCGGTGCCGGGATCTGTGGACGCGCGGCTGCCGGCGATCTCGGCCTGGATCGCCGCGCGGGTCATCGGGCCGTCCTTGCCATCGATGTCACCTTGGTAGTGCCCCGCCCATCGCAGCGCGCGCTGCGCCTCGTCCAGCGGCGGCAGGGGACGCGTATCGCCGGGTGCGGGCAGGTCCGGGGCCTCGCCCTCCTCGACCATGCGGCCCAGATCGGCGGAATCGGCGATCAGCGTGTCGGCAGGCACCTGCTGCGCCTCGGTCAGGATCGGCAGCCAGGCACGGGCGGCGGCGTCCTCGACCGGACCCAGGGTCACGGCGAACCAGCCGTCGGGCAGCTGCCACAGGCCGGCGCCGGGAAACTCCGCGCGCAGCCGCTCCAGCGCCGCACGGGCCTCAGGCTCGGCCTCATGGGCCTCCAGCCGCAGATAGGTGCCGCTCTGCACAGGGTCGGCCGGCGCGGCATCGGCCGCCGGCTCGGCCTGGTCCCCGTCCGCGGCAGGCTCGGGCGCCGCGCCAAGCCGCGCCAGGGGGGTGCCGGCGGGCGGAACGCTGACAAAGCTGTCGCCCGGCACCAGCCCCTGACCCTTCAGCTCCGACAGCCGCTCCAGCGCCGCGTCGCGCTCCAGCGGACCGATGGCGATGCCCGTCCAGCCCCCCGGCAGCGGCAGCGTCACCACGTCGTCGAACCGCCGGGCCCAGCCCGCCGCCGCCTCGGCCGCCGCCTCGGGCGAGCGCTTCGCCTCCAGCCGGATCAGCGCCTCCTGCGCCATTGCCGCACCCGGCAGCATCCCCGCCAGAACCATCACCGCCAAGCGCCGCATGCCGGCCTCCTTCACTGTCTGCCTGTCGCGGGTCCTCCCCGCGGGCGGGCCTTTATTGACCCTGTTCTCCGGCGCGCCTAGAAGACGCGCACGCCTCAGCCGATCTACGCAAAAGGATGGCATCATGACCAGCCCCAACCGACCCCGCAGCTTTCAGGAGATCATCTTGGCGCTGCAGAATTACTGGGCCGACAAGGGCTGCGCCGTCCTGCAACCCTATGACATGGAAGTGGGCGCCGGCACCTTCCACCCCGCCACGACCCTGCGCGCCTTGGGCAGCCGGTCCTGGGCCGCGGCCTATGTCCAGCCCTCGCGCCGCCCCACCGACGGCCGCTATGGCGAGAACCCGAACCGGTTGCAGCACTATTACCAGTACCAGGTCATCATCAAGCCATCGCCCCCGGACCTGCAGGAGCTGTACCTGGGCAGCCTGCGCGCGATCGGCCTGGACCCGATGATCCACGACGTCCGCTTCGTCGAGGATGACTGGGAAAGCCCGACCCTGGGCGCCTGGGGCCTGGGATGGGAGGTCTGGTGCGACGGGATGGAGGTCAGCCAGTTCACCTATTTCCAGCAGGTCGGCGGCCATGACTGCAAGCCCGTCTCGGGCGAACTGACCTATGGCCTGGAACGCCTGGCCATGTATGTGCTGGGCGTCGAACATGTCATGGACATGCCCTTCAACGCGCCGGACGCACCGATCCCGCTCAGCTATGGCGACATCTTCCGGCAGACCGAACAGGAATACAGCCGCTGGAACTTCGACCAGGCCGATACCGAGATGCTGTTCCAGCACTTCAAGGACGCCGAGGCCGAATGCGCCCGCATTCTGGAGGCCGCTGACACCGACAGCGCCGGGCGCCGCATCCCGATGGCGCACCCGGCCTATGACCAGGCGATCAAGGCCAGTCACCTCTTCAACCTCTTGGACGCGCGCGGCGTGATCAGCGTGACCGAACGGCAGGCCTATATCGGCCGCGTGCGCGCGCTGGCCAAGGGCTGCGCCGACCTGTTCCTGACCACCGACGCGGCCGGTGCGGCCCAATGAACTGGGGCAAGCTCGCGGCCATCGCCCTGCTGGGCAGCGCCATCGCCGCCGGGGCGGGCATGTGGTATGCGCAGGAATACGGCTATTACGATCCCATCGACCCGAACGGCCCCGGCGCCGCGCTGGGCATCACTACGCCCGCCGGCCAGCAGCCGCTGGTCCTGACCGGGTTCGAGGGGATCGACGCCGACAGTTCCCCCCTGCGCTGGCGCGCCTGCGCGATGGTCGAGGACATTCCCGCCGATGCCCTGCCCTTCGACGGTGCCACGCCGCTGGTCGGGCCGCGCTGGTTCGGCTGCTTCGATGCCGCCCGCATCGGTGAGGACCTGGAAAGCGGCGCCGCCCGCGCCGTCCTGTCGGTCAGCGACATCCGCCCCGACGTGGACCGCGTGCTGGCCGTCTATCCCGACGGCCGCGTCTATGGCTGGCACCAATACAACGACAAGACCCCGGAACGCGGAGTGATGGACTGATGCCCGACCTGCTGATCGAGCTTTTCTCGGAAGAAATTCCCGCCCGCATGCAGGCCCGCGCGCGCGAGGACCTGAAACGCCTGGTGACCGAGGGGCTGGTCCAGGCCGGCCTGACCTATGCCGGGGCCGGCGCCTTCTCGACCCCCCGCCGCCTGGCCCTGGCCGTCGAGGGCCTGACCGCCCACAGCCCCACCACACGTGAGGAACGCAAGGGTCCGCGCACCGACGCGCCCGATGCCGCGCTGGAGGGTTTCCTGCGCTCGACCGGCCTGACCCGCGACCAGCTTCAGGCGCGCGACGACAAGAAGGGCAAGGTCTGGTTCGCCGTGATCGAACGCCCCGGCCGCCCCGCCGCCCAGATCGTGGCCGAAGTGCTGGAAGCCGCGATCCGCAACTTTCCCTGGCCCAAGTCGATGCGGTGGGGCGCGGGCAGCCTGCGCTGGGTGCGCCCGCTGCATTCGATCCTCTGCATCCTTTCCGATGAGGCCGGGGCCGAGACGGTCCCCCTGACCATGGATGGCATCACCGCCGGCAACACCACGCGCGGCCACCGCTTCATGGCGCCCGACGCCTTCACCGTCACCGGCTTTGACGATTACGCCGCCAAGCTGCGCCGCGCCCGCGTCATGCTGGACGCCGCCGAACGGGAGGCCGAGATCCGCCAGCAGGCCGAGAACCTGGCCTTTGCCCGCGGCTGGCAGATCGTCCCCGACGAGGCCCTGATGGCCGAGGTCGCGGGCCTGGTCGAATGGCCCGTCCCCCTGATGGGCGTGGTCGAGGACCGCTTCCTGGCCCTGCCGCCCGAGGTCCTGCAGACCTCGATGAAGGAACACCAGAAGTTCTTCTCGGCCCTGAACCCCGCCACGGGCCGGATCGAGGGCTTTGTCACCGTCGCCAATATCGAGACGCCCGATGACGGCGCGACGATCCTGGCCGGCAACCAGCGCGTGCTGGCCGCGCGCCTTTCCGACGCCGCCTTCTTCTGGGAAAACGACCTGCGCGAGGCGAAGTCGGGAATGGAGGCATGGCGCGACGGCCTCGCCTCGGTCACCTTCCACAACAAGCTGGGCTCGCAGGCCGACCGGATCGAACGCATCGCGGCCCTTGCCCGCGAGATCGCCCCGCTGGTCGGGGCCGACCTTGACCAAACCGAACGCGCCGCACGACTGGCCAAGCTGGACCTGCGTTCCGCGATGGTCGGAGAGTTCCCCGAACTGCAGGGCACGATGGGCCGCTATTACGCGCTGGAGGCCGGAGAGCCCGACGCCGTGGCCGACGCCGCCCGCGACCACTACTCGCCCCTCGGCCCCTCCGATGCGGTGCCGACCGCCCCCGTTTCGGTCGCCGTGGCGCTGGCCGACAAGATCGACACGTTGGCGGGGTTCTGGGCGATCGACGAGAAGCCGACAGGGTCAAAAGATCCATTTGCGCTGCGGCGGGCGGCATTGGGAGTGATCCGCTTGCTGCAAGGAGGGTCGACAACGGCACCATTTACACAGATCGCTGAACAAGCCGTGAGGCGTTCGGTAAAATCTGCTCTCTTCAATGGTGCGGTAGGAACAAAAGTCCTAGCAAAGACCACGGCACCGGACGGGCAGCCTATTGCAGCAGAGAAACATTTTATTCTTCCTGCGGCGATCCGAGCAGGAGACATGGTGTTGGCTAGCAAGGCGGCAGAGCATGACGTTAATGCAGCTATAGACGCAGGCGACTTCTACTTTACCGGTCACAACGAAATACAGCCGTTCGAGGATCAGGCGAAAGTCCTTCCATATCGTGAAACTTCCAGCGACCTCCTTTCCTTCCTCCACGACCGCCTCAAGGTCTACCTCCGCGATCAGGGCATCCGGCACGACATCATCGACGCCGTGCTGGCGCAGGAGGGGAACGACGACCTCGTCCGCGTGACCGCCCGGGCGACCGCGCTGAACGACATGCTGGCGACCGAGGACGGGCGGAACCTGACCCAGGGCCTCAAGCGCGCAAGCAACATCCTGACCCAGGCCGAGGAGAAGGACGGCGTCGAATACAGCTTTGGCGCCGACGTAAAATTCGCCGAGACCGACCAGGAGCGCGCCCTCTTCGCCGCGCTGGACCAGGCCGAACCCGCGATCAAGCGCGCCATGCAGGCTGAGGACTACCCCGCCGCGATGACCGCGATCGCCGCCCTGCGCGCCCCCATCGACGCCTTCTTCGAGGCCGTGCAAGTCAACACCGACAGCCAGATCGTCCGGCGCAACCGCCTGAACCTGCTGTCGCGCATCCGCGAGGCCGGCCGCCAGATCGCCGACTTCACCCGCATCGAGGGCTGACCGCGCCCCGCCGCCACCGAAACGAAGAAGGGCCGGAGAGTTTCCTCTCCGGCCCTTCTTCTTTGCCCATTACCTTGCCGGGAGCGCGAGGGGCCGCAAGGCGCCATCGCCGGTGGAGGACTGGCCCCCCGCCCACTCCCGCGCAACGCCGATCACATCGCGCGTTCGACCATCATGTGCTTGATCGAGGCGATGGCCTTGGCCGGGTTCAGCCCCTTGGGGCAGGTGTTGGTGCAGTTCATGATCGTGTGGCAGCGGTACAGCTTGAAGGGATCTTCAAGCTCGTCCAGGCGCTCGCCCGTCGCCTCATCGCGGCTGTCGATGATCCAGCGATAGGCATGCAGCAGGGCTGCCGGCCCCAGGTAGCGGTCGCCGTTCCACCAGTAGGACGGGCAGGAGGTCGAGCAGGAGGCGCAGAGGATGCACTCGTAAAGGCCGTCCAGCTTCTTGCGATCCTCGATCGATTGCTTCCATTCCTTGCCGGGCGTCGGCGACTTGGTCTGCAGATAGGGGTTCACCGAGGCGTGCTGGGCATAGAAATGCGTCAGGTCGGGGATCAGGTCCTTGACCACCGGCATATGCGGCAGCGGATAGATTGCCACATCGCCCTTCACCTCATTGATGCCGAAGATGCAAGCCAGGCGGTTGCCGCCGTCGATGACCATGGCGCAGGACCCGCAGATCCCCTCGCGGCAGGACCGGCGGAAGGACAGCGTCGGGTCGATGTCGTTCTTGATCTTGATCAGCGCGTCCAGGACCATCGGCCCGCACTTGTCTAGGTCGACGAAATAGGTGTCCAGGCGCGGGTTCTCGCCGGTCTCGGGATCCCACCGATAGATCTTGAACTTGCGGACATTCGTGGCGCCCTCGGGCCGGGGCCAGGTCTTGCCGACCCGGATCTGGCTGTTCTTGGGCAGGGTGAACTGGACCATTGGGTAGCTCCTTTCAGAGAGTGCCTTCGGACGGCGCTTCCGCCGTGAACAGGGGTTGCACGCGCGCCACCAGGTCGGCGACGCGGTCGCGGGCATGCGGGTTCAGCGCCAGCCCGTTCAGCCGGCGCAGGAATTCGGTCGAGCCGCCGTTCAGCCGCTCCATCGCGCGGCCCTCCAGCGGCGGCAGCGCGTCGATGCGCGCAGGGTCCAGCCCGGCCAGGCCCAGAAGCTGGCGCCCGGGGCGGTCGGGGTCGGTCTCGTCCTCCAGCCGCAGCCGGGTCACGCGGTCGGCGCCCAGGGCGGCCGTCAGCCGGTCCAGCAGATCCTCCCAGGCCGGCAGGTCCGCCACCTCGGCCCGGAACTGGGACAGGGTGCGGGTATAGCCGTCGGTCCGGACCGCCTGCGCCCAGACCGAGGGAAGCCAGGCCTCCATCCCGCGGGTGTAGAACACATAGCGGGGGTCGAACCCCCGCGCCTGCGCCACCCGGTCCAGCACCTTCAGCATCCGCGGCAGCGCCGGATAGAGCGCCGTCTCTCCGCCATTGCCGGGCATGGCGCCGGCCATGTTCTCGTGGCTGACCAGCACGGTCTGGGGACCGGCAGGCAGCGTGTCCAGCACCTCCTCGAAGGCAATCCTCAGCGCCACGCGCAGGTCCTTGTCGCCCGGCGACAGGCTGCAGGCGACCGCGGCGCGGCCAAGGGGACGCATCGGTGTGCCCTCCTCGGGCGTGCGCAGGATCAGCACGTCGGAAAGTGCGGCCGCCGAGTGCTTGAGGAACCGCTGCAGCGAGGTCGTGCCGGTCTTCTGCACGCCCAGATGCAGGATCAGCGGCCGGCCCTTGGGGGCCGCGTCCGGCATCAGGCGCCCCCCCGCCAGCCCGGCTGATCCGCCAGGGGACGCTGCGGCAACTGGCCCGACATGCGCCGGACGCAGCGGTTGAAGACATCGGACGGGTCGCGGCCCATCACATAGTCGCTGGTCATCTCCAGCTCGACCCGGCCGAAACCCTGCGTTCCGCCCGAGCCTGAACCGATGCCCAACGCCACGTTTCCGCGCGGACGTTGGGCCAGTTCGGCATCGCGCAGGCAGGTCCGTTCGGCCTGGTCCACCGGGACCGGGCCACAGGCCGCCAGCACCGCCAGAAGCGGCACCAGAGCCAGGGAGAACCGCCGCGCGATCATGTCGTCAGACCGAGCGCGCCGCGGCGGCGATGCACTGCGTCGTCGCCGGACGCGAGACGATGGCCGCCACGCTGTCGGCGGTGCCGCTGGCACCCGCGCGCGACATCTGGGCCAGATCGATCATCTCGGCCGTGGTGGCATTGGTGACCACGCAGTTGGTGTAGGGGGCGACGTTCACGCCGGGCAGGCGCTTTTGCATCTCGGCATTGATGACGCCACGGGCCACCTGGGCCGAGGCCGCATCCAGGACCGTCGGGGCCGGGGTCATGACGGGCGCGGTCGGGACCGCAGGGCCTGCGATCGGAACCGGCGCGACGCAACCTGCAAGAGTTGCGGCGGCCAAGCCGAAAGCGGCGATAATGTTGAAGCGCATCAGTAAACCCTTTTCTTCGGAGCGATCTTGTTGAGGTCGATCCCGCCTTCCTCGGCCGTGGTCAGCGGCTCCAGATGAACGGGGCGATAGGCCAGTTTAACCCGGTTCCCCTCGACCCAAGCAAGCGAATGCTTGCGCCAATTGGCGTCATCCCGCTCAGGATAATCCTCGTGCGCATGGGCGCCGCGGCTTTCCTTGCGCGCCTCGGCCGCGACGATGGTCGTCAGGGCGTTCGGCATCAGGTTGGTCAGTTCCAGCGTCTCCATCAGGTCGGTGTTCCAGATCAGACCCCGGTCCGTGACCTTGATGTCATCCATCTTGCCGGCGATGTCTTCCATCTTTCCAACGCCTTCCGCCAGCGTCTTGTCGGTGCGGAACACCGCCGCGTCCAGCTGCATGGTGCGCTGCATCTGGTTGCGCAGCTCGGCCGTGGGCGTCGTGCCCTTGGCGTGGCGCAGCCCGTCAAAGCGGTCCAGCGCCCGGTCCACGGCCCCCTTGTCGGTCGCGGGAACGGCGCCCACGCGGTCGATCACTTGTCCGGCACGAATGGCCGCGGCGCGCCCGAAGACCACCAGGTCGATCAGCGAGTTCGAGCCCAGCCGGTTCGCCCCGTGAACAGAGGCGCAGCCGGCCTCGCCCACTGCCATCAGGCCGGGGAAGATCGCATCGGGATCGCTCTCGGTCGGCGCCAGGACCTCGCCCCAGTAGTTCGTGGGGATGCCGCCCATGTTGTAATGCACCGTCGGCAGCACCGGGATCGGCGCCCGCGTCAGGTCCACGCCGGCAAAGATCTTGGCGCTTTCGCTGATGCCGGGCAGCCGTTCCGCCAGGGTCTCCGGCGGCAGGTGCATCAGGTTCAGGAAGATGTGGTCCTTGTCGGGGCCCACGCCGCGACCCTCGCGGATCTCCATGGTCATGCAGCGGCTGACGACGTCGCGGCTGGCCAGGTCCTTGTAGGTGGGGGCATAGCGCTCCATGAAGCGCTCGCCCTCGGAGTTGGTCAGGTAGCCGCCCTCGCCACGCGCGCCTTCGGTGATCAGACAGCCCGAGCCATAGATGCCGGTCGGATGGAACTGCACGAATTCCATGTCCTGCAGCGGCAGGCCCGCCCGCGCCACCATGCCGCCGCCGTCGCCGGTGCAGGTATGGGCGCTGGTCGCGCTGAAATAGGCGCGGCCATAGCCGCCCGTGGCCAGCACCACCATCTTGGCGTTGAAGACGTGGATCGTGCCGTCATCCAGCTTCCAGCAGACGACGCCGGTGCAGCGGCCGTCGGTGACGATCAGGTCCAGCGCGAAATATTCGATGAAGAATTCGGCGTTGTTCTTCAGCGACTGGCCGTAAAGCGTGTGCAGGATGGCATGGCCGGTGCGGTCGGCGGCGGCGCAGGTGCGCTGGACCGGGGGCCCTTCTCCATATTCGGTGGTGTGCCCGCCGAAGGGGCGCTGGTAGATGCGCCCGTCCTCGGTGCGGGAAAACGGCACGCCGTAATGTTCCAGTTCATAGACGGCCTTGGGCGCCTCGCGCGCCAGGTATTCCATCGCGTCCGTATCGCCCAGCCAGTCCGACCCCTTGACGGTGTCGTACATGTGCCACTGCCAGCTGTCCGGCCCCATGTTCGACAGGGAGGCGGCGATACCGCCCTGCGCCGCAACGGTGTGGCTGCGGGTCGGAAAGACCTTGGTCACGCAGGCCGTGCGCAGCCCCTGTTCGGCCATGCCGAGGGTCGCGCGCAGACCCGCGCCACCCGCTCCGACCACGACGACGTCATATTCATGCGTTTGGGTTTCGTATGCAGCCATGTCGTCCTCAGATCACGGGGATGGTGAAGGCCATCTTCGCCAGCGCGAAGACCGCAGCGGCGATGACGGCCCAGCCAAAGATGGTCATTGCGATGACGCCCGTCCGGTTGGCGGTGCCATGCACATAGTCGTCCAGCATGATCCGCGTGCCCTTGATGAAGTGGATCATGCCCACGATCACGAAAAGCCCGGTGATGATGCCGGGAAAGGGGCGGCCGAAATGGGCGATGACGCCCGCCTGCGACAGGCCGATCGCGCCGCCGACGGTCAGCAGGAACAGCGGCGTCAGGATGACCAGCGCCACCGAGCTGACGGTGATCTGCCAGTGATGGGCGGTGCCCGACCGGGCCGAGCCGAGGCCCGCGGCGGCCTTGCGGGGGGTGATGTAGCGCATGATGTCCCTCGCCTCAGATGAAGAAGATGATCAGGGTGATCAGGGTCAGCACGACCGAGCCGATGATGATCACCCAGGAATTGCGCTTGGCCTCGTCGATCTCCAGGCCGACGCCCGCGTCGTAGAAGAGGTGCCGGATGCCCGACAGTGCATGGAACCACAGCGCCCAGGCCGATCCGGTCAGCACGATGAAGCCGATCCAGGACCGCACCACCCAATCCGCCGCCGCGAAGGCGCCGGGGCTGGTCACGGCCGAGATCAGCCACCAGACCAGCAGCACGATGCCCGCCACCAGCGCATGGCCGGTGATCCGCGTCAGGATCGAGGTCACGGCCGGGATCGGCAGACGATAGACCTGAAGATGGGGGGAAAGCGGCCGGTTACCCCGGTTCACGTCGGCCATTGGCGGCCCTCCTTTGTCGGTTCTGCTTGTCCCGTCGCAGGTGCCCGGATGAGGCTGGGGCTGGCCGCGCGGGCTGGCGATTGACGCTGTCTTGGACATAGTTGTGGCATCTGTCACCGGCAGATGCCACCCCATGTGCCGAAATGACGCTGAAATCCGGCTTTGTGATCACACCCGCCGCGGCTGTGATCACGCTTGTCCTGCTGGCGCCCCGCACCGACGCAGGACAGAGAGGCTGGCGTTGAACCGGCAGGTTCATCTGCCGACTCGGGAGGCGCGGGGCAGTTGCGATCACAAGGGCATCAGCGCCCAGTAATCCAGATCCAGCAGCACCTCGGGCAGATATTTTCCATCCTCGCCCTTCAGGGCCAGGGCCGCGCTGTCGCCCTTGGTCGCCACCAGCCGCAGCCGGATGGCGGCCACGCCCGGTGCGGGCGTGGCCGCCTTGTCCAGAACCTCGGACCAGGCGCGGACCGTGTCGCCCGCGAAACAGGGATTGGCATGGGCCCCCGCATTCAGCGCCACGACCATCTGCGCATTGGCCAGCCCGTTGAAGGACAGCGCCCGCGCCAGGCTGATGACATGGCCGCCATAGATCAGCCGCCGGCCGTCGGGGCGGTTCGTCGCGTCGAAATGCACCTTGGCGGTGTTCTGCCACAGCCGGGTGGCCAGCATGTGCTCGGCCTCCTCAATGGTGACGCCGTCTACATGGTCGATCCTCTCGCCGATCTCGTAATCGCCCCAGCGGTGCGGCTCTCCGGCCAGGTCGAAGTCGTAGTTGGAGAAGTCCAGCCCCTCGGGCAGGACCAGGTCCGCTGGAGCCACGACGGGTGGCAGGTTGGGCACCACCGGTTCCGGCGCCGGGGCCTGGGCATCGCGCTTGCGCACCATCACCCAGCGGACATAGTCCAGCACGACCTCGTCCACCTGGTTCAGGCCGCGGGTGCGCACCCAGACCACGCCCGACTGCCCGTTCGAGTTCTGCTTGACCCCGATGACCTGGCTTTCCGCGCGCAGCGTGTCGCCCGGCCAGACCGGCAGCAGCCAGCGCCCCTGCGCATAGCCCAGGTTCGCCACCGCGTTTAGGCTGACATCCGGGACGGTCTTGCCAAAGACCGTGTGAAAGGCCAGCAGGTCGTCCATCGGACTGCCGTCCAGCCCGCAGGAAATGGCGAACTCGTCCGAGGAATAGAGCGCATACCGCGCGGGATAGAGCGCGTGATACAGCGCCCGTTCCCCTTCGGCGACCGTGCGCGGCACCGCGTGGCGGATGGTCTGGCCGACTGCGTAATCCTCGAAGAACCGTCCCGGATTGGTTTTCGTCATTGCGTCCCTATTGCTGGCCAAGTTTCATGTCGGGGTGATAGTCGGCCTCGATCTCCTTCGTGACCGCCTGGCCGCAGCGCATGACCCCGCGCGCCGCGTCAAAGGACATTGCGGGGCCGCCATGCAGCTGCCAGCCCTTGGACAGGGCCTCGCTGACCCGGTGGCAGAACTGCGAGGTGTCGTCCTCGCTGATCAGGCGATAGATGGTGGGCATCAGGCACCTCCAAAGGGCCAGGGGCCGATCCAGCCGTGGATCACGCCGACCACCAGCATCACGATCAGGGCGCCGACGGCGGCCATCGCCTCCTTGCGCGCGGGGAAGGGGCCGGTGGGGCGGACCCAGGGCAAGGCGCGGTTGATGACCGCCATCTCGACAAAGGCCCAGACCAGCAGGCCGCCGAACAGCACAAAGGACGCCGTGTCGCCGTTCACCAGCAGATGCGCGATCGCCCAGAGCGAAAAGCCCCACAGCTGGGGGTGGCGCGTGCGGGCGGTGACCGCGGTCTTCATGCCCGAGGCCGCAAAGAGGTAGAAGGCCACAAGGACCAGCAGGTTGTTGATGCCGATCAGGGCCGGGTTCGGCCCCCAGTAGAAGGTGCCCTCGGCCCGGCCATAACCCACGACCATCAGGATGATCGACAGCACCAGCGCAAGCGTGACCAGCCCGCGGCCCTTGTCGCCCATGGCAGCGCGCTGGCCGGGCGCCACCCGCTTATAAAGATGCGCGGCCCACCACAGGGCGACGCCAAGGATCAGGATCAGCATCTGGCTTCCTTTATGCTGGACGAAGATGCGCGCAGACTGCCCTTATTGCGCCATCGCCGCAATCGCATCCGCCCGGTCCAGCGTCCTGCGCGCCGTATCCACGTGCAGGTTCTCGACGATCCTGCCGTCGACCACGGCAACGCCCCTGCCCTGCGCGGTGGCCTCCTCGAAGGCCTCGATCTGGCGGCGGGCCAGGTCGATCTCGGCCTCGGTCGGGGCAAAGGCGGCGTTGGCGATCTCCAGCTGCGCCGGATGGATCAGCGTCTTGCCGTCAAAGCCCATGTCGCGGCCCTGTTCGCATTCGGCGCGCAGGCCGTCCTCGTCCTTGAAGGCGTTGAAGACGCCGTCCACGATCACCACTCCATGCGCCTTGGCCGCCAGCAGGCACAGGCCCAGCCCCGCCATCATCGGCAGGCGGTCAGGGCGAAAGCGGCTGCCCAGCTCCTTGGCCAGGTCGTTCGTGCCCATCACCATCCCCTGCAAGCGCGGATGGGCGGCGATGGCGGCGGCGTTCAGCATGCCAAGCGGCGTCTCCATCATCGCCCAGAGGGGCGTGTCGGGCACCAGCGCGGCCACGCGGTCCAGGTCGGCAGGACTGTCCACCTTGGGGATCAGCACGGCATCCGCGGGCAGGGTCGCGCAGGCGCGGGCATCGGCCTCTCCCCAGGGGGTCGACAGCGCATTGATGCGCAGGATGCGGGCGCGTTGGCCGTAATCCTGGGCCAGCGCCTCGGCCAGCGCCTCGCGCGCCGCCTCCTTCTGGTCGGGGGCCACGGCGTCTTCCAGGTCAAAGATGATGGCGTCGGCGGCAAGGCCGCGCGCCTTTTCCATCGCACGGGAATTGGCGGCGGGAATATAGAGAACCGAGCGATAGGGGCGGGCCATGAAAACCTCCGGGCAACAATCTTGCGCAAAGCTGGACCGCCGCGTCAGAAATGGCAAGCCTGATTTTGCCGCACTGCGGCATCAACCCTGCAGCGACTGCCAGATCAGGCGCAACGACACCAGAAGCAGACCCCAGGTGATCAGCCGATAGAACAGCAGCGGCGGCATGATCCGCACCAGCCGCAGCCCCACCCAGACCGCCGCCAAGGCCACCGGCATCAGCGCCGCCGCCGTCAGCAGGTTTGCCCGCGACAGCTGGCCCAGGGCGGCATAGGGGATCAGCTTGACCCAGTTGCCGATGGCAAAGAACCAGGTCGTGGTGCCCGCATAGATCAGCGGCGGCAGCGCCAGGGGCTGGGCATAGACCTGCCACAGCGGCGCGCCGGAATGGCTGACAAAGCTGGTATAGCCCGCCATTCCGCCCCAGAGGCTGCCGGCCTGCGCAGTCGGGCGCCGCGGCGCGGCATTGATGCGCGGCCGCAGCAGCATGTTCAGCGCGAAACCGAGGCCAATGACGCCCACGATCAGCGTCACGCCCCAGACCGGGACGATGCTGGCCGTGGCCCATCCGACGCCGATGCCGATCAGCGCCCCCGGCAGCGCGCAGGCCAGAACCCGGCTGTCGAAGTCGCGGCGAAAGGCGATCAGCCCACCCAGGTCCGACACGACATAGACCGGCAGCAGCAGGCCCGCCGCCTGCACCGGCGACATCACCAGCGACATCAGCGGGACCGAGATGATGCCGACCATGGCCAGCCCGCCCTTGGACAGGCCCACCGCAAAGGCCGCCACGACCGCCAGCGCCCAGCCCGCCCCGTTCAGTTCCAGCATCGACATCTCCTGCACATCGTGCAAGTTGACGCGGGCGTCGCGGAAAGGCAAGTGCCGGCCCCGTGACGCCGCGGTTCGGCGGGACAGGCTTGCGATTCGTTGCCTGACCCCTTAACCACCGCGCAACAATCCACCTGACATTCGGAGGTTACCCATGGCCCGACCCAAAATCGCACTCATCGGTGCGGGGCAGATCGGCGGCACGCTGGCGCATCTGGCCGCGATGAAGGAACTGGGCGACGTCGTCCTGTTCGACATCTCGGAAGGCACGCCGCAGGGGAAGGCGCTGGACATCGCGGAATCGGGCCCGTCCGAGGGTTTTGACGCCCGCATGAAGGGCACCAACGATTATGCCGACATCGCGGGCGCCGATGTCTGCATCGTCACCGCCGGCGTGCCGCGCAAGCCGGGCATGAGCCGCGACGACCTGTTGGGCATCAACCTCAAGGTCATGAAATCGGTGGGCGAAGGCATTGCCGCGCATGCCCCCGACGCCTTCGTGATCTGCATCACCAACCCGCTGGACGCGATGGTCTGGGCGCTGCGCGAGTTCAGCGGCCTGCCCCATAACAAGGTCTGCGGCATGGCCGGCGTGCTGGATTCGGCCCGCTTCCGCCACTTCCTGTCGCTGGAATTCGACGTCTCCATGAAGGACGTGACCGCCTTCGTGCTGGGCGGCCATGGCGACACGATGGTGCCGCTGACCCGCTATTCGACCGTGGCCGGCATCCCCCTGCCCGACCTGGTCAAGATGGGCTGGACCACGCAGGACCGGTTGGACGCGATCGTCCAGCGCACCCGCGACGGCGGCGCCGAGATCGTCGGCCTGCTGAAGACCGGCAGCGCCTTCTATGCCCCCGCCACCAGCGCCATCGAGATGGCCGAGGCCTATCTGAAGGACCAGAAGCGCGTCCTGCCCTGCGCGGCGCATGTGGACGGCGCCTACGGCCTCAAGGGCATGTATGTGGGCGTGCCGACCGTGATCGGTGCCGGCGGGGTCGAGAAGGTCATCGACATCACCCTGGACCGCGACGAGCAGGTCATGTTCGACAAGTCGATCGACGCGGTGAAGGGCCTGGTCGAGGCCTGCAAGGGCATCGACAGCAGCCTGGCCTGATCCCCGCTTGAGATCGGACCGACGGCGCGCCATGATCGGCGCGCCGTTTCCGTTTCGCGAGGTGCGCCGATGCGCCGGTTGCTTGTCCTGCTGTCGCTGATCGCCGCCCCGGCCTGGGCCGACGACACCGCCACGTCGCGGCTGATCGCCCGCCAGGGGATCGCCGCGACCACGCTGCAGGTCGAAGACCAGGCGGCCTCGGCCGACCGCGACATGGCGCTGGCGGCGCTGCGCTTTCTGGGCGGGATCGAAGCTGCCATGCAGGCCCGCTGGCGGATCGGCGCGACCGAGGCGCTGCTGCCCCTGCCGCTGCTGGGCACCACCCTGCCCGGCAATTCCGAGCCGCAGCCCATGACCGCTGATTTCGTCAACCTGATGGCAAAAGATGCCATCGCGGCCATGCGCAGCACACGCGAGGTGCTGCCTGATGGCCAGGGCGCGCTGGTCCTGGACCTGCGGGACCTGTGGCTGGATGTGGATGGTGACGGGCAGCGGGGCACCGGGGAAGGGCTGGCCGCGCTGTCGGGCCTTCCCCTGCCCGATGGGCCGGCGGTCGTCCGCTTCGATGCAGCCGACAGTCATTGGCTGCGCGCCTATACCCATCTGATCGAGGGCGTGGGCAGCCTGATCCTGGCCTTCGATCCCCAGCCCGCGCTGGAGCGGCGCCTGGCGCTGGCCGAGCTGCTGGCGGAGCAGTTCGCCGAGCCGCCGGGACAGATGGCGCGCGCGCCGAACCTGGACCAGCAGGCGCTGGCCTTCGGCCCGATCGTGGATCGCGTGGCGGTCGCGCTGCAGACCCTGCGGCACCAGCCCGATCCGGCCCTGACGCGCGAGGCGCGCGACCAGCTGCGCGCCATGATCGCCGCCAACCGCGCCTTCTGGGCCGAAGTCGCCACCGAAACGGACGACGACCGGGAATGGATCCCGAACGACCGCCAGACGGCCGCCCTGGGCTTCCAGCTGCCGCCGGGCACGGGAGATTTGTGGCTGTCGATCCTTCATGAGGTCGACGAGGCGCTGGCGGGGCGGATGCTGGTGCCCTTCTGGCGCTTCGCGCCGGGATATGGCGTCGATCTGGCGCGGTGGGTGGAGGATCCGCAGCCTGTTGATCCGGTCGATTGGGTGCAGGGCACGGCGGCCCTGCCCTATGCCCGACCGGGCCTGACCGTCGGCGCGGACAACTGGAACCGGTTCCTGTCGGTCTTTGGCGGGCAAGCCGGACTTTACATGGTGCTGCTGAACTGAGGCCTTCGGCGCCCGAATCAAATCCCCCCGGCGTGCCGCGAGATGTTTGTGATCACAGCCTTTCCGGGCGTGATCACATTCGGCGGCTTCCTGCCGGTTTTGACGTTTTTAACGGGAAATCGTTTCAGGGACCCGCCGCGACGTGCCAAAAGACCCCAAATCTGTCGAACCGAACGAGGGGGTCGAGATGAACATCCACGAATACCAGGCCAAGGCGCTGCTGCGTCAATACGGCGCGCCCGTCAGCGATGGCCGCATCGTGATGAAGGCCGACGAGGCCAAGACCTGCGCCAGCGAGATGGACGGCCCGCTCTGGGTCGTGAAGGCCCAGATCCACGCGGGCGGCCGCGGCAAGGGCCACTTCAAGGAAGCCGAAGCCGGCGAGAAGGGCGGCGTCCGCCTGGCTAAGTCGGTCGAGGAAGCCGAGGAACTGACCCGCCAGATGCTGGGCCGCACGCTGATCACGCACCAGACCGGACCCGCCGGCAAGCAGGTCAACCGCATCTATATCGAAGACGGCAGCGACATCGCGCGTGAGCTGTACCTGGCGCTGCTGGTGGATCGCCAGACCTCGCGCGTCAGCTTTGTCGCCTCGACCGAGGGCGGCATGGACATCGAGGAAGTCGCGGCCCACACGCCCGAGAAGATCGTCAGCTTCTCCGTCGATCCGGCCTCGGGCCTGTCGGACTTCCACGGTCGCCGCGTGGCCTTCGCCCTGGGCCTGGAAGGCAACCAGGTCAAGCAGTGCGTCGCGCTGGTCAAGAACCTGTATCGCATGTTCATCGAAAAAGACATGGAGATGCTGGAGATCAACCCGCTGATCGTGACCCCCGAGGGCCAGATCAAGTGCCTCGACGCCAAGATGGGCTTCGACAACAACGCCCTCTATCGTCAGGCCGACATCATGGCGCTGCGTGACGAGACCGAGGAGGACAGCAAGGAACTGGCCGCCTCCAAGTTCGACCTGAACTACATCGCGCTGGATGGCGAGATCGGCTGCATGGTGAACGGCGCGGGCCTTGCGATGGCCACGATGGACATCATCAAGCTGTTTGGCGCCGAACCCGCGAACTTCCTGGATGTCGGCGGCGGCGCCACCAAGGAGAAGGTCACCGAGGCGTTCAAGATCATCACCAGCGATCCGAACGTCAAAGGCATCCTGGTCAACATCTTCGGCGGCATCATGCGCTGCGACATCATCGCGGAGGGCATCATCGCCGCCGTGAAGGAAGTCGGCCTGCAGGTTCCGCTGGTCGTGCGCCTGGAAGGCACGAACGTGGACCTGGGCAAGGAGATCATCGCCAATTCGGGCCTGAACGTGATCGCCGCCGACGACCTCAAGGACGGCGCGCAGAAGATCGTGAAAGCGGTCAAGGGCTGATCCATCCGGGCGCGCGACCGGCGCGCCCTCCTCTGGAACACCGCGGCGCATCGGCGCCGCTTACGCAAGGAGGCCATGATGGCCGTTCTCGTCGACAAGAATACCAAAGTCATCTGCCAGGGGATCACCGGGTCCCAGGGCACCTTCCACACCGAACAGGCGATCGCCTATGGCACGCAGATGGTCGGCGGCGTGACCCCCGGCAAGGGCGGGTCCGAGCATCTGGGCATGCCCGTGTTCAACTCGGTCCACGAGGCGGTGGCCAAGACCGGCGCCACCGCATCCGCGATCTATGTCCCGCCCCCGTTCGCGGCGGATTCAATCCTGGAGGCCATCGACGCGCAGGTGCCGCTGATCGTCTGCATCACCGAGGGCATCCCCGTCCTGGACATGATGCGCGTCAAGCGCGCGCTGGCCGGATCGCAGTCGCGCCTGATCGGCCCGAACTGCCCCGGCATCATGACCCCCGACGAATGCAAGATCGGCATCATGCCGGGCAGCATCTTCCGTCGCGGCAGCGTCGGCGTCGTGTCGCGCTCCGGCACCCTGACCTATGAGGCCGTCAAGCAGACGTCCGACGTGGGCCTGGGCCAGTCCAGTGCGGTGGGCATCGGCGGCGATCCGATCAAGGGCATGGAGCATATCGACGTGCTGCAGATGTTCCTGGACGATCCGGAAACGGAATCGATCATCATGATCGGCGAGATCGGCGGCAGCGCCGAGGAAGAGGCCGCCGAGTTCCTGGCCGAGCAGAAGGCCAAGGGCAAGTGGAAGCCCACCGCCGGCTTCATCGCGGGCCGCACCGCCCCTCCGGGCCGTCGCATGGGCCATGCCGGCGCGATCGTGTCGGGCGGCAAGGGCGATGCCGAGTCCAAGATCGAGGCCATGAAGAAGGCCGGCATCGTCGTCGCCGACAGCCCGGCGGGCCTGGGCGAGGCCGTCCTGAAGGCGATCAAGGGCTGATGATTTGACAGTCCGCCCCCCGGACCTAAGTTTGGGGGGCGGGTGGTCGTGAAGGGAAAGATCGTGGAGTTGCAGGGTTCGCACCCGACTGAAGCGCCGAACGGACCGAGGCATTGCAGCTTTGGCCCCATGGCGCCCCTGTCCCTGCTGGCGCTTCTGTCCCTGGCCGGCTGCGGCGAACGCATGACCGGCGACGTCCTGCGCGGTGGCATCCCCGCCCGCACCAACCTGCACCTGGCCAGCGGCCTGCCGCCGGAATCGGTCCGGACCGTGGCGCGCCGCGAGTTCGGCTGGCGGGTCATCTATCAGCCGGCCGCGGCACCGCCCAATGCCGAAAGCCGCGCCGCCGTCGCCCTCTGCGGGCTGGAACGTCGCGCGCCGCTGCGCATTGTCCAGCAGCCCCGCCTCGATCCCACCGCCGATCCCGGCGCCCGCATCTTTGACATCTACTGCGCCTGACCCAATCCCATCCTTGCCCTGAACGGGGACCAGCCATGACCGACCAGCCAAAAAACACCGATTTTCACGATTCCTCGTTCCTCCAGGGCCATAACGCGGCCTATGTCGAGCAGCTTTACGGCCAGTGGGCCAAGGACCCCTCGGCGGTGGACCAGGCCTGGGACGCGTTCTTCCGCGGCCTGGGCGATGATGACGGCACCGCCGTCCGCGAGGCGCAGGGCGCCAGCTGGAAGCGCGCCGACTGGCCGCCGGTCCCCGCCGACGACATGACCGCCGCCCTGACCGGCGAATGGCCGGCCGCGGCCAAGGCCGATGCGGGCGGCGCCATGAAGAAGATCGCCGCCAAGGCCGAGGAGAAGGGCGTGAGCCTGTCGGCCGCGCAGATGCGCCAGGCCGTGCTGGACAGCATCCGGGCGCTGATGCTGATCCGCGCCTTCCGGATCCGGGGCCACCTGCACGCGAATTTGGACCCGCTTGGCCTGCGCGACGTGCCCGACCATGGCGAGCTGAAGCCCGAGACCTATGGCTTCGGCCCCGGCGACATGGACCGCCCGATCTTCATCGACAATGTGCTGGGCCTGGAGGTCGCCTCGATCCGCCAGATCTGCGACCTGATGACCCGCACCTATTGCGGCACATTCGCGCTGCAGTACATGCATATCTCGAACCCCGAGGAAGCCGCCTGGCTGAAGGAGCGGATCGAGGGCTACGGCAAGGAGATCGCGTTCACCCGCGAAGGCCGCCGCGCCATCCTGAACAAGCTGGTCGAGGCCGAGGGCTTTGAAAAGTTCCTGCATGTCAAGTACATGGGCACCAAGCGGTTCGGCCTGGACGGCGGCGAGGCGCTGATCCCCGCGATGGAGCAGATCATCAAGCGCGGCGGCGCGCTTGGCGTGAAGGAGATCGTGTTCGGCATGCCCCACCGAGGCCGCCTGTCGGTGCTGGCCAACGTGCTCTCCAAGCCCTATCGCGCGATCTTCCACGAATTCCAGGGCGGCAGCTTCAAGCCCGAGGACGTGGACGGGTCGGGCGACGTGAAATACCACCTGGGCGCCAGCTCGGACCGTGAATTCGACGGCAACACCGTCCACCTGTCGCTGACCGCAAACCCCAGCCACCTGGAGGCCGTGAACCCGGTCGTCCTGGGCAAGGCGCGGGCCAAGAGCGACCAGGCGGGCGACCGCAAGGCGCGTACCTCGGTCCTGCCGATCCTGCTGCATGGCGACGCGGCCTTTGCCGGCCAGGGCGTCGTGGCAGAATGCCTGCAGCTGTCGGGCATCCGCGGCCACCGCACCGGCGGCACGATCCATATCGTCGTGAACAACCAGATCGGCTTTACGACCGCGCCGCATTTCAGCCGCACCTCGCCCTATCCGACCGACATCGCGCTGATGGTCGAGGCGCCGATCTTCCACGTGAACGGCGACGACCCCGAGGCGGTGGTCCATGCCGCGCGCGTGGCCATCGAGTTCCGGCAGAAGTTCAAGAAGGACGTCGTCCTGGACATCATCTGCTATCGCCGCTTTGGTCACAACGAAGGTGACGAGCCGATGTTCACGAACCCGGCGATGTACACGAAGATCAAGCAGCAGAAGACCACGCTGCAGCTCTATACCGAGCGTCTGGTGGCCGACGGGCTGATCCCCGAGGGCGAGATCGAGGACATGAAGGCCTCGTTCCAGGCGCACCTGAACGAAGAGTTCGAGATCGGCAAGAACTACAAGCCGAACAAGGCCGACTGGCTGGACGGCAAGTGGTCGGGCATGAAGCGCGAGGGCAGCGAATATGTAGCCGGCGAGACGGGCATCTCTCCCGAGGTGATGACCCAGGTCGGCCGCGCGCTGAGCACCGCCCCCGAAGGCCTGAACCTGCACAAGACGGTCGGTCGCCTGCTGGAAGCCAAAAAGCAGATGTTCGAAACCGGCGCGGGCTTTGACTGGGCCACGGGCGAGGCCCTGGCCTTTGGTTCGCTGGTGGTCGAGGGGCACGGCGTCCGCCTGGCCGGCCAGGACAGCACGCGGGGCACCTTCAGCCAGCGCCATTCGTCCTTCATCGACCAAAAGACCGAAGAGCGCTACTATCCGCTGAACAACATCACCAAGGACCAGGCGCGCTACGAGGTCATCGACAGCATGCTGTCGGAATATGCGGTGCTGGGCTTTGAATACGGCTATTCGCTGGCCGAGCCGAACAGCCTGGTGATGTGGGAGGCCCAGTTCGGCGACTTTGCCAACGGCGCGCAGATCATGTTCGACCAGTTCATCTCCTCGGGCGAGAAGAAATGGCTGCGCATGTCGGGGCTGGTGATGCTGCTGCCGCACGGCTTCGAGGGCCAGGGACCCGAGCACAGCTCGGCCCGGCTGGAGCGCTTCCTGCAGGGCTGCGCCGAGGACAACTGGATCGTCGCGAACTGCACCACGCCCGCGAACTATTTCCACATCCTGCGCCGGCAGATCCACCGGGGCTTCCGCAAGCCCCTGGTACTGATGACCCCGAAATCGCTGCTGCGCCACCCGATGGCCGTCAGCAAGGCCGAGGAGTTCCAGACCGGATCGACCTTCCACCGCGTGCTGTGGGACGATGCGCAGCGCGGCAATTCGCCCACCCAGCTGGCGGCGGATGATCAGATCAAGCGTGTCGTCATCTGCTCGGGCAAGGTCTATTATGACCTGCTGAAGGCGCGCGACGAGGCCGGGATCACCGACGTCTATCTGCTGCGCCTGGAACAGTTCTATCCCTTCCCCGCGCAGGCGATGGTCAAGGAACTGGGCCGCTTCAAGCAGGCCGAGATCGTCTGGTGCCAGGAAGAACCCAAGAACCAGGGGGGCTGGACCTTTGTCGATCCCTATCTGGAATGGGTGCTGGAACGTCTGGGCTCGCGGCACACGCGGGCGCGCTATGTCGGCCGCAATGCCGCCGCCTCGGTCGCCACGGGCCTGGCCTCGCGGCACAAGGCCGAACAAGAGGCGCTGGTCGCCGAAGCCCTGAACCTTGAAGGATGATCCGATGACCACCGAAGTCCGCGTGCCCGCCCTGGGCGAATCCGTCACCGAGGCCACCATCGCCACCTGGTTCAAGAAGCCCGGCGACCGGGTCGAGGTCGACGAGATGCTGTGCGAGCTGGAGACCGACAAGGTCACCGTCGAGGTCCCCAGCCCCTCGGCCGGCGTGCTGGCCGAGATCGTCGCCGCCGAGGGCGAGACGGTGGGCCCCGATGCGCTGCTGGCCCAGATCAGCGAGGGTGGCGAGGCTGCCGCCCCCGCCCCCAAACCTGCCAAGGCCGAAGCAACGGCCGAAAAGACCGAGGAACAGACGAAGATGAGCGGCAATTCCGTGGACGTGATGGTCCCCTCCCTGGGCGAAAGCGTGACCGAGGCGACCGTGGCCACCTGGTTCAAGAAGCCGGGCGACCAGGTCGAGGCGGACGAGATGCTGTGCGAGCTGGAGACCGACAAGGTCTCGGTCGAGGTTCCGGCCCCCGCCGCGGGCGTCCTGGCCGAGATCCTGGCCGAGGAAGGCGCGACCGTGGACGCCAAGGCCCGTTTGGCGATCATCACCGAAGGCGCCTCGGGCACCAAGCCGGGCGCCCAGAAGGCCCAGGAGACCGTGCTGGAGAATGCCGGTCCCGAGGAACCGACCCTGCGCCGCGACGTCGAGGATGCCCCCTCGGCCAAGAAGGCCATGGCCGAAAAGGGCGTCAGCCGCGACCAAGTCCAAGGCTCGGGCCGCGACGGCCGCGTGATGAAGGAAGACGTGGCGAAGGCCGGCCAGGCCCAGGCCCCCGCGCCGGCCGCGAAGGCCCCCGCCGCGCCGCGCCCGGCCGAGGATGCCGCGCGCGAGGAGCGGGTCAAGATGACGCGCCTGCGCCAGACCATCGCCCGCCGCCTGAAGGACGCGCAGAACACCGCCGCGATGCTGACGACCTATAACGAGGTCGACATGTCCGCGATCATGGGCCTGCGCAACGAGTACAAGGACGCCTTCGAGAAGAAGCACAAGGTCAAGCTGGGCTTCATGTCCTTCTTCGTGAAGGCCTGCTGCCACGCGCTGAAGGAAGTCCCCGAGGTCAATGCCGAGATCGACGGCACCGACGTGGTCTACAAGAACTACGTCAACATGGGTGTCGCGGTCGGCACGCCCTCGGGCTTGGTCGTCCCGGTGGTGCGCGACGCCGACCAGAAGGGTTTCGCCGCGATCGAGAAGGAGATCGGCGAGCTGGGCCTGAAGGGCCGCGACGGCAAGCTGTCCATGGCCGAGATGCAGGGCGGCACCTTCACCATCTCGAACGGCGGCGTCTATGGCTCGCTGATGTCGTCGCCGATCCTGAACCCCCCGCAGTCGGGCATCCTGGGCATGCACAAGATCCAGGACCGTCCGGTCGTGGTCGGCGGCCAGATCGTCATTCGTCCGATGATGTACCTGGCGCTGTCCTATGACCACCGCATCGTCGACGGCAAGGGCGCCGTGACCTTCCTGGTCCGCGTCAAGGAGGCGCTGGAAGACCCGCGCCGCCTGCTGATGGATCTGTGATCCCCTGGCGCCGGGCACCCGCGAGGGGGCCCGGCGCCTTGGCCACTTCCGCTGCCCTTGCGGGGCTTGCAAGGCCCCCGCACCCTCAGGCAAGCTGACCGCGATCGAACCGGAGCGTCCCATGCAGCTGATCACCCGCTACACCATCCAGGACCACGGCACCTTCCGCGCGGCCTTTGACGCGGATGCCGAGGATCGTGGCCGCAACGGGCTGTCGCTTTTGCAACTGTGGCGCGAAGGCGAGGGGCATGCCTGGGCGCTGTTCCAGGTGAACGACGCCAAGGCGGCGCGAGCCTATCTGGAGGGCGCGGCCAAGGTCTTTGAAAGCCAGGCGGGCGTTTCGGCCAGCCAGCACCATTTCGTGGAAACGGCCTGATCATGACCACCGAATTGACGGCCCTCGCCTTAGCGGGCCTGCTGCAGGGAGGCCAGTTCGTGCTGTTTTCGGTGCTGGCGAACCTGCAGGTCGGGCCGCGCGTGGCAATGGGGCCGCGCGATCATGCCCCTGCCCTGACCGGCCGCGCCGGCCGGGCGCAGCGGGCGCTGAACAACCATTTCGAAGGGCTGATCCTGTTCAGCCTGGCGGTGCTGGTCGTGACGGCCGGGGGCGAGGCCAGCGGATTCACCGGCGCCTGTGCCTGGGCCTATCTTCTGGCGCGTATCCTCTATGTGCCGGCCTATCTGCTGGGCTGGACGCCATGGCGCTCGGTCATCTGGGGGGTCGGCTTTGCGGCGACCATGGCGATGATCCTGGCAAGCCTGGTCTGAGCCGTTATTCGGCAAACATATCCTGCGGGGGCCCGGCACAGCGATCTGCGGCTTCCCGATCGAAAGAAGGGACGAAACATGTATGATCTGATCGTGATCGGCGCCGGCCCCGGCGGCTATGTCTGCGCCATCCGCGCGGCCCAGCTGGGTCTGAAGGTCGGCTGCGTCGAGGCGCGCGAAACGCTTGGCGGCACCTGCCTGAACGTGGGCTGCATCCCGTCCAAGGCGCTGCTGCACGGCACCCACATGCTGCACGAGGCGCATGAGAACTTTGAGAAGATGGGCCTGATGGGCGCCCATGTCGAGGTCGACTGGGAGAGGATGCAGGGCTACAAGTCCGAGACGGTGACGGGCAACACCAAGGGCATCGAGTTCCTGTTCAAGAAGAACAAGATCGACTGGATCAA
The DNA here is from genome assembly GCF_048538155.2 of Paracoccus sp. T5. Taxonomy (GTDB): domain Bacteria; phylum Pseudomonadota; class Alphaproteobacteria; order Rhodobacterales; family Rhodobacteraceae; genus Paracoccus. Next base: position 2,102,554 of record NZ_CM135809.1, read on the forward strand.
GGGCTGGGCCACGATCGAGGCGCCCGGCCGCGTCAAGGTCGGCGATACCGTCCACGAGACGAAGAACATCGTCATCGCCACCGGCTCGGTCCCGCAGGGGCTGCGCGGGGTCGAGGTCGACAACGACGGCGGCGTGATCGTGGATTCCACCGGCGCGCTGGCCCTGCCCAGGATCCCCAAGTCGATGGTCGTGATCGGCGCGGGCGTGATCGGGCTGGAACTGGGCTCGGTCTATGCGCGCCTTGGCGCCGAGGTGACCGTGGTCGAGTACCTGGACGTCATCACCCCGGGCATCGACGGCGAGGTGCAGAAGCAGTTCCAGAAGATCCTGGTCAAGCAGGGCCTGAAATTCGTCTTGGGCGCCGCGGTGAAGTCGGCCGAACTGCAGGACGGCGGCGCCAAGGTCACCTATGCGCTGAAGAAGGACGACAGCGAGCAGGCGATCGAGGCCGAGGTCGTGCTGGTTGCCACCGGCCGCCGTCCGCATGTCGAGGGTCTGGGGCTGGAGGCCTTGGGCGTCACGCTGACGGATCGCGGATTTGTCCAGATCGACGACCACTGGGCCACCAGCGTCCAGGGCGTCTATGCGATCGGCGATGCCGTTCCCGGCCCGATGCTGGCGCACAAGGCCGAGGACGAGGGCATGGCGGTGGCCGAGGTGATCGCCGGCAAGCATGGCCATGTGAACTATGGCGTCATTCCCGGCGTGATCTACACCACTCCCGAAGTGGCCACTGTCGGCCTGACCGAGGAGGCGGCCAGGGAGGCCGGCCACAAGATCAGGATCGGCAAGTTCCCCTTCATGGGCAATGCCCGCGCCAAGGCCCAGTTCCTGGGCGAAGGCTTCGTAAAGCTGATCGCGGATGCTGACACCGATCGCATCCTGGGCTGCCACATCATCGGCCCTTCGGCGGGCGACCTGATCCACGAGGTCTGCGTGGCGATGGAGTTCGGCGCCTCGGCCGAGGATCTGGCGCTGACCTGCCACGCCCATCCGACTGTGTCCGAGGCCGTGCGCGAGGCTGCGCTGGCCTGTGGCGACGGGGCCATTCATGCCTGACCGGTTTTTGGCCGGAGTTTCGGGGGGCGTGCCGCTGCGGCGCGCCCCTTTTGACATGGGCAGGGCGCAGATCGGGCGGCGGGGGCTGATCATGTCGGTGCTGGCCCTGGTGGCCTGCGGCGGTGGCGACGGCATCGGTGGGGGCGGCGACCGGCTGACGGGTTCGGGCCTCTATCCCAACGAAACCCCCTATCTGCGCCAGCGCATCAACTACTGGTCGCGCCACTATCAGGTGCCGTCTGCGATGGTGCAGCGGATCGTGCTGCGCGAATCCCAGCACCGCCCCGGAGCGCGCAACGGGTCCTATTACGGCCTGATGCAACTGGCGCCGCAGACCGCCCGGACCATGGGCTATCGCGGTCCCGACGCCGGGCTTCTGGATGCGGACACGAACCTGCGCTATGGCGTGAAATACCTGCGCGGGGCCTGGCTGGTGGCCGAAGGGCATCCCGACAGGACGGTGATGTGGTACAAGCGCGGCTATTACGATGAAGCCAAGCGTAGGGGCCTGCTGAAGAAGACGGGCCTGCGCGGCTGATGCCGAAAAAGGGCCCTTGGGCCCCTTTGTCATCCGGATCAGCTGCCCGCGATGATGCGCACATAGTTGCGCGTCTCGCGATAGGGCGGGATGCCGCCATATTTCTGCACCGCGCCCGGACCCGCGTTATAGGCGGCCAGCGCCAGCGTCCAGTTGCCGAACTGGTTGTACATCATCCGCAGATAGCGCGCGCCGCCGTTCAGGTTCTGGACTGGGTCAGCCGGGTTCACGCCCATCTTGGCGGCCGTGCCCGGCATCAGCTGCGCCAGGCCCATCGCGCCCTTGTGCGACCGCGCGTTCGGGTTCCAGCCGGATTCCTGCTGGACCAGGCGCAGGAACAGGTCCTCGGGGATGCCGTGGCGCTGTGCGGCCTGGCGGGCATGGGGCAGGTATTCGCTGCGCCGGCCGGTATAGCGCGGGATGTTGGGCGTGGGATCCAGCGCGATGGCGGTTTCGCGCCCCTCCGGCTGAAGACGCGCCGACCGCTGGTACTGCGTCGACAGGCGCGAATCCATCAGCCGCGTCTGGCGCGCAAACTGCTCGGCCCGTGATTTCGATGAACTTCCCGTCAGGCGCAGCCCCTCGGCCTGGACCGGCATCGCCAGTAGCCCGATCAGTGCCGCGCAGGTTGCCGCTTTCACAGAATGGCTGATCCGCATCTTGTCCGCCCTCGTTCTTGTCAGCTTTGGCTGTCGCCGGTTTTGCAGCGACTATACATAAATCCGGCGCCCCTGCCAGCATGGCGGACCGGTCGCCCGGCTCCTGCCCCCCTGATGCGCGGCTTCCCGCCTTGGGGCCGCCCCCCGGAACGGCTTGCAGGCGCGGGCCGGGCTGCGTTAGACCGGCGGGAACGAGACATCACCAAGGAACCCCCGTCATGGCAGGCAGCGTCAACAAGGTCATCCTGATCGGCAATCTGGGCCGCGACCCGGAAATCCGCAGCTTCCAGAATGGCGGCAAGGTCGCCAACCTCCGCATCGCGACCTCGGAAACCTGGAAGGACCGCACCACCGGCGAGCGCCGCGAGAAGACCGAGTGGCACACCGTCTCGATCCTGTCCGAAGGCTTGGTCGGCGTGGTCGAGCGTTTCCTGAAAAAGGGCAGCAAGGTCTATATCGAAGGCGCGCTGGAGACCCGCAAGTGGCAGGACCAGTCCGGCCAGGACCGCTATTCGACCGAGATCGTGCTGCGCGGGCTGAACGGCACGCTGCAGATGCTGGATGGCCGCGGCGAGGGCGGCGGCGGCATGGGCGGCGGTGGCAGCCAGGGCGGCGGCGGCTATGACGATTACGGCTCGGGCCCGTCGCGCGGCGGGTCCTCGGGCGGCTCCTCCGGCGGCAGCTCGGGCGGGCGCGCGGATTACGACGACGAGATCCCGTTCTGAGCCATCGCAGGCGAATCACCGAAAGGGCGGCCATGGGGCCGCCCTTTTTCATCGGCCACGACCAATCCTGATACGACGCGATCTTTCGGAAGACCCCGGCCTGGGGCATGCAAGTTGCGCGAACCCGGCCCGCGGCTTTGCGAATGATCCGCGACTTGCATTAACCATTCGGCAGGGCTTTCTGGGTCAATTCCCGCGCGTCCCGGCGGCGCGCAGACGTGACAGGAAGGCTTGCAGATGGCACTGACCCTTACCGATCTGACCGCCCCGCAGGGCTATGAACAACTTGTCCTGGCCGAGGACCCCGACGCGGGGCTGCGCGCCCTGATCTGCCTGCATTCGACCGCCTTAGGGCCCGCTGCGGGCGGGTGCCGGATGTGGCCCTATGCCAGCGACGCCGAGGCGATCGCCGACGTGACGCGGCTGGCGCGCGGCATGACCTACAAGAACGCGATGGCCGACCTGGGCCTGGGTGGCGGCAAGGCCGTGATCATCGGGGATGCGCGCAGCGACAAGACCCCGCGCATGATGCAGGCCTTTGGCCGCGCCGTCGATGCCCTGGGCGGCCGCTACTGGACGGCCGAGGATGTCGGCATCTCGCCCGAGGACATGGCCCATGCCGCGGCCGAGACACGCTTTGCCGTGGGCCTTTCCGACGCCTCGGGCGACCCCTCCCCCTGGACGGCCGAGGGCGTGTTCCGGTGCCTCAAGGTCGGCGCACGGCATGTGTTCGGCACCGACGACCTGACCGGCCGCCGCGTGCTGGTGCAGGGCCTGGGGCACGTCGGCCGGTCGCTGGCCGAAAAGCTGGCCGCCGCCGGTGCGCGCCTGATGGTGACCGACATCCATGCGGCGGCCCTGGATGACGCGACGGCCCGGCTTGGCGCCACGGTCGGCGATCCGGACCAGGTCTTCGATCAGCAGATGGACATCTTTGCCCCCTGCGCCTTGGGCGGCGTGTTGACCGATACGACCGCGCAGGCGCTGACGGCGCAGCTGGTCTGCGGCGCGGCGAACAACCAGTTGGCCAGCGATGGCGTGGCGCAGCGCCTGGCCGAACGCGGCATCGCCTACATGCCCGATTATGTGGTCAATGCCGGGGGCATCATCAGCGTCGCCAGCGAGATCCACGGCAAGCCCGACGCCTGGCGGCTGGAGCGGCTGACGGGCATCGCGGGCCGCGTGGACCAGATGCTGACCCTGGCCCGCCAGACGGGGCGCCCGACCTCGGATGTCGCGGATGAGATGGTCCAGACGATGCTGTCGGGCCGCCGCGCCGCCTGAGCCGGCCTCGGCCATCTCCCTCAACGGGGGATGGCGGGGCTTGGCGGTCGGGAAAGATCAGCGCGCCTCGCGCAGCACCGTTTTCAGCACGTCGGCCGTGGCGGCATCGCTGACAAAGGCCTCGCCGATGCCGCGGGCCAGCACAAAGCGCAGCTGCCCGTCCACCACCTTCTTGTCCTGCCCCATCAGCGCGATCAGCGCCGTGTCATCCGGCAGGGCGCCCGTGATCTCGGACAGCCGCGCCGGCAGCCCCATCTGCCGCAGATGCGCCAGCACCCGGCTCGGCGCCTCCTGCGCGCAAAGGCCCATGCGCGCCGACAGATCAAAGGCCAGGGCGCAGCCGATGGCCACCCCCTCGCCATGCAGCAGCCGGTCGGAATAGCCGGTGGCGGCCTCCAGCGCATGGCCAAAGGTATGGCCCAGGTTCAGCAGTGCGCGCTCGCCCTGCTCGGTCTCGTCGCGGGTGACGATGCCCGCCTTCATGGCCACCGAATGGGCAACCGCGTTCTGGCGCAGGGCCTTGTCGTCGCGCAGGCGCGGCCCGTTTTCCTCCAGCCAGGCAAAGAATTCCGCATCCCCCAGCAGACCGTATTTCGCCACCTCGCCATAGCCGGCCAGGAAATCGCGCGGGCTCAGCGTGTCCAGCACGTCGATATCGGCCAGGACCAGCGACGGCTGGTGAAAGGCGCCGACCAGGTTCTTGCCATGGCCGCTGTTGATCCCGGTCTTGCCGCCGACGCTGCTGTCGACCTGGGCCAGCAGCGTCGTCGGCAGCTGCACAAAGCGGACGCCGCGCCGCAGGATGGCCGCCGCAAATCCGACCAGGTCCCCGATCACGCCGCCGCCCAGCGCCACCACCACATCGCGCCGCTCGACCTTCTGCTCCAGCAGCCATTCGACGCAGGACTGCAGGTGGGGCCAGCTTTTCGTGCCCTCGCCCGAAGGCAGGACCAGTGCCTGGCTGGCGATGCCGGCGGCGGTCAGCGCGGCCCGAAGCGGTTCCAGGTGCAGCCCGGCCACGGTGGCATCGGTGACGATCGCCACCCGCGGCCGCGCCAGCAGCGGCGCGATCTGGTTGCCGGCGTCGGCCAGCAGGCCAGAGCCGATGCGGACGTCGTAGGCGCGGTCGCCCAAGGGGACATGGACGGTGACGGGGTCGAGCATGGTGGATCAGCCTTCGATCAGATGAGGGTCGGCCGCGCGCAGCGCCGCGATCAGCCGTTCGGTCGAGGTGTCGATGCTGTCCCCCGCGCGCGACACGAATTCCAGCTCGGCCTGGGCATAGACCGGGCTGCGTTCGGCCAGCAGGCGCAGCAGCGTGCCCTTGGGGTCGGCGGTCTGCAGCAGCGGCCGGGTGGGGCGCTGGCGCACGCGCTGCCACAGCGTCTCGGGGTCGCAGTTCAGCCAGACCGACATGCCCGATGCCGCGATCAGCGCCCGGTTGCCGGCCTGCATCCAGGCCCCGCCCCCGGTCGAGACGACCGAGGGCCGCCCCGCCAGCAGCCGCGCCAGCACCTGCGCCTCGCGGGCGCGAAAGAAGGCCTCGCCGTCGCGGGCAAAGATCTCGGTGATGGTCATGGCGGCGGCCGCCTCGATCTCGGCGTCGGAATCGGTGAAGGGCACGCGCAGCCGCCGGGCAAGCTCGGTTCCCAGGGCGGTCTTGCCGGCCCCCATCATTCCGATCAGCACGATATGGCGCGTCAACCGCTTGGTCATTCCCTGCCCCCGACAATCGGCTGACTGAATGACGTGATCTTTCGGAAATTGCCATATATATTCGGGACGAGCCGGCATCAGACCGGCCGACAACAATGAAAAAGCGGTCGAGCAAAGGCGAATTTGATGCGGATGTTGAAGCTACTGGTTGTGCTGATTCTGGCGGCGCTGATCGGCTTGGCGGGTTATGCCTATTTCGGCGACCTGACCCCCACCCGCACCGAGGTGCGCCGCCCGCTGGACCCGGCTGCCGCACCCGCCGCAACGCCCGCCCCTGCCCCTGCCACCGACGCCGAGCCGGCCAGTGACTGATCGTCCCACCTCTCCGCGTGGCGTCCTGCCCGCCCTGACGCTGGCGGGCCTTCTGGCCCTGCTGCCCGTTCAGGCGCCCGCCCAGCAGCAGCCGCTGTCGGCCAGCGACTGGCTGTCGGGCAGCGTGCAGGGGCCGCCGCGCGAATCCTCCGCCTGGCGCCCGTCGGACCGGCGGCCGCCGGGTCCGCGCGCCTCGCGTCCCAAGCCCGTGGCCGAAAGCGGCGAAGTGGGGCGCGTCCAGGTCACCCGGCTGGACCGGGGCGACCCGGATCACACCGGCACGATCAGTCCGCGCCGCGCGGGACTGCCCGCGGATCTGTGGGCGGGCAGCGATTCCGGCACCCTGGCGCAGATGGTGCTGGCGACGCCCGCGCGTCTACAGGCCATGCAGGCGCTGATGAAGCGGCTGCTGACGGCGCAGCTGGCGCCCCCGCAGGACGGCGACACGCCCGCCGGCCGCAGGGGAGAGCTGTTCCTGGCCCGCGCCGACCGGCTGCTGGACATGGGTGCGCTGGAGGATGCCCAGGCCCTGCTGGTGGCCGCCGGCCCGGGCGATCCCGAGATCTTTCGCCGGATGTTCGACATCGCGCTGCTGGAGGGGGACGAGGGCCGCGCCTGCGACATCATGAACGGCACCCCCGGCATCGCCCCCAGCTTTGCGGCGCGCATCTTCTGCCTGGCGCAGACCGGGGACTGGGCCGCAGCCGCCATCAGCCTGCACGGCGCCGAGACGCTTGGCCTGGTCGATGAGCGCCACGCGATCATGCTGACGCATTTCCTGGACGATGCCTTTGTGGACAGCAGCGATCTGCTGGAACCGGCCGAACGCATGACACCGCTGGAATTCCGAATCCACGAGGCGATCGGCCAGCCGCTGCCGACAATCCCGCTGCCGGTGGCCTTTGCCCAGTCGGACCTGCGGCTGAACAGCGGCTTCAAGGCGCGGGTCGAGGCGGCCGAACGCTTGGCCCGCACCGGCGCCCTGCCCGCGGCACAGCTGCGCCAGATCTATGCCGAACAGCGGCCCGCCGCCTCGGGTGGGGTGTGGGAACGCGCGGCCGTCATGCGCACGCTGGAGGCGGCGCTGGCCGGGGGCGACGTCAGCCAGGCCCTGCCCCGCGCCTTTGACGAATTCCGCGCCGCCGGGATGGCCGACCTGCTGGCGGCAATGGTGGCGGCCGACCTGCCGCCCGGCAGCGAAGACGAGCAGACGGCCCGGATCACCGACCTGCTGCGGGCCTGGCAGGGACTGCCGGAGGCCACCCTGCCCGAACCCGATCCGAACCTGGAGGCGCCCCAGCCCGAAGCGCCGCAGACGCAGCGGGGCGAGGCGCTGCTGACGGCGATGGCCGATATCGATGCCGCGCTGGAGGGCGACCTGGCCCGCGCCGGACGCGGCATCGCCATGCTGCGCGCCCTGGGCCTGACCGAGGATGCCGACCGGGCCGAGGCGCAGATCACGCTGTTGCCGCAGATGACGGAAACGCCATGACCGAGGCCGCAGACCACCAGAAGATCTCGGCCTTTCTGGATGCGCAGGCCGCGGAGGCCGGGGCCGCGCGCAACACGCTGCTGGCCTATGGTCGCGACCTGCGCGACCTGTCGGAGTGGCTGTCGGGGCGGGGTCTGGCGCTGGCCGGGCTGACCCGCGACCAGGTCGAGGATTACCTGTCCCATTGCGACACGCAGGGCCTGTCGCGCGCCACCCGTGCGCGCCGGCTGTCGGCCATCCGCCAGTTCACCCGCTTTGCGCTGGAGGAAGGCTGGCGCGAGGACGATCCGGCGATCCGCATCTCGGGGCCGGGACGTGCCAAGCGCCTGCCCAAGACGCTGAGCCGGGACGAGGTGGATGCCCTGCTGGCCGCGGCCCCCCGCGTCGGCCGCCGCCCCGAGGATCGGGCGCGCAACCTGTGCCTGATGGAGATGCTCTATGCCACCGGGATGCGGGTCAGCGAACTGGTGACGCTGCCCGTCGCGGGCTGCCGGGGCGATCCGGCGGTGCTGGTCGTGAAGGGCAAGGGCAGCAAGGACCGGCTGGTGCCGCTTGGCGCGCCTGCCCGTGCGGCGCTGCGCGACTGGCTGGCGCTGCGCGATGCGGCGCCGCAGGGCAGCCCGCTGCACCGGCTGCTGGCGGCGCGCGGCGCGCGCTGGCTGTTCCCCGCCCCCGGCGCGGCAGGCCACCTGCCGCGGCAGAGCATGTCGCGCCTGCTGCACCAGTTTTCCGTCGAGGCGGGGCTGGACCCCGCCCGCGTCACACCCCATGTCATCCGGCACGCCTTTGCGACCCACCTGCTGGAGGGCGGCGCCGACCTGCGCACCATCCAGATGCTGCTGGGCCATGCCGACCTGGGCACGACCGAGATCTATACCCATGTGATGGACCACCGCATGCGCGACCTGGTCCTGAACCATCATCCGCTGGCGCGCGTTGCCGATGACGGCGCGACCCAGCCCGACCCCCAAACCTGAACCGGACCCAATGGACGACCCTTCCAGTACCTTCGATGCCGCGATGTGGATCACCGGCGCGGCCATCGTTCTTCTGCTTGCGATGTCTGCCTTTTTCTCCGGCTCGGAGACCGCGCTGACCGCGGCCAGCCGTGCCAAGCTGCGCTCGCGCGCCGACAAGGGCGACAGCGGCGCCGAGACCGCGCTGCTGGTCACCTCGGACAGCGAGCGTCTGATCGGCGCCATCCTTCTGGGCAACAATGTCGTCAACATCCTGTCGGCCAGCCTGGCCACCGCGCTCTTCACCCGCCTGATCGGCGGCAGCGGCGTGGCCATCGCCACGCTGGTGATGACCGTCCTGGTCCTGATCTTTTCCGAGGTCATGCCCAAGACCTATGCGATCTCGGCGCCCGAAAAGGTCGCCAGCATGGTCGCCCGCCCGATCCGCCTGCTGACCATCGTCCTGGCGCCCGTCGTCACGGTGGTCCGCATGATCGTGCGCGGCATCTTGTCGATCTTCGGGCTGAAGACCGATCCCGGCTCGCACATGTTCTCGGTCGAGGAAGAGATCGCGGGCGCCCTGTCGATCGGCCATGCGGCGGGCTCGGTGCTGAAGGAGGATCGCGACCGCCTGCTGGGCGCGCTGGACCTGGGCAACCGCACCGTTGAGGAGATCATGCGCCACCGCAGCGAGATCCAGATGATCGACGCCGACCTGCCGCCCGAGAAGATCCTGGAAACCGTGCTGGCCAGCCCCCATACCCGCCTGCCCGTCTATCGCCAGGAGCGCGAAAACATCGTGGGCGTCGTCCATGCCAAGGACCTGCTGCGCGCCGTGAACCGTGCCGTGCGCGATGCGGGCGATCCCTCCGCGGCCCGGCGGTTCGACATCATGGCGGTGGTCATGCCGCCCTATTTCGTCCCCGAGACCAGCGCGCTGGACGAACAGATGCGCGAGTTCCTGAAAAGGCGCACCCATTTCGCGCTGGTCGTGGACGAATACGGATCCTTGCGCGGGTTGATCACGCTGGAGGACATCCTCGAGGAGATCGTGGGCGAAATCGCGGACGAACACGACACCGAGGCGGACCAGACCCTGCGTCCGAACCCCCAGGGCGACTATCTGGTCGAGGGGGGCATGACCATCCGCGACCTGAACCGACAGCTGGACTGGACCCTGCCGGATGACGAGGCCAACACCGTCGCGGGCCTGGTGATCCACATGGCGCAGTCGATCCCGGAACAGGGCCAGGTGTTCAGTTTCCACGGCTATCGGTTCGAAGTCGTCACCCGGCGGGAAAATCGTATCACACGGCTGCGAATCCGGCCGATCCTGCCCCTGAAAGGTGACGAGGCTTAGCCCTTTGCAGGGGTCGCGCGGCTTGCAACCGGACGGCCCAACCCCTAACAGAACGGCATCAACCTTTGCCGCAAGGGATCGTCATGGACATCGCAGCCCGCCGCACCGCCAACCCCGACCACTGGAACCTGGCCAGCGCAATCCGCGTGCTGTCCATGGACGCGGTCGAGGCCGCCAATTCCGGCCATCCCGGCATGCCGATGGGCATGGCGGATGTGGCGACCGTGCTGTTCCGCAACCACCTGAAGTTCGACGCCTCGGCCCCGAACTGGTTCGACCGCGACCGTTTCGTGCTGTCGGCGGGCCATGGCTCGATGCTGATCTATTCGCTGCTGCATCTGACCGGCTATGAGCAGATGACGCTGGACCAGGTGCGCAACTTCCGCCAGCTGGGCGCGATCACCGCGGGGCACCCTGAATACGGCCATGTCGAAGGCGTGGAAACCACCACCGGCCCCCTGGGCCAGGGCATTGCCACCGCGGTCGGCATGGCCATCGCCGAAGAAGCGCTGCGGGCGGAATATGGCGCCGGACTTTGCGACCACCGGACCTGGGTCATCGCCGGCGACGGCTGCCTGATGGAGGGCATCAGCCACGAGGCCATCGCCCTGGCCGGCCACCAGCAGCTGAGCCGCCTGATCGTGCTGTGGGACAACAACGACATCACCATCGACGGCCGCGTGAGCCTGTCCGACAGGACCGACCAACATGCCCGCTTTGCCGCCGCCGGCTGGCGCGTGCTGTCCTGCGACGGCCATGACGCCGCCGACATCGACCGCGCACTGACCGAGGCCGCGCAGGACGACGGCCGCCCGACGCTGGTCGACTGCAAGACGATCATCGGCTTTGGCTCGCCCAACCGCGCCGACAGCAGCAAGGCGCATGGCTCTCCCCTGGGGCGCGACGAGATCGCGGCCACCCGCGAGGCCTATGGCTGGAGCCACGAGCCCTTCGTGATCCCTGACCAGATCCTGTCGGACTGGCGCAAGATCGGCCAGCGTGGCGCCGAGGCCCGCGCTGCCTGGAACGAGCGCGTGGACGCGCTGTCCTCCGATCACCGCGACGATTTCGCCCGCCGCATCGGCAACGAGGTCAACCCGGTGCTGGAAACCGTCATCCGCGACTTCAAGGGCAAGACCCTGCAGGACAAGCCGAAGGTCGCGACCCGCAAGGCCAGCGAGAACGTGCTGGAGGCCCTGAACGCCAAGATGGCCGAGACTTTCGGCGGCTCGGCCGACCTGACCGGGTCGAACAACACCAAGACCAGCGGCCACGGCGTCTTCAGCCCTGACAACCGCGCCGGCCGCTATCTGCATTACGGCATCCGCGAACATGGCATGGCGGCCGCGATGAACGGCATCTGGCTGCATGGCGGCTTCCGCCCCTATGGCGGCACCTTCCTGACCTTCACCGACTATGCGCGCGGCGCCATGCGCCTGTCGTCGCTGATGGGCCTGCCCGTGGTCTATGTCATGACCCATGACAGCATCGGCCTGGGCGAGGACGGCCCGACCCACCAGCCGGTCGAGCATCTGGCCATCTGTCGCGCCACGCCGAACACGCTGGTGCTGCGTCCCTGCGACCAGATCGAGACGGCCGAGGCCTGGGAGATCGCCCTGTCGCAGGACACGACCCCCTCGGTCCTGGCCCTGTCACGCCAGAACCTGCCGACCCTGCGCCAGGACGGCGGCGAGAACCTGACCGCCAAGGGCGCCTATGTCCTGCGCGAGGCGACCGCCGCGCCCAAGGTCGTGCTGATGGCGACCGGGTCCGAGGTCGAGATCGCCGTCGCGGCCCGCGATGCGCTGGAGGCCGAAGGCATTGCCACGCGCGTCGTTTCGGTTCCCTCGATGGAGCTTTTCCGCGAACAGCCGGCTGCCTATCGGGCCGAGGTCCTGCCCGCCGGCACTGTCCGCATCGCGATCGAAGCGGCGGTCCGCCAGCCCTGGGACTGGCTGCTGCTGGGCGAGCGTGGCCAGGAGGACAGGTCCGCCTTTATCGGCATGGAGGGCTTTGGCGCCTCGGGCCCGGCGCCCGAGCTCTACAAGGCCTTCGGTATCACGGCCGAGGCCGCGGTCGAGCGGGCCAAGGCGCTTTTGTGAGCCAAGGCCTGGCCTTGGGCGGGGTGTTCCGGGTGACAGGGCATGACGCCCATGCGGCCCCCCGGAGGCATCCCGCCTGATGCGGGCCCTGGCACGCAGCTTTGCGATGGGCCGGCGCGGTTTCCTGCGCCGCCCCGGCACCGACCAGGCACGCGGCATCGCGCTGCTGCTGGCGGCGATCCTGGGCTTCACGCTGATGGACGCGACCGCCAAGCACCTGACCCAGACCTATCACCCCGTCCAGGTCATCTGGGTGCGGTTCGTGGGCAACCTGCTGATCTTTGCGCTGATCTTCCGCCAGGCGCTGCCGCCCCTGCTGCGCACCCGGCATCCCGCCGCGCAATTCGCGCGTTCGCTGATGCAGCTGGGCTCGGTCGGGCTGTTCTTCACCTCGCTGCAGTTCATCGGCCTGGCCGAAGCCACCGCAATCATGGACCTGAACCCGGTTCTGATCACGCTTGGCGCGGCGCTGTTCCTGGGGGAACGGATCGGTCTCCGGCGCATCGCGGGCATCGCCGCGGCGCTGGTGGGCGCCCTGCTGATCATCCGGCCGGGTCTGGGCGTCTTTCAGCCGGCCGCCCTGCTGCCCCTGGCCGGGGCCTTCACCTTTGCCGCGGGCGCGCTGCTGACCCGCATGGTGCGGGGCGATTCCGTGGCCACGTCCGTCCTGTGGTCCGCAATCGTGGGCAGCATCGCCTCCAGCCTGCTGGTCCCGTTCTTCTGGCAGCCGATGGCCGGGGCGGACCTCTGGGCCTTTGCGCTGCTGGCTGCCTTCGGCACCGTCAGCCAGTACCTGCTGGTGCAGGCCTTCAGCGCCGCCGAGGCCGGGGCACTGGCGCCCTTCGGCTATACAGGGCTGATCTGGGCCGGGCTCTGGGGCTGGCTGTTCTTCGGCCAGCTGCCCGATCTCTGGACCATCGGAGGGGCAACCCTTATCGTCGCCGCAGGCCTTTACGTCTGGTCGCGCGAGGCCCGCGCGGCAAAAGGGGACCCATGCGCGACGACCGACCCACGCTGACCGACCGGCTGGCCAACGGCGCCTTCGTCGTGGTCATGGGCGCGGCGCGGCTGCTGCCCTATCGGCAGCGCATCCCGGCGATGGGCTGGCTGTTTTCGCAGGTGATCGCGCCCCTGGCCGGGTGGCGGGGCCGCATCCGGGACAACCTGTCCCTGGCGCGCCCGGACCTCTCTCCGGCCGAGATCGCGGTGCTGGTGCGGGCCGTGCCCGACAATGCCGGACGTTCCCTGGCCGAGATCTATGCGGGCGAGGAGTTCACCCGCCGCATCCACGCCTCCGATCCCCTGGAAGGCCCCGGCCTGCCGGCATTGGAGGACGCCTTCGACAGCGGCCGCCCGGTGATCCTGGCCTGCGCGCATTTCGGCAATTACGACGCGATGCGCGCGGCGCTGACGGGGCGCGGCTGGCCGGTCGGGGCGCTGTACCGGCCGATGAACAACGAGGCCTTCAACCGCCACTACGTCCCCGCCATCACGGCCATTGCCGAGCCGCTGTTCCCGCGCGGCCGGTCCGGCCTGGCGGCGATGCTGCGGTTCCTGAAGGGGGGCGGCTGGCTGGCCCTGGGCTTTGACCAGCATGACCGCGAGGGGGCCGAGCTGCGGTTCTTTGACCTGCCCACCAAGACCGTCCTGACGCCGGCCGAACTGGCCCGGCGCTATGATGCGCTGCTGGTGCCGATCGCTGGGATCCGCTGCGAGGACGGGCTGAGCTTTCGGGTGCATGTCGGGGCGCCCGTCGCGGCCGATACGCCGCGCGCCATGATGCAGGCGCTGAACGACGACCTGGAGATGCTGGTCAGGCGTCACATGGACCAGTGGTTCTGGATCCACCGGCGCTGGAAATAGCCGCGGCCCGGATCCCTCCGGGCCGCCAAACGGTCAGATCGCGGCGACGGAGCGCTGCGGCGCGGTGCTTTCGCGGCGGGCGCGCAGCTCCTCGGCCACCAGGAAGGCCAGTTCCAGCGACTGGCTGGCATTCAGGCGCGGATCGCAGGCGGTGTGGTAGCGGTCCGACAGATCCTCGTCCGTCACGGCCCGCACGCCGCCGGTGCATTCGGTGACATCCTGCCCCGTCATCTCGAAATGGACGCCGCCCGGAATGGTGCCTTCGGCCGAATGGACGCCAAAGAACTCGCGCACCTCGCGCAGGATCGAATCGAAGGCCCGGGTCTTGTAGCCGGTCGAGGATTTGATGACGTTGCCGTGCATCGGGTCGCAGGACCAGACGACATTGGCGCCCTCTTCCTGGACCGCCTTGACCAGGCGCGGCAGGTGATCGCCCACCTTGCCGGCGCCAAAGCGCGCGATCAGGGTCAGCCGGCCGGCCTCGTTCTCCGGGTTCAGCTTGGCCATCAGCACCTTGAGGTCTTCGGCCGTGGTGGTCGGGCCGCATTTCAGGCCGATCGGGTTCTGGACGCCGCGGCAGAATTCGACATGCGCGCCGTCGGGCTGGCGGGTGCGGTCGCCGATCCAGATCATGTGGCCAGAGCCCGCAACCGGCAGGCCGGTGGTCGAATCGATCCGCGCCAGCGCCTCTTCGTATTCCAGCAGCAGCGCCTCGTGGCTGGTGTAGAAATCGACCTTGGACAGTTGGTGCGCCGTGTCGGAATTCACGCCCGCCGCCTGCATGAAGGCCAGCGCGTCGCTGATGCGGTCCGCGATGTCGCGATACTTGGCCGCCTCGGGGCCGCCCACGAAATCGGCGATCCAGCTCTGGACGCGGTGCATGTCCGCAAAACCGCCGGTCGAGAAGGCGCGCAGCAGGTTCAGCGAGGCCGCAGCCTGGGTATAGGCGGCCAGCATCCGCTGCGGATCGGGGATGCGCGAGGCGGCGGTGAAGTCAAAGCCGTTGATGATGTCGCCGCGATAGCTGGGCAGTTCAACGCCGCCGATCACCTCGGTCGGTGCGCTGCGCGGCTTGGCGAACTGGCCGGCCATGCGGCCGACCTTGATCACCGGCATCTGGGCGCCCCAGGTCAGCACGACCGCCATCTGCAGCACCACCTTGAAGGTGTCGCGCAGGTTGTCGGCGCTGAATTCGCTGAAGCTTTCGGCGCAGTCGCCGCCCTGCAGCAGGAAGCCCCGCCCGGCCGCCACATCGGCCAGCTGCGCCTTCAGGCGCCGTGCCTCGCCGGCAAAGACCAGGGGCGGATAGCGGCGCAGCTGCGCTTCGACCGCCTGCAGGGCCGCAGGGTCCGTATAGTCGGGCATCTGGACGCGGGGATAGGCCCGCCAGCCGGCCTTGTCCCAGCTTTGGGTGGCGGCGGTCTTGCGGTTATCCTGCGACATGTCCTGCGCTCCTTGGAAAATGGTCGCGCCGGTATAGTCGCGAACGGCGCGCAGGGAAAGAGTTTGCTGCGGTCCTCCGCCTGCATTGATTTTAGGCAATGCAGCCCCTCTTGCCGTTGCGTCAAAACCCTGTTTGGGTAAATGACGGGACCGCATCAAAGACAGCCTCATGCCATCTGAAAAACCGCGCCGCTTCACGTTCCTGCTGCTGGACCGTTTCACCATGCTGCCGTTCACGGCGGCCCTGGAACCATTGCGTCTGGCGAACCGGGCGTCGGGGCATGTCCTGTTCGACTGGCGCCTGGTCGGACCGCGTGGCGACATGGCGGTCTGTTCCAACGGGGCGCGGGTCATGCTGGACGGCGGCCTGGACCCCGACGCGCCGCCGCCGGGCCGGGACGAGGTCGTGATCGTCTGCGGCGGGACCGAGATCGCGCGGGAGGCGACGCGCCCGGTGCTGGCCTGGCTGCGCCGTCAGGCGCGCGGCGGTGCGGCGATGGGCGCGGTCTGCACCGGGGCCTGGGTCCTGGCCGAAGCCGGGCTGCTGGACGGGCGCAAGGCGACGATCCACTGGGAGAACCATGACGGCTTTGCCGAGGCCTTTCCGCAGGTCGATCTTTATCGTTCGGTCTTTGTGCATGACAGCAGCCGCCTGACGGCCGCCGGCGGGACCAGCTCGATCGACCTCATGCTGCACATGATCGCCGAGGCGCATGGCGACGCCCTGGCCGCGGACGTGGCCGACCAGATGCTGCACACCGCCATCCGCACCGACCAGGACCGCCAGCGCCTGTCGATTCCGACCCGCATCGGGGTGCGCCATCCGCGCCTGGCCGCGGTCATCGCCCGGATGGAGGCGAACCTGGAGGATCCGGTCAGTCCCGCCCAGCTGGCCGCCGATGCGGGCATGTCCACCCGCCAGCTGGAGCGCCTGTTCCGCCGCTATCTGAACCGCAGCCCCAAGCGCTATTACATGGAAACCCGCCTGGCGCGGGCGCGCAACCTGCTGATGCAGACCGAGATGTCTATCATCGAGATCGCGCTGGCCTCGGGCTTTTCCAGTCCGTCGCATTTTTCGAAATGCTATCGGGCGCAATACGGCAGCACCCCCTATCGCGAAAGGGGCACCTCGGCTTCGGCCATGACGGCGGGTTAGGCCGCCGTCAGAGGCCCACCAGCGCACGGGCGAATTCATCGGCGTCGAAGGCGTCCAGATCATCGATCTGCTCGCCCACGCCGATGGCATGGATCGGCAAGCCAAAGCGGTCGGCCAGCGCCACCAGCACGCCGCCGCGCGCCGTGCCGTCCAGCTTGGTCATCACCAGGCCTGACACATCGGCCAGCTTGCGAAAGGTCTCGACCTGGTTCAGCGCGTTCTGGCCGGTGGTTGCGTCCAGCACCAGCAGGGTGTTGTGCGGGGCCTCCGGGTCCTTCTTGCGGATCACGCGGACGATCTTGGCCAGTTCCTCCATCAGGTCCTGGCGGTTCTGCAACCGTCCGGCGGTGTCGATCATCAGCAGGTCGGCGCCCTCGGCCTCGGCCCGGACCATCGCGTCCCAGGCCAGGCTGGCGGGGTCGCTGCCCTGCGGGGCGACCATCACCGGCACGCCGGCCCGCTGGCCCCAGACCTGCAGCTGTTCGACCGCAGCCGCGCGGAAGGTGTCGCCCGCGGCGATGACCACCGACTTGCCGGCGGCGCGGAACTGGCTGGCCAGCTTGCCGATGGTGGTGGTCTTGCCGGCGCCGTTCACGCCGACGACCAGCACCACCTGGGGCTTTTTCGGATAGATGGGCATCGGCCGCGCGACAGGCGCCATGATGCGCGCGATTTCGCCGGCCAGCAGTTCCTTGAGCTCGGTGGCCGACACGCGGCGTCCCATCCGGCCCTCGGCGATGTTGGCGGTGACGCGCAGCGCGGTGTCGACGCCCAGGTCGGCCTGGACCAGCATGTCCTCCAGGTCCTCCAGCATGTCGTCGTCCAGTGCGCGGCGCGGCTCCTCGGGCTTGGCCTCGCCCCGGCCGAACAGGCGCCCGACAAAACCGGGCTGGACCGGCTGCGGATGGGGGGTGGCCAGGGGCGCGGGCAGTTCAGTCGCGGGGCGCAGCGGCTCCTCCGCGGCGGCGGGCGCGTCGCCCACGATCTCGTCCAGGCCAGAGCCGATCTTGGATGAAGACCGTGTCAGCCGCTCGCGCAGTTTCGAGAAGAATGCCATGATCAGACCTTTCCGTGCTGGCGCGACCCTAACCGCTCACGCCGGCAAGGAAAAGCCGCGCGGCCCCTGATCCGAGCCGAATCTAGGGGCCGCGTGGCGCCCGTCAGGCGCGCATCGCGCGGATCAACCCCGCCAGCCGCTCGGTCGAGGCGTCGTGGCCCGGGGCCTCCTGGCCCTTCAGCAGCGGCTCGACCTTCAGCGCCAGCTCCTTGCCCAGCTCCACGCCCCACTGGTCAAAGCTGTTGATCCCCAGGATCACCCCTTCGACAAAGACCCGGTGTTCATAAAGCGCCACGATCTGCCCCAGCACGAAGGGCGTCAGCTGTGCCGCCAGCAGCGTCGTCGAGGGGCGGTTGCCCGGAAAGACGCGGTGGCGGGCCTGACGCTCCAGTTCGGCGCCGTCCAGCCCCTTGGCCCGCATCAGATCGCGCGCCTCGTCCAGGCTGCGGCCGCGCATCAGCGCCTCGGACTGCGCCAGGCAGTTCGCGGCCAGCAGGATGTGGTGATGCGCCAGATCGGGTTCGTGACCCTCGGCGGCCAGGATGAACTCGCAGGGGACCGGCGTCGTGCCTTGGTGGATCAGCTGATAAAAGGCGTGCTGGCCGTTGGTGCCGGGTTCGCCCCAGACCACCGGCCCCGACACCACGGCCAGATCGCTGCCGTCCATCGCCACGCGCTTGCCATTCGATTCCATCTCCAGCTGCTGCAGATAGGCCGGCAGGCGCAGCAGGCGGTTGTCATAGGGCAGCACCGCGCGGGTCGGATAGCCGCAGACCTGGTGGTGCCAGATGCCCACCAGCGCCAGCAGGACGGGCAGGTTCGCCTCCAAGGGCGCGCCGCGGAAATGCGCATCCATCGCCGCGCCGCCGTCCAGGAAGGCATCGAAATCCTCGGGGCCGACCGCCAGCATCAGCGACAGTCCGATCGGGCCCCAGACCGAATAGCGCCCGCCGACCCAATCCTCGAAGCCGAAGACGCGCGAAGCGTCGATGCCGAAGGCCGCCGTCTTGTCCACGGCCGAGGACAGCGCCACGAATTGCGCCGCAGGGTCGGTCACCTTGCCGCCCATCCAGTCGCGGGCGGTCCGGGCGTTGGTCATGGTCTCGATCGTGGTGAAGGTCTTGGAGGCGACGATGACCAGCGTGGTCGCCGGGTCCAGGTCCTTCAGCGTATCCGTGATGTCAGCCCCGTCCACGTTGCTGACGAAATGCGCGCGCGGCCCGTCGTGATAGGGCGCCAGCGCCAGCACCGCCATGTAGGGCCCCAAGTC
This sequence comes from Paracoccus sp. T5, assembly GCF_048538155.2. Taxonomy (GTDB): domain Bacteria; phylum Pseudomonadota; class Alphaproteobacteria; order Rhodobacterales; family Rhodobacteraceae; genus Paracoccus. The sequence goes on from NZ_CM135809.1 coordinate 2,121,547, forward strand.
CGAGCCGCCGATGCCGATATTGACGATATCGGTGATCTTGCCGCCCTGCCCCGCAAAGCGGCCGTCGCGGACCTGCCGCACGAAATCGGCCATGCGGTCATGCGTCTCGCGGACCGCCGGCATGATGTCGCGACCGTCCAGCACCACGCTGCCCGACAGGTTGCGCAGCGCCGTGTGCAGGACCGCGCGGCCCTCGGTCTCGTTGATGCGCTGGCCCTGGAACATCGCCTCGCGCCGCGCCTCGACACCCGCGTCGCGCGCCAGGTCCAGCAGCATGTCGCGCGCCTCGGCGTCGATCATGGTCTTGGACCAGTCAAGGACCAAGCCGTCCGCGCTGGTCGAAAAGGCGGTCGCGCGGGCAGGATCGGCGTCAAACAGCGCCTCGATGCGGGTGTCGCCCTGCCGGCTGCGCAGGGATTTCAGGCGGTTCCAGATGTCGGACATTCAGGTCGGTTCCTTATTCTGCCCAATGGACGGTGGCTGCATCGAGAAAGGCGCGGATCGGCGCCTCCATCGGGTCGGCCTTCTGCGCGCGGACCAGGGCCTCGCGCTTTTCGGGGCCCATGATCAGCAGGTGGATGTTCAGCGCATCCGCCAGCACCGGACGGGTCAGGGTGATGCGCGGCTCCTCCGCGCCCTCGGCCCGGATCGCCATGACGGTGGGCGCATCGGCGGCCATCGCGGCCTCCAGGTGATCGGCACCGGGAAAGAGGCTGGCCGTGTGCATGTCGTTGCCCATACCCAACAGAACCACCGTCAGCGGCAGATGCGGCGCCAGGCGCGCCGACAGCCCCTCCGTCGCCATGTCGGGCGAGGCATCGCCGGTATAGAGGTCGATGTACTCGGCCGCCGCCGCCTTGTCCTTCAGCAGGTGGCGGCGCAGAAGGCGAGAGTTCGACCGCTTGTGATCGCCGTCGACCCAGCGTTCGTCGCCCAGCACCACCGTGACCCGGCCCCAGTCCAGGTCCGCCCCGCTGAGGGTTTCGAAGACCGGCGCCGGAGAGGTGCCGCCCGGCACGCACAGGGTCGCGCAATCGTTGCTGCGCAGGTGCTGCGCCAGTTGCGAGGCGATCCGGTCGGCCAGCGACAGGGCCAGCATCTCGCGGTCCGGGTATTCCATCAGTTCCAAGGTCATCCCCTGATCTCCCTCCACCGTCGGTTGTCGCGGTGCATGAGGCGCAACGCCTCTTCGGGGCCCGAGGATCCGGGGTCATAGGGTTCGGGACGGCGCTTGCTGTCCTCCCAGGCAGCGATGATCGGGTCGGTCCAGGCCCAGGCCGCCTCGACCTCGTCCCCGCGCATGAACAGGGTCTGGTTGCCCCGGATCACGTCCATGATCAGCCGTTCATAGGCATCGGGCATGTCGGCCCCGTCAGAGCCGAGGGCATCGGCAAAGGACATGTCAAGCGGCACCTGCACCAGGCGCATGCCGCCGGGACCCGGTTCCTTGATCATGACTTTCAGGTTCATGCCCTCGTTCGGCTGCAGGCGGATGACCAGTTCGTTCGCCTTGGGCGTGCCACTGTCGTCAAAGATGGAATGCGGCGGTTCCTTGAACGTGATCGCGATCTCCGACGTGCGCGCGCGCAGCTTTTTCCCCGTGCGCAGGTAGAAGGGCGTCCCTTGCCAGCGCCAGTTCGAGATGCGCACCTTCATCGCGACATAGCTTTCGGTGCGCGAATCGCGGTCCTCGGCATCAGCCAGGTAATCGGCCCCCTCGCCCTGGTACTGGCCGCGCACGATGTCGGCGGGTTCGACCCGTTCCAGCGCCCGGATCACCTTCAGCTTTTCGTCGCGCACCGCGTCGGGATCAAAGTGATAGGGCGGCTCCATCGCGATCAGGCACAGAAGCTGCATCATGTGGTTCTGGATCATGTCCCGGATCGCGCCGGACTTGTCGTAATAGCTGCCGCGCCCGGCCACGCCCACGGTTTCGGCCACGGTGATCTGGACGTGGTCGATATACTGGGCGTTCCACAGCGGCTCGAACAGCACATTGGCGAAACGGACGGCCATCAGGTTCTGGACGGTTTCCTTGCCCAGGTAATGGTCGATCCGGTAGATCTGGTGTTCGTCGAAATGCTGCGCCAGCGTCGCGTTCAGGGCGCGGGCGCTGGCCAGGTCGCGGCCAAAGGGCTTTTCGACCACGATGCGGCTGTCGGCATCGGCGATGCCGTGGCCCGCCAGCCGTTCCGCGATATGCCCGAACAGAGATGGTGCGACCGAGAAATAAAAGGCGTGGACCGCGCCCTTGCGCATCCGGTCCTTGAGCGCCTGCCAGCCACCTTCGCCCTTGGCGTCGATGGCGACATAGCCCAGCAGGTGCAGGAATTCGGCCAGCCGGGGATCGTCCTTTCGCACCGTGGTATGTTCGCAGATGGCCTGCAGGGTTTCGGCCCGGAAGGCGTCGTCGTCCTGCTCGGTGCGCGCCGCGCCGATGATCCGGCTGGAGGGCGGGATCTGCCCGGCCTCGAACCGCCGGAACAGGCCCGGCAGGATCTTGCGATGCGCAAGATCGCCCGTGGCGCCAAAGATCACGAGGTCGAAGTCTTCGACCGGAATGACACGCGAGACCATGCTGTCCTCCATCTGGGTGGCGTCCGCCTTATCCCTTGTTAGCGATAACAGCAATGCTGTTCAACCTTTCACTGCCCGGGCCAGCCGGGGTAGCCGGCAGCGCCGCAGCATGTCGGCCATCGTCATTTCTCCGCCGATGCCGGCCGCCTTGGCGCGGGCATCCTGCAGCGCCCGCGCGACCGCAGCGGGGTCTTCGCGGTGCAGGTCCAGCAGGAAGGCATCCGGGTGCAGGGCCCGCAGGCCCAGCCCGGCCATCATCCGCTGCGGAAAGTCGCGCAGGTTGGCGGTGACGATCAGGGTGGCGCCGCCGGCCAGTGCGGCCTCGACCACATGGCGGTCGGCGGGGTCGGGAAAGTCCAGGTCGATCGCCGCCTGCCCGTCCCCTGCCACGCAGGCATCGGGAAAGCGCAGGCGCAGCAGCGCCACCTCGGCCCCCGCCACGGAATGCTGATCGGGCCCCAGCCTGCCTGCCGCATGGCGCCATTCATCCAGGATCCGGTCCGACCATAGCGGCTGGAACAGGCCCGCGGCCGCAAGGTCCGTCAGGACCTCGCGCAGGATCGTCGGGAACAGGACATTGGCGTCCAGAACCGCGCGCATCAGTCCAGCCGGAAGAACAGCGCCTTCAGATAGCCGGTCTCGGCCAGCTGCGGCAGGGTCGGATGGTCCGGTCCCGCCTGCCCGGTATGGATCAACACGCCGCGCCGCCCGCCGCGGCCGATGCCACGGGCGCTGACATTGCGGAAGGCGGTCAGGTCGGCGGCATGGCTGCAGCTGCACAGGACCAGATAGCCGCCGGGCGCCACCAGCGGCGCGGCCAGCTTGGCCACCCGCTCATAGGCGCGCAGTCCGGCGTCCAGCGCGGGTTTCGACGGCGCGAAGGCCGGCGGATCGCAGACCACCACGTCGAACTGCCGTTCCTGCCCGGCCAGCGCCTCCAGCGCCTTGAAGGCATCGGACTGCATCACTTCCAGCCGGTCGCCCGCGCCCATCGCCTCGGCCCCGCCGCGCGCCAGGTCCAGCGCCGCCGCGCTGCCATCGACGCAGACGGCAGAGGTCGCGCCCGCCGCCAGTCCCGCAAGGCCAAAGCCGCCGACATGGCTGAAGACGTCCAGCACGGAGCCGCCCGCCACCAGACGCTGCGTAAAGGCATGGTTCGGGCGCTGGTCATAGAACAGCCCGGTCTTTTGCCCGCCCATCAGGTCGGCCAGGTAGATGGCGCCGTTCATCCGGACCTGCACCGGAGCCTGGGGCGCGCTGCCGCAGATCACCTCCATCCGCTCGCCCAGGCCCTCCAGCCCCCGCGCCCGGCCCTGCCCGTTCAGCACCACGGTCGAGATACCGGTGACCGCGACCAGCGCATCCGCGATCTGCTCGGCCATGGCATCCGCCCAGGCCGCGTTGGGCTGCATGACGGCGGCATCGCCGAACCGGTCGATGACCAGCCCCGGCAGCCCGTCAGCCTCGGCATGGACCAGCCGATAGAAGGGCGCATCATACAGGCGTTCGCGCATCTCCAGCGCCCGTGCCAGCCGCGCCTGCAGCCAGGCGCCGTCGATGACCGCCTGCGGGTCGGCATCCATGACCCGCGCGATGATCTTGGAATGGGGGTTCACCGTCACCAGGCCCAGGGGCTTGCGCTCGGGGTCCTCCAGCACGGCCATGCCGCCGGCCGGCAGCGCCTTGGTGCGGCGGTCCAGCACCGCCTCATCGGCAAAGACCCAAGGAAAGCCGTGGCGGATGGCCTGGGGCTTGGACTTGGGGCGCAGACGGATGACAGGCAGATCACTCATGGCGGAATTCCTTTCGCAGCCGATCTGACATGCCGCCAAGGCCCGCACAAGCCGCAGCCCGGCTTTCCGGCCAAATATGCCGGCACCGGACCCGCAGATGCCGGTGAAACCCCCTCCGCAGGACTGGCGCCGCCGACCACAGGTTGAAGCGTTAACGCTAACGATCTATATTGCCCGCAAAGCCAGAGGAGGCCGGGCCATGACCCTTCACGCCAGCATCGACCGAGTGACCGACCGCATCCGCGAACGTTCGCACAAGGCACGCGGTGCCTATCTGCAAAAGATCGCCCGCGCGGCACAGGAAGGCCCGGCGCGCGCCCATCTGTCCTGCGGCAACCAGGCCCATGCCTATGCGGCCATGGACGACAAGACCGACATGGCCACGACCCGCAAGCCCAACCTGGGCATCATCACCGCCTATAACGACATGCTGTCGGCCCATCAGCCCTACGAGCACTTTCCCGACCAGATCCGCGCGGCGGGCCGGGCGGCCGGGGCCACGGTCCAGGTCGCGGGCGGCGTGCCGGCGATGTGCGACGGCGTCACCCAGGGGCGCCCGGGGATGGAGCTGTCGCTGTTCTCGCGCGACGTGATCGCCCTGGCGGCGGGGGTGGCGCTGTCGCATGACTGCTTTGATTCGGCGCTGTACCTGGGCGTCTGCGACAAGATCGTGCCGGGCCTGATCATCGCGGCGGGCACCTTTGGCCATATCCCCGCGGTCTTCGTGCCGGCGGGTCCCATGCCTTCGGGCCTGCCCAACGACGAGAAATCCAAGGTCCGCCAGCAGTTCGCCACCGGCGAGGTCGGCCGCGATGCGCTGATGGCGGCCGAGATGGCCTCCTATCATTCGCCCGGCACCTGCACCTTCTACGGCACCGCCAACACCAACCAGATGCTGATGGAGTTCATGGGCCTGCACCTGCCCGGCTCCAGCTTCGTGAACCCCAACACGCCGCTGCGCGAGGCGCTGACCACGGCCGCCGTGCAGCGCGCGGCCGCGATCACCAACCTGGGCAACGAATACCTGCCGGCGGGCGAGGTTCTGGACGAACGCGCCTTCGTCAACGGCATCGTCGGGCTGATGGCCACGGGCGGTTCGACCAACCTGGTGCTGCACCTGCCCGCGATGGCCCGGGCGGCGGGCGTGCTGCTGGACATTGAGGATTTCCACGACCTGTCGGAAAACGTGCCGCTGATGGCGCGGGTCTATCCGAACGGGCTGGCCGACGTGAACCACTTCCACGCCGCGGGGGGCCTGGGCTACATGATCGGCCAGCTGCTGGAGGCGGGGCTGCTGCACGCGGATGTCAAGACGATCAACGGCACCGGTTTGGACGGCTATACGGCCGAACCCAAGCTGGACGGCGCCCGCATCCGGTGGGAACAGGGCGCGCGCGACACGCTGAACGACAAGATCCTGCGCCCGGCCAGCGATCCTTTTGCCGCGACGGGCGGGCTGCGCCAGCTGGAGGGCAACCTGGGCCGCGGCGTCATCAAGATCAGCGCCGTGTCCCCCGAGCGCCGCCTGATCGAGGCCAGGGCACGGGTTTTCCAGGACCAGGAATCGGTCAAGACCGCCTTCAAGGCCGGCGAATTCACCGAAGATACGGTGGTCGTCGTCCGCTTTCAGGGGCCGCGCGCCAACGGCATGCCCGAACTGCATTCGCTGACGCCGACCCTGGCGGTCCTGCAGGATCGCGGGCTGAAGGTCGCGCTGGTCACCGATGGCCGGATGTCGGGCGCTTCGGGCAAGGTGCCGGCGGCGATCCACATCTCTCCCGAAGCGGCCAGCGGCGGGCCTCTGGCGCGGCTGCGCGACGGGGACATGGTGCGCCTGGATGCCGAGGCCGGGACGCTTGAATGCTTGGCGCCCGACTTCGACAGCCGCGAACCCGTGGCCTTCGATCCGCAGGAGAGCAGCGAGGGCCTGGGCCGCGAGCTGTTCGCGGCCTTCCGCGCGGTCGCGGGTCCCGCCACCGAAGGGGCCGGCGTCGTCGTCTGACCCCGACCGGCCGCAGGTGCCGCCGCCCGTCAGGCGGCGGCCGCGACCTCGCAGACGACCCGGCGCAGATAACCCGCGAAATCCGACGCGACGCGCCGGGCCGGACCTTCCGCGACATAGACGTTCAGCCAGGTCGCCGGCAGCGGCGGCAGCGCGCCGCCATGTTCGACCACTTCCAGCCCCGGTTGCTCGATCCCGCGCGGCAGCAGCGTGACCCCCAGGTCGGCCGCCGCCAGCACCCGCCAGGTGTCGCTGCCGCCCTCGCTGACGGCCTGCACCCATTCGATCCCCGCCTGGTCCAGCGCGGCCATGCCGACCGGATAATAGGCGCAATGCGGCGAATTCGCGATCGGCATCGGGCGTTCGCGCCAGGCCTGTCCGCCGACGGCGCCGAACCAGGCCAGGTCCACCTTGGCCAGGTGGATGGCGCCGGCGGGGGCATCGAATTCCGTGGTCAGGATCACGTCATGCTCGCCCCGATTCATCTGGGTGCGCAGGTCCTTGCTGCGGGCGTCGTTGATGACCAGTTCGATCTGCGGATGGTCCAGCCGAAAGGCGCGCACCGTCTGCGCCACCTTGGTGAACAGCCAGTCGCTGGTCAGCCCCACGCGCAGCCGCATCTCGGGGCGGGCGCCGGTAAAGCGCGACAGGATCGCATCGTTCAGCGCCACCAGCTTGCGGCTTTCCCCCAGCAGGTCCTGGGCAAAGTCGCTGAGCACCACGCCCCGCCCCGCCTTTTCCAGCATCGGGCGGCCGAACATCTCCTCCAGCCGCTTCATCTGCATCGACAGGGCGCTTTGCGTCATGTTCAACGCCTCGGCCGCACGGGTGACGGCGCCATATTCGGCCACGGCCTGCAGCGACCTCAATGTGGCGATGTCCAGGTTGCGCATGGGATGATCCTTCGAATCGCGTGATGAATTCCATCAAAACCATTCGTTTCACAAATAGCTCAACTGCCGCTACCAATCAATAACGGAGATGAAAAAACCATTAATCATCCCGTTCAGTGATGAAAAACATCAGCGGAGTTGAACGATGACGACGAAATCCACAGCCCTTCTGCGTGTCGTGATCGGCCGGGGGATCGTTCCCCGTCCGTCCTGGATCGAGCGTCTGCTGACCGTCTTCGACGTGCAGCGCACCCGCATCGACCTGGCGCGCCTCGGCGACGACCAGCTGCGCGACATCGGCCTGACCCGCGACCAAGTCGAGGCCGAGATCGCCCGCCCGGTCTGGGACGTGCCTACCAACTGGCGCAGGCGCTAACCTTGGGGCGGGATCGGCGGGCCGAAACGGTCCAGCATCCGCGTCTCGATCTGGTCGCGCGTCTGGCGATAGGCGGCCAGGCGCGCCTCGCGTCCCTCGGCCAGGCCGGTCGGGTCCATGATCGGCCAGTATTCGACATCCAGATGGGCGCAGCGGGTCATTTCCAGCGCGACCCGCTGGCTGGCGGGCGACAGGGCCACGATCAGGTCGAACTGGCTCAGGTCGTCGCCCCAGTCCTGCATCTCGTCAAAGCTGCGGCTGCGATGCGCCGCCAGATGGACACCGATCTCGTCGCAGACGGCGATGGCAAAGCCGTCCACCTCCATGTCGTTCTTGACCCCCGCCGACTGGACATAGGCGGCGCGGCCATAGAACTTCTTCATCATCCCCTCCGCCATCGGCGAGCGGATGGCATTGTGATCGCAGCAGAACAGAACCGAGGAAGGGATCTTGTCCTGCGCCATCGGCTCAGCCCTGCGGGATCAATGCGCAGATCAGGGTGAACAGGCGCCGGGCGGTGTCGATGTCCAGCTCGGCCTTGCCCTCCAGACGCTCCTGCAGGGTGCGGGCGCCCTCGTTGTGGATGCCGCGCCGGGCCATGTCGATTGCCTCGATCTGGGCGGGGGGCAGGCGTTTCACCGCATCGAAATAGCTTTGGCAGATCTGGAAGTAGTCCTTGACGACCTGGCGGAACGGGCCAAGCGACAGGTGGAATTCGGCCACCTTCTCGGATGCCTCGTCGCTGACGTCGAAGACCAGCCGCCCCTCGCGGATGCACAGCTGCAGAACAAAGGGACCCTCGGGCGCGGCAGTGCCGTCGCGGCCGGGCACGGCAAAGCTGTTGTCCTCGATCAGGTCAAAGATCGCGACGCGCCGCTCCTGCTCCATCTCGGGCGTGGCCGGCGCGATGGCCCGGTCATCAATCTCGATGCGCGTGATGCGACTCATTCCCCGACCCTTTCGTTCAGCAACTCCAGCCGAGCCTGAACCGAAGCGCCATGGGCCTGCAAGCCCTCGGATGCCGCAAGGCGCACCGCCGCGGGACCGATGGCGGCCAGCGCGCCGGGGCTCAGCCGCGCCATCGTGGTGCGCTTGAGGAAATCCATCACCGACAGCCCTGATGAAAACCGCGCCGAACGCGCCGTCGGCAGGACATGGTTCGGGCCGCTGACGTAATCGCCGACCGCCTCGGGCGTGTGGGCGCCCAAGAATATCGCCCCCGCGTGGATGCATTTCGCTGCCAGTCCTTCGGGATCGGCCACGCACAGTTCCAGATGCTCGGGCGCGATGCGGTTGGACAGGGCGGCGGCCTGATCCAGGTCCCGCACCACGATCAGCGTGCCATAGTCGCGCCAGCTGGCCCCGGCGATGGCCGAACGCTGCAGCGTCGGGATGATCCGCTCGACGGCGGCGGCCACGCGGCGGGCCATGTCAGCATCGGTGGTGATCAGGATGGACTGCGCATCGGCGTCATGTTCGGCCTGGGCCAGCAGGTCCCAGGCCAGCCAGTCCGGGTTCTGGTCGCCATCGGCGATGACCAGGACCTCGGAGGGACCGGCGATCATGTCGATGCCCACCCGGCCAAAGACCTGGCGCTTGGCCGCCGCGACATAGGCGTTGCCCGGTCCGGTGATCTTGTCCACCGGTGCGATGCTGCCGGTGCCATAGGCCATCGCCGCCACGGCCTGCGCCCCGCCGATGCGATAGATCTCGTCCACCCCCGACAGCTGCGCCGCCAACATGACCAGCGGGTTGATGACCCCGCCGGGCGTCGGCACGCAGATGACCAGGCGTTCCACCCCCGCCACTCGGGCCGGGATCGCATTCATCAGCACGCTGGACGGATAGGCCGCCTGCCCGCCCGGCACATAAAGCCCGGCCGCCGACACGGCGCTCCACCGCCAGCCCAGGGTCGCGCCCTGGGCGTCGGTCCAGCTGGCATCCTCGGGTATCTGGCGGGCATGATAGGCGCGGATGCGGTCGGCCGCCAATTCCAGCGCGGCGCGGTCCTCGGGACCGACCTTGGCGACCTCGGCGGCGATCTCGTCGGGCGAAAACCGCAGCGTGCCGGGGGTCAGGGACAGGCGGTCGAAACGCGCGGTCAGGTCGCACAGGGCTGCGTCGCCCTCGGCCCGCACCCGGGCGATGATCGCGGCCACCGCCTCGTTCACATCACTGGAATCCTCGCGCTTGGCCGACAGCATGTGCTGAAAGCCGGCCTCGAAATCGGCGTCGTCGATGTTCAGCGTGACCGGCATGTCATTTCCCCTTGCAGCGCCGCGCGCATACTTCGCTTGCCCGCCCGCCTCAAGCCCGCCGCGGCGGACAGGATGACGCGGGCCCCGTTTGTTCCAAAAACCCTTGGTCTAGTCTGGATGCCGGGGCGCCCGCCCCGACACGGCCTCATGCGGGCGCGTCACGTCGCGCAGATCGACGCTGATGCACTCGACCTCGGCCACGATCGTGCCGTCGCCCGCGAAATCCAGCAACAGCCGGCCCGTGCCGTCCTCGCCCGGCTGCCAGCGCAGCGCCAGCAGTTCAAGAACCGTGTCGCCGTCGCGCTGCACGCCATCGCTGACCACCCGCATCACGTCGCCGATCACCATCAGCGACCGCACGCGTTCGAAGGGGCGCCCCTCGGCCTCGGCGGCCTGGGCATCCTCCCACCGAAAGCGCGTCACCAGCAGCGCCAGCCGCCGCGCCTTGGCGTCATGGCTGATCTCCGCGCCGGTCAGCACCGCATCCTGAACCAGCGAGGACAGGATGCGCAGGTCGACCTCATCCTCGGCCTTCAGCGCCAGCGGGCGCGGATCTGCATCGGCGAAACGGGCATCGCGGGTCATGACGCATCCTCCTTCACGCGTTCGATATGGGCACCCACGCCGCGCAGCTTGCGCACGACATGTTCATAGCCGCGATCCAGGTGATAGACGCGGCTGACGGTGGTCGATCCTTCGGCGGCCATTCCCGCCAGGATCAGGCTGACCGAGGCGCGCAGGTCGGTGGCCATGACCGGTGCCCCGCGCAGCTTTTCCACGCCGGTGACGGTGGCATGGCCGCCATGAACCTCGATCCGCGCGCCCATGCGGGTCAGTTCCGGCGCATGCATGAAGCGGTTCTCGAAGATGGTCTCCTCCAGCACGCTGGTGCCCTCGGCCATGCACATCAGCGCCATGAACTGCGCCTGCAGGTCGGTCGGAAAGCCCGGAAAGGGCTCGGTCGTGACGTTCACCGCCCTGACCCGACCGTTCTTGCGCGCCACCTTCAGGCCGCGGGCGGTTTCCTCGACGCTGACGCCGGCCTCGTCCAGTTTCTCGCAGAAGGCCGACAGCAGTTTGATCCGGCCGCCCAGCAACTCGACCTCGCCGCCGCACATCGCGGGGGCCAGCATGTAGGTGCCCAGTTCGATCCGGTCGGTGACGACGGGATGGGTGGCGCCATGCAGCGCATCGACGCCCTCTATGGTGATGGTGCCGGTGCCCTCGCCCTCGATCTGCGCGCCCATCGCCCGCAGGCAGCGGGCCAGGTCGACGATCTCGGGCTCGCGCGCGGCGTTCTTCAGGACCGTCGTGCCGCGGGCCAGCGTGGCCGCCATCAGCGCGTTCTCCGTCGCCCCGACCGAGACGATCGGGAATTCGAAAACCGCCCCCTGCAGCCCGCCCGCAGGCGCCTTGGCATGGACATACCCGTCGCGCAGGTCCAGGCTGGCGCCCATCGCCTCCAGCGCCCGCAGGTGCAGGTCCACGGGCCGCGCGCCGATCGCGCAACCGCCGGGCAGCGACACCTCGGCGACCCCGTCCCGCGCAAGCAGCGGCCCCAGCACCAGGATCGAGGCGCGCATCTTGCGCACGATGTCGTATTCCGCCCGGTGGCTGGTCAGCGCATGGCTGGACAGCGCCAGCACCTGGCCCTCCTGCAGCGAGGCGACCTCTGCCCCCAGGGACCCCAGCAGCGCGGTCATGGTGCGGATGTCCGACAGGCGCGGCGCATTGGTCAGCGTCAGCGGCTGGTCGGTCAAGAGCGTCGCAGGCATCAGCGTCAGGCAGGCGTTCTTGGCGCCGGCGATGGGGATCTCCCCTTTCAGGGGGCCGTTCCCCTCGACGATGATCTGGTCCATCAGCTGTCCTTGCCTGTCTCGCCATCCGCATCCGGGACGGTCTTGTTGTCGCTTTCCGATCCGGCCGCCCGCGCCCGCGCCTGAGCCTTTCTGCGCGCCAGATTGGCACGCAGCGCCTGGCGAAGACGCTCTTCGCGGCTGTCGGTTCCGGGTTTCTGGTCACGGCGGTCGGTCATGGCCTTCCTGTTAGCGTCCGGCCGCGCCACAGTCCAGCAAACGCACGCGCCCGCAAGCGTCCTTGCGCATTTTCGGGAAAAATCGCCCGACCCCCCTTGCGCGGGCCGCGGCCTTTGTCTAAACGCCCCTCCAACGGCGCTGTGGTAGCTCAGTGGTAGAGCACACCCTTGGTAAGGGTGAGGTCGAGAGTTCAATCCTCTCTCACAGCACCAGTTTTTCTTGAAGAACTCGTGGCAGTTCGGAGGCTAGAAGCCCCCTTGCTGGTACACAGAGGTGGCTTGCATTGCCCATCAGGATGCCCAGCCCGAGCAAGCATCCAAAGACCGGCGTTTACCAACTGAGCAGGCCGACCCCACTGTCTTGGTGAAACTGGTGCGCGCCTTTCTGGAAAGGAGGCGCTGCGGACGAAGCCCCTTCCATGGAAAAGCGCAGGTTCTCCCAGCAGGCCCAGGAAGTGTAGCGTGACTGACAGGTTCTCTGCTCCCGCCCAATGGCAAGCCTTCTTTTGGAGCTCGCAGGGAGGGCGGGTCTATGCCGGCGCAGACCTGAGATCTTGGCAGAGCGGATACCAGAGTACCTAAATGCCAAGGTAATGGCATCGCGCCGGCGCTGCGGACCGTCCCCATGGCCGGCGGGTCAGGACAAACCCGCACGTCACCGCCAGATCACGCGGGACCCACGAGCTTGATGAACAGCAGCCACTCCCCTGCATCGACCTGCCAGTCGCCCTTGACGACGGGGCGGCGGGCAACCTCGCGGTAGCCCTTGGCGGCATAGAGGCGCAGTGCGTCCTGATGCGTGTCCGCGGCGATCAGGCTGATGCTCGCGTGGCCGGCCGAAGCGGCGATCGTCTCGGCCTGCGCCAGCAGGGCACTGCCCAGGCCCATGCCGCGAAACCCCGCATCGGTCGCCAGCACGTTCAGGTACCACGAGCCCGGTGCCAAGGCCTCCAGTTCCAGCAGCGGCACAAAGATCGGCGGCGTGTCGGGGTCGATGGGTTCGGGCTCGGCTTCGGCGGCATAGCCAAGCAGGCAGGCCGCGACCTGACCCTCGACCTCGGCCAGCCACGCGTTGCGATAGGAAAAATTTCCCGTCTCGCGCGCCGCGCGTTCTGCGCCCAGGGCCCAGGGATCGCCGTCCGGGCCGACCGACTTGCGCCAGAAATGCAGCGGCAGGTCATCCGCCGCCATGTTGATGAAACGCACCAGATGCGCGGCGTCCGATGCCCTTGCCCTGCGGATCTCCATGCCTTGTCCCCATCCCTGCCCGCGCCCTCTGCGCCCTCCCGTCATCGACGATCTGGCGCCGATCCGCCAGCCCCCGCGATGGGCGCGCCAGCCCGCTGATCGTCCCGCTTGCACGCCGCGCGGGCGGCGCCTACCAAGAGCCTCGACCGAAAAGACGGCGCACGAGGACAGACATGAGCGACACGGTTTTCCGCTTTCCCGCACCGGGCCCCGAGCCCATCACCACAGATCTGGAGGGCTGGACCAAGATCGACGGCAACCCGACCATGCGCTATTGGGTGCAGCACAGTTCGGCCGATGGCAGCATGATCTCGGGCACTTGGGAGGCGACGACCGGCACTTGGCACGCCAGCTACCAGTTCTACGAATTCGTCCACCTGATCGAGGGCCGGATCACCATCACCCCCGACGGCGGGGAACCCGTCACGCTGACGCCGGGCGATGCCTTCGTGGTCGAGCCGACATTCAAGGGCACCTGGACCATCGACGAACCGGTGCGCAAGCACTTCGCCATCAAGCTGAAATAGCCCGCCCTGCCGCGCGGCTGCGGCCCGGACGGGTCGCGGCCACCTTGCCCTTTCGGGACATGCACCATGACCACCGCCGACCTGATCCTGACCCATGCCCGTGTCCTGACCATGGACCCCCGGCATCCGCGTGCCGAGGCCGTGGCGGTGGCAGGCGACCGCATCCTTGCCATCGGCACGGCGGCAGAGATCGGGGCGCTGGCCGGGCCGGACACCCGGGTCATCGACGCCGGCGGCCACACGCTGCTGCCCGGCTTTTTCGAGGGTCATGTCCATGTTGGCCTGGGCGGCGCCGACCTGACGCATCTGCATATCGGTCACCTCCACGGGGCGAAGGCAGTGGGCGACGCCTTTCGCGATTTCGCCGCAGCCAACCCCGACATGCCGCTGCTGATGGCGCAGGAGGCGCATTACGGCATCCTGGGCAGGCCCGCCACGCGACAAGACCTGGACGCGATGATCCCGGACCGGCCCATCGCCATGATGTCGCCCGACCTGCACACCGTCTGGGCCAACACCGCGGCGCTGAAGGCCACCGGGCTGCTGGGCGGTGCGCCCATGCCGCATGGTCATGAGGTGGTCATGGGCCCGGATGGCCTTGCCACCGGAGAACTGCGCGAATTCGAGGCCTTCGGCCCCCTGATCGCCCATGCCGGCGAAGGGCGCATCAACCTGGGCATCGCCACCGGCGAAGAACCCGAGCCGCGCCCCACCGCGGCCGAGCGCGCGGTCGACAAGGCGCTGCTGCACCGGGGCATGATGCATTGCGCCGCGCATGGCGTGACCAGCCTGGTGAACATGGACGGCAACCGCTATACGCTGGAGCTGCTGGCCGAGATGCGCGCCGAAGGCATCCTGACCCTGCGCGTCAAGGTGCCCTTCCACTTCAAGCCCCATATGGAGCTGGATGCGCTGGACCGCGCCTCGGCCATGGCGGCCGATTTCGACGATGACTGGATCAGTTCGGGCTTCGTCAAGATGTTCATGGACGGGGTCATCGACAGCCGGACCGCCCATCTGCTGCGGGATTATTCGGACCAGCCTGGCCACCGCTCCGACCCGCTGTTTCCGCTCGAGCGTTTTGCCCGGATCGCCAGTGAAATCGACCGGCGCGGGTTGCAGATCGCCGTTCATGCGATCGGCGACGGGGCGGTCAGGACGGTCATCGACGGCTACCAGGCGGCCCGCGACGCCAACGGCCCCCGCGACAGCCGCCACCGGATCGAGCATATCGAACTGATCGATCCCGCCGATGTTCCGCGCCTGGGGGCGCTTGGCATCACCGCCAGCCTGCAGCCGCCGCATGTGCCGGGGGCGATGGATTTTCCGCTGGAACCGACCCTGTCGCGGATCGGGGCGGGGCGGTGGGCGGATGCCTATCTGTGCCGGAGCCTGGCCCGGGCGGGCGCCGCCATCGCCTTTTCCAGCGACTGGCCCGTGGCCGATGTCTCGGTGCTGCGGGGGATTTCGGCGGCGCTGACGCGGCGCCCCTATGACGGGGCGCGGGACGAGCGGCTTTCGCTGATGGAGGTCCTGCACGCCTACACGGCCGGAGGAGCCTGGGCGGCGCATCGCGACCACCTGACGGGAACCCTGCGCCCGGGCCTTGCCGCCGACCTGGTGCTGCTGGGCGGGGACATCGAAACCGCAAGTCCGGAGGGCACTCCCGACTTGGGCATCGCGCTGACGATCTGCGGTGGCCGCATCATCCACGCGCGGGAGATCTGACCTGACCGCGCAGGGCCACATCCGCATTGGTCCCTGCTCCGCGCCGCGCGCCGTCCACGGACCATGTCCGCAAAGCACCGGCAGGCTGCTCGAATGCCGCCGCCCCCAAGATCCCTCGCCTATGAGCGGAAGTCCCCGATGAGCCTTTCCGTGTTCCTGACCGGCCTGCTGACCGGCCTCAGCCTGATCGTCGCCATCGGCGCGCAGAACGCCTTTGTCCTGCGCCAGGGCCTGCGCGGAGAGCATGTTCTGGCCGTCTGCCTGACCTGCGCCGTCTCGGACGCCCTGCTGATCCTGCTGGGGGTGACAAGCTTTGGGCGGATCGCCCAATGGCTCCCCTGGCTTGGCCCCGGCATGCGTTACGCCGGCGCGGCGTTCCTGATCTGGTACGGGTTCAAGAGCCTGCGCGCCGCCCTGCGCTCCAGCGAGGCACTGGTGGTCGGACCCGGGCAAAAGGGCGCGGGGCTGGGCGGCACCCTGCTGGCCTGTCTGGCGATCACCTGGCTGAACCCGCATGTCTATCTGGACACGGTGGTACTGCTGGGCACGATCTCGACCCGGTTCGCGGGCTCCGAGGCATCCTTTGCGGCGGGTGCGGTGTCCGGTTCGTTCCTGTTCTTCTTTGCGCTCGGCTATGGTGCGGCGCGGTTGCGCCCTCTCTTTGCCCGGCCGTCGTCCTGGCGGGTCCTGGAGGCGGTCATCGCGCTGGTCATGTGGGCTATCGCTGCCAAGCTGCTGCTGGGCGGCACGTAAGGATGCCAGACGTTCCCTAACGCCTGCGGCGCGCCTCCAGCAGGGCCGCGATGCCGGCACCGGCCACCAGCGCGGCACCCACAACGGCACCGCCCCGCAGGACAGCGGGGTTGTAGGTGCGCACCTCCGGACGGGCCTCGGCATCAAAGCGGCCCTCGGCGCCGAAATCCTGCAGTTCGTCCATCGGCTGGAACAGGTTGTCGGCGCGGTCCTGCGCGGGTTCGTCCGTCTGCTGGCCGGAATAGCCCTGGTCGGCCAGGACCTGGTCGACGCGCGTGGGCGCGACCGCGTCGCCCAGGATCACCTTGGCCGCCGAACCGCCCAGCCACAGTTCACGCGGGGCGTCCTCCGCCGCGCGATAAAGGGCGCGGGCGATGGCCTGCGGCTGATAGATCGGCGGCACAGGCTGGGCCCGGCGCGGCATCTTGTTGCGGGCCCAGTCGAATTGCGGCGTGTTGACGGCCGGCAGGTGCACGGCGGTCAGGCGGATGGGGGACTTGTCGTGGATCAGCTCGCTCCGCAGCGAATCCAGAAAGCCGCGGGTGGCGAACTTGGCCGCGCAATAGGGCGCCTGCAGCGGGATGCCGCGATAGGCCAGCGCAGAGCCCACGCTGACGATGGTGCCATGGCCCTGCCGCTTCATCTGGCGCAGGGCGGCCTGCGTGCCGAAGACCTGGCCCAGATAGGTGACCTCGGTCACGCGGCGGAATTCGTCGGGGGTCACGTCCTCTACCGGGGCCAGGACCGTGGCCATGGCGGCGTTGATCCAGACGTCGATGCCGCCCCATTCGGCCACCGCATCATCCGCCGCGCGCTGCACCGCCTGCGCATCGGCCACGTCGGCCGCAAGGACCAGCGCGGTGCCGCCCGCCCGTTCCACATCCGCGCGCGCGCCTTCCAGCCCCGCCTGACCGCGTGCGATCAGTCCCACGCACCAGCCCTGCGCGGCGAACTCCATCGCCGCGGCCCGCCCGACGCCGGCAGAGGCCCCGGTGATCACCACGCGGCGCCGCGGCGCCATTTCATCGGCCGAATTCCTGCCCGTCATGGGATGCGTCTCCTGTCGGTTGCCGCCGGGACCAGGGCGGGGTGCCACTGGTCTGGATGCTCAACCCCTCCCGGGCCCGCGGGTTTCATCACGGGCCTGCAGGCCACCCGCATCGACCCCCGCCACGCAAAAGGCGGGCCCGTTTCCGGACCCGCCTTCCCCCGCACATCGACCGCGTCGTCAGTCGGCGCGACCGTGGGTCAGGGTCGAGCCGGTGACCATCTTGCGCTGCCACAGGAACAGGGCAATGGCCACGGCAAGGCCCACCACGTCGCTGGTCCAGCCGACGGCGATCATCGACAGCGCGGCCGCGACCAGCACCAGCCGGATCAGCACACCGACCGGGCCGAAGTAATAGCCGATCACGCCCGCCGACAGCAGGAACATCCCCAGCAGCGCCGTGGCGGTGGCATGGATGATGTCCAGCGTCTCGCCCTGCATCAGCAGCTCGTGCGAGCCGAAGAACATGAAGGGCACGATGAAGGCGGCCAGGCCCAGCTTGAAGGCCTCGACGCTGGTCCTCATCGGATCCGATCCCGACAGCGCCGCCCCCGCATAGGCCGCCAATGCGACCGGAGGCGTGATCGCCGACATGACCGCATAGTAGAAGACGAAGAAATGCGCGACCAGGACCGGCACGCCAAGCGCGATCAGGCCCGGCGCCACCACCGCCGCCGCGACCGCATAGGCCGCCGTCGTCGGCATTCCCATCCCCAGGATGATCGAGATGCACATGGCAAAGAACATCGCCAGATACTGGTTCTGGTCGGCGATGGTCAGCAGCAGCGACGAGAACCGCGCCCCCACCCCTGTCAGCGCGATGACGCCCACGATGACACCGGCGGCGGCGCAGACAGCCACCAGCTGGATCGACATGCGCGCGCCCATGTCCAGCGCCCGAAAGACCTGGCGCGGACCCATCTTGTAGGGCGTCAGCCAGCTGACGACCGCGGCCGAGGCCATGCCCATCGCGCCCGCCCGGATCACCGAATAGCCCGCGAACAGCGTATAGATCAGGATCACGATCGGCAGGAACAGGTAGACCTGCTTGATCAGGTCGCCGAAACGCGGCAGCTCGGACCGGGGCAGGCCCTTCATGTCCAGCTTCAGCGCCTGCAGGTCGACCATGAAATAGACCGACACGAAATAAAGCAGCGCCGGGATGATGGCCGCGATGACGATGTCGGTGTAGGGGATGCCCGTCACCTCGGCCATGATGAAGGCGCCTGCGCCCATGATCGGCGGCAGGATCTGGCCGCCGGACGAGGCCGTCGCCTCGATCGCGGCCGAGGTTTTCGGCGAATAGCCGACCTTCTTCATCAGCGGGATGGTCAGCGACCCGGTGGACACCACGTTGCCCGCCGAGGTGCCGTTGATCATGCCCATCAGGCCCGATGCGAAAACGGCAACCTTGGCAGGCCCGCCCCGCGCCTGGCCCGCGCAGGCGAAGGCGAAGTTGACGAAATAGTCGCCGACCTTCGAGGCCTGCAGGAAGGCCGCAAAGACGATGAAGAGGATGATGTAGGTCGAGCTGACCGCGATCGGATCGCCCAGCACGCCCTGGTCGGTGAAGATATAGGTAAAGAACCGCGTGGCCGTATATCCGCGATGGTTCAGGAACCCCGGCAGCCACGGCCCCAGAAAGCTGTAGGCGATGAAGACGCCGACGATGATGACCAGCGCCAGGCCGGTCAGGCGGCGCGTCAGCTCCAGGATCAGCAGGACGCCGGTCAGCGCAGCCCAGAGATCGCCGGGCTGCGCCATGCCGGTGCCCGCCCGCATCCGCAGCGCGCCCACGACGAACAGGATATAGCCCAGCACCGCGATCGAGGCAAAGCACAGCAGAACGTCGCCCGGATAGATCCGGCCCCGGTCGCGCGACGAATACAGCCAGCCGGCCGCGATGGCCGCGACACTGCCCACGACCAGCGGCAGGCCATAGGTGCGAAATCCGAAGGCGGGCGGCATGGCGACGCCGGCCAGCCACCAGGCGCCCCAGGCATAGGCGATCACGGCAAAGCCGTAGCCGATGCCAAGCGCGCCGATCCCCAGCAGCGCCAGTTCCGGAACCGCGCGGCGGGCGGCGGGGGCATCGTCGGTGACGCTGTCCTGGGTGACCGCGGCATAGGTCAGAAAGCCGATGACCAGGCCGCCGCAGACATGGATCATCCGATAGGTCCAGGTCTCCAGCGGATAGAGGACCATGACGACCAGGTGGAACAGGGTATAGGCGGCGCAGAGGATGGCGATCATCAGCCCGACGCGGGCGCGGGCGTCGCGCTGGTTCGGCGCCATCGGCTCATCATCGACGCCTTGCGCGATGACCGGGGCGCCTCCTGCCGCGGGAGCAGCAACAACAGACATGGGACTTCTCCAGGTGGATGCGCCGCAACGGGCTTGCGGCCGGGCCGGACGGTGGTCGGGCAAGGGTCGGGGGCCCGCGCGGGGCCCCCGGTTGGGTCGGATCAGCCGCGCAGTTCGGCCGGGATCTCGATTCCCTTTTCATCGAAATAGCGCAGTGCGCCCGGATGATAGGGCAGGAAGGTGTTCTTGTCGGCGTTTTCCGGCAGGGTCTCGGCGGCGGTGGCGTGGATCTGCATCATCGCCTCGTTGCCCTCCATCACCATCTTGGTGATCTCGTAGGCCAGGCTTTCGGGCATGTCGGCATGGGCGACGGCAAAGTTCCACATGGCGACGGTGCCGTGACCCTCGGGGAAGCCCTGGTAGAGGCCGCCCGGCACTTCGAAGGCCGACACTTCGGGCATCGCTTCCAGGATCTGGGTGCGCTGCTCCTCGGTGAAGCCGAAGATGTTGACCGGGTTTTCCGCCGCGATTTGCGCGAATGCGCTGATCGGCACGCCCGCCGCAAAGGCGAAGGCGTCGATCAGGCCATCCTTGACCTGGCTGGTTGCGTCATTGGCGCCGGCATAGCTGACATTCGCCTCGACCCCCAGCACCTCGAAGAAGCGCGGCCAATAGGTGGCGGCGGTCCCGCCGGCCGGGCCCACCGAGACACGCTTGCCGTCCATGTCGGTCACGTTGGCGATGCCCGAGGATTGCAGCGCCACCGCCTCGAAGGGGGTCTGGTACATCGGGAACAGCGCGCGCAGCGACTTGTGCTCGACACCGGGGGCCAGTTCGCTGTTGCCGGTCCAGGCCTCATAGGCCGGGCCCATGGTGACCAGGCCGACTTGGTGGTCGCCGGTCTCGACCAAAGTCGCGTTCTGCACCGGGCCGCCGGTCACCTCGGCCGAAGCGTTCAGGTCCAGGTTCTGCGAGATCAGGCCGGCCAGGCCCGTGCCATAGATGAAATAGGTGCCGCCTTGGCTGGCCGTGCCGATGGTCAGGCTGGACGGCCAATCGGCGCGATCCTCCTGGGCAAAGGCGGGCGATAGGGTAAAGGCAGCAGCGGCCGCAACGGCGGCGGTCATGAAACGCATGGAAATCCTCCCAGATTTATCCAGTGGCCGCGCGGATCGGAACCCGAGCGCGGCCGGACGAAGTGGCCTCAGCTAGGTCCTGCCATGCAGGCGGCGCAACCCTGCCATGCGACGGAGGGGTGCTAAATCCCCGCGCCTCGCGGCGCGATGGGTGGATCCGGTAACATCGCGGGTAAGGCGCGGGTGGATTTCCCCCCATCAGCCGTCGGCATCGTCGCCCACATCGACGTAATGCGTCTTGTCGATGCGGTATTTCTGCATCTTCTCGTACAGCGACTTGCGCGACAGGCCGAGCGATTCATAGACCGGCTTCAGCCGCCCGCCATGGGCGGCCAGGGTCGCCACGATCAGGTCGCGCTCAAAGCCCGCGACGCGATGCGCCAGGCGCATCTGTTCCGGGCTGCGGTCCTCGGCCGGTTGCAGGGCGATGCCCAGGGCGTGGCGGTCGGCGGCGTTGCGCAATTCGCGGACATTGCCGGGCCAGGGGCGCCTGGCGATCTCGGCCAGCAGCTGCGGGGGCACGGCCACGGGCGGGCGACGGTGCCGGGCGGCGGCCTCCTGCACCAGCTTGATGAACAGCAGCTGCACATCCTCGCGCCGCGCCGACAGTGGTGGCACATGCAGCGTCACCACGTTCAGCCGGTACAGCAGGTCCGCCCGGAACCGCCCTGCGGCCACCTCGTCCTCCAGCGGGCTGCGCGAGGTGGCGATGAAGCGCACGTCCAGCACCCTGTCCTCGTCCGCGCCCAGGGGCGAGATGACCCGGTCCTGCACCACCCGCAGCAGCTTGCCCTGCACGTCCAGCGGCATGGAGCCGATCTCGTCCAGCAGGATCGTGCCGCCGCGGGCATGTTCGAACTTGCCATAGCGCGGGCGCAGCGCGCCGGGAAAGGCGCCCGCCTCGTGGCCGAACAGTTCGGATTCGATCAGGGCGGCGGGCAGCGCGGCACAGTCGATGGCGATGAAGGGCTTGCGGGCGCGGGGTGACAGGTCGTGCAGGGCGCGGGCCACGACCTCCTTGCCGACGCCGGTCTCGCCCACGATCAGCACATCCGCCTCGGTCGGGCCGATGGTGCGCAGCCGGCGGCGCAGGTCGATCATCACGTTCGACCGCCCCACCAGCCGTGTTTCCAGGTCATCCGCCTGCCCCGCCGCCGCGCGCAGCACGCGGTTTTCCAGCACCACGCGGCGGTATTCCATCGCGCGGGCGGCGATCTCGGCCAGCTGCTGGCCGTCGAATGGCTTTTCGACGAAATCATAGGCGCCTTCGCGCATGGCGCGCACGGCCAGCTGGATGTCCCCATGCCCGGTCACCAGGATGACCGGGATCTCGGCGTCGATCTCGCGGATGCGGCTCATCAGGGTCAGGCCGTCCATGCCGGGCATGCGGATGTCGGTCACCACGATCCCGTCAAAGCCAAAGCCCACGCGGTCCAGCGCCGATTGCGCAGCGGCCATGTCCTCGACCTCGAACCCCTCCAGGTCCAGCGCCTGCGCGGTCGACAGGCGCATGTCGGCCTCGTCATCGACCAGCAGGATGCGACCGGCACTCATGCGGCACCCCCAAGGCGCGGCAGGTCGATCTGGAAACAGGCCCCGCCCGGCTGACGCAAAAGGCGAAGTTCCCCTCCGAAATCCTTGACGATATTGAAGGAAATCGACAGGCCAAGGCCAAGCCCGCTGCCCACTCCCTTGGTCGAGAAGAAGGGATCGAAGATCCGCTCGTCCAGCCCCTCGGGGATGCCCGGGCCATTATCGGCCACGGTCAGCACGACCCGATCGGGCGTGGCCTCGGCCGTGATGCGGATCTGCGCGTCGGGCCGCCCCTCCAGCGCGTCCAGCGCGTTCGACAGAAGGTTGACGATCACCTGCTGGAACCGCACAGGCCCCGCCCGCACCATCAGCGGCCCGGGCGGCAGCTCGATCTTCAATGCCAGTTCGCGCTTGCCGATGCGCCAGGCGATCACCTCCAGCGCGTCGCGCAGCACGTCATGCAGGTCAACGTCCGACAGCTGGGCATTGGGCTTGCGGGCAAAGTTACGCAGCGTCCGCCCGGTCTCGTTCATGCGATCCGCCAGCGACAGGATGCGGGTGATGTTCTGCCGGGCGTCCGGGACACGGTCGCGGTCGATATAGGTCAGGGCATTGGCCGCAAAGTTCCGCACCGCCCCCAGGGGCTGGTTCAACTCGTGCGACAGGGCGGCCGACATCTGCCCCAGGGCCGCCAGCTTGGCCGACTGCACCAGGTGCCGCTGCGTGCGGCGCAATTCCGCCTCGGTCGCGCGCCGCTCGGTCACTTCGGCGCCGAGGCGGGCGTTCAGCTGCGCCAGTTCGGCAGTGCGGGCGGCAACGCGCCCCTCCAGCTGGGCCTGTGCCTCGGCCTGGATCGACAGCCGTTCGCGCAGCCGGGCACGGCGCTGCATCCAGGCCATCAGACCGGCCAGCACCGCCCCCACGATCAGCAGCCCCGCGACCGAAGCGATCAGCGCCTGCCGCCGCGCCGGCGCCGTGTCCAGCAGCACCTGCACGGTCCAGCCGGCCTCGGGCATGGTCTCGGACACCGCGACGAATTCGCGCCGCGCGCCATCCATCTCCAGCCGCAGCATCTGGTGGTCGCCCACCGCACCCGAGGGCTGCAGGGGCAACATCTCCAACGGCTCGTCGTCATAGCGGCGGGTGGCGGCCACGCGGGCGCGCGCCCCAGGCGTCAGGGGCGCCAGCGACCGGAACTGCCAGTCGCGCCGGCTGGCCAGGAAGACGATGCCTTCGCTGTCGGTCACGATCATCTCGTATTCCGCGGCGCGCCAGCTGTCCTCGATCGTGTCCACGTCCACTTTCAGCGCCAGCACCCCCAGAATGCGCCCCCGGTCGCGCACCGGCGCCCCGAAATAATAGCCGCGTTTGCCCGAGGTCGTCCCAAGCGCAAAGAACCGGCCCTGCCCCCCGGCCAGCGCATCGCGAAAATAGGGCCGATATTCAAAGTTCTGTCCGATAAAGCTGAAGTCCCGGTCGAAATTGCTGGCGGCGACGGTGGTCCCGTCGCGCGTCATCACATAGGCATCCGACAGGCCCATCAGCCGGGTGACATATCGCAGATAGAGGTTCGCCGCCGCGACGTCGGTTCGCGTCGCATCCTCCTGCAGCGCGGCGGACAGAACCGGGGCGCGGGCCATCAGGTCCGGCAAACGCTCGTGTCGGGCCAGCTCTCCACGCAGGCCCGACACCGCCAGGCGCAGGATATTCTCGCCCTGCGGAACCGTTTCGGCGATATAGCGCGTGGCCAGCCAAGCGTTGCCCTGCACCAGCATGGCCCATCCCAGCACCAGCAGCAGCGCCAAGGCCGCCAGCCGGCGCGCACGCCGCGTCAGGGGCCGAAACACCCCTCCCGCCCGCAGAACCTGTCCGGGCCGGACCAGATCCGTCACCTGCGCCACCGCCATCCTCCCATTCGGGCGCATCATCCCCCCTGCGCGCCGGCGGGGCAAGCCCGCCCTGCCCTTGCCCGCGTGTCGCAACTGGGGGAACATGCGGCACGACAGGGGGGACACAGGATGACACAGGCGATCGATCTGGCCGGATTGCAGCAGCGGCTGGCCCTGCTGACGCAGGGGACGCAGCGGCACCTGGTGGCGCTGGCCGGCCCGCCCGGTGCGGGGAAAAGCCACCTGTCGGATGCGCTGCTGGCGGCGCTGCCGGGGGCGGCGCTGCTGCCGATGGACGGCTATCACCTGGATGACGGGTTGCTGGCGGCGCGGGGCGAACTGGCACGCAAAGGGGCGCCGCAGACCTTCGACCTGGACGGGTTCGCGGTCATGCTGGACCGGCTGGCTGCCGATGACGGCCGTGAAGTGCTGGTCCCGGTCTTTGATCGCCGCTTGGAGATTTCCCGCGCTGCTGCCCGCGAGATCGCCCCCGAAGCGCGGCTGATCCTGGTAGAGGGGAATTACCTTCTGCTGGACCGCCCCGGCTGGCGCGACCTGCATCGCCGTTTCGCCCTGACCGTCATGCTGGACGTGCCCGAACCGGTGCTGCGCGCGCGCCTGGCCGCGCGGTGGCGCGACCTGCCGGCCGATCAGGCCCGCGCCAAGCTGGAGGGCAACGACCTGCCCAACATGGAACTGGTCCTGTCCGCCAGCCGGCCCGCCGACCTGATGCTGACGAACGTCTAGGGAGCCGCCGACGCGGCCTTGCGGCGGCGCGCGACCTCATAGGCGATGGCGCCGATGACGGTCGCGACGATGATGACCAGCGCCAGCGCGTTCACCGCCGGGGTCAGGCCGGTCCTTACCTTGGTGGCGATGAAGACGGTCAGCGGCGTCTCGAACCCGCGCACGAACAGGGTCGTGTTGTAGTTCTCGACCGATTGCAGCACCGCCAGGCCCGCGGAGGCCACCAGTGCCGGCCGCAGGAAGGGCAGCGTGACGCGCCGGAACACCATCACGCGCGATGCGCCCAGGCCCAGGGCCGCCTCCTCCTGCGTGCGGTCGAACCGCTGCAGGCGCGCCATGACCATCAGCATCACGTAGCAGATGATGAAGGTCGATTGCGCCAGCACGATCAGGAAGACGCCGCCGCCGACGCCCATCTGCCGCCACAGGATCAGGGTCGAGATGCCGATCACCACCCCCGGCGTCAGCAGCGGCGACACCATGACCGCATAGGCGAAACTGCGCGCCCGCGCATGCAGGGACGTCAGGACCAAGGCCGCCGCCGTGCCCACCGGCACCACGATCACCACCACGCAGACCGCCACCAGCACGGATGTCCACAGCGACTGCCACATGGCGGCATCGGCCCACATGGCGCGGAACCAGTCGGTCGTCGTGCCCTGCCACGGGATCACGGTCGGAAAGCGGCTCTCGTTGAAGCTGGCGGCGCCCATGATGATCAGCGGCGCGAACAGATAGGTCGCGAAAACAATGAGGTACAGCCAGAACATCGCGTTGAAGATCCGGTCCGCCCTCATTTCGCCACATCCGTCAGGTTGACGCGGAACAGCCGCAGCGTGATCAGCACCACGGCGAGGCACAGGATCAGCAGCACCAGTGCATAGGCCGCGCCGCGGTTCCAGTCACCGCCCTCGAAGAACCAGTTGTAGATGATTTCCGTGAACCAGCGGCTGCCGGGCGATCCCAGCAGCGCGGGCGCGACATAGCTGCCCGCCGCCAGCATGAAGGTGAAGACGAAGCCCGTGGCGATGCCTGCCTTGGCGTGGGGGATCACCACCCGGGTATGGATGCGCCAAGGCGAGGCGCCCAAGTCGCGCGCGGCCTCGATCTGGGCTTTTTCCAGCGATTCTATGGCGTTATAGATCGGCAGCAGCATGAACAGGATATAGGCGTAGACCATCGCCGCCAGCACGCCCCCGTCGCCCTGCCAGCGGATGGGCGCGTCGATCAGGCCGATATTCGTCAGGACCGCGTTCAGCGGGCCGCGATAGGCCAGGATGATGAACCAGGCCAGCGTGCGCAGGACCTCGTTGATGAAAAAGGGGATGATGATCAGCATCATCGCGATGGCCAGCTGACCGGTCGGCGCGCGCTGCGCCATCCAGAAGGCGATGGGATAGCAGACCAGGAAGGTCACCGCCGCAACCAGCCCGCTGGCCCAGATCGTCTTGAAGAAGATCGCGCGATGGGTCGGCTCTCCTGCCAGATACAGGATATTGGCCAGCGAATAGCTGTCGTTGGGGCCGCCCAGTGCCGCCGGCGGCAGGTTGGGCCGCAGCGCGTAATCGATCATCATCAGGTTCGGGGCCAGCACCATCACCGCCAGCCAGAACATGACAAGGATGAGGAAGATCGTGGAAAGTCCGGACCCGAAACGGTTTTTCAGATCACCCATCGCCCAGCACCACCGCATGTTCGGGGGCAAAGCCAAAGGCCGCGCGCTGCCCGGGCAAGGGCGCATCCGCCAGCCGGGTCGAGGGCACCGAGGCCGCCAGCGCCGCGCCATCGGCAAAGCGGCCATGGACCAGCGCGAATGCGCCCTCGAAATCGACGCGCTCGATCTCGGCGCTGAGGGCATTTGTGCCGTGGCCGGGGATCAGCGCCTCGGGACGGATATAGATGGTGCCCGCCTGCCCCACCGCCAGGCCCCGCCCGGCCCGCCCGGTCAGGCCGCCCAGATCGGTCTGGATCTGCGCGCGGCCCCCCTCCAGCGCGGTGATGCGGCCGGCCAAGGCATTCGTTTCGCCCACGAAGCGCGCGACGAAGGGGGTGGCAGGATTGTCATAGAGTTCGCGCGGGCTGGCCACCTGCTGCAGCAGGCCCGACGACATCACGGCCACGCGGTCCGACATGGCCAAGGCCTCGGACTGGTCATGGGTGATATAGATGAAGGTGACGCCGGTGCGTTTTTGCAGCGCGCGCAGTTCCGCCCGCATGTGCTGGCGCAGCTTGAGGTCCAGCGCCGAGAGCGGCTCGTCCAGCAGCAGGACACCAGGTTCCACGGCCAGGGCGCGGGCAATGGCCACGCGCTGACGCTGGCCGCCCGACAGTTCGCCCGGCATGCGGTCGCCGTATCCCTCCAGCGCGATCAGGCGCAGCAGGTCGTCGGCCTTGGCGCGCCGTTCCGCGCGGCCCACGCCGCGGGCCTCCAGCCCGAAGGCGATATTGTCGCGCACCGACATCAGGGGAAACAGGGCCAGCGACTGAAAGATCATCGCGGTCGGGCGCTGGTTCGGACCCAGGCCCTTCATGTCGCGATCACCGATCAGCACGCGCCCCTCGGTCGGTTCGATGAAGCCCGCGATCATCCGCAGGATCGTGGTCTTGCCGCAGCCGGAGGGGCCCAGGATCGAAAAGAACTCTCCGGCCTCGACCCTGAAGCTGACATCGCTGACCGCGCGGGTCGTGCCGAAGGTCATGCCGATCCCGGCCAGTTCCACGGAATGGGACATCGTCTCTCCCTAGTTGAAAGGGGGCGGCGCGGGCCGCCCCGGTCAGTCGTCAGGCCGACAGGAAGCGGTCCTGATATTCGTTGCGCTTGGTGATGTACCAGCTTTCCTGGATCGGCCACCACCACAGCTTCTCCAGCGCGTCGCCCGGATAGGCGGCGGCGAAAAAGGCCTTGGCCTCCTCCGAGATCAGCTGATCAGACCCCACCGCGGTGGAGTTGATCGAGGTGGCGTTGGTGTACATGGCGCCGGCTTCCGGCGTCAGGAACCAGTTGATGAAGGCATAGGCGTTGTCCAGGTTCTCGGCCCCTGTCGGGATCGACAGGCCCTCCATCCAGGCCAGGGCGCCTTCCTTGGGTGCGATGAAGCCGATCGGCATGCCCTCGCGCTGCAGGGTCGCGGCGGTCGAATCCCAGGTCTGGCCGATATTGGCACCGTTGACGCGGAAGGCGCCCTGGGCCTCGTTCTCGTTGTTCCAGAACTGGATGATGTTCTCCTTGCGGGCGATCGCCTCGGCCAGGATCACGTCAAAGATCTCGGTCTGCGCCTCGGGGGTCTTGAAGGCGTCCAGCAGCGGGCGCGGCAGCTTGCCCTCGGCCTCCAGCCACAGGCCCAGCCCGATCAGCGCGGAATGCGCGCGCACGGTCGCCTGCGCGCCCTCGTTCCAGATGTCGCCATAGGAGGCGCTGCCGTATTCCAGCGGCATCTGCTCGCGGTCGAAGGCGATCGCCTCGGTGCCCCAGTCGGTCGGCACCTGATAGCGCTTGCCGTCCACGACCGCGCCCAGGTTGACCGAATTCTCCCAAGCACTGGGCAAGACCTTGGCCACTTCGATGCGCGATTCGTCGATGGGCTGCACCAGGCCGAATTCGACATAGTTCGGCACGCGGTCCACGGTCGGCCAGATCAGGTCGAACCCGGCGCCGTTATTGGCGCGCAGCTGGTTCAGCAGTTCATCATTGGTGCCATAGGGGGTAAAGTTCGGGGTGATGCCGGTCGCCTCCTGAAAGGCGCCCAGGATCTCGTCGTTCAGATAGCCCGCCCAGGCAAAGATGTTCACCGTGCCCGCACCCTGCGCCATGGCGCCCCGGGCCAGATAGGGCGAGGCCAGCGCCACGCCTGCCGTGGCCGCAGCCCCGCGAAGCAGCCCGCGTCGGTCGATCCGTGTCATGGAAATGATCCTCCTTGATGATGTCACCAGCCTTCACCCGTTAGCGATGGCGCATGACGGCCAGATGACGTCACACCAGGGCATCGGCTTGCGCGCAGCCTAGACCGCGAAAGCCCGGACTGGGAAGCTTCTTGTTCAGGCTGCGCCGCAACGAAAAAGGCCGCCCCCTGTGGGACGGCCTGTGGAGCACGACAGGAAAGGCAGGGATCAGCGGGCGCTTTCGCGCACCACCTCGCCGCCGCGGTCCAGTTCCAGCGTGACGGCCTCGCCCTGGGGGTTGGTGGCGTCCAGCAGGACGCGTGGCCCCTGCTGGCGCAGGAGGCCCAGGGCGGTATAGCCCGCCTCGGACAGGCGCTGGTTCGCGGCGGCCGTGTCAAAGGTGATCGCGGCGGCAGGACGATCGCCGCGCGGCATCTGCTGGCCGTGCATGCCCCGCATGCCGTGATCGGCCATGCCCGAGGTCCCGTGGCCCTGCCCGTGCCGCCCCTCGCCATGCGCACCCCGACCATGTTCACCACGGCCATGATCCCCGCGCGCATGTTCGCCAGGGGCATGTTCACCCTGAGGGCCGCCCCTGCCCTGTCCCATGTCGCGCCCCTCTCCCTCGCGGCCAAAGCGCAGCAGCATCCCGGCACTGTCGAACTGGGCGCGCATCCCGGTGCCGGAGGCATCCTGGCCCTTCAGGTCGAACCGTCCGTCGGCCAGCCGGACCCCGTCGAGGCTGTCGAACTGGGCATAGACCTGGCTGGCGCGGATGGCCTGGGGCAGCAGCCCGTCGAGGATGCCCTGGGGCAAGGCGCCTTCCTCGGCCATGACGCCCATCAGCGCGCCTTGGGCATCGACGCGCGCCTCGATCCGGGTGCCGTCGGGCAGGACGCCGGTGAACTGGCGGCGGCCGTCGCGCAGGTTCCTTTGGGCCAACTGCTCCAAGCCAAGCGCCTCGATGGCGGCCGGGACAGCCTGCGCTGCCGGAGCCTGCGCTGCCGGAGCCTGCGCAGCCGGAGCCTGCGCAGCCGGGGCTTCGGCCGCCTCCTGCGCCAGCGCCGGGACCAGGGTGGGCGCGGCCGCCATCAGGGCGATCAGCGCGGTGGAGGCGGCAAATGTCTTCAAGCTCATGGTCTTCTCCTGTTGGTTCTGAACTGCAGGGCCAGTGCCGGCAGCGGACATTTCGGTTCTAGCGCAAGCTGCCCGAACCAAACGCCAATGCGCTGTTTGGTTTTCATTTGGGCAGGACCGGGCATAGTGGCGAAATTATGCGGCTTGCCCTGATTCCGGTCCTGATGACGCTGGCGCTGCCCCTCGCGGCGGCGGGGCAGGACATGCCGCCGCCCGAGCCTCGGGCCGGCAGCTTTCGCCCCATGCCCTTCCACAGGCTCGCGGACCGTGTCACCGCCCGCTACCAAGGCCGCGTGGTGGCGGCCGCGGTGCGCCCCCCCGCCCCCCGCGAACGCGCGCTTGGCGCCGAACTGGTCTATGAATTCCGCCTGCTGACGCCCACCCGCAACATGCTGAACATCCGCCTGGATGCCCGGGACGGTCGGTTCCTGGAGGTGGCGGGTCGTGGCCAGCTGCAGGCCAGGCGCCAGCCTTGAACACAGGACATCCCGCATGCGCGCCCTGATCGTCGAGGACGACCCGCTGCTGGCCGACCAACTGGCGCGGGCCATGGCATCGGCCGGTTTCGTCACCGATCGCGCCGCCGACGGCATCCAGGGCGAGTTCCTGGGCGCCACCGAAAGCTATGACGTGGCGATCCTGGACCTGGGCCTGCCCGGCCTGCCGGGGGTGGAGGTGCTGACCCGCTGGCGCGATGGCGGCATCACCATGCCGGTCCTGATCCTGACGGCGCGCGGCGACTGGACCGACAAGGTCGCGGGATTTCGCGCGGGCGCCGACGATTACGCGGTCAAGCCCTTCCGCCTGGACGAGGTCGTGCTGCGCGCCCAGACCCTGATCCGCCGCGCCGCCGGCCATGCGCGGTCGGTCATCCCGGCGGGCCGGCTGCGGCTGGACAGCCAGCTGGGCGTCATCACCTTGGACGGCGTGGCGCTGAAGCTGACCGCCTTCGAGGCGCGGATCCTGACCTATCTGATCCACCACCAGAACCGCATCGTCAGCCGGACCGAACTGTCCGAGCATCTCTATCAGGCCGAAACCGACCGCGACTTCAAGTCGATCGAGGTGGTGATCGGCCGCCTGCGCCGCAAGATCGGCGGAGGCATGATCGAGACCCGGCGCGGCGAGGGATACGTGCTGCGGACGCAGGGCTGATGCGCTCGATCCGGGGACGGCTTCTGATCCTGGCGGCGGTCTGGCTGTCGGCGGCGCTGCTCGGCGCGTTCCTGGTCATCGCGCATCTGCTGAAGGATTTCGTGACCGACCGTTTCGACGCGGAAACCGCGGCCATCGCCGACAGCCTGATCGGCCAGCTGGCGGTGGACCGGGAGGGCCGCGTGGGGCTGGAGGATGCGCCCCTGGACGCGCGCTTCGGCCTGCCCTTTTCGGGCTGGTACTGGCAGGTGGCGGCCGACGATGCGCCGGTGGCGCGGTCCCTGTCACTGCTGGACGGG
The DNA here is from genome assembly GCF_048538155.2 of Paracoccus sp. T5. Lineage (GTDB taxonomy): Bacteria > Pseudomonadota > Alphaproteobacteria > Rhodobacterales > Rhodobacteraceae > Paracoccus. The sequence goes on from NZ_CM135809.1 coordinate 2,152,864, forward strand.
CGGCTGCAGGGGCCGTTGGGCGACCTAACCGGGGCGCCTGGCCGGGATGCCGACGGCGCCCCGCTGCGCATCCTGCGCCGCGAGCTGACCATCCCCGACACCGATGCCCGCGTCGCCGTCACCGTGACCGCGCCGATGGCGCAGATCCGCGACAGCCTGCACCAGATCATCCGGCCGCTGGCCGTGGCGTTGGCGGTTCTGGGGCTGGGGCTGGCGGCGGCCAGCGTGATCCAAGTCGCGGCGGGGCTGCGCAGCCTCGACCGGCTGCGCGCCGACCTGTCCCGTGTCCGCGCCGGACAGTCCGAGCGGCTGGCGCGGCCCGATGTCTCCGAGCTGCGCCCCCTGGCGGACGAGATCAACGCCGCCCTGGACCAGAACGCTAGCCTGCTGGCGCGATCGCGGCAGCACCTGGGCAACCTGGCCCATTCGCTGAAGACCCCGCTGGCCGCGCTGGCCAACGAATTGCCCGCGGATCACCCGGGGCAGGCGCTGATCACGCGCATGGACCGCCTGATCGGCTGGCACCTGCGGCGTGCGCGCCATGCAGGGCCCGGCACCCTGGGCACCCGGACCCCGGTCGCGCCGGTCATCGACGACATCCTGCTGGTGCTGCGCTGGCCCCTGGCGGACCGGAACATGCAGGCCGAAGTCGATTGCCCGGAGGATGCCGCCTTTGCCGGGGAACGCCAGGACCTGGAGGAGATGGTCGGCAACCTGGCCGATAACGCCGTCAAATGGGGCCGATCCCGCCTGCGCATCCGCGTCCGGCCCCTGCCCGGGCGCGTGATCCTGCGGATCGAGGATGACGGGCCGGGCCTGGCCGATGCCGACGCGCCGCTGGCCCTGGTCCGGGGCGCCCGCCTGGACGAGAGCGGCCCTCCAGGGGCGGGACTGGGCCTTGCCATCGCTGCGGATCTGGCCGCGCTGCATGGCGGGGAACTGCGGCTGGAGCGGTCGGATCTGGGCGGGCTGGCCGCAGTTCTGGACCTGCCTGCCTGAAATTTCCGCAGCGCGGGCGCGGCGATATTTTACCATTTGATAAAAAATCGGACCTGTGTCAGCGTGAGTCCATCCAACAGGTGAGCCAGGAGACGAAAATGTCCCAAGCAAGACTGTCGCCCGGCGTCGTGCCGGGGCGGCTGACGCCCGCTGAGCTGGCGGCGAACTTTGTCGATGTCGCGCCCCCCCTGGACCGGCACGAGGCGCGGGTCGCGGCGGACCGCTGCTATTTCTGCCACGATGCGCCCTGCATCACGGCCTGCCCCACGTCGATCGACATCCCGCTGTTCATCCGCCAGATCGCGACCGGCACCCCGGACGCGGCGGCGATGACGATCTTTCACGCCAATATCCTGGGCGGCATGTGCGCCCGCGTCTGCCCGACCGAACAGCTGTGCGAGGGCGCCTGCGTCCGCGAGGCAGCCGAGGGCAAGCCGGTCGAGATCGGCGCCCTGCAACGCTATGCCACCGACGGCCTGATGGCGCAGGGCACGCATCCCTTCAGGCGCGCCGCCCCCACCGGCAAACGCGTGGCCGTCGTGGGCGCGGGCCCTGCGGGTCTGGCCTGCGCGCATCGTCTGGCCGCCAAGGGCCATGACGTCGTGATCTTCGAGGCGCGGCCAAAGCCGGGCGGGCTGAACGAATACGGCATCGCCAGCTACAAGGCCGTGGACGGGTTCGCCCAGGCCGAGGTCGACTGGCTGATCGGCATCGGCGGGATCGAGCTGCGCCACGACCAGGCGATCGGCCGCGACATCACGCTGCAGGGGCTGCAGGCCGAATATGACGCGGTGTTCCTGGGCATGGGACTGGGCGGGGTCAACGCCCTGCGCGCCGAGGGAGAGGACCGGCAGAACGTGCTGGACGCGGTCAGCTTCATCCGCGATCTGCGCCAGGCCCCTGATCTGACCGCCCTGCCCGTCGGCCGCGACGTGGTGGTGATCGGCGGCGGCATGACGGCCGTGGACGCCGCCGTGCAGGCCCGCCTGCTGGGCGCGGAAAACGTCAGCATCGTCTATCGCCGCGACCAGTCGCGCATGGGCGCCAGCCGCCACGAACAGGACCACGCGACGGCCAGCGGCGTGCGCATCATCTGCAACGCCGCGCCTGTCGCGGTCCATGGCAACGGCGCCGCGGCCGAGGTCGAGTTCGCCTATACCCGCGCCGAGCCTGACGGGCTGGTGCTAACCGAGGACCGCTTTCGCCTTAAGGCCGACCAGGTCTTCCGCGCCATCGGCCAGCGCCTGGACGGCGCGCCCGGCGGGCTGGAACTGGCGGGCGGCAAGATCCTGGTCACCGGGCCGGGCCGCACCACGCTGGACGGGGTCTGGGCCGGGGGCGACTGTGCCGCGGGCGGGGACGACCTGACCGTGACCGCCGTGGCCGAAGGCCGCGACGCGGCAGAAGACATCGACGCCCGGCTGACCGGACGTCCCGTCGAAATCCCCGGCTGAGGGCCCGATCATGGCAGACCTGCGCAGCAATTTCATCGGGATCAAGTCCCCGAACCCCTTCTGGCTGGCCTCGGCCCCGCCGACCGACAAGGAATACAACGTCCGCCGCGCCTTTCAGGCCGGCTGGGGCGGCGTGGTGTGGAAGACGCTGGGGTCCGAGGGCCCGCCCGTCGTGAACGTCAATGGCCCGCGCTATGGCGTGATCCACGGTGCCGACCGCCGCGTTCTGGGCATCAACAACATCGAGCTGATCACCGACCGCCCGCTGGAGGTGAACCTGCGCGAGATCAAGTCGGTCAAGCGCGACTATCCGGACCGCGCGCTGATCATCAGCCTGATGGTGCCCTGCGACGAGGACAGCTGGAAGGATATCCTGCACCGCATCGAGGACACCGGCGCCGACGGGGTCGAGCTGAACTTCGGCTGCCCCCATGGCATGGCCGAGCGCGGCATGGGCAGCGCCGTGGGCCAGGTGCCGGAATACATCGAGATGGTCACGCGGTGGGTCAAGAAACACAGCCGCATGCCCTGCATCGTGAAGCTGACGCCGAACATCACCGACGTGACCAAGCCCGCCGAGGCCGCGAAACGCGGGGGTGCCGACGCGGTCAGCCTGATCAACACGATCAACTCGATCACCTCGGTCGACCTGGACCTCTTCGCGCCCCAGCCCACCATCGACGGCAAGGGCAGCCATGGCGGCTATTGCGGACCGGCGGTGAAACCCATCGCCCTGAACATGGTCGCCGAGATCGCGCGCAATCCGGTGACGGCAGGCATCCCCATCAGCGGCATCGGCGGCGTGACCACCTGGCGCGATGCGGCCGAATTCATGGCGCTTGGCGCCGGCAATGTGCAGGTCTGCACGGCGGCGATGACCTATGGCTTCAAGGTCGTGCAGGAGATGATCACCGGGCTGCACGATTATCTGGACAGCCACGAGATGACCCTGCCCGAACTGATCGGGCGGGCTGTGCCCAACGTCACCGATTGGCAGCAGCTGAACCTGAACTATGTCACCAAGGCGGTGATCGACCAGGACGCCTGCATCAGCTGCGGCCGCTGCTATGCCGCCTGCGAGGATACCAGCCACCAAGCCATCGCCATGAAGCCCGGTCGCGTCTTCGAGGTGATTGAGGAGGAATGCGTCGCCTGCAACCTTTGCGTCGATGTCTGCCCGGTCGAGAACTGCATCACCATGCGCGAGTTGGAGATCGGCGAGATCGACAAGCGCACCGGGATCCCGCGGGGGGGCTATGCCAATTGGACCAGCCACCAGAACAACCCGATGGCCCGCGCCGCCGAGTGACCCGCATCCCGCGGCAGCCGGGGGGCCCTGTGCCCCCCGGACCCCCCGCAGCGTATTTCGCCAACAAAGAAGCCCCAGGTGCACGTCCCGGGGCTTCTTCGTTGTCCAAATACCCGATCGGGCGGTCAGAGGCCGTAGATGCGGCCGAATTTCTGCTCCAGGTAATCCAGCAGAGGTTCCGGGCTGATGTCGCGGCCGGAGGCGGCTTCGACAAGATCGGCGGGCGGCATCAGGCCCCCGTGGCGCTGGAGGTTCTCGCGCAGCCATTCGGTGCCGGGCGTGGCGTCGCCTTGGGCCAAGGCGGCGTCCAGATCGGGCACCGCCGCGCGCAGGGCCTGGTTCAGGCAGCCCGCATAGACGTTGCCAAGCGCATAGGTCGGGAAATAGCCGAAGAGGCCCACCGACCAGTGCACGTCCTGCAGGACGCCATTTGCCGGACGATCCACCGCCACGCCGAAATCCTTCAGGAAGCGCGCGTTCCAGGCCTCGACCAGGTCGCGGCTGTCCAGGCGGCCAGAGATCAGGTCACGCTCCAGATCAAAGCGCAGCATGATGTGCAGGTTGTACTGCACCTCGTCGGCCTCGGTCCGGATATAGCCCGGCGTGACGCGGTTCACCGTCGCATAGAAGGCCTCCGCATCGGTGATGTTCAGCCCGTCGAAGGCGTCCGACATGCGGGTGAACAGCCAGCCGGTGAAGGCGCGGCCGCGCCCCATCTGGTTTTCATAGATGCGGCTCTGGCTTTCGTGGACGCCCATCGACACGCCCCGGCCCAGCGGCGTGAAGGCGTAGTCGGGGTCGATTCCCTGTTCATAGCTGGAATGGCCGACCTCGTGGATCGTCGAATAAAGGCAGTTGAAGGGGTCCGTCTCGACCACCCGCGTGGTGATGCGGCTGTCCTGCCAGCGGCCGGAACTGAAGGGATGCACCGCCAGGTCCATGCGACCGCGTGTCCAGTCATAGCCGAAGGCCGTCGCACAGGCGCGCGCCAGCCGCAGCTGCGTTTCCTGCGGGAAGTGCCCGCCAAGGGCCTGGGGCTGCCGGTCGGCCCCCAGTACATCCTCGCGCAGCGTCACCAGGCGCGGGCGCATCGCGTCGAACAGCGCGGCGACCTGGGCCCCGGTCATGCCGGGTTCGTAATCGTCCAGCAGCGCGTCGTACAGGTCACCGCCATCGGCCAGGCAGGCGGCCTCCTCGCGCTTGAGCATCAGGACCTGGTCCAGCGTCGGCAGGAAATCCTCGGGCGCGTCCTTGGCGCGGGCCTCGGCCCAGATGCCCTGGGCCAGCGAGGTCAGGCGCGCCAGTTCCGACGCAAGGCGCGCCGGGACGCGGCTGGTGCGGGCAAAGTCGCGGGCGATCAGCTGGATCGCCCGGCGGTCGGCCGGGCTCTGCGGATCGGCCGCCTCCAGCCATTCGCCGATGCGCGGATCGGTGCGGCGTTCGTGCAGCACCTCCTCCATGGCGCCCATTTCCTCGGCCCGCTGGTCGGCGGCGCCGCGCGGCATCACGGTTTCCTGGTCCCAGCCAAGCCGTTCGGCGACCGAGGACAGCGCTTCGGTCTGACGCTGGAAGGCCAGCAGGTCGGTCAGTGCGCTCATCTTGCGACTCCGCGGATGGAGGTTTCGATCGGGTAGCGCGCGTGATGGCGCGCGCGCAGGATCAGCGTGAACAGCACGACCGCGCCCAGCTGATGGGCCAGCGCCAGTTCCAGGGGCGAGGCGTGGATCACGTTCAGGATGCCCAGCCCGATCTGCGCCGCCACCGCCACGATCATCACGCTGAACGCCCCGCGCGTCACCGGATGCGGCGAGCGGCGCGCGCGCAGCCAGACGACGACGGCAAAGATCGCCAGCAGGTAGCCCGTCATGCGGTGGATGAACTGGACCAGGGCCGGGTTCTCGAAGAAGTTGCGCCAGCCGAGCGTGCCGTCCCAGATGGCCGCGGGGATCCATTCACCCCCCATCGTGGGCCAGCCCGTATAGGTGCGGCCCGCGTCGATGCCCGCGACCAGCGCGCCCAGCAGGATCTGCAGGAAGGTCAGGTGCAAGAGACCCGTGGACATGGAGAACAGCTTGGCCTCTCCGGCGCGGCGGGCGCGCAGCAGCTGCGCCTCGGTCCGCGACAGTTGCAGCACGAACCAGGCGATCAGGCCCAGGATGACGAAGGCGATGCCCAGATGCGTGGCCAGCCGGTAGGAGGCGACGCGGGTCATCCCCTCGACCAGGCCCGAGCTGACCATCCACCAGCCGATCGCCCCCTGCAGCCCGCCAAGCGCCCCAAGCGCCAGCAGGCGCGGCGTCCAGCCGGTGGGAATGCGCCGGGTTGCCAGGAAAAACAGGAAGCCCAGGCCCCAGACCAGGCCGATCAGGCGGCCCAGCAGGCGGTGGCCCCATTCCCAGAAATAGATGTACTGGAACTCCGCCAGGGACATGCCCCGGTTGACCTCCTGGTATTGCGGGATCTGCCGATAGGCGTCGAATTCGCGCTGCCAGTCGGCGGCGTTCAGGGGCGGAATGGTGCCGGTGACGGGCGCCCATTCGGTGATCGACAGGCCCGATCCGGTCAGCCGGGTCGCACCACCCACGGCGATCATCGCCAGCACCATCGCGAACAGCACCATCAGCCACAGCTTGATGGCGCGGCGGGCGCCCTTGGGGCGGGCGTCGATCATGCCGGTGGTCTGGACGGGGCGGCTGACGGAGGGGTCCGAGACTTCCTGGAAGACAGGTCGCTTGGCCATCGCGGGGGCTCCTTTCGGGCGGAGGTTAGGGACCGCCTATCGGCGGGTCAACTGGCGCAGCATGCCGTGAAGGATGCGCACATCGCCGCGCGTCAGCGCCAGGCGCGCCCACATGTTGCGCAGGTTCAGCCGCATCGGCGCGGCCTTGGTCTCGGGAAAGAAGAAGCCGGCCTGGGTCAGCTTTTCGTCATAATGGTCGCCAAGCCGCTCGATCTCGATGCGGTCGGCCAGTTCCTCGGCCTCGCTGCGGCGGGCATGGGGGGCAGGCTCGGGCGGCAGGATCTCGCGCCCGTATTCGTAACCCATCAGCAGCACGGCCTGGGCCAGGTTCAGCGACGGGAATTCGGGGTTCACCGGCACCGTGACGATGGCATTGGCGCGCGCGATGTCATCGTTTTCCAGACCCGTCCGTTCGGGGCCGAAGATGATCGCGCTGCGCCCCGGATGGGCGCGGGCCTGCGCCATGGCGGTGGCGGGGGTGAAGACGGGCTTGGTCAGCTCGCGCCCGCGCGCGGTGGTGGCATAGGCGTAATCCACGCCCTCCATCGCGGCGGCCAGGGTCGGATAGACGCGGGCCGTGTCCAGCACCCGCCCCGCCGCACCCGAGGCCATGGCCACGGCCTTGGGGTTGGGCCAGCCGTCGCGCGGATCGACCAGCCGCATCTCGGTCAGGCCGAAATTCAGCATGGCGCGCGCGGCGGCGCCGATGTTTTCGCCCATTTGCGGGCGGACCAGGATGATCACGGGTTGGCGTTCGATTTGCATGGCCCGGGATCTAGTCCGTCTGGCGGCGGCGGGCAAGCTGCGCTATCTGCGACAAAAGGAGATGCGCGATGACCGATGCACCGCAACTGTATCTGATGACGCCGGCCGGGGCCCAGGCCTCGGCCCTGGGGCCGATGCTGGCCGAGGTGATGGACCGCTTTGCTCCGGCCTGCCTGCGGATCCGCGGCGGCGCCGAAGAGGACGAGCTGGGCCGCCTGGCCGACCTGGCCCGAGAGATCGCCCATGCGCGGGACGTGGCGGTGGTGATCGACGACCACATCAAGCTGGCGCAGCGGCACGGGCTCGACGGTGTGCACCTGACGGACGGCGCGCGCAGCGTGCGCTATGCCCGCAAGGAACTGGGCGAGGACGCGATCGTGGGCGCCTTTTGCGGCAGTTCGCGCCACGAGGGGATGTCGGCCGGCGAAAGCGGGGCCGATTACGTGGCCTTTGGTCCGGTCAGCGAATCCGCCCTTTATCGCGGCGAGCCTGCGCCGCTGGACCTGTTCCAGTGGTGGTCCGAAACGATCGAGGTTCCGGTCGTGGCCGAAGGCGCGATCACCCGCGACCTGATCGCCCAGCTGTCGCCCATTGCGGATTTCATCGCCCTGGGGCCCGAGATCTGGACACAGGACGATCCGCTGGACGCCCTGTCGCGGCTGTGGCTGTGACCCTGCGCTAGAGCAGGACAGGCGTCCGGTCGCCCGCCGCAAAGCGCCGCAGCACCGCCGGATAGAGCCGGTGTTCCTGCACCAGGACGCGCGCGGCCAGGGTGTCGGGCGTGTCGCCCGGCAGGACCGGCACCCGCGCCTGGCCCAGCATCGGCCCCGCATCCAGTTCCGGCGTGACCATGTGGACCGTGGCGCCCGCCTCGGCATCGCCGGCCTCGATCGCGCGGGCATGGGTGTGCAGCCCCGGATATTTCGGCAGCAGCGAAGGGTGGATGTTCAGCATCCGCCCGTCAAAGCGTTCGACAAAGCCGGGCGTCAGGATGCGCATGAAGCCCGCCAGGCACAGGATGTCGGGTTCGGCCTCCAGCAGCGGCGCCAGAAGCGCCGCCTCGAAACCGGCCCTGTCGCGCGGAAAATCGCGATGATCGACCGCCGCCGTCGGCACCCCAAGTGCCGCCGCCCGCGCCAGGCCCGCCGCCCCGGGATCGTTCGAGGCGACCAGCACGGCGCGGGCCGGATGATCGCCCGTCATGTCCTCGACCAGCCGCAGCATGTTCGAGCCGCCGCCGGAGATCAGGATCGCGACGCGTGTCACGCAAGCGTGCCGGAATAGCGGATGCCGGCGCCGGCCGTGACGGTGCCAAGACGGTGCACCATCTCGCCCTGCCCGGCCAGCAGATCGGTCAGCGCATCGGCGCGGTCGGCCGCCACGACCAGGATCATGCCGATGCCGCTGTTGAAGGTCTTGAGCATCTCGGCCTGTTCGATGCCCCCGGCCTCGGCCAGCCAGCGGAAGACCGGCGGCAGCTGCCACGAGGTCAGGTCGATGTCGGCGCCCAGATCGGCGGGCAGCACCCGCGGCAGGTTCTCGGTCAGCCCGCCGCCGGTGATATGGGCCAGCGCATGAACGCCGCCCGCCCGGATCGCGGCCAGCGCGGGCTTGACGTAAAGCCGCGTGGGCGTCAGCAGCGCCTCGCCCAGGGTGCCGTCGGCAAAGGGGGCCGCGTCGGTCCAGGTCAGGCCGGCATGTTCGGCCACCTTGCGGACCAGCGAATAGCCGTTGGAATGCACCCCGTCCGAGGCCAGGCCCAGCAGCACGTCGCCCTGCGCCACGCCCGCAGGCAGCGCCGAGCCCCGGTTCATCGCGCCCACGGCAAAGCCCGCCAGGTCAAAGTCGCCGTCGTGATACATGCCCGGCATCTCGGCCGTCTCGCCGCCGATCAGCGCACAGCCCGCCGCCTGGCAGCCGCGCGCGATGCCCTGGACCACGCGGGCCCCCTCGTCGACCGACAGCTTGCCGGTGGCGAAATAATCAAGGAAGAACAGCGGCTCGGCGCCCTGGCAGACCAGGTCGTTCACGCACATCGCCACCAGGTCCTGGCCCAGCCCGTCCAGGTGGCCGGTATCGATGCCGATGCGCAGCTTGGTCCCCACGCCGTCGGTGGCCGCGACCAGGATCGGGTCGTCATAGCCCGCGGCCTTCAGGTCGAAGAGCGCGCCAAAGCCGCCAAGCGCATCCATTACCCCCGGCCGCGCGGTCGCCGCTGCGGCAGGTTTGATACGCTCGACCAGCGCGTTTCCGGCGTCGATGTCGACCCCCGCGTCGCGATAGCTGATCCCGTTCTTCGTCATGGCGGCCCCCGGCTGATGTCGGCCCTCCGATAGCGGAAGCCTGCCTCCGGGGCAACGCCCAAGCGCTTGACCCGGGCGCATCCTGGCATTACCCAGAACCTCGCTGCGGGGGCCTGTAGCTCAATTGGTCAGAGCAGGGCGCTCATAACGCCTTGGTTGCGGGTTCAAGTCCTGCCGGGCCTACCACCTTCCCCGCCAGCGCCACATGGATCGCGCGCATCACAACGCTTCAGGAACATCACTGCCGGCCGCCGCGCGCGGCGCCCTGCTGTCTCGAACAGCGCAAGACATGCTCGTCTGTCGGCACTGGTGCATAGAGGGAGGAAGATGGTGCCCGGAGACGGATTTGAACCGCCGACACGCGGATTTTCAATCCGCTGCTCTACCAACTGAGCTATCCGGGCGCCGGATGCGCCGTTTCCGGCGCTGGTGAGGGGTGTTTAAGGGGCAGTTCGGGCGCTGTCCAGAGCCAATCTGAAGATTTTATGTCCCGGTCAGTCGCGGGGGTTTTCGTCCGAGGGAACCTCTTCCAAGGGCGGGCCGGGGATCACGTAATCGCCCCGCAACCACTTGGCCAGATCGACATCCGCGCAACGCTTCGAGCAGAAGGGACGATAGCTGGGCACGCTGTTCTTGCCGCAGATCGGGCAGGCCATCAGGCCTCTCCCGCTGCGGCGGCCAGCCGTGCCAAGGGCACGCGGTCGCGTTTCCGGTTCAGCTCAAAAAGCCCCATGGTCGTCCAGCCGACCAAGGTCGTTTCGGTTCCCGCCTGCCGGAAGGCACCCTGCAGCACCTGGTCCAGTGTCGCACGGTCGCGCTTGGGCATCGGGGCAAAGTCGACCACGATCTGCCCGCCCAGGCCGCGCAGGGCCAGCTGCCGCGGCAGTTCGCGAGCCAAGGCGATGTTCGCCTTCAGCCCGGCCGCCGGAGAGGTATCGTTGCCGGTGTTGACATCCACCGCGACCAGCGCGCGGGTGGTCTCGATCGTGGCATCGCCCGCACCCGGCAGGGGGATCCGCTGTGACAGAAGCGCCTCGACCGCGTCCAGGACGCCGCAGCGCTCAAAGCTGTCCTCGCCCTCCTCGACCGCGTCGGGGGCCGGATCGGCCCAGTCCATCCAGGCCTGCTCCCACGGCGTCGGCGCATCCAGAAGCAGCTCGGGGGGCCCCGAGGTCTCGGTGCAGATGCGATCGGTCAGGTCCAGCAGCTCGGTCAGTTCCTCGGCAATCTCGTCATCGTCGGCGGTTTCGGCCGCGCTGCGCAGGATCAGGCCATGCGGCCGGTCGCCCAGCAGGTCACGACCCAGGGTTTCCAGATCCTCGCACCGGTCCTCGTCGCGGATGCGGCGGGACACGTTCACGCCCGGCGCGCCGGGGGTGACCAGCGCATGGCGGCCACGGAACAGCAGCCGCGTGACCACGGGCAGGGCCTTGCCCTCCTCGGAGACGCCTGCGATCTGGACCAGCAGCGGCTTGCCCTCGGAGACGCCCTTGCGGTCGCGCAGATAGCCGGTCTGGCCGTCGGGCAGGCGCAGGAAGATGCCGCCCTGCCCCTTCATCAGGCGGTCGGCCGCCGCGCGGCAGATCGCGCCGGGCGCCAGGGGGGTCACGGCGGAGGTGCCGACCAGCAGGTCGATCAGCTGTCCGTCCTCCATCAGGGCGGCGGCCTCCTGGCCAAACAGATGGCCCAGAACGACCTGACGACCCTTCATGGGGATACTCCTGCGGAAACGGGGTGAATGCCGATGGCGGCCAGCATGGCGGCGGTTTCGGAAAGCGGAAGGCCCACGACGGCCGAGAACGATCCCTCGATCCAGGGGATGAAGGCGGCGGCGGCCCCCTGGATGGCATAGGCGCCGGCCTTGCCCTGCCAATCGCCCGCGTCCAGATATCGTTGCAGCGAGGGCTCGTCGATGGCGCGCATGCGGACCTTGGTCTCGACCAGGCGCAGCGCCGTGCGCGATCCGTGGCGCAGGGCCATCGCCGTCAGGACGACGTGACGCCGGCCGGACATGAGGCGCATGAAGGCGGCGGCCTCGTCCCGATCCGCGGGCTTGCCCAGGATGCGACGGCCCACGGCCACCGTCGTGTCGGCGGTCAGTGCGGCCTCGTCGGTTTCAAGGACCAGCGCTGCGGCCTTTTCAGCCGCCATGCGCCGCACATAGTCGCGCGGGGTTTCCCCCCGCCGCGGCGTCTCATCGATGTCTGCGGGGCGCAGGGCGTCGGGCTTGATCCCGATCTGGGCCAGCAATTCCAGCCTGCGCGGGCTGGCCGATCCCAGGATCAGCCGTGGCGGTATGGTCTTGGTCATGACGCGGCCTTCCGTATCCACAGTCGCGTCCGACATCTCACTTGAAGCGGTAATTGATCCGCCCCTTGGTCAGGTCATAGGTGTTCATTTCCACCTGAACCTTGTCGCCGGCCAGAACGCGGATGCGGTTCTTGCGCATCTTTCCTGCCATATGTGCGATGATCTCATGGCCGTTTTCAAGCTCGACCCGGAATGTCGCATTGGGCAGGAGTTCCTTCACGACGCCGGGGAATTCGAGCATTTCTTCCTTGGCCATGGTCACTCCATCATAATCATCCCGCAAGATTCGGGACCGCTGTTAGATGCGACCAGAGCGCGCGGATTTCAAGGAAAAAGCGCCATTTCAGTCGGGACGCCCCGCAACCGCTCCCCCCGGACCCACGACCAGGGCACCCCCGGCAGCAACGGAGGCGCGAAAGGGATCGGGCTGCGACAGGTCGCCCGGCGGGGGCACCGCGCCCAAAAGGGGCTCGGCGTCACCCTGCATCTGGGGACGGTCCTGCCCCGCCGGCAGCGCGGGGTCGCGCAGGCGGATCGCATGGCGTCCCTCGGCCTCGCCGAACTTGCCATGCGCCAGAACCTGGCCTGCGGCGGTTTCCACCGTGGCCTGGGCCATGCAACTGCGCGGCAGGTGCAGCAGCCGCCCCTGCGTCAGGGCGCGCAGTTCAGCCAGCGAGATCTGCCGACGGCAGAGGACGGCCGTCACCTCGACGGGCGCATCGCTCATCGCGGATTGCAGCGTGGGCCGGGGCTTGTCCGCGACGGGTGCCGGCGCCCCCTGTGCGACAGGCGCCGGGGCCGGCAGCGCCGGTTCTGTCCGCGCGCGCGGCAGGGCGGATTGCGGCAGGGCCAGAAGGATGCGGCCCTCGCGGCTGTCCGGGATGCCCATCCGCAGTTGAAAGCTGAGGCTGCGGAAGGGCCTGTCCTCCAGCATCAGGGCCAGGGGACGGGCGTCCTCCAGATGGATCAGATAGCGATAGCCGGCGATGGCGTCAAAGCCTTCGACCCCCTCCATCTCGATCGGCAGCTCGGTCAACAGGCCGTTGATGAAATCGGCGCAGAGCATCGCATCGCTTCGCGTCGGCCGCCGCCGTTCGACCGGGCGCGTGGTGACGCGGCCCAAGGCCTGGATCTCGATCAACGCGGCGACGGTCTGCGGGCACAGCGCGATGGCGCCCAGGTGATCGCCCGGCCCCTGCAGCACGGCCACCAGCGGCAGGTCGGGCAGCAGTTCCGGAAGCTCTGCCAGGGTCAGTGCGCCGGGATGGACCGCGATCGGCTGCACCGACAGCCCATAAAGCTGATCCGCCGCCCGGCCCAGGGCCGTTCCGGCCGCGCGCGCGGGGGTGGGGGCCGGCGGCTGCGGCAGCTGCGGCGCGCCCCCCTGCCCCAGCCTGGCCTGGGCCCGCGCCTCCAGCATGCGGCGCAGCACAGCCTTGTCGGGAAGCGGCCGCATGGCGCCGTCACTGGGGTCTGCTTGCGTCATCTTGCGTCCGAATCAGGCTGTTCCTTTCGCACCATGGCCCGGAGGTGGTTGAGAAAGGGTTAAGCCTGCCGGGCCTCCTCCGCCCCCGCGGGCGGACGCGGCGGCAGGACAATGCGGAACGCCGCGCCCCCCTGCCCCGGCAGATAGCTGATCTCTCCGCCCAGGTTCAGCATGATCTCGCGGCAGATGGCCAGTCCCAAGCCCGCGCCCCCGGCCCGCGCGGGGTCGTTCAGCCGGGCGAATTTCTCGAAGATCAGGGACTGTCGGCCGCTGTCGATGCCGCTGCCATTGTCGACGATGTCGATGACGGCACCCCCGCCCTCGGGGCGGCGCACGCGGATGATCAGGACCGGGTGCACCGCGTCGCAGTATTTGCGCGCATTGCTGATCACGTTGATCAAGACCTGCAGCAGCCGGTCCACGTCGGTGATCACCGCCAGATGTTCCGAAGGCAGGTCGCGGTCGATCAGGAACCCCCGTTCCGGCCGCGTGGCCGAGGCGGCCGACAGCGCGCGGCTGATCAGGTCGTGCAGGTTGGCGACGCCCACCGTCAGCTGCGCCCGGCGGCTTTCCAGCACCGACAGGTCCAGCAGGTCGTCCAGCAGGCGGGTCAGGCGCCCGGCCTCGTCATGGATGATACCGGCGAAGCGGGTGCGCTCGGCCTCGGTCAGCGAGGGGTCCTTGAGGATCTCGGAAAAGGCCCGGACCGAGGTCATCGGCGTGCGCAGCTCATGGCTGATCTGGCCCAGGAAGGCGTCCTTCTGCACCGAAAGCGCGGTCAGCTTGTCATTGGCCTCGCGCAGCTGCCCGGCGGTGCGGACCAGTTCGGCCCGCGCGGCCTCCAGGCGCTGCGTCTCCTCCTTGGCCCGCTGCGCCTCATCGGCGACCTGCAGCAGATCCGAGACCGTCAGCGCCACACCCCCCGCCACGCGGTCGATCATCGCATGGGCCGTGGCCGAGCCGATGGAGCCCGCCAGACGCCGCTCCAACCGGGTCAGGAAGCGCGGGGTCAGGTCGGGCAGATAGCCGGACTTGCCCTGCGCCCGCGCCTCGGCCTGGAAATAGCGCAGCGCCGCATCCGCGCCCCAGACCCGGCGCGCCATGGCCAGCAGCGGCTCGGCCCGGTCATTGCCGCGCATCATCCGGCTGTGGCGGATGGGCTCGACCGCCGATACGAAGGACAGGCCCTGCAGCCGTTCGACCGGGTCGGGAAAGCCAAAGATCGACACGCCGATGAACGCCAGTGTGTTCAGGATCAGCGCCAGCATCACCGCTGCGGTCCAGGCATCCATGCCCGCGGGCACCGGAAGCGCGCCGCCGATCCCGACCGAGGGCAAAAACAGCAGCGCCATCCACAGCGCAAATCCCGTGCCGATCCCGGCATAGGCGCCCTTGCGGTTGGCGCCGCGCCACAAGAGGCCGCCGACCATCGCGGGCAGCACCTGCGCCATGCCGGTGAAGGCCACCAGCCCCATCGCCGCCAGCGCCGCCGTTCCCCCCGAGGCCTCGTGATAGACCCAGCCGGCCGCCATGACCGCCAGGATCGCCAGCCGCCGCGCGTTCAGCACAAAGCCGCGCAGGTCGTCGGTCTCATCCCCCGCCGGGATGCGGCGCAGGGCCAGCCAGACGGGGACCAGCCAGTGGTTCGACACCATCGTGGCCACAGCGATCGCGCAGACGACCACCATCGAAGTCGCGGCCGAGAACCCGCCCAGAAAGACCAGCAGCGCCAGCAGGTCCTGACCCGCCGCCGCCGGCAGGGTCAGGACGTAGAGGTCGGGGTTGGCGCTGGCGGGCAGCATCTCGCGCCCCATCACCGCGATGGGCAGCACGAAGAGCGACATCGCGAACAGATATGCCGGAAAGGCCCAGCCTGCGACATGCAGGCGCTCCTCGTCGGCGGCCTCGACCACCATCACCTGGAACATGCGCGGCAGGGTCAGGATGGCCGCGGCCGAGACCAGGATCAGCGCCGTCCAGCGGTCGGGCTGCAGCATCCAGCCCTGCGCGACCTGCGGGTCGGTGCTGGCGCGGGCAATGCGGTCCAGCATGTCCAGGGGCCCGTCCGCCAGGCCCCAGACCACGAAGACGCCAAGCGCGACAAAGGCCAGCAGCTTGACCACCGCCTCCAGCGCGATGGCGGTGACGACGCCGTGGTGGCGTTCATCCGCCGCCAGGTTGCGCGTGCCAAAGAGGATCGTGAACAGCGCCAGCCCCGTCGCGACCCAGAGGCCGGTGCCGCCAAAGGCGCTGCCGTCCAGCGCGGCGCCGTTCGGGGCGTCGGTGGCGAAGACCTCGAAGGACAGGCGCACGGATTGCAGCTGCAGCGCGATATAGGGGGTCGAGGCGATGACCGCGATCAGCGTCACCAGCCCTGCCAGGGGGTTCGACTTGCCGAAGCGCGCCGAGATCAGGTCGGCGACCGAGGTGACATGATGCATCCGCGCCACCCGGACCAGCCGCCGCAACCCCCACCAGGCGCCGGTGAAGACGATGGTCGGGCCAAGGTAGATCGTCAGGAATTCCAGCCCCGAGCGCGAGGCATAGCCGACCGCCCCGTAGAAGGTCCAAGCCGAGCAATAGACCGACAGGGACAGGGTATAGACCAGCGGATGGTCCAGCCAGCGCACATGCCCGCGCGCGGCGGCGCGGTCGGCCGCATAGGCCACCCCGAACATCAGGACGACATAGGCCAGACAGGTCGCGACCAGGGATTCAAAGGGCATGGGGATCGTCGCGCCCCTGCGCCGCGTCGGGATCGGCCTCGCTGGCGCGGACCGTGGCGGCCTCGGCCCGCAGCAGCGCGCGGTGCAGCGCCCAGACGGCGATCACCAGAACCCCCCAGAGGCTGAAGATCCAGACCGCCCCGGCCGCAAAGCTGACGCTGGAAGGCACCCACCAGACCGGCACCAGGATCAGCAGCATGGCCAGGATCGGCAGGACCCGCGCCGCGTCGCCCAAGCGGCGGCGGTGGAACGAAGCCCGCTCCAGGAACAGCGGCCGGCCGGGCATCAGGCGTCCTCGGGCGCGGTCATGCCAGCATCCGGCGCACCATCGCGCGTAGATCCTCGTTGTCGAAGGGCTTGGTCAGGACGGCGTCGGCCTGCGCCCCGGCCTCGGCCGCCTGCCCGCGCGCGGTCAGCATCAGGACCGGCGTCGCGGCAAGGTCCGCGTCGCCCGCCGCCCGCAGGTCGCACAGGATCTCGGTCCCCGACCGGTTGGGCAGCATCAGGTCCAGGATCACCAGCCGCGGCCGCTGCTGCCGGATCGCCTCGATCCCGCCGGCGCCGTCCGGATGCAGGTCGACCCGCCACCCCTCGCGCGACAGGATGAAGCGCACCGCCTCGGCGATGTTGGGCTCATCCTCGATCATCAGGATGTCCAGTTGCATCAGGCTGCGCCCCTCCCCGCCTCGGCCCGCGGATAATGGGACGGATCACGGGCCTGTGTCAAAGGCCCGTTGGTCGGAGTTCCTGTGCCGTCCAAGGTCCGATCCACCGCGTGGTCCCGCCTGCGCGACCAGGATCGAGGGTTCGCGCCTGGCCGCGCAGGCGGCGCGCGGACAGATGCGGCAGGCGGGTCCGATGGGCAGCGCGTCGCCCGGGGCGGGACCCTCGGCCGGCAGCAGCAGCATCACCGCCCGCGTCAGCAGCGGGCCGGCAAGGCCGCCGGGCTGGCTGCGCGTGGCAAAGCTGATCGTCCGGAACGGCCGCCCATCTGGCGTGACGACCATGCGCTCCAGCGCCACCTGCGGCATGGCCAGCGCATGATAAAGCGGCCACAGCGCGCAGCTGTCCCCCGGCCGCGGCAGCGGAAAGCCCGGCGCCGCGCGGCGCAGCGTCAGCACGCCTGACCCGTCGCAGATCAGCAGACCCGCGCCTTCGAACCCCGCCGGACGCAGGTCCGCCAGCCGCCGCAGCACCAGATCCAGGGGCAGCCCCAGACGGGCGGCGATCTGCACCGGGTCGGCGGCCTGCGGATGCAGCAGCGCATCGGCCAGGACATCGTCCGGCAGGGCGTCGCGGTCCTCGGACAGCCCGCGCTGAAGCTGGGTCGCCATGGCCCGCGCCACGTCCGAGGCCAGTGCGCCGACATCGCCCGCGCGGCCCTCGTCGCTGGTCAGCCAGGCCTCGACCTCTTCCTGGGGGGTGGCGGCGGTGCCCTCGGCCTCGAAACTGTCCAGATAGGTCACCAGGGCCTGCGCCGTCAGCGACAGGCGGCGGCTGTCCTGGTGCAGGTTGGCGTGAAAACGCTGCCGCCAGTCGGGCGAGATATCGCCCTCCTCGACCAGGATGGCGGCGGTGGAGCGGACCGAGGTCACGGCCGACAGCACCTCGTGCAGCGTCGTCAGCAGATAAGGATCCTGGGTCATGCGGTCCGACAGGTCGACCAGCTGGCGTTCCAGCCCGCCGCCGCGCCGGGCATGGGCGATCAACAGGGCGGCCCAGCCCGGAAAGCGGGCCAGAAACTCGGCCACCTGCTCCAGTTCGGCCGCGGCATTGCTGCCGACGGGATGGACGGCGGCCTCGCGCAGGGCGGCGATGCGGACCTCCTCCCGGCCCTCCGACAGCTCATCGGGGGGAACATCCAGCTCTTCGGCCAGGCGCGCGATCAGGTCCTGCCCGACGGGCCGGCGGTTGTGCTCGATCAGGTTCAGATAGGCGGGTGAAATGCCGACCGAACGTGCCACATCCGCCTGGCGGCGCGACAGCGCCATCCTGCGCTCGCGGATGCGGGTGCCGGTCAGGACATGGGGGCCGCTGCGGTCGGTCATGGGGCGCCCTGATGCCGGGACGGCCGCGCCCCCTGCTCAGACGGCGACACCATGGCGCCCCGCCAGGTCGGTGAAGAACTGCCAGGCGACCCGGCCGGACCGGCCGCCGCGCGTGGCCTGCCACTCAATCGCCTCGGCCCGCAGGACGGCAGGATCGATGCGCAGATCATAGGCCGCGCAATAGCCGTCGATCATCGCCAAGAACTGGTCCTGGTCGCAGGGGTGAAAGCCCAGCCACAAGCCGAAACGGTCCGAGAGCGAGACCTTTTCCTCGACGGCCTCGCCCGGATGGATCGCGGTGGCGCGTTCGTTCTCGATCATGTCGCGCGGCATCAGGTGACGCCGGTTCGATGTCGCATAAAGGATCACGTTTCCGGGCCGCCCGCTGATGCCGCCGTCCAGCACCGCCTTCAGCGACTTGTATTGCGCATCGTCGTGGCTGAAGGACAGATCGTCGGCAAACAGCAGGAAGCGGTGCCCCGAAGCAGCCCCCAGGATCGCCAGCAGGCGGCTGACCGAGGACAGGTCGTCGCGCGCGATCTCGACCAAAACCAGCGGCAGGCCCTCTGCGACCGCCTCGGCATGCACGGCCTTGACCAGCGACGACTTGCCCATGCCGCGCGCACCCCACAGCAGGGCGTTGTTGGCACCGTGGCCGCGCGCGAATTGCAGCGTGTTGGCCAGCAAGGTCTGCTTGGCCCGGTCGATGCCGATCAACTGGACCAGGTCGATCCGGTCGACGACGGGCACCGGCTCCAAACGGTCGGGATCGGGATGCCAGACATAGGCATCGGCATCGCCGAAATCGGGCGCGGGAACCGGCGGCGGGGCCAGGCGGTCCAGCGCGTCGGCGATGCGGTTCAGGGTCCTGGGGCTCACTCGTCGTCCTCGACCCACAGCCCCTGGGCGCGCAGCTCGGCCTCGCGCTTTTTCTCGATGCGCCTCACCAGCTGGATCGAGACCTCGTAGAGGCCGTAGACCACGGTAAAGAGCACGATCTGAGAGATCACGTCCGGCGGCGTGGCGATCGCCGCCAGCACCAGGATCGCCAGCACGGCATAGCGCCGCACCGCCGCCAGGCCCGCGGCCGAAACCAGCCCCGCCCGCCCCATCAGCGTCAGCAGCACCGGCAGCTGGAAGCTGAGCCCGAAGGCCAGGATGAACTTGGTCGTCAGCGACAGGTATTCGTCCACCGAGCCCTGGAAGACGATGGCCGCCAGCGGCGTGGCCGGCGTCGGCACGGTGGCATCGTCGGGCAGCTGCAGCGGCCCCTGCTGGAAGCCCAGGAAGAAGTCATAGGCCATCGGCAGGATGACATAGAAGGCAAAGGCCGCGCCGATGAAGAACATGATCGGCGAGGCAACCAGGAACGGCAGGAAGGCCGCCTTTTCATTGCGGTAAAGGCCCGGCGCCACAAAACGCCACATCTGGTAGGCGATGACCGGAAAGGACAGCACGAAACCGCCCAGAAGCGAGATCCGGATCGCGACAAAGAAACCTTCCTGCAATTTCAGCAGGATCAGGCCGCATTCCTGACCCCGTTCCTCCAGCGCGTGGCAGATGGGCTGGGTCAGCACGTTGTAGATCGGGTTCCAGACGGTATAGCACAGCACCATCGCGGTGATGAAGGCCACCAGCGACCAGATGATCCGGGTGCGAAGCTCGGCCAGATGCTCGATCAGCGGGGCCGAGCTGTCGTCCAGGTCTTCGTCATTCTGCGTATTGGAGGCCAATTCACTCGTCTTTCATGTCGGAGCGGCGCACCCCGTGCAGCCGGCGCTGCGGCTCTTCGGCCGCTGCGGTCAGGGCCGCCGCAGGCGCGGGGGTGGCGGCCGCCACGGCAACCGCGGGCGGGGCGGCGGGTGCCGCTGCCGCCGGTGCCGGCGGCGAGGCCGGGTCGGGCTGCGCCTCGCGCCGGGGGGTGGGGCGCTTGGGGTCCCATTTCTCCAGCCGGTCGGCCGCGCGATCCAGCGCGTCCAGGCCCAGGGCCTTCTTCGAGGTCAGGCTCTTCATGTCGCGGATCGAGCCCGCGGCCTCGTCCAGACCCGACCCCTTGGCCGCGTCCTCCATGGCCGAGCTGAATTCGCGCGCCATGCCGCGCACGCGCGCCATGATCCGGCCAAGTGAATGGAACAGATGCGGCAGATCCTTGGGACCGACCACGATCAGCGCCACGATGCCGATCAACAGCAGTTCGGTCCAGCCGATGTCCAGCATGGGACGTGCCTTTCCGGGCTCAGCCGCGGTCGGTCGTCTGCGGGGCCGGGGAAGGCGTGCTGCCGGGCGCCGTCGGCGGCGTCACGTCGCGGGCCCGTTCCCCCGGAAGATCGCGCCGGACGACGGGATCGCGGGGCGTGTCCTGCGGCTCCGCGGCGGCGTTCTCGAATTCTTCGCTGCCGTCCTTGACGCCCTTCTTGAAGGCGGTGATGCCCTTGCCGACCTCTCCCATCAGGGACGAGATCTTGCCGCGTCCGAACAGGACCAGCACGACGACCGCGATCAGAAGAAGGCCCGGAAGGCCGATATTGTTCAGCATGAGAGACTCCCTTGCCAGGCGGTCCACCGCCCGCAGGGGATATTTAGGCCCTCGGGGCCGGGAATGCAAAGCCCTTCTGGGTCACATTCGGCACGCCTGCGACGGGACGCTGCGGCGCCGGGGTCCTTGGCAGCGGCGCGCCGGCGGGCGATAAGGACGGATGGACATGGCCACCTACATCACCGCCTTCGTCACGCTTTTCGTGGTCATCGACCCGATCGGCCTGGCGCCGATCT
Source organism: Paracoccus sp. T5 (assembly GCF_048538155.2). Lineage (GTDB taxonomy): Bacteria > Pseudomonadota > Alphaproteobacteria > Rhodobacterales > Rhodobacteraceae > Paracoccus. The sequence goes on from NZ_CM135809.1 coordinate 2,173,776, forward strand.
TCATCGCCCTGACGCCGGACATGACGGGCGCCGAGCGCCGCCGGCTCGGCCTGCGGTCGCTGGTCATCGCGGCCATCCTGCTGACGCTGTTCGGGCTGGCGGGCGAGGCGATCCTGACCGGCATCGGCATCTCGATCTCGGCCTTCCGCATCGCGGGCGGGCTGCTCCTGTTCCTGACCGCGCTGGACATGCTGTTCGAGCGGCGGACCGAACGCCGCGAGGGTCAGGCCGAGGGCGAAGGCCCCAGCCATGACCCGTCGGTCTTTCCGCTGGCCATGCCGCTGCTGGCCGGGCCGGGCGCGCTGGCCACGATGATCCTGCTGGTGGGCGAGAATCAAGGCGCGGGGCATGTTGTCATGGTCCACCTGATGATGCTGGCGGTGCTGGCCATCGCGATGATGCTCTTCGTGCTGGCCACGCCCCTGGCCCGCGCGCTTGGCCGGACCGGCACGATGGTCGTCACGCGACTGCTGGGCATGCTGCTGGCGGCGCTGTCGGTCCAGTTCGTGATCGACGGGCTGCGCGGATCGGGGTTGTTCGGATGAGCGAAACGGAATGGCCGCGCCTGGCCTATTACGTCCTGCTGCTGGTCGTCATCGGCGGCGCCATGCTGTTCGAACTGTCCGGCCGGGGCGGACGCGCGCTGCGCCAGCTGCTGCTGTGGGGCGTCATCTTTGCCGGGACCGCCGTGGCGGCCGATTGGTGGATGACTTCGACCGCGCCGCAGCAGCAGGTGCTGGAAGGCGGCAGCCGGATCGAGATTCCCTTGGGGCGCGGCGGCCATTTCCATCTGGAGGCGATGCTGAACGGAACCCCGGTCCATTTCATCGTCGATACCGGCGCCACCAGCGTGGCTCTCAGCCGGGACGATGCCATCCGCATTGGCCTGGACCCCGAACGCCTGCGCTTTGACGGGCAGGCGGTGACGGCGAACGGGCGGGTCCGGACCGCGTCGGTCACCATCCAGGACTTCGCCATCGGCGATGCAGTGGACCGCAATGTCCGCGCCGTCGTCATTGACAGCGAGCTGCGCGATTCGCTGCTGGGCATGTCCTATCTGCGCCGCTTTGCCCGCGTCAGCTTTGAAGGCGACCTGCTGGTTCTGGAACGCTGACGCCCGCCATCCGGCGCAGCGTCGAAAAGATCACGTCGATGCCGCGCGCCAGCTGGGGGTAATCGGTCCATTCCTCGGGCGCATGCGAGATGCCGCCCCGACTTGGCACGAAGACCAGGCCCGTCGGCGCAAGCCCCGCCATGATCATGGCGTCATGCCCGGCCCCGCTGACCATGACGCGATGCGACAGACCCAGGGCCTCGGCCTCGGCCGTCAGGGCCGCGCCGATCCGGGGCGACAGTGGCGTGGGCGGCACGTAAAGCTGGTGTTCGACCTGGCAGTCCAGCCCGTGGCCCGAGCCCCCCTCGACCACGTCGCAGGTCATCGCGATCAGGCGTGTCAGCTGCGCCTCTGACGGGGCGCGCAGGTCGACGGAAAAGCGGACCAGATCCGGGATGACATTTGTGCCGCCGGGCAGGACCTCCATCTTGCCCACCGTCAGGACCGCATCCGCCCCGACCGCGCGCGCCAGGTCGGGCAGCTGCGCCAGGATCGCGACGGCGCCCACCAGCGCATCGCGGCGCAGGTTCATCGGCGTCGTGCCGGCATGTCCCGCCCGGCCCCGCACCGTGACCTTCAGCTGCGCCAGCCCCACGATACGGTCGACAATGCCGATGTCGCGCCCCTCCGCTTCCAGCACGGGCCCCTGTTCGATATGCAGTTCCAGAAAGGCATGGACCGACCCCGGCGCCAGCACCGCGCGTCCCGCCTCGGCGGGGTCCAGCCCATAGGCCGCGATCGCCTCCGCTGCCGAAATGCCGGCCTCGTCCCGCAGCTCGGTCAGCAGCGCCGGGTCCAGCTGCCCCGTCAGCAGCCGCGACCCCAGCAGCCCGCCGTCAAAGCGCGCGCCCTCTTCCTCGATCAGGGCAACGACCTCGATGGGCCGTTCGGGGCGCAGGGCCATCTCGCGGAACAGGAAGGCGGATTCGATCCCCGCAACCACGCCCGCAGGGCCGTCGAAACGCCCGCCATTCGGCACCGAGTCCAGGTGAGAGCCGACCAGGATCGGCGCCAGTTCGGGGTCGCTGCCCTCGATCCGGCCAAAGATGTTGCCGACCGCATCCTCGCGCACGGCCAGCCCCGCCGCGGTCATCTCAGCCGCGACGAAATTGCGGGCCCCGCTGTATTCGGGGCTATAGCTCAGCCGGGTCGTTCCCCGCCCTGGCGTGGCGGTATAGCGGTCCAGCCCCTCGATCAGCCCGCGGATGCGGCGGACATTGGCATATCCGCTCATTCGGGTGTCACCCCGCCCAATCCGGCGCAGCCCAGACGGCCCGCCCGCGCCGGACAGCACCGGCGGCAAGCCGTCAAGACATCGTGCGTCGATACCGGGCATGGAAGTGCCAGATGTTGCAGCATGGATCAGGCCTTTTCGGGTCGTGAACCGGCGCGAAAACCCCCGGCGCCGCATCACGGGCCCAGAAAAAAACCGCCGTCCGGCACAGGTTATGGCCAGACGGAGGTCTTCTGCAATGCCAAATGCAGATCATGCAGATTATGCGACATGACCTTGGGCCTTTGCCGGCGGGGTCCCCGGATCAGGCCTCCAGCCGCACGGGAATGCCCTTGGCGGCGGGCGTGTCGGACAGCCTGTCGCGACGGGACAGGGGCGACAGCGGGTTCAGTTCGGGGAAATAGCCCGCGATGCAACCGCGCGGCAGGTCATAGGGCAGCACGCGCAATCCCCCGACCCTCCGGGCGATGCCGTCCTCGGCCGCACCCTGCAGGGCAATGCGCTGCTCGGGCTTCAACCCCTCGGCCTCCATGTCCTGCGGCGACATCATGATCAGCATCCGGTCGCCTTCGATCCCCCTCAGCCGGTCCGACATGCCATAGACGGTGGTGTTGAACTGATCATTCGACCGCAGCGTCACCAGGCGATAGATCCCCGGGGTTTCGCCCAAGCCCGTGGCGTCCAGATCGGCGGGAACGGTGAACTGGGCCTTGCCCGTCTCGGTCTTCCATTCGCGCTCGCGGGCCGGGTTGCCGCGATAGAACCCGCCCGGCTGGTTCATCCGCCCCTCGAAGTCACGGAAGTCGTCGGGGTAGACCGCCTCGATCAGCGCGCGGATGCGGCTGTAATCGCCGGCCCAGGCGTCCCAGGCCAGCTTGGGGTTCGGGGGCAGGGTCGCGGCCGCAAGGCGGCAGACGATATCGACCTCGGATTTCAACGTCCGCGCCGCCGGGGTCCGCTTGCCGATCGAGCCATAGATATGGCTGAAGCTGTCCTCGATCGTGACCTGCTGGTTCTCGCGTCCCTTCAGGTCCTCCTCGGCCCGCACCAGGCAGGGCAGGATCCAGGACGACTTGCCCGGCATCAAATGCGTGCGGTTCAGGCGCGTGGCGACATGCACCGTCAGCGGCATCCGCCCCCAAGCCTCCGCCACGCGGTCCTGGTCGGGCACGGCACGCGCCAGATTGCCGCCAAGGCCGACAAAGCCCTGTGCCTCTCCCTCTAGCAGCGCCTCGACAAAGGTGGTGGTGTTCCAGCCCTCCTCGGTCGGCGGCTCGATCCCGAACAGGTTGCGCAGCCTGTCATTGGGAACCAGCTTGGGCTTTTCGGTGATGCCGACGGTGCGCTGGCCCTGCACGTTCGAATGTCCGCGCACCGGAGAGCAGCCCGCCCCTTCGCGACCGATATTTCCCCGCAGCAGCAGTAAATTGACCAGCGCCCCGATCGCGTCCGAACCGTGGACATGCTGAGTGACGCCCATGCCATAGATGCCCATGACTGCCTTGGCCTTGGCGTAATGCGCCCCGATGCGCTCCATCTCGGCCCGGGTCAGGCCGCTGACCTGCTCCAGCCGGTCCCAGGGCGTGGCGCTGACCCAGTCCATCCAGTCCTGCAGCCCGGCGCAATGCGTCTGCAGGAAATCATGGTCCAGCACGCCGCCATTGGTCTCCTCCAGCGCCAGAACATGCTTGGCGATGCCGGTCAGCGCCGCGATGTCACCGCCGACCCGGACCTGCAGGTAGCAGTCGGCGATCTCGGTCGGGGCGCCCACGGTCATCTGCCAGGGGCTTTGCGGGTTGGCGAACTCCAGCAGACCCTTTTCCCGCAGCGGGTTGATCGCCACGATGCAGCAGCCGCGCTCGACGGCCTTCTGCAGCGGATGCAGGATGCGCGGGCTGTTGGTGCCGGGGTTTTGGCCGACATGGATGATCATGTCGCAATGGTCGAAATCGTCCAGCACACAGGTACCCACGGGCGAGCCGATCACCTTCTTCAGCCCGACCGAGGTCGTTTCGTGGCACATGTTCGAACTGTCGGGCAGGTTGGTATGCCCATAGGCCCGGGCAAAAAGCCCGTAAAGGAAGGACGGCTCCAGCGCCGCCTTGCCCGAGGCGTAGAAGGTCACCTTCTTGGGGTCCAGCTTGCGCAGTTCGGCCCCGATCGTGTCGAACGCCTCTTCCCACGTCGCCTCGACATAGCGGTCGCTGCCTGCGTCATAGCGCAGGGGATGGGTCAGGCGACCCTCGCGCTCCAGCTCGAACTCGGTCCAGGTGGCCAATTCGCTGACCGTGTGGTCGCGAAAGAACTCGGGCCCGCAGCGGGAAACCGTCAGGTCCCACAGCGTCGCCTTGGCCCCGTTCTCGCAGAACTCGGCCGGGTGCGGGTTCGGCGGCTTGGCCCAGGCACAGGACACGCACATCATCCCGCCGGGCTTGTTCTGACGGCGCAGCGTCTCCAGGGCGCCGGGGGTGCTGCGGGCGGTGCGGCCCACGGCCGCGATGCCCTTGGCCGATCCCCATCCGCCGACCGGGCCGTCATATCCTTCGATTTCGCGGATCGCCTCGGGGTTCTGGTCTTCGGACATCGGATCACCTTTCGGTCGTTCGGGCCGGGCCAGCGGCCCGGCAGAAGTGTCAGGTCACGCGGGCGAAGGGGTCGGGCAGTTCCGCCAGCAGCTTGTCGGGGGTCATGGGAAAGTCGCGCAGCCGCACGCCGCAGGCATTGTAGATCGCGTTCGAGATCGCGCCCGCCGCGCCGCAGATGCCCAGTTCGCCCACGCCTTTCGCCTGGATGGGAGAGGCATAGGCATCGCGCTCCTCCAGCAGGATCACCTCCATCTCGGGGATGTCGCGGTGGACGGGCACATGGTATTCGGCCAGGTCGTGGTTCACCAGGTGGCCGTCGCGATGGTCGAAATGCAGCTCCTCCATCAGGGCACTGCCGATCCCCCAGACCATGCCGCCCAGGCATTGCGACCGTGCGGTCTTGGCGTTCAGCACGCGGCCAAAGCCAAAGGCCCCGGTCATCCGGCGCATGCGCGTTTCTCCGGTAAAGGCATTGACGGCCACTTCGCAGAAAAAGGCGCCATAGGTCGCCTGCTTGACCTTTTCAGACGTCTCGCCGGGCTCGATCCGGCCGACCTGCGCCAGGTCGCCCTCCAGCAGTTCGGTCACCGGACGCGGATCGGTGCCCTCGGCCCAGATCTTGCCGTCCTGCATCAGAAGGTCGTCGGGACTGCAATTCATCTTGCGCGCCAGCACGGCGCGGATCGCCTCGCAGGCCAGGAAGACCGCCGACCCGGTAGAGCTGGCGCCCCAGCTGCCGCCCGATCCCGCACCCGAAGGCAAGGTGCTGTCGCCCAGCCTCACCTCGGTCCGCTCGATCGGCTGGCCCAGCATCTCGGCCGCGATCTGCCCCAGGATGGCATAGCTGCCCGTGCCGATGTCGGTCTGGTCGCTTTCGACCAGCAGCGACCCGTCGGCCCGCAGCGTCACCCTCGCCTCGGCCTGCTTGAGGATGTTCACGCGGGCGGCCGAGGCCATGCCCATGCCGATCCACCATTCGCCTTCGCGGCGCTGGCAGGGCAGCGGATGTCGCTGGTTCCAGCCAAAGGACCGGGCCCCCGCATCCAGCGCCTCGACCAGCCGGCGCGAAGAATAGGGCGTGCCCTCTCCCGGCACCACGTCAGGCATGTTGCGCTTGCGCAGTTCCACCGGGTCCAGGTGCAGCTTGACGGCCAGTTCGTCCATCGCGGCTTCCAGCACCTGCATGCCGACCGCCTCGCCGGGCGCACGCACCGAACCCGCCGTCAGCCGGTTGATCCGCGAAATCTGGATGGCCAGACGGCGGTTGTCGCCGCGATAAAGAAACTCGGTCGCCTGCGTCACCGGCTCGGCGAATTCCTCCTCGGGCAGGTTCGAGATCAGCGCCTCATGCGCCAGCGCGGTCAGGCGGCCCTGGTCGTCGCAGCCAAGCCGCACGCGCTGCTCGGTCTCCGACCGCCGCATGATGGCCTCGAAGACCTGCTGGCGGCTCATGACCACCCGCACCGGACGGCCCAGTTCGCGGGCGGCGATCGACGCCGCGACGGCCTCGTGGGAGATGCCCAGCTTGGAGCCGAACCCGCCGCCCACATAGGGCGAGACAATTCGCACGTCTTCCGCATCGACCCCGACGCTGTCGGCCAGTTCCTTGACGTTGAAGGCGACCATCTGCAGGCTGCCGTGCAAGGTCAGCTTGCCGCCATCCCATTCGGCGATCGCCGCATGCGGCTCCATCGCCGCGCTGGCATGGCCGGGCGTGGTATAGGTGACATCGACCACATGGGCCGCCTCCTTCAGCGCAGCCTCCAGGTCGCCGGCCTCGACCGGCTCCTTGGCGGGTTCCGCGGCCTCGGCGGACGGCAGCAGCCGCGCCGTGTCCGACTGGTCGTCATAATCGATCCGCAGCGCCTTGGCGGCGGCGGTCGCCTGCTCGAATGTCTCGGCCACGACCAGTGCGACGGGCTGATCGGGAAAATCCACATGGTGGACATCCTGCATCGGCGCCTCGCCCGCACCGCCCTGCGCCGCGCGGCGCAGCATCTCGTGGGTCGAATAGACGCCCAGCACGCCGGGCATCGACAGGACGGCGTCGCGGTGGATGCCGGTCACCAGGCCCTTGCTGATCCGCGCGCCGACCAGAACCCCCTCCGCACAGGCGGGGCGGCGATATTCGGCGGCATAGGTCGCCTGGCCCGCGACCTTCAGCGGGCCTTCGGGCCGGTCCAGCGGCTGGCCGATCACGCCCTGGCGGGTCTGGTCCAGCAGGTTGCGCTGGTCGGGGCGGTCATAGGTCACGGACATGCGCTTATTCTCCGGTCGCTTCGGCCAGCACGGCGGCCAAGGTGCGGCGCGCCAGCGGGATCTTGAAATCATTGCCGCCCTGGCCTTGGGCGTTCTCCAGCAGCAAGTCGGCCGCCTTGGCGAAAAGGGCGGGACCGGGCTGTTCGCCGACCAGCAACTCCTCGACGCGCGGATCGGTCCAGGGCTTGTGGGCAAGGCCGCCAAAGGCCAGCTGCGCATGGGCGATCCGTCCCTGGTCCATCCGCAGCACCGCCGCCACCGATACCAGCGCAAAGGCATAGGAGGACCGCTCCCGCACCTTGCGATAGATATGGCGCCCCGGGATCGGCGCCGGCAGGGTGACCCCGGTGATGACCTCGCCCGGCTCCATGACGTTGTCGCGCGACGGATCATCCCCCGGAAGCCGATGGAAATCGCGCGCCGAGACCTGACGGCTGCCCCCCGGGCCCTCCAGCTGCACCTGCGCGTCCAGCGCGGCCAGGGCCACGGCCATGTCGCCGGGATAGGTGGCGATGCAGGCCTCGGACGCGCCCAGGACCGCGTGGTTGCGGTTCGCGCCGCCGATGGCGGCGCAGCCCGAGCCGGGCTGCCGCTTGTTGCAGGGCGAATGGTTGTCCATGAAATAGGGGCAGCGGGTCCGCTGGCACAGATTGCCGCCGGTCGTTGCCTTGTTGCGCAATTGCGGGCTGGCGCCCGACAGGATCGCCCGCGACAGCACCGACCAGTCCTGACGGACCCGATCATCGGCGGCGCAGTCCGAATTGCTGACCAGCGCGCCGATGCGCAGCCCCTCGCCCTGCGGCTCGATGCGGTCCAGCCCGATGCGGGTCACGTCCAGCAGCGCCTCGGGCGTCTCGACCTCCAGCTTCATCAGGTCCAGAAGATTGGTGCCGCCCGCGATCAGGCAGCCGGAATGGCCGACCGCATCCTGCAGCGACTGCGCACGCGCATAGGAAAAGGCCCTCATCGCGCGGCCCCGGTCTCGATCACCTCGCGGATGGCCGCGACGATGTTGTCATAGGCGCCGCAGCGGCAGATGTTGCCGCTCATCCTTTCCCGGATCTCGTCATTCTCCAGCCGGGGCAGCCCGGCCAGTTCGTCGGTGACGACACTGGGCCAGCCCGAACGCAGTTCTTCCAGCATGGCGGTGGCCGAACAGATCTGACCCGGGGTGCAATAGCCGCACTGGAACCCGTCATGGGCGACAAAGGCGCGCTGCAGCGCCGACAGGGCCTCGGGCGACCCGATCCCCTCGATGGTGGTCACCTCGTCGCCGTCATGCATGACCGCCAGGCTGAGGCAGGAATTGATGCGCCTGCCGTTCACGATGACGGTGCAGGCCCCGCATTGTCCGTGATCGCAGCCCTTCTTGGTGCCGGTCAGCCCCAAGTCGAGGCGCAGGAAATCCAGCAGGCTGCGCCGCGGGTCTCCGGAATAATCTTGAGATTGGCCATTGACGGTCAACCTGGCTGCGGGGCTTTGCGCCATGAAGGGCTCCTTGAACCACCTGTGCTGGGTTCAAGGCAACGTGATGGGTTGCGGCTGGTTCCCCAGAAGATCACGATCCGGCGGCCCTCCGGATCAGGAGACCAGCGCCGTCCGGTTCCGGCGCGCGCCCTGCTGCGCGATCATCGCGCAGATCAACAGCTGCGCCATGTGATAGACCAGGACCGGCAGGACGGTCGCCCCCACCGTCGCAGCCGGGAACAGCGCCGCCGCGATGGGCAGGCCCGAGGCCAGGCTTTTGGTCGAGCCGCAGAAGAACAGGACCGACCGGTCCGGGCCCGGCAGCCGGAACAGCCGCCCTGCCCCGGCGATCAGGCCAAAGACCATGGCCAGCATCACCAGCACCACCGCGATCAGGGTGATCAGGCTGGCCGCCGGGATCGCCGCCCAGAGGCCCGACACCGTGCCCGCGCTGAAGGCGGAATAGACGATCAGCAGGATCGCGCCCCGGTCCACGACCAGCGTCAGCCTGCGGCGGTTGCGGACAAAGGCGCCGATCCAGGGCCGCAGCAGCTGGCCCAGAACGAAGGGCAGCAGGATCTGCGTGCCGATGCGCAGGACCGCGTCCATGCTGATCTGCCCGTCACCCGCATGCAGCAGCAGCGCGACCAGCGCGGGGGTCAGCACCACGCCGATCAGGTTAGACATCGAGGCCGCGCAGATCGCCGCCGGCACGTTGCCGCCCGCGATCGACACAAAGGCGATCGAGCTCTGCACGGTCGAGGGCAGCACCGACAGGAACAGCAGCCCCAGCGTCACCTGCGGCCCCAGAAGCCCGCCAAAGACGGCCGCAAAGCCCATCCCCAGCAGCGGGAACATCGCATAGGTCGCGGCAAAGGTCAGCCCCTGCAGCCGCCAGTTCAGCATCCCCGCCTTGACCGAGGCCGGGTCCAGCTTGGCCCCGTAAAGGAAGAACAGCAGCGCCACGGCCCAATAGGTGACATGGCCCAGCCCCTCGGCCGCGATCCCGCGAGCGGGCAGCACAAGGCCCAGCATCACGGTCGCCAGCAGCATCAGCATATAGCTGTCGATCCCGATGCGTTTCAGAAATGCGCTCATCTTGCGGCTCCTTTACCAGCCCAGGGCCATGCCGTCCTTGCGGCTGTCCGACCCGCCCTCCAGCAGGCCGGTCAGGGTGTCGATGCGGATCGCCTGCGCGCCACCCGTCGGGCCCACCAGGCGCTTCAGGACATGGCCGCGCCGTTCCAGCTCGGCGCAGACATCGGGGGGCATGGTCGGCTCGACCTGCAGCACGCCGTCGGTGGCAAAGCTGCGCGGCTCGTCCATCGCCTGCTGAAGGGTCAGGCCGCGATCGATCACCGCCGACAGGAAGACCGCGTGGCCCGTGGCCTGATACTGCCCGCCCATGACGCCAAAGGGCATCACCACGCGGCCAGCCTGCGTGACCATGCCGGGAATGATCGTGTGCATCGGGCGCTTGCGCGGGCCGATGGCGTTCGGATGACCCGGGATCATCCGAAAGGCCGCGCCGCGGCTTTGGAACAGCACGCCCGTCGCGGGGTCCAGCCGCCCCGACCCGAAGCCGTGAAAGATCGAGTTGATGAACGAGATCGCGTTCCCCTGCCCGTCCACGACGCAGAGGTAGATCGTATCCCGATGCGGCGGCTCGTCCCAGAGCACCGGGGCCATGGCGCGGGTCATGTCGATGCGTGCGCGCAGGGCGGTGATTGCCTGGTCGGACAGCAGCGCCTCGGCCAGGCCCGGACAATGGTCCGGATCGCCCAGCAGCGCGTCGCGCTGGTGATAGGCCAGCTTGGTCGCCTCGGCCTCGACATGCACGCGGTCGGCATGGGACAGGCCGGCCATGTCGAACCCTTCCAGGATCTTCAGGATCAGCAGCGCCGCCAGCCCCTGCCCGTTCGGCGGGCATTCGTGAACCTCAAAACCGCGATAGGTCGCGCTGATCGGCGTCACCCAGTCGGCGCCGTCCGTGGCTTCGGCGAAATCCAGTTCCGTATGCAGCCCGCCCAAGGCCCTCAGATGCGCCACCATCCGGGCCGCCGTCCGGCCCTGGTAGAAAGCCGCCGGCCCCTCGGCCGCGACCTCCTCAAGACGGCCGGCCAGCAGGGGCTGCGCGTGCCGGGTCCCTGCGGCGGGCGGATGGCCGCCGGGCAGGAACAGCGCGGCGGCATGCGCATCGCCCGCCACCACGGGTGCCGCCTCGGCCCAGTCCTGCGCCACGCGCGGCGTCACCGGATAGCCGTCGCGCGCATAGGCGATGGCCGGCGCGAACAGCCGCGCCAGCGGCAGGCGGCCCAGGTCCGCGTGCAGGCGGCACCAAGCCGAAATGGCGCCAGGGATGGTCGCCGCATGCGGGCTGGTCTGGGGGATGTGATCGGTCAGGCCCGCCGCCTGCAGCGCCTCGATGGTGGCGGCGGCCGGGGCGCGGCCGGACCCGTTCAGTGCCCGGACCGGACCGCCCGCCGGCGCATAAAGTGCAAAGCAGTCGCCGCCGATCCCGGTCATCAGGGGATCGACCACCGCCTGGACCGCGCTGGCCGCGATGGCGGCATCGACGGCATTGCCGCCTTCCGACAAAACCGCCAGGCCCGCCGCCGTCGCCAGCGGATGCGAGGTGGCGACCATGGCCCGTGCCGCATAGGTCGACGGCCGGCGGCCCGAGAGGAAATCGAATTTCGACATCGCCTGTCCCCTGCTGCGGAATCACGTGGCGCCTGCGCCTTGTCTTGTATACATATAGGTGGCACCGGAATACAATCACAGGACCGCCGATGACTGTCGCCCGCTCTGCCGACCAGATCCACGCCGCCCTGTCGCGGCAGATCGTGGCGGGCCAGTTGCGGCCCGGTGATCCCTTGGCGGAGACTGCGCTGGCGGCGCGTTTCGGCGTGTCCCGCACCCCCACCCGCGAGGCGCTGCACCGCCTGGCGACCGAGGGGCTGGTCGAACGCGGCCCCCGCCGTGCATTCCTGGTCCGCCGGATGAGCCCCGAGGTGCTGCGCGACCTTTTCGAGGCACTCGGAGAGCTGGAGGCGCTCTGCGCCAGCCTGGCCGCCCATCGCATGACCCCGATCGAGCGCGCGGCGCTGGAGGCGATCTTGGCCGAGGGCGAGGATCCGGAGGCCGATTATGCCGCCGTGAACCGCCGCTTTCACGATGCCCTGCGGAGCGGCGGCCAGAACGTGGTGCTGTCGGGGATGCTGGACGACCTCAACCGCCGCAGCATGCCCTGGCGCAGCGCCCAGTTCGAGGCGCAGCCGGACCGCATGGACAGTTCGCGGGCCGAACATCGCGCCATCGTGCAGGCGGTCCTGGCCCAGGACGGGACGCAGGCCGCGGCGCTGATGCGCGCCCATATGGCGGCCTCGCTTGGCGTGGTGCTTGAGATGCTGACCCGCCACGCCGAACAGGAGCCCACCCATGCCCGATGACCTGCATCCCGATCTGCACCTGGCCATCCGGGCCGCCCATGCCGCGGGGGCGCTGCTGCGCGATCACTGGCAGGCACGGGACCGGCTGGTGATCGATGCCAAGGCCGCGGGGGATTTCGTGTCCCAGGCCGATCACGAGGCCGAGGCCCTGCTGCGCCGCCACCTGCTGGCCGCCGGCGATGGCTGGCTGGGCGAGGAAACCGCCCCGCGGGAGGGCAAGCGCCGCTGGATCGTGGATCCGCTGGACGGCACGACGAACTTCCTGCGCGGCATCGCGCATTGGGCGGTCTCGGTTGCGCTGGAGGTCGATGGCCGGCTGGTCCTGGGGGTGGTCCATGATCCGCTGAAGGACGAGACCTTCGCCGCGGCGCAGGGGCTGGGGCTGCGGCTGAATGAGCGCCCGGTCCATCCCGCCCCGCCGCCCGGCTTTGATGCCGCGCTGTTCGGGACCGGGCTGCCCTTTGGCGACATGCCCCATATCCCCGACCATGCCGCGGACCTGACGCGCGTCCTGCCCGGTTCGGCCGGGGTGCGGCGGATGGGGGCGGCGGCGCTGGACCTGGCCTATGTCGCGGCCGGGCGCCTCGATGGCTTCTGGGAGCGGCGTCTGCGCCCCTGGGACATCGCGGCGGGCCTGGTCCTGCTGCGCGAGGCCGGCTGCCGGGTCGAGGGCTGGACCCCCGAGGAGCGCCCCGAGGACAGTGGCACCGTCCTGGCCGCCCCGCCTGCCCTGTTCGACGCCTTTGCCGCCCGGCTGCGGCAGGCGGATCAGCCCAGGCGCGCGTAAAGGTCCCCCGACCCTCCATCCGCCGGCAGCCCGGCCAGCCAGTTCCGCACGGCCCCGGCGTCGCGCCAGTCGGGCCACAGAAACTCTGTCGCCTCGCCCGCGACCGCGTTGAAGCGATAGTCGCCCAGCGCCGCCAGCAGGTCCAGCACCGCCAGGGTCCGGTCGCGGAACGCGGGCAGGTATTCCACCGACAGCAGCGGCAGCGGCTGGCTGAGGCCCGCCAGCACGTCCGCCTCGAAGCCCTCGACATCGATCTTGACGAAATCGGGCAGCCCGTGCTGCGCGATCAGCCGGTCCAGCGTGGTCATCCGCACCTGCTGCCGCCGGTCCCAGCGCACGTGGCCAAAACCCGGCGCCTGCGCGGCCTGGGCCGCAAAGTCGCGGCTGACCGACGACACGGTAGGATGCAGCGAGGACACATCCATCTGCGCCATCCTCTCGGCCGGGCCGACGGCCTTTTCCACCAGCACGATGTCGCGCGGCAGGCTGCGGCGCAGGAAGGTGGCAAAGGGCTCCTGCGGCTCGCAGGCCACCACGCGCGCGCCGGCGGCCCGCATCGCGCGGGCGCGGTTGCCGACATGGGCACCGATGTCGAAGGCCAGCGCACCGGGCTGCATAAGTTCGCGATAGAACCGGCGCAGCTGCCGGATGCGCCGCGGGTTGTAATAGATCGCCAGCGACCGGATCAGTCCCCGAAACACCCGTATCCGCATGATCCCCCCAAAGCCGTCCTATGGCCATCCTAGGGCGGCCCGGCCCCGGCCGTCCATCGGCCCTTTGGGCCGGCTGTTGACGAAGTCCGCGAACTTCCGCGACAATCGGTCACGTCGGACCGCAGGCTGCAACCTTGCCAGTCGCCTGTCGGGTGGTCAGGCTGATTTATCAATGAGCTTCGGGCAAAAGGTGATCCATGCGTGTCTTTCCCTTATCCGATATGGCGGGCGACGTGCGGGTCCCATGGGCATTCGGCAGGATGAGCGGTCGAAAGACGCGCGCGGGCGCCGGCAGCCCCGACTGCTCCAGACGCGGGCAAGCATGAGCGCACCGGCCCTCTGGTGCATGGCCCCGGACCAGGCGCAGATCCGCCGCGGCCGCATGGGCGACGGCCTGCGCGTCCGCACCCTCTTCAGCGGCATCAGCCGGGGGACCGAACGGCTGGTCCTGGCGGGCCGGGTGCCTGCCAGCGAATACCAGCGGATGCGCGCGCCCTTTCAGGAGGGGGATTTCCCCTTTCCGGTCAAGTACGGCTATGCGGCGGTCGGAGAGGTGCAGGAGGGGGAACTGGCCGGACGGGCGGTCTTTGCGCTGCACCCCCACCAGACCGAATTCCGCCTGCCGGCCGAGGCGCTGATCCCGCTGCCCAAGGGGCTGCCGCCCGAACGGGCGGTGCTGGCCGCGAACATGGAGACCGCGCTGAACATCCTGTGGGACAGCGGCGCGGGAGCGGGTGACCGCATCACGGTAGTGGGCGGCGGGCTGGTGGGCCTGCTGGTCGCCTTCCTGGCCGCGCGCCTGCCGGGGGCGGAGGTGACGGTGGTGGACCCGCAGCCGGGGCGGCGCCCGCAGGCGCAGGCGCTCGGCTGCAGCTTTTGCGCGCCCGACGCGGCGCCCGGTGATCAGGATGCGGTCATCCACGCCAGCGCGACCCAGGACGGCCTGGTCCTGGCGCTGCGCATTGCCGGCCCCCAGGCCACCGTGACCGAGGCCAGCTGGCACGGCACCTCCTCCGTCGCCCTGCCCCTGGGCGGCGCCTTCCACAGCCGCCGGCTGCGCATCGTCAGTTCGCAGGTGGGGGCGCTGCCGCCGGACCGTGCGGCGCGCTGGACCTATCGCCGCCGGCTGACCAAGGCACTGGACCTGCTGGCCGATCCGGGGCTTGATGTCCTGATCTCGGGGGAAACCGCCTTTGGCGATCTTCCGGACGCCTACCCCCGGATCCTGGGGGACCCGGACACCCTGTGCCACCGCATCCGATACTGACCGAAAGCCCACCTCAAGGAGCCCCAATGTTCGCCGTCGAAGTCCGAGACCACATCATGATCGCCCATTCCTTCCCCTCGCCGACCTTCGGGCCCGCGCAGGGAATGCACGGCGCGACCTTCACCGTCGACGCGGCCTTCTTTGCCCCGGTCATGGATGATGAGAGCCTGGTGGTTGATATCGGGCTTGCGACCGAGGCGCTGGCCGCGACGCTTGCGCCGCTGCGCTACAAGAACCTGGACGAGATCCCGGAATTCGCCGGCAAGTTCACCACGACCGAATTCCTGTGCAAGCATATCTTCGACCAGATGGCCGCGACGGTGCGCGCGGGCGGACTGAAGGATGGCGGCCGGGTAAAGAAGCTGCGGATCACGCTGCATGAAAGCCACATGGCCCGCGCCTGGTTCGAAGGGGACCTCTAGGCATGGGATTTTCGGCCGAGTGGCTGGCCTTGCGCGAACCGGCGGACGGGGCGGCCCGCGACGGCGGGCTGCTGGCGCGGGCGGCGCGGGCGGCCGGGCCGGACCCGGTGATCCTGGACCTGGGCTGCGGCACCGGATCCACGCTGCGGGCGCTGGGGCCGCATCTGCCGGATCACGCCCACTGGCATCTGGTCGACAACGACCCCACGCTTCTGGAGATCGCCCGGACCGAGGCGCCGGGGCGCAGCACGTCCCATGGGCTGGACCTGCGCGACCTGGAGGCGCTGCCGCTGGAGGGGGTGACGCTGGTGACGGCCTCGGCGCTTCTGGACCTGATGCCGGCGGACTGGATCGCCGGCCTGGCGCGGCGCCTGTCCCACGTAGGCCTGCCCTTCTATGCGGCGCTCTCCTATGACGGGGAAATGACCTGGGACCCGCCCCTGCCGGAGGATGCCCCGGTCACCCGCGCCTTCAACGACCACCAGCGTCGCGACAAGGGGCTGGGACCCGCGCTTGGCCCCGAGGCCGGGTCCGAGGCGCTGGCCGTCTTCCGCAATGCGGGGTTCGCGGTTACCGCGGCGCCCAGCCCCTGGCGCATCGGCCCGGACCAGGCGGCGCTGCACCGTGCCCTGATTGCAGGCATTGCCGGGGCTGCGGAGGAGGCAGGCGCCCCGATGGCCGCCGACTGGGGCATCGCCCGCAGGGAGATGGCGCCCCGAAGCCATTGCCGGATCGGCCATCTTGACCTGCTGGCGCTGCCGCCCGCCGCGACCTGAACGAGGAGAGGACCAACCATGCACGGCGTCGATGTCACACCGCGGGTCTGGGACCGCATCCTGTCGGTCCGCAGCGGACAGGCCTGCGCCTGCTGTGGCCGTTTCACGGAGGCCGAACGGGCGGCGCTGGATCTTTACGGTCCCGTCGCGCGGCGCGATCTGGGTCCGGTGACGGTGGCGCAGATCGGCCAGTCGCTGGACGGGCGGGTGGCCACGGCCTCGGGCGATGCGCGCGACGTCTCGGGACCGGACGGGCTGGCGCATCTGCACCGGCTGCGGGCGTTGGTGGACGGCGTGGTGATCGGCGTGCGGACCGCGCTGCACGACCATCCCCGCCTGACCGTCCGCCTGTGCAGCGGCCCAAACCCGGCCCGCATCGTCATCGACCCGCGCGGCCGCCTGCCGGACGAGGCCACCGTGCTGGCCGCCGGCGATACGCGCCGCATCGTCGTCCAGGGTGTCGGGCGTCCCCGTCCGTCAGGGGTCGAGATCCTGCACCTGCCGATGCACGAGGGGCGGATGGACCCCGCGCGCATCCTGGAGGGCCTGCGGGACATAGGCTTGGGATCGTTGCTGATCGAGGGCGGCGGCCTGACCATTGCCGGGTTCCTGGAGGCCCGGCTGCTGGATCGGCTGCAGGTCTCGGTGGCGCCGCTGATCATCGGCGCGGGACCGCAGGGCCTGACCAGCCGCGCGCCCATCCAGCACCTGTCCGACGCGCTGCGCCCGGAAACCCGGTTCTTTGGCCTGGGGTCCGACATTGTCTTTGACTGCGCCTTGGGCCCCATGGCCAGCCGCGCCATGCTGCCGCTGCATCAGCACGAGGGCCCGGTGACCGCGGTGTCGTAAGGCCGCGACCGGCCTGTGCATAGACCGGGCACGTTCCCGGTCCCTCTGGTCCTTTCCGCTGTGGCCTGGATCCATTGGAAATGCATGGTCTGGCGCTGCCAACCTCCTCCCTGAAATACCCAAAAGGAACCACCTGTCCGGATGGACGGCCGTTGCGGACTCGACTTGATCCCTCAAATCGGGGATAAGAACGTAACGTGAACATCAGGATGGCAGAACGGTTGGAATGGCGCGGCGCTTGCTTTGCATCTGGTTTCCCAGGCTGGCCAGCCAGGCCAGCCTGCGGCAAAGCCCGGCCCAGGAGCCCTTTGCGCTGACCTTGCGCCGGGGCAATTCCGATCACCTGCACTGCCTCGACCCGCTGGCCGAGGCGCAGGGCCTGTCGCGGGGCATGCCGCTGGCCGATGCGCGCGCGATCTGCCCCGACCTGACCACCCGCCCCGCCGACCTGATGGCCGAGATGGGGGCCCTGTCCGGCCTGCGCCGGTGGGCGATGCGCTATTCACCGCTGGTGGCGCGGGACGGCAGCGCGGGGCTGGCGGCCGATATCACCGGGGTGGCGCATCTGTTCGGCGGCGAAGAGGCGCTGTGCCAGGATCTGCAGGACCGCCTGCTGCGCGCCCGGCTGGACGGGATCAGCGCCATTGCCGACACGCGCGGCGCGGCCCATGCGATGGCGCGTCACGGCGGCGGCATCCTGCCCCCCGGGCAGGTCTCGACCCGACTGACGGCCCTGCCGGTCGCGGCCCTCAGGGTCGACCACAACACGGCCGAGGCGTTGGCCCGCGCCGGCCTTTGCCGCATTGGCGACCTGATCGCCCAGCCCCGCGCGCCCCTGGCGCGGCGCTTTGGCCAGGGGCTGCTGATGCGTCTGGACCAGCTTCTGGGTCATCAGCCCGAACCGCTGGACGCCGAAACCGAAACCCCGTTCTTTGGCACCCGCATCACCCTGCCCGAACCGATCGGCCTGCAGTCGGATGTCGCGGCCGCGCTGGAGCGGCTGCTGGAACGCCTGTGCGCGCGGTTGGCTGCCCATCATCGCGGCGCCCGCCGCCTGCGGCTGGAACTGCGCCGCGTCGATCGCGCCACCGCCATGGCCGAGATCGGCCTGGCCCGCCCCATGCGCGACCCGGCCCGCATCGCCCCCCTGTTCGCCCCGGCGCTGTCGCAGATCGACGCGGGCTTCGGCATCGACGCGCTGCGCCTGACCGCGCCCCTGACCGAGGCGCAGGCCCCTGCCCAGATCGCCCTGACCGCGCAGGAACGGCACCAGGATGCGCTGGCCGACCTTCTGTCGCGGCTTGGCAACCGCCTGGGTTTTGACGCGATCCTGCGCCCGCTGCCGACCGACAGCCTGGTGCCGGAACGCGGCTTTCTGCTGGCGCCCGCGGCCTTCAGTCGGCCGGGCGACTGGCCCGCCCCCTCGCTGCGCCCGCTGCTGCTGGGCGGACCCGAACCGCTGCAGGCCCAGGCCCGCAGCGGCACCCCGCCCGGCAGCTTCGGCTGGTCGGGCCGCGTGCTGACCACCCTGCGCGCCTCGGGACCCGAGCGGATCGCGCCGGAATGGTGGCTGGACGATCCGGACTGGCGCAGCGGCATGCGTGACTATTGGCAGGTCGAGACGCGGCAGGGCCCGCGCCTGTGGCTGTTCCACACCCCGCAGGCGCCCGCCTGGCACATCGCGGGGGAATATGCATGAGCGCGCCTGACCGCCCTTTCCATCTGGGCCGCAACTCTCCGGGGCAAGACCTGCAGGCTCCGCCCGCCGCACCGCCTCCCGCATTGGCCGAACGCTATGCCGAACTCTGCGTCACCACCAATTTCACCTTCCTGACCGGCGCCTCGCATCCCGAAGAGATGGTCACCCGCGCCGCCGAACTGGGGCTGGAGGCCATCGCCATCACCGACCGAAACTCGGTCGCGGGGGTGGTGCGGGCCTTTTCGGCGCTGAAGGAACTGACCCGCCTGCGGGCCGAGGCCCTGGCCGACCGGCAGGCTGCGCAGGATGGTCCCCTGATCCGCTCGCAGCAGGTGACGGACCATTCCAGCCGGCTGACGCGCGGCACGCCCACCGCCGCCCCGGCCCCGCAGGACGCCCCCCTGCCCCGCCTGATCGCCGGCAGCCGGCTGGTCCTGACCGACAGCCCGGTCGAATGGCTGGCCCTGCCCACCGACCTTGGGGCCTGGTCGCGGCTGACGCGGCTTCTGTCCCTGGGCAAGACGCGGGCCCCCAAGGGCGAATGCCACCTGACCTTGGAGGACCTGGAGGCTTGGGCCGAGGGGATGATCCTGATCGCCCTGCCCCCCGACCCGCTGCCCGATCCCGCCGGACCCGCCCCTGACATGGCGCGTGCGCGCGACCACCTGCTGCGGCTGTCGCGGCTCTGTCCCGGCCGGGCCTTCTTAGGCGCGGCGCCGCGCTATGACGGGCGTGACCAGGGGCGGCTGGACCGGCTGGCGCAGATCTCCCAGGTGACGGGGCTGCCGCTGGTGGCGGTGGGCGACGTGCTGATGCACCGCGCCTTTCGCCGTCCCGTGGCCGATGTGCTGACCTGCCTGCGCCTTGGGCTGCGCATCGACGACATCGGCCGCCACCGCCTGCCCAATGCCGAACGCCGCCTGAAGCCCGCACGCGACATGGCCCGGATGTTCCACCGCTATCCCGCCGCCCTCAGGCGCAGCGTCGAGATCGCCGGCCGCTGCGCCTTTCGGCTGGACGACCTGCGCTATCGCTATCCGTCCGAGGACAGTCCCACCGAAACCGCGCAGGAGCGGCTGGAGCGGTTGACCCGCGAGGGGCTGGCCCGCCGCTATCCGCGCGGCGCGCCGCAAAAGGTGCAAGGCGGCATCGACAAGGAACTGCGGATGATCGGCGATCTGGGCTATGCGCCCTATTTCCTGACCGTCCATGACATCGTGGCCTTTGCCCGCAGCCAGGGGATCCTCTGCCAGGGGCGCGGCTCGGCGGCGAATTCCGTCGTCTGCTACCTTCTGGGCATCACCGAGGTGCCGCCCGAATCCATCACCCTGATCTTTGAGCGCTTCATCAGCAAGGAACGCGGAGAGCCGCCCGACATCGACGTCGATTTCGAACATGAACGGCGCGAGGAGGTGATCCAGTGGATCTATGACCGCTATGGCCGCCACCGCGCCGGGCTGACCGCGACGGTGATCCATTTCCGCACCCGCGCCGCCATCCGCGAGGTGGGCAAGGTCATGGGCCTGTCGCAGGACGTGATCGCGCGCCTGACCGGGCAGATCTGGGGTTTTTCCTCGACCGCGCCGGACGAGGACCGGATGCGCGAGGCGGGTCTGGATCCGCGCGACCAGCGGCTGCACATGACCGCCTGGCTGATCGGCCAGATCATCGGCTTTCCGCGCCACCTGTCCCAGCATGTCGGCGGCTTCGTCATCACCGATGGCCGCCTGGACGAGCTGTGCCCGATCGAGAATGCCGCGATGGAGGACCGCACCGTCATCGAATGGGACAAGGACGACATCGACGCGCTTGGCCTGCTCAAGGTCGACATCCTGGCGCTTGGCATGCTGACCGCGATCCGCAAGGGGTTCGCGATGCTGGCCGACCATCGCGGCCAGCGCCTGACCCTGGCCAATGTCCCGCCCGAGGACCCGGTCGTCTATGACATGCTGTGCCGCGCCGATGCGGTGGGGGTGTTCCAGGTCGAAAGCCGGGCGCAGCTGAACTTTCTGCCCCGGATGCGGCCGCGCAAGTTCTATGACCTCGTCTGCGAGGTGGCCATCGTCCGCCCCGGCCCGATCCAGGGCGGGATGGTCCATCCCTTCATCAACCGCCGCCAGGGGCGCGAACCCATCCAGGACCTGGGGCCGGCGCTGATGGAGGTATTGGACCGCACCTATGGCGTGCCGCTGTTCCAGGAACAGGCCATGCAGATCGCGGTCGTGGCTGCGGGCTTTACCCCGGCCGAGGCCGACCGGCTGCGGCGATCGCTGTCCACCTTCAAGCGCATGGGCACCATCGGCACCTTTCGGGAACGCTTCGTGTCGGGAATGCTGGCGCGCGGCTATGACGCGGATTTCGCCGAACGCTGCTTTGCCCAGATCGAGGGGTTCGGCAGCTACGGTTTTCCGGAAAGCCACGCGGCCAGCTTTGCGCGGCTGGTCTATGTTTCGGCCTGGCTGAAATGCCACCATCCGGCGATCTTCACCTGCGCGCTGCTGAACAGCCAGCCGATGGGCTTTTACGCCCCCGCGCAGCTGGTCCGCGACGCCCGCGACCACGGGGTCGAGATCCGCGCCGTCTCGGTCAACCATTCCGAATGGGACTGCACGCTGGAACCACGCAGCGACGGCCAGCTGGCGATCCGCCTTGGCCTGCGCCAGATCAAGGGCCTGCGGGCCGAGGACGCCACCTGGATCGTGGCGGCGCGCGGGAACGGCTATCCCGACGTCGAAAGCCTGTGGCGCCGCGCGGGCGTGCCCCCGGCCACGCTGGAACGGCTGGCCGAAGGCGATGCCTTTGCCGCGCTTGGCCTGACGCGGCGCGACGCGCTCTGGGCCGCGCGCGCGCTGCTCCAGCCGAAACCCCTGCCCCTTTTTGGTCCCGAGGGCGAGGGGATCGTGGAGCCGCCGGTCATCCTGCCCCGCATGACCCTCAGCCAGGAGGTGGTCGAGGATTACCTGTCGCTGCGCCTGTCGCTGCGGGCGCATCCGGTGGAACTGCTGCGGCCCGACCTGCCCGAAAGCCTACCCAACGACCGCCTTCCCGGCGTTCTGGGCCGTCGCACGATCACCGGCCTGGTCATCACCCGGCAACGGCCCGGCACGGCCTCGGGGGTGATCTTCCTGACGCTGGAGGATGAAACCGGCGTGGCCAATGTGGTGGTCTGGAAGGCGATCTACGAAACCTTCCGCAAGGCCGTCGTGACCGGCCGCCTGCTGCGCGTCACGGGCCGCATCCAGCGCGATGGCCAGGTGATCCACCTGATCGCGGAAAGCATCGAGGACCTGTCACCCCTGCTGACGACCCTTGGTCGCCCGCGGATGATCGACGCCAATGACGGCCGCGCCGACGAGACGCGCCGCCCCGCCGGCGGCAGCATCCGGGGCGGCGCACGCCATCCGCGCGACCAGGCCGGGCGGCTGTTTCCAAGCCGCGACTTTCACTGAAGCTCAGCGCCCGATCACCGTCATCGAGCCGTCGGTCTCAAGCACGACCGAGGCGACGTCCTCCAGATCCTGCCGGCCGCTTTCGCGCAGAGCCGCGCCCACCTCTTCGCGCGTCACCCGCTGCCGGCGCATCGCCCCGTCCAGATACTGCCCGTCATGGACCAGCAGCGACGGCTCTCCCTTGATCAGGTCGCGAAAGCGGGCAGACCGCACCGACAGCCAGGTAATGGCGTATTGCAGGTAGACCAGCAGCGCCAGGCCCAACAATCCCTCAGCCAGCGGCACCGTCGCACTCAGCAGAACCGTCGCCAGGGTCGAGCCCAAGGCCACCGTAACGATCAGGTCAAAGGCGTTCATCTTGCTCAGCGTCCGCTTGCCCGAGGCGCGCAGCATGAAGATCAGGGCCGCATAGGCCGCCACCCCGACCACCAGAACACGGAACAATCCCGCCCAGCTGTCGAACAGCATCGGTTCTGTCATGCGCCCCCCTTTCGCCCGGCGGGGGCCGGACGGGTCATGGCGGGGATGGCCCGGGGTCGCCCGGGCATGGCTGCTGAATGCTGCATGGCGTGTCCTTTGCGTGGTTGACCCCGAGTGAACCGGCCAATCCGCTGTCTGTTCCGGGAAAAATCCCCGCAGCCGCGACCTGCAGCCCCGGATGGCCCAGATGCTGTCGGCACGATGCCCCGCGAGTCGGCCGCCGTTCCCGGGGCTGCTTGCAGATAAGAACTTAAAATCCTCTGCTTTGGCTTACGCCCATAACCGGAATGTAAGGATCACATTAACCCTCCCGGATTATGTCCATCCTTACGGATGCCTATAATGGGAATGTGGACGTGGTTAAACTAGGCGGACGCCCGCTGGAATTTCAGCCCCATTCTGACAACTTGCAGATGAATATCGGCAGTAACCGTTGGGCTAAAACAAGCAGCATCCTGCGCAGGCGCTTTAGGGAAAGTCGCCTTTCACGCCCACAAGCCAAGGCATGAAACGATGGGCGTGATAACTTCTGAACATTTTGGCATGAATATCGTCTTGACGAATGATTCTGCCAAGCCGGACAGCCCCTTCAGCGCCCAGGCCTCCGAGGTCAGGTTCTCGAACTTCCGCTATCCGGGCGGAGGCGTGACCGAGGAACAAACATGGGAAAACGGTGGTTTGGCGCGCATCTTCGGCGCCCCGATGGAGCCGGGCAGCGAGAATTACGCGATGACCCTGCGGGAGGCCCTGCATGTCGCGGCGGATAATGGCGCGTCGCTGTCGATCGTCATTCCCACATTCCAGTTTTACGATCCTGCGCTGAAAACATTCGATAGCGCCGGGTTCAACAGATATCTCTCCCAAACCGAAAAGGCCATAATCGAGAATCCCGGCGTCAAGATATCCGCCTTTGAAATCGGCAACGAATACTGGGCCGAAATCAGCGCTTCCGATTATGGACGTATTGCGAATTTCCAGATCCCCCGACTTTCCGCCCTGGGCGACCGCATTCAAGGCCACTTGGGAAATGATTGGGACAAGCCGGATATCGGAATTCAGGCCGGTGCGGCCTGGCGGCCAAGCGGCGCACGCGAAAGCCAGGAGATTGCCGAACAGATCTCGATGGAGAACCGGGGTCACGTCGACATCATCTATCAGCACGCCTATCCCGATCCCTACAAGGCCTTCGACCTGCAGATGGAGGGCGCGCTGAAACCGGTCGAGGCGATGCAGCAGATGCCGGGCTTTCGCCCGCACCTGGACGTCTCGCTGTCGGAATTCAACATCGGCATCCATGCGGGGGACCAGCCCCTCTACGGCGTCAACCAGGCGACGATCTGGATCGAGGAACTGTCGCGCCATGTCGGGGCGGGGGTGGACCGGATCGACCACTGGGGCGGCGCCTACAAGTGGCTGACCACCAAGATGTACGATGCCAAGTTTCCCCCGGCCGAAAGCGACGGGGGCAGCATCGCCGCCAAGGCGACGCCCCTTGGGCAGATCTACGACATCGCCTCGGCAGGACTGGTCGGCATGCGGGTCATCGACGACCGGGCCGCCCTCCAGGGGCTGGGGATCAAGGGCCAGTTTTCCGTGACGGGGTTTCAGTCCGACACGCAGCGCATGGTCTTCATGGGCAACCTGAGCGACAAGGACGGCGCCATCCGCCTGGACGACATCGCACCGGGCAAGCATGTCACGATCCGTCACCTGGTCGCAGCGGATTCCCCGCATACCCCCTGGTACGACGAATCCACGATGCAGCTGCGCTCGGCGGACGAGATCGTCGATGCGCGGGGCGACATGAAGGTGATCAGCGGCGCCGACCTGCGCGGCACCTTTGTGGTCAAGTCCAACGAACTCGCCGTCATCACCATCAGCGACCGGGGCCGCGACCTGGTCATCGAGGGCGCCCATAACGTCACCGACGACCGCACGGGCATGGTGGACGACCACATCAAGGGCGGCCGCGGCAACGACCTGCTGATGGGCCATGTCGGCAACGACACGCTGATGGGCATGGCGGGCTACAACGTGCTGATCGCGGGCGCGGGCGACGACCTGATGGTCGGGGGCGGCAGCGCGGACATCTTCATCTCGGACCGCGGCAGTGACACGATCGACGGCGGCCCCGGCATGAACCTGATGCTGATCGGCGGGCACGCCCCGGGCGATCCGGTGCTGGTCGATGCGGGGCGCGGCTCCAGCTTTATCCTGACGAATGGCGAGCGTGACGTCGTGATCACCGACCTGAAGGCCGGCGATCAGCTGGGCTTCGGCGGCGCCTTCAGGGACGCGGCCGAACTGGAAGCCGCCACGCGGGAGGAAGACGGCGACCTGATCATCGACATCCATGGCCGGGGGTCGGTCTCGATCATCGAAGGGGCGGCGTTGAAGGACCGAATTTCTCAGATGACCTTCGATTTCCGTCCCGATCACGAAGCCGCCGATATTGCCGATGATTTCCTGTCGCCGCTGAATAAGGATCAGCTTGTCGCCTCTTATGATTTCTTCCGCGATATTGCAGGCGGTGAAAATGGCAATCCGCAATGGAGATCCTTTGCGGATTATATCGCGGACCTTTCGGCGGAAAATCCGGAACCGGATGATAATATCGCCGATCCCGATACCGACGAACCTGACCGGGACGAACCTGACGACCGGGAAAACCCGCAGGATGATCAGCAGGAGCAGGACGACGACAGTGACCCGGCCAGTTCCTCCTGCTTCGTGGCGACCGCGGCCTTCGGGGACCGGCTGCATCCCGATGTCGTTGCGTTGCGCGCGTTTCGGGACCTGCACCTGCGGCGTTACCGCGCAGGGCGCTGGTTCATCTGGTTTTACTGGCAGGTCGGCCCCCGGATGGCGCGGCATGTCGCGCCCGATCACTGGAGCGGCCGGACCTGTCGTCGCGGCCTCACCCGCCTGGTCGGGGGCCTGCAGCGCCTGAACCTCTGCGGCCGCCAGATTTCGCGTCGCGCGCCGACTGTGGCGAATGATTAAAATTCTAAGACAATAGCCGCAGCTTCCACGCCGCTTTTAAACCTATCTTAGATCTCCGTAAGTATATCCCTTGATCCCAAATGGTCGGCGCCGGAGGTAATCGGAGGATCGCCGTGCTCAAAAGCCTTGGCTTGATTGACTGAGAGACGGAAAAACCGAAATGCTGCATTCATGACGGACTTGCAGCGCCTCGAGGCAGCCGGAAGCTCCATAACACAGAACGGATGGTTCCAATGAACGTGCAGCATACTGCCCCCCAGCCACAGATCAGTGTTCTTCTGGCAGATGACCACCGGATGATCCTGGAAATGTTCTCGATGTTCCTGTCGGAACTGGGGGGCATGACCGTCACCACCGCCGAAAGCTTTGACGAGGCCGCCGACCTGATCCAGCAGGAGGGACCCTTTGACGTGGTCCTGCTGGACCTGAACATGCCGGGCATGAACGGCGTGGCCGGCCTGCGGCGCGCCATCCGCCTGAACGACACCAAGCCCGTGGCGATCATCACAGGCACGCCCACCCCGCGCATGCAGGAGGAGATCATGAAGACCGGCGCCGCCGGTATCGTGCTGAAGACTACCCCCGCCCGCAGCCTGGCCAATGCGATCCGCTTCATCCATTGCGGCGAGCGCTATCTGCCGATGGAGCTGATGCGTCTTCAGGCCGAGCCGAGCCGCGTCGTCAAGAACGGCCAGTTGAGCGACAAGGAGATGGAGGTCCTGGTCTTCCTGGCCGAGGGCAAGCCCAACAAGGAGATCGCCAAGGAACTGCAGCTGGCCGAGCCGACGGTCAAGATGCATGTCACCTCGATCTATCGCAAGTTCAACGTGCAGAACCGGACGCAGGCCGTGGTCATCGCGCGCGATATGGGGCTGGTCTAGATAACATTCCGGCCCGGGCGGCCGTTAACTCAGGCAGGTCCAACAGACATATCCCGAGGCACCGATGACGCTTGATCTAGCCCGCCAATCCTACAGCCGCGCCGCGCAGGCAGGAGTGGTTGCGCCCGAGGATCCCCACGCCATCATCGGCCTGACCCTGACTGAGCTGCAATCCTCGATGGAGGCGCTGCGGGTCGCGGCCCAGAATGGCGCCGCGATGCCTTCGGGGCCGATGACGCGGGCGCTGGCAGCGCTGTACCTGCTGCAGAACAGCCTGGATTTCGAACGCGGCGGGGAAATCGCCCCGGCCCTGTTCCGCGTCTATGAATACTGCCGCGTGCAGGTCGTGGGGGCCTTCACGCGCGAGGCGGAGGACCCGCAGGGCCTAGAGAAGGCGATCTCGTTCATCGCCTCCCTCCGCTCTGCCTGGAGCGAGATCAAGGAGCGCACCGCCGCCGAATGACCATGGGACAGGTTCCGGAGGCTGCCGCAGGGGCAGCCTTGGCCTCGGCGCCGACAGGCCCGTGACGGGCGGTCGGCGCCCTTTTTGTTACTCAGCGCTGCACTCCGCTTCCTGACACGATCGCCAATGCCAGTCCCATGGCGGTCCCCAAAACCAAACCGCTGCCCGCTGCCGGAGGGGCTGCGAAGGCCCCCAATCGCGCACCCCTGGCACCTCGCCAGCGGCACGGCAAAAAAAGGACCATCGACATGCCAATGCCGGTCCGGAGATGACCGGACCGGCATGATGATCTGCAGATGGCAGCCCCCGCGCCGCCGGCGACGGCGCCTGAGGTCAGTGGGCGCGCAGCAGCCGGATGGTGCGGATCGCGTCGCCGGACAGGCCCAGGCTGTCGCTGATCTCCTGGGTCGGTGCCCCTTCGCGGCACATCTCGATCGCCTGCTCGATCATGCGCTCGGAGGTCAGCCACTCGACATCCCCGCGCAGCGCGGCCAGGTCGGATCGCAGCACGCTCTGCTCGTCCTGGCGCCGTTGTTCCTGGGCCGCCAGCAGGGTCTCGATCGCGCCGACGATCTCGGCGGTGTTGAAGGGCGGGATGACCGCGGGGTTAAGGGGCGCTGCCACCGCGGCCGCCGCCCGCGGCCGGTTTCGCCGCCCAAGGGCGGCGCCCATGGTCACCATGGCCAGGCACAGCGCCAGGGCCATCAGGATGATCAGTGCCGGCATGGAAATCGAGAACGACATGGCGTTTCCTTCAACGCGAGAAATCTAGGCCATCGCGGAACAGCACGTCCGCGATACGCTCCGGGTCGATCGGATAGGCGCCCTCCGAGATGGCCGTGACCAGCCGATCCACCAGCGCCCGATCCACCGGCGGCCCCTGCGTCAGCGCCTCGGGCAGTGCGCCCGCGCTGGCGGAAAGGCTGAGGCTGTCGCGCGGGCCGGCGCCGGGGCCGGAAGGCTTCGATCCCGACGCCTGTTGCGAGGCACGTTGCGTCTCCACGTCCAGCGAGGAGCGCAGGCGGGTTACATTCGATGTGATTGGGTTGACCATTGCAGCCTCCGTATGGCCTGCCTAACGGCGCTTCTGCGGCGCATGTTAGGGCGGACCCTCACGATCCCCCGGGCGACGATCAGCGCCTCGACCTCGCGGCCGTCGCGCCCGCCCTGCCGGACCCGGATCAGGTCGCCGATGACGCCGCCGACCAGGGCCGTGCCCGCCGCCGAGATCTCGATCCCTGCGCCCTGCAGGTTGATCGACACCTCCTGCCCCGGCTCGATGTCCAGCGCAGGCTCCAGGTGCCGCTCCAGCAGGGGCTGGCCCGCGCGCAGCGGCACGCGCAGGCGGCGGCCCTCGGCATGGGCGGGATCGCTCAGCGACTGCCCCCCGTCGCCCGCGGCCGGGATGTCCGCCTGGCGCAGGTCGCCCGGCTTGATCCGTGCCCCCCG
Source organism: Paracoccus sp. T5 (assembly GCF_048538155.2). Lineage (GTDB taxonomy): Bacteria > Pseudomonadota > Alphaproteobacteria > Rhodobacterales > Rhodobacteraceae > Paracoccus. The sequence continues at coordinate 2,202,125 of NZ_CM135809.1, forward strand.
CTTCAGCGGCCGGACGGAGAGCAGCGCGGGGATCGTCGCGGCCGGTGCCCGGGCGCGGGCATCGCCTGCATCCGCAGAGGCACCGGCGACCTCGGCTCCGGTGCGGAACATCCGCTGCCAGGCCAAGGGCGCATCGCAGGCCAGCGACACCGTGCGCCAACTGCCCGCGACCGGCGCCACCCTGGGCGGATGCGCGCATTCGGGAAGGGCGCGCAGCGGCGCCGGCATGTCGGGCGCCGGCTGGCCCGCCGCGCCCATGGCGCGGGCTATCAGCGCAACGGCCTCCTCGCCCGTCAGGGCGGATGCCGCAACCGGCGCCACCAGAACCGCCACCGGGACAAGCAGGGTCAGGGCCGCCCTCATGGCAGGCCCGGCGTGGTGGTGATGAATCTCACCGGACGCCCGGCAAAGGCCGACAGCGGCCGCGCCGGGTCCAGGGGCGCCAGGCTGACCGTGCGATCGCCCACCGCCGTCACCTCCAGCATCTCGGTCGAGGCGTCTCGGTCGACGGTATAGGCGATGCTGGTCCGCAGCACGCCCTGGGCGCGCCCGACCGGTGCCGACAGGCGACCCCCGGCCAGCAGCAGCTGCGCCGCGACCGGCTGGCAGCCGGCCCGGTCCAGCAGCGCCGACAGCGCGGGCGTGGCCCCTGCCCCCAGGCGGCTGGCCAACCGGTGGCGGTCGGCCTCGACCAGCGGCGCGGCGCGGCCCAGGACCGAGGCACCGGGCAGCCTGACCACCTCATCATGGGTGGCGGCCAGCGCATCGGCCGCGCCTTCCAGCCGCATCTCCAGCGACAGGCGCAGGTGCCGATTGTCGGGAACGATGCGCAGGTCCAGGTGCAGCGCGTGCCCCCCCGGCGGCACGCGGACGCTGCCGCGAGTCAAGGTGCGATAATCGGTGGCCTCGTGCCGGGAGGGGGGCAGACGGTCGGCCAGGGTCAGCTGCGCCACGGCCGGATGGCCCACCGCCCGCCGCAGCAGTTCCGCCGCGACGTGCTGGCCAAAGGCCTCGGTCCAGCCGGGACTTTCCTGCGACACATGCACCCGCACCGGATAAGCCATCACCACCAGCCGCCGCCGCTCGGGGCAGGCCCCGGTTTCAGGCGGGCCGACCTGGGCCTGGACGCCCATGCGCAGCAGCTGCCCGTCGAACGTCTCCGAGGTGACGCGATAGGCCAGGACCCGGCCGGTCGGCCGCACCACCAGCAGGTCCGAGGTCATGCGCGTGTTAGACAGGACCGAATGGCCCCGCAGATCGGCGCCGCCCGCCAGCGCGGCCGACAGCAGCGCATCGGCCAGCGCCCGCCGCCGGGCCGCCGGGCGATCCGCCGGACCCGAGACATGGGCGGCGCCCACGACCTCGATCCAGCCCCCGCGGGCCGCCAGAACACCACCGGGCGCCAGCCCCAGGGCCGCCAGCGATCCGATCATCAGATGTCGTCGCGACAGGCCCATCGCGATCACCGCGCCGCGCGCAGGACTTGCGCCAGCGTCGCCTCGTCCAGCTCCAGCAGGACGGCATAGCCGTCATCGCCCCGCGGCTCGATCGACACCGTGCGCGCCGCGCGCAGGCTGCCCTGGACATGCGCCGCCACCGTGTCGTTGCGCAGGACCGCATCGCGCAGATAGCTGTCCGAGCTGATCCGGATGCCATGCACCTGTTCGGTCAGGTCGCGCAGCGCATCCAGCCGCGCCGCCCGCATGGCCAGCAGCCGGCGTTCGTTCACCGTCTGACCCGGCTGCCCCGCCACCTGGGCAAAGCCCCGACCCGACAGCTTGGGCATGACCGGCGCGGCCATCGGGGCGGGCGCAGGCGTCCCCTCCATGGCCGCCGCGATCGGGATGGGCGCGTCATTTCCTGCCAAGGGGGCGTCGGTGCCGGGTGCGGTGCCTGCCGCGCAGCCCGAAAGCAGGGCCGCCGCCACAAGGAGGATCCCGGCCGACCGCAAGGACCGAACACGGGTGGCGGGGGCGGAGAAGGGCGCGGATTGGGTTGCGGGCATGGCGGTCGGGCTCCGATGCTGGGGCTGTGTTGCCGGCCCAGGCTGCAAGGCCCGTGCCAGACCGACAGGCCTATCCCAGCCAGCGCCGCCCCGGACCTCCGGCGCGCGCCCGGGACACAGGCGCGTCTGGCACGGGCCTTGCAGTCATCGCCTCGACATCACGCACGACAAGCCGAGGCCCCCCATGACTTTCCCCTTCATTCCCTTGGCCTTGGCATGAGCGTGCTGGCACGTTCGGGACGCTTCGTGGGCGAGGCGGGTACATTCGCGATGCCGCTTGGCATCCTGGTCATCATGGCCATGATGATCCTGCCGCTGCCCGCCTCGCTTCTGGACATCTTCTTCGTGGGCAACATCCTGCTGTCGCTGCTGGTGCTGATGGTGGCGGTGCATTCCGAACGGCCGCTGGATTTTTCCAGCTTTCCCTCGCTCCTGCTGATCGCCACGACCCTGCGGCTGGCGCTGAACGTCGCCTCGACCCGGATCGTGCTGTCGGAAGGCCACCTGGGCACGGACTCGGCCGGCCAGGTGATCCAGGCCTTTGCCGAATTCGTGGTCGGCGGGAACTTCGTCGTGGGCCTGCTGGTCTTCGCGATCCTGGTCATCATCAACATGGTGGTGATCGCCAAGGGCGCGGGCCGCGTCTCCGAGGTTTCGGCCCGCTTCACGCTGGACGCCATGCCGGGCAAGCAGATGGCCATCGACGCCGATCTGAACGCCGGCATCCTGACCCCCGAAGACGCCAAGGTCCGCCGCGGCGAGGTCGCCGCCGAGGCCGATTTCTACGGCGCGATGGACGGCGCCTCGAAATTCGTCAAGGGCGATGCCGTCGCGGGCCTGGTGATCCTGGCCATCAACGTCTTTGGCGGCATCGTCGTCGGCACGGCGCAGCACGGGCTGAGCCTTGGCGAGGCCGCCGACACCTATGTGCGCCTGTCGGTGGGCGACGGCCTGGTGGCGCAGGTGCCCGGCCTGCTGCTGTCGCTGGCGGCGGCGATCATCGTCACGCGCTCGTCCTCCTCCTCGGACATGGGCGGGCTGATCGGTCGGCAGGTGAACGTCTCGCGCGCCTGGACCCCGGCCGCGGCGGTGCTGCTGATCCTGGGCCTGGTGCCGGGCATGCCGAACCTGATCTTCCTGCTGGCGGCAGCAGGGGCCGCCGCCGCCGCGGTCGCCGCCGGCAGGTCCGAGGCGCGCCAGATCGCCGCCGCAGCACCCCCCGCACCCGGCATCCCGCTGACGGCCCTGAACAGCGCGGATCGGACCGAGGAGCGGTCCGTGCCCGCCGCCACGCCGATCACCCCCGAGGAGGTCACCGACCTCGCCCCCCTGACCCTGCAGATCGGCTATGGCCTGATCCCCCTGGCCAGCGGCAACGACGGCGGCACCCTGGTCAGCCGCATCACCGCGATCCGGCGCGAACTGTCGCGCGCCCTGGGCATCGTCGTGCCGGGCGTCCGCATCCGCGATGATCTGTCCCTGCCGCCGAACGCCTACCGCCTGCGCATCGGCCAGACCATCGTGGCCGAGGACGTGGCCCATGCTGATCGCAAGCTGGCGATCCCCGGCCACAACTCGACCCGCAAGCTGGCGGGGATCGAGGTGCGCGACCCCTCCTTCGGCTTGGACGCGGTCTGGATCCAGGCCCACCAGCAGCCCGAGGCCGAGGCCGACGACTATACCGTCGTCGACCCCGAGGCGGTGATCGCCACCCACCTGGGCCAGGTGCTGCAACGCCATGCGGGCGACCTTCTGGGCCCCGACGATGTCCAGGCGCTGCTGGATGCGCTGGCGCAGGCGGCGCCGACGCTGGTGCAGACGGTGGTGCCCAAGCTGGTGCCACTGCACGTGCTGACGGCGGTGATGCGCCAACTGCTGCAGGACCGTGTTCCGGTCTCGGACCTGCGCCGCATCCTGGAGGGGCTGGCGCAGCTGAGTGCCACGCCTGCCACAATCGCCGCCCAGGCCGAGGCGCTGCGCCCCGCGCTGATCCCGCTGCTGCTGCAGCAGATCGCGCCGGTGGGGGCGACGCTTGGATTTGTCACCCTGGCGCCCGATCTGGAACAGATCCTGATCCGCGCTCGCCGCCCGGCCGAGGACGGGCTGACCCTGGACCCCAATTTCGCGGCGACCCTGCTGCGCGACCTGGCCTCGGCCGAGGAAGAGATGCAGGCGCGGTCGCAGCACCTGCTGATCGCCGTCTCGCCGCCGTTGCGCCGCTCGCTGGCGGCCTTCATGCGCCCGCACCTGGGCGACGCGCTGGTCCTGGCGCTGACCGACCTGCCCGAGACCCGCCGCATCGAGGTGATCCGCAGCATCGGCCTGCCGCAGATGCCGCTTCCCGGCCCCGCGCCGCAATCCGCAGGGTGATCCGTCATGACACGACTGACCATACGCGCCGCAGATTCCGCCCAGGCCATGGAGGAATTGATGCGCTGCCTCGGCCCCGAGGCGCTGATCCTGTCCACCCGCCAGCATCGCGGCCAGGTCGAGATCGAGGCCGTGTCGGGTGACACCGCGCTGGCCGATCTTGCGCCGCCCGCCCCGGAAAAGCCGGATCCCGCGCCGCAATTCGCGGCCCGGCTGCTGCGCGAGCTGACGCGCCGGCGCAGGCCCGACGCGGTGCTGCCCCCGAACCTTCCGGGGCGGGTCGTGCTGGTCGGCCCGCCGGGCGCGGGCCGCAGCATGCTGGCCGCGCGCCTGGCGGCCGAGGCACTGCGCGTGCCCGGCGCCCGGCGGCCGACGCTGATCGCCCCCCGGCCCGATCTTCTATGCCCACCGGGCGCCCTGGCGGGTTGGGCGCGGCTTCTGGGGCTGGTGCCGCATCGGCCGGTCTGGGCCAATGGGATCGCGGGTCCCTTGCCCGCCCCCGCCATCGACCAGACGCAGATCCTGGACCTGTCGGACCTGCCCCCCCAGGACCCCGACGCGCTGGCCCCCTTGGCCGCGCATCCCGATGCCGCGATCTGGCTGGTTCTGCCCACGGGTCTGCATCCCGACTATCAGGACCGGCTGTGCAGGAACTGGGCGGACAAGGCGGCGCTGATCGCGCTGACCCGCGCCGATCTGTGCCCGCCCACCGCCGATGACCTGGGCCTGAACCTGCGCTTCGGCCTTCCGGTGGCGCTGATCGCGCAGGGGACGGGTCTTCTGGACACGCTGTCCCTGCCCCCGGGCCAAGATGCCGCCGACGCCCCCGTTGCGGGCCAACCAGAGGAGCAGGCCGATGCTTCCGCGCAGCTATCCTGAACAGTCCCCCACTCCCGAAAAGCTGGTAGCCAGCCACATGAACCTGGCCCGCCGGATCGCCTGGCATGTCCACGGCCGGGTCGGTGCCCGGATCGAGATCGACGACCTGCTGCAGGTCGCCTACCTGGGCCTGATGGATGCCGCGCAACGCTATGTCGCGCAGCCGGGCACGCCTTTCGCGGCCTATGCGGGCATCCGCATCCGGGGCGCGCTGATGGATCACCTGCGCGAACAGGCCCATTACGCGCGCGCGACCCTGCAGATGCTGTCGCGCATCCGCACGACCGAGCATCAGCTGGAACAGACGCTGATGCGCCATCCCGACGAGGCCGAGCTGGCGCAGGCGCTTGGCATCACGCCGGGCGAGCTGAACAAGTGGCGCCGAGAGATCGATGCCGGGCAGACACGGTCGCTGGACGAGCTCTATTCGGACCACTCGATGGTCTTTCGCGACAAGGCCCTGACGGCCGAGGATATGCTGTCGCAGCAGAACCTCAAGACCCAATTGCGCGACGCCATCACGGCGCTGCCCGAACGCGAGGCGCTGGTCCTGCAGCTTTACTATGTCGAGGAACTGAACGTCTACGAGATCGCCGAGGTGCTGAAGGTGACCACCGGGCGCGTCTCGCAGATCAAGAAGGCCGCGATCGAACGCCTGCGCCGTAGCATCGCCGAAGCCGACTGAGGCGGCGGGAAATGCAGATCCGGGCGCCGGCAACCGTCGGGCCCGGATCATGGGGGGCACGGACAGTGGCCCTATTCGGCCGCCGTCGCCATATAGGGCATGACCTGCACGGTCTGGGACATGCGGTGGACCCAGTCGCGGGCCGGGCCGGCCAGGTCGCTGGCAAGGCCCGGGCAAAGCCTGCTCAGCGCCGCCAGCGCGCGCGGCCGGCCGACGACATCGGCGGGAATGTCGCAGGTGATCCAGTCGCCGCGGTCCATCCGCGCCTGCGTCACGCCTTCGGAATGGGCCAGCCAGAACACGATGCCATGCAGCTCGTAGGCCTCGGCCAGATCCTCGGAGGGCAGATCGCGGCGCCGCAGCAGGTGCATGCCCGCAAAGGCCGCCACCACGTCGCTGCTCAGCTCGATGATCTCGGCGGCCACCGCGGACCAGCCGTCGGGGCCGGCCTTGGACAGGCGCCTCCAGTCGGGACCATGGCCGGCCTCCTGGAACCAGAAGGCGGCGCAGTCGGCATCCTCGGCCACCAGGAAATCCCGCTCGATCAGCCGCAGGCGGGCAAAGGGCTCCAAGTCGTCGCGCGTCTCGCTCCGGGGGGCGGGGCGGACCATCTCGGGGGCCTCCATCGCCTCGCCCATTTTCAGCACGTCGCCATAGCCGATCGCGTCCAGCAGATCCTGCGCCACCACGCTCAGCCGGATCTCGCGCGACTGGAAGAACTCGACCGGGACATCGGCCAAGCCAACGATGCGCATGGCCGTGCATTCGACCTGACTGGGCTTCTTGCCGGCCAGCGTGCGCACAAAGCCCATCAGCCCCTGCGAGACGATGCTGCGATCCAGGTCGTGCAGCTCCTCCAACAGGCGCAGCATCGGATCGGCGATGACCGCCGGACCAAGGCGCAGGGCACCAATCTGGCGTTCCATCACGCGGGTCAGGGCCTCCAGCGCGCGCAGGCGCGCCTGCGCCTGCCAGGCGGCGGGCACCCCGCACAGGATCAGCAGGCCGACCGTGCCCTGCGGGCCATTCTTCAGGCGCAACCCCACGTCCAGAAGATCGGTGGCCATGCCCGCGCGCTGCGGCATGACGTGAAAGCCCGATTGGTCTAGGTCTCCTGCGGCCAGCGCGGGCTCGATCTCGGTGCGGATCTCGGCGGCGTCCAGCTTCTGGCGCAGCGCCTCCAGCTCGGGCACCAGCTGCAGGCGCGTCCCCTGGGCTCCGACCAGCGCGGCGGCGGCAAGGATCGTGTCGCGCAGGTTTTCGGCAACAAGAACGGGCAGGCTGGATGCTCCGGCTATCATGGTATCCTCCGGGAAATGGGGCTGGGATGGGGCAAGGCAGGGCTTGTCCGCATGATCGCATCGCAGGGCGGATCAGGCCAACGTGCGAACGGAAGCCGCCCTCCCCGTCCGGTCCTGCAATAACCCAAAGGCTAGGCGCAACGGGGCGCGGGCACGGCGCTTGCATCTTCCCCTCCTGCCATGAAGCGCCCGTTCCTTTCCCCCGCCGCAGTCATCGCCACCCTCGTGCTGGTCACGACGGGGGGCGTCCATGCCAGCACCCTGCCCGACTGCGAGGCCCTGGCCGCGCAGGCCGGCGCCGAGATGGGCCTGCCCGAAGGGCTGCTGCCCGCCGTGGCGCGGGTCGAATCCGGCAGAAGCCACCAGGGGCGCGCCCTGGCCTGGCCCTGGACGCTGAACCAGGGCGGGCGCGGGTCCTATCACCCGACCAGGGAGGAGGCTCTGCAGCGCCTGTCGCAGATCCTGGCCAGCGGGGCGCGCAACGTCGATATCGGTTGCATGCAGATCAACTGGCGCTGGCACCGGGACGGCTTTGCCGACACGGGGTCGATGATGGACCCGGTGCTGAACACCCGTTACGCGGCGCGCTTCCTTCGCGACCTCTACCAGCGCTACGGCAACTGGACCACGGCGGTCGCGGCCTATCACGCGGGTGATCCGTCCGGGGGGGACGCCTATGTCGGTCGGGTGGCGGGGGTCATGGGCCGCGCGATTCCCCAGGAAACCGGGCCGGTGGTGGCAAGCCTGCAGGGCGAATGGGTGACGGACCCGCAACCGCTGTCGCAGCCGCTGTCGGCCCTGCCCGTCCCGCCCGCACCCGAGCCGCCGGCCACCTTCGTGGCCCAGGGCCTGTTGATCCGGTCAGGCACGCCGCTGATCGCCGTCGGCGGCGGAGGCGGCGACCTGCGCCAGGCCCGCAGCCCGGGCTTTGGCCTGCCGCCGCTGTCTAGGGGCGGCCGGGTTACCGCAAGTAATTGAACAGCGACTGGGACGAGATCTTGACATAGGTCTGCTGGGCGGCCTGCTCGCTCAGCAGCAGGGACTGAAGCCGGGTCAGCGTGGCCGCCACGTCCAGGTCGCCCAGACCCGAGACCGCCTGGTCCACCACCAGCCGCTGCTGGGTCAGCGCGTCCTTTTGCCGGTCCACGGCCGCGCCCAGGCTGCCGACGGCGGCGCGCGAATTTGCCATCCGGTCCACCATCCGGTCGGTCGCCGCGATCACCCCCTCCGTGGTCAGCCGCGACGGCCGCAGCCGCACCACCGGTCCCGCCAGGGCCCCGCTGTCGTCGACATTGCCCAGGCCCAGGACGGGATAATCCGGCGGTCCCCCCGCCAGCTGCGACAGGCTGAAGGGCGCGATGGCCGACAACCGGATCGAGCTGCCATCCGCATCCAGCGCGGCCGAGACACCGGTGCGGGCGGTCTGCGCATTGATCGCGTCGACCGGCGCACCCGGCGCCTCCAGCCGCAGGTCGAGCGTGACGCGCGCCGAGCCGCGCGGCCCGGTCAGCGTCACCTCGACCGCCGTGTCGGCCCGGCCGCGCACGAGGTCCAGCTGGCCTTGCCCCTTGGAGGTCACAGCCCCCCGCGCCGACAGCATCGGCTCGGTCAGGCCCATGATCAGGTCATCGACCAGCTTGAAGAGGCTCTGGTCCCCTTCGCCAAAGACCTGCGCCCCGGAAATGCCCGTGGGCAGGACCAGCCCGTCGCCAAGCGCGGCAATGCTGCTGGCGGCATCGCCGCGATAGACGACGCCCGCCGCGGTCTGTTCAAAGGCCGGGCCCGGCGCCGTGCCCGCAAACAGCGGACGACCGGCGGCGTCGACGCTGTTGGCCGTGGCCAGCAGGGTGGCGCGCAGGGTCACGGCCTCGGTCCGCAGCGCGCCATAGGCTTCGGGCGACAGGGCGTCGTTGGCGGCGCGCAGGGCGAGCTGCTTGAGGCTGCGGACATCGTCGGACAGGCCCGCCAGCGCCTGGTCGGTCAGCGACAGCCGGTCGGCACTGTCGCGGGCCACGGCCGATCGCGTGTCCAGCCGCGCGCGCACATCGCGCAGCGCCGACAGTTCCACCGCGCGCGCCGGATCGGCCGAAGGACGCGGATCGTTGACCCCCGACGAGATGCGCGACTGCATCGCCCCGATCTCGGCGGTCAGCTTGCCAAAGCCGCGAATGGCAAGGCGGGCGAAAAGGGCGTCTCCGATGGTCATGCTGTCTCCGCTCAGAACATGCGCAGGATGGTGTCGAACAGCTCGCGGGCGATCGTGACCGCCTGAGCCGATGCCTGGTAGGCCTGCTGCAATTCCACCAGGCGCGCGGCCTCGGCATCCAGGTTCACGGCGCCGATCGCCGCCTGCGCCCGCTCCGCCGCCTCGGCCGTGGCATCGGCGGTGGCCAGGCTGCGCCGCGCCGCCGCGACGCGCAGACCCGTATCGGCCTGCAGCCGCGACAGCCGGTCGCCCAGGCCCGGCGTGCCGCTGGCGGCGTCCCCGACCTGCAGCCGCGCCATGGCCCGCGCCGTATCGCCATTGCCCGATGCCGCGCCCGCAGGCAGAATCGAGAAGCGGTCGCCGCTCTGGGGTTGGCCGCCGAACTGCACGGTCAGCCCGCCGAACTGGCCGCGCCCGGCCGCATCCATGCGGCCCTCGGCCACGACATGGCGCGTCAGGCTGTCGCGCAGCACCAGCCGGCCCGTCGCGGCATCGGCGACCATCACCTCCAGCGCGCCGGGATGTGCGGGCGCGGCGCCCGCGGTCAGGTCGCCCGCCAGCCGCAGCGTGCCCTGACCGGTCATGGCCACGACCAGATCCTCGGGCGGCAGGTTGCGCAGGTCGATCTGCCGGGCCAGGCTGCCCCGCGTCTCGACCGCCAGGTCCAGCGCCGCGCCGGGCCCGGCCAGGATCAGGCGGCCATCCTCGGCCCGCACGGCCGCACCCGGCCCGCCAAAGCCCGCAGCCGGAACCGTGGCGATCTGAAGGCCACTGGCGGGGGCCGCGAATTCCAGCAACAGCGCGCCTGTCGCGCCATCCCGCGTCGCAAGGCCCGGAAATTCGGCGGGCGCCTGGACCGAACCATCGGCCAGCAGGCGCAGCACATGCGTCGCACCGCCCACCGTCACCGGCAGATCGGCCGGCAGCATCGCCCCGTCGGTCGGCTGGCCGGTCAGCGTCAGGCGCCCCTCGCCCAGCCCCAGCCCGAAGGCGGGCGAGGCTGGCGTGCCGATGCCCCCGCCGGCCCCCGCCGCGCGCAGCACCAGCCGGTTCTGGGCGTCGAACCGCGCGGTGATGCGATCAGGCTCGGGTCCCGAGATGACCGGGGCGCCCCGCTCCATCCGCAGGGTGTAATCGCCGCCGTCCAGGCGCAGCGACAGGGTCGCCCCATCGGGCGGCAGGCGGGCCAGCGCGCGGCCGGTCACCACCGCCTCGGGCGCACCGGCCCGCAGCAGCCGCGCCAGGCCGACGGCCATCTCCTGCGCCGAGGTTCCGGGCGCGAAGGCGGCCTGGGCATCGATGCCGTTCAGGCTGACGCGATGCAGGATGCCCCCCTGCGCCAGCGCCGGAACATCGGCAAAGGTCAGGCGCACGGCCGCGCCCGCCGCACTGGTGCTGACGGCCACCAGCCCGCCGGTGGCCGGCGCGGCCGAAATCGTACTCGGCCCCTCGGTCAGCTGGAATCCTGCCAGATGGGCCAGGCTGACCTGCCCCGACTGCCGCAACGCGCTGCCCGCAGCCCACTCCGCAGGCGCCGACAGCCGCGCGCCCGCAGCCGTCGCGCCCGCCACCGACAGCGCTCCGCCCGTCAGGGCCAAAAGGCCGATGTCATGGCCCCCGTCCTGGACCAGCAGCAGGCGGCTGCCGTCGGGCGACAGTTCGGCCCGGATGCCGGTCGCGATGCCAAGTGCGTTGACGGCCTGCGCCAGGGGCGCGGCATCGGGTCCGGCCAGCCTGGCCGAAATCCGCAGCGGCGTGCCGTTGAGCCCCGCCAGTTCAAAGCTGACGGGACCTGCCTGAAAACCCGACAGCTCCAGCGCGGTCGAGGCCTGCGCCGACAGTCCGGGGATCAGCGCCTGCATCCGCCCCGCGACCTGCGCGGCGCTGGCCCCTTCCGGCAGGGTCAGATCCGCCGCCGCCCCGGAGGCGTCGATCAGGGTCAGGCTGCGCGCCGGCACGGGCGGCAGGGGCAGCGCCGCCCCGAACCGGGTGCCCGCACCACCCAGCACCGCGCCATGCTGCGCCGAGGTTCCAAGACCGCCCAGTTCGACGCCGCGATAGCCTTCCGTCCCGGCCGAGGTCAGCGGCGTCGGATCATAGACCGCATCCGGCAGGAACCCGTTGCGGGCCGTCAGCAGCGCCGTCGCCTCGGCCGGGGTCAGGGGGCTGCCGGCGATGTGGCGGCCGTTGCGGGTGAGGATTTGGACCGTGCCCCCCGGCGCGGCACCTTGGGTCGGCACGCCGTCGATGCTGCCCGCGGGGCCTGTCAGGCGGACCTGCGGCGGCTGGTCGTTCCCGGGGCGCGTCAGCACCAGCAGATCCCCGTCCGCAAGGGCCACCATCCCCATCTGCGACAGACTGCGCCCGTCGCCGGTCCGCAGCCGCCCATCCGTCAAGGCGCCCGAGATCGCGGCAGCGTCCGCAATATCCGTCAGGTCAAAGACAGCGCCATCGACCTCCAGCACCCCGGCCCCGGCCACCGGCCCCACCGAGGAGGATGCGGGCTGCCCCAGGCTTGCCAGCCGCAGAACCTGGGTGCCCGTCGGAACCAGCCCCACCACGCCACCCAGCAGATCAACCCCCGCCGGGTCCAGAAGCGGTCCCAGGGCCGGGATCTGCGCCGCAGGGGCCGGCACGAAGGTCGCGGTCAGGCTGGCCGAGCCTAGATTGGAGGGCGCCGCCGCGCTGGCGAATGCGGATGCGGCCGCCAGCGCGGCAGGATCGGTCAGCGCCAGGCGCAGATCGGCGGCCCGTCCCGTCACCGGCGTCAGCGCAATGCGGTCGCCGTCGCGGGCAGTGCCCGCCAGATCGACCAGCACCCCGTCCAGCAGCAGCTGGTCGCGCCCGCGGCCCAACTCGGCCCCGGCCGCGTCCCGCGCGCGCCAAAGCCCTTCGGCCCCGTCAAAGACCAGCTCGATCGGCAACCGTGCCGCCGCAGCCGACAGGTTGGTCAGCGTGACCTGCACCCGCCCGGCATTCGACGCCGCGGGCTGCGCGCGCCAGCCGTCGATGGCAAACAGGTCGCCCCCCGGCAATCCGCGCAGATCGACGCCGCCGCGATGGACCCGGTTCATGGCGCTGGTCATCTCGCGCGCGAAGGCGTCCAGTTCGGACCGCGCCATGTCCAGCGCGCCCATCGCCCGCGACATGCCGCCCAGGCTGCCTGACGGCAGCAGCCGCGTCTGATGCGTGGTGCCGTCGGCGGCATCCACATGCAGCGTCAGCAGGTCGGGCGCCGAGACCGACAGGTTGGCCGTCCTGCCCCGGTCCAGCAGCACCGGGCCGGTTTCTCCGCCAAGGCGCACCAGCGCCTGTCCCGACCCGTTCAGCGTGACCGAAATGGGCAGGATACGCGCCAGCTGGTCCAGAAGCGCGTCGCGGCGGTCGGCCAGGGAATGGCCGCCGCTGTCGCCCTGCGGCATCTCGGACAGGGGGCGCGACAGCTGCGCCAGCCCCTCCAGCATGCGCTGCGCGTTGCGGACCTGTTCGGCGCTTTCACCCAGGATGTCGCGGCGCAGCACCTCCATCTCGCGCGCGAGGCCCGAGACGGAGGTGGTCAACGCCTGCCCCTGTTGCAGGACCAGCGTGCGCGTCGTGGCGTCGGTGGGGCTGGCGGCCAGGCGCGACAGGGAATCAAAGAAATTCCGCAGCGTCCCGTCGATGCCGTCGTCGCCGGGGATCATCAGCGTCTCGATCGCCTGCGCGCCGGACAGATGCGCCTCGGCCGCGGCCTGGCCACCACTGGCACGCCGCGCCCGGTCCGCCACCAGCGCATCGAAGGCGCGCCGCACATCGGCGGTGGTGACCCCCTGCCCGCCCGTCGGCAGCGTCGTCGGCGTGCTTTGCGCGCCCGTCGCGCTGACCGTTGCCACGTCGCGGCGGCGATAGCCCTCGGTATGGACGTTGGCGATGTTCTCGGCCGTGGTGGCCAGCGCTGTCCGATAGGCCAGGATGCCGCTGCGGCCGATGTCCAGGATGTTGCTCATTCGCCGACGCCACCCTTGGAGAACTGGCGGGCGATGGCCTCGGCAATGCCGAAGCCGGCGGCGGAGGCGGCGCTTTGCGACAGCTGCGTGTCCAGCATCTGCTGGGCGGAACTGACGGCCGAACCGCCGGTCAGGTCGTCTCCGGGCAGGCCCGCCCTTGCGCCCTTCAGCAGCGTGTCCAGAAACAGCGCCTCGAACCCGCTGGCGGCCTTGGCGATCTCGGCGGCGCCGGGGCGCGACGTTTGGGCTGGGGGAACGACGGCAAGCGCCGTGGCGGGCAGGATCTGCATGTCGACCTCAGATGATGACCAGTTCGGCGCGCAGCGCCCCGGCTTCGCGCAGGGCGTCCAGGATGGCGACCAGGTCCGCCGGGCTGACGCCGACCGCGTTGATCGCGTCGACCAGGCTGGAAAGCGACACGCCCGGATCGAAGACGAAGGCGCGGGCCGGTTCCTGGTCGGCCGAAATGGTGCTGTCGGGGGTTATGACGGCTTCGCCCGGCACGGCGACGGCGCCGTCCTCTCCGGTGACGACGGTCGTGCCGCGGCTGACATTGATGTCCTCGGTCACCCGCACGGTCAGCGATCCATGGGTGACGGCGGCGGGCGAGACGCGGACATTGCCGCCGATGACCACGGTGCCGGTGCGGGAATTGACCGCCACCCGGGCCTTGGGCGCGTCGGGCGTCACGTCGATGTTTTCCAGCATGCCCGCAAAGGCCACGCGCTGGCCGGGGTCGGCGGGCGCATAGACGCTGATCGAGGCACCGTCCACCGCGATCGCCGTGCCCGCCCCGAAGGTGTCGTCGATCGCCTTGGCCACCGCCGCCGCGGTCGAGAAATCGGGCCGGTGCAGGTTCAGAACCAGGTAGTCGGTGTTCAGGAAGGGGCTTTCCACCATCCGCTCGACCGTGGCGCCGCCGGGGATGCGTCCGACGGTCGGGATGTTGACCGTCAGGGATGATCCGTCCGCGCCTTCGACCCCCAGGCCGCCGACCACCAGGTTGCCCTGCGCGATGGCATAGATCTCGCCATCGGCACCCATCAGCGGCGTCATCATCAGGGTCCCGCCCTTCAGCGACTTGGACTGCCCCACGGTCGAGACGGTGACATCCAGCGTCTGCCCCTCCTTGAGGAAGGGGCCCAGTTGGGCGGTGACCATGACGGCGGCGGTGTTTCGGGCGTTCAGGTCGCGCGCGCTGACCTGCAGACCCAGGCGCGAGATCATCGATTCCAGCGATTGCAGCGTCAGGCCGGAATTGCCGTCGCCTGTGCCGGCCAGGCCCACGACGATGCCGTATCCGACCAGCTGGTTGGCACGCACCCCGGCGACCGCTGCCAGGTCCTTCAGGCGGTCGGCCTGGGCAACGGTCGGCCCGAACGCCAGGACCAGGGCAAGAAGGACCCGGGCGATCACAGCGGGTTCACCGTGGTCACGGCCCGGCCAAGCCAGCCGCGGCGCGCCGTGTCGGCGGTGTCACCGGCCCCCAGATAGCGGATGTCGGCATGGGCGATGCGGTCGGACATGACGACGTTGTCGGCGCTGATATCCTCGGGGCGGACGACGCCGGTCAGGCGGACATATTCGTTGCCGTTGTTCAGGGTCAGCCGCTTCTGGCCCATGATCTCCAGGTGCCCGTTGGCCAGCACCCGAACCACGGAGACCGACAGGCGGCCGGTGAAGGAATTCGACTGCGCCGCGCCGCCGCGCCCCGAAAAACTCTCGGCGGTCGACCCGCCCAGCCTGCCGCTGTCGAAGTCGCCCACCAGCAGCGACGGCAGCTCCATCTCCATCGACGCGGAACGGCCGGCATTGGCGGATTGCGACTTGCTGGCCTGGAACCGCTCGATGAACTGGACGGTCAGCACGTCGCCGATGCCTGAGGCGCGGCGGTCGCTGGCGAACAGCCCCCGCGTGCCCTGGTAATAGATCGACCCGGTCGGCACGGCAGAGGGCTCCGGCGCCTCGACATAGACGGGTTCGTAATTGGCGCCGGCGCGGTCCTCGACATAGGTGGCGCAGGCGCAGAGCGGCAGGACAAGGGTCAGGGCAAGGCGTTTCATGGTCATCACAACTTGTTGGTGAGATAGCGCAGCATCTCGTCCGAGGCCGAGATCGAGCGCGAGCTGATTTCATAGGCGCGCTGCGTCTCGATCATGTCGACCAGCTCCTGCACCACGTTGACGTTCGACGCCTCCAGCGCGCCCTGGACCAGCTTGCCGGCGCCATCGGCCAGCGGTGCGCCGACCGCGGGGGCCCCCGATGCCGGAGTTTCCACCAGAAGGTTCTCGCCCACCGGGCTCAGGCCGCGGGGGTTGGGAAACAGCGCCAGGGTGATCTGGCCGACCTCCTGAGCCTCGACCTCGCCGGGCAGGTTCGCCGTCACGATCCCGTCGCTGGAGATGACCAGCGACTGCGTGCCCTCGGGCACCACGATCTCGGGCTGCAGGACATAGCCGCTGTCATTGGTCAGCAGGCCCTCGGCGTTGCGGGACAGGCTGCCGTCGCGGCTATAGCCGATCCGCCCGTCGGGCATCAGGATCTGCAGGAACCCCTGCCCGTCGATGGCCACGTCAAAGGCGTTGCCGGTCGTCGTCAGCCCGCCCTGGGTATGGACCTTTTCGGTGGCCACCACCCGCACCCCGGTCCCCACGGCCAATGGCCCCGTCAGCGCGGTGTTTTCCGAGGTCTGCGCCCCGCCCGGCCGGTAGGTCTGATACAGAAGCGTCTCGAAATTGGCGCGGTCGCGCTTGAACCCGGTGGTGTTCACGTTGGCCAGGTTGTTGGCAATGACCTGCATCCGGGTCTGCTGCGCATCAAGCCCGGTGCGGGCGACATGCATCGCGTTGGTCGACATGGGGGCACCTCGTGTGGCCGGGTTCGGAAGGGATGGCGTCGTTCAGACAGGGATGCTGCAAGGTGCGTGCCAGCCTGGGGCCAGCCGGGGCCAGCCTTGTGCTGCGCCCGTTAGCCCGGCAGGCGCAACAGCGCCGATCCGGCCTCGTCGACCTCGCGCGCGGTCTGGATCATGCGCAGGTTCAGCTCGAAGGTGCGTTGCAGCTCGATGGAATCGATCAGCTCGGCGGTGGCGTTCACGTTGCTGCCCTCGCGGATGCCCTGCAGCACGCGGGGGTGCTGGTCGGGCGGCGGCAGGTCGCTGCCGTCGGCCATGCGGATGCGGCCGTCCAGCGACTTGCGCAGGTCCATCGCGTCGTCGGGATCGACCGTCGCCAGGACGCCCACCTGCACCCGTTCGCCCGGCGCCCCGCCCTGCGGCGTGACGACCACCTGGCCCAGGTCGTCCACGACGATCTCGGTAAAGGGCGGGACCACGATCGGCTGCAGGTTGGCGCCCAGCATCGCCTCTCCGGCGCCATTGACCAGCGTGCCGCCGGGCCCCATCTGCAGGTCGCCCCGCCGGGTCAGCGCCGGTTCGCCGCCGCCGGGGGGCAGGATGTAAAAGAACCCCCGGTCCGCGATGGCCAGGTCCATCGGATCGCCGGTCTGGTCCATCGGACCCGGCGCGCGCGAGAACCCGTGCGGGCCGCGTTCCAGCTGGAACGCGCGCCCGCTTTCGGCCTGGAGCATCTGCAGGAAATGCGCCGAGCCTTCGTTCTGCAGGTCGCGCCGAAAGCCCGGCACGGCCTGGTTGGCCAGGTTCTGCGCCGAGACGATCCGCGTGTCGCGCAGGTTGGCTAGCGAATTCAGCGCCGTGTGGACAAGCCGGTCCATGGCGGCCTCAGGTCCGCAGGTTCAGGATGGTCTGCATCATCCCCGACGATGTTTCCATCGCCTTGGCGCTGGCCTGATAGTTGCGCTGCGCCGTGATCAGGTTCACCAGTTCCTCGGTCAGGTCGACATTGGCCTTTTCCAGCGCCCCTGACCGCAGCGACCCAAAGCCCGCATCGCCCGGCGACCCGGCCAGTGCCGCGCCGGATTCGGCCGTCGCCGCGAAGGCCGCCCCGCCCATCACCCGCAACCCGCCCGGATTGGCAAAGTTGACCAGCGCCAGCTTGCCCTGGGCGATGCGGTTGTCGCTGCCATAGCTGGCAAAGATCGTGCCCTCGTTGTCGATGTCCAGCGTGGTCAGCTGGGTGCGCGCCTGCCCGTCATGGCTGGCCGACCGCACCTCGAAGGGGGCATCCGTCAGCCGCGACCGCGCCAGGTCCAGCGCGATGGGCCCGGTTTCGCCGGCAAAGGCAAAGGGCTGGGTTCCGGCCAGCGGCTGGCCCTCGGCGTCGAAGGTCAGGGTGGCGGCGGCATCCTGGGGCGCCAGCACCATGCCCGCCACCACCAGATGCATCCGGTAGCTGGTTTCCGGCGTCCCGGCCGTCGGGTTGCTCATGCGCACGAAATAGGCCTCGCCCGCGATGGCGCGCCCTTCGGCATCCGACAGCGGGACCGGCGTCCGGTGCGCCCAGGTGGTCGCATCGGCGGGATCAAAGGCCGCCGGCGGCACCGCCCCCTGGGCGCCGCCCATCTGCAGGTCGGAGGGCAGGCGCACCTCCAGCGCGACGGTCGATGTCGCGCGCGGTTCGCCCATCAGCAGCGGGATCTGCAGCGGGCCCGCCATGTTCACGGTCTGCGACAGGCCGCCCCCGTCGCTGGCCACCGGCCAGCCCAGCAGCTGCTGACCCGAGGCGTTCACGATCCGGCCGTCGGCCGACATGCTGAAGGCGCCGGCGCGCGAATAGAGCGTCTCGGGCGCACCGCCACGCGGATTGGCCTGGGGCCGCAGCGCAAAGAAACCCGGCCCCTCGATCGCCAGGTCCAGCCGGTTCCCGGTGCCCACGATGCTGCCCTGGCCAAAGTCCTGGGCGATGCGGGTCACCTGCGTGCCCGTGCCCGTCGTCGTGCGCGACACGGTATAGGGCGATTGGTTGAAGATGTCGGCGAATTCCGCGCGGCTGCCGCGAAAGCCGATGGTCGCGACGTTCGCGATGTTGTGGGATGTGGCGGCGATGTCGGTCTGTGCCGCCGAAAGCCCGGACAGGGCCGTGTTCATGGACATGGGAAAGCTCCTTGCAGCGATCTGGACGGGTTAGCGGAAGGACAGGATCTCGAGCGTGTTCAGCGCGCCGAAATCCTCGACCTCCAGGGTGACATCCTCGCCGCCGCCGGAGGCGCGGGCGGACAGGACGCGGGCATAGACCTGCGGATCGAGGTTGCGCACCACGCCCGCCTGAGAGGCGTTCAGCGACACCCGGACGGGAATGCGGCCGGCGATCTGCTCGCCCGACAGCTGGGCCCATTCGAACCCCACCAGCCCCGCGCCCTGGGCGCCCAGGTTCTGGGTGTGCAGGATCTCTCCGCTGCGGGCGTCGGCATAGGTGATGGCCAGCGCCTCGACCGGCTCGGTCAGCTCGACCGCGCCGCGGATCGCGCCGTCGGCATCGGGGCGCGCGACCGCGCCGGGCACCAGGACCGAATGCCCCAGCATGTTCGCCGCCATCGAGATGCGCATGTCGCGCGAGCCGGAATTCTGCCCCGCCAGCGTTGCGTTGATGCGGTCGATCCCCGCCACGGTCGAGAACTGCGCCATCTGGCCCAGGAACTCGGTGTTCTCCAGCGGCTTCAGCGGGTCCTGGTTCTTCAGCTGTGCGGTCAGAAGGCGCAGGAAATCCTGCTGCCCCAAGTTGTCGTTCCGCGGCGGCGGCGGGCTGGCCTGTGGTCCGGGCGTGGCCGACAGCGGGGTGATCTGGGTCATCTGCATCTCCTCCTCCGCCGTCACTGGCCCATGCCAAGCGTGCGGGACATCATCGTGCGCAAGGTCGACAGCGCCTCGAGCGTGTTCTGGTAATGGCGGCTGGCTTCCAGCATCTCGACCATCTCCTCCTCGACCTGGACGGGCGATTCATAGACGAAGCCTTCGGCATCGGCCTGCGGGTGGTCGGGGCGGAACATGCGCGCGGGGTCGCGGTCCAGCGCCACGATCCGTTCGGCGCGCGGGGCCGACAGGCCGCTGCCCGGCACGCCCTCGTCGACGACGAAGACCGGGCGCAGCGGCCGGAACGCCGCCTCGGCGCTGCCGGCGACGGTACCGGCATTGGCCAGGTTCGACGCGGTGGCGTTCAGCCGCTGCATCTGCGCCGACAGGGCGCGTGTGCCAAGGTCGAAGACGCTGTTGATCTGGCTCATCATTCCCCCCGGATGGCTGTCATCAGCCCGGATATGCGACGGTTGAGAAAGGTCAGGCTGGCCTGCTGGCGCAGCGCGTTTTCCGCGAACTGCACCTGCTCGACCGCCGGCTCGACGGTGTTGCCGTCCAGCGAGGCGCTGACCGGCACGCGCCAGCCGGGGCCGTTGTCGGGGCTGGCCGCGCTGCTGATATGGCCCGCATGCGTCGTGGCGGGGACGCCCGCGCCGCCCACCTGCCGGGCCAGTTCCGCCGCGAAGTCGATGTCGCGCGCCTTGTAGCCGGGCGTCGAGGCCTGGGCGATGTTCGAGGCCAGCAGTCCGGCCCGCCGCTCGCCGATGGTCAGCGCAGTTGCGTGAAAACCGATATGATCGCGAAGGTCGATCGTCATCTCTTTGCCTCCGATGGTGCGGGTCCTTGGCCCGATGCTTGCAAGCGCGATGCCAGATTGCGGAGGACGGCGGCGATGACGGCAAAAACATCCGAAAAACTGGTGGCCCTGGTGGCGCGGGGGCTGAAGGGCCGCACGGCCGAAGAGGCGGCCGGCCTGCTGGAGCAGCTGCCGGCGCAGGTCCCGGCCGATCCCCCGGCGCGGCGGCGCGTCCTGTTGGCGATGCGGATCGCGCTGCTGCGCCAGTCGCAGGGCGCGCGTCCGGTCCTGGTGCCGCCCCCGGCGCCGCCCGAGCCGGTCGAGACGCCTGAACCCGCCGTGGTCATCGCGCCGCCCCCCGCCCCCAAACGGCCGCCCAAGACGGTGATCACCTCGATCCGGCTGGAGGATGCGGCCCAGCTGCTGGCCGCAGCCTCCGAACCCGAACCGGTGCCGCCCCTGCCGGCCAAGCCCGTCCGTGAAGCCGCGCCCGAGCCCGAGGAAGCCGCAACGCCAGCCGAAATCGCCTCCACCTTCGTGGCGGACGCGGATTTCTGGAATTCCGACTTCGACGCGCCTTGGCCCGAGGCCAATCCTTCGACCGTGGCCGATGAACCCGCACCCGAACCTCCGCATGAGGAACCCGAGCCGCGGGACCTGCCGCCGATGCCCGACGAAGCGGAGGCGCCCGTCGAGGTCAGGAAGCCGCGCAAGCGCAAGAAGGCAGGCGCCGCGCCGGCCCCGATGGACGCCGCCGACGCCGCCGCGGCCATGAACGCGCTGTTCATGATGGGCGACGACGATGGCGCGGAGGGTTCCGGGACCCCCTGAACGGTATGGCGCCCGGCGCGCCTTTGCACCGGGCGTCAGCGGCTGCACCCGTTCGGCGTCAGCTGCGGCCGGACAGGATCGCCTGCCGCCGCCGGATCGAGGCGGTCGGGATGTTCAGCTGCTCTCGGTATTTCGCAACCGTCCGGCGCGCGACGGTGATGCCCTCGTCCGCCATCAGCCGGGCCAGCTGGTCGTCGCTCAGCGGGCGGGCCGCGCTTTCGCTGCGGATCAGCCGGCCGATGCGGTGGCGCACGGCCCCGGCCGAACCGCCCGTCTCGTGCTGGGTCGGCAGGGCCGCGGTGAAGAACTTCTTCAGCGGCAGCACTCCGTGCGGGGTCAGCATCAGGATGCCGGTCGTGACGCGGCTGACGGTGCTTTCATGGACATCGGCCGCGGCGGCGATCTCCTTCAGCGTCATCGGATGCAGGTGTTCGGGGCCCTGTTCCAGGAACCCGGCCTGGCGGCGCAGGATCTCCTCGCCGATGCGCAGGACGGTCCTGTTGCGATGCTCGACCGCGCGGGCCAGCCAGCGGGCCACCGACAGGCGCTCGGACACGTAGGTTCGGGCCTCATCGCGCACCTGCGCGGCGGCACCCTCGGCCGGGGCCAGCTGGCGGGCATCGTGCTCCCGGATGACCACGCGCGGCAGGGTCGAGCGGTTCAGCTCGATCTGCCAGCCGCCTTCGGGGGCCGCGCTGACGATCAGGTCGGGCGCGCGCACGGGATCGGACGTGGTGTCAAAACGGGCGCCGGGCTTGGGGTCCAGGCCGCGCAGGTCGCGCAGGATCGCGTGAAGGTCGGGAATGGTGCATTGGCAGATCCGCGCCAGCCCGTTCAGGTCGGCCGCGGCCAGCAGCGGCAGATGATCCAGCACGCGGGCGAACAGCGGCGACAGCAGTCCCCGTTCGGCGGCCTGCAGGCGCAGGCATTCGGCCAGGTTGCGTGCGAAGATGCCGGTCGGTTCCAGCGCCTGCAGGCGGGTCAACATCTGCCGGGCCTGAGCCCGCGGCACCCCGCCCCGCTGTGCCAGGTCGTCCAGCGTCGCGCCCAGCCAGCCCGACGGCTCCAGCGCATCGACGAAGACGGTGGCCAGCTCGATCTCGGCCTCGGTCATCTCCAGGGCGCCGATCTGGCCGGCGACATGTGTATAGATCGACACGGCGCGCGTGTCGGCCAGAGCGCCCACGCGGTCCCAGTCCTCCCGCTGTCCGCCGGCGACGCCCTGCGGGATCGGCACCGGCTTCAGGACGGCGGGACGGTTGGCGAATTCGACGAAGGGGTTTTCCTCGGCCTGGCTCTCGATGAAGGTCTGCAGTTCGGGATTGCTCATCTGAAGCAGGACGATGGCCTGGCGCAGCTGCTGGCTGACCACAAGCGACTGGCGGTGTCCAAGCGAATGGGAATGGCTGAGTTGCATGGCGTGGCTCCTTGACCAGACCACTTTCAGCACCCTGTCGCGCGGATTCCAAAATTTTCGTTTGACGGCACTAAAACGTCGGAAACCCGACGAACGATCGCCCGAAGGGGGCGAGAAAACCGTTGCAGCAAAAGACCCTTGGCGCGAAAGGCGCCAAGGGTTCCGAATGGATGTGTCAGGATACCATCAGCCGCGCAGCAGACTCATCACGTTCTGCTTGGAGGCATTGGCCTGGGCCAGCATCGCGGTCGCTGCCTGGCTGAGGATCTGACCCCGCGCCAGGTTGGTCGATTCCGCCGCGAAATCGGCGTCCATGATCTGCGACTTGGCGGCCTGGGTCGAGGTCGAGATGTTGGTCAGGTTCGAGATGGTCGAGTCGAGCCGGTTCGAGATGGCACCCAGGTCGGACCGCGACTGGCTGATCTTGGACAGCGCCGCGTCGATGACGTTGATCGCCTTGCCGGCGCCCTCGGCCGTGGACAGGTCGATCTCGGCCAGCTTCTCCAGCTTGCTGGCGTTGTTCGAGCTTTCGAAGAAGGCCGCGTCATCGGTGATGTCCGAGGAATGGACCGAGAAGACCTTTGTCGAGGACATCGTCACCTGCCCGGTCACCGTGGCATTCTCGCCGTCCGTCACCGTGGTGGTGCTGGTGAAGCTGGCATTGGCGGCCTCGGACCCGTCGGCGCTGAGCACGTCGACGTTCAGGGTCAGGTCGCCGCCTGCGCCGTCATCGGAGTCGAAGTTCGAGATGTTCAGGTTGGCACCGGTCGAGTCGGTCAGGATGATCTCGGTGTTGTTGGTGCCCATCTTGGCGGTGACGCCGCTTTCGGTGGTCTTGGCGTTGATCGCGTCGCGCAGCGAGCGCAGGTCCAGCGCGCCGCTGGCATCCTCCGAGATCGAGACCGGCCCGATGGCCGAGCCGTTCAGGCTGAAGGTCAGCTGGCCCTCGGCCAGGCCCGACAGCTTGGCCACGGTGCGCGCATTGGCCGAAACGCCCGTCTTCGAGGTTTCGGCATTGACCGCGGCGGCCAGGCCCTTGGCAGACATGCCGGCGGTCTGCGAGACCTCGGCCGAACCCGCATGGCCCGAGATGACCAGCTTGGTGCCGGCGGCGATTTCCGAGGCGCTGTCCTGCACGACGTTCACGTTCGAGCGCATCGTGAAGGCGCCGATCTCGGTGGCGCGGGTGCTTTCGACGTTGATCGCGACGGTGGTGTTCGCGTCGGCGCCGATCTGGAACTGCTTGCCGCTGAAGGTGCCGTCCATGACCTTCATGCCGTTGAAGGTGGTGGTTTCGGACACGCGGTTGATCTCCGCGATCAGCTGGCGGCTTTCCCCCACGATGTTGCCGCGGTCGGACGAGGTGTTGGTGTCGTTGGCCGACTGCACGGCCAGTTCGCGCAGGCGCTGCATCATGTTCGACACCTCGACATGGGCCGATTCCGTCGTGTCGATCAGGTTCTTGCCGTCGGTGGCGTTGCGGACCGCCTGGTTGAGGCCCATGATCTGCGAGGTCATCTTTTCGCCGATGGCCATGCCCGCGGCGTCGTCCTTGGCGGCGTTGATGCGCAGACCCGTCGACAGGCGCGTCATGGCGTTGTTCAGCTGGTTGTTGACGCGGGTCATGTTCGCCTGAGCGGACAGCGCGCCGATATTCGTGTTGATGCTGGTCATGTTCATCTCCTGGGTCAAGCGACGCGCCTCGCGGCGCCTGACAAGATGAACGGCGTTTCCGGCGAAAGTTTAGCCCGACCCGCAGATTCTGGCACAGAGCTTGCTGCAAGGGGCTGCGGCAGCAAGGAGTGCGGTGATGGATGTTGCGGGTCTGGTGGGCTTCCTGGGGGCCATGGGCATGATCTTCGGGGCGATGATCTTTGCGGGCGGCCTGGGGCCGTTCCTGGATGTCCCCTCGATCCTGATCGTCTTTGGTGGCACCGCCTTTGCCGTCCTGTCCACCACCGCGATGGGCCCCTACATGTCCAGCTTCAAGGCGATCGGGCGCATGTTCAAGGCCTCGACGCTCAAGACCGACCTGCTGGTCCAGCGCCTGGTCGAACTGTCCGCCCTGGCCCGCAAGGACGGCATGATGGCGCTGGAGGGCCAGGCGGTCCCCGACAAGTTCTTCGAGAAGGGCCTGCAGATGCTGGTCGACGGCGCCGACGAGGCCAAGCTGACCAAGCAGCTGAAGCAGGAGATCAAGGCGATGAAGTCGCGCCACGAGGGCGTGCAGGGCGTGATCAAGGCCTGGGTCGACATCGGCCCCGCCATGGGGATGATCGGCACGCTGATCGGCCTGGTGCTGATGCTGGGCAACATGTCCGACGTCAAGGCCATCGGGCCCGCGATGGCGGTGGCGCTGCTGACCACGCTTTACGGGGCGATGATCGCCAACGTGCTGTTCGGCCCGATCCTGACCAAGATGCAGGGCCGCACCTCGGCCGAACTGGAATACCGGGCGCTGGTCATGGAGGGGCTGCGCGGCATCGCGCGCGGTGAAAGCCCCCGCCTGATCGAGGATCAGCTGCTGGCGGCCCTGGACCCGCCGGTCCAGGAAAAGATGCGCGCGGCAGCCTGACGGGGAACGACCATGGCCAAGATCAAGGCGCTGCCGCTGCAGCCCGCCCCTTCGCCCGATGACGACGAGGACGAACAGGATTGCCCCGCCTGCCCGCCCGTGGGCGCTCCGGCTTGGATGGCGACCTTTGCCGACATGGCGACGTTGCTGATGGCCTTCTTCGTGCTGATCCTGTCCTTTGCCAATTTCGACGAGGTGTCGTTCAAGAAGATGACCGGCGCGCTGCGCGACCATTTCGGCGTCAAGATGATCGAGGTCTTTCCCAACCCCGAGGCCACCACCATCATCGAGATGAGCTCTCCGCCCAGCAGCACGCCCCCCTCGCCCGAGGATGTGCCCGAGCCGCAGGAGAGCGCAGCCCAGAACCCGCCCCAGTCCCCGGCCGAGGAGGCGATGGAGAAGCTGACCGAGGCGCTGGAACAGGCGCTGGCCGATGGCGAGGTGACGGTCAGCGGCGAAGGCGGCACGGTGACGATGCGCCTGCCCGAAGGTGCCGGCGCGCAGGCCCTGGCGCAGGCCATGGCCGAGGCTGCCCGCGACATCGCCGAGGCGCAGCAGGCCGGATCGGGCGGCGGCGCGGCCGAGGGACCGGCGGGCGGCACCGGGGGCGAACAGGCCGCCTCCGGCGAGGCCGGCAGCAACAGCGAGCAGAAGGCTGCCATCGCCGAGGCGCGCCTGAAGGTCGCCCTGCAAGAGGTCGAGGGCCAGGGGCTGGTCGATGTGCAGCAGGAAAACGACAAGGTCATCGTGACCGTCGGCGCCGGCGGCGCCTTCGGGTCGGGATCGGCCGACCTGACGGCCGAGGCGCGCGAGATCATGTCGCGCATCGCCATGGCCTCGGCCGGGGATGAGGGCCAGATCACCGTCACCGGCCATACCGACAGCGTGCCCCTGACCGGGGGACCCTTCGTGGACAACTGGGGCCTGGCGGCCGCCCGCGCCTCGGCCGTGGTGCGGGAACTGGGCTCGCAGGTGGACCCCGCGCGCCTTTCCGCGATCAGCAAGGGCGAGGCCGAACCCGTCGCCGACAATGCCAGCGAGGAGGGCCGCAGCCAGAACCGCCGCATCGAAATCGTCTTCGATTTCGCGCCGTGACGGGACTGGCCGCTAAAACCGCCCCCCACCCGTCCGTTCAGTCCCTGTGAGAAGGAGGATGACATGAGCAGCGATCTTCTGTCGGCACTCAACAAGAACGGCTCGGGCCTGAACCTGCGGGAACTGGCGCAGACGCTGACCACCGCCGAGACCGCGCCGCGCCTGGAAGTCCTCAAGTCGCAGATCCAGAAGGACAACGTCAAGCTGTCGGCCCTGGCCCAGGTCCGCGCCCAGTTCCAGGCCCTGAACGGCGCGCTGGCGCAGACGGCGACGAACCCGGTCCTGATCGTGGCCACGACCACGGCGGCGATGATGCCCAAGGTGACCGACCGCAACCTGCTGCGTCCCGACAGCGTGCCCCTGCAGGTGCAGTCGCTGGCCGCGCGGCAGGTGCTGGAATTCGCAGGCTTCGCCTCGGGCAAGGCCCCGGTCGATGCCGGCGCCCTGGGCCTGGAATTCGGCCGATGGGCCGGCGACGGCGCGGGCTTCACCCCCGACGCCGCCCGCCCGGCACAGTCCCTGACGATCCCCCCCGGCACCACGCTGGAGGGGCTGGCGGGCATCCTCAGCGCGGTGCCGGGCATCACGGCGCGGGTCCTGGACAAGGGCGACGGCACCGTCTCCCTGGGCATCGTCAGCGAGACGGGCGCCGACAATGCGCTGCGCCTGGCCGCGGCCGGCACGGGCGGCGGCGGGATCGACCTGTCGGCCTTCGACACCAGCGCAAGCAACGCGCAGCGCCAGGTGCAGGCCGCGGCGGATGCCCGCGTGCTGGTGGACGGCATCGCCGTGTCGCGTCCCACCAACGTCATCCGCGACATCATGCCGGGGGTCGAGGTCACGCTGTCGGCCGTCACCTCGGGGACGCTGACCGTCGAACGGGACGAACAGGCCGCACGCACGAACATCCAGACGCTGGTGGATGGCCTGAACGGCGTGATGGGCCTGCTTCAATCGCTGACGTCGCGCGGGGTCGCGGGCGCCCCCGCGGGCGACCTGGCAGGCGACCGCAGCATCGAGACCTTGCAGCAGGACCTGCGCCGGCTGATCGCGACGCCGCTTTCCGGATTTGCGGACCGCCCGATCCACCTGGCGGATCTGGGGATCGCCACGGAACGGAACGGCCTCTTCCGTTTCGACCCGCCGGCCTTCGACCGGACCTTCCGGGACCGGGCCGGCGATTTCGACGCGCTGTTCGGCGACCAGTTGCGCAGCCTGACGGACGGATTGTCGGTGCAGGGCAAGGTGTCGTCCGGACTGACCTCGGGCGATCTGACCTTTTCGGTCGATGGCGCGGGCAATGCGCAGCTGGGCGGCTATGCGATGATGGGCCTGGGCCTGGGCGATGGGCGGCGGGCCTTCATCGCGCTGGCAGGACCGGTGCAGGGCCTGAGCGTGCTGGCAGAGCCGGGCGTCACGAATGGCAGCCTCCGCTTTGGTCGCAGCCTGGTGGGCAGCCTGGGCGCGCTGCTGGCCCGGGCCGAGGAGTCCACCGGCATCATCGGCCGGCGCGAGAGCGACCTGGACCGGTCCAGCCGCACCGCGTCCGAGCGCATGGAGGCGCTGGAGGCGCGCGCGGCGGTGGTGGAAAAACGCTACCTGACGCGCTTTGCGGCCATGGAACAGGCCGTCACGCAGATGAAGAGCACCGGCGATTATATCCAGAACCTGCAGAAGATGTGGGCGCGCGACGGCTGATCCGCCCCGCCAGCCGCGGCCCTCAGGCGCCGCGGCCGACGCCGTATTTGCGCATCTTTTCGATCAGCGTGGTGCGGCGCAGGCGCAGCGAATGCGCGGCGCGGCTGACGCAGCCATCGTGGCGGTCCAGCGCGGCGGTGATCAGCGCCACCTCGATGTCGCGCAGATAGCAGCGCAGGTCCAGGTCCGACAGGCCCGCCGCCAGGCTGTCGCGGAAATGGTCGGCGGCGGGCAGCCCGGCCTGCGCGGGATGCGGCGCCTGCGGCCAAGGGCGGCCCGCGCCGTCATCGGCGACGGCAAAGCTGAACAGGTTGTCCTTGACCTCGCGCGCGGTGACGCGCCGGCCGGGAAACAGCAGGCAGGCGCGCTGCGCGACGGTGCGCAGTTCGCGCACATTGCCGGGCCAGTCATGGGCCATCAGGCTGCGCATCGCGCTGTCGTCGAATTCGGGCATCGGCTGCCCCGGCGCGCCGACGGCCAGGTCATCCAGCAGGCATCCCAGGATCTCGGGCAGGTCCGCGATATGCTGGGCCAGCGCCGGCATCTGCACGGGAAAGACCGAAAGCCGATAAAGGAGGTCCTGGCGGAAGGTCCCCTCCGCGACCATCTGGTCCAGGTCGCGATGGGTCGCCGCGACCACGCGGAAATCCATCCGCACCGGCGCGGCACCCCCCAGACGGCGCACCATGCGCGTCTCCAGGACCCGCAGCAGCTTGGCCTGCAAGCCAAGCGGCATGTCGCCGATCTCGTCCAGGAACAGGGTGCCGCCCTCGGCCTGCTCGATCAGGCCCGGCCGCGCGCGGTCGGCGCCGGTATAGGCGCCGCGTTCCGACCCGAACAGCTCTCCCTCCAGCAGCTCGGCGGGCAGCGCCGCGCAGTTGACGGCGACCAGCTGCCCCTTGCGGCCCGACAGCCGGTGCAGCGCCTGCGCCACCAGTTCCTTGCCCGACCCGCTCTGGCCCGTGACCAGCACCGGCCCGTCTGCCGGCGCCAGCATCGTCACCAGCCGCTTGACCTGCCGCATCGGCGCCGATGATCCGGGGATCAACCGGTCGGCCAGGGTGAAGGGCGCGTCCTGATGGGCTGTCGCCGAGGTATCCTGAAGGGTGCCAAGGGCGGGCGGTGCAAAGCGGGTGGTCATGGAAATGTCCCTTGTCCCTTCGTGGTTGCCGCCATTCTCCGGCAGTGTCGGTTTTCCGACAACCGGACCTCCGGCATAGGGATGACTGACGGACATCACGCATCTGTCATTGCGGATAGGCCATCAATCCTTTCGGGTGGGGCTAAACCGGCGGCCTTTTCTGCCGTCTCATCCCTTCGAGGACCCCGTGCCGCAACCGGAGAGAAAGATGTCGCAGCGACAAGACCTGGCCCTGGTGCCGGCCCGCATCCGGCTGCCCGCGCGCACCGGATCGGGTCGGGCCAGCGGCACCACCGAACCCCTGGAGCGCAATGCCCGCCAGACCGACTATCGCCTGTCCTCGGGGCCGGTGATCTTTCAGGACCGCAAGGACGTGGAACGGCTGCTGCCCGACATCCTGGGGCGGGCGCTGGCGCTGGCCTGGATCGACAGCGAGTTTCGCCAGGCCTTCACCGCCGACCCGCTGAAGACCCTGGCCGACAACCGCATCGTGCTGCCTGCCACGATCCGCATCGAGGTCGTGCAGGAGGGGCAGGCCCGGCCCATGGTCATCGTCTCGGATATCGGGACGGCGCATACGCCTGCCCGCCGACTGCTGTACCTGCAACTGGTCATGGTGGCGGGGCGATGATGCGGATCTGGTGCCGGACCCTGCTGCTGCCCCTGGCCCTCTGCGGCGCCCTGACCTCGGCCCGGGCCGACCCGTTCCGGGAGGCCTTGGAGGCTGCGGATGCCGGGCGCTACGGCGCAGCGGCGGCGGGGTTCTTTTCCCTCGCCCGGTCGGGCGACGGCGAGGCGGCCTATAACCTGGCGGTGCTCTATGCCACCGGACGCGGCGTGCCGCAGAACAGCACCGAGGCCGCCTTCTGGGCGCTGAAGGCGGAACTGACCGGCCTGACCGGCGCCGGCGGCCTGCGCCGCAAGCTGATGGACCCGCTGCCGCAGGAGACGCGCGACGCCATCGCCGCAAGAACGGAGGCCGAACTGACGCCCGCCGCGCAATCCGGGGACGGCGCGGCGATGCTGGCGCTGGCGGCCATCGCGGCCTCGGTCAGGTCCGCGCCGGACCCGGTCGCCGCCCATGCCTGGCAGTCGATCGCCGCGGCGCTGGACGTGCCCGGCGCGGTTCCCGCCCGCGAGGCCAGCCTGGCGATGATCCCGCCCGCCGAACGTCCCGCCGCGCAGGACCGGGCACGGCTGGCCTTCATCGACTGGTGCGCGGCACGGGCTGAGGCCGCGCCGCCGAACTGCGCGGTCGTCACCGCGGCCGCGCATCCGGCGCCGGGGTCCTGAAGGGGCCGTCAGCCGTTCTGCAGCGCCGGATCGGCCACGGCCGAGGCGCGGCGGTCAAAGCGGAACTGCGCACCGGGGTCAAGCGCGGCCCAGCTGCGGCAGGCCTCGGCCTCGCTGCGGGCGGCGATGATGCCGGCGGTATAGAACCCTTCGGACAGGCGGGCGGTGCGCAGATGCCCGTCGCCGCTGCGCCACAGGTGCAGGCCCGCCGCCATCCAGACGGCGAACATCAGCGGCGCCCCGCCGGGCAGCGCCAGGACAAGGCCCGTGACCAGCGTAAAGAACCAGGTCCAGAGCCGCATCCGCGCCAGCCACAGCGCCGGCGCGACCAGCGCCATCAGCGACGGGCGGCGCGCGAACAGGTCATGCGTGCCGTCGGGGCGGCGCATGATCTCCCAGTTGCACAGGCCGACCGTGGCGGGACCGGCTGGCATGTCGGGGCCGGGCGCCGGCACCTCGTCCCAAGGGCCCAGGTCGGCACGATCGGTCAGCACGGACAGCAGCGCCCCGTCGCGCAGGAAGGTCAGGACCAGCGGCTCCGGCGCGGCGGCAAGGCGGGCCGACAGCGCCGCGGGGCTGCCCTGCCAGCGCGCGCCGTTGACGCCCGCCAGCAGATCGCCCGCGCGCAGGCCAAGCGTGCTGCCGTGATCGCGGGCGCCGCAGCGGGACAGGCGCAGGGTGCGGAGGTCGTCGGCAGGATCGCTCATGTCGGGTCCGGTCTTGGGGATCAGGGATAGCGGAACGGGTTCGGCGCCTGCGCGGCCGGGGCCGGCGCCGTGCGAGGCCGGGGCTTGGCCGCAGGCGCGGCGCGGCGTGGCGCCGCGGGCCTTGCGGCGGAGGCCTGGGGCGCGGCGGCAGGTGTCGCAGCGGCGGGTGTCGCCGCGGCGGGCGCAGTGGGCGGGACAAAGTGCGACAGGCGGGTGCCGACGGACAGCTCGACCTCGGCGATGGCCGCCAAGAGATCCGACCTCAGGCTGTCCAGCCGCTGCGCCAGTTCGGGCGACAGCGCCTCCGGGGCACCGGGAACGGCAGCCGGGGCCGGGGTGCGCGGGGCTTGGGCCTCGGCCTCCATCCGGCTCTGCTGGGCAGCGGCCAGGCGTTCGGTTTCAGCCACGGCCTTTTCCATGCGGTCCAGCGCGATGTTCATCTCGCCCAGACGCTCGACAAAGGCGGCGCTGGCGGCAGCCTGGACAGTGGCGGCGTCGTTCAGCGAAGAGGTGTTGGACCAGAGGCTGGAGCCTGCCAACGCCAGCACCAGCAGCGCGCTACCGGCGCTGACGCCGGTCAGGATGCCCATGCGCCGCGCGGTGCGCCCGACGGCCTCGGCCGCCTCGGACCGGGCGGACAGCACGGCCTCGGCCTCGTGGGCGGCATCGGTCGCGGCCTCGGCGGCGGCCAAGGCTGACTTGACCGCCGCGTCGACCGGGACCTCGGTCAGGGCCAGCTCGGTCATGACCGGCCCTTGCGGATGCCGGAACGCGAACCGGCATGGCCGGGCATCACCCGCCCCGCCACCCAGGAGATCGGGTTGCGGAACACCGCGATCGCGCAAAGCAGCGCGCAGACGGCGAGCCCCGTCCGCTGCAGGTGGCTCAGCATCGGGTCCAGCCGCGCGACCATCAGCGCGACGGCAAAGATCGCAAAGCCCAGCGTGGACAGGCGCTGGCCCATGGTGCAGACGCGGCAGTCGCGGGGATTGGTATAGCGGGTCGGCATCTTCGGTCCTCCATGATCTGCCCGTCAGGGCGGTGCTGCAAATCGCGTGCCATCATCCGGCCGGGCGCCGGCCATTCACGTCGAACTGCATCTCGGGCGGCAGATCGACGGGGGGCAGATCCTCGGCCATGCCCCGGTCGATGCGCCAGACATGGGCCAGGACGGTGGCGACGGTGCCGTAAAGCCGCGGGTCGATCTGGGTGCCGATCTCTCCGGTGAAATAGAGCGCACGCGCCAAGGGCGGCAGCTCCAGCAGCGGGACGCCTGCGCGGCGCGCCAGGTCGCGCATCTGCAGGGCCATGCCGTCGCGCCCGCTGGCCACGATCTGCGGCGCCTCGTCCACGCCGGGCAGATAGCGCAGGGCCACCGCGAAATGGCGCGGGTTCATCACGACGACGCTGGCGGTCTGCACCTCGGGCAGGGCCGCGCGTTCGCGGGCGCCCCTGCGGCTGGCGTCCATCTGCATCCGGCGCAGCTTGCCCTTCTGCTCGGGCGAGCCGTTGTCCTCGCGATGCTCGCGCTTGACCTCGGCCAGGGTCATGCGCAGCTTCTTGTTGCGGCTATGCGCCTGCCAGTAGAGGTCGGCCGCCCCGATCACCCCCAGCATCAGCGTCATGGCAAAGAAGAAGCGCAGGATCAGGTCGGCCATGACGCCCATCGCGTCCCCGGGCGTCATCCAGCCCAGGCCCATGATCCGGGGCATGGCACCCGCGGTCACCGCCAGCGCCACTGCGGCCAGCAGCACCACCTTGGCGACGGCCTTGCCCAGCTCGACCAGCGCCGTCATCGACACCATCCGTTTCAGCCCCTTCAGCGGGTCCATCTTGTCGGGCTTGAAGGCATAGCCCTTGGGCGTCCAGGCGATGCCGCCCATGGCCGCCTGCGCGGCGATGGCCGCCACCATGACCGGCCCCGCCACGATCAGCGCCGCCACCAGCACCTGCCACCAGGCCGACACGACCGAGGGCAGCATCGCCGCGTCCAGTGTCGCTCGGTCGCCCAGCACCAGCTGCGCCGACCAGTGCAGCGCCGCCTGGGGCCCGAAGGATTGCAGGATCAGCAACGCCAGCGTGCCCGCGCCCAGCGTGGCAAAGACCAGCATCTCCTTGGAGGTCAGGATCTGTCCGTCGCGCTGCGCCTGTTCAAGGCGCTTCTGCGTGGGTTCCTGGCTGCGTTCGGCGCCGTCGTCGGATTCGGCCATCTCAGCGCGCCTCGTCCGCGGGCGCAAAGATGCCCTGCAGGGCCTCGGTCCCGACCTGGGTGATGCCCGACATGCCGGTCGTGACCTGCGGGACCGTCAGCCACAGCAGGACCAGCGCCGCGATGATCGCCAGCGGAAAGCCGACCGAGAACAGGTTCAGCTGCGGCGCCGACCGGGTGATGATGCCCACGCCCAGGTTCAGCACCAGAAGCCCCGCCACCACCGGCAGCATCAGCGTGGCCGACAGGGCGAACATCGCGGTCCCGGCCCTGATGCCCGCCGCCGCCAGGGTGGTCAGGTCGGGGACCCGGCCGGGGGGCACGGCCTGATAGCTGTCCAGCACGATCCGCAGGGCGATCAGGTGGCTGTCGGTGGTGATGAAGACCATGACCATCGCCAGGCTGAAGATCTGCGCCACGACCGGGCTCTGCCCGCCGATCGAGGGGTCGACCTGCATGGCAAAGCCCAGGCCCGCGGCATTGGCGATCCGGTCCCCGGCCATCGCGGCGGCGCCGAAAAGGATCGTCAGCACCAGCCCGGCGGTCAGGCCCAAGGCCAGCTCCGCCATCACCAGGGGCACCACGGACAGGCGCGCCA
The DNA here is from genome assembly GCF_048538155.2 of Paracoccus sp. T5. Classification (GTDB taxonomy): domain Bacteria; phylum Pseudomonadota; class Alphaproteobacteria; order Rhodobacterales; family Rhodobacteraceae; genus Paracoccus. The sequence goes on from NZ_CM135809.1 coordinate 2,235,627, forward strand.
GCGCCTCGGCCCCCGGCAGGTCCGCCTGGCCCAGCACGGGCAGCGTCAGGCAGATCGCCGCGACGATGCGCACCGGGATCGGACAATAGCGCCCCCCAAAGGCCGGCGAGGCGATCAGGAAGGCCCCGATCCGCAGCATGGCAAAGAAGAAGCCCGCTGCCGGGTCGGCCAGCCGCGCCATGTCCAGGCCGGGAAGGGTGAAGACCGCGCCCTCCATCGCCTAGCGGATCGTGCTGATCGTGTCGAAGATGAAGTCGAAGTAGTCGCCCAGGCCCGACAGCATGTAGCCCGAGGCCAGCGCCATGGTCAGAAACACCACCACCAGCTTGGGCACGAAGCTCAGCGTGTTCTCGCTGATCGAGGTGGCGGCCTGGAGAATGCCGATGACCAGACCCGCGGCCAGGGCCACGCCCAGGACCGGGCCGGCGATCTTCAGGATCAGCCAATAGGCCATCTGCAGCTGGTCGACGCCTGCACCGAATTCCATCAGCCCGCCCCCCCGGCCGCAAGCCCGTATCCCGCCGCCAGCGATCCCACGGTCAGCGCCCACCCGTCCACCAGCACGAAGAGCAGCAGCTTGAAGGGCAGCGCCACCAGCACGGGCGACACCATCATCATCCCCAGGGCCATCAGGATGGAGGCGATCACGATGTCGATCACCAGGAAGGGCAGGAACAGCAGAAAGCCGATCTGGAAGGCGGTCTTGAGTTCCGACGTCATGTAGGCCGGCAGCAGCACGCGCATCGGTACCGCCTCGGTCGAGACATAGGGCGCGTCGCCGGCAAGTTCGGCGAACATCGTCAGGTCGTTCTGGCGGGTGTTCTCGATCATGAAGCCCTTCATGATGTCGCCGGCGATGGCCAGCCCCTCCTGCTGGGGCATCGTCTCGTCCAGCACCGGGGCCAGCGCCCGGCCATGGACCTGCAGGAAGACCGGCTGCATGATGAAGAAGGTCAGGAACATCGCCAGCGCGATCAGGACCTGGTTCGGCGGCGTCTGCTGGGTGCCCAGCGCCTGGCGCAGGATCGACAGCACGATGATGATGCGGGTAAAGGCGGTCATGCCCAGCAGCAGCGACGGCAGGACGGTCAGCGCCGTCATCAGCACCAGGATCTGCAGCGACAGCGACCAGCTTTCGCCGGTCTGGGTCTGGTTCAACGTCAGCGCCGGGATGCCCTGCGCCTCGGCCAGCGCGGGCGACATCAGGACGGCCAGCCCCAGAAGGACGGCGGGGCGGATCACGGCCTTCATTGGACGCCCTCCGGCCGGGCATCGGCGGCGGGGTCCAGCGGATGCAGCACGGCGGGGGCGCCCTTCAGGCGCACCAGCAGGAAATCGCGTGCATCGACCCTGAGGATCATCGCATGGTCCCCCGGCCCCAGGCCCACGCGGTCCAGCACCCGCAGGCGCCGGTCCTGGGCGATGCGCGCGGTCAGGGCGCCGCGGTTGCGGATGACCAGCCACCACAGCAGGCCAAGCCCGCCAAGAAAGGCCGCAAGGGTCAGGATCTGGTCGGGACGTAAAAGGTCCATGGGGCTTTCCGAAAGGTGACGTGCTGCAACCTGACGCTGCAAGCCCCATGCCACGAACGGCGGTCAGACCGCGTCGGCGCGTTCTTCCGGCGTGATGATCTGGCCGAACCGGATGCCAAAGCGTTCGCCGACCATCACCACCTCGCCCTTGGCGATGGGCGTGCCGTTCACCAGCACGTCCAGCGGATCGCCCGCCATGCGGTTCAGCTCGATCACCGAACCTTCGGACAGGAGCAGCAGGTCGCGGATGGTCAGCTCGGCCCGGCCGACCTCGACCGTCAGGGCGACGCCGATGTTTTCCAGCAGCCGCAGGTGGTCGGTTCCGGGGCGGGCGGTGGGGTCGCTTGCACTCATGTGGGTCTCCTTGGGTTCGGGTCAGGCCAAGCGTCGGCGGGTGACGGAGACGGCGGCATGGCCGCCCTGCTCTCCGGGCTGGGCGTCGAACATCGGCTGGCCTTCGACCAGCACCTCGACGGCGCCGTTCAGGCTGACCGGCAGCACCTCGCCATCGGTCAGCGTCATCAGCCGCGACAGCGGCACCTGCGGCTGGCACAGCCGGACCGAGACGCCCAAAGGCACCCGCATCACCGCCTGTTCCAGCTTTTCGCGCCAGCTGCGGTCCTCGGTCAGCTGGTCGGACTGCATGCGCGACCGCAACAGGCTGGCGATCGGCTTGAGGATCTGCAGCGGATAGAGGATGTCGAAATTCGCGGGCTCCAGCCCCGGCAGCTGCACCATGAAGGAACAGTTCACGACCATCTCGTCGCTGTCGGCAAAGGCGACGAACTGCATGTTCTCCTCGCGGCTGCTGACGCTGAGGCCAAGCCCCACCAGGTCGCGCCAGGCCAGCTGCAGCGCGGCGTTCAGCCGGTCGGTCACCAGCTCGATCACCCGGTGCTCGGTCGCGGTGAATTCGGTCCGCGTGGCGGCCGGGGCGCTGATCCCGCCGCCATAATAGGCATTGGTCAGCTGCGAGATGAACGACGGCGCCATCACCGTCAGCAGGCTGCCGCGCAGCTCCTCGCTGGCGCTGATCGTCAGCGACAGGAAATTGTCCTGGCTGTCGCGGTAATCCTCGAAGGTGCGCAACTCCGGCGGAAAGCACGAGATCCGGGGCTGGAACCGCAGCATCGGCAGAAAGGCCGACCGCGCGATGCGGCAGAAGCGTTCGTTGATCATCTTCAGGCCGTGGTAGTCGCCAAAGCCCGACAGGTCGTTCGACCCGAAGGCATAGGGGCGGACCGGCTGGCCGTTCAGGGTGTCGTTGTCATCCTGCGCGAAATCGCTGTCGATCAGGCCGCCGACAAGGGCAGCGACTTCGGTCGAGGAAAGCTTGGTCGGCTTGGCCATCGGACTACTGCAGGATGAAGGAGGGGAAATAGACGCCCTCGACGCCGCCAAAGCCTTCCAGCTGTTCAAGGCGGGTGTTGATCGCGTCGCGCAGCACCTGCGCCAGCAGCTCGCGCCCCTCGATGCCGGCGATGTCCTCCTCGGTCAGGCTGCCGATGGCCGCCAGCATGTCCGACCGCAGCGCGGCCTTGTGCGTCTCGACATGGGCCATGACGGTCGCGTCATACTGGGTCGACAGCGAGACCCCGATCTGCAGGAAGCGGCGCGATCCGGCCGGGTTGGTGGTCAGCGGCTCCTCGAATTCGTAGTAGCTGGTGACGAAGGGATTGGTCTCGGGCAGCGGCTTGGCGACCTTCTGCATGCCCCCCTCGCCCTCGACCGTTTCCTCGGCGGGGGTCGCGCTCGGGCGCTCGATCAGGCGCAGCGCCTCGTCCATCGCGCTTTCCTTGCGGCCGAACTGGTACCAGCCCGCGCCCAGGCCCAGGCCGATGCAGACCAGCGCGCCAAGCGCGCCCTTCAGGATGCCCTTGGCGCCCTTGCCCTTCTTGGGTGCGGGGATGTCGGCTTCGGGTTCTGCGGCTTTGGCTGGAGGGGGCACTTGAGGGACCTCATGCGATCAGGTTGACGATGCCGCAATGCTGCGGCGCGAGGACCCGGCCCGAGGGCAGGCCGGTATCCGCACCGGCCCCGCCGGACTGCGGGCGGCCATGGCGCCCGCCCCAGCCGCCGCCCGGGTTCGCCTCATGTCCTGCAAGGTTCATGCCGCCACGGGCCAGGTCCAGCGCCAGCTGGCGTTCGCCCTGCGACAGCAGCCGCGCCGCCTCGGGTGTGTCGGTCTGGAACTGGACGTTGGTGCGATCGCCTTCCACGGTCAGGGTGATGCGCATCCGGCCCAGTTCTTCGGGGGCCAGGTCGACGACCATGGTGCCGCCATCCGCCCCCAGTTCGGCCAGGGTCATGGCGATGCTGCCCGTCCAGTGGGGACGCATCATGTCCAGCGGCTGCGCGGTGCCCGGCAGGGGCGCAGCCATTGTTGGCGCGCCGCCTGGCGCGGGCGCCGCGGGCAAAGGGGCCGCGCCGGCCGGGACGGCGTCCGGGACCGGTGCGACGGAAAGATCGGCCTCCACCTGGGCCGGTCGCGCGCGCGGATCGTCCGGCAGGCCCGGGGCCGCGGCCGGAGCGGCGGCGCCCGCCGGCGCATCCTCCGGCAGCACGACAGCCCGGCCCGGATCCGCGGCGACAGGCGCGGCAGGCGCCGAACGCACCGCGCCCATGCCTCCGGAGGGTGCGCGCCCGGGTGCAGGGGCGCTGCCGCCGGGGGTCGGCAGGGGCACGGACAGGGCCACGCCCGATGGCGCGGTGGGCGGTGAGGTCGTCGCCTTGGCCGCTTCAGCCTCGGTCGGCGCAGGTTCGGCATCCGGTCGGGGACCAGGTTTGCGCGGGCCAGGGACGGCAGGGGCCGGAACCCCGCCGGCCTGCGGAATCCCCGAATGGACCGGCTCCCCTTCGGCGGGACCGGGCCGGGGATCGGCATCCGCAGCCTCCGTTTCGGTAAAGGCTGCACCCTCTTCCGGTTCGATTGCCGCCGGAACGGGCTGCTCCTGCCGGCCGGGCGCTTCTGCGGCACCCTCCTCCGGCAGAGCTGCAGGCAGACCCGCGTCCAGCAGGGGCGCTGTCCCGTCGCCCCCGTCGCCGCCCGGTCCTGCATCGGGACCGGGTCGTTCAGTGATCTCTGTCCCAGATGCCGCCACCTCGACCGCCGCCGCCGGGTCTCCTGCCCCGCGCGGGGCCGGCCCTGTGGGCGGGATCAGCGCGGCGGGAAGGACCTGCAGCCAGTCCTGCGGCAGCTCCTGCTGCGGCGCCGTTTCGGCAGCCTCGGCCGGGACCACGGCACGCAAGGGCGTCGGGGCGGGGACAGAGGCAGGCCCCTCCCCCGCGCCCCCGGTCAGGCCCGCCGCCTCCAGCGTCGCCGCAAAGGGGGTGGGCCTGTCGCCCGCCTCCGCATTGCGCGGCAGGCAGGAGGCCGGCCCAGGCATCCGACGTTCCGTTCCGACCGGGGACATGTCCGTGGACAGGATCATCTGGTTCATCTGCTCTTGTTGTGGTTTCGGTTGCCTGACCGAACATCTGCAAGTCGGGTGCCAGAACGGGCGCGGCTCAGGGATTTCTGCGCACGGGCGTCAGGGCGGCGGCGCGGGCTTCCGCCTCGGCCGCAGCCTCGGCCCGGGCGGCGGTGGCGGCATCCGCGCTGAGGCGGCGGCGCTGGTCGTGCTGGCCGATCAGCAGGCGCAGGCGCTCGGCCTCGTGCCGGGCCTGTTCGATCCGGCCCTGCTGGCGGTCGGCCTCGGCGGCAAGGCCCGCCGCCAGCAGACCCGCGTCGCGCAGGGTCGCGGCCGCGGTGACGCCTTGGCGCGGCGCCAGATCGTCCCTCATGCGGCTCAGGCGCTGGCTCAGCGCCTCGGCCTGCCGGACCTGGCCCAGCACCGCAGCATGATCGCGCGAAAGGGCGGCCAGGCGCGCGGCCTCGCGCCGCGACATCAACTCAAAGATGCGGGCGCGGCTCACGATGCGCCTCCGCCCCCGTCCCCGTCCTGCGCCATCAGCGCGACCAGCGCCGCGCGGCTGTCGGCCAGGCTGGTGCCCTCGTCCTGGCCCTGCGTGATCAGCGCGCAGATCTGTGGCCAGAGGCGCAGCGCCTCGTCCAGGACCGGGTCCTGGCCGGCCGCATAGCCCCCCATCATCACCAGGTCGCGGTTGTCCAGATAGGAGGCGATCAGCCGCCGCAGCCGCTGCGCCGCCGACAGGTGCTGGGGGTCGACGATGTCGCTCATCACCCGGCTGACGGATTGGGGAATGTCCACGGCGGGATAAAGCCCCATCTGCGCCTGCCGCCGCGACAGGACCAGGTGCCCGTCCAGAATGCCGCGCGCGGTGTCCACCACCGGGTCGTTCGTGGTGTCGTCGCCATCGGCCAGAACGGTGCAGATCGCGGTGATCGTCCCCTGCCCCGCCAGCCCCGGCCCCGCGCGTTCCAGCAGCGTCGGGATCATCGCCACGACCGAGGGCGGATAGCCCTTGGCGGTCGGCTGTTCGCCCAGGGCCAGGCCGATCTCGCGCTGCGCATGGGCGACGCGGGTCAGGCTGTCCACGATCAGCAGCACGCGCTGTCCCTGGGCGCGGAACCATTCCGCGATGGCCATGGCCCGGCGCACCCCGCGCAGCCGCAGCAGCGGCGACCGGTCCGCCGGCACCGCCAGCAGGCAGCTGCGGGCCGCGGCCTCGCCCTGCATCAGGCGGCGGGCGAAATGGCCGACCTCGCGTGCGCGCTCGCCGATCAGGGCGATCACCACCACGTCGGCGGCGGCCTTGCGGGCCATCATCTCGATCAGGACCGACTTGCCCACGCCCGACCCCGCGACGACGCCGATCCGCTGCCCCTCGCCCAGGGTCAGGGCGGCGTTGATGGACCGCACCCCCACGTCCAGCGGCTGATCGACGGGGTCGCGCATCAGCGGGTTCAGCTGCCGGCCGTGCAGGGGCCAGCTGTCCGTCGTGCAGGGATCGGGACGGCCGTCCAGCGCGGCGCCGCGCGCGTCGATCACCCGGCCCAGCAGCTGGGGACCCACGCCGACATCCTGTCCGCCCGCGACCAGCCAGGCCTCGGCCCCCGCCTCGATCACCGCCTGCGGCTCGGTCAGGAACAGCAGGTTGCGGCCATCGCGAAAGCCCACGACCTCGGCCAGGGTCGGCGTGCCGTCCGTGGTGGCGATGCCGACCAGGGCGCCGGGGCTGGCGGGAAAGCCGGTCGTCTCGACCGTCAGCCCGTCATAGCGCAGGACCCGTCCCGAGATGCGCACCCGCGCCCCCGGCAGGCTTCCCATCTGCGCAATCAGGCCCTCCAGATACCCCGCCCCGGCGATCTGCGGCTGCATCATGGTGCCTCCTCCGCGAAGGTACCGGCATCGTTCAGGTCACGCAGCAGGTCGACCAGACGCAGGCCGGGCGCGTGCAACTCGGCATCGCCGCGCGCCAGGGCCGGGTCGGGCAGCAGGCAGGACGCCGCCAGCCGCGCCAGCTCGGGCGCGACGGGACCGGACAGCAGGGGGGCCACCACGGCCAGGTCGTCCGGGTGCAGGTGAACGACGACCTCTTGCAGGCCTTGCCCCAGGCGTTCGATCAGGGCCGCGACACGGCGGGCAAAGGGGCCCGGCATGCTGTCGATGGCCCGCCCTGCCCGGGCGGCAGCCAGCGTCAGGACGGCGCGGTTCAGCGCATCCGTCAGTTCCTGCAACCGGGCGGGCGCGGGATGGGTCAGCGCCGCCATCGCCGCCGCCAGCGCCTGCGCGGCCCGGGCAAGATCCTGGCGTTCGGCGGCGACCTCGGCCTCGGCCTCGGCGCGTCCATGGGCGGCGCCCTCGCGATGCGCCTCCGCCCGCGCCGCCGCCATCTGCTCGGAACTGTAGGTGACGGGGATGGGGCGCGGCGCCGGCGCGGGGGGCTGGATTGCGAGGGGCGCAGGATCGGCGGGCGCAAGATTGGGCGCATGCTCCTCCTCGGGCGCTTCCGCAGGCGAAACGGCAGCCTGCAGGCGGCGGGTCATCGGGTCGCGCCGGGTAAAGCCCGCCGCCTCGGCCGGGGCGCAGAGGCCCGGCGTCAGGACAAAGCCCGCCACCGCGCCCCCTTCGCGCAGGTCAGGTTGAAAGCCCATCGGTCCTCCCGCTTTCCTGGCGCCTCATGGTCACACCATCTCCTCGCCGCCGCGACCGGCCAGCACGATGGTGCCGGCATCGGCCATCTGGCGGGCGACTGCCACGATCTGCTTCTGCGCCTCCTGCACCTCGGACAGGCGGACGGGGCCCAGGGCCTCCATCTCGTCGCGGATGCCGGCGGCGGCGCGGACCGACATGCAGGACAACAGCCGGTCGCGCAGGACCTCGTCCGCGCCCTTCAGCGCCAGGACCAGCCGTTCCGGTTCGATGGCGCGCAGCAGGGTCTGCAGGCTGCGGTCGTCCGACCGGCCCAGGCTGTCGAAGACGAACATGTTGTCCTGGATGGCCACCATCAGGTCCTTGTCGTCCTTGCGGATGTCACGCAGGATCCGCGCCTCGGTCCCGGACCGGGTAAAGTTCATGATCCGCGCCGCCGCCCGGACGCCGCCGATCTGCGAGGCGGCCGAGGTCGAGGTCGCCTTGAACTTGCGCTGCAGCACCTGTTCCAGGTCGCGCAGCGCTTCGGGCGTGACGGAATTCAGCTGGGCGATGCGGCGGATCACGTCGGGCTGCAGGTCCTCGGGCAGCGATCCCAGGACCTGGGCGGCCTGGCCATAGTCCAGGCAGGCGATCACCAGCGCCATGATCTGGGGATGCTCGTCCGCGATCAGCTCGGAAATGCCCCGCGCATCCATCCAGTCCAGCAGCTCGATCGGGCGGTCGCTGCTGTTGGGGCTGATGCGGCTGATGACGGACTGGGCGCGGTCGGGCCCCAGCGCCTCGTTCATCACGCTGCGGACATAGGCATGGGTGCCGTGCCCCAGCCCCGTCTCCGCGGCCAGCTGCGTCAGGAAGCCGTCGACGATGCGGTCCATCTGGTCCTCGGGGACGTGCTCGACGGCATACATCGCGGCGCCCAGGTGCTGGACCTCGGCCGGGCTCAGGTGGCGCATCACCTCGGCGGCGATGCGTTCGCCCAGCATCAGCATCAGCACGGCGGCATCGGAGGTGGCGGGACCGGGGGTGACGGCTGTGGGCATCTGTCGGATCTCCTAGGTGATGTCGCGTTCGGGCAGCATCATCCGGTGCATGACCAGCGCGATGCGGACCGGGTCGTCGGCGCCCAGCTGGCGCAGGACCATCTGCTTTTGCGTGCGGCTGGCATTGCTGCCCATGACGCTGGCCAACAGGTCGCGCTGGTTGCGGTCCAGCCGCTCCTCGATCGTGTCGAGCGTCTCTCCCTCGGCGACCTCGACCTTGGTGGTGGCGGCCAGGACGGGCACCCCGTCGGCCGGCGCGGCCTGGGTCTGGCGCATCAGCAGCGGTCGCACGACACCCAACCCGACGATGGCCAGCAGCGCGATCAGGCCCAGCTGGCGCATCGCGTCGGGCACCCAGTCGTAACTGACGACCTCTCCGGCCATGGCCTGGGCGGGTTCGGCGAAGGGCTGGGCCAGGATCGTGACGCGGTCGCCCCGCTCGGCATCCATGCCGATGGCGGTTTCCGCCAGGCGCTGCAGATCCTCCATCAGGGCCACGGGCAGCAGGGGCGCCGCCGGATCGGCGGGGGCCTCGCCCGCGGGCGTCTCGGCGGCGGGAACCTGTGCGGGCGCGCGGATCACCACGGCGGCCGAGATGCGCTGGACCTGGCCGGTCTCGGCCTTGGTGTTGGCGACGCTGCGGCTGACCTCGAAGTTGCGGGTCGTCCCGGTCGAGCGGCTGCGCACCGCACCCGGATCGCCGCCCTCCGTCGCCGGTGCCTGGGCCAGGTCGGCCTCGACCGGGGGCGTGTTGGCCACGGCGCCGGGGATGCCGCCCGCCGGGGCGTCGCGGTTCTCGGTCTCGGACAGCTGTTCGCTGCGCAGGGCGTTGCCCTCGGGGTCGACGCGCTCCTCCATGATCTCGCGCTGGGTGAAATCCATCGCGGCGGTGACCTCGACCGACAGGTTGCCGACGCCGACGATGGGGGTCAGCACGGCCTCGATCCGGCGGCGCAGCAGGGTCTCGACCTCGACGCGGTGGCGCAACTGGCGGTCGCTCAGGCGGTCGGCGGCATCCTCGTCGCCGCTGGACAGCAGGCGGCCCGCCTGGTCGACCACCGTGACCTCGTCCCGCGCCATGCCGGGGATCGAGGAGGACACCAGATGCACGATCGCCTCGACCTGGCCCGCATCCAGCACCCGGCCGGCGGCCAGCGTCAGGAAGACCGAGGCGCGGGGCGGATGCGTGTCGCGCAGAAAGGCCGACCGTTCCGGCAGGGCCAGATGCACGCGCGCGCCCTGGATGCTGGCGATCTCGGTGATGGAACGTGCCAGGTCCAGCTCCTGCGCCTGGCGCAGGCGGGCCACTTCCAGCGCGCGGCTGGCGCCCATCGGCAGGTCGGTCAGGATGCGGTCGCCGTCCGGCACCGATTGCGGCAGCCCCTGCGCGGCCAGCGACAGGCGCGCGCGATGATAGTCCGCCGCGGTGACGGTGATCTCTCCGGTGGTGCGGTCGATGCGCGCGTCGATTCCGCCCGCCGTCAGGCTTTCGATGACGCGGGCCTTCTCGGCCTCGGCCATGCCGGGATAGAGGGTCGATCGCGGCGGCTCGCGCAGCGTCAGCCAGACCAGCAGGGCCATCGCCGAGACCGCGATCAGCACGATCGAGGGCAGCGCCCGGCGGACGGCCGGCTGCTGGGCAAGGCCCCTCAGGCTGTCGGAGGCGCCGCGCAGCCGGCCAAGGGCCGAAGCGGGCGCGGGCGTCGTGGTGGAACGCGGTGCGGGAGACAGCGCCATCGGATAAATCGCCTTGGACGGGGCCGCGCTACAGCGGCATGTTCATGATGTCGCGATAGGCGCCAAGCGCCTTGTTGCGGACGTTGAGCGTCAGCTGAAAGCCGAGCGAGGCGACCTGCTGGTCCACCATCACGGCGGCCAGGTCGTTCTCCATGCCCATCTCCCAGGCCTTGGCGGATTGGCTGGCCTGCTGCTGCGAGGTGTTCACCTGGTCCACCGCCGTCCTGATCCGGTCACCAAAGCCCGTCCCTTCGTTGGTGGTGGGACGTGCGGGCAAAGAGGGTTGGAGCGGAACGAAGTTGAATCCGGTTCCGATGGGTCCGATCGTCATGGTCGTCGTCTCAGCCTGCCCGCACCAGGGTCACCGGGGCCTGGGGCGCCGGGCGCATCGCCGGCAGGTTCAGGTCGCGGCCGGTGTCGAAGACGATGTCCTCGACCGCGATGCGGGTGCCGTCGCAGAGGACCATGGCGCGCTGCACGACGTTCTCCAGTTCGCGGACATTGCCCGGCCAGGGGTGACGGCAGAGCGCGGCCACCGCAGCGGCATCGAACAGCGGGATCGTGCCCAGGGGCCAGTGGCGGCGCAGCAGCGACAGGGCTAGGGCCGGGATGTCCTCGGGGCGCGAGGCCAGGGGACGGGTCATCAGCGGAAAGACGTTCAGGCGATAGTAGAGGTCCTCGCGGAAGCGGTGGGCATCGACCTCGGCCGCCATGTCGCGGTTCGAGGTGGCGATGATGCGGATGTCGATATCCACCTCGGTCGAGGCGCCCAGGGGGGTGACCTTGCGTTCCTGGATGACGCGCAGCAGCTTGGCCTGCAGGCCCAGGGGCATCTCGGACACCTCGTCCAGCATCAGCGTCCCGCCCTCGGCCGCGCGGATCAGGCCGCGATTGGCGGTGGCCGCACCGGTGAAGGCGCCCTTTTCATGTCCGAACAGGATCGCCTCCAGCATGTTTTCCGGGATGGCGGCGCAGTTGATGGCGATGAACGGCTTGTCCGCGCGCGGGCTGGCGGCATGGACGGCGCGGGCCAGGACCTCCTTGCCGCTGCCGGTGGGGCCGTTGATGAAGACGGTCACGTCGGTGCGCGCCACCCGCGTCGACAGGTCCAGCAGGTTGCCCGTGGCCGGGTCGCAGGCCACCATCGGCCGCAGCGGCGCCGCGATCAGGTCGGCCAGCATCAGCAGGCCGCAATCGGGCGTGTCGTCGCCGGAATGCGCCGGCAGCGCCACGCGCAGCATCCGGCCGCCCATCTCGGTCCCGACGATGAAGACCGCCGCCCCCTCCCGGACCGTCACCACCATGCGGATCGCGGCCGCGCGGGCGCAGTCCAGAACCCGCCGTTCGTCCGCGGCGCCGGCCGCGGGGGCCACCAGGACCGACGCGCCCTGGGCTTGGGCCACGTCGCCCCGCGTCACCAGAAGCCGGCGGCGCGCGAACAGATCGGCAAGCCGCTCTGCGGCGGCGAACCCGTCGTGCAGGATGTGAATGCTGGTCATGATGCCCTCGCTTTACGTCACTTGCAGACATAAAGGCAGGAACCGTGCCACCCGGGCGCAAGGGCGCGAAAATTCGCGCTTCTGTCGGCTTTTCGACCATTCCAGGGCTAAAATGCCCCGATCTGCGGCCGTCACCCTGTCGGAAACCCGAAAACGCCCTCCGGCAGGCGCGGTTGCGACGGAAAACCGACGCGACATCGGGCACCGGCCCCCTCCTTTCGAAGGGGCGGGCCCTGCCAGGCTATCCCCGTCGGCGCAGCCCCTGCCCGATGTCGGGGGCCGCCCTTCCAAAGGATAGCGGCGCTGCCGAAGGGCCGTATCACATTCGGGAAAGGACGGCCGTTCACTGGTCTGATCCAGATCAAGCCAGGGCCGCAGCATGCTCTCCAAGACATATCACCTGAAATTTCCGACCCTCGATGCGGCGCAGATTGCAGCGCCCTTCGTGGTTGAGACACTGGGAAATGCCATTCCGACCTGCAATCTGAGCGCCTTGAACGTCGTCATCTCCAAGGAGGGCGACGTTTCCATCAACCTGTTCTTTCCCAACATCAACGACCTCAAGACCTTCGAAAAGAAGCACGGCAGCTTTCTGGACACCATGAAGAAGACCTTCCTGTTCAGGTCCAACGGCTTCGATGGCGTCTGCATCTTCACCTACGACAGTTCGGAGGAAGCGGCCTGATCACGGCGCGTCCGTCCCCCGACCCCGCCGGCAGCCGGCCGCGCCCGGTTCCCCGCCAACAGAAGCAACCGAAATGACCCACAGCCAGCACCGATCCCGCACAAGAGGCGCAACATGAGCGTCGCGGCACCAGACGCGGCCCAGGACGGCGGCCTGATGCGCGTTCCCTCGGAGCGCATCGGCAAGCTGATGGACCTGGTGGCGGAACTGTCCCTGTCGGTGGCCGAGACGGTCCGGTCGCCTGACCTGGAAGGCCTGGAGCTGTCGCATTTCGAGACCGCCGTCCACCGGCTGATGATGATCGTGCGCGAGGTCCAGGACGCCGCCACCAGCATGCGCCTGCTGCAGATCGACGAGGTCTTCAAGCGCCTGCGCCGGATGATCCGCGAGCTGGAGCGCCAGACTGGCAAGAAGATCGACCTGGTCATCGAGGGCGGCGAGACGCAGATCGACAAGCTGGTGGCCGACCGGCTGTACGACCCGCTGCTGCATGTCCTGCGCAACGCCGCCGACCACGGGCTGGAGCCGGTCGAGGAGCGCCAGAGGACGGGCAAGGCCGATGCGGGCCGCATCCTGCTGTCGGCCGCCCAGGTCGGCAGCGAGGTCCGCATCGTCGTCGAGGATGACGGCCGCGGCCTGGACCGCGACCGCATCCTGCGCAAGGCGCGCGAGCGGGGCCTGTTCGGCCCCGACGAGGAGCCAGAGCCCGGCGCCCTCTGGAAGGTCATCTTCGAGCCCGGCTTCTCGACCGCCGAGAACGTGTCGAACCTGTCGGGGCGCGGCGTCGGCATGGACGTGCTGAACACCACCATGACCGCCCTGCGCGGCCGCATCGGGGTGGAAAGCCTTGCCGGCCAGGGCACCCGGGTGGCGCTGCACATCCCCGTGTCGCTGGCCTTTCTGGACTGCATCATCCTGCGCCGCCGGTCGCAGCTGTTCGCGGTGCCCATCGACGTGGTGTCCGAGATCACCCGCCCCCGCCCCGAGGAGATGCCCCGCATTTCGGCCGATGGCGGGGCCGAGCTGCTGCGCCTGCGCGGCGACAGCATCCCGATCTGCCGGCTGGAGAACTTCTTTGACAGCTTCGTGCCCCAGGACGAGGGCGACACCGGCACGGCACAGGTCGTCGTCGTCTTCAATACACAGAACGGCCGCCTGGCGGTGCCGGTGGACGAGATCCTGGACCGCCAACAGGTCGTCCTCAAGCCGCTGTCGGGCCGCATGACCAGGGTCCGCGCCAGCTATGGCTGCGCCATCCTGGGCACGGGCGAGGTCGCGATGGTGCTGGATTGCGAACGCCTGGTCGCGGGGGGCGGGCGCTGATGAACATCGAGACATCCCTCGAACGCGCCGGATACGAGACGATCCGCGGCTGGCTGGAGCAGCGCTGCGCCATCCACTATCCCGAACACAAGCGGGACCTGCTGCAGCAGCGCCTGTCCCGCGTCCAGCGGGCCTTCCACCTGGCGGCGCTGTCGCAGCTGGCCGCCGAGGTGACCACGGCCAACAACCACGAGGTCCAGATGGCGGTGATCCACGCCGCCTCGACCAACCATACCTATTTCTTCCGCGAGACGGATGTTCTGGAGCATTTCCGCAGCAACGTCCTGCCGGTCCTCAAGAACCGCCGCGAGATCCGGCTGTGGAGCGCCGCCTGTTCCACCGGGGACGAGGTCTATACGCTGGCGATCCTGATCGCCGAGACGCTTGGCATGGAGGCGCTGGCGCGCACCCAGATCCTGGGCACCGACATCAGCGGCCCGGTGATCGAGCGCGCCGAGGCCGGCATCTTTCCCGCCCGCCACCTGGAACAGACGCCCGACCACATCCGCAGCCGCTATCTGCGTCCCGTCGGCATCGAGCAGTTCCAGGTCACGCCCGAGATCCGCGCCGCCTGCACCTTCCGGCGGATGAACCTGAAAAGCTATCCCTATCCGTTCCGCAAGCCCTTCCAGGCCGTCTTCTGCCGCAACGTGCTGTACTACTTTGCGATGAAGGACCAGATCGACGTGATCGAGGCCATCGCCGACGTGACCGAACCGGACGGCATCCTGTTCACCAGCGTCACCGAGACGATGCGCGACATGTCCCCGCGCTGGACCTATGTCACCAGCGGGATCAACCGCCGGACCGGAGCGGGCGCATGAGACGGCCCTGTGCCTCGGACAGGGCGGTGCGCGTCCTGATCGTCGACGACTCGGCGGTGATCCGCAAGGTTCTGGCGATCGGCCTGTCCACCGACCCGCTGATCCAGGTCGTGGGCGCCGCCGCCAGCGCCGAACAGGCCCGCGAGATGATCGGCGCGCTGCGCCCCGACGTGATGACCCTGGACATCGAGATGCCCCGCCTGGACGGCGTCAGCTTCCTGCGCGAGCTGATGCCCACGCATCCGCTGCCCACCGTCATCATCTCCAGCACCACGCAGCGCGGCGCGGCCGTGACGCTGGCGGCGCTGGAGGCCGGGGCGGTCGACATCATCGCCAAACCCTCGATCGGGGTCGGCGAGGGCCTGCCCGCCATCATGGCCGAGATCTGCCAGCGCGTCCGCGCCGCCGCCCATGCCCGACCCGCGACGCCCCTGCCCGACCGGGCGCGGCCTACGGCCCCGCGGCCCGCGACCGGCACCGGCCGGATCATCGCCATCGGCGCCTCGACCGGCGGCGTGCAGGCGCTGGCCCAGATCTTGCAGCCCCTTCCGGCGGATGCACCGGGGATCGTGATCGTGCAGCACATGCCGGAAGGCTTTACCTCTGCCTTTGCCCGGCGCCTGAACGACGCCTGCGCCATCACCGTGCGCGAGGCCCGCGACGGCGATGCGGTGACCAGCGGGCTGGCGCTGCTGGCGCCCGGCGGCAGGACGCACCTGACCGTCAACGGCCGTGCGCCGAACTGGCACGTCTCTCTGGCCGAGGGAGAGCCGGTCTGCTTTTCGCGCCCCTCGGTCGACGTGATGTTCCGCTCGGTCGCGCGCGCGGCCGGCGGCTCGGTCGTGGCCGCGCTGCTGACCGGGATGGGCAAGGACGGCGCCGAAGGGCTGCTGGAGATCCGCAAGGCCGGCGGCACGACCATCGCCCAGGACGAGGCGACCTCGGTCGTCTGGGGCATGCCCGCCGCCGCGGTCGACCTGGGCGCGGCATCCGCCGTGCTTCCGCTGGAGGCCATCAGCGAGGCGCTGCTTGCGGCCACGCGACCCGCCATTCGCGGCACCAGCCGCCACACCCCGCATCAAGGAGTTGTCCGATGATCCCCCAGACCACTGCATCCGGCGCCACAGATCCCCGGCTGATCGACGACCTGGAAACCGACACTATCGCCAACATGTACCTGACCTTCGAGCTGGACGACGAGGAATACGGCGTCGGCATCGCGGGCGTGACCGAGATCGTGGGCATGCAGCGGATCATGCCGATCCCCGACATGCCGGTCTATCTGAAGGGCGTCATCAACCTGCGCGGCAAGGTCATCCCGCTGATGGACGTGCGACTGCGCTTCGGCATGCCCGAACGCCCGCATGACGAACGCACCGTCATCATCGTGATGGAGGTCGAGGAGGCCCCCGTCGGCCTGATCGTCGACCGCGTCCGCGAGGTCCGCGAGATCGCCCCCGACCAGATCGACCGCCATGCCCACAGCGGCCGGGGCGGCGGGCGGTCGATCATCATGGGCATCGGCCGCGTGGGCGAAAGGGTGGCGGTCCTGCTGGACCCGCCGGTGCTGGTGTCGGACGACGACCTGGCGCTGCTGCGCGACCACGGGGCCGCCTGATGCGCCTTCTGATCCACAACCAGAAAGGCGGGGTCGGCAAGACCACGACGGCCGCCAATCTGGGCGCCGCGCTGCTGCGGGCCGGTCGGGCCCGTGCGGTCCTTCTGGCGGATCTGGACCCGCAGATGCACCTGACCGCGATGCTGGGGGCGGGCACGCCCGCCGGAGCCTGGAACGTCGCGGACTGGCTGTCGGGCCGCGCGGGTGCGCCCCGGCCCGTCGCCGAGGAACCCGGCCTGAGCCTGATCCCCGGCGCGGCCCTGCTGCCCGAACACATGGTCCTGCCGGCCCAGGACGTGCCCGGCCGGTGGACGCTGCTGGACAGCGCGCCGGGATGGTCCGCGCAGATCGAGGCGGTCAGCCATTGGGCGGAGCTGGTCCTGTGCCCGCTGGAGCCGGACTTTCTGGGCCTGTCGGGCGCCAGCCGCCTGCTGGCCCGTTTCGACGAGATCGGCGTGCCGCGCAGCCGCATCCGGTTCCTGCTCTGCCGCTTCAACGCGCGGCTCGGGCTGCACCAGGATGTCCAGGCGCGGCTGACCGAACGCTTTGGCCCTGAACTGGTGATGGCGCAGACGGTCCGCAGTTCTGTCCGGATCGCCGAGGCCCCCGGCTTTGGCCGGACCATCTTTGCCCATGCCCCCGGCAGCAACGGCTGCACGGATTACGAACACCTGGCAAAAGGCCTGGCCCCGGCAGGCACGCCGGTCCCCGGAAGGAACGCAGCATGACCGACAAGGACAAACCCGCATCGACCCGCCGCCCCGCGCGCCGGGTCATGGCCCGCGATCCGCTGGACTGGGTCGACCCCGCCGCGGCGCCCGCACCAGAGGCCGAGGCCCCGGCTGAGGCCACCCCCGCCCCCGACACCTCTTGGCCGCAAGCCGCCCCCGAGGCGGTCCCGGATCCGACCGCCGATACCCCGCCCCCTCCCGCAAGCAGCCTGACAGGCACGCGCCCGCAGACCGAAAGGAAAAAACCGATGACTACCAAAGACGCTCACCCTTGGGACACCACCGGTATGTTGGATGCCCTGAATGTCCTGGCGACTCCAATCGTCATCGCGGACAGAGACTATCTCATCCAGTTCGCGAACAGTGCCGCACAGAAGATGTTCGCGGGCATGGAAACGGAACTGCGGCGCGACCTGCCGAACTTTGCTGTCAGCACTCTGGTGGGCAGCTGCATCGACGTGTTCCACAAGAACCCCGACCATCAGCGCCGCATCCTGGACGGCATGGCGGCACCGCATCACGCAAGTCTGGCGGCCGGCGGCAAGACGATCGACTTCACCGTCACACCCATCTTCGAGGCCAATGGGGATGTGCGCTGCCTGATGGTCGAGCTGGAAGATCGGACGGCCGTCAAGGCGCGGGAAACCCAGGTCGAACTGCTGATGAACGAAACCCGGCTCATGGCGGAAAAGCATGCCGATGGCATCATCAGCCACTACATTCCGTTGGACGGCTTTGACGAGGACATGCGCATCGTCGCGGAGGGCACGAACGACATGGTCGCCCGGCATATCGAGACCAAGAAAAAGATCCTGGCCTGCGTGTCCGAATTCGCCAAGGGCAACTTCGATGCGCCGCTGGAGAGGTTCTCGGGCGAGCGGTTCTTCATCAACGACGCCGTCGAGGCGGTCCGCGCGGTCCTGCGCGACATCGCGGCCGAGGTCGAGCGCTTTTGCGTGGGGCTGGAGAAGGGCGACCTGACGGTCCAGGTGAACACCACGAACTTCACCGGCGACTATCGCAAGATCGCCGACACGATGGAACGCGCGCTGCTGTCGCTGAACGGCACGATCACCTCGGCCAGCAAGCAGATCAAGCAGGTGGCCATCACCGTCGAGCAGATGTCCCAGTCCAGCCAGTCGCTGGCCACGAACTCGCAGATCCAGTCGTCGTCGGTGGACGAGGTCTCGGCCTCGGCGGAACAGACGAACATCCAGGTCAAGGCCAACGCGGCCGCCGCCGACAGCGCCTCGCAGCTGGTCGCGGGCACCGCGGGCGTCGCCGCCGAAGGCACCAACAAGATCGCCGAGATGGTCCAGGCGATGGAAGGGATCCGCGCCTCGTCCCAGGACATCGCCAAGATCATCAAGGTCATCGACGAGATCGCCTTCCAGACCAACCTGCTGGCCCTGAACGCCGCCGTCGAGGCCGCCCGCGCAGGTCAGCACGGCCGCGGCTTTGCGGTCGTGGCGCAGGAGGTCCGCAACCTGGCCGGACGTTCGGCCAAGGCCGCGCGCGAGACCTCGGACCTGATCGAGGATGCGGCCACCCGCGTCAAGGCGGGCGTGCGCATCGCCGACGAGGCGCGGGGTGCCTTTACCCGGATCGCGGGCGACATCACCCAGGTCCAGACGCTGGTCGGCGACATCGCCGTGTCCAGCGACGAGCAGTCGCGCGGCGTGGCCCAGATCAACGGCGCCATCGGCGAGATCGCCAAGTCGGCCCTGGCGACCAGCCAGCAGGCGGACGAACTGGCCGCCAGCGCCGCCGAGATGCAGTCCGCCTCCGAGGCGATGCGCAAGGACTTCGAGCGCTTTTCGCTGCGCGCGGTGCAGGAGGCGCGCGACAGCGGCGTCAGCCTGGACGGCCTGCCGCCCGAGCTGATCGCCCAGCTGCGCCACATGATCGCCGCCAGCACGGCCGGCGAGGCACCGCGCCACGCCATGAACGGCCACATGAACGGCGCGGCCAAGGGCAATGCCGACCGCGACGAGCGCGGCTTTGCCGGCTTCTGACATCCCTGCCGGCGGCCACCGCCGCCGGTCCCCCATACGGAGAACCCCAAATGCCCCATAAAGTGATGATCGTTGATGATGCCGCGATGATGCGGCTCTACATCTCCAGCTTCATCAAGGGTCTTCCCGACTTCAAGGTCGTCGCGCAGGCGGCGAACGGTCAGGAGGCCCTGGACAAGCTGGCCAGCGGCGCCGAGGTCGACCTGATCCTGCTGGACATCGAGATGCCGGTGATGGACGGGCTGGAATTCCTGCGCCACGCCAAGCTGAAGACCCGCGCCAAGATCTGCATGCTGTCCTCGGTCGCGGTGGCCGGGTCGCCGCATGCCGCCAAGGCCCGCGAACTGGGCGCGGACGGGGTGGTCGCCAAGCCCTCGGGCACCGTGTCCCACGACCTCGAGGAAAAGACCGGTGGCGAACTGGCCCATACGATGCGGGCTGTGATGGCGGCCTGACGGGCCGCCGCACGGGGCCGCGAGGGCAGCAAGGATGAGGGTGTGCGATGAACGATGAGATGGACGAGATCTGGGTGCTTTTCGCCGATGACGGCGCCCAGGCGATTGACGCGATGGAATCCGCCCTGCTTGCGCTGCAGGATGGGGATCCCGACCAGGCGGCCGGCCATGTCGCCGCCCTGTTTCGCGGCGTGCACACCTTCAAGGGCAATTCGCGGGTGCTGGGGCTGGGGGTCGTCGAAAGCCGCGCCCATCTGGCGGAGGACCTGATCGGTCTGGTGCGCGACGACGGCGTTCCGCTGGACGATGAGATCCTGGACCTGCTGATCGAGACCAGCGACCGTCTGCGCGACATGCTGGACATGGTCGCCTCGACCCGCGCCGATGTCGATCCCGAGGCGACCGAGGATCTGGTCCGCCGTCTGAAGGACAAGATCGCGCGCTGCGCACCGGGCGGCGACGCCGAGCCGGCGCCTGAAGCCGTCGATCCGCCACCGGCCCTGCCGGCCCTGGACGTGGCCGACCTGATGGCCCAGCTGTCGGATGCCGCCCCGGACATGCCCGAGGATCAGCCCGCGTCCCCGGCAGAGGAGCCGCAGTCGGAGGAGGAGGCGCCGAGCGAGGCTGCGGCCCAGGCCGTGCCGCAGGCTGCGGCACCCGAACCCGCAGGCGGATCGCGCCTGGCCGATGATCCGGGCTATCGCAGCATCTTCGACGGCATGGCGTCCGAGGCCATCGAAAAAATGCGCGCCTGCCTGGCCTCGGGCGACATGGCGGCGGCCCGGGTGCAATGCGACAACCTCGACCATGCGGCCAACCACCTGGGGCTGCAGGACTGGTGCGACGTGTTGCGGGCGGGTTCCACGGCGCTGGACACGGCGTCGCTGTCGCAACTGATCGAGACGCTGGTCCGGCTGTCCTCGGCGCAGGAGCCCGCTCGCGCCCCGGTTATTCCCGAGGCGTCAGACGGGTTCTTTGCCCGCCTGAAGGAGCCGCTGGCCATCATCGGCAAGCTGGGCATCGATTTCACCACCGGAGAGCGGCCCGACCCCGAGACGCTGCAGACCGCAGTCCTGACCGTCGCGGGCACCGCCGATGGCGAGGGCTTCGTGCGCGTCTCGGCCGCGGCCCATCCGCTGGTCATCGCCAAGACCGCCGCGGATTACCGCCGGGCCGAACTGCGCCTTTTTGAGGAACTGGCCCTGGTCGAGGCGGTCTATGGCGATGAGGGCCTGGGCGCGGGCCTGAGCCCCGCCGCCCTGCTGGCCAACTGGGCCGCCGACCACATCTTCGACACGCTGGACGAACTGGACGCCACGCTGGAGCGCATGCGCCAGCCGGGCGACCGGGACACGGACGAGGATCACCAGGCTTTGGGGCGGCTGGTGCGCCTGGTCCACCACGCCTGCCGCCACTATCGGCTGGAAACGGCGTCGCAGCTGGCCATGTCGCTGCTGGACCTGTTCGAACGCGGCCATGCCTGCGGCCAGGCGCCCGATGCGATCCTGATGCGGATCGCGCGCGGCTTCATCGACACGCTGGAACTGGTCTTCGACGCCCTGCGCGCGGGGGAAAAGCCCGACACCGACCGGCTGGAGCAGCTGTTCGCCGAAGCCTCGGAAGCCGGTTTCAGCGGCGCGGGCGTGATGACTGCCGCCGCGATCGAACGCAAGCTGGGCCTGCCCACCGAATTCCACCGCGTCCTGTCGCCCGAAAGCACCCGCGCGGCCGCCGAGGCGCTGAAGGCGGGCCTGAGCTTCCACATCCTGCGCGCGGACGTGAACAGCGACAACGACCTGGCCGAGGCGCTGTTCGGGCTGATCGGCGCGGGCACCATCCAGGCCATCACCAACGTCACCCTGTTCCGGGGCCAGGAGACGCTGTTCGACTTCCTGATCGCCACCGCGCTGGACCAGCTGGCGCTGTCGGAAACGCTGGCGCGGCTGGACCCCGGCGGACGGCGGCTGGAGCTGATCCGCCACCTGACGGTGGAGGACCCCGCCACAGGCGCCGAGCCCGCCGAGGGCGAGCGCGAACAATGGTCGCAGGTGTCCTCGGGCGTCGATCTGTCGGCGGGAACGCTGGAAAGGATCGGCGAAATCGCCGCCGGACAGGCGATGATCCACGGCATCATCAGCGAACTGGCCGACAGCGACCTGCCCGAGACGATCAACGCGGTCCTGCGCCATCACCGGGGCGACCCGCGCGAGGCCGCCGCCGCCCTGCGCGGCGTGGCCGAGGAGATGATGACCCGGCTGCGCGACCTGGCGCAGCTGGAGACGCAGCTGCTGGGACAGATGGCGGAACTGCAGCAGACCACGGCCGAGCTGCGCTCGCGTCCCATCGAATCGCTGCTGCGTCCGATGGCGGCGATGGTCGCGACGGAATCCCGCCTGAACGGCCACGAGGCGCATCTGACCACCTCGGGCGAAGGCATGGCGCTGGACATCGCGCTGCTGGACACGCTGAAGCGGGTGCTGCGCCCGCTGGTGATGGCGCGGATTGCCGCGCCCGACCAGGCCCCCAGGCGGCTGCACCTGACCGTCCGGCGCAGCGACGACCAGCTGCTGGTCGCGCTGGAGGATGACGGCGGCGCGCAGTCGGATCGCACACGGATGGAAACCGCCGAAACCGAACTGACCCGCGCCGGCGGCAGCCTGCGGACGGTGCCGCTGCCGGGGGGCGGCCAGCGCCATCACCTGAACCTGCCGATGAACCTGATCGTGCTGGAGGGCATGGTGGTTGGCGCGGGCGGCACCCGCTATGTGCTGCCGGTCGAGGCGATCCGCACGATCCTGCAGCCCGACCCGACGGCGCTGATCGACGTTTCGGTCGGCGGCGGCCAGCGCTGGCTGCGGCTGAGCAAGGACGAGGTCATCGCCATCCGCTCGCTTGGCGCGACGGCGCCCGCCGAGATGGACGAGGACGGGCAGCGCATGTCCAAGGTCCACGTGATCCTGGGCCATGACGGGACCAGCATCGCCATCCCGGTCGACGACCTGGTGGGCCAGCAGCTGGTCCTGCTGCGGCCGCTGCGCGGGTTGATGTCGCGGCTGCGCAACGTGACGGGCGTGGCGCTGCTGTCGGGGGGCGACGTGGGCATGGTGCTGTCGCCCCGGTCGCTGCTGGGCACGCGCGAAACCATCGACGGCGGGCTGTCCTTGGGCGCGGCCTGAGGGGCCGTGACGGGCCCCGCCGCCTCAGTGCAGCCGTTCGATGGCCATGGCGGTGGCCTCTCCCCCGCCGATGCACAGCGTGGCGATGCCCCGGCGCTGGCCATGCGTTTCCAGCGCCGCCAGCAGCGTCACCAGGACCCGCGCCCCCGAGGCGCCGATGGGGTGGCCCAGCGCGCAGGCGCCGCCATGGATGTTGACGGCGTCATGCGACAGCCCCAGGTCGCGCATCGCGGCCATGGCAACGACGGCAAAGGCCTCGTTCACCTCGAAGAGGTCATAGTCGCCGGTGGTTGTCCCCGTCCGGTCCAGCAGCTTGCGCACCGCGCCGATGGGGGCGGTCGGGAACAGGTCGGGACGGTCGGCATGGGTGGCATGGCCGATGATCCGCGCCCGCGGCGTCAGACCCCGACGCTCGGCCTCGGAGGCGCGCATCATGAGCAACGCCGCCGCCCCGTCCGAGATCGAGGAGCTGTTGGCCGCCGTCACGGTCCCGCCTTCGCGGAAGGCCGGCCGCAGCGACGGGATCTTGTCGGGCCGTGCCTTGCCCGGCTGTTCGTCCACGGCGACCGTGCTGTCGCCGGCGCGCCCCTTGACCGTCACGGGCGCGATCTCTCCGGTGAAATGCCCCGCCGCGATGGCCTTCTGCGCACGCGTCAGCGAGGCGATGGCGTAATCATCCTGTTCCTGCCGCGTGAACTGATAGGCGCCGGCGCAATCCTCGGCAAAGGTGCCCATCAGGCGGCCCTTGTCATAGGCATCCTCCAGCCCGTCCAGGAACATGTGGTCCATGACCTGCCCATGTCCCATCCGATAGCCGCCGCGCGCCTTGGGCAGCAGATAGGGGGCGTTTGACATGCTCTCCATCCCGCCGGCCATGACGATGTCGGCCGACCCCGCCAGGATCAGGTCATGGCCCAGCATCGCGGCCTTCATCCCCGACCCGCACATCTTGTTGATGGTGGTGGCACCCGCCGACAGCGGCAGGCCCGCCTTCAGCGCGGCCTGGCGGGCGGGCGCCTGCCCCTGGCCTGCGGGCAGGACGCAGCCCATGATGACCTCCTGCACCTCGGCCGGGTCCAGCCCGGCCAATGCGGCGCCGATGGCGGTGGCGCCCAGGGTCGCGGCATCCGCGCCCGCCAGGTCGCCCTGAAATCCGCCCATGGGCGTGCGGGCGGCGCCGACGATGACGATTGGATCTGCGGTCATTGGTGATCTCCTCACTTCGGCGCCATGCGCAGGGCGCCGTCCAGGCGGATGGTCTCGCCGTTCAGCATCTGGTTCTCGACGATGTGGCGGACAAGGGCCGCATATTCCTCGGGCGCCCCAAGGCGCGAGGGGAAGGGCACGGTGCCGCCCAGGCTGTCCTGCACCTCCTGCGGCAGGCCGGCCATCATCGGCGTGGCAAAGATGCCCGGCGCGATGGTCATGACCCGGATGCCGTGGCGCGCCAGTTCGCGCGCGGCGGGCAGCGTCAGCGCCGCCACGCCGCCCTTGGAGGCCGCATAGGCCGCCTGCCCGATCTGCCCGTCAAAGGCCGCGATTGAGGCGGTGTTGACGATCACGCCACGTTCTCCGTTGTCGCCCGCCGGGTTGCGCGACATGGCATCGGCCGCCAGTCGCAGGATGTTGAAGGTGCCGACCAGGTTGATCTGGATAGCGCGGGAAAAGCTGTCCAAGCCATGCGGCCCCTCGCGCCCGACGATCTTTTCGCCCGGTGCGACGCCTGCGCAACTGACCGCCACATCCACGCGGCCAAAGGTCCGCAGGGCCTCGGCCATCGCGGCCTCTCCGTCGGCCGCAACGGTGACGTCGGTGCGCAGAAAGCGGGCGTGGGGGCCCAGTTCCTCGGCCATGGCGCGGCCGGCGCCCTCGTTCACATCCAGCAGCAGCGCGCGTGCGCCTGCGCCTACGGCCATGCGCGCGACGGCGGCGCCCAGGCCCGAGCCGCCGCCGGTGATGACGAATGTCCTGTCCTGGATCTGCATGTCCCGTTCCCCCTCGCCCCGCGTCGGCAGGGGCCTCGGGCGGCAGGGTAAGCGCCCGGGCATTGCATGCAATGACATTCGCGACCAGAATTGCTGATCGGTTTTGCAACAGGGGCGGCAGGATGGAGCGGCAGATCTCGGCCGGGTTCGTAGGGGATGCGCTGGCCGCGCTGGGCCGCGCCGGGATCGACCCGGCGGCGGCGCTGCGCGCGGCGGGCATCGCCGATCCCGGCACGGCCGTGACGAACCTGCAATACGGGCGGCTGTGGCTGGCGATCAGCCAGGCCCTGGGGGATGAGTTCTTTGGCCTCGGCGCCCGCCCCATGCGGCCCGGCAGCTTTCAGCTGCTGTGCCAGGCGGTGCTGCATGCGCGGACGCTGGACCGCGCGCTGCGCCGGGCGCTGTTGTTCCTGACGGTCGTGCTGGACGACCCGGTGGGCCGGCTGCGCCAGCAGGACGGGTGCGCGCAGATCGTGCTGACCGATCGTGACGGGCCGCGCCCGGCCTTTGCCTATCGGACCTACTGGCTGATCCTGATGGGGGTGATGTGCTGGCTGGTCGGGCGGCGCATCCCGCTGATGCAGGTCGATTTTGCCTGCCCGGCCCCGGACAACCGGAGCGACTATGGCCAGTTCTTCGGTGCGCCCGTCCGCTTTGACCAGCCCGAGACCTGCCTGGGCTTCTCGACCGCCTATCTGGCGCTGGCGCCGATCCGCAGCGAGGCGGCCCTGCAGGGTTTCCTGCGCGGCGCGCCGGCCAACATCCTGCTGCGCTATCGCCACGACCAGGACCTGTCGACGCGCATCCGCGCCCGGCTGCGCGCGCTGCCCCCCGGCGACTGGCCCCACTTTGACCGGCTGGCCCATGACCTGGCGCTGTCGCCCGCCACCCTGCGCCGCCGCCTGCGGTCCGAAGGCCAGAGCTTTTCCGCCCTGCGCGACGAGATGCGCCAGGCCGAGGCCCGCCGCCTGCTGACCGCCGGCGAGGCCCCCGTGGCCGAGATCGCCGCCCGCTTGGGCTATGCCGAACCCAGCGCCTTTCACCGCGCCTTCCTGAAGTGGTCGGGCAGCACCCCCGCCGCCTTTCGCACCCCGCGGCGGCGTTAGGGCGCATCCTGCCCCGCGGCCTGCGCCAGCCACTGGCGAAAGGCCACGATCGGGCCATAGCCGTGCTTTGTCTCGGGCCAGGCCAGCCAGTAGCTGCCCCCCGCGGGCACCGCCGGCGCAAGGATCGGGCAAAGCCTCCCCTCGGCGATCTCGATCCGCGCCAGGTAATCCGGCAGCAGCGCCACCCCGATCCCGGAAATCGCCGCCTGCACCATCATCGAGAAGGTATCCATCCGCATCCCGCCCACGGGCCGCGGCTCGGCCCCCTGCCCCCGGAACCAGTCGTCCCAAGCCTGGACCCGCGTCTCCAGGTGCATCAGCGGCAGCCCATTCAGATCCTGCGGACCCTTGATCGGGTGGCGGCGCAGAAAATCGGGAGCGGCACAGGCGGTGAGGCGTTCCGGGAACAGCTCCAGATGCTGCGCATGCGCCCAGTCCGGCGCGCCGTAAAAGATCACCGCGTCGAAGATTTCGGCATCGAAGTCGAACCGCTGGATGCGCGTCGACAGGTTGACCGAAATGCCCGGATGCTTGGTCAGGAACTGCGCCAGGCGCGGTGCCAGCCAGCGCGTTCCGACCGTCGGCGCCGCCGCCAGGGAGAGGGTCCCGCCCTCGGGGTTCGTCACCACGTTCATCGAGGCATTGCGGATCAGGTCCAGCGCCCGCGTCACGTCGCGCTGATAGGCCAGCGCCGCCGCGGTGGGGACCAGCCGCTTGCGTTCCCGCAGGAACAGCGTGCAGCCCAGTTGCTCCTCCAGCGCCTGCACCAGGCGGCTGACCGCGCTTTGGGTCAGAGACAAATCGTCGGCCGCCGCCGTGACCGATCCGTGCCGGATCACCGCGTCAAAGGCCAGCAGGAGGTTCAGCGAGGGCAGGAAGCGGCGCGGGCGCATGGAATATTCCAAAACCGAATAAACTCATACGATCATATCCGTTCCATCCCGCCGTCAAGTCGCTAGAACCTGTCGCAAGCGAATGATGATGGCCGCAGCGGAGGATCGGACAATGGCAGGACATTCCCACAAGGGCGAAAGCTTCAACTGGCAGGACCCCTTTCTGCTGGAGGACCAGCTGTCCGAGGACGAGCGCATGGTCCGCGATACCGCCGCGGCCTTCGCCAAGGACCGGCTGCTGCCGCGGGTCGAGAAGGCCTATCTGAACGAGGAGACCGACCCCGAAATCTTTCGCGAGATGGGTGCATCGGGCCTGCTGGGCGTGACCATCCCCGAGGAATATGGCGGGGTCGGCGCCTCCTATGTGTCCTATGGGCTGGTCGCGCGCGAGGTCGAGCGGGTGGACAGCGGCTATCGCTCGATGATGTCGGTCCAGTCCAGCCTGGTGATGTTCCCGATCCATGCCTATGGCTCGGAGGCGCAGAAGCGGAAATACCTGCCGAAACTTGCCAGCGGCGAATGGATCGGCTGCTTTGGCCTGACCGAACCCGACGCGGGGTCGGACCCCGGTGGCATGAAGACCCGCGCCACCCCGACCGAGGGCGGATACCGCCTGAACGGCGCCAAGATGTGGATCTCGAACAGCCCGATCGCGGATGTCTTCGTGGTCTGGGCCAAGTCCGAGGCGCATGGCGGCAAGGTGCGCGGCTTTGTGCTGGAAAAGGGCATGAAGGGTCTTTCGGCCCCCAAGATCGGCGGCAAGCTGAGCCTGCGCGCCTCCATCACCGGCGAGATCGTCATGGAGGATGTCGAGGTCGGCGAAGAGGCGCTGCTGCCCGGCATCGAGGGCATGGGCGGCCCCTTCGGCTGTCTGAACCGGGCCCGCTATGGCATCAGCTGGGGCGTCATGGGCGCGGCCGAGGATTGCTGGCTGCGCGCCCACCGCTATGGCATGGACCGCAAGCAGTTCAACCGCCCGCTGGCCGCGACCCAGCTGTACCAGAAGAAGCTGGCTGACATGCAGACCGAGATCGCCCTGGGCCTGCAGGCCAGCCTGCGCGTCGGCCGCCTGTTCGACGAGGGCCGCTTTGCCCCCGAGATGATCTCGCTGATCAAGCGCAACAACTGCGGCAAGGCCTTGGACATCGCGCGGATGGCCCGCGACATGCATGGCGGCAACGGCATCCAGATCGAATACCACGTGATGCGCCATTCCCAGAACCTGGAGACGGTGAACACCTACGAGGGCACCCATGACGTCCATGCCCTGATCCTGGGCCGCGCCCAGACCGGCCTGCAAGCGTTCGGCTGATGTCGGACGCGCCGCTGAGGGGCCTGAAGGTCGTCGAACTGGCGCGGATCTTGGCCGGTCCCTGGATCGGCCAGACCCTGGCCGACCTGGGAGCCGAGGTCATCAAGGTCGAGGCGTCGGGCGGCGACGACACGCGCAGCTGGGGGCCGCCCTTCATCGACCGGCCGCGCCCCGATGGCGGGACGGAACGCGTGGCCGCGTATTTCCACGCGGCCAACCGTGGCAAGACCTCGGTCACCTGCGACTTTGCCGATACGGATGACCTGGCGCGGCTGAAGGCGCTGATCGCCGGGGCAGATGTCGTGATCGAGAACTTCAAGGTCGGGGGGCTGGCCCGGTTCGGGCTGGACTATGCCAGCCTGTCCAAGGGCAATCCGGGGCTGGTCTATGCCTCGGTCACGGGCTTTGGGCAGGACGGTCCGCGGGCGCAGCAGCCGGGCTACGACTTCATGATCCAGGGCCTGTGCGGGATCATGGACCTGACGGGCGAGCCGGACGGCCAGCCGCAAAAGATCGGCGTCGCCTGGATCGACATCCTGACCGGGCTTTACGGCGTGATCGGCATCCAGGCCGCCCTGGCCGAACGGGCGCGGTCCGGCCTTGGCCAGCATCTGGACCTGTCGCTGATGGATTGCGGCGTCGCCGCGCTGGCCAACCAGGCGACGAACCACCTGCTGGGCGGGCTGGTGCCGTCGCGCCTGGGGAATGCGCATCCGAACATCGTGCCCTATCAGGTGTTTCCGGCCGCGGACGGGCATGTCGTGATCGCCTGCGGCAACGACCGGCAGTTCGCGGCGCTGTGCCGGGCGCTGGACCTGGCAGATCTGGCGGGGCAGCCGGATTTCGCCACCAACGGCGCCCGCGTGGCCCATCGCGATCGGCTGGTGGCACGGATCGAAGCCGCGACCCGCCAGCGGTCCCGCGCCGCGCTGATCGAGGCATTGACCGCCGCCGGCGTCCCCTGCGGCCCGATCAACCAGGTGCACGAGGCGCTGGCCGACCCGCAGGTCGTCGCACGCGATCTGGTGATCGCACCAGAGGGCATCGCCGGCCTGCGCACGCCGCTGCGGTTTTCGCGCAGCCCGCTGGCGCTGGACCGGGCCAGCCCCCTGCTGGGCGACGGCCGCTGGCAGTTCGGCGACATGCCCCGGGCGTGAGCGCTAGAGCGTGCCGTAAAGCTGCCATTCGATATCGGTGACGTGATCGGCCAGGCGCGCGACCTCGTGCTGCTTGATGGCCGCATAGGCCGTGTGCAGGTCGGGGCCGAGGATGCGCCGCATGCTGGCGCAACCCGCAAAGGCCTGGACCGCCTGCGACCAGTCGCATGGCAGGGGCGGCGCGCCTTCGGCCGAGGATGCTGGGCCCGGATCGGTTCGCGCCTCGATCCCGTCCAGCGCGCTGCCCAGCACGCAGGCGGCGACGAGGTAGGGATTGGCATCCACCCCCGCCACGCGGTGTTCGAAATGGCGCGCGGCCCCATCGCCGCCGGGGATGCGCAGGGCCACGTTCCGGTCATCCAGGCCCCAGCTGTTGCAGGCCGGCGAATAGATCGCCCCCGACAGGCGGCGCCAGGAATTCAGCGTCGGCCCCAGCACCAGCATGCTGTCGGCCATCGCCGCACGGATCCCGCCAATGGCGTTCAGCATCAGGGGCGACAGGTCCCCCTGTGGGCCATCGGCAAAGAGGTTCGCCCCGCCCCGCGGATCAGTCAGGGACAGGTGCAGGTGCATCCCCGACCCCGACCGGCCGCCGAAGGGTTTCGCCATGAAACAGGCCCGCATGCCAAAGCGACGGGCCGTGCTGCGCAGGATCTGGCGGACCAGCACGATGTCGTCGGCGGCGCGCGCCAGGTCGCGATAGCGCAGCGTCAGCTCGAATTGGCCCGGCGCGTATTCCGAGATCAGCGTTTCCAGCGGCAGGTCAAAGCTGGCGGCCGCCGCATAAACGGCTTCGAAAAAGGGCGACATCTCGTCCAGCTCATCCACCGACATGCAGTTGGTCCCCGAAAGCCGACGCCCCCCAAGCGGCGCGCGCGCCATGCCGCCCCGCGCATCCAGCAGGTAGAATTCCAGCTCCAGCGCCCCCATCGGCTGATAGCCGGCCGCGCGGGCGCGCGCGATCTGGGCCATCATCGCGCCGCGCGGGTCATGGGGCACCGGCCCGCCCTGGCGGTCGAACATCTGCAACAGCACCAGCCCGCGCCCATTCGGCTGCCGGCCCAGGGTGCCGGGCACCGGCCAGCAGAGGCTGTCGCCGCCGCCATCGCGTTGGGTGTCCAGCGCGGCGGGCACGTCGTTGCCCTCGACATCCTGCGCAAAGAGCGAGGCCGGCATGCCGCGCCCGGCCCGGAACAGCGACGCCAGCTCATGCCGTCGGATCATCTTGCCGCGGCCGATCCCATGCAGGTCCGACAGCAGGATGTCGATCGCCTCGACCTCCGGATGCGCGTCCAGAAAGCCCTGCGCCTCGTCCGTCAGCGCCCCCGTGGGTGCAGTCACCATCGCGTTCCCTCCTGCGGCATCGGCCACAGGTTTCCACGTTGCGGCGCCGGGCTCAAGCCGGGGCGGATTACAGCCCGAACTGGCGCGGCAGCCACATGGTCAGCGCGGGAACATAGGTCACCAGCAGCAGCACGGCCAGCAGCAGCAGGTAGAAGGGCCCCAGCGCGCGGACCGCCGTTTCCACCCGCACCCGCGCCACGCCCGCGCCGACGAACAGGCCCGTTCCCACCGGCGGGGTGATCGTGCCGATGGCCAGGTTGAAGATCATGATGACGCCGAAATGCACCGGGTCATAGCCGACCTTCTGCGCGATGGGCAGCAGGATCGGGGTGAAGATCAGGATCGCCGGCCCCATATCCATGAAGCAGCCCACGACCAGCAGGACGATGTTGATGATCAGCATGACCAGGATCGGGTTGTCGGAAATGGCCAGGATCAGCGCCGTGACCGCCGCCGGAATGCCGGTGAAGGCCATCGCAAAGCTGAGCGCGGCCGAAGCCGCCAGAAGCAGCATGATCGTTCCGGTCATCTGCACCGTCTCCATCAGGAAGCCGGGCAGCGCGCGCAGCGGCACGGTGCGGTGGATGACGAAGGCCAGCAGCATCGTGTAGATGACGGCGATGCCCGAGGCCTCGACCGCGGTGACGATGCCCAGCATGATGCCGCCGATGATGAAGACGATCAGCATCAGGCTGGGGATGGCGCGGCCGATGACGCGGACCGCGTCCTGCATTCCGATCCGGCCGGCCACCGGCCAGCCGGATCGGCGGGCGATGACGCCGGTCAGGATCATCATGCCAAGCCCCCACATCAGCCCCGCCATCGCGCCCGCCATGAACAGCGCCGCGATCGAGGCACCCCCCGCCACCAGCGAATAGATGATGAAGGCGGTCGAGGGCGGGATCAGCATGCCGGTGGGCGCGCTGGCGATGTTCACCGCCGCCGCGAATCCCGGGTCATAGCCTTCGCGTTTCTGCATGGGCACCATCACGCCGCCGATCGAGGTCGAGGCCGCGATGGCCGAGCCCGAAATCGCGCCGAACAGCATGTTGCCCGCGATGTTGGTCTGGGCCAGCGATCCGGGAATGCGGCCCGCGATTAGCTTGGCGAAATCGACCAGCCTGACCGCGATGCCGCCCGAATTCATGATGACGCCCGACAGGATGAAGAACGGCACCGCCAGCAGCGAAAAGCTGTCCAGGCTGGCCAGCATCTTTTGCGCCGAGGTGAACAGCGCCATGTCGAAGGGCACGACCAGCAGCACCGCCGCGATGGCGGCCGCCGTGATCGACAGCGCCAGCGGAATGCCCAAAGCCGTCAGGACGCCGAAGACCGAGATCAGGATCAGGCTGGCAGGACCGGACATGGTTCATTCCCCCATCAGTTCGGCCTGCCGGTCCGGATCGGCGTGATGCGTGCGCCCGCGTATCAGGTCGGCCAGGTTCAGCAGGCTGTAGAGGATCATCAGCCCGCCGCTGACCGGCAGCGACAGATAGACCCAGCTCATCGGGATGCGCATGACCGCGCTGGTCTGGCGGGCGGCGATGTTGACGCCCTTCATGCCGCCCCAGACCAGGACGACGGCCGCGAAGACCACAAAGGCCAATGCCACCAGCGCATCAAGGCGCAGCCGCGCGCGGCCGGCCAGCCGGTCGCGCAGCATGTCCACGCTCATATGGCTGCCGCGGCCGGTGGCAAAGGCCGCCCCCAGCATCGACATCCAGATCACGCCGTAACGCAGGATCTCTTCGGTCATCGAGGAGGGCGCGTTCAGCGCATAGCGGCTGATCACCTGCCAGGCCAGCACCGCCACCAGCGCCATCAGAAGGCTGCAGCACAGGGCGCCCAGGACCAGGTCCAGCCCGCGCCGCAGCCTGTCCATCACTGGGCCCCGGCGCCGCGGATGGCCGCGACGACCTCGGCCGTCTCGCCCTGCAGTTCGTCATACATCGGCTGGACGGCCTCGCGGAAGGGTGCGTTGTCGACCTGGTGGAAGGTCACGCCGAACTGTTTGGCCGATTCCTGGGCCGCCGCTTCGACGGCCGCGTCCCAGACCAACTTGTGGAACTCGGTCGATTCCCTTGCGGCCTCGGCCACGGCGCTGCGCTGCTCCTCGGTCAGGCGGTCCATCGCGGCGGTGCCGATCAGCAGGATGTCGGGGATGCGGCTGTGGCCGTCCTCGCTGTAATGCTTGGCCACCTCGGCATGGCGGGCGATGGTCAGGGCGAACTCGTTGTTCTCGGCCCCGTCCAGGACGCCCTGCTGCAGCGAGGTATAGACCTCGGCCTGGCCCATGGCGACGGGCGTGGCGCCCAGCAGTTCGGTCATGCGGATGGCGGTCGGGCTTTGCAGCACGCGGATCTTGAGGCCCTTCAGGTCCTCGACCGTCTCCACGGGCTTGTTCACGGTGTAGAAGTTTCGCGCACCCGAATTGTAATAGGTCAGCCCCAGAAAGCCCAGGTCGCGGGTGGACTCATAGATCGGCTGCATGATGGCCGCGTCGTCCATCACCCGATAGAAATGCTCCTGGTCGTCGAACAGGTAGGGCATCGGAAAGACGCCATAGACCGGCGCAAAACTCTCCAGCAACCCGCCCGACACCTTGGTCATGTCCAGCGCGCCGCCCTGCACCATCTCGACCATCTCGCGTTCGCCGCCCAGCTGGCCGTCGGGAAAGAACTGGACGGTCACATCGCCGCCGGTCTTTTCCTCGACCAGGTCCGCGAACTTCTGCATCGCCTCGACCGTGGGGGTCGCGTTCTGGGCATAGCCGAAACGCAGCGTCTCGGCCTGGGCCGCGCCCGAGGCCAGGATCAGGGCCAGGGCCGTCATCGTCGTCATGCGGGTCATCATGTCTCCTCCTCCAAGGACAATGGCGCGTCAGATATAGCCGCGCAGGTATTCGGCCAGCGCCAGCATCGCCATCGCCTGCCCATAGGGCATCGAGGTCTGCTTGATCTGGCGGTAATAATCGAGGTCGCTGCCCATCGCGGTGCCAAAGGACACGTTCTGCAACTCGCCCTCGGGGCTGATATTGTCGATCACGGCGCGGATCGCGCGTTCGGCCACGGGGGCATAATCGGCGGGCAGATAGCGGCGGCGCACACCCTTCAGCAGGCCATAGGCGAAACCCGCCGCGGCCGAGGTTTCCAGATAACTGTTCCTGTCGTCCAGCAGCGTGTGCCACAACCCGCTCTCGTCCTGCGTGTCGCGCAGCGCGGCGGCCTGCCGGTTGAACAGCGACAAGAGGTGACGGCGGGTCGGGTCGCCCTCGGGCAGGTTCAAGAGTTCAACGAACTCGGGGATCACGATGGTGATCCAGCTGTTGCCCCGCGCCCAGAGCGCGCGGGCAAAATTGTGGTTGCCGTCAAAGGTCCAGCCGTGGAACCACAGGCCCGATTGCGTGTCGGCCAGGTACTGCGCGTGCAGCAGGAACTGGTATTTCGCCTCGTCCACGTAATTCGGGCGGTTCAGCACCAGGCCGATCTTGGCCAGCGGCATCACCGACATCATCAGCGTGTCGTCCCACAACTGCTGGTCGTTCACGCTGTTGTAGACGATGTGCTGCAGGCCCCCTTCGCGGGTGCGCGGCATCTCGTGCATGACCCATTCGGCCCAGCTGTCCAGATAGGGCAGCCACATCGGGTTGCGGTCGCGCTCGTAAAGATGGGCCAGCGTCAGGAAGGGCGCGACGGTGTTGATGTTCTTGGTCGGCGTGCCTTCGGTCAAGCGGGCGTCGAACCAATCGCGGATGATGCCCATCGCCTTGTCGCTGCCGGTCAGCTGCCAGTATTGCAGCAGGCCGTAAAGGCCGATGCCATGGGTCCATTCCCAGCCCGCCCAGCCCTTGGTGTCGATCACGCGCCCGTCTTCCAGCCGCAGCAGGAACTCTCCGGTCTCGTCGGTGATGTTCACCAGGTTGTCGGCCAGGCGCTCGATCAGCCCCGAGACCTCGCCGCGCGAGATGAAGCGCTCCCTTTGCCGCAAAAGCGGATGCATGATCGTCCCCCTGCTCATTCCGGAATGTCGTTCCGGAATTGAAGGAACCACAGTCCGTTTCGGAAATCAAGCCCCTCCAGCAGACGGGTGGAACGAAAGGAGTGGCTGGAAATGCCTGGAGTTGCAGAGGCGTGGGCAGCCCTTGACAGAAGCTCGCAAAATTTCCAGAATGTAGTTCCGAAAAATAATGAACGACGCCATGACCCAGAAACCGCAGAAGACCGAAAATGCCGCTGCCGTGCTGAAGGTGTTCGCGGTGCTTGAATCATTGGCCGAGGAACGCCGCGCCAGCCTGGCCGACATCGCGCAGCGGGCGATGACATCAAAAACCACGGCGCACCGCCTGCTGCAGACGATGGTCGACCTGGGTTATGTCGAACAGGAGGCCGACAGCGAGAAATACGGCCTGACGCTGAAGCTGTTCGGGCTGGGCGCGCGCATCCTGCGCGGCCAGCAGGACCTGCTGCGGGCCTGCGACCGCGAGATGGGCAAGCTGTCCCGCGCCACGGGGGAATCGATCAACCTGGGCGTCATGGACGATTTCGACCAGCGCGTGGCCTATATCCACAAATATGACAGCGCCTATAACCTGTCGATGCAATCCACCCTGGGCAAGCGCAACCCGCTGCACTCGACCTCGCTTGGCAAGGCGCTGCTGGCCTTTCGCGACGACGACGAGATCCGCGAGCGGATCGCCGCGATGGAGTTGAAGAAGCTGGCCCCGCGCACGATCACCGACCCGGGCCTGCTGTTCGACGAGCTGATGCAGACCCGCGCGCGCGGCTATTCCGAAGAGATCGAGGAAAGCGAAACCGGCGTGCGCTGCATGGCGGCGCCGGTGCTGGACCATGCGGGCAAGTCGGTCGCGGCGATCAGCATCGCCTTTCCGCTGGTCCGCTTCGACGAGACGCGCAAATCCGAATATGTGCGCCTGCTGACGGAGGCGGGACAGGCCGCCTCGGCGGCGCTCGGCTACAGCTGACACCCGACCCTCGCGCGCCAGTCGGCGGCATAGGTCCGCAGCGCCTCGGCATGGGCCGGCATCGGCCAGGCCTGCGTCGCGGGCGCCCTGCCCCGCGGCAGGCACAACAGCGCCGCCCCGACCGAGGTTCCAGTGGCCGAGGCCGCGGTTTCCACGCCCCCTGTGCGCAGCGCGGCCAGCATGTCCAGGAAATCCGGGTTGCGGGCAAGGGGACCCTCGATGACCGTGGGCCCCCGGGCGGCGATCAGGTCCAGGCAGGTGACGGTCATCAGCGCCAGGTACCAGGACAGCGCCACCATGCGCGGACCTTCGTCCCGGGGTTCGTTGATCCACTGCATCCGGCGGCTGCGAAAGGGGCCGGACCCGGGTTCGACCGCAGGCAGGATCATCATGCCCCGGTCCAGCACCATCGCGCGGTCCGCAGGGTCCGGCTGCACTGTGCTGCCCCCGCGGATGATCTCGAACTCGCGCCCGCCCATGAAACGCGCCGAGGGCACGGGCTGCCCCAGCGCGTTCACGTTCACCAGCACGTCGCGGGCCGGGTCCAGCACCGCCGCCCCACCGCCGATCGCCATGGCCACGACCCAGGTCCCGGTCGAGACGACCGCAAAAGGCGCGCGGCGGCCCAGCACATGCGGATAGAGCGAGGCATTGCTGTCATGGATGCCGACCGCCACCGGCGTTCCGGCCGGGATGCCGGTCCGCGCCGCGACCATGGGCGCAAGTCCGCCCAGAACCTCGTTCGCGCGGCGCGCGGGCGCGATCCTGCCTGCCAGATCCAGCCGATCGACCAGCGCCGAAAATTGCCCCTGCCACGGGTCCCACAGGTCGGTGTGGCAGCCAAGCGAGGTCACGTCGCTGGCCAGTTCGCCGGTCAACCGCCAGCCCCAGTATTGCGGGTAGGTCACCACATGCGCCACCCGCCGCTGCAGATCAGGCTGCGTGTGAAACAGCCAGTGCAGCTGCGCGCCCAGGTTCAGACCCGCCGGCAGCCGGGGTGAGCCGGTCCGGGCGAACTCCGGGCGCAGCCGGTCATAATCTGCCGCCAGCGCATCGGGGCCGGGATGTTCGTAATCCAGCATCGGGACGGCCACCCGGCCCTCTGCGTCCAGCAGCACCGCCGCCGCGCCATGCGTCGTGACCGAGATCGCATCGACGCTATGTTCGGCCTGCATCGCCGCCAGCCCGTCCAGGAAGAACTGCCAATGCCCCTCCAGGTCCACATGCGGCCAGGGCGGTCCGGGCAGCGGGCGATTGGGCCGGGTCAGGACGGCGATCTCGGCCAGCGTGTCGCCGTCGACCAGGGCCAGCTTGGCATTGGTCTTGCCAATGTCGATGACGGCAATGCGGGTCATGGCAGGTGGAACATCGGGACCAGCGGCACCGCAACCGGTTCGCCATCGGGATGGGTCGCCATGATATCGGCCATATGCGCCCACCAGCGGCGCATCACCGGATGATCGGGCAGGTCATCCATACCATGATCGTCGCGCCGCCACAGGACGCCGAACAGCGCGTCCGTCTGCGGGTCCAGATGGATCGAATAGTCCTGAACGCCCGCCTCCTTCAGCAGCGCGACCAGTTCGGGCCAGATCCGGTCATGGCGGCGGCGGTATTCCTCGGCCATGCCGGGGTTCAGCATCATCCGGAAGGCGTATTTCTGCATCATCTCCTCCGCAGCAGGACCAGCAGGCGCGGGACCGCGATGACCGCGATCAGCAGCGCGCCCACGACAATCGACATGACGATGCCCGGAACGTTCATCAGCCCCAGGCCAAAGGTCACCAGCCCCATGACCAGCGCCGCCAGAACGACGCCCAGGATGCTGCCCGACCCGCCCAGGATGCTGACCCCGCCCAGGACGACGATGGTCACGACCTCCAGCTCGAACCCCGAGGCGATGGACGGCCGGGTCGAGCCGAGGCGCGAGGTCAGGCAGATCGCGGCGATGCCGCTCATGACCCCGGTCAGCAGGAACAGGATAAAGCGCACGCGGTCCACGCGGATGCCGGAAAACCGTGCGGCGGTGGCGTTGTTGCCGATCGCATAAACGGTGCGGCCAAAGCTGGTCCGGTGCAGCAGGATCCCGAAGACCAGCGCCGACAGGGCAAAGATCACCAGCTCGACCGTGATCACCCAGAAGACATAGCCCTGTCCGAACCAGGCAAAGCTGGCCGGATAGCCGGTGAAGGCGCCGTCCCCCAGCACGATGTAGCTGATCCCGCGAAAGAGGCTCATGGTGCCGATGGTGACCACGATCGAGGGCAGGCCAAAGCGCGCGACCATCAGCCCGTTGAAGGCCCCGCAGGCCAGGCCCGTCCCCAGGCCCAGCAGCACCAGCACCGGCGTCGGCGCCCCCGCGGCCATGGCCACCCCCATCACGGTCGAGGCCAGCGCGATGATCGCGCCCACGGAGAGGTCGATTTCGCCCGCCACGATCAGCATGGCCATGGCAAAGGCGATCATCGCCTTTTCGGTGAAGTTGAAGCTGGCGTCCGACAGGTTCCAGGGGTCGAGGAAATAAGGCGAGGCCATCGCGTTCAGCACAAAGATCGCGATGGCCACGACCAGCAGCAGCGCCTCCCAGCTTTTCAGGGCGCGGGCGGCGGGGCCGGTCAGGCGGTCGGGGATCTGGCGGGCGGTCTGGGGGGTCATGTCCGCACCTCGGCGCGTTTCAGGATGATCCGGCCGGGTTCGCGCCGGCTCATGGCGTTGAAGGCGATGGCCAGCAGGATCGCGGCCCCCGAGATCGCCATCTGCCAGAAGGGAGAGATCCCGACGACCGGCAGGGCGTTCTTGATGATGCCCAGGAACAGCGCCCCCAGCACGGCGCCCGCGACGCTGCCCGAACCGCCGGCGATGGCGATGCCGCCGATCACGCAGGCGGCGACCACGTCCAGCTCGAACCCGCTGGCGATGTCGACATAGGCCACCGCATAGCGCGCGACCCACAGATAGCCGGTCAGCCCCGCCAGCGCCCCCGACAGCACAAAGGCCGCGAACTGCGTCCGCCCGACCGAGATGCCGGCATAGACCGCCGCATGGGGGTTGCCGCCGACCGCCAGGAAGGCGCGCCCCAGGGGCGTGCGCGTCATCAGCAGTCCGACCAGCGCCACGGCCAGGACCGCGATCCAGGCCATGACCGGCAGGCCCAAGATCACCTGGCGGGGAAAGGCCTTGAAGCCCGCGCCCATCTGGTGGGCGTTCACCCAGGCCCCGTCCGTCATCAGGAAGATCGAGCCGCGATAGATCGTCATCGTGCCAAGCGTCACCACGATCGAGGGGATGCCCAGCGCCCAGACCAGCAGCCCGTTGAAGGCGCCAAGGGCGGCGCCAAGCGCGATCACCGTCAGCAGGATCAGCGGCAGCGGCACGCCCGCGCCGTTCATCAGCGCCGCGACCATGCCGCAGAGCGCCAGGTTCGCCGCCACCGACAGGTCGATGCATTTCGTCAGGATCACCGCCATCTGGCCCAGCGCCAGCAGGATCAGCGGTGAGGTGTCCGTGAACACCCGCGCCAGGTTGGCGGGGGCGACAAAGGCCGGAAAGCGGCTGGCGATCAGCGCCAGCAGCGACAGGATCGCCAGCGCCAGGATCGCCTCGCGCGATTTGAGCAGGGTCATGCGGCCTCTCCTTCGCGCTGGCGGTCCAGGCCCACAGCGGCGCGGACCAGGTTTTCGGGCGTCATGGCGGCGCCGGTGAATTCGGCGGCCAGGCGGCCCTCGCGCATGACGATGACGCGGTCGGACATGCCCAGCACCTCGGGGATCTCACTGCTGACCATGATGACGGCCAGGCCTTCGGCGGCCAGTTCCGACATGAAGTCATGGACGGCGGCCTTGGACCCGATGTCGATGCCCTTGGTCGGCTCGTCCAGGATGATGACGCGGGGTTTGGTGGCCAGCCACTTGGCGATGACCACCTTCTGCTGGTTGCCGCCCGACAGCAGGGCAATGTCCTGGTCCAGGCTGGCGGCGCGCAGGTCCAGCCGCTGCGTATAGTCGCGGGCCAGGGCAAACTCCTCGGCCAGCCGCAGGAACCCTGCCCGACTGGTCCGCGCCAGCGAGGGCAGCGTGACGTTCTGGAAGATCGGCAGCCCCTTCACCGCGCCTTGGCGGCCGCGATCCTCGGGGACATAGACGATGCCCGCCTCCACCGCCTGCGCGGTGGTGCGGATGACGCGCACCTGCCCCTCGATCCGGCAGGCGCCCTTCGACGGCTGCGTGATGCCGAACAGCGCCTGCATCACCTCGGACCGGCCGGCGCCGACCAGGCCGTAAAAGCCCAGGATCTCGCCCGCATGCAGGGTGAAGGTGATGTCCTCGAACTCGGTCGGGTGGCAATAGCCCGCGACCGTCAGCAGGGGCGCGCCGATCCGGGCGGGGCGCTTGGGATAGATCTGGTCCACCGAACGGCCGACCATCAGATTGACCAGTTCGGCTTCCGTGACGTCGGCCATCATCCCCTCGCCCACGAACTGCCCGTCGCGGAACACCGTCCAGCGGTCGGCGATGCGGAAGATCTCGTCGAACTTGTGGCTGATGAACAGGATCGCCTTGCCCTGTGCCTTCAGCGTTTCGACCAGGTCGTAAAGCTCGGCGATCTCCTTGTGGGACAACGCCGCCGTCGGCTCGTCCATGATGACCACGCGCGCGTCGATGGAGAGGGCGCGGGCGATGGCGACCAGATGGCGGCTGGCGATGCCCAGGTCGCGCAGCCGCGCCGCCGGGTCCAGGTCGGCCCCGATCGAACGCAGGATGCCGCCCGCCCGGTCACGCATCGCCCGCCGGTCGATCAGCCCAAGCCGGGTGCGCGGCGCGTGGCCGATGAAGATGTTCTCGGCCACGGTCAGCTCGTCGAACAGCACCGTTTCCTGGTGGATGGCGGTGACCCCCGCCCGGCCCGCCGCCTGTGCGGTCGGAAAGGTGACGGGGCGGCCGTCCACGCGGATCTGACCCTCGTCGGGCTGATAGATGCCGGTCAGCAGCTTGACGATGGTGGACTTGCCGGCGCCATTCTCGCCGATCAGCGCGGTCACCTGGCCCGCATGCAGCTGCAGCCGCACGCCGTCCAGGGCGCGCACGCCGGGGAATGTCTTGACGATGCCGTCAAGCGACAGCACGGGGCCGGCCGCGGCCGGGGGATCAGCCTGCATGGGAAATGTCCTGCTGGAAGGGCCCCGGCACATGGCGCGCCGGGGCAGGTTCGGCGATCAGAAGATCGAGCTGAACTCGTCGATGTTGCTGCTGTCATAGACGAAGGGGTCGGCCATCGCGGCCTCGTTGTTCTCGTCCAGGGTGATCTCGCCCATGCGGCCGATGGGGATGGTCGCGCCCGGCTCGGCCGTGGCCTCATCCTTGGCCAGGTGATAGGCGATCATTGTGGCCGAATAGCCCAGGTCGATCGGGTTCCAGATCGCAAAGCTTTTCGATGCGCCGGATTTCACGTGGCCGGCCATCTCGGATGGCAGCCCCAGCCCGGTCACGTTGACCTCGCCGATCTTGCCCGCATCGGTGACCGCCTGCGCGGCCGCGACGATGCCCACGCTGGTCGGCGCGATGATCGCCTTGAGCTCCGGGTGGCTCTGCATCAGGCCCTGCGCCTCGCGATAGGACTTGTCCGCCAGGTCGTCGCCATAGACCGTCGCGACCACGTTCACGTTCGGATAATCGCCCGCGGCCTTGTTCATCTCCTCGATCCAGGTGTTCTGGTTCGTGGAGGTCGTGGTCGCCGACAGCACCGCCACGTCGCCGCCCTCGGGCAGCTGGTCGGCCGCCAGCTTGATGATCATGTTGCCGATCAGCGGGGCCGAGGACGGGTTCAGGTGCATCTCGCGCCCCTCGGGGGCCACGCCGCTGTCCCAGCTGATGACGGTGATGCCGCGATCCATCGCGCGCTTCAGCGTCGGCGCCAGCGCGTCGGTGTCATTGGCGCTGACGGCGATGGCGTCCACGCGCTGCGCGATCAGGCTGTTCAGCACCTCGATCTGGCCTTCGGCGGTGGTGTCGGTGGGGCCGGTATAGATGATCTCGACGTCGCCCAGCTCGGC
The DNA here is from genome assembly GCF_048538155.2 of Paracoccus sp. T5. Taxonomy (GTDB): domain Bacteria; phylum Pseudomonadota; class Alphaproteobacteria; order Rhodobacterales; family Rhodobacteraceae; genus Paracoccus. The sequence continues at coordinate 2,277,148 of NZ_CM135809.1, forward strand.
CGCGGCCTCCTCGGCGCCCTTGTTGGCCGCCTCGAAGAAGCCGATCCCCAGGGCCTTGACCACCAGCGCGATGCGGGTCGTCTCGGCCTGGGCCGCACCCGCCATCAGCACCGATGCGATGGCGGCGGTGGTCAGTGCCTTTCTCAGAATGCTCATGTGATCCTCCCTATGAGCGGTACCGCGTCACTCCTCCTGAACGCGGCTCTTGCGGTCGGCCGCGGCCACGGGGGCCACGATCAACCGGACTTCGGCCGCTTCCAGCATCTGGGCGGCACGATCCTCGATCCCGTCATCGGTGACGACGGCACGAATGCGGTTCAGCGGGCACAGCAGCAGGCTGGACCGCTGGCGGAACTTGGAACTGTCGGCCAGCACGATCAGCTGGTCCGCCTGGCCGATCAGCTTCTGTTCGGCCTGCACCAGCAGCGGGTCGCCCTCCATCAGGCCCAGGGGCCCCAGGCCCCGGCAGCCCATGAACATGCGGCGCGCGTGGAAATGCCGGCTGCCATCCTCGTCAAAGGGCGACAGGATGATGTTCTGCTCGCGATAGATCGCGCCGGCCGGCACCAGGACGGTGTTCTTGGACTGCTTCAGCAGGTGTTCGGCGATGGGAAAACTGTTGGTAAAGACCTGCAGCCGCTTGGTCGTCAGCGGATGGACCATCTGGAAGGTCGTCGTGCCGCCGTTGATGATGATCGCGTCGCCATCCTCGCACAGGTCGACCGCCGCCTGCGCGATGGCACGTTTCTGCGCGATGTTGATCACCTGGTTGACGGCAAAGGGGCGCGCGTTGATGCCCACGAATTGCGGCGGCGCGATGGCCTCGGCCCCGCCCCGGATGCGGCGCAGCTTCTTGGCGACATGCAGCTGGGCGATGTCGCGCCTGACCGTCGCCTCGGAGGCGCCGGTCAGGGCGCACAGGTCCGACACGCTGACCACGGGACGTTCCTGCACGGCGGACAGGATGATGCGATGTCGTTCCGTCTCCAGCATGGTCCCCTCCGATGTTGCGCTCAGTTTCCATCATAAACGCGCAGTGTCAATCATTTTCGCGCGCAGAAACTGTTTCTGCACCTGCATAATGATCGGTTTTGATCGAAACTGATTGACTTTGAGCCGAATGCCGCGCTATCCGCATCCTGACGGCGCGGCGTCCTGCCGCCAGGATGGGAGGATACCATGACCGCCACTCTTGCCCCCGAACGGCTGCAGAACCTGTGGGACGACGCGCAGGCCGCATCGATGAGCGAATCCGAAAAGCTGCTCTATCGCTCCAACCTGCTGGGCTCGGACAAGCGCGTCACCAACTATGGCGGCGGCAACACCTCGGCCAAGGTGATGGAGACCGATCCCCTGACCGGCGAGACGGTCGAGGTGCTGTGGGTCAAGGGTTCGGGCGGCGACATCGGGTCGATGGGGATGGACGGGTTCTCGACCCTCTACATGGACAAGCTGCGTGCGCTGAAGGGCAAGTATCGCGGCATGGCCCATGAGGACGAGATGGTGGGCTATCTGCCCCATTGCACCTTTGCGCTTAACCCGCGCGCGGCCTCCATCGACACGCCGCTGCACGCCTATGTCCCCCGCAAGCATGTGGATCACGTCCATTCGGATGCGATCATCGCCATCGCCGCGTCCGTCAACTCGCGTGAACTGACGGCCGAGATCTTCGGCAACGACATCGGCTGGCTGCCCTGGAAGAAGCCCGGCTATGAATTGGGCCTGTGGCTGGAAAAGCTGGCGACCGAGAACCCGCAGATGCGCGGCGCGGTTCTGGAAAGCCACGGGTTGTTCACCTGGGCCGACGACGCCCAGGATTGCTACCTGACGACGCTGGAGATCATCAACAAGGCCGCCGCCTGGCTGGACGAACGGACCGCCGGCAAGCCCGCCTTTGGCGGCACCAGGGTGCCCACGCTGGACGCCCCGCAGCGCCGCGACATCGCCGCGCGCCTGATGCCGGTGATCCGCGGGCTGATCTCTCAGGATCGCCACAAGGTCGGCCATTTCGACGACCAGCCTGCGGTTCTGGAATTCGTCGGCTCCAACGCGCTGGAGACGCTGGCGCCCATGGGCACCTCCTGTCCCGACCATTTCCTGCGCACCAAGATCCGCCCGCTGGTCGTCGATTTCGACCCCGCAAACCCCGATCTTGATGCCACCATTGCCGGGCTGGGCAATGCCGTCGCCGCCTATCGTGACGATTACGCCGCCTATTACGATCGCTGCAGAAAGCCAGACAGCCCGGCCCTGCGCGATCCCAATGCGGTTGTTTACCTGGTTCCGGGCGTCGGCATGCTGACATTCGCGCTGGACAAGGCCACGGCCCGCGTCTCGGCCGAGTTCTACGTGAACGCGATCAACGTGATGCGCGGCGCCAGCGCCGTCAGCACCTATCAGGGCCTGCCCGAGCAGGAGGCCTTTGACATCGAATACTGGCTGCTGGAGGAGGCCAAGCTGCAGCGCATGCCGAAACCCAAATCGCTGGCAGGCCGCGTGGCTCTGGTCACCGGCGGCGCGGGCGGCATCGGCGCGGCCACGGCGGAACGGTTCCTGCGCGAAGGCGCCTGCGTCATGCTGGCCGACATCGACGCGAATGCGCTGCAGACCACCCATGAAGGACTGGCGGGCAGTTTTGGCCGCGACGTCGTGCGCAGCGTGCAGATGAACGTCACCGACGAGACACAGGTCGCCCGGGCCTATGCCGAGATGGCGGTCGAGTTCGGCGGCATCGACATCCTGGTGTCGAATGCGGGCATCGCCTCGTCCGCGCCCATCGAGGAAACTTCGCTGGCGCTGTGGAACAAGAACATGGACATCCTGTCCACGGGTTATTTCCTGGTCTCGCGCGAGGCGTTCAAGACCTTCCGGGCGCAGGACATCGGCGGTTCGGTGATCTTCGTGGCCTCCAAGAACGGCCTTGCCGCCAGCCCCAATGCCAGCGCCTATTGCACCGCCAAGGCGGCCGAGATCCATCTGGCCCGCTGCCTGGCGCTGGAAGGGGCCGAGGGCGGGATCCGCGTCAATGTGGTGAACCCCGACGCCGTCCTGCGCGGATCGCGGATCTGGGAGGGTGAGTGGCTGGACCAGCGCGCCAGCACCTATGGCACTGACAAGGACGGTTTGGAGGAGATGTATCGCAACCGCTCGATGCTGAAGCGGTCGGTCCTGCCCGAGGACATTGCCGAGGGCGCGTATTTCTTCGCCAGCGACCTGTCGGCCAAATCGACGGGCAACATCCTCAACGTGGACGCCGGCAACGTCCAGGCTTTCACGAGGTAAGCCATGATCGACCAAAGCATCATCGAGGCGCAGAACGACGCGCGCCGGGCCGACCTGACGGCCGACTACGACGCGCTTGGGGCCCGGCTGGCACGACGCGGCGCCGATATCGAGGCGCTGACCGCCCGCGCCATGGCCTTCGGCGTCGCGGTTCCCAGCTGGGGCACCGGGACCGGCGGCACCCGCTTTGCCCGCTTTCCGGGGATGGGCGAGCCGCGCGGCATCATGGACAAGCTGGACGATTGCGGCGTCATCCACCAGTTGACAGCCGCCACGCCCACAGTCAGCCTGCACATCCCCTGGGACAAGGCGGACCCGGCGCTGCTCTGCGAAAAAGCCGAGGAGGTCGGGCTGGGCTTTGACGCCATGAACTCGAACACGTTCCAGGACCAGCCGGACCAGGCCCACAGCTACAAGTTCGGCTCGCTGTCCCATACGGATGCGGCCACACGCCGGCAGGCCGTCGAGCACAACCTGGAATGCATCGAGATCGGCCAGGCCATCGGGTCACGCGCGCTGACGGTCTGGATCGGGGACGGGTCGAACTTTCCGGGCCAGACTTCGCTCTCGCGCCAGTTCGACCGCTATCTGGAGGCGATGAAGCAGGTCTATGCCGGGCTGCCGGAGGATTGGCGGATCTTCTCCGAACACAAGATTTATGAGCCGGCCTTCTACTCGACCGTGGTGCAGGACTGGGGCACCAGCCTGATGACCGCGCAGGAGCTGGGCCCAAAGGCGCAGTGCCTGGTGGACCTCGGCCACCACGCGCCGAACGTCAACATCGAGATGATCGTCGCGCGCCTGGTCCGGGCAGGCAAGCTGGGCGGGTTCCACTTCAACGACAGCAAGTATGGCGACGACGACCTGGACGCCGGCACGATCGACCCCTTCCGCCTGTTCCTGGTCTTCAACGAGCTGCTCGAGCTGGAGGACAGGCAGGGCCTGGACCTGTCGCACATGATCGACCAGAGCCACAACGTCACCGACCCGATCGAAAGCCTGATGATCTCGGCCGTGGAGATCCAGCGCGCCTTCGTGCAGGCGTCGCTGGTCGACCGCGTGACGCTGGAGGGGTTCAGGCAGGACAACGACGCCCTGATGGCGGCCGCGACCCTGCGCACGGCCTTCCGGACCGATGTCGACCCGATCCTGCAAATGGCGCGGCTGCGCGCGGATGCGGCGGTCGATCCCGTGGCGGCGTTTCGCGCCTCCGGCTATCGCGCCCGCGTGGCGGCCGAACGGCCGAAATCGGTGGGCGGCGGCGGCGGGATCGTCTGATCCGCGCCTGCGCGACCCCTGCGCAACCAGGGGGCGCCTGCAAAGGCGGCGCCCCTTTCGTCTCAGCTGATCAGCCGCCTGTCCCGCGCGATCATCGCGGCCTGGGTGCGGTTGCGCGCGTCCAGCTTGCGGCACAGCGTCTTGACGTGCAGCTTGATCGTCACCTCCTGCAGGCCCAGTTCGCGGGCGATGTCCTTGTTCGACCGCCCCTCGGTCAGGCCGCGCAGGACCTGCGTTTCGCGCAGGGTCAGGTCGCCCACCGGCTTGGGCCCCGCCTGGTCCAGAAAGCCGTAGGGCACGAAGACGTCGCCGCCCGCGATGAAGCTGATGGCCGAGGCCAGCGACCGTGCGCCCATCGTCTTGGGCAGGAAGCCCCGCGCCCCCGCCTCGATCGCCTCGCGCGCGACCGTGGCCGAGGCGGTGCCCGACAGGATCGCGACCGGCTTTCCCGCCATCAACTTGCGAATCCGCGTCAGCCCCGCCAGACCGTCCATGCCCGGCATGTCGTAATCCAGAAGCACCAGATCGAACCCGTCCGGACCGGCCTTGGAAATCGCGGCCTCGGCCTCGGGAACGTCGCCGACCTCGGTGATGTCCCCGACATTCTGGCTGGTGAGAAACATCACGAGGGTCTCCCGGATCAGGTCATGATCATCTGCGATCAGGATTTTCACGGGGCACCTCTTTCGTGTAATTCATTGGCGAAGAAATTGGATATCATGATCACAAGATTTCGTGATACTGCAAAAGCAGCGTAAAACCATCCCATCCTGTTCAAAAATTCCGTCCAGGACCGGCCTTAGGATGTCTCGACTATACTTTCGGGTAAAGGTGAATACGAACGAAATGATGCGCTTGGGCTGCACATATGACAGATTTCAGTTCCGGACTGCCCAACCCCGTGCCACAGGATCGCGCATGACACGCCCAGCCCTTATCGCAGCCTTCGCCGTCATGACGGCCGGTTTCGCCGCCACGGCCCTGCCCGCCGCCAGCGAGGAGCCGATCCTGACGGTCGAGGGACCCCAGGGAACCGCCAGCTATGACCTGGAGGCGCTGAAGGAGATGGAGGCCGTGACCTTCACCACCAGCACGATCTGGACCGACGGGCCGCATGAATATACCGGGGTTCCGCTGCGGGACCTGCTGGAACATGCCGGGATCACCGAAGGCAGCGTGCAGGCGACCGCCATCAACGACTATGCCGTCGAGATCCCGCTGGACGAGGTCACCGAGCACCACCCGATCGTCGCCTATCACATGGATGGCGAACCGATGTCGATCCGCGAAAAGGGGCCGCTGTGGGTCATCTATCCCTTTGACAGCGACGCGGCGCTGCGGGCCGAGGTGATCTATTCGCGCAGCATCTGGCAGCTGGCCCGGATCGCGCCCGCCCCCTGACCCCACCCTCTCCATGAAGGCGCGCCGGCCTGGCGCGCCGAAGGCCCCGGATGCGTCAAAGATTTGGCCTGACCCTAGCCGGCTTCATCCTGATCGTCGCGGCCTGTGCCGGCACGGTCTGGATGATCAGTGCCGATGCACGACGCCAGATCGAGAAGCTGGCCAGCGCCAATCTGGAAAGCGTCCAGTGGGCGCTGGCGCAGTCCGAGGTGGAACTGCTGACGATGCTGGATATCCTCGGCGACATCCAGCAGACCCCGCCCCCGGACCAGGCCGCCAAGCTGCAGCAGTTTCGGCTGAGGTTCGACGTCTTCTATTCCCGCAACCGCACGCTGAACATTGGCAAGGTTTTCGAACATGTGCGCCTGAACGGCGGCGTCGAGACCGCCTTGGCCGAGATCAACGATTTCCTGGCCTATGCGGTGCCGCTGGTCGACGGCTCCGATGCGCAGCTGATCGCCGCCCTGCCCGACCTCAGCGCGCGGGCCAGGGCGCTGCGCCCCGCCGTCCGCGAGATCTCGCTGGAGGGGGTGCGGACCAACTCGCTGCATTCCGACCAGCAGCGGGGTCAGGTCGCCTCGGCGCTGGAGGACCTGGCCCTGCTGGTGGCGGCGCTGTTCCTGTCGCTGGTGGCGGTGGTTCTGGCGCTGGCCTTCATGGCGCGCAACGCGCGGGACCAGGCAAAAAGCATCGCGGTGACCCATGACCGCCTGCGCGCCGTGATCGCCACCTCCATCGATGCCATCGTCGTGGCCGATGCCCACGGCCGCATCATCGACTTCAACGAAGTGGCCGTGCGCATCTATGGCTATTCGCTGGAAGAGGCGCTTGGGGCGGACATGGTGTCCCTGATCGTGCCCGAGCCGCTGCGCGACGAGGTCCGGACCCAGGTCGAGGCGATGCTGGATGGCACCGGGTGGGTCGACCTGTCCGAGAACCCCAGGCCGGCCGAAGCGATGGCCATGCGCAAGTCCGGCGAGGTCTTTCCGATCGAGGTGTCGGTGGCGCGGGCGGAAAGCGAGACGGGACCCGTCATGGTCTGCTTTGTCCGCGACATCTCGCGACGTGTCGCGAACGAGGCCGAACTGATCCGCGCCCGCGACCGCGCCCTGGCCGGAGAGCAGGCCAAGGCCGACATGCTGGCCGTCATGAGCCACGAGATGCGCACCCCGCTGAACGGGCTGATGGGCACGCTGGACCTGCTGATGACGACCGACCTCGACGACCGCCAGCGCCGCTATGCGCAGGTGATGGCGCAGTCGGGGCAGCTGCTGCTGCGGCACGTGAACAACGTCCTCGACATCTCGCGCGCGGATGCGGGGGTGATCGAACTGGTCTGGCGGCCCTTCGACCCCCGGCAACTGGTCTCGCAGATCCTGGACGGGCTGCAGGCGCAGGCGCAGCAGCGCGGCAATGTCCTGTCGCTGGCGATGATCGGCGACAACCGCCGCCCGCTGCTGGGCGATACGGTCCGGCTGACGCAGATCCTGATGAACCTGGTCGGCAACGCGATCAAGTTCACCGAGGGCGGGCATATCCTGGTCGAGATCGACCGCAGCGTGGGTGCGGGCCATGTGGAGTTCCGCGTCACCGACACCGGTATCGGCATCGCGACCGAGGACCAGCAGCGCATCTTCGACGAGTTCGTGACGCTCGACCCCTCGTTCCAGCGCGAGGTGGAGGGCACGGGCCTGGGCCTGGGCATCGTGCGCCGCCTGGCTGGGCTGATGGGAGGATGGGTGACGGTGGACAGCCAGCCGGGCGAGGGCTCTTGCTTTACCGTGCGCCTGCCTCTGCCCGAGCAGGCACCGGAGCCCCAGGCGCCGGCCGCGCCCGAAGCCCCGGCACCCGCGGCCCCGGCGCAGCTGGAGGTCCTGGTGGTCGAGGACAACCAGATCAACCGCATGGTGGTCGGAGAGATGCTGGCCTCGCGCAACTGCCGCGTGGTCGAGGCCTGCGACGGCCAGGAGGGCGTGATCGAGGCAGGCCGCCAGCGCTTTGACCTGATCCTGATGGATATCAGCATGCCGCGCATGGACGGGGTGACGGCCGCGCGGGCGATCCGGCGCGAGGGTCCGAACACCGACACACCCATCATTGCGCTGACGGCCCATGCCCTTCCGGCGGATCAGGCGAATTTCGCCCAGGCCGGCATGGAGGCCACGCTGACCAAGCCGCTGTCCTTCAAGGCGCTGGACGACATCCTCAGGCGCTTTGCCAACAAGGCCGACGCCGCCGCCCCGCCCCCCGCCAAGCCCCGCACGGGGCCAGACCGCAGGGAAGCCGCCCGCGCCCATCTGGCGGAGAGCATCGGGCCCGAACGCGCTGCGCAGGTCGTGGATCGCATCCTGGCAGAGCTTGACGACGGGCTGGCGCGGCTGCGGGACATGATCCAGGACCCTGCCCTGAACGAGGATGTCGCCCGCCTGGCCCATCGGATGGCGGGATCGGTGGCGCTGATCGGGTTTGACGACATCCGCGACAGCCTGAACCGGCTGGAGACCAGGGCGCGTGGCGCGCAATCGCCTGATCGCGCCGGGCTGGCCGCTCATCTGGCGGAACTGGAGGCGATGGCACCGGCCAATGGTTCGGAGGCCCACCCCTAGAACCGGCTGCCGGAACGGGGTCCGGCATTTCATCCCTTCGCTGCTTTACTTTTAGGCATTTCGATGAAACCACGTGCAGTCTCATGCCCGGAGGTCGTCCCGTGCTGTCAGAACTGTCCAGGATCCTGCGCGCCTTCGGTCCCGCCGTCGCCTCCACACCGCCGGTCGAGGCGCTCCGCGCGGGCCTGGGCGCCCTTGTCGGCTTGGCGGTCGCGGGGATTTTTGCCCTGTCGCCTTCGGTGGACGGGCAGCTGGGGCTTTACCTGATCGCGCCCTTCGGGGCCAGTTCGGTCCTGCTTTTCGCGGTTCCGAACAGTCCCCTGGCCCAGCCTTGGGCGGCCGTGGTGGGCAACACCGTCGCGGCGCTGATCGGGGTCGCGGCCTGTTTGCTGATCGCCGACCCGGCGCTGCGGATCGCGCTGGCCGTGGGCTGTGCGATCACCGCCACGATCCTTTGCCGCGCCCTGCATCCGCCCGCCGGGGCCGTGGCCATGACCGCCGCGATGAGTCCCGATGCCGTGGCCGATCTGGGCTTTCGCTTTGCCCTGACCCCGGTCGCTGCGGGGACGATCCTGCTGGTGGCGCTGGCGGCGGTTTACGCCCGGCTGACCGGGCGCCACTATCCGCTGCGCCAGTTCGACGAACACCACCCCAACCGGACCCGGGACCCCGCGCCCGATCACCGGCTTGGCCTGTCCGAGGCGCAGCTGAACGACATCCTGGAACGCTATCGGCAGAGCTTCAACCTGGGGGCCGAGGATCTGGCCCGGCTGGTCGGCGCGGCCGAACTGCAGGCCGCGGCGCAGCGCACCGGCCCGGTCACCGCCGCCGACATCATGTCCCGCGATCTGGTGACGGTGCCGCCCGATGCGCCGGTCGAACGCGTGGCGGGCCTGTTCCGGCAGCATCGCTTTACCTCGATCCCGGTCGTGGGTGCGGGCGACCGCTATCTGGGCGTGATCTTCCAGATCCACCTGATCGGCACCCTGGCCCCGGGAAACCCGGCCCGCGCCATCATGCAGACCCAGATCCCGCAGGCGGCCCCTGCCACGCCGCTTGGGGAATTGCTGCCGCTGATGGCCGATGGACAGGTCGATGCCGTGCCGGTGCTGGTGGGCGACCGGATCCTGGGCATCGTGACCCGCACCGACCTGATCAGCGCCCTGGCCCGGCCGCTGGCGCAGGGTGTTCCGGCCGGGCGGCCGTGACGGGGGCTGCCGGGAACGGCGTGCGGACCCGCGCGTTGGCAGGACGGGTCGCAGCTGCCATAAACGATCCGGACCACCCCAGAAAGGAACGTCGCAACAATGTTCAAGGATCTTCTGGCTCGCCTGACCGGCGAGGCCCCCGGACCCGCGCCCTTGGCCGGAGAGGAAGCCGAACTGGCCATCGCGGCGCTGCTGGTCCGGGTGGCGCGTGCCGATGACCATTTTGACCAGGCCGAACGGCAGCGCATCGACCGCATCCTGGCCTGCCGCCGGGGCCTGACCCCGCAGGAAGCCGCCAGCCGCCGCGCCGAGGCCGAGGCGATGGAGGCCGAGGCCAGCGACACCGTCCGCTTTACCCGCCAGATCAAGGACCGCATCGCGCTGGAGGACCGCGCCGGCGTTTTGGCCGCCATGTGGGAGGTGGCCTATGCCGATGCCGACCGGGACGCGGACGAGGAAAGCCTGATCCGGCTGGTGACGGGCCTTTTGGGCATCAGCGACCGCGAATCCGCCCAGATCCGGCAGGAGGTCATGGACCGGATGGGCCTGCCCCGGGACTAGAACCCCAGCCTGTCGCGCAACCCGAACCAGGCCATGCCCGCGACCAGCAGCGGCTGGCGCAGCATGGCGCCGCCCGGAAAGGCCCGCGTGGGCACCGCCGCCATTGCGTCGAACCGCCCCGCCTGCCCCGCCACAGCCTCGGCCATCAGGCGCCCGGCCAGGGTGGCCAGCGCGACGCCATGGCCCGAATAACCGCTGGCCGACAGGCAGTTCGGGGCCGGGCGGGCAAAGCAGGGCATCCGGTTCATGGTGATGGCCAGGGTGCCGCCCCAGGCATGGGTCAGCTCCACCCGCTCCAGCTGCGGATAGACCGACAGCAGATGCGGACGCACCACGGCGCGGATGTCGCGGGGGAAACGATAGGTCACGGTTTCCCCCCCGCCAAAGACCAGCCGCCGTTCGTCATCCAGCCGCCAGTAGTTCACCACGAACTTGGTATCGGCGACCGCGATGCGCTGCGGCAGGATCTCGGGGAAGTCAGGCCCCAAGGGGCGGGTGGCGACGATGTAGTTGTTGATCGGCAGGACACGCGCGGCGACATGCCGGTCCAGCCGGCCCAGATAGCCGTTGCAGGCCAGGATCACGTGACGGGCCCGCAGGCTGCCGTCGCGGGTGGTGATGCGGCTGTCCTGTCCCGCATGCGGGACATGGGCGATCCCCGTCACCTCGCTGCACTCGCAGATCGTGGCACCCGCGGCTTCGGCCAGGCGCGCCATCCCCAGCGCCAGCGCCAGGGGCTGGACATGGCCCGCCCCGCGATCCAGGTCGCCGCCCACATAGGCAGGGCTGCCAAGCGCCTCGGCCAGCTGGTCCCGGTCCAGCGGGACCACCTGGTCATAGCCATAATGCCGGGCCAGGTGATCGGCCATGTGCCGCGCGTGAGCGACTTCGGAGGCGGTGCGGCAGGCATGGGCGATGCCGTCGCGGATGGGCACGCCCGCCTCGGCCGCCAGCGCGCGGGTCAGGGCCTTGGCCTCCTCGCCCAGGTCCCAAAGGCGGCGGGCGGCTTCGGGACCCAGATGCTGCTCCATCCAGTCGACCTCCTGGCGCTGCCCGGAGCCGATCTGTCCCCCGTTGCGCCCCGAGGCGCCAAAGCCCACCCGATGCGCCTCCAGCACCACGACCGACAGGCCCTGCCGCGCCAGATGCAGCGCCGCCGAGAGGCCGGTATAGCCTGCCCCGATCACCGCCACATCCGCGCGCCGCTCGCCCCGCAACGGTGCGCGCCCGGGCTCTTCGCCGGACTGCGCGGCATAGAGGCTGGGCGGATAGGCGCCGGGGCGGTCGTTCAGGTGCAGCAGGTTCATACGTTCAGCAGCAGGTGTTCGCGCTCCCACGGGCTGATGACCTGCAGGAACTCCTTGTATTCGTTGCGCTTGACGGATTCGTAGACGGCGGTGAACTCTTCGCCGATGACACTGCGCATGGCCTCGTTCTCGATCATCAGGTCCAGCGCGTCGCCCAGGTTGTAGGGCAGCTCGTCCTCGGACATATAGGCGTCGCCCAGGCATTCGGCACGCGGGTTCTCGGCCTCCAGCAGGCCCAGATAGCCGCAGGCGAGGGAGGCGGCGATGCCCAGATAGGGATTGCAGTCCATGCCCGCCAGCCGGTTCTCGATCCGCCGCGCCTCGGGCGACGAGATCGGCACCCGCAGACCCGTGGTGCGGTTGTCGCGGCCCCATTCCAGGTTGATGGGCGCGGCAAAGTCCGGGACATAGCGGCGATAGCTGTTCACATAGGGCGCCAGCAGCGCGACCGCCGCCGGCAGGTGCCGCTGCATCCCCGCGATGAAATGCAGGAAGGCCGGCGTCTCGCGGCCCTTTTCGTCGGAAAAGATGTTCTGGCCGGTGGCGATGTCGGTGACCGAATGGTGGATGTGCATCGCGCTGCCCGGCTCGCCCTCGATGGGCTTGGCCATGAAGGTGGCAAAGCAGTCGTGGCGCAGCGCGGCCTCGCGGATCAGGCGCTTGAAATAGAAGATCTCGTCGGCCAGGGCCACCGGATCGCCGTGGTTCAGGTTGATCTCGACCTGGCCCGCGCCGCCTTCCTGCAGGATGCCGTCGATCTCGAAGCCCTGCGCCTCGGCAAAGTCATAGATGTCGTCGATGACCTTGCCGTATTCGTCCACGGCAGACATGGAATAGGCCTGCTTGGCCGCCGCGCGACGCCCCGTGCGGCCCATCGGCGGGATGATCGGCTGGTTCGGGTCGATGTTGCGCGCGACCAGGAAGAACTCCATCTCGGGGGCCACAACCGGGTTCCAGCCCTTGTCGCGGTAAAGCTGCACGACGCGCTTCAGCACGTTGCGCGGCGCGATGGGCACCGGGTTGCCCTGCTGGTCCAGCGCGTCATGGATCACCTGGATGGTCCAGTCGGCGGTCCAGGGCGCGGCCGTCGCCGTTGAATAATCGGGCGTCATCACCATGTCGGGTTCGGTGAAGGCGCCCGAGGGGTTGTCGGCCCATTCCCCGGTGATCGTCTGCAAAAAGATCGAGTTCGGCAGGTAGAACCGTTCCTGGCGGGCAAATTTCGACGCGGGCATCGCCTTGCCCCGCGCCACGCCCGCGATGTCGGCCACGATGCATTCGACCTCGTCCAGCCGGCGCCCGGCCATGAAGTCGCGCGCGGCCTGCGGCAGCTTGTCGGTCCAATCGCTCATGCGGCACCCTGGGCGTCGTGGCGCGTCATGGCGCGCGGTTGCTTGAAGAATGCCTCGATCCGGTCGGCCAGAAGGTCAGATCCCTTGCGCTCTCCCATCCGGACCGCGGCTTGGGCCAGCAGATCGGGGGGCACGACGCCCTTGGCGCGGGTATCCATCAGCCCCTGGATGAAGTCGTCGCTGAATTCCGGATGCGCCTGCACCGTGAATGCCCGGTCGCCATAGATCAGGGCCGCATTCTCGCAAAAGGCGTTCTGGCCCGCGATCTGCGCCCCCGGCGGCAGGACCACGACCTGGTCCTGGTGCCAGGCGTTCAGCGTCACCGTCTCGCCGTTGAAATCGTAATCCTGGGTGCCGACCGACCAGCCGCCGGGATGCTTGACAACCGTGCCGCCCAAGGCCTGGGCGATGATCTGGTGGCCAAAGCAGATGCCCACCATCGGCACGCCCGCGTCATGGGCACGGCGGATGAAATCCTCCAGCGGCGGGATGAAGGGGTGATCCTCGTAAGCGCCGTGGCGCGATCCGGTCAGCAGCCAGCCATCGGCCGCCGTGACGTCGTCGGGAAACTCCATCTCCTCCACGTGCCAGGTGCGGAAATCAAAGCCGCGCCCTTCCAGCAGGCGGATGAACATGTCCGGGTAATCCCCCAGGCTGTCCTTCAACTGGGCTGGGGACTGGCCGCATTGAAGTATGCCGATGCGCATTGAAAACCTTGATGTTGCTGACGACCCGAAGGTAGTCGCGCGGACGGGGGCACCGCAAGGGGTGATCCCGCCTGCCCCCTTTGGCGGTCTGGCACCGTGGCGCGGGTCGCGCTAGATTCCCCCGGACAGCAGCGAAAGGACGCCCCATGCCCCATCAGCGCCCCGAGATCGACCCCGAGGGTCTGGACGAGTTTTCGGTCGTCTTCACCGACCGGTCGCTGAACCACATGTCGCAGCGGTTCCAGCAGGTGATGCGCGACCTGTCGGCGACGCTGCGCGAGGTCTATGGCGCGGCGCAGGTCGCCATCGTGCCCGGCGGCGGCAGCTATGCGATGGAGGCCGTGGCCCGGCAGTTCGGCCGCGACGGCCACGCGCTGGTCGTGCGCAACGGCTGGTTCAGCTATCGCTGGAGCCAGATCTTCGACGCCGGCGGCTTTGCCCGCGAGGTCACCGTCGCCATGGCCCGCCCGCAGGGGAACGAACCTCGGCCCGCCTATGCGCCCCCGCCCCTGGACGAGGTCGTGGCAAAGATCCATGAGGCGCGCCCCGATGCCGTCTTTGCCCCCCATGTGGAAACCTCGGCCGGGCTGATCCTGCCCGACGACTATATCGCCGCCCTGGCCCAGGCCGCGCATGAGGTCGGCGCGCTGATGGTGCTGGACTGCATCGCCTCCGGGGCGATCTGGGTGGACATGGAGGCGACGGGCGTCGACGTGCTGATCTCGGCCCCGCAGAAGGGTTGGTCGGCCTCGCCCGCGGCAGGGCTGGTGATGCTGTCGGATCGCGCGGCCGAACGGCTGGCCGCCACCGACAGCGACAGCTTTGCGCTGGACTTGAAGAAATGGCGCGCGATCATGCAGGCCTATGAGGACGGCGGCCACGCCTATCACGCCACCATGCCGACCGACGCGCTGCTGGGCCTGCGCGACGCGATGGAGGAAACGCGCCAGATGGGCTTTGAATCCGCGCGCGAGGCGCAATGGCGTCTTGGTCGCGCCATCCGCGCCGATCTGGCGGCGCGCGGCATCCGTTCGGTCGCGGCTGAGGGATTCCAGGCGCCCGGCGTCGTCGTCAGCTATACCAGCGACCCCGAGGTCAAGACCGGCCGCGCCTTTGCGGCCCAGGGCACCCAGATCGCCGCCGGAGTTCCGCTGGCCATCGAGGAGGGCGCCGATTTCTCGACCTTCCGCATCGGGCTCTTCGGGCTGGACAAACTGAAGGATGTCGAGGGCACGGCCGCCCGGCTGACGGCGGTCTTCGACAAGGTCCTCTAGGTCTTTACGCGAACGTCACGCCGGGCTAGGTCCGGCGTGGACATATGCTGGGGGTGCCGCAGATGACGCTGACCATCGACCGGGAAAGCCCGATGGGCGCGGATCTGGATCTGCTGTTCCAGCGCCATACGGCCGAAATGCAGGCCGACACGCCCCCCGAATCCATCCACATGCTGCCCCGCGCCGATCTGGCCGAACCGACCATCGCCTTTTTCGTGATCCGCGATGCCGGACGCCCAGTGGCCATGGGGGCACTGAAGGACTTGGGCGGGCCCGAGGCCGAGGTCAAGTCGATGCATGTCCTGGCCGAATGCCGCGGTCGCGGGCTGTCGCGCATGCTGCTGCGCCACCTGATCGGCCACGCGCAGGGGATGGGCAAGTCGCGCCTGTCGCTGGAAACGGGCGTGCAGCCGGGATTCGTGGCGGCGCGCGGCCTTTACACCCGCGCGGGGTTCAGCGAATGCCCGCCCTTCGGCAGCTATCGCGCCGACCCGAATTCGGTCTTCATGACGATGGCTCTGGCGTGATACGACGCACCGCGCTATGACGGGCGCGCGATCGGACGACCGCGAATGCGGCCCCGTAGCTCAACTGGATAGAGCACGGACCTTCTAAGTCTGTGGTTGAGGGTTCAAGTCCTTCCGGGGTCGCCAATTTCAAGAAACCAATGTTCTTGACCAACGATCTGCGGAGCCGTTTCCGTTCCGGATCCGATCAATTCCATTTTTCGTTCCGCTTCCGGTGCGGACAGCAGGCACCAACGTCCCCCCGCTTTCGACGATCGCTGCATTTCCGCGAGGGTTTCTTGTCCGGACTTCCCCTGCGCGCGTGGCTATGCCTGAGAACCAGCTGCTGAACGCACTAGACGAGCATGCCCACCCCGTGTGACCAACCATGTCATGTGCCGCCGCGCATGGCCCATCGCCTTATGCAGCCATTCGAGGTCCTTCTGCATGTCAGTTGCAAAGGCAGGTCGCCTGCGGTTGAAAGGGCTATGATCATGCTGCTGACCTTGCCCGCCTGCGCGGTCGCGCCCGCACGTGACAATGCAGCAGACGCACTGGAATGCGGCAGCGGCCCCCAATCGCAACGGCTCGGCCTGAGGCTGATCGACACTCACGGCAGAATTTGGCAATAGTCCCTCGAAAGGAACGCCATGCCCACCCGCAGAAACATCCTCCTGAGCCTCGCCGGCTACCTGAGCAGCAGCAGCATCCTGGCAGGTCCCTTGGCCGCATTCGAAGCGGCCGAACCCCTCCGTCCCGGCTCCACGCCGGGGCCGGCCGTGCCTGAGGTGCCCATCTGGACGCTTTCGGCGCAGCCCGTGCTGGACATTCCGTCCGAGGTGATCGTTCCGCCCGGCACGCAGGACATCTACATCCCTGTGGCTGTCGATCAGTGCGAATGGCAGTCCTTCATGGCTTACTGCGACCGGATGGTGAATCTGAACGGCGGCGGCATCAATGTCGGCAGTTCGACGCAGGCCCGCGAGCGTTTCGCCGGCCTGGATGTGGTGTACCACTGGTCGCCGGGAGACGACCCGCTGCACTACGTCAAGATCAGCCCGCGTGAGAGCTATTCAGGTGGGCAAGGGTTCCAGGTCGCGATCCGGGTCAAGGGGCTGGGGGACAAGCAGAAGGGACAGAACGTCACGGTCCTCTATGTCGAGGGAGCGGAACCCCAGCAGATCACGCAGCCCTATCACCGCCCGCTGCGGCGGCTGGACCTGTCGGGCGCCAGGCGCAGCAATGCCTTCGATCCGGCGACCTTGAAATGGTCGCCGACCGGCTTCGACGCGGACGGCAAGCCGTGCTTCATGTCGGCGCTGTCTCACGGCCGCGCCCAATACGGCAACGGGGAAACGGGCCTTTACGCCGACGAGACCATCGCGGGGGCCGACAACCCGATCAGCTATGACCCGAGAGAGAACGCCATTCGGCTGCACACGCGCGGCTTTACCGGCGATGAGCGGCCGGAGTGGGATGGGCGCCCCTGGTCGTTTCAGGCCGCCGTCCTTCAAGGCCTGCATCTCGATGACGTCTGCGGAGAGGAAGGGACCTGGCGAATGGAGGCCAGGATCCCGAACCGGCTCTTCAGCTGGCCGGCATTCTGGCTGGTGAACCGCGTGCAAAACTCGCGCGGGATCTGGGAGAATCGCTGGCCCGGCGAGATCGACATCCTGGAAAAGTTCAACGGAGCCTGGGGCGCGGCTGACACGCCCTATACCAGCTCTTTCGCCCAGCATTACGGCCCGCTCGGCGAATGGGATAACAAGGCCGGGAAAATGGGCCATGACTTCGACGTTCATCAATACGGTTCGCCCCGCGTTCCGCTGGATGAAGTCTATACGTCCTGGGCGGCCCATGTCCGTTACGACGAGCAGGACACCACCAGGTCGCAAGTGACGTTCTTCGTCAACGACCTGGAGGTCGGCTGCCAGGTGCTGCACGCCCGCCACCAGGACCTGACCCGCAAGGTGCAGTTCTATCCGATCTTCAACGTGGCCGTTCGCACCCTCGGGAATTACACGGCCGAGCAGTATGACGCGGACCCTCGGACCGGCGACATGTGGGTGCGGGACATGGGCTATTTCCCGACCGGCGCGCGGATGGTGCCGATCGAGGGATGAGCGATCAGGCGCCTTAGCCGACAGCCGTCGCCTGCGGATCCGTCACAATAGGCGCGGGCTTGTTTAACGCGCCTGCGCCGCTCCAAAGCATCGGACCTACGAGAGACCCAGCCCCTCCCAAAGGGCCCATCCTTAGTCCAACAGGTAGCGTCGCCTGTCATCTCCCCGGTTGGCTGGTTTCCAACTCGCCTCGCAACTTCTAAAAGAATTTCGTTTGCAGCCTTTTTTGTTTTCCCAAAGGCTTCTGAAAATATGAAAAACACCGACCTGTTCCGGGATCGCCACATCTTTCAAATCCTGCTCAGGCACGGCTCCACGCAAAGCAGCCAGTCGGCAGGACCGAGCCGCCCACCAGAAGTGCGCCCTGCCGGTAAAGCCCAAGGCGCTGCCCCGGCTCCATGTCCACCAGCACGACGCCCATGTCGGGCTCGGCCCAGACCAGCGTCGCGCCCGCTCGGTCCAGAACGTCCGTGACCTGTTCCGCGCTCAGGCCCGCACGGAACACGATCGCGGTCAGCGGCATGTCCGGCGGCGGACGCAGCGCCCATGCCCCCATCCCCAGGCAAAGCATCGCGACGGGCAGCACCGGCGGCCGTCCCCTCCCTTGGCCACCGCCCCGTCGCGTCAGCATCCAGCCAATTACCAAGGGCAGCAGGCCAAAAACTGCCAGCCACCCCAGATCCCACAACAGGGGATAGGCACTGTCCACCCGGATGCGGTGGATGCCCAGAACCCAGTGGGACAGGACGGCATCGACCACATGCCACAGGCCAAAACCCATCAGCAGCCAGCCGGACAGCGTGGTGCCGACAGAGGCGCGACGCCGCGCGCGCCAAAGCCCGATCAGCCCCAGGATCGCCACCAGATACATGGCCGCGTGGAAATATCCGTCCCAGAGGATCTGCTGGCGCAGGTCGGTGATGCCGGGGACCAGGCTCAGCAGGTGGTGCCACTGCAGGATCTGGTGCAGCAGCACCCCGTCGAAAAAGCCGCTCAGGGCAAAGCCCACCGCCAGCGCCGATGCCGTCCACAACCGATCCTGCATCGTGGCCCCTCCTCTGCGGTCAGACCCTGCCGACCGTTCCGCGATCAGCTTCCGGGCCACCTCTCCGGCACCGACTCCAACTCCTCGAGCCAAGGCGTTGCCACGCTGTCCGAGGGCGCCCGCCAGTCGCCGCGCGGGCTGAGGGCGCCGCCGGCCGAGACCTTGGGCCCGTTCGGCAGGGCCGAACGCTTGAACTGACTGGTGGCGAAAAAGCGGACCAGGAAACGTTCCAGCCAGTGCCGGATCGTCGCCAGGTCATAGGCGTTCTTCTTGGCCTCGGGAAAGGCGTCGGGCCAGATGCCCTGCGTCGTGTCGTGCCAGGCATGCCAGGCCAGAAAGGCGACCTTGGACGGCGGCAGGCCATAGCGCATGATGTGGAACAGGAAAAAGTCGTTCAGCGCATAGGGGCCGATCTTTGATTCCGTGCTCTGCATCCCCTCGTCGCCGTCGGCCGGCACCAGTTCGGGAGAGATCTCGGTGTCCAGGATCGCCTCCAGCACCTGGGCCGTGGCATCGTCGAACTGCCCCGTGCGGGCGGTCCAGCGGATCAGGTACTGGATCAGCGTCTTGGGGACGCCCGCATTGACGGCGTAATGGCTCATCTGGTCGCCGACGCCATAGGTGCACCAGCCCAGCGCCAGTTCGGACAGGTCGCCCGTGCCGATGACAAAGCCGTTCCGCTGATTGGCCAGGCGGAACAGATAATCGGTGCGCAAGCCCGCCTGCACGTTCTCGAAGGCGATGTCATAGACAGGCTGGCCCTCCGCAAAGGGGTGGCCCATGTCCTGCAGCATCTGGGTCGCGGCGGGACGGATGTCGATCTCCTCGGCCTGGATGCCCATGGCGCGCATCAGCTTCCAGGCATTGGACTTGGTACCCTCGGAGGTCGCGAAACCAGGCATGGTAAAGCCCAGGATGCGGTCGCGCGGCAGGCCCAGGCGGTCGCAGGTCTTGGCCGCGACGATCAGCGCATGGGTGGAATCGAGGCCCCCGGACACGCCGATGACCAGGTTGTCACCGCGGGTGGATTCAAAGCGGCGGCGCAGGCCTTCGACCTGGATGTTGAAGGCCTCGTAGCAGTCCAGGTCCAGGTGGCTGGCGCGGTTGGGGACATAGGGAAAGCGTGCCACGGGTCGAATCAGCCCCGCATCGCGCCCGTGCGGGCGGTGCCGGAAGGTGATGCGGCGGAATTGCGGATCGACCTGGCGCGCGGCATCGTTGAAGCTGCCGGTGCGCATGCGTTCCGACAGGATGCGGCCGGTGTCCACATCCGCCATCAGCAGCTGCGGCTCGGTCGGGAAACGGGCCGATTCCGCCAGCAGATCGCCCAGCTCATAGATCAGCCCCTGCCCGTCCCAGGCCAGGTCGGTGGTGCTTTCGCCCGGGCCCGCCGCCGAATAGGCATAGGCCGCAAAGGCGCGCATCGACTGTGACTGGCACAGCAGGTGGCGGTCCGTCGATTTGCCGATCACGATGTTCGACGCCGACAGGTTGGTCAGGATCACCGCCCCCGCCATCGCCGCATCCGATGACGGCGGTGCGGGCGTCCAGAGGTCCTCGCAGATCTCGGTGTGGAAGGTCAGCCCGGGCAGGTCGCTGGCCTGAAAGATCAGGTCCGTGCCGAAGGGCGCCGTGACGCCCGCCACATCGATCTGCTGGCCGGTGATCCCGCGCCCATGCGCGAACCAGCGCTTTTCATAGAATTCGCGATAGTTCGGCAAGTAGGATTTGGGCACCACGCCCAGCAACTCGCCCCGCGCGATAATCAATGCGCAGTTGTAAAGCCGGCCGTCGCGGCGCAGCGGCGCGCCGATCAGCAGGACCGGGGCCAGCTTGGCGCTGGCCTCGATGACGCGGCCCACGGCACGTTCGACCGCCGAGAGGACCGCGTCCTGCAGGTGCAGGTCGTCGATGGCATAGGAGGACAGGCACAGTTCCGGATAGACCAGCAGGTCCACCCCGGCCGCATCGGCACGCTCGGCCTCGGCGATGATGCTGTCGCGGTTGAAGGACACGTCGGCCGGACGCACGCGCGGGGTCGAGGTGGCCACGCGGACAAAGCCGTGGCGGTGCAGGGCGGCAAAGGAAGGGTCGCTCACGAGACGGCGCCCTCCATCATCTCGACCACCGTCTTCAGGCAGGCCGCGCGGATCGGGTCGCGACCAATGGCGCCGAACTGTTCCTTGCGGTGCAGCGTCTCGCCGTCGCGCCGGGCCAGGGCGAAATGCACCAGCCCCTCCTCGGCATCACCGCCCGGAGAGCCCGCATAACCCGTCACCGAAACGGCGATATCCGCATGGGACCGCCCGATTGCCATTTCCGCCATCATGATTGCCACCTCTTGCGATACGGCGCCCTTATCCTGCAGCAGATCCGCATCGACGCCCAGAAGCTCGCGTTTCGCGTCATCCGTATAGGTGACGAAACCACGATCGAAGGCATGGGAACAACCCTCGATATCGGTCATCAGCGCGGCCACCAGGCCGCCGGTGCAGCTTTCGGCGGTGGCGACGGTCAGCTCACGCTCGCACATGCGGGCCAGAACCTGCTTCATTCTTTCCGCCATCGGGTCGGTGTCGTTCATCTGTTCCGTCCTTGTCCTGTCTTGCCCGCGCCTCTCCGGCCGCGGTCACTCCTGCACGACCGCATGGGGCGGGCTGCCGGCCTCCATGCCCTCGACATCCGCCGGGGCGCGCAGGAAGGCCACGGCTGCCACAACGGCGGCGATCAGCACCACCAGCAACAGCATCATCATCACTCGGTTGTTCATGGTCCGGTTCTTTCCTTTGTTCGATTACGCGTCGGGCAGGGCATAGGCCAGGATGTAGTCGCCGGGCGTCGTGCCGACCGAGCCGTGGCCGCCGGCCACCATCACCACATACTGGCGCCCCTGATGTTCATAGGTCATCGGCGTGGACTGGCCCCCTGCCGGCAGGCGCGCGCGCCAGATCTCGGCCCCAGTGGTCAGGTCATAGCCGCGCAGATAGTTGTCGACGGTTGCGCCCAGGAAGACGACGCCGCCCGCGGTGATGATCGGCCCGCCGATCCCCGGCACGCCCAGCTCGAAGGGCAGCGGCAGCGGGGTCATGTCGCGGACGGTGCCGTTCTTGTGCTGCCACAGGATCTCTCCGGTGCGCAGGTCGGCCCCCGCGACATAGCCCCAGGGCGGCGCCGAACAGGGCACCTGCAGCGGTCCCAGGAAGGGCCCCATCACCACGCCATAGGGCGCGCCCTCGTTGCGGTTCAGGCCCTGTTCGCTGGCGGTCTCGCCCTCGGACGGTTCAGGGATCTGGTCGCGCGGCACCAGCCGCGAGGTGAAGGGCAGATAGGTCGGCATCCCGAACATCACCTGCCGCACCGGATCGACCGCGATCGAGCCCCAGTTGAAGACGCCGAAATTGCCCGGATGCACGATCGTGCCCTTGATCGACGGCGGCGTATAGCGGCCCTCATAGTTCAGGCGGTGCAGCTGGATGCGGCAGACCAGCTGGTCCAGCATGGTGATGCCCCACATGTCGGCCCCGGTCAGCGGATCGGGCATGAAGCTGAGCGCCGAGCGCGGCTGCGTGGGCGCGGTGTAGTCCTCGGGAATGCCACCGCCCGGCGCGGGATGTTCGGTCACGTCCAGCAGCGGCTCGCCGGTGCGGCGGTCCAGGACATAGATGTCGCCCTGCTTGGTGGCCTGGACCAGCGCCGGCACGGTTTCGCCATCCTGCTGCGTCAGGTCCACCAGTACCGGCTGCGCCGGCACGTCCATGTCCCACAGGTCGTGATGAACCGTCTGGAACACCCATTCGCGCTGCCCCGTCGCCACGTTCAGCGCCACGACCGAGGAGGAATGTTCTTCCACCGCCTCGCTGCGGCCCATGCCCAGCTGGTCGGGCACCTGGTTGCCAAGCGGGATGTAGACCAGCCCCAGTTCCTCATCGACCGAAAAGACCGACCAGCTGTTGGGGGAATTCGCGGTATAGGTCTCTCCTCCCGCGATATCGATCGGTTCGGTCTGTGCCGGGTTGGCGGAATCCCAATTCCAGACCAGTTCGCCCGTGTCGATGTCGAAGGCGCGGATGACGCCCGATTGCGAATAGATCGAGAAGTTGTCGTTCACCGCCCCGCCGATGATGATCAGGCCGTCCACCGCAACCGGAGGCGAGGTGGAATAGTAATAGCCGTCCGGATTGTAGGGCATGCCTGCTTCCAGGTGCAGCTCTCCGTCGTCGGCAAAGAAGGTGCAGCGTTCGCCCGTCTCGGCATCCAGCGCGATCAGCCGGGCATCGGCGGTCGGCATATAGACGCGGCGGGCGCACAGGGCGGCATCAGCTGTTGTTGCCTCGGGTGCGGCCGGAGCCGGGGTCTCGTCCTGGGGCAGCGGCGTCACCGAGGGGGCGGCCGCGGCAGCAGGCGCCGGCGCCTCCCAGTAGGTGACGCCGCGGCAGGTCTGGTGCTGGCGGTCCGGGTTCAGGCCGGAGTTCGCATCATAGCGCCAAATCTCTTTTCCCGTCCCCGCGTCGATGGCGATGGCAAGATTGTGAGGGGTGCAGACGTAAAGCGTGTCATCCACCTTCAGCGGGGTCACCTGATAGGTCGTTTCGGTCACGTCCTCGGGCAGCTTGACGTCGCCGGTCTGATAGCTCCAGACCAGGTCCAGCTCCGAGACATTGGCCGGGGTGATCTGGGCCAGCGGGGAATAGCGCTGGCCATAGTTCGTGCGGCCGTATTGATGCCATTCGCCCTCGTCGAAATCAGCCCCCGTGGCCGGGTCCTGAACCAGCGCCTGTTCCGGCAACCGTCCCGGCAGGTCATGGGGATCTTGGAACATCGCATAAACGGCCACCGCCACGCAGACCAGGCTGGCCACGGCAACCGGCAGCACCGGCAGCTGCCGCTGATCCGGGGTCGTGGGATCATGCCACGAAGGCCTGGCAGGGCGGCGTGCCCCCGGCAACAGCATCCACAGGCCAAGGACGACGATGATCCCGCCGCGCGGTGCAAGCTGCCACCAGTCAAGCCCCACTTCCCACAGGGCCCAGGCCAGCGTGCCCAGCATGATGGCCCCGTAAAGCCAGGTTGCGGCGGGTCGCCGGGCGCGGATCAGCCAGGCATTGACCAGCAGCGCCAACCCCGCGACCAGATAGTACCAACTGCCGCCCAGGGCGGCCAGCCAGCCGCCTCCAATCGTCAGGGCCAATCCCAGAAGCGCCAGCAGCCCCCATGTCAGCGTCATCATCATCAGGCGGGTTCCCTCGGTTTGCAGACAGTTCTCTCACCGAACCGTGACCCGCCGTGATTGTTCCAGCCGCAGATCAGTCGCCTGCCAGTTAGGTTCAGGGCCGCTGGAACAAAACATTCCGCTTCCTGTTTGTGGAATGCCGGCCCTGCGGGGCCAGATGACCAAGGCCGCGGCCTTGGACACATACAAAAGAAAGGAACGACAATGGTCACCACCGTCGGAACCGAGAGCGAATTCAACGATCTGGTCACCAACCTGATCCTGCTGGAACATGACGCGATCGCGGCCTATGCATCGACCGCCGAACGCCTGTCCAACAGCGCGCTGAGCAGCCAGATCGAGAATTTCCGCCAGGACCACCTGTCCCATCTGGAAGTGCTGCGCGAGATCGCCCGCGAGACGGGCGCCGAGGCGCCGGTCGAAGGCGACATGAAGCAGATCCTGACGACCGGCAAGATCGCCATGGCCGACCTGTTCGGCGATGCGGCCATCCTCAAGGCCATGCGCACCAACGAGGAGGACACCGTCGCCGCCTATGAGCGCGCCTCGCAGCACCCCGGCGCGATCGACAAGACGCGGATGTTCTTCGAAAAGGCGCTGGCCGATGAGCGGCGCCACCGCGAATGGATGCAGCGGACCGCCGAGACGATCTGAGCCTCGGCAGTCGGCGCGGCTGAGGGATCAGCCGCGCCCGGCCACCTCAAGCCCGCGCGTGGCAAAGACTGCGGCCAGCGGTCCGAGTCTCGCGGCATCTTCGCCAGCGGCGCTGCCGGCTGCGGCACGGTCCGCGATGCCCACGAAGATCGCCGCAAAGCGGAACAGGGCGAAAGCCTCATGAAACGGTTGCAGCGGTGGCCCCGGCAGAGCATTCCGCTGATATTCCTCGAAAAATTCTTCGCGCCCCGGGATTCCCGCCGCAGCCAGATCCAGCCCCCTGATCCCGCCGAATTCCTCGTGCCCCGTGCGCCAGGCCATGCAGCAAAAGCCCAGATCCGCCAGCGCCGGCCCCAGTGTCGACAGCTCCCAATCTAGGATGCCGATGACGCGGGGCGCATCGGGGGCAAAGATCAGGTTGCCCATCCGGAAATCGCCATGCGTGATCGACGCGCGCTCCTCGGTCCGGGGCAGATGCGCCGTCAGCCATGCCTCCAGCGCCGGCAGCGCCGCGATGGGCCGCTCCGCCATCAGGGGGGACTCCCGCCACTGCCGCCCCCACCGGGCAATCTGGCGCGGATAATAGCCTTGGGGTCGGCCATAGTCGCCCAACCCCACTTCTGCCGGGTCCAGCGCATGCAGGCGCGCCATGACCCGGGCCATTTCCGCATAAACCGCACCCCGCTCGGCCGGCGCCATCCCGGGCAGGGCGGCATCATGGAACACCCGCCCCTCCAGCCGCTCCATCAGGTAGAAGGGCCGGCCGATGATCGTTTCATCCGCGCAATAGAGGATCGGGCGCGGCACCGGCACATCGGTGTCCGTCAGGGCCTGCAGGACGCGGTATTCCCGGTCGATCGCATGGGCCCCCTTGAGGATCGGCCCCAGGGGCTGCGTGCGCAGGACCATCCGCCGCCCCGCCACGTCCAGCATGCAGGTCGGGTTCGACTGCCCCCCCGCGATGGGCTGCAGCGTATGGCGGTCCGTCCCGAACTGCCCGCGCAGCCAGTCCCCCAGGCCGGCAAAGCGGGGATCGCTCATGCCGACACCTGCCAGGACCAGAAGTCCCGCCCCTGCCCGGCCAGGTGCCGCGACAGGACCATCTTGTGCACCTCGTCCGCGCCATCGACCAGCCGGGCCTGACGGGCATAGCGATAGATCCACTCCAGAACCGTGTCGGTGGAATAGCCCCGCGCGCCGTTGATCTGGATGGCCCGGTCGGCCGCGTCATGCAGCAGGTTCGCTACATGGATCTTGGCCATCGAGATCTGCGGCCCCGCGCGGCTGCCGCGATCCAGTTCCCACGCAGCCTTCATGACCAGAAGCCGGCCGATCTCGATCCGCATGGCCAGGTCGCCCATCATCATCTGCACGCTTTCCCGGTCGGCCAGCCGGATGCCGAACCCCTCGCGCGACTGTGCGTAATCCTGCGCGATCTCCAGGCAGCGGCGGGCCAGCCCCAGCCAGCGCATGCAATGGGTCAGCCGCGCGGGCGCCAACCGGGTCTGGGTGACGCGCATGCCCTTGCCCTCGGCCAGCAGGACATTCTCGATCGGGATCTCCAGCCCGTCGAATTCCAGTTCGCAATGGCCGCCATGTTCCTCGGGGCCCATGATGCCGATGCGGCGCAGGATGCGCCAGCCGGGCTGGTCCGCGTCGAACAGCAGCGCGGTCAGCGCGTCCGACGGCCCCTCGGACGTGCGGGCCAGCAGGATGAAATGCTGGGCCCCTTCGGCCCCGGTGATGAACCACTTGCGCCCGGTCACGACATAGCGGTCGCCCTGCCGGCGCGCCCAGGTGCGGATCATGGACGGGTCCGAACCGCCGCCCGGCGCCGGTTCGGTCATCGCGAATGCCGAACGCACCCGGCCCTCCACGATCGGCTGCAGCCAGCGCGCCTTCTGCTCCGGCGTGGCCAGCCGCGACAGGACCATCATGTTGCCATCGTCCGGCGCCGCCGCGTTGAAGACCACCGGGCCAAAGATCGAGCGGTTCATCTCTTCGTAGCAGACCGCCATTCCCTGCAGCCCGACACCCAAGCCCCCATCCTCGGGGGGCAGCTGCAGGCACCACAGCCCCGCCGCCCGCGCCTCGGACCGCAGCCGCGCCAGCAGCGCCGGATCGATGTTGCCATGCCCGTCAAAGGAGGCCCTGTCCTGTTCCAGCGGCAGGACGCGCTCGGCCACGAAACCGGCGATCCGGGCGCGCAGGTCCTCCAGCGCCGGGGAAATGGTAAAGTCCATGCTGCTCTCCTTCTCGGGCCGCAGGCCGAGGCTAGCGTGGCCCGGGGGCGGGAACAATGCACCCCGGCCACAGCGCCTTGACACCGGCCGCGACTGGCCCGATGCTGCCCGGACGTCAGGGGAGTCCCGCCACGGGGACTGAGAGGCTGACAGGGGGAAACCCCGGTGAAGCGACCCTTTGAACCTGACCCAGTTGAGACTGGCGTAGGAAGACCGAAGGTTGGCTTTCCCCAATGCAGATCGCGGGGTGGTCCTTTCGGGCCATCTTGGCCCATGCCGCGTCGCGGTGGGCCCTGGCGGCCTTTCTGCCCGTTCTTGCCTCGGGTCTTTTCGAAAGAGGAGACCACATGAACACGCCCATCGCCCGCATCACCACCGATCCGCTGGCCGCATCGCGCAAGATCCACCTGCCCGGCCAGATCCACGACATCCGCGTCCCCCTGCGCCAGATCGCCCTGTCGAACGAGGCGCCGTTGACCCTCTACGACAGCTCGGGGCCCTATACCGATTGCGCGGCACGGACCGACATCGCCCGCGGGCTGGAGGCGGTGCGCGGCCAGTGGCAGACCGGGCGCGGCGATGTCGAACCCTATGCGGGCCGCGCCATCACGCCCGCCGACAACGGCTTTGCCAAGGGCGCGCGGCTGACCCCGCCCTTTCCGGTCGCGCAGACGCCCCTGCGGGCCGCCGAGGGCCGCGCCATCACCCAGCTGGCCTATGCCCGCGCCGGCATCATCACCCCCGAGATGGAATTCGTGGCCATCCGCGAAAACGAGGGCCGCACCGCCGCCGGCCTACGCGACGGAGAGCCCTTCGGCGCCGACCTGCCCGACCTGGTCACGCCGGAATTCGTGCGCCGCGAGATCGCCGAAGGCCGCGCCATCATCCCCGCCAACATCAACCACCGGGAACTGGAGCCGATGATCATCGGCCGCAACTTCCTGGTCAAGATCAACGCAAATATCGGCAATTCGGCCGTCACCTCCTCGATGGAGGAGGAGGTCGAGAAGATGGTCTGGGCCATCCGGTGGGGCGCGGACACGGTCATGGACCTCTCGACCGGGCGCAACATCCACAACATCCGCGACTGGATCATCCGCAATTCGCCCGTCCCGATCGGCACGGTGCCGCTGTACCAGGCGCTGGAAAAGGTGGGCGGCGTGGCCGAGGACCTGTCATGGGAGGTCTATCGCGACACGCTGATCGAACAGGCCGAACAGGGGGTCGACTATTTCACCATCCATGCCGGCGTGCGGCGCCACATGATCCCGATGACGGCGCGCCGCGTCACGGGGATCGTGTCGCGCGGCGGCTCGATCATGGCGAAATGGTGCCTGCATCATGGCCGCGAGAGCTTTCTCTATGAACGCTTCGACGAGATCTGCCAGATCATGCGCGCCTATGATGTGTCGTTCAGCCTGGGCGACGGGCTGCGGCCCGGCTCCATCGCCGATGCCAATGACGAGGCGCAGTTCGCCGAGCTGCGCACCCTGGGAGAGCTGACGCAGCTGGCCTGGGCGCAGGACTGCCAGGTGATGATCGAAGGGCCGGGCCATGTGCCCATGCACAAGATCAAGGCCAACATGGACGAGCAGCTGAAGCATTGCCACGAGGCGCCCTTTTACACCCTCGGGCCGCTGACGACCGACATCGCGCCGGGCTATGACCACATCACCTCGGCCATCGGGGCGGCGATGATCGGGTGGTTCGGCACGGCGATGCTGTGCTATGTCACCCCAAAGGAACATCTGGGCCTGCCGGACCGCGACGACGTCAAGACCGGGGTCATCACCTACAAGCTGGCCGCCCATGCCGCCGACCTGGCCAAGGGTCATCCCGGCGCCCGGCTGCG
This sequence comes from Paracoccus sp. T5, assembly GCF_048538155.2. GTDB lineage: Bacteria > Pseudomonadota > Alphaproteobacteria > Rhodobacterales > Rhodobacteraceae > Paracoccus. The sequence goes on from NZ_CM135809.1 coordinate 2,305,777, forward strand.
CGACGACGCCCTGTCCCGCGCGCGTTTCGAGTTCCGGTGGGAAGACCAGTTCAACCTGGGCCTGGATCCCGACACGGCCCGCGCCATGCATGACGAGACGATGCCTGCGGCGGCGCACAAGGAGGCGCAGTTCTGTTCGATGTGCGGCCCCAAGTTCTGCTCGATGCGGATCTCGCATGACATCCGCGCCGAGGCCGAGGCGCAGGAGGCAGCCGGCGCCTGAAACCCTGCGGCCGCCCCTGCCAAGGGGGCGGCCGCCGCCAGACTTTGGTGGCAGAAGGCCACGAGGCTCTGGAAATGGCGGGCCGGCTGGCTGCACGATGCGCAGGCAAAAGGGAGACGCCCATGGGTCACGAACCTGCGCAGGCCTTTGCCGCGCGCGACAGCGTCAGGGCGCTGGCGGACGAGGTTTCGGCCACGCTGATCGGCCATGACTGGCTGGTCGAGCGGCTGCTGATCGCCTTTCTGGTCGGCGGCCATGTGCTGCTGGAAGGCCCGCCCGGCATCGCCAAGACCCGCGCGGTCAAGCAGCTGGCCGCGCGCCTGCCCGGGGAACATGCCCGCATCCAGTGCACGCCCGACCTGCTGCCCTCGGACCTGACCGGCAGCCAGATCTATCGCCCAGAAACGGGGCGCTTCGACTTTCTGCCCGGCCCGATCTTTCACAACCTGGTGCTGGTGGACGAGATCAACCGCGCCCCGCCCAAGGTCCAGTCAGCCCTGCTGGAGGCCATGGCCGAGGGGCAGGTGACGACCGCCGGCATCACCCGTCCGCTGGCCCAGCCCTTCATGGTCGTCGCGACCCAGAACCCGATCGAGCACGAGGGCACCTTTCCCCTGCCCGAGGCGCAGCTGGACCGCTTTCTGCTGCACCTGCGGCTGGACCTGCCCGATGCCGAGGCCGAGCTGGCGATCCTGGACCTGGTCGAGGCCGAAGGGCGCGCGGCCCCGCCCCTTGCCACGGATCGCCTGTCGCCCGAGGCGCTGGCCGGCGCCCGTGCCGAGGTTGCGGGCATCCACCTGGCGCCGGTGCTCAAGGATTTCATCATCCGCCTGGTGGTGGCCACGCGGCGCGGCGGCTTGCTGGCGGAGGCGGTCGAACATCCCGTCTCGCCGCGTGGCACGCTGGCCTTGGCGGCGGCGGTCCGGGCGCGGGCCTGGCTGCACAACCGCGATCATGGCCTGCCCGAGGATGCCGAGGCGCTGGCCGCCGACGCGCTGGCCCACCGGCTGGTCCCGACCTGGAAAACCGCCAGCGAGGGCCGCGATGGCCGGTCGCTGATCGCCGAGGCGCTGCAGGCGATCCGGCCGTGGTAGGGGCGCCGCGCTGGCGCCAGGCCCCGGGCATCCGGCTGGATGCACAGGACCTGCTGGCGCTGCGCGACGAGGCTTACGGTGCGGCGCGGCACCGCCCGGCCACCCGCAGGGCCGGCGTCGCGCCGTCGCGCCTGCCCGGCAGCGGCATGGACCTGCGAGAGATCCGCGCCTATGTCCCCGGCGACGACCCGCGCCGGCTGGACCCCTCCGCCACCGCGCGCACCGGCCGCCCCCATGTCCGCGCGCTGCACGAGGATCGCGATGACATCACCCTGCTGATCGCCGACTTCCGTCCCGCGATGCTGTGGGGGACGGGGCCGCAGCTGCGCTCGGTCGCGGCGGCGCGGCACCTGGCGCATGCGGGCTGGCAGGCGGTGGCGCGTCAGGGCGCAGTCGGTCTGGTCGCGATGGGCGCGGGGCAGGTCCTGTCGATCCCGCCCGGTGCCGGGGATGCGCAGATGGCCGCGATCTGCACGATGATGGCCGACCGCCACCGGGCGGCGCTGGACGACCCCGGTCCCGACCTGCCGCTAACCGAGGCGCTGGCCCTGGCCGCCCGCCTGGCGCCGCCGGGCGCGCGCATCCTGCTGGCCACCGCGCCAGACGGCTGCGCGGGCGCCGATGCCCTGCTGACCCGCTTGGCCCGCGGCCGCAGGCTGGAGGTCGCGCTGATGCTGGACCCGCTGGACGTGTCGCCGCCTGCCCGCGCGATGCCGGTGGCGCTGGAGGGGCGGCCGCTGGTCGCGCGGCTGGCGCCCGTCGACTTGGGCGACCACATCGCGCGGCTTGCCGCCATGGGCGCGACGGCCCTGAAGGTCGCGCCATGACCCATGAGGAGATGCTGCAGCAGCTGGCCCCCGCCCGCCTGCCCACCGGCATGGCCTGGCTGTCCCTGCCCGAGCTGCTGGCCCTGCTGGGCCTGGGGCTCGCGGCGGGCGTGCTGGCCGCCGCGCTGATCCTGCCCTTCACCCGCAGCCGCGCGCCGCGCAACCGCCTGCGCCTGTCCCAGCTGCGCGCCCTGCCGGTGCCGCAGCGGATGCTGGCCCTGGCGCGGCACCTGGGCCACCTGCCCCCGCCCCTTCACGACGCGGCTTACGGCGCCGCCACGCCGCCATCGGATGAGCGTATCGAGCGCATCGCCCGCCGCGCCCGGCTGACGCGACTGGTCCGGGGCCTGCGCCGATGAGCCTGGCGCTGCCCCTTCTGCTGCTGCTGATCCCCCTGCCCCTGCTGCTGCGCTGGTGGGCCCCGCCCGTCACGCGCCCGCAACCGGCCCTGCGCCTGCCCGCCTATCTGGTGCCGGCGCTGCGGCCCGGACAGCGGGCGGACCGCCCGCCCCGACCCTGGCTGGCCGCGGTGGCTTGGGTGCTGCTGGTGGTGGCGCTGGCCGGCCCGCGGGTCGAGCGGGTGGCCGATGTCACCCCCGCCAGCGGCCGCGACATCATGCTGGCGCTGGACCTGTCGGGCAGCATGGAGCAGCAGGATTTCCAGCTGGACGGTCAGGCGCTCAGTCGGCTGGAGGCGGTCAAGCGCACCGCCGTGCGCTTTGTCACATCGCGGCGGGGGGACCGGATCGGGCTGGTGATCTTTGGCGGGCGCGCCTATGTGGCGGCGCCGCTGACCTTTGACCTGGGCGCGGTCGCGCAGGCCATCGACGAGGCGCAGATCGGCATTTCGGGGCGCGGCACGGCGATCGCGGACGGCCTGGGCCTGGCGATCCGGCGGCTGGACGCCAGCGACGCGCCGGGCCGCGTGGCCATCCTGCTGTCGGACGGCGTCGACACCTCGGGCAGCGTGCAGGCGACCGAGGTGGCGCGGCTGGCGGCCGACCACGGCATCCGCATCCACACCATCGCCCTGGGCCCCGAGGATCTGGAGAACATGCCCACCTCCCGCGACGCGGTCGATGTCGCGACGCTGCGCAGCATCGCCGAACTGGCCCAGGGGCAGATGTTCCGCGTCCGGCAGGCCCAAGACCTAGAGGCGATGACCGAGGCCTTGGACCGGCTGGAGCCGAACCCCGGCGAGCGCCCGCCGCTGCGCTATTGGCAGCAGCTCTGGATCTGGCCCGCCGCGGCGGCGGCGGCGCTGCTGGCGCTGGCGGGCTGGGGGCAGCGCCGATGGGCAGCCTGATCCTGCTGCGCCCCTGGTGGCTTGCGGCCCTGCTGCCTTGGGCGGCGCTGGCGCTGTGGCGGGTTCTGCGCACGCCGTCGGCCGGGGGCTGGGAGGACGTGATGCCGCCGCAGATGCTGGCCGCGATGCAGGCGATGGGGGCGATCACCGGAACCGCGCGGGGCTGGGCGCAGATGCTGCCCCTTGCGGCGCTGCTGGCGCTGATCCTGGGGCTGGCGGGTCCGGGGATGCGCCGGGTCGACATGCCGGTGCTGGCGCGCACCGACACGGTGCTGATCGCGGTGGACCTGTCGCCCTCGATCACCGGGGGCGCGGCGCTGTCGGCGGCGCAGCAGGCCAGCGCGGCGCTGCTGCAGGGGCTGGCCGGCCGGCCGGTGGGGCTGATCCTTTATGGCGGCGAGGCTTACAATGCCTCGGCCCCGACCACCGATCCACGCGCGCTGGAAACGCTGGTGGCGGTTCTCGACGCCGAGACGGTGCCCGGCAAGGGCAGCCGCCCGGCCGCAGCCATCGGCATGGCCGCCCAGATGCTGTCCGATCCACAGCGCGCGGACCTGGTCCTGATCTCGGACGGCGGCGGCGTGGACCGCCAGGCCTTGGCCGAGGCCGACCGGCTGGCGGCGCTTGGCGTGCGGATCTGGGGCCTGCGGCTGGACGCGCTGGCCCAAGGCGCGCCCCTGCCCCCGCCCGATGCGCTGTCCCGGCTGGCACGCGGCGGCGGCCGGGTCATGGAGGCGGACGAAGCCGACCGCCTGGCCACACGCCTGCGCGAGGGCGGCGACCAGCTGCGCGATCCGGCGCTGAAGGCGCTTGGCTATCGCGACCTGGGGCCGTTCCTGGCCGCCCTGGCGGCGCTTCCCCTGCTGATGATGCTGCGGAGGCAGCGGTGAGGGTGGGGGCCGCGCTGCTGGCGCTGGCGGCGCTGCTGCTGGGGCTGGCGGGACCGGCGGGGATCGGCGCGCTGGCCCTGCGGCTGGGCTGGGACCCGGTCATGCTGATGATGCTGGACGACCCGGCGGCGCGGGGGATCGCGCTGTATCGTCAGGGCCTTCATGCCCAGGCCGACGCGGCCTTTGCCGAGGCGGGTCGGTCGCAGACCTACAACCGCGGGCTCAGCCTGGCGGCGACGGGCGACTACCCGCTGTCGGTGGCCTATTTCGACGCGGTGCTGTTCGCCAATCCGGCCGACGAACAGGCCCGCGCCAACCGCGACCTGGTTGCGACGATGTATCCCCCGCATCGCGGCGACAGCACCGTTCCCGGCCGCATCATCGGACGCGGCGGCCGGCCCGCCCCCGCCGACGAGATCCGCAACGCGCTGACCAATGCCGCCGCCGAAAGCTGGCGCCGCCCCCTGGGCGCGCGCGGCTTGGCCGCCAGCGACGAGTGGCTGGAGACCATCGTCGACGATCCGGGCGAGTTCCTGCGCCTTCGCATCCGCGCCGAATACGAGCGCCGCGCCCAGATGGGCCTGATCCGACCCGAGGAGGGCGACCCGTGGTGATCCGCCTGGCCCTTTTGCTGCTGGTGCTGCTGGCGGGCCCGCTGCGGGCCGAGCCGTCCCGCCCCCTGGCCCCCGGCGAGGCACGGCTGCTGATCCTGCACGATCACGGCAACCCCGTCGTGGCCGAGATGGTGCGCCTGACCCTGCGCGGTGAATACGACCTGACCGTATCGCTGGAAGACCTGCGCTTTCCCGATTCCGACGCTTATGACTGGATGCAGATCGACCGCGACCGGTGGTTCAAGGAACGCATCGGCGGCCGGATGATTCAGGTCTTTGAGCGCGACATCGCGCTGTTCCCGCGCCGGGCGGGGATGCTGACCGTGCCGGCGATCACCCATGACCTGACGCATGTGGTGGACAAGGGGGTCCGGGAAAAGCGCAGCGTCACCTCGGCCCCGGCGCAGATCACCGTCCGGCCCTTTCCGGGCGACCGTCGGCCGCTGGCCGCGCATGCGCTGGTGCTGACGGACGAGCTGTCGGCCCAGCCCGGCAAGCTGCAGCAGGACGAGGTCCTGACCCGCCGCGTCACCATCGAGGCGCTTGGCGCCCTGGCCCATCACCTGCCGCCGCGCCCCGACCTGCAGCAGCCCTGGCTGATCAGCTTTACCCAGCCCGAACTGCGCGAGACGATCCCCACGCCGCAGGGGCCGGTGTCGCGGGTGGTCTGGGAATGGCAGCTGCGTCCCCGCACCGGAGAACCGGGGGTCCTGCCCGCCGTGGCCTTTCCCTGGTTCGACACCGACAGCCGCCAGATGGAGGTGGCGCCGATGAAGCCCATCCCCTTCGGCTTTGCGGGGTTCGGCGCCAATTTCGGCGCGCGCGAGGCCGATGGCGTCAGGTTCAGGCTGATCCTGACCGGCCTTGTGGCGCTGGCCTTCGGGGCGGCGCTGATGGCCTGCCTGTGGGACCGCATCCCCAGCCTTGCCCCCCTGCTGCGCGCCCTCCGTCGCAGCCCGCACCTGGCGGAAATGGAGCAGGCCGTGCGCGCGGGCGATCTGCGCGCCCTGCGCGCCGCCGCCGCCCGGCATGTCGCCTGGCGTGGCGCGGCCAGCCCCCGGCAGGGGCGCCTGCTGGGCCAGCTGGACCAGGGCATCTTTGGCGCCGGACCTTCGGCCGATCTGGACCTGCGGCGCTGGCTGGTGGAATTCCGGCGGTGAGGGCAGTCCAGCGGCCGCGGCCCAATGGTAAAAGGTGCGCCCGTCCTGCCGGACGGGCGCACCGAAGCCACATGTCATTCGCCTGTGGTTCTGACGGCCAGGCCATGCGGAGCAAGCCGCCAATCCCGCCGTCGACCGGGCCTCTGCGGACCCTTGTCGAAATCAGGACGCGTCGCGAAGGGGGGTCCGGACGCGCCCTGAACCTGGTGCTTCAGCAGCCGACCGGTTTGCCCTGGTAGACGCGGCTGCCCACGCGGACCATGATGTCTCCGTCCAGCGCGGCGCCTTCGAAGATGCCTTGGACGAAGATGTAGTTTCCGATCGAGATGGTGCGAAGCATGTCACGTTTCCTTTCGTCTTGCCCTCAATCTAGCCGCTGCCCGCGGGAAATGGAGTGCGCAAAAGGATAGGGCGCGAGTCCAAAAGCAGGGTGCGGTGGCGCCCCCTTGGATCGGGTCCGAGGCCGCCGAAAATCCCAAGAAGCCCACGTTCGGCGCCCTCCGGAAGCCGGATCCTCGCTACCGTGCCCGACGGCTGCACGCTTCGGAGGGGCGGCTATACCTTTGGAACCGCAGTTTAGCCTTATTCTATCGCGCGCCATCAATCCGGCTGTGGGAAAATGAGGACGATCGGGGCGCAAGGAGAACCTGCGGATGAACATGGGAAAATCCCTTGCCGGCTGCTCCCGGGGGAAGGGCGGCTGCCGGCGCTGACTGGCCGATCCTGCCCCTTGTCCGGCCTGCGTCCGCGCCGGTCCGGCCGAGCGGCAGCAGCAACCGGCGCGGCCTGGCCGCGTTGCACGTCCCGCAGAGCCCGCGACCCGTTGCGGCCCTGCCCCACATTTTGGTTCGGTACGCACGCATGCGCTGCAGATTTTACATTGTCCTGGGCGGTTTTTTCCTGTCCGTCAGCATCCTGGCCCTGACCATCTGGCTGATCAGCGCCGACGCCCGCACCAAGATCGACGAACTGGCCACCGCCAACACCGACAGCGCCCGCTGGTCCCTGGCCCAGGGCGAGGTCGAGACCATGGCGATGATGTCCTTCATCTACAGGGCCAGCCTGGCCACGCCCGAGGATCGACCCGCCGAACTGGTCAAGCTGCGGCAGCGCTTTGATGTCCTTTTTGCGCGGCTGACCATGATGAGGACTTCGGAAGTGTTCGAGCGCGTGCGTGCCGACCCCGAGGCCGCCGCGTCGCTGGCCAAGGCCTATGACTTTCTCGACCGCGCGATGGTCTGGATCGACGGGCCGGACGACCGGCTGGTCGCGGCCCTGCCCCGGTTCCTGGCCGCGGCCGAGGAGATGCGCGCGATCATGCGCAAGGTGTCGCTCAGCGGGGTGCGCGTCTTTGCCGGCAAGCTGGATCGCCAGCGGGTCGAGCTGGCGGATGCGCTGTCGGACTTGGCGCTGATCGTGCTGATCCTGTTCGCGGCGCTTTTGGCGGTGGTGATGGCGCTGGCCATCCTGTTCAGGAATTCCAGCCGCCAGGCCGCCAGCACCGAGGCCACCCGCAACCGGCTGCAGGCGGTGATCGGCACCTCGATCGACGCGATCCTGGTGGCGGGGGCGAACGGCCGCATCCTGGATTTTAACGAGGCCGCCTGCCGGATGTACGGCTATTCCGCGGACGAGGCGATCGGTGCCAAGCTGACCGACCTAGTCGTGCCCGAGGGCCATCGCCGCAAGGTCCAGGCACTGCTGCACCGGATGCGCCGCAACCCCCGCACCCGCGTCCGCATCGACCCGCTGGAGGCGACGGCGCGGCGCCGGTCGGGCGAGGTCTTTCCGGTCGAGGTGGCGATCTCCAGCGCCGCCAGCCATTACGGTCCGGTGCTGGTGGCCTTCGTGCGCGACATCTCGCGCCGGGCGGGCGAACAGGCGGAGCTGATCCGCGCCCGCGACCACGCCGTCGCCGGAGAGCGCACCAAGGCCAAGATGCTGGCCGTGATGAGCCACGAGATGCGCACCCCGCTGAACGGCGTCCTGGGCACCATGGACCTGCTGAAGACCACCCGCCTCGATGCCAGGCAGCGCCATTACCTGGAGGTGATGGAGCGGTCCGGGCGGATGCTGCTGTCGCATGTGAACGACGTCCTGGACATCTCGCGCGTGGACAGCGGCAACCTGCAACTGGCCAGCCAGCCCTTCTGCCCCAGCCAGGTGGTGTCCGACGTGCTGGACGGGCTGCAGGCGCAGGCCGAGCAGCGCGGCAACCTTCTGTCGCTCAGCATGATCGGCACGCATCAGACGATGCTGCTGGGCGATCCGGGCCGCCTGTCGCAGATCCTGGTGAACCTGGTCGGCAATGCGATCAAGTTCACCGAGAACGGCCGCATCACCGTCCAGGTCGACCGCAGCGGCGCCAGCGGAGAGGTCGAGTTCCGGGTGATGGATACCGGCATCGGCATCGCGGCGGCGGACCTGGAAAAGATCTTCGACGAATTCGTGACGCTGGACTCCAGCTACAACCGCGTGGTCGAGGGCACCGGCCTGGGCCTGGGCATCGTGCGCCGCCTGGCGTCCCTGATGGGCGGAGAGCTGAGGGTGGAAAGCCAGCCGGGCCTGGGATCGACCTTTCGCGTGCGCCTGACCTTGCCCGAACAGGCGCCCGCCCTGCCCGCCGATGGTGCGCCTGACGGGCCCGGCCAGCCCGGCGCGGCCATGCTGTCGCAGCTGGACGTGCTTGTGGTCGAGGACAATGCCACCAACCGCCTGATCGTGCGCGAAATGCTGAAGCAGCGCCACTGCCGCGTCGTCGAGGCCTGTGACGGACAGGAGGGCGTTCAGATGGCGCAGACCCGGCCCTTCGACCTGATCCTGATGGATATCAGCATGCCGCGCATGGACGGGGTCAGCGCCACCCGCCAGATCCGCCAGGACGGCCCGAATGCGGCCACACCGATCATCGCGCTGACCGCCCATGCGCTGCCCGAGGATCTGCGGCATTTTGAGGAATCGGGCATGACCGGCGTCCTGACCAAGCCCCTGTCGCTGGAAAGGCTGGAGGCCGCCATTGCGGGCATCCCCAGCCTTCGCGGGGCAGGGCCGGACGCGGCAGAGCCGGTGGCCGAGACCCCGCACGACCACCGGGCCGAAGACCCGCAGCTGTCCCAGGCGCGGGCGATGCTGGCCGACACGCTCGGCCCCGATCGGGCCGAGGTCATCCTGCACCGCATCCTGGCCGAACTGCATGATGGCTTGGTCCGCCTGTCGGAAATGGCGCATCAGCCGTCCAGCTTCGAGGATCTGTGGCGCCTGTCGCACCAGCTGGCCGGGTCCGCGGCGCTGGTCGGCTTCAGCCGGATGCACAAGGCTTTTGCGCAACTGGAGACCGATGCCCGTGCCCAAACCGAAGGCGCCGACGCGGAGGACCTGCAGCGCCAGGTCGCGGCGCTGCGGGCGATGCTTCCCACCATGGCGACCCGCGCCCCGGCCGCGGCGCGCTAGGGCCGGAACCGGCCCTCAGCTGTCGCGGGCGATGATCTCTTCGACCTCGGGCGCGGGGACGAAACGCCAGTTGCGGCGGGGCCCGGCCATGACGTTCAGGTAATAGAGCTCGAACCCATGGGGCGCACCGCAGGGATGATGCCCGCGCGGCACCAGCACCACATCATGGTCGCGCACGGCCATCGCCTCGTCCAGCGACCCGTCGTCGGTATAGACGCGCTGCACCGCCCAGCCTTTGGCCGGGTTCAGGCGGTGATAATAGGTCTCTTCCAGATAGGTGATGCGCGGAAAATCGTCCTCGTCATGCCGGTGGCTGGGATAGGACGACCAGTGGCCGGCCGGGGTGAACACCTCGGTCACCAGCAGGCTGTCGCACCAATCCTCGGCCTCCATGGCGATGTTGTTGATGTGGCGGGTGTTGGTGCCCTTGCCGCGTTGGGTCAGGGTGATGCCGTCCGGGCCGATCCGCCGCGCCGGATGGCCGCCCCGCCCCGGCGCCGAACAGACCGCGATCACGCAGTCGGTGACGGCTTCCGCCGCCCAATCCTGCCCGTTCGGCACATAGAGGCAATGCGGCGGCGTCTTGTCGAAGACATCCATCCGCTCTCCCAGCACGCCCCAGTCCTGCCCGGCCGCGCGGATGCCCGCCTTGCCCTCGACCATCACCAGGATCACCTCGCATTCGCCGGTCGCCTCGGCGGCACGTTCCCCCGGACGCAGCCGGTAAAGGGAAAAGCCGACATATCGCCAGCCCGCATCCGCCGGAGTGATGCGATGCACTTCGCCATGGGTTCCAAAGGGTCTGCGCAAAAGATCGGCCATGTCCAGCCCTTTCCTTGTCCGATTGCCAGCGGGCCGCGCCCGGAATGAAAGAGGGGACAATGGCCCCCTCCCCTACCTCAGGCCGCGACGCTCTGGTCCAGGCCCGCCTCGGCCGCGGCCGCCTTCAGTGCCTTCAGCCCCATCGACTGGTAATGCAGCGGGTCGCGCAATTCCGGGTCCTGCTCGGCCTCGATCACCAGCCAGCCGTCATAGCCCGCATCGGCCAGGATCCGCAGCAGCGGCAGGAAGTCGATCGCGCCCTCGGGGTCGCCCGGCACGGTAAAGGCGCCGGCCAGGACGCCCTGCAGGAACGACAGGTTTTCGGCCCGCACCCGCTCAGTCACCGGGCGGCGGATGTTCTTGGCATGGAAATGTGCAACGCGCGCTGCGTGCCGGCGCAGGACCTCCTCAGGGTTGCCGCCGCCAAAGGTGCAATGCCCGGCATCGAACAGCAGATGCGTCGCAGGACCGGTCGCGGCCATGAAGGCGTCGATCTCAGCCGGGCTCTCGACCACGGTGCCCATGTGGTGGTGATAGGCCAGCGTGATGCCCTGCCCCGCCAGGTAGGCCGCGAATTCCTCCATCTTCGCGCCAAAGCCGGACATCTGCGCGTCGGTCAGGCGCGGCCGGTCGTTGACCGCCTTTGCCGGATCGCCATGCACCGTGTTCGAGCATTCGCAGACGATGCAGACCTTGCACCCGTTGGCCTTCAGCTTGGCCAGGTGCGGCTGGACCGCCGCGATCTCGTCCTGGACCGAACGGGTCAGCAGCTCGGTTGAGTACCAGCCTGAGATGAAGCGCAGCCCGTATCCGCCCAGCAGCGCCCTCAGCGCCTGCGGATCGTCGGGCCAGCGGTGGCCGTTCTCGATGCCGTCAAAGCCGATCTCGCGGCCCGCCTCGCGCAGGATCTGTTCGGTCGGGATATGCGCGCCGATGCTCTGGTCGTCGTCATTGGCCCAGGCGATGGGATTGGTGCCGTAAAGGATCATGTCATGCCTCAGTTCGTCAGGGCCTGCCGGGCGGCGTGTTCAAGATACCGGGCATAGGCGTGTTTCAGGTTGTCGGTGTCGCCCGCGGCGGGCACGGCGACGTCCCACCAGTGACCGGCCGCCTCCAGCCCGTCGCCCGGACCCGGGCGCGCGGTCGTGTCGATGACGATCACGGTCGGGATGTCGCGGTTGCGGGCGTCGCGGATCTGCGCCTGCAGGTCCTCCAGATCGCGCGCCTTGACCGCATGCGCCCCCATGCTGCCGGCATGGGCCACGAAATCGATCTGCGGCTGCGCCGCGACGTTGCAATCGACATACATGTTGTTGAACTCGGCCCCGCCGCAGTTGATCTGCAGGCGGTTGATGCAGCCATAACCGCGGTTGTCGGTCAGGATCACGGTAAAGGGAATGCGCCGCATCACCGCCGTGGCCAGTTCGCTGTTGGCCATCATGTAGCTGCCGTCGCCCACGAAACACAGCACATGGCGGTCGGGGCGCGCCAGTTTCAGCCCCATTGCGCCCGCCACCTCGTAGCCCATGCAGGAATAGCCGTATTCCATGTGATAGCCGTGCTGGCTGGGCTGCCACAGCAGCTTCAGCGCGCCGGGCATCGTGCCTGCGGCGCACATTGCGATGCCGTCGGGCGCGGCCTTCTGCACCGCCCCGATCACCTGCGCATCGGTGGGCAGGCCTTCAGCGACCGGTGCGCCGCAATGGATGTCCACCGCCGCTAGCCAGGCGGCCCGCGCCCCCGCATCGGCGGCGGCGAAACGGTGGTCGCCCAGGGCGCGGGTCAGCCTCTCCAGCGCGACCTTCGCATCGGAGACCAGGGCAATCGCGCCGTGCTTGGCCGCGTCGCAGGGCTGGACATTGATGCTGACCAGCCGCGCCTGCGGATACAGCGTGCGAGAGCCGGTGGTAAAGTCCTGCAGCCGCGTGCCGATGCCGATGACCAGGTCCGCCGCCGCCGCCGCGGCATTGGCCGCCGCCGAACCATCGACCCCCGCCGCGCCAAAGTTCATCGGATGCCCCTGCGCCAGCGCCGATTTGCCGGCCTGGGTCTCGATGACGGGGATGTTGTGGCGGGCGGCAAATTCGGCCAGCGCCGCTTCGGCACCCGAATAGATGACGCCGCCGCCGCAGACGATGACCGGCGCCGTGGCGCCCCGGATCAGCGCCGCGACCTCGGCCAGTTCGGTCGCGTCAGGCTCGGGCCGGCGGATGCGCCAGGTGCGCGGCTCGAAAAAGGCCTCGGGCCAGTCATGGGCCTCGGCCTGCACGTCCTGGCAGAAGGCCAAACAGACCGGCCCGCATTCGGCCGGATCGGTCATCACCCGCAGCACGCGGGGCAGCGCGGTCAGCAGATGCTCGGGCCGGGTGATGCGGTCGAAATAGCGCACCACCGGGCGGAAACAGTCGTTGGCGCTGACGGTGCCATCGCCAAAGCTTTCCACCTGCTGCAGCACCGGGTCGGGCCGCCGTGTCGCAAAGACATCGCCCGCGATGAACAGCACCGGCAGCCGGTTCACATGCGCCAGCGCCGCGGCCGTCACCATGTTGGTCGATCCCGGCCCGATCGAGGCCGTCACCGCATGGGCCCGCCGCCGCGCCTTGCCCTTGGCATAGGCGATGGCCGCATGCGCCATGGTCTGCTCGTTCTGGCCGCGCCAGGTGGGCAGGGCGTCCCCGATCCCGTGCAGCGCCTGGCCAAGGCCCGCCACGTTGCCATGGCCGAAAATCGCCCAAACCCCTTCGATGAAGCGCTCGCCCTCCTCGGTCATCTGGACCGAGAGCCAGCGCACCATGGCCTGCGCCGCCGTCAGCCTGATCGTGCCATTCATCCTTGCACCTTTCACGTGATCCGTCGGGGCGGGTTGGGCGTTTCCTGTGACAATGGGCCGGTTCATGCCGCGACCCTTGCGGCGGCACGGGCCCCGTCCCAGAGGCCGCAGAGGCGGCGATAGCGGTCGGCCATCTGCGCCACGGCCGTTGCGTCGTTGATGCTCCCCGCCAGCCAGTCGCGGGCAGTCTGGCCAAAGATCGTGCGGCCGACTGCAAAGCCGCGGACTAGGTCAAAGCCTGCGGCGACCTCGAAACTGGCGGCCAGCTCGGCCACGGGCGCATCCAGGCCCAGGACCACGATGCCGCGGGTGTGGCGGTCATGCGCCTCGATGGCGGCGATGGCCTTCTGCCAGGCCGCGCGGCTGGTCAGCGGCTCCAGCTTCCACCAGTCGGGAGAGATGCCCGCGGCATAGAACTGGCGGATCAGGGTTGCGGTCGTGTCGTCATCCACGGGTCCCACCTTGGACGGGATGACCTCCAGCAGGAACTCCAACCCGTTGCGGCGCGCCGCGGCATAGAGACGCGCGACGGTGGCCTCCTGCTCGGCGCGCAGGGCGGCGTCATCGTCAGGATGGCAGAAGCAGAGCACCTTGACCACGTTCTCGCGCGCCCATTCGCCCAGCCCGCCGCAATCGGGGCCCAGTTCGGGCTCCAGTGCCAGGGGACGCGAGCCCGGCCATTCGCAGGGCCGCCCGATCCAGAGGCCGGTGCCGGAGGCCGCATGCAGCGCCTCGCGTCCGATGCGGTTGTCGCAGAGGATGCCATAGCCGCGCTGCCCATCCTGAACGGTCAGCGCCGCCTCCAGGCAGAGCCGCTTGAAGGCGCCGCCCTTCGCGGTCGTGTAGCCCTCCATCGCCTCCAACTGCATCCGGTGATCGAAGGCAAAGACGCGCATCGTGGACCAGTCGCCGCCCGTGCGGCCCTGGCGGTTGGTGGCCCAGTGGATCTGCTCCAGCGCGGCATCGTTCCTGAGGTCGGGGCGGACCACCCCGCGCGACAGGAAGAAGCGCAGCTCCTCCAGGCTGGGATAGGCGGGGGTGCAGCCGTGGCGGCTGACGGCGAAGGCGCCGCAGGCATTGGCGTATTCCAGCGCCTTTGGCCAGGGCTCGCCGTCCAGCCAGCCCTTCAGCAGGCCGGAGAAGAAGCCGTCGCCCGCACCGAGCACGTTGAAGACCTCGATCGGGAAACCCGGCCCCGCCTCGCCGTCGTCCAGGCTGTCGGGGATGGCGCCGGTGAAGGCGACGGCCCCCTTGGCGCCGCGCTTGCAGACCAGCACCGCGTCCGACACCGCCCGCACGGCACGCAACGCGGCCAGCGTGTCCGTCGTGCCGCCGGCGATGTGGAACTCTTCCTCGGTGCCGACGATCAGGTCGAAGAGATGCAGCGTCGCCTGCAGCTTTGCCGTGACCTTGGCGCTTTCGACAAAGCGGCTCTCGCCCGCGCCATGGCCCGCGACGCCCCAGAGGTTGGGGCGGTAATCGATGTCCAGCGCCGTCCGCGCCCCGTGCTTGCGCGCCAGCTCCAGCGCCCGCATGACGGCGGCTTCCGTGCGGGGGTTCGACAGATGCGTGCCGGTGGCCAGCACGCATCGTGCCTGGGCGATGAAGTCCTCGTCGATGTCGTCCTCGGACAGTGCCATGTCGGCGCAGTTCTCGCGGTAAAAGATCAGCGGAAAGCTGTCCTGGTCGCGGATGCCCAGGATCACCAGCGCGGTCAGCCGCTCGGGGTCGGTAGCGACGCCGCGCACGTCGACGCCCTCGCGGACCAGCTGTTCGCGGATGAAGCGGCCCATATGCTCGTCGCCCACGCGCGTGATCACGGCCGAGCGCAACCCCAGCCGCGCCGTGCCGCAGGCGATATTGGTCGGGCTGCCGCCGATATACTTGGCAAAGGAGCCCATGTCCTCCAGCCGCCCGCCGACCTGCTGGCCATAAAGGTCGACCGAGGACCGGCCGATGGTGATCACGTCAAGCGTCTTCATTCCGCCTCTCCTTCAAGATGAGGGCGGGCGCGAACGCCCGCCGCCGTGGTCACAGGCCGGACCGAATGTGATCCATGCTGGTCTTCAGCGCGGCTTCCGGATCGGCTGCGTCATGAACCTCGGCCGCGAAGGGCTCGAAGCTGAAGGCTCCATCATAGCCCGCCGCCATCAGCGCCCTGATCTGCGGCAGGTTCTCCAGCCGATCCTGCCCGTCCACCAGCACGCGATGCGCGTCCAGCATGTCGTCCACCGCCACCTCCGGGTCCGTCACGCCCGAGATGTGGACAAGGCCGGTCCACTCGGGAAAGACCTCGGTCTCTCCGGCCAGGTGGTGGTGGAAGGTGTCGTGCATCAGCTTGTAGACACCCTCTCCGCCCGCCGCCTTGATCGCCGCGATCGCGGTGGATTTCTTGCGCAGGGAGGAGATCGGAAAGCCCAGGGGCTCGACCAGGCCCGTCAGGCCGCGGTCCTCCAGGATCGGCTTCATCGCCCTGAGCGCCGCCACGAGGTCATCGAAGGCGACCTCGGTGCCGTCGTTCAGCGGGCACATGACCAAGGCCTTGGCGCCTGCGGCCTGCGCATAATCTGCCATCTTCACCGCCCGCTCGGGCAGATCGCCCGACCAGACGTTGAAGGGGTAAAGCGCGTTGATCGACAGGATGGTGACACCTTGGCGCTCGGCCTCGGCGCGCACCTGGGCCGGGTACATGCGGCCCAGCACGTCGGGCAGGTCGTTCCTGATCTCGACCTCGGTCGCGCCAAGGCGGCGGACCGTCGCGAAGAACTCGGCCAGCGGCAGTTTCGGGGCTGAGATGTGGTTGATCGCAAAGCGCATGGCGGTCTCAGCTGTACAGCGCCGGACGGGCCGGCAGGGTGATGGGGATGATCTGCCCGGTCTTTTCCTGCGCCTCGACGCAGGCGTCCGAGCTGATGGCGGCCACGTAGCCGTCCCAGCTGGACGGACCGGCAGCGGTGCCCTGCGACGCCGCCTTGATGAAATCGGCCAATTCGACGTCGTAGCTGTCGACAAAGCGGTCCTTCCAGTCGGTCATGATCGCGTTCTGCCGCATGGCGTTCTTGCGCAGGGTGATGGCCATCGGCTCGGGCAGGTTGGCCAACCCCTCCTCGCCCACGACCTGGCACTGGATGTCATAGCCATAGCGGCAGTTGACGAAGATCTCGACATCGATGCGGATGCCCTTCGCGGTTTCCAGCAGGACGATCTGCGGATCGGCCAGCTTGCCATGCGCATGGCTGGACTTGCGCGGGAACACCACCTGCGCCGAGACGTAGTCGTCATCCAGAAGCCAGCGGAACACGTCCAGTTCGTGGATCAGCGTGTCGTGGATCGCCATGGGCGTCACGTACTGCTCCGGCACCGTGGGATTGCGATGCGCGGCATGGACCATCAGCGGCGTGCCGATCTGGCTGTCCACGACCTCCTTCAGCATCCGGTAGCCCGCATCATAGCGGCGCATGAAGCCCACCTGCACCAGCCGCTTGCCGCCCGCCACCTCGGCATCGACGATGCGCCGGGCGCCGTCCGCAGTGGTTGCCAGCGGCTTTTCGCAGAAACAGGGCTTGCCGGCGGCGATGGCGGCCAGGACATAGGCCTCATGGGTCGCGCCGGTCGAACAGACCAGCACCGCATCCACGTCATCGGCGGCGATCAGGTCCTCGCCCTTGTCATACACCTTGGCATCGGGTGCCAGGTCGGCCTGCACCGCGCGAGCCGCGTCGGGGTTGTAATCGCTCAGTGCGGTGATCCGGGCGCCCGACAGCACCTGCGCAATGCGGCGGGTGTGGTCGCGGCCGATCATGCCGGTTCCGATGACTCCGATCCTCAGGGTCATGTTCGTCTTCCTATTTCCAGTATGTGGCGACATAGCGCTTGGTTTCGTCCAGCATGAAGCGGGCGCTGTCCTCGGCCCGGTCCTCCCACCCAAAGACGCAGTTCGACAGGACGCCGTCGAACTTCATGTCGGCCAGGGTGGCGAAGAAGATGTCCCAGTCGATCTCGCCCTGCCCGAAATCCAGGTGCTGGTGCACGCGCACCTTCGCACCCGGCGGGTTGACGACATAGCGAAGCTGGGAGGATTTGGTGTGGTCATAGGTGTCGGCCAGCCGCACATGCACCAGATGCCCCTGGGTCGCGCGCAGGTTCGCCACCATGTCGGGACCGTAAAAGAACGTGTGCGGGGCGATGAAGGACGCCTTCACGGCCTTGGAATTGATCGTCCTGATGATGTCCATGGCCGGGGCGATCTCTTCCAGCCAGTCCTCGGGATGGGCCTCCAGCGACAGGACCAGCCCCTCGCGTTCCAGGATCGGCACCAGGATGTCCATCGCGCGAAAGAAGGCGTTCTCGCAGGTCTCGGGGCGGTGAAGGCCGCTGCGGTCGTTCAGGCTGCGCTCGGGGCTGCCGCCGCGTCCGAATTCGCTGACGAACATCGGGCAGTCCATCTCGACCGCGATCTGGATCGCGCGCTTCCAGTTGTCGATCGCGGCCTCCCATTCGTCGGGATAGGGGCTGGCCCAGCGGTACATCGGCTGCAGGGTGGCCAGGCCGAGGCCGTGATCCTTCAGCGCCTTCCTGAAGCTGGCGATCCGCTCGGGCCAGACCTTGGGCCGCGTCCACCAGGACAGGAAATCCGGGCGCGGCGACAGTTCGACATGGTCGTATCCCAGGTCGGCCACCTTGCGGCAGGTCTCCTCCAGCGACAGGTGGCGGATCATGTGCGGGTCAAGCGTGTGTTTCATCACTCATCGGCTCCGGAAGGGGACGGCCATGCCGGCCATGGCTGCGCATGGATCGGGATGGCCGCCAAAGGGGGGGCGCGCGCCCTCAGGTCTTCTTGACGCGCTTTTTCTGGCGATAGGTGTCGGCGACGACGGCGGCGACGATGATCGCGCCCTTGATCATCTCCTGGTAATAGGCGTCCAGCCGCAGGAAGGTGAAACCCGAGATGATGACGCCAAAGATCACCATCCCGATGGAGGTGCCGACGATCGAGCCGCGCCCCCCGGCCAGCGAGGTGCCGCCGATGACGGCCATGGCGATGGCGTCCAGTTCGTACATCATCCCCATGCCGGCCTGCGCGGTCTGGCCCCGGGCCGCGACCACGATCCCGGCCAGCGCCGCCAGGGTCGCCGCGACGATGTACAGCTTGACGATATGGCGTTCGACGTCGATGCCGGACACGCGGGCGGCCTGCGGGTTCGCGCCGATCGCATAGGTGTACTTGCCATAGCGGGTGTATTTCATCGCCACGTGGAAGATGGCCGCCACCACAAGGAAGATCACCACCGGCATCATCCCCGCGCCTAGGGCCGCATAGCTGTCGGTCGGAAAGCTGACCGGCTGGCCCTTGGTGTACCATTTGGCGAAGCCGCGGGCGGTGACCATCATGCCAAGCGTGGCGATGAAGGGCGGGATCTTGGTATAGGCGATCAGCCAGCCGTTGATGAAGCCCGCGACCGCCCCGCAGGCCAGCCCGATCAGCACCGGCACGATCACCGGCAGGTCGGTCAGCGCCGGATAGACCGCGCGCGCATATTCGGCCGATTGCGCAAAGCTCATCGAGACCATCGCCACCGCCCCCACGATCGAGCCCGACGACAGGTCGATCCCGCCCGAGATGATGACCTGCGTCACCCCCACCGCGATGATCCCGATGACCGAGACCTGCAGGATCATGATCTTGAGCCGGTTCAGGTTGCCCAGGAAGGACTGCCCCTGAAAGATCCATCCCAGGATCTCGAAGACCAGGGCGATGCCGATCAGCACCAGCAGGATGTTCAGTTCCGAGGGCAGCTTGCGATGCGCCTTGGGTGCGGCGCGTTCGCCGCCGATTGCTTGTGTTGCCATGACGGCCTCCTCCCTATTTCGCCGCAAGTTCCATGACGCGCACCTGGTCGGCCTCGGCCCGGTCCAGGAAACCGCTGATACGGCCCTCGTGCATGACCATGATCCGGTCCGACATGCCCAGCACCTCGGGCAGTTCGGACGAGATCATCAGGATCGCCACCCCTTCGGCGGCCAGCTGCGTGATCAGCCGGTGGATTTCGGATTTCGCGCCGACATCGATGCCGCGCGTGGGTTCGTCCAGGATCAGGATGCGCGGCTTCGTCAGCAGCCAGCGCGCGATCAGCAGCTTTTGCTGGTTGCCGCCCGACAGGTTGGCCACCGTCTCGGCCAGGTTCGGCGTCTTGACGCGCAGTTTCGCGCAGAATTCCTCGGCCAGGCGGTTCACCTCGCGCTGGTTGACGAAGCCGCGGTTGTCGACCTTGCCGCTGGAGAGGAGCGCCACCTGGATGTTCTCGATGCAGTCGAGGTTCAGGAAACAGCCGGTCTCCTTGCGGTCCTCGGTCAGGAAGGCCATGCCGTGGCGCATCGCGACCGGGGGCGACTTGATGTCGACCTCCATGCCGTCGATCAGGATGTGCCCGCTGGTCGCGGGACGCACCCCGAACACGGCCTCGGCCACGTTCGACCGGCCCGATCCGACCAGGCCCGCCACGCCCAGGATCTCTCCGCGGCGCAGGGCAAAGCTGACATCGGCAAAGACGCCGGGCAGGGTCAGGTTCCGGACCTCCAGGATCGTCTCGCCGATCTCGCAGTCGATCTTGGGGAACATGTCGGTGATCTCGCGGCCGACCATCATCTTGATGATCTGGTCGCGGGTGACGTCCCGGGCGGCCACCGTCGCGATATACTTGCCGTCGCGAAAGACGGTCAGCTCATCGGCGATCTCGAACAGCTCGCTCATCTTGTGGGTGATATAGACGATGCCGACGCCCTTGGCCCGCAGGTCGCGGATGATGCGGAACAGGTGCTCCACCTCGGTCTCGGTGATGGCGCTGGTCGGCTCGTCCATGATCAGCACGTCGGAATTGAAGGACACGGCCTTGGCGATCTCGACCATCTGCTTTTGCGCCACGGTCAGGTCGCCCACCATGTCCTCGGGCGCCAGGCGGATGCCCAGATCGGCGAAGAGGTCGCGCGTCATCGCGGCCATGCGTGCGTGGTCGATCAGGCCCAGGGTGCCCTTGGGCTCGCGGCCGATCCAGATGTTCTCGGCGACGGTCATCGTGTTCATCAGGTTCAGTTCCTGATGGATCATCGCGATGCCGGAATTCAGCGCGTCCAGCGGCGTGCGGATCTCCAGCGGCCGTCCGGCAAAGCGCACCTCGCCGCGATCGGGCGTGTAGACGCCGGCGATGATCTTCATCAGCGTCGACTTGCCCGCGCCGTTCTCGCCCATCAGGGCGTGGACGGTGCCGGGGCGGATCTTCAGCTGCACGTCGTCCAGCGCGACGACGCCGGGGAATTCCTTGCGCACATGGTCGACCTCGAGGATGAATTCCCCGGCAAAGGCCCGGTGCGCGGCTGCGCCTGCTCCGTCCAACATCGTGATATCCTCCTGGTGACGGCCGGGCCCGCGCGGTGGCGGGCCCGGCGGGTCATCACTTCTGGTAATCGGCGAGGTTTGCCGGGGTCACCAGTTCGAACGGGACATAGACCTTGGACTCCACGCTTTCGCCGCGCGCCAGCTTCAGCGCCGCGTCGACCGCGCCCTGTCCCTGCCCCGCGGCGTTCTGGAACACGGTCACATCCAGATCACCCGCCTGCATCGCCGCCAGCGCGTCGGCCGTCGCATCGATGCCGCCCACGACGACTGCGTCCATCGCGACGCCCGAGGTCTTCAGCGCCTGGATCGCGCCGATCGCCATCTCGTCATTGTTCGAGATGACCGCGTCGAATTCGACGCCCGCCGACAGCCAGTTGGTCATCAGGTCGGTGCCTTGGGTGCGCGACCACATCGCGGTCTGCTCCTCGACGATCTCGATGAAGCTGCACTCATCCGTGGCGATCACGTCCTTGATGTCCTGGGTGCGGATGCGGGCGGCCTGGTTGGACAGTTCGCCCATCATCACCACGGCACGGGCGCCCTCGCCCTTGCCCTGTTCCTTCAGCAGCCGGCAGATTTCCTGCGTCTGCAGCGTTCCCGATTCCAGCTCGTCCGAGGCGACGAAGGCCTGCCCCTCGGGCAGCTCGTCCACGTTGACCGGCTGGCGGTTGACATAGACCAGCGGGATGCCGGCCTCGGCCGCCAGGTTCGACATGGCGATGGTCGCGTCGGTGTCGACCGGGTTCACGATGATCGCATCGACGCCCGAGGCCACGAAGTTCTGGATCTGGTTCAGCTGGCGGCCGACATCGTTCTGCGCATCCTCGACCTGCAGCGTCACCCCGTCCAGACCGGCAGCATAGTCCTGCATCCCGCCACGCAGAACCGTCAGGAAGTTGTCGTCGAACAGCGCCATGGACACGCCGATGTTCTCGGCGGTCGCGGCACCGGCCAGGCTTGCCACCAGGGCAGTGGTCATCAGGAACGTCTTCACCTTCTATCTCCTCCTCAAGCGGCGCCGACGCGCCTTGTGCAGCCTCCAGCATGGGCACCCGCCATCCGGCCGGCGCATGCGCCGGTCCTGGACCCTGATCGGAATGTCGTGCTGTGCGGCGCCTCTCCCCTGCGCCGCTGAGAGGAAGATTCCCGAAACCGCCTCATCGGTCAACGGATTTGCCGCCCCGATCACATCAATGATGATGCAAAGGTGAGGGAGGCATGATGCGATTACCTCATGAACTCGCTCTCGGGGGTCCAGATCTCGCTTGGGAAGAACCGCTGGCCGGGAATTTCCGCCATGCCCTTTTCAGAGGTCCCGATGACCATCGAGATCAGTTCCGCCGCAAGCGTCCGGACCGGCGTGCCCAGCACGATGTCCAGCACCTGGTCCTGCAGGCCGGCCTGCGAATCCGGGGTCAGCTCGTTGACGATCAGCACCAGGCGGGACCCCGCATCCAGCTCCCGCACGGCTTGGATCGCGCCTTCCATCCCGCCGCCGGCCACGTAGAGGCCGACCAGATCCTCGTTCCGGGTCAGCAGGTTCATCGTCGCCTCGTAGGTCAGCTGGCGCGTTTCCAGGTTGATCTGCGTGTCCAGCAGCTGGAACTGGGGCGCGGCATCGCGAAAGAAGCTGCGAAAGCCCGTCTCGCGCAGCTCGTGCCCGTGAAAGCGCGACCCGCCGATGAAGACGGCGACCTTTCCCGGTTGCCGCGCCAGCCGCGAGATGAACCAGCCGGCCATGCGACCGACCTTCAGGTTGTTGGTCCCGAAATAGCTTTCCCGCACGCCTTGGGCAAAATCCGACAGCAGCGCATAGACCGGCACGCCGGCCGTCCGCAGCGCCTGCACGGCCTGCGTCACCAGGTGATGATCCAGTCCCGTGGCCGCGACCGCGTCCACCCGCCCCTTCAGCGACAGCAGCACCTCGGCCAGCTCCTGCGGCTGCGGCGTGTCCACGAACCGGGGCACGACCTGCACGCGGCGCTGCGTGTTGGCCCGCGCCTGCTGTTCAAAGATCGCCAGCACGTCCTGATAGAAGCGGTGCTTGGGCTTTTGCAGAACAAGGCCCAGGCGCAGTTCGGGCCGGTCGGCCAGCATCCGGTGCCGGATCACATTGGCCGCGTGATAGCCGATCTCCTCAGCGGCCTCGTGAACGCGGCGCACGGTCTCCTGCCGCACGTTGTGGCGCCCGTTCAGCACCCGGTCCACGGTGGCCGTGCTGAGGCCGGAAGCCTTGGCCAGATCGGCAATCGTCGGTCGCGCCATCACGAACTCCATCACGGGATTGATGTGATCATATCAAGCCATCCCGGACCGCAGCGCAAGTCGCGCTTTTGACAGGCGCGACCTTCGCGTCGCCCGCATGGCGCAGCGCCCGTGTCCCCAGAGCCAGGGTTCCCGCCATTTGGCGGATGGCCCACCCATTCGGTCAGCGACCTAAAGAAGCCGTCGCGATGGTCCGTAAGAAGCCCTGCCGGATGCGGGCTACCCTGCCCGGCTTGGCGAGGCCCGGCATGCTGCTGGCGCTGACGGCTTGGCAATTGGAAACGACATGACATCCACGGTGGTGCCGCTGAGCGGAGAGATCACATTGGCAGAGGCCGAAGGACTGTCCCGGACGCTGCAGGACGCGCTGGCACAGGGCCCGGTCCGTATCGATGCAACGGGACTGGCACGGGCCGATGCGGCGGTCCTGCAGCTTCTGGTCGCGGCGCAGCGCATGGCGGACCAAAGCGGGCACGAGCTGCAGGTCGGTCTGGAGGCGTCGGGCGCCCCGGGCGCCCTGGCCCAAAAGCTGGGCCTGAGCTTCGCCCTCGGCGGCAAAGGACAGACAGGCGAAGAAGGTGCCCCAAGATGACCAAGACTGTGCTGACGGTGGACGATTCCCCGTCGATCCGGCGCATGATCGCCATGACCCTGACCGATGCGGGCTATCGGGTCGTTGAGGCCGTGGATGGGCGCGACGGCCTGGGCAAGGCCACGTCCGAACGCTTTGATGCGATCATCACCGACCAGAACATGCCCAACCTGGACGGGCTGGGCTTCATCCGCGAGCTGCGCAAGCATCCGTCGGGCGCGGGCGTTCCCATCATCGTGCTGTCCACCGATTCCGAGGAGACGCTGAAGCAGCAGGCGCGCGAGGCGGGCGCCCTGGGGTGGATGGTCAAGCCCTTCAGCCAGGACAAGCTGCTGGCCGTCATCCGCAAGGTCCTGGGCTGATGATGGACGACATGGCCGCGATCTTTCGCGAAGAGCTGAGGGACCTGCTGGAAAGCCTGGAGCGCGGGCTGCTGGACCTGGAGGCGGCGCCGCAGGACATGGCGCTGGTGAACCAGGTGTTCCGCGACCTGCACACGGTGAAGGGCAGCGGCGCGATGTTCGGCTTTGCCGAGCTGGCCGCCTTCATCCACAGCTTCGAGACCCTGTTCGACAGGATCAGGTCGGGCGCGGCCGTCGTCACCTTGGACATCATCCACCTGTCGCTGGAGGCGCGCGACCAGATCCCCGGCCTGGTCGAGGGCGTTCCCGACCCCGAGGGGCGGCGCCAGGCCATCCTGCAGGCCCTGGAGGCGCAGATGACGGCAGCGGCGCCCGCCGCCCCGGCGCCCGCCGCAGACGCCGGTCATGCGCGGCTGACCTTCGGCCTGCGCGGCGCGGCCTTTGCGATGGGGGCGCGGCCCGACATCATCCTGGACGAACTGCGCAGTCTGGGCGCCACCGCCATCACCTGCGACACCAGCGCCGTGCCGCCTCTGGACCGCCTGGACCCCGGCAGCTGCCACCTGCTCTGGGCGATGGACCTGCCGGCCGCCGTGACCGAGGCGCAGATCGAGGATGTGTTCATCTTTGCCGACGCCGATTGGCGCCTGAGCCGCGATGAGCCCCTTCCCGTGGCGGCACCGGACGCCGTCCCTGCCTTCGAACCGACAGCGGAGGCGACCCCCGACAGCCCCGCCCTGGCACCCGCCGCCGCCCCGCGCGCCGGGGCCGAACCTGCGGCAGCGCAGGCCGGTGCCACGATCCGCGTGCCAGCAGAGCGGCTGGACGCGCTGATGGACAGCGTGGGCGAGCTGGTCATCCTGGAGGCGCGGCTGACGGAACTGGCGCGCGAAAGCCGCGATGCCGCGCTGATGGCCACGGCCGAACAGATCACCCGCCTGGCCGCGCGGCTGCGCGACAGCACCATGACCATGCGGATGGTGCCGATGCGCAGCCTGGTCGCGCGGTTTCGCCGGCTGGTCTTGGGCCTGTCGGACACGCTTGGCAAGCCGATCAGCTTTGCCGTGCTGGGCGAGGACACCGAACTGGACAAGACGGTGATCGAGAAGCTGGCCGATCCGATCGTGCACATCCTGCGCAATTCGCTGGACCACGGGCTGGAGACGCCCGAGGACCGCCTGGCCGCCGGAAAGCCCGCCGAGGGCCGGGTCGAGCTGTCGGCGGAACATGCGGGCGCCGAGGTGCTGATCCGGATCCGCGACGACGGCCGCGGCATGAACCCCGACAAGCTGCGCGCCAAGGCGGTCTCTGCCGGGCTGATCGCGCCCGATGCGGTCCTGACCGAGGCCCAGTGCTTTGCCCTGATCTTCGAGCCGGGCTTTTCGACCGCTGCCGCGGTGACCGAGATTTCCGGGCGCGGCGTGGGCATGGACGTGGTGCGGCGCACCATCGACGGGCTGCGCGGCGCCATCAGCATCGACTCGCGTTTGGGCGAAGGCACGACCGTCACTCTGCGCCTGCCGCTGACCCTGGCCATCATCGACGGCCTGCTGATCGAGGTCGCCGGCGAACGCTATATCCTGCCGATGGCGGCGGTGCAGGAGATCGTGGAGCTGCCCGCGCAAAAGCGGGTCCCGAACCGAGCAAGCGACTTTCTGGAGATCCGGGGCCGTTTTGTCCCCTTCCTGCGCCTGCGCCAGCTGTTCGCCTGCGACGGCCGGCCGGGGCCGGACCAGAACGTGGTCATCGTGACGCTTGGCGACACCCGCGTGGGCGTGGTGGTCGACCGCATCATCGGCACCAACCAGACGGTGATCAAGCAGATGTCGAAACTGCATGCGAATGTCCGCGCCGTGTCGGGCGCGACCATCCTGGCCGACGGTTCCGTGGCGCTGATCCTGGACGTGACGCATCTTCTGGCCCTTGGGCAGAGCCTGCCCGACCCGGCCACGCGCGAGGTGGCGGCATGAGCGCGATCACCCCCGGCGATGACCTGACCGTCATCACCCTGACCGTGGGCGCGCAGAAGCTGGCGATCCCCGCCTGCGCGCTGCGCGAGATCCTGGACCCCCTGCCCGTGACGCGGGTTCCGCGCGCCGGTCCCTTCGTTCCGGGCGTGGTCAATGTCCGCGGCTCGGTCGTGCCGCTGGCCAACCTGCGTCACGCGCTTGGCATCCCCGACCAGGGCCAGGACGACCGGCGCCGGATCATGGTTCTGGAGGTCGATCTGGAGGGCGACCTGGCCACCGTCGCGATCATGGCGGACGCCGTCCACGAGGTGACCACGGTCAAGGCCGCCCAGATCGAGGCGGCCCCCGTCTCGGCCACCGCCTGGCCCGCCGACCATATCAGCGGGCTCTACAACAGCCCCGACGGCTTCGTGCTGATCCCGGACCTGACCAACATCTTTGCCGCCCAGGCCAGCAGGGCAGCGGACCACCCATGAAAAGGAACCCCGTGATGCGTTTCACGATCAAGGCCAAGCTTGTGGCCATCTTCGCCTTTGTCTTTGCCTTGGCGGGCATATCCATGCTGATCGCGCTTGAGGAACTCAAGCAGTCGAACGACCAGTACAACAAGACCGTCCAGGTCGAGGTCGCCGCCCTGATGGTGAACGAGGACCTTGTCAGCGAGGAGCTGCGGCTGCGTTCCACCGTGGCCGAGATCCTGATCGGCCTGCCCGATGCGCCCGACCAGCACATCCCCTCGCTGCGCGGCGAGATGGACAGCACCAAGGCCAAGATCGACGCGTTTTACGCCGAGGTTCTGGCCAAGGCGGGTGACGAGGCCGGGGTGGTCGCGGCGCTGGAAAACTATCGCAGCATCGGCCAGCAGCTCTGGGAGCTGAACCAGCGGATCGTCCGGTCGGAACTGAGTGGCCAGGGGGATACTGCCAACACCCTCTACCACACCGAGGCGGCAGCCTTGACCGACCAGTCCATGGCCGCCCTTCTGGATGCCCGCGACGCCTTCAAGGCAAAGATCAACGATGACATCTCGGCGGTCGCGGCCAGCTATGAGGCCGCGCAGCGCAACCTGATCCTGCTGCTGGCCGCCTCGCTGGTCATCGGCGGGCTGGGCGCACTGGTCGTGGTCGTCTCGATCTCCCGCGGCCTGGCGCAGGCCGTGGCGCAAACCAGCCGCGTCGCAAACGGAGAGCTGCGGGCCACTGAGGGCACCCGGCGCAATGACGAACTGGGCGACCTGCTGTCGGGCCTGAACGACATGGTGGTCAAGCTGCGCGACGTGGTGGGAAATGTCTCCACCGCCGTGCGCAACGTCGCCTCGGGCAGCACCCAGATGGCCGCGACCTCGGAACAGCTGTCGGAGGGCGCAAGCCAGCAGGCATCTGCGACCGAGGAGGTTTCAGCCGCGGTCGAGCAGATGACCGCCAACATCAAGCAGAGCGCCGACAACGCCACCGCGACCGAGCAGATCGCCACCAAGTCGGCCGCCGATGCCCGGCAGAGCGGCAAGGCCGTGGCCGAGGCGGTGCAGGCAATGCAGACCATCGCCGACCGGATCATGATCGTGCAGGAGATCGCCCGCCAGACCGACCTGCTGGCCCTGAACGCCGCGGTCGAGGCCGCACGGGCCGGCGAACACGGACGCGGCTTTGCCGTCGTGGCGGCCGAAGTGCGCAAGCTGGCCGAACGCAGCCAGACGGCGGCCGCCGAGATCTCGTCGCTGTCAGCCGCGACGGTGCGCACGGCCGCCAGCGCGGGCGAGATGCTGCAAGGTCTGGTGCCGGACATCGAAAAGACCTCGGCCCTGGTGACCGAGATCTCGGTCGCCTCACGCGAGCTGGCCACCGGCAGCACCCAGATCAGCATGTCGATCCAGCAACTGGACAAGGTCACGCAGGAAAACACTGCAGCCTCCGAACAGCTGTCGGCCAGCGCCACCGAACTGGCCAGCCAGTCCGACCGGCTGGCCGCTGCGGTCGGGTTCTTCAACGTCTCGGAGGGCGATCTGTCGCCGGCGATCGCGGCTCCCCGTCCCGGCGCGCCTGCCGCCGTTGCCCCGGCCCCGCGCCGCAAGGCGCCGGTCCCCGTGCCCGCGACAGGGGGTGGCTTCGACTTTGACCTGGGAACCGAGGATGACGACCTCGACGCCCGGTTCAAGCGCAGCAACGCGGCCTGAGGCAGGGAGGGAGAGCCATGACGCAGGTCAGTTCGGACGTCGTCACCTTTGAGGCGGACGGATCGCTTTATGCGATCCTCGTGTCGCGCGTGCAGGAGATCCTGGATCTTCGGCCCATCGCGCCGATGCCGAACGCACCCGCGCATCTGCTGGGCATCATCGACCTGCGGGGCGAAAACGTCCCGGTGGTCGACCTGCGCAACCTGCTGGGCCTGCCGCCGTCGCCCGACACGCCGCAGACCCGCATCCTGGTGGTGTGGATGGTCAGCGGCCAGGACCGCGCGATCATCGGCATCCGGACCGACCGGGTGATCGAGGTGACCTGCCTTGATGATCCCGAGCTGCGCCCCATGACCGAGGCGGGCCTGCTGCAATGGACCGGCGGCGCGGTCGCCGGCATCGGCCGCCGCAAGGGCCAGGTGGTCAGCGTCCTGAACCTGGACAAGCTGTTCGCGGCCGTGCCGGTCGTGCCGGTGCAGCCGCAGATGGATGCGGCGGAATGACGGTGTTCCGATGACCCTGCTTGTCCCGCCAAGCTATGGCGACCGTTTTCGCGACCTGATCGGGTCGCTGACGGGCATCAGCCTGCCGGCCAGCAAGGTGCAGATGATCGACCAGCGGCTGCGGCGACGCGTCATGGCCTTTGGCCTGCGCGATACCGAGACCTATCTGCGCATGCTGCTGGAAGACCGCGACATGACCGACGAGCTGCGCATCGTGATCGACCTGATCACCACCAACACCACCAGCTTCTTTCGCGAGCCGTCGCATTTCGATTTCCTGGTGGACGAGATCCTGCCCGCGATCCTGCGGCGACGCGGGACCGGCCTGACCCCGCGCCTGAAGCTGTGGAGCGCTGCCAGTTCGGAAGGGGCCGAGGCCTTCACCGCCGCCATGGTCCTGGCCGAGGCGCAGCGGGCCGGGCGGCGGTTCGACTATGCGATCCTGGGCACCGACATCTCTTATCGCATGCTCGAACGCGCGACGGCGGCGGTCTATGACAGCGACCAGCTGGCCACCGTCCCGGCGCACTTGTTGCGGCGCTATGTCATGACCTCGGCCGATCCGGCGCTGGCGGGCAAGGCGCGCATGGTGCCGGAGCTGCGGCGGCGGGTGCGGTTCCGTTACCTGAACCTGATGGATGACGCCTATCCGGTGGACCGGGACGTGGACGTGATCCTGCTGCGCAACGTGCTGATCTATTTCGCGGCCGAGGACAAGGACCGGGTGATCGCCAGGATGGTCACGCATCTGGCGCCCGGCGGCCATCTGCTGGTCGGTCATTCGGAATCGATGGCCGTCCGCCACCCGGGGCTGCGCCAGGTCCGCCCCACGATCTTCCGAAAGGAGTAGCGTCATGGCATCTTCGGCAGCACCGGCGATCAAGGTCCTGATCGTGGATGACAGCGCCTCGGCACGGGCGATGCTGCGCCATATCGTGGAAAGCGATCCGGCCCTCAGCGTGATGGCCGTGGCGGCCGATGCGATGGCCGCGGCCCGCACGATGCGCACCGCCCTGCCCGATGTCATCCTGCTGGACCTGGAGATGCCGGGCATGGACGGGCTGACCTTCCTGCGCAAGATCATGGCCCAGCACCCGATCCCGGTCGTCGTCTGTTCGGGCGCCACCGAGCGCGGGTCGGACCAGAGCATCGCGGCCCTGGATGCAGGCGCCGTCGAGGCGATCCTGAAGCCCGCCCAGGGCAATGCGCAGCAGCGCGGCGAAGGCGCCATCCGCATCTGCGACGCGCTGCGGGCGGCCGCGCGCACACGCGGCGCCTCGGCCGCGATGATGGCGCAGTTCCACGCCCCCGGCCCCAAGCTGACCGCGGACGAGATCCTGCCGCCGCCCACCTTCCTGCGCCCCGCCCCCCGGACCGAGCCGGTCGTCTGCATCGGCGCCTCGACCGGCGGGACGGATGCGCTGTTGCGGGTGCTGACGATGCTGCCCCCGGACGCGCCCGCCATCGCCATCGTCCAGCACATGCCCGAAGGCTTTACCGGCGCCTTTGCCCGCCGCCTGGACGCCGCCTGCGCCGTCTCGGTCGCCGAGGCGACGGACGGGGCGCAGCTGGGCGCGGGCCGGGTCGTCGTGGCCCGCGGCGACCATCATCTGCTGCTGCGGCGGGGACCCGGGGCCTATCGCGTCTCGGTCCAGGGGGGACCCTATGTCAGCCGGCACCGCCCTTCGGTCGATGTGCTGTTCCGCTCGGCCGCGACGGCGGCGGGGGCGAATGCCATGGGCATCATCCTGACCGGCATGGGCGACGACGGCGCCCGCTGCCTGGCCGAGATGCGGCGGGCGGGATCGCCCACCGTCGCGCAGGACGAAGCCTCATGCGCGGTCTATGGGATGCCGCGCGAAGCCGTACAGGCGGGGGCCGTCGGCCTCAGCCTGCCTTTGGACAAGATGGCCGCCGCGATCATGAATTTCGCCCGCCGCCACCGGATGGGAGAAAGCGCATGATCCAGACACCGATTGCCCCGCGGCATGATCCGGCATGGACCGCCGCGGCCCTGGCGCCGCTGGACGAGGTGCTGCAGGTGACCGAGGACAGGTTCCTGTCCGCCGGCCGCAACCTGGAGGCGGCCGTGGACAGCCTGCGAGCGCTGCAGGATCACTTTGCGCGCCTGGAACAAAGCCTGGGCCCCGACAGCCGCGCCGCGCTGGAGAAGCTGACCGCGCAGGTCGAGGGCGACATCCAGAGGCTCCAGCAGGACTTTGCCTCTTTCCTGGACGACAGCCAGGGCCTGCGCAGCGCCGTCCACGGCATCCGGGTCGAGGTGTCGGAGCTGGACCGCGTCGTGCGGACCATGTCCAACGTGGCCATCAACGCCCGCATCCAGGGCAATGTGCTGACCCCGCGCCAGCCGCAGGTCACGGCCTTCATCCAGCGCCTGGCGGAAATGGCCAGCGAGGCCGAGGACGTGCTGCGCCAGGTCAAGGACGCCATGGACGGCGTGACCGAGGACATCGAGACGATGGGCAAGGTTGCGGCCCAGCTGCGCGAGACGGTGACGATCGAGGTGATGCCGCTGATCGTGCGCCTGGCCCGGACCGGCGCCGGCGTCCTCAAGGACCAGGACCAGACCGCCCGTGCCAGCGCCGACCTGGCGGCCCGGATGAACCACGTCTTTTCCGAGGTCTCGCGGCTGATCGTGGCCCTGCAGATCGGCGATTCCACCCGGCAGCGCCTGGAACGCGCCCGCGCCGTGGTGATCGAGGGCGCGGCCGAGCGCGACACCGGCGTGGAATATGCAGCCCTTGCCCTGGCCGAGGGGCTGATCGGGGGCGCCGTCGGGGAGATGGTGGCCGAGGTGTCCGGCTCGCTTGATGCGCTGCGCGACGTTCAGGCCGGTGCGGCGGAGGCGATCGGCACGGCGCGCGATTTCTACCTGTCGGGCGCATCCCAGGGCGCGGCACCGCGGGAACGGCACGGCCGGCTGGCCCTGAACCTGGGCCGGATGGGCAGCGAACTGGCCGCCATGCGCCACCAGGCCGTCGCGGTCGGCGACCGACTGGACATGATCCTGGCGCATGAACGGACACTGCGCCAGATCGCCCATCATGTGCGGCTGTCGGGGCTGAATGCGGTGCTGATCTGCGCCAAGCTGGGCAATGACGGCCGGCCGCTGCGGGAGCTGGCCAGCTGGCTGCGCGCCCTGACCGACCAGAGCGACCACATCGTGGGCCGGCTGCAGGCTTCGCTGGACGCGATGCGGACCTGCACCAACCGCGTCGGCATCGCCAGCGTCGAGCAGCTGGAAAGCCAGGCCCAGGCGATGGGCGGGACGGCCGAGGCGCTGGCGGCGCTGGTCGACGAGAGCGAAAAGGCGATCCTGGATACGGCGGCGGGCTTTGACGCGACGGGGCGTGTCCTGCCGGTGCGCCTGGGCGAAGGGGTGCAGCTGTTGTCGGGTTATCTGGCCGTGCGCGACAGGCTGGCGGCTGTCGGCGCCGATCTGGCGCATCGACGCCAGGGCCTGCC
Source organism: Paracoccus sp. T5 (assembly GCF_048538155.2). Classification (GTDB taxonomy): domain Bacteria; phylum Pseudomonadota; class Alphaproteobacteria; order Rhodobacterales; family Rhodobacteraceae; genus Paracoccus. The sequence goes on from NZ_CM135809.1 coordinate 2,337,737, forward strand.
CGCCCTTGCCTTGCCCCCCGCACCGGGCAGCGCCGCGGCCGAGGTCATGGCCCGCATGCGCCTGCGCTATTCCATGCAGCAGGAACGCATCATCCATGATGCCATCCTGGCCGATCCTGCGACTTCCGCCCCGCCGGCAAAGGCCGGACCGGCCCCGACCCAGGCCGAAAACCTGGACGACATCCTGTTCTGAGATCAGGGCGTCGCCCCATTGCGAAAGCCAAGGCACCGTGCGTTACTGGCGCGATGACGACCGACCTGACCCTGTGGCATGTGCCCCATTCGCGTTCCACCCGCATCCTGTGGCTGCTGGAGGAGATCGGCTGCGATTACGCGCTGGAGCGCCTTGATGCGCCGGATACGCTGCAGGCGGCGCTGCATCCCCCGCGCCCGCCCGCCCTGCGGGATGGCAAGGTCACCATGCACGAAACCGGGGCCATGACCGAATGGCTGTGCGAAACCCGGGCGCCGGACCTGTGGCGCGCGCCCGGTGCCTCGGGGCGGATCGGCTGGCTGGACTGGCTGCATTATTCCGAAACGCTGCTGCAGCAGGTCGCGCGGCGCGCCGAACCGGGGGCCTCGGACCGGCTGGCCCAGGGCCTGACCCTGCTGGACGACTGGCTGGACGGGTCGGAATGGCTGCTCAGCGAATTTTCCGGCGCCGACTGCCAGATCGGCTATTCGCTCTGGGCGGCGGCGCAGGTGACCTCGCTGGAGGCCTGCCCGGCGCTGGAGGATTATCTGGCACGGTGCAAGGCGCGCCCGGCCTTCCGAACCGCCTTGGGTGAGGTTGAACTGCCACCCGGCTGAGGCGCGGGCCACCTGCTTGACAGCCGGGGAATGCCTGCCTATCCCCGCCAGCCTCGTCCCCGAGGCAGGAGAATGGGCATGGCATCGCAGCGCCGCAGCTTGGGCATCGACTTTGGCACCTCGAATTCGGCGGCGGGCTATCTTAGCGATGGCAGGCCGCGGCTGATCGAACTGGCGCCGGGCCAGACCACGATGCCCACGACCTTCTTCTTCGACCACGAAAGCCGGCGCACCCTGATCGGCGATCCGGCCAACCAGGCGCTGCTGGACGGGGTCGAAGGACGTTTCATGCGCGCGCTGAAACGTGTCCTGGGCACCGGCCTGATGCATGAAAAGCGCCAGATCCTGAACCAGGGCGTGACCTTCGTCGACATCATCGCGCGCTTTCTGAACCAGATCAAGATCAGGGCCGAAGCGCAGACCGGCCTGACCTTCGACCGCGCCCTGTCCGGGCGGCCGGTGGTCTTTCACGGCGCCAGCGACCCGCGCGAGGCGCAGGCCGAGGAGGATCTGCGCCGCTGCTATCTGGAGGCGGGCTTTCGCGAGGTGGAGTTCCTGCCCGAACCCGAGGCCGCGGCGATCGCCAGCGGCGCCCTGGATCAGCCGGGCACCATCGGGCTGATCGTGGACGTGGGGGGCGGCACGTCGGATTTTTCGCTGTTCCGGTCGGAGGGCGGCGGCATCGCGATCCTGGCCAATCACGGGGTGCGCATCGGCGGCACCGATTTCGACCGCGCGATCAACATCGACCGGGTGATGCCGCTGCTGGGCAAGGGCAGCCAGCTGCGCAAGGCGATGGGGGCTGGCACCTCGCCCACGCCCAACGCTATCTACAACGACCTGGCCACCTGGGAGAAGATCCCCTTCGTCTATACGCCCCAGAACCGCCGGATGGTGGCCGAGATGCTGCGCCTCGCCCAGCATCCGGACAGGTTGTCGCGGCTGGCCCGCGTGCTGGAGGACGAGCTGGGTCACGATCTGGCCTTTGCGGTCGAGCGGGGCAAGATCGCGGCCAATGCGGGCGAGGCCCAGCCGCGCATCCTTCTGGACCAGGTCGAGCGCGGGCTCTCTGCCCCGCTGCCGCCCGAGGCGCTGGCCGACAGCCTGGCCCGCCATGCCGCGACCCTGGCCGAGGGCGCCGATGAAACGCTGCGCCTTGCGGGCATCGATGCGGCGGATGTGCGCCAGGTCGTCTATGTCGGCGGCTCCAGCCTGATGTCGATGGTCTCGGCCACGATGAAGGCGCGGTTTCCGGCGGCCGGCCATTCCTTCAAGGACGTCTTCACGGCGGTGACCGACGGGCTGGCCATCGCCGCCGCGCGCTGAGGGCGCCTGCAGGGGAACAACCGCCCCGCCCGCCCGTTAGCCTGCAGGAGGACCTGATCATGACCCAGGAAAAGCCCAAGCACGACAACCCGGCCACCGACCCGCCCCGCCAGAACGGCCAGGGCGACCATCATGGCGTGCCCCATTCGCCCGAGGAGTTCGACGTGATGAACCCCGCCAAGCCCGGCGACTACAAGCAGGAAAATCAGTGACGGGCGGGACAGGGGCGGGAACGTTTTCGCCGCAAGGTTGTTGACCCATACTCCCTGTTGGAACTGGCCCTGCCCTTGCGGGCGGGGCATTTTTCTGCCTCCGCCCCTATGATCTTCAGCAAAAAGTCGGCCTTGACGCTTGTCGGCCCGGACCAGGGCGCGCTAGATGCCTGCGGCGCTTTGGCGCAGTCGAGCGGTGACCGGGCCCCTCTGGCGAAAGTGGCGGCGCTTTCGTGATGTCGGCACCTGTTCCTTTCCAGCCGCCTGGACCAAATCCATCATGAACAAGGATACCTCGCCATCGGCAGGAGGATCGCGCGCGGGCCGTCCTGTGCTGTCCTATCTGAAATGGGCGATCATCGTCACCGGCCTCGGCCTCGCGCTCGGGGCGGTTCTGGGCTGGCAGACCACGGGAACCCTGTCGGGGATGCTGTCGATCCTCTTCATCTGCGCGGTGCTGGCGGTTCTGGAAATCTCGCTGTCCTTCGACAATGCCATCGTCAATGCCAACAAGCTCAAGGAGATGCGCCCCGAGTGGCAGCGGCGCTTCCTGACCTGGGGCATCCTGATCGCGGTCTTCGGCATGCGGATCGTCTTTCCGCTGCTGATCGTCGTGATCGCGGCGGGAATCGGGCCGTGGCAGGCGCTGCTGCTGGCCGCCAGCCAGCCCGAGGAATATGCCCATATCATGCACGAGGCGCATCTGCCGATCGCGGCCTTCGGCGGGACCTTCCTGATGATGGTCGGGCTCAGCTTCTTCTTTGACCATGAAAAGGACGTGCACTGGGTCCACTGGGTCGAACGGCACATGGCGAAATACGCCAGCATCCGCGGGATCGAGGTGGCTGTCGTGCTGCTGTTCGTGCTGGGCTTTTCGCACCTGCTGCAGGGGACCGAGCGCGAGGTGTTCTTCGGCGCCGCGATCTGGGGGCTGATGACCTTTCTGCTGGTCGAGGTGCTGGGCGGACTTCTGGACAGCACGCAGGAGACCCTGCACGGCGCGGCCCGCGGCGGCCTGGGGGCGTTCCTGTATCTGGAGGTGCTGGACGCCTCCTTCAGCTTTGACGGCGTGATCGGGGCCTTTGCGCTCAGCCAGAACCTGTTCGTGATCGCGATCGGCCTGGGGATCGGGGCGATGTATGTGCGGTCGATGACCATCATGCTGGTCGAGAACAGCACCCTGTCCGAATACCGCTATCTGGAACACGGCGCCTTCTACGCCATCATCGCGCTGTCGGTTGTCATGTTCGCCCAGGCGCTGGTGCATATCCCGGAGGTCATCACCGGCCTGGGCGGGGCGGGACTGATCGGGATATCGCTCTGGTCCTCGATCCGGTGGAACCGCAGGAATACCGTGCCCGCGGAGTGAAGCGCCGAGGGATTTTTGACTCCTCTGCCTGATGCGGCGCGCAACCGCGCGCCGTTTTTCATTCGCTGTTTTTGGGTACATTTCCCGCTGCGGCTTCCGGTATTGGTCCTTTCCTCAATTTCGCGGCAAAATGCATGTCGGTTTCAGACAGGATCGTTTCAGCCAAGCAGCAAAAGGCGCAGCTTCTCGGCGCCTACCTTCGGAAGCATCCTTTCAGGTTTCGGCGCGGCATACCGTCCATCTTGGCAGGTTGCACGAAGGGATTTGAATGTTGCCAGTCGAACTGTCGCTCATCAGATTGCCTGCGCTCCTGACCTCCTGCCCGCCCATTCTTGTTGTTTTGTTGCCGGCGGACCGCACCTGATGCTGGTGCCAGTGGCAGGAGCGGGCCGATGCGTCCGAAGTCCTCGTCACGCGCGCCAGTCAGCCTCACCTTGATTTTCTCCCTCCGGCACTTGCCGTTTCTCACAGGAACGGGCCTCGGTTCACGCTCGGCAGGAACTTGCGAAACTCAGCGCTGCGTGGCCCCGGCGCCACCGTTTGATCCGCCCCGGCCGCCGGTAGGCCGCCCCTCTGCCGCACTGCAGGGGGAACTATTCGTGCCCTGAAGCTTATTACTTATGGAAGCGTTCAAGGAGTGCATCATGAGCGATCTCGATATCATCGGCGAAACCGTCGTCCGCGGCGTCAAACTGGAGATGACCCGCAACCTGGCGATGGACAGCTTTGCCTTGGCCTGGGACGGACAGAAGGTCAGCGGGCGGGCGGATTTCGATTCCACCGCCAATCCCACCCAGATCTGGTCCGACGCAATCCGTTCGCTGCGCGAGGACCCGGCCAGCGAGCCTCAGGTCGGCTCCGATATGGCGGCCGAAAAGGTCAACTGAACGGGCGCAGGCCGCCGATGATCCGGCCGGCCCGCGCAGTGGATGACAGGCGCAGGCGCGTCCCGCCCCTCCACCTGCCTCGTCAACCCATCGAAGGGAGATCGGCCGGTGAACGACTTTAACGTTCTCGTGGCACTTCTGGGCGGCGTCACGCTGGCCTTGGGCCTGCCGTCCAGATGGCTTGCACGCAGCCCCTTGCCGCCTACCCTCCTCGCCCTGCTCATCGGGATCGCCGTCGGTCCGCAGGTCCTGAACCTGATCGACCTGGAGGCGACGGGTCATCGCGCCTCTCTCATGGAGGATGCCGCGCGTCTGGTGCTGGGCATCGGCCTTGTGGGCGTCGCGCTGCGCATCCCAGCCGACTATCTGCGGCGCCGCTGGAGGGAGATGCTGAAGCTGATCGGTCTCAGCATGGTCCTGATGTGGATCATCAGCACGGCGCTGGTGTTTCTGATCCTGGGGTTGCCCCTTGGACTGGCGGCCCTGATCGGCGCGATCGTGACGCCCACGGATCCGGTCGCGGCCAGTCCCATTGTCACCGGCGCGGAGGCTGAAAAGAACATCCCCGAGAACCTGCGCCATGCCATCTCGTTCGAATCGGGCGCGAACGATGGACTGGCCTACTTGTTCGTCTTTTTGCCGTTTCTGCTGATCACGCGCCCCACCGGCGACGCGGTGGTCCACTGTCTGGGCAAGTCGCTCTTGTGGGACATCGGCATTGCCACCCTGGTCGGGGGGGCCATCGGCTATGGGGCTGCACGGCTGCTGCAGCAGGCCGAGCGGCGCGGTGCGATCCTTGAGCAGTGGCGGCTGGTCTATACGGTGGCGATGGCCTTCCTGGCCCTAGGCATCGGCCGCATCATCAAGAGTGACGAGGTTCTGCTGGTCTTTGCGGCAGGCATCGCCTTTACCCAGGTCATCAACCAGTCCGACCGGCAGAACGAGGAACATGGACAGGAGGCGGTCAACCGCTTCTTTGCCATCCCGATCTTTGTCCTTCTGGGCAGCGTCTTGCCGTGGAAGGGATGGATGGACCTGGGATGGTCGGGTCCGCTGCTGGTCGCGGCCATCCTGCTGCTGCGGCGGCCGCCCGTGCTTCTTCTGCTCCGGCGGTGGCTGCCCGACGTCCGCACAAGGTCCGAGGCCCTGTTCATGGGATGGTTCGGACCGATTGCCGTCGCGGGCATCTATTACGCCTCGCTGATGGAGCAGCGGTCCGGTGAGGCGGTGATCTGGCACGCGGTCAGCCTGGTCATCTGTGGGTCGGTAATTCTTCATGGTGCCACAGGGGCTCCGCTGACGCGGGCCTTGGGCCGGCACCTTCGCAGGACTTGAGTTGCAGAGAGGAGAAACTGGCGTTTTGCGGGTTCTTTGTCGCGCTGCCATCTGGCGCGTAGCGATGGATCATTCTCTCTCGGAAGCTCAGCTAACAATCCGCGCCAACATGTTGATTCCACAACCATGAGATGTAATGCGTGCCAGTTCTATCAAGCGATATAGACATCCGATAGTGCCGAAGGATGCTTTGGAATAGTTAAAACTATACACATTTCCCCAGATTTTTGCTGAAATCCTTCGGGTGTTCGTGCTAGGAGAGCGATGCAACCACAAGTAGTGGAGACTCGCAGTGCCAAAGCATAGCCTGTTCATCCTCGCGGCCTTCCTGGGCCTGACCGCCTCTCTCAGCCTCGCCTCTCCTGCCAGATCCGAGCCGCTGACGATTGGGCACTTGAGCTGGTCAGCCCCTCCTGCCGTGACCGGAGAGATTTCGGGATTGGCGAAGACCTCGAAGAAGAAACGATCGTCCAAGATGCCCATGCGCGTCAGTTCGGCTACGGTGGCAAAGCCGCGCTATCAGGCCTGGATGAGCCCGGAAATCATCGGCGCCTGGAACGCCGGATATCGCGGCCAACGCGCGACCATCACCGTGGTGGACGACTTCACCAGCGGCAGGCGCCTGTCGGGCGACCTTGGCACGGGAAGCCAGCCCCTGCGGCACGGAGAGTGGACGCGGCTCAAAGGATCGATGCTGGCCCCTTCCTCCATGCTTGCCTCGCATGATTACTCCACCGGCCGCCGGGTGACGCTCAGCCGCACGGGCCTCAATGTCGCCAATCTCAGCTATGGCATGTTCGCCCGCTCCGGCACGCGGGCCAGCCAGATCGCGTGGTCGGCACAGGAAAGCTCGCTCATCGGTTTTGCCAAGAAGGGTTCTGCCGTGATCGCCAAGGCGGCGGGCAATGACGGCGTGGCGGTCGGCGCTGGCACCCGCTCCGGAAATACCGACTTTCTGAACGTGACCTTGGTGGGGACGCCTTCGACGATCTTCGTGGGCGCGCTGGACCGAAACGGGACAAGGAAGCAGAAGGCCCGACTTGCCAGCTATTCCAACTTTGCGGGCAAGAACCCGGCCGTTCAGCGCCAGTTCTTGACAGTAGGCGTTCACGGTGACCTGTCGAACCTCTACGGCACGTCCTTCGCCGCACCGGTCGTCAGCGGCTATGCCGCTGTCTTGGGCAGCAAGTTCACCTCGGCCAGCCCTTCGCAGATCAGCCGGCGGCTCCTGGATACGGCGCGGACTGATACGATCCAGAACTACAAGGCATCCGTGCACGGACGTGGCCAGGCCAGCATCTCCCGCGCCTTGGCGCCCTCGCGCATCAACTAGATGCGTGAGGTCAAGCAGCCCCCGGACCAGATGAATGGCTGCGAGAAGGCCGGTCTTCTCGAGGCTTGGTTTGAGGACCGAGAGACCGAGCCCAACTGATGCTGTTGGTGGACCCAACTCGCGAATCAGAAGGCCTTGATCTCAGCCTCAGGTCGCAGTCAGCGCAAAATGTGACCGTTGGGTCTAGAAACTACCCCTTTGACTATTATCAGCCCAACCAAAAGTATAGCGCCAGATTTGGTTTAAGCTATTGTAAAGTATTTTTAATAACTCCTGAGTTGTGCCGCTCCCCCTCCCATCGCGTCTTTTTGCACTTTTTAAAGTTGCAGGGGTGACGCATAGTTTGGATCTTTCCGATTTTGATGAGGAGGTCCACGCAAATGGTACAACCCCGGATTGTTGACAGCGCCGTTTCCGACCGTAATCGTTGCAGAACGGCACCGGCCGATCCTGCGGCAGGAACGTCGCCGGCGCGCCGGAGGGTTGTTCAAGGACCTCGCCCCCTGCTCCCGAAATTCGCCTTGGCGACGACGCCACTGAGCCGCATGATGCAGCAGCCCGGCCTCAGCCGGATCGGCAAGCGTCTGGCCAAGCTGACACCGGCCGCCTTGGTGATGAGCGCCGGCCAGGCGGCCGTTGCAGGCGGCTATGCGGTTCCGATCGTGGATGTTCTGGCTGCCCCGACGCCTGCCGCCGTTCCCCCGATGGCAGGCCCGAGCGACTACTGGCTGGCCCTCATCCCCCTTGCAATCCTGTTCCTGGCCTCGCGCGGTGGTGACGGAAGCAGCAGCAGCGGCGGCGTGCCGCCCTCGGGCGTGCCGCTGGATTTGGGCGGGCCCTGCTTTGCCGAGGGCACCCTCCTACAGATGGAAGATGGCTGGCGCCCCGTCGAGGAGATCCACGTCGGTGATCGAATCCTGTCCTCGAAAGGCGTCCAGACCGTGCTCTCGGCCGACTTCTGGACCCCCACCGAGTTCCGCGACCGGCCCTGCGAGATCGAGGGGGTCAGCCTCTCTGCCAACCACGGCGTCCTGCAAGGCGGCTACCGGGTCCCGGCCCAAGAGGTCAGCCTGCGCCGTGAACGGATCAACGGGCTGAAGTACTTCCACGTCCTGCTGGAAAACCACAGCTGGCTCTATGCCAAGGCCGGACCCGAGGGGAAGGTGATCGAGGCGGAAAGCCTCATGATGACCACCGACCTGACGCTGTCGAAACGTTTCCCTGACCTTGCCGCGCGACATGCAGCCGATCCTGCAGCACCCTACAAGGTCGCGATGCCGGAGCAGGCCGCAGCGGCCTGAACGCCGCTGCCTTCAATGTTCAGGGCGCGCCGGTATCGCTTGGCGCGCCTTTTTCGTGGCTCGCGTTTTCCGTCCATCCGCATTTCCCATAGTGTGTGCAAGCCTCCTGATGCTGCCGCGAAAAGGGCCGGTCCCAACCCTTCGCTTCCTGTGTAGGGGCGGCGCGGGATGATCAGCGCGCCATTCCGCATGTCGGTGCGTCCACGGCCGACGATGAATGACACTCCAGCGACAGTAGAGCTTCCAGCGGAACATAATCCTCCGCCACCCGTCGCTAGCACGTCGCGCCGGGGGAGCAGAGGTTGGAGCCTACGTCCAGCGTCTGCCAATTGCCTGCCCATGGTCCCATTGGTGACCGGTCAGGCGGCAGGGGATCGGTCGCGGCGATCTCAAGGGTCGTCAGCATCTGGCAGGACGACCATTCCGTGAACAAGGATATCCTCATGACCGAAGACACGCCCCAAGATCCCGCCCGGCGCAAGTTGATGGGCGGAGTGGCCGGAGGCCTGGCAGCCGTCGGATTCGCCGGAGCGGCCAGTGCCCAAGAAAACGGGCAGGCTGCCGAGGCAGCGCCCCTGACCCGGATGCGCGATCCGCAGACGGCCTATCCTCAGCCGCCCTTCCCCAAGCAGCAACAGGAGTGGCCCGGTCTTGCCGGCAAGATGGACCCGGTTCCCGACCATGGCGAAGACAGCTACCGCGGCTCGAACCGCCTTGAGGGGCGGCGCGCGCTGATCACCGGCGGCGACAGCGGCATCGGACGTGCGGTCGCGATCGCCTTCGCGCGCGAAGGAGCGGATGTCGCGATCAACTATCTTCCTGCCGAAGAGCAGGACGCGCAGGAGGTCGTTGCGCTGATCGAGGAGGCGGGTGGGCGTGCTGTGGCCATTTCGGGCGACATCACCGACCGTGATTTCTGCCAGGAGCTGGTGCAGCAGGCGGTGGAGGCCTTGGGCGGCCTCGATGTCCTGGTCAACAATGCGGGCTTCCAGCAATCGGCGCCCTCGATCGAGGAAATTTCGGACGAGACCTTCGACCAGACCATGAAGACCAACGTCTATGCGCCCTTCCGGATCACCAAGGCCGCGCTTCCGCATCTGGAGGCCGGGGCCTCGATCATCATCACCGCTTCGGTTGTCGCTGAACAACCGCCCGAGAACCTGTTCGACTATGCCCAGACGAAAGCGGCCAACGTGATCTATGCGCAGGTCTTGGCCAAGCAACTGGCATCGCGCGGGATCCGGGTCAATGCCGTGGCGCCTGGCCCGTTCTGGACGCCGCTGCAGGTCGTGGGCGGCCAGCCTGCCGATGCCATCCCGCAGTTCGGCGCTTCCACGGCCACGGGTCGTCCGGGCCAACCGGTCGAGATCGCGCCGCTTTACGTGCTGCTGGCCAGTGCGGAATCCAGCTATTCGACCGGCCAGCTGTTCGAGGCGACCGGCGGGTAATACGGCACGGGGCCATTCCAAACGCTCGGGATGGCGCCCTTGCCCGCGGGCAGCGGAACCGCCTTCTGCCTTGGGTGGGTGGATCGGTGGTCCCAAAAAGGACGTGCATACCTTGATCGTGAAGGCCATGTCCCCTGAAGGGCCCGTCGCCCCGCCCCTGCAGGGTTCCTTCCACCCTATGTTCGTGGCAAGCAGAACCCTCGACCAGGCCCTGTAGGCGGATGCAGCACCTGCAGGACACCCGCAAGGTCGCCGCACTCGTGCCAGGATCAAGATGAGCCCATTTTCGCCGGAAATCCTGACATTCCATGCAGCCACCCTGGTCATCGGCCTGATCGTCGCCCTCCGCTTCGTCGGCAGGCTTCCGATCGCCCGCCTGCCGCGCCACCTCCTGATGGCGCTGGTGCTGGTGGTCGCGGTCAATCGCGTCTTCAGCCAGCTGCTGACCGGCGCGCTGGACCCGATCGAACTGCCGCGGCCGATGATCATCGCGCTCAGCTGGCTCTTTGCCTCGGTCCTGATGCTGGCCGTCGCCCAAGTGGCGCTGGATGTCGTGACAGTCCTGCGATCGCTGGCCGCCCGCCGCATGGTCCGCCCTGCCCCATGGATGCGCCTGACAATGGGCGCGACGGTCCTGTGCCTGTCGGGCTTGGGCGTGGTCCAGGCCCTGCGGCTTCCCCCAGTCACCACAGTCGAAGTCGCCATTCGGGATCTGCCAGCGGAGCTTGACGGCTACCGGGTCCTGCAGCTTTCGGACCTTCACATCTCCAAGCTCTTTCCCGCCGGTTGGGCAACCAAGGTGGTGGCGCTGGCAAATGACCAAGGCGCCGATCTTGTGGCGATCACCGGTGATCTGGTCGATGGCCTGCCTGACAGGCGCCAGGATGACGTCGCGCCCCTGCAACTGCTAAAGGCACCGGACGGCGTGTACATGGTCCCCGGCAATCACGAGTATTACTTCGACTATGACGCCTGGATGGCGGTCTTCCCCACCCTTGGCCTGCGCCCCCTGCCGAACAGCCATGTCGTGATCCGCCGCGGCAGCGCCGATCTGGTGGTGGCCGGTGTGACCGATCTTGCCGCGGGGGGATATGGGGAGGCCCAACCGGACTTGTCCCTCGCCTTGGCGGGTGCGCCGGAAGGTGCGCCCGTTCTGCTCCTCTCGCATCAGCCGAAACTGGCCCGGCGCGCCGCCCGGGCCGGCGTCGATCTTCAACTGTCCGGGCATACCCATGGCGGCATGGCTGTCGGGCTCAGCCGCCTCGTCGCCCGGATGAACGGCGGCTTTGTCTCGGGCCTCTACCACTTGGGCGACATGCAGATCTATGTCAGCAATGGAACCGGGCACACACCAGGCTTTGCCTTCCGCTTTGGCGTACCCCCCGAAATGACAATGATCGTTCTGCGGCGGGCGTAGCTTCCGAGTTGACCTGTGTGTGGCCTGCAGGTGTCCCTATCCGTTCAGCGCTGGGCGAAAAGGGGTCAAACCAGCAGGAAGAGGGCAATGCAGGTCTCTAGGGAGGCTTGGCCAATGAGCAACCTCTTTTGGCTGCCGGAGGCGCAGATGGCGCGCCTCCGGCCTTTTTTCCAAGAGCCAAGGTCGCCTGCGTGTGGATGATCTAGGGCCTCTCCGGTCAAGAACATCGCGCCCTTCAGCAGGCCTTCTATGTTCTAACTGGACGGCCCGCCAGATAGCGGTCCTGCAACTCGGTCAAGCCGTACATGCGTAGGGCACGGGTCAGGCCGTCACTCATGCTGAGCGGGCATCAGAGTCCCAACTCTGCTTGCACGAACAGTTAGACTAGTCCGTATTTCACCATCGGGTGCAGCCTGACGAGCACAGAATACGCACAGCCGATGCAACATCGCGGCGAGCCCAACACAGTCGAGGCTCTGCATTCAAATTCCTGGTTGGCGGGATGTTTCTCGATCCGCTGGACTTCCGCGCCGGTGTGTTGGCGGATCAACAGGCTGCGCGGGTTCAGCACCGGGCGCAGGTCAGTTGGCAGGCATAGATCCACCAGCACTTGGAACGCCGGGTCAATATCAATGTCCTGCCGTTCGGCAATGCGCGACTGCCGGGTAACCGTGTCGCCGGGCCTCAGGACGGCGTGCAGGCTGACCGCGCTGCCGCCCACATTGATTTCGCAAGACACCCTGACTCTCCGGTTATCACCGATACTGATCTGGCCGCACAGGCCCAAGCATTGGCCGAACCCTGGCTGCCAATGGTGACGACCGCGCGCGACCTCGACCTTGATTATGTCTAGATCCTCATGGACCGATCGCTTGAGGCTGCCGCCGGGTTGGCAGGTGTGCCTGTGCCGCTCTATGCGACGATCATCGGCGGAGCACGCGCAGCGCGTAAGGCTTGGGCAGAGCAGATCCCAGTCAAGGATCTGCCGGCATGGCTGGTTTATCGACCTGAAGCTCCGTCGCGGTCTGCCTGGCGCGGGACAGGCTGGAGGCGCGATGTTGGGCCTTGTGGTCTTGGGCCCTGCAGAGCGCTGCTCCTCGGTCCGGTTGCCGGGGTCGCCGCGTTTCTCGGAAAGCGACGCGCGCATGATCTGCCGGAGCGGGAAATAGGGAGTGAATGGCGAGCAGAGGTCCTTGAGGTGGCGCCGACCTGCATGCTGCCTTGCTGAAAGCAGCGGATGGTCGGATCACTAGCCTGACACTGCGTCTGGAAAGGCTCCGCATAAGCTGTTCACTTGGCTCGAGGCGCACATGGCAGACGCACTGATCGCCGCAATCGAACCGCGTGACCAGATGCCGCCGCCATCGAACCTGCGCGCGGCGATGGAACTGCTTGTGATGGCCTCGGCTGTCGGCGTGGTAGATCCTGACGTTCTGCGCGCTCGTCAAAGGCTTGCCGGCTGCCTTGCTGCGAAGCCTTCCACTACGTTGATACAAAATCATGCTCGGGCGCGGGGCGATGGCTTTGGGCGCTGACGTGGCGATGAGAAGCGCCACGATGAACAGGATTTGTCCCGCTTCGACGCCGGCGTTGAAGAACAGATGGGCGGTCGGCCGCAACTTTGCCGAAGTGCTGCGCGCGCTCGATGCGCTGCAACAGACCTATCAGGTGCCGCTGGCGACGTCGGCAAACGAGGGCGTCGACCCGTAAGCTCTGGCACCACATCCTGGCCACGATGAGTTTGAGGGCGGCGAGGAAGTTGGCTGGATCCTTGTCATATCGCGTTGCGATCCCGCGGAACTACTTGATTCGGTAGAAAAACCGCTCCACGAGGTTTCTCTTCCGGTAATCCCAACCCGAGAAGGCGAAGAAGCCCTTGCGGTTCGTTTCCGGCGGGATATTAGGCCCAAGCCTTACGTTCCGCCGCCTTTGCCCGGATCGCGTCGGTGTCGTATCCCTTGTCGGCCAGAAGAATGTCGCCTTCGCCGATGCTGTCGATCAGAACTTCGCCTTGGGTGCAATCCGCAACTTGGCCGCCGGTCAGGCGCAGGATGACAGGGCTACCCTCCGCGTCGACGAGGGCGTGGATCTTGCTGGTGAGGCCACCTCGGGAACGTCCCATGCCGCCATCGTCTCCACCCCCCTTTTTCCCGTGGCTCCGTGCAGGTGAACACGGACACAGGTCGATTCGATCATGACGACGTCACCGTCGCAAGCTTCTGCAACCGCTCGGAAAAATCGGTCCCAAATCCACGCCTTTCGCCAGCGAACGGAGCCGTTGTAACAGGTGGTGGGCGGAGCATACCTCGCGGGCATCTCGATCCAGGGCGAGCCGGTTGATCCTCCCCCACTGAAGTGGACCGCCGTTATGTTTAGGAAACGGAGGATCGAGAATGGCCAACAAGCGACCGAAGCCGGAGGAGATTGTCTCGAAGTTGCGTCAGGTTGAGGTTCTGATGGGGCAAGGTCTGTCCCGTCTTGATGCGATCAGGCGGTTTGGTGTTGTCGAACAGACCTATTACCGCTGGCGCAAGCAATATGGCGGAATGGGCGTAGACCAGCTGAAAGAGCTGAAGCGCCTTCAGCAGGAGAATGAACGGCTCAGGCGTGCGGTGTCAGACCTGACGCTGGACAAACTGATCCTGACGGAGGCGGCCCGGGGAAACTTCTTCTCTATTCGGGGGTCATGTGTCAACTCCACTTGCTGAGCCTGTGCGACGGTCCGAAGGTCAGGCCTGCGGAGCTCTTGCTTCTCTCCGAGGTCGGCTTTGCTGCCGCCTCATGATGGGATCAGAGGAAGTGGGCGGAGCCATCTGAGCCGCGCAATCAGTCAGTCGGACTGCTGCTTGAGTTTCCTCGGTCTCGCCCGCTCCCGTCGTCCCCGCAGGGACCTCCTGCGACGGAGGAGCTCGAGATTTCGATAAGGTGTCGGTTCGGTTAAACAGTTTGGGCAGCGCTCCAGCGGAACTGCGTGCCGTCCCGCCACATACGATGGAGCACTATGGCCAGCTTGCGAGCGACAGCCACGACCGCCTTCTGGATGCCCCGGCGCCGCGCCACGCCCATGCCCCAAGCCTTGAGGGAGTTCCAGCGGCCGCGCGGGCTGGTCAGCAAGACGAGCGCTGCTTCATAAAGAGCAGCACGCATCATGGCATCGCCACATCGCGAGACGCGGCCTGTCCGGCTGACCTCGCCGGACTGGTAAAGCCTTGGCGTCAGGCCGTAGTGGGCACCCACGTTCTTTGATCGGCTGAAGCGTGCCGGGTTGTCGACGCAGGCGCGGTAGGTGAGCGCGACCACCGGGCCCACGCCGGGCGCTGTCATCAGGCGGCGACATATGGGATCAACACGAACGGTGTCGAGGAGCAGCTTGTGAAGTCTGGCAAGCTGCGTCCGCAGCGCTTCGCGGGCCAGTAGCAGCGGAATGACAACGGCTGCGATTGCGGAATGGTCATCGACGAGCTCGCGAACCCGCGCGTCGAAGCTTGCCGCGCCCACGACGCCGATCTTCAAGCCAAAGGTGCGCACTTGCCCGCGCAGATCGTTCTCTATGTCGTAGGCCTTGCGCTGCAACAGCTTGCGCGAGGTCAGCAGCAGTCTGCGCTGCTGGCTGGCCGGGGACTTCACATGGACCGGCTTGAACAGGCCCGCGCGCATCATCTGCGCAATGCCCAGTGCATCGTTGCGGTCGGTTTTGTTGATCCGGGCCGACAGGGCGGCGTGCATGTGACGGGTCTCGACAAGGATCGCCGGGAGACCACCATCGACCAGCCCCGCGTAGAGCCAGGACGAGAGGGGCCCGGCCTCGAGGCCGACCCTCCCAAAGGCAAGGCCGAGGTCGAGCAGGTGCTCTCGGATAACGACAGGGTCGCTTTCGACAGAGGCACGATGAACGACTTTGCCCTGCTGGTCGACGATGCAGATGGCGGTCTCCTTGACGGAGATATCAAGGCCGGCGAAGTGCTGTTGCGACATGACTTTGCTCCAGGTTGCAGATAGAGCCCCCATCATGCCGCGGATCGGTCGGCGTAAGGCGACCCGAATACCCATCTGAGCCCCGCTCGCGCCCGGGCCTCACAGCAATGAAGGCGCGTGCGGCGCAGGGCGACATCGCAGCGGTGATCGTCGAGGGGATCGAGCGCATCGGCCGGCGGGCCGCCGACATCAGCGTGATCTCCGAGTGGTTCGAAGGCCGCGGCATCGACCTCTATGCGTCGAACGGGGGGCGCTTTGACTGGAAGCTCATCCCGTTCCTCGGCGCCATTGCCGAGCACCAGTCCCGGGAGACGGCGGACAAGACGCGCCGTGGCCAGATCGGCACCACTAGGGAAGGCCGCGTCACGGCGGGGCTGGCCTACGGCTACCGGATCGCGCGGAGCGCCAAGGCCTCAACCGGGAGATCGTGCCCGAGCGCGCGTCGATCGTGCGCCGGATCTTCGAGGGCTACGCCGACGGCCTCTCGCCGCGCCATATCGCCGCCCGCCTGAACGAGGATGGCATCCCCTCCCCCTCCGGAGGCAAGTGGAACGACAGCACCATCCGCGGCAACGCCAGAAAGCGTGACGGCATGCTGCGCAACGAGGCCTATGTCGGCATCCTCGTCTATGGACGGAACCGCTTCCTTCGCAACGCGGACACCGGCAACCGGATCTCCCGGCCGGCGGACGCGGACGACATCGTCTACTAAGAGGTTCCTGAGCCGGCGATCGTGTCCGACGACATCTGGAACAAGGTGCAGGACCGGCTGGAGGAGACGCATGCGCAGTACGCGGGCAAGACGTCGCCGCTGAACGACAGCCACCGCGCGCGCTACCTGCTGAACGGCCTCGTCACCTGCGGCTGCTGCGGCGGCGGCTACACGATCACCGGCAAGGACCGCTACGGCTGCTATCGTCGCAAGACACAAGGCAAGCAGGAGTGCGGCAACAGCCGCACGATCACGCGCGAGAAGCTGGAGACGCGGGTGCTGGCGCGCCTGCGCCAAGGCCTGATGACGACGAGTTTCGCGGCCCAGTTCGCGGCTGAGGTCGAGCGGCTCCTGAAGGAGACGCCGGAGGATGGCGCCACGGACAAGGCGCGGATCGAGCTGCACAGCGAGGCCGCACAGCTCCTGCAACCTGCTGGTCCAATGCGAGAAAGCGCCCCTTGGGGCGCTGGCTTGTCGTTGTTGCAGATTTCGTTGGTTGCGGGGGCAGGATTTGAACCTGCGGCCTTCAGGTTATGAGCCTGACGAGCTACCGGGCTGCTCTACCCCGCGCCAGTTTTGTCCTGATCGGGTTTTCATCGTTATCAGAGAGATATTTGCGTGTCTTACCAGGTCTGGCGGTGACCTACTCTCCCACGTCTTGAGACGCAGTACCATTGGCGCAGCGGCACTTAACGGCCGAGTTCGGGATGGGATCGGGTGTTTTGCTCGCGCTAGGGCCACCAGACCGGGAAAGACACGCTCAGCGTCGCCCCTTTCGGGGTTTTTGTTGTCCAAGGATGCATGGGAGGAAGACAGTCTGTCTTCTTCCGGATCAAATCAAGCCTATCGAGCCATTAGTACCGGTCAACTGAATGCATTGCTGCACTTACATCTCCGGCCTATCGACGTGGTGGTCTTCCACGGCTCTCAAGGGAGACCTTGTTTTGAGGGGGGCTTCACGCTTAGATGCCTTCAGCGTTTATCCTGTCCGTTCATAGCTACCCAGCACTGCCGTTGGCACGACAACTGGTCCACCAGTGGAACGTCCACCCCGGTCCTCTCGTACTAGGGGCAGCTCCTCTCAAGTCTCCAACACCCACGGCAGATAGGGACCGAACTGTCTCACGACGTTCTAAACCCAGCTCACGTACCTCTTTAAATGGCGAACAGCCATACCCTTGGGACCTGCTCCAGCCCCAGGATGAGATGAGCCGACATCGAGGTGCCAAACGATGCCGTCGATATGGACTCTTGGGCATCATCAGCCTGTTATCCCCAGCGTACCTTTTATCCGTTGAGCGATGGCCCTTCCACTCGGGACCACCGGATCACTATGGCCGACTTTCGTCTCTGCTCGACTTGTCAGTCTTGCAGTCAGGCTGGCTTCTGCCATTGCACTCAACGACCGATTTCCGACCGGTCTGAGCCAACCTTCGCGCGCCTCCGTTACTGTTTGGGAGGCGACCGCCCCAGTCAAACTACCCACCACGCAGGGTCCCGGACCCGGATAACGGGCCGCGGTTAGACATCAAGAGTGCGAAGGGCGGTATCTCAAGGATGGCTCCACGAGGACTAGCGTCCCCGCTTCAAAGCCTACCGCCTATCCTGCACATCGCAATCCTGATGCCAGTGCGAAGTTGTAGTAAAGGTGCATGGGGTCTTTCCGTCTAACCGCGGGAAGTCTGCATCTTCACAGACAATTCAATTTCGCTGAGTCCACATTTGAGACAGCGGGGAAGTCGTTACGCCATTCGTGCAGGTCGGAACTTACCCGACAAGGAATTTCGCTACCTTAGGACCGTTATAGTTACGGCCGCCGTTTACCGGGGCTTCAATTCAATGCTTGCACATCTCCTTTTAACCTTCCGGCACCGGGCAGGCGTCAGACCCTATACGTCGCCTTACGGCTTCGCAGAGCCCTGTGTTTTTAGTAAACAGTCGCCACCCCCTGGTTTGTGCCCCCGGCCTCTGCTTGCGCAAAAACCGGGCCTCCTTCTCGCGAACTTACGGAGGTATTTTGCCGAGTTCCTTAAATGTGGTTCTCTCAAGCGCCTTGGTATTCTCTACCAGTCCACCTGTGTCGGTTTCGGGTACGGTCTTGTGGAGGGCTATTTCCAGGGACCCCTAAGCAGCCCGATCAATCCGTTAAGATCGAACTACCCTCGGGATCCGTCACCATCTCCTGGCCCAGGAATATTAACCTGGTTCCCATCGACTACGCCTTTCGGCCTCGCCTTAGGGGCCGGCTTACCCTGCTCAGATTAGCTTTAAGCAGGAACCCTTGGACTTTCGGCGACAGGGTCTCTCACCCTGTTTGTCGCTACTCATGTCAACATTCTCACTTCTGATCACTCCACCGGATGCCTCACGGCCCGGCTTCACAGTCAGAACATTGCCTCCGTTGATCCGTGAGGATCAAAAGAGGCAGCGTTCTATATCACAGAACGCTCCGCTACCACGCACCCTAAGGTGCATCCAAAGCTTCGGCTCGTGGCTTGAGCCCCGTTACATCTTCGCCGCAAGACCTCTTGATTAGACCAGTGAGCTGTTACGCTATCTTTAAAGGATGGCTGCTTCTAAGCCAACCTCCTGGTTGTTTTGGAAGTCTCACATGCTTTCCCACTTAGCCACGAATTGGGGGCCTTAGCTGTTGGTCAGGGTTGTTTCCCTCTCCACGACGGACGTTAGCACCCGCCGTGTGTCTCCCGGACAGTTCTCTTGGGTATTCGGAGTTTGCTTAGACTCAGTAAGGCTGTGGGCCCCCATCATCCATGCAGTGCTCTACCCCCCAAGGAATACATCCGAGGCGCTACCTAAATAGCTTTCGCGGAGAACCAGCTATCTCCGAGTTTGATTGGCCTTTCACCCCTAGGCACAAGTCATCCCGACCTTTTTCAACAGGTGTGGGTTCGGACCTCCAGTACGTGTTACCGTACCTTCATCCTGCTCATGCCTAGATCACTCGGTTTCGGGTCTGATCCGTCTAACTAAAGTCGCGCATTTAACACTCGCTTTCGCTGCGCCTACACCTAACGGCTTAAGCTTGCTAGACAGACCAAGTCGTTGACCCATTATACAAAAGGTACGCCGTCACCCCTCAAGGGGGCTCCGACTGCTTGTAGGCGTCCGGTTTCAGAAACTGTTTCACTCCCCTCGTCGGGGTGCTTTTCACCTTTCCCTCACGGTACTGGTTCGCTATCGGTCAGTAAGGAGTACTTAGCCTTCGAGGGTGGTCCCCCGATCTTCAGACAGGATTTCACGTGTCCCGCCCTACTTAATATGTCCCATCGAGCTTCCGATACGGGGCTGTCACCCGCTATGGCCAGACTTTCCAATCTGTTCTCGTCACTCTCAAGGCTCGGCTGGTCCGCGTTCGCTCGCCACTACTAGCGGAGTATCTGTTGATTTCCTTTCCTCCGGGTACTTAGATGTTTCAGTTCCCCGGGTTCGCTTCTTAAACCCTATGTATTCAGGTAAAAGATACCTGGTTAACCCAACTGTTGACTGCCCGAGGGCAACAACAATCAAGTTTCAGGTGGGTTTCCCCATTCGGAAATCCATGGATCAAAGCTTATTCTCAGCTCCCCATGGCTTATCGCAGAGTATCACGTCCTTCATCGCCTCTTACTGCCAAGGCAT